>CBDBVC010000024.1:0-98533 GCA_965212525.1 Lysobacterales bacterium
AGTGAATCGGATCGAAACGAACTGCTGCAGCTGGAATCCATCTCACTTGATTCCTTTGAGTTCAGTGACGGCCCTGCGCGGGTCAGCATCGATCAGCTGGTACTCGATCGTCCGCTGTTCAGTCTCAGTGTGGATGCGCAATCAGTCAGTAATCTCGAAGGCCTGACTGAGCCATTGAACAGTGATCCGCAGGATGCGGCCACCGCAAGCTCGGCACATGTCGAAACCGCAGGCGACGAGTTGCAGCTGAGTCTCGACACACTACAGATCAACGCAGGCCAGATCAGTTTTCGTGATGATTCCACCGATCCGGACTATCTGATGAATATGTCTGACATCTCCGGTCGTATCGAGGGTCTCACCAACCGGAATGAAACACCTGCCCGGGTCGACATGAATGCGATCATCGATGGTTATACCGGCGTATCGGTATCCGGTGGAATTTCGCCATTGAGATTCGAGCACGACACCGAGTTGGTCATCTCTACCAGCAACGTCGAGCTGACCTCGCTCAACCCCTATGCCGGCAAGTACATCGGTCGCCTCATGAATCGTGGACAACTGGGTCTGGATCTCGATTACAGGATCAAGGGCAGGGAACTGAGCGGCTCGAACACCATTCGACTCGGTCAGATTGATCTGGGTGATACTGTCGAGTCTGCCGATGCAGTCTCGCTGCCTCTGGACCTGGCCGTTGCATTGCTGAAGGATTCCGATGGCAACATCGAGTTGTCGGTGCCGGTGTCGGGCGAGCTTGATGATCCCGAGTTCAGGATTGGCAGCATCGTCTTCCGGGCCATCATGAACCTGCTGCTGAAAACCGTAGCCTCGCCGTTTACGCTGCTGTCAAAACTGGTTCCGGGCGGTTCGGAAGACATGCAGTTCGTCGCTTTCGATGCGGCATCGTCTGATCTGGCGGATGCCGAAGGCCAGCTCAAGGCGATAGCCGATCTGCTCAACAAGCGTCCGGGTCTGAGACTGGATGTGCCAGGTCATGCCTACCGAAATCTTGACGGCCGACAGTTGCAGCTGGCTCAGTATGCAAAAGCGAACGGGCTTGAGCCAGGGAACAGGGAAGCGATCATTCAGCACATGCGTGAGCAAGTCACAATGCAACCATCCACGCAGGTGCCGGCCACTGATGACACCGTCAGTGCCGTGCCAGATGAAAGCGAAATGCTCGAGTCTGCACTGGCAGAATATGTGGTTGACGAGAGTGAACTGCTGCAAATGGCAACCCGTCGGGCTCAGGCTGTCAAGGTGGCCCTGATTGATATTGACGAGGCCCTGGCCGATCGTGTCTTCGTGCTCGAACCACGTCTGATCGAGCAGTCCCGGTTCGGACAAGGCCATGCTGGAGCTGAAGCTCGGCGTCAACTGAGCTCACGGCGATTCCAGATCATCAGGGGAACATTTCCGCCAATTCGGCGTCAAATCGCGTAACGACGATCAACAGGGAAACGATCATGCGTGTATTTGCTCTTCTTTCGGTATTCATTTCAATGTCAGTAATGGCCGCTGTACCGGTTTCGGAACAGCCCAGTGAGGTCGATTTCGAGGGCTTCATGGAAGTATCGGCGGAAGTGGCCGCCTATCGTGAGGGCCGACTGGTGGGGCTTGATCGTTTTCTGGATCTGTCTGAGGAACCAAATACCATCATTCTCGACACGCGCAGCAAGTGGGCCTATGACACCCTGCACATTACCGGTGCGGTGCACCTGAATTTTTCCGACTTCACCGAAGAAAAGCTGGCCAGGGTGATCGCAGACAAGGACACCCGGATCCTGATCTACTGCAACAACAATTTCTTCAGCCAGCAGAGTTCGCTGCAGAGCAAAACCATTGTCGGTGCACTGAACATCCCGACGTTTATCACGCTTTACGCCTATGGCTATCAGAACATCTATGAACTGGGCACGATCGTGCCGTCAGACGAGGAGCGTTTGAGCCTCACAGTCAGCCCTGCCCTGAAGCGGGAAATCGATACAATGGTGACATCAGGGGTCACTGATGTTGCCGGCTATCTTGGCTTCAGCCCGTCATCGATTGTGGTTGCCGGTACAGACTGAACTGTCTGGCAGAAGACCGGAACAGCCATTTCTCACCGGACTTCACCGGCCTGGATGCATGTAGTGATTGCGGGTCCTGCTCACCGTTTTCGTGCGCGTTGAAATGAATGGTGCTCGTGTTTCGTCTCACCGGTACAAGCAGATCCGAAAGCGGGTATTCGGTTTCACCCCCATCATCGGGCTCGATCAGATAGACCAGCGTGGTGATCATGCGCTGCCCGCCAAAATCGCCACTCAGTTCATGCCGCCTGATTCGTTCGTTATCAAAGCTGTCCAGGTGAGGGCTGTACTCATCACCAGAGCTGTACCGCAATACTGAAGCGGGTTCGAAGTTCATCGGTGACAGATCCACCGCGGCTGCAAATCGTCGCAATACCATGCGTACCACAGGTGGTGTCAGGTTGGCTGACATCATGGCACAGGCGCCATCAAAGGCATCAATTTCCAGATGCTGCCCCGCTTCCCTGATTTCAGAAGTCTGTTTCAGCAATGGCAGTGCGGTGGACAGCAGCAGTACGTTTTCCTCGTTGGTGATGAAATTGTCCGCAGTCAATACTCGGGGTGACTGTGACAAGGGTGCAAACTGTGGTGTTGCGATCAGCAGAGACGACGCGTGTTGCACGTCAGTTTCGATCGCTGACAAGCCCTGGATATTCGATTCGGTCAGATTGGCCATCACCAGTCCGGCCAGATCGTCGAAATAGGTCTGCGCTCCCGGATCTGCCTTCTGGTGGAAGTGATCCAGCTTCTGAGGCAGTTGCTGCAGGGCCTGGCGCAATTTGTCAGCCAGGGTCAGTCCTCGCTGGTGGATTGCCTGATATTCGTCAGCTTGCGTGTTTCTGAGTTGATCCAGGATGGTCCGGATTCTCTTCTCGCTGTCCGGAAAGCCGCGCAAGCGTGACAGTTCCAGCCAGGCAATTGACAATGAGGCTGATGCTTCGACGCCCACACCATGCCAGTAGCGTTCGCCCAGCAGGCGGAATGCCAGCGTGTTACCGAAAGCGGCCGCCTGTAGCAGCAGTCGAGATGATTCGGCCAGGTCAACGGAAGAACCCATACCCACACTCAACATGTAGGCCAGGCTGACCATGGCATCCGGGTTGCACTGGTTTGCGAGCGAAGCTGTCAGCTGCCGGGCTCTGGTGTCATCCTGGCGGGTGCCGTAGCCGGTCAGAAAACAGTCTGCCAGCCGCTCGATGCTTTCCGGAATGCCAGCAGCAGCGGCGCCACTGTAACACTGGAAGGCGACACTGTCGGCATGTGGCAGACGTGGGTGCTGCAGATGAACATCGCCCTTGATGTGCATCGCCAGCATCGAACCCTGGTCGATGGCCTGGTCCAGTATGCCGAGTGCCTGTCGGAAGTTGTCGTCGTTGAAATTCGATTGCCTCAACAGCGCAATGGCCTGCTGTTCTGCGCTGTTTATATCCGTCTGATTGCTCATGGTTTGTGTCGTCAGCCAGGAACGCACCCGGCATCATTGCGATGCGTCATGATCGGAAAATCGTGCTGCTAAAGCAAGGGCTGGACTTCGGCATTAAGTCGATCGACAAGACCGTCAGGCTCGGATGATGCCCAGACCTTCGAGAATCGTGCGTAGGCATCACGTGCCTGATCAGTATCCGATTGTTCCAGATATGCGCGTGCCAGCATCAGGTTTGCCTGGGGATGGAAGGGCCAGGTCATCCTGATGAGATCGCCCGTTTCAATCGATTTTTCGATATCGCCGGACATCAGGTACGCGTACTGAAGTTCGGTGAGGATAATGTAATGATCGGATTCAATGGCGATCTTGGTGCCATGTATGCTCGATTCACTGATCTGCAGTGCATTTTCGAGAAAGCCGATGGCCTCGGCGTACTCGCCCTGTGCATTGCGGATAATGCCACCAGTCATCTCGGTCTTGAACAGCAGATCATTACGCTGCATCTGCTCGATGGTTCTTTCAAGGTCGATCCGGCTTTTCTCGGCCTGTTCGAGATCACCCTCGGCCAGGCTCACCATCATAACCCCCAATTCCGCCAGGCGATCCAGTGGTGGCGCAAAGAAGGGTGATGCCTCTTCGATAATACCGGCGACTTCATCTCCCCGGCCCGCCTGGTAGTACAGGGGGATGTATTGCAGCTTGTCGAGAATCAGATCAAACATATTGTCGGATACTGCCAGTGCCCAGGCTTTCTCGTATTCAGGCAGTGCCAGACTATGCTGGCCGCGTGCCATCAGCATCGCGCCATTGGTGCGATGATAGACAGCCTGCTGGCGTGGCGCGGCGGCATTGAATTCGATATCTTCAAGATGGCTCTGTGCCAGGTCCAGATCGCCACGGCGAAACGAGTTCTCAGCCATTTTCTTGATGGGAGTGACCATCTTGGCATCGGTTGTGCTGCCCCGCTGGTAATACGCCTGAGCTTCATCGAGTTTGCCCTGAAGGGTCAGGATGTCACCAATGGTCACCAGAGAAGTGTACTCATTGGGACGCTCTTCGTGGTGTTTCTCCAGCATCGCAATGGCTCGGTCGTAATCCTTCGTGACCTGATACTGTTCGGCCAGGTTCATGTAGATCCAGTCTGCCCTCGGGTTCAGTTCCAGTGCGCGGATAAATGATGCGATCACGTCCTCGGTCTGTCCGCCATTCCAGAGCAGGGCATAGGCGTAGTTCAGATGCGCCTCAAAGCTGTCTGGCTGGTTGATGCGCCAGGAATCGTATACGGCCAGCGACTTTGCGAATCGTCCACGCAGCATGTAACTCATTGCCTGAGACTGGTAGCGGTCAGAAACGTCCAGCTTGTGATTCTTGGCCATGGCCATCTTCAATGGCTGGCGAGCCTCCTCGAACCGGTTGTTGTCGGCATACAGGTCGGCCAGTTCGTAATAGGCCTGAGCAAATTCGGAATCGATGGTGACGGCTTCCTGCCAGAAGGTGATGGCCACTTCGGTGGTGTCATTGAGCAGCAGTTCAATCTTGCCCCGAACCAGTACCTCCAGCGCCTCGATGCTGCTGGTCAGAATTTCCTGAACCTTGATCTCACTGCGGATCTGAGTTTCCTGGGATTCGTCAGCCAGCAGTGTGGATACGGTCGAGCTGATGGCATTGGCCAGTTCGAACAGATCGGAATTGCCGATCTCGCGTTCATCGAGAATGGCATTGGTGTCACTGTCGTGCAGCTGGATCCGGGCCTTGAACTGATTAGTCTCGTCAATGCTCACTTCACCGCTGATGTAGTAGTCGAAGCCGTAGCGTGTGGCCAGTTCCTGCATCAGCAGGCTGGATACATTGAGGCCATCGAGATGGCCTGCGCGTTTCATCTGCCAGATCATGCCATTGGCGTAATTGTTGAACGGGGTGTCACTCTGAATGTATTCATCCCGCTTCAGGCTCTCTGCGATCAGGTAGGGCAGACCATAGCTGACCCAGGTCTGATGGCTGCCCAGATCCTTGGGGCTGAGGAATGAGACCAGTACCCGCTTGATGTACTGCGCCTTGGGCACCTCGACCTCGGCGACCACATTGCCCTGATTATCAGTCAGTGCGACGATCTCTGAAGTGGCTTCGGCCGGGTTGGTGTTGATCGATACGCCGAGCAGTACGGCCGTGACCATGACATTGAGCGGAATGCCGACCTTCTCAAGCTTGTGCCACTTGTCTGCACCCGGTCTGCCGTGAAAATAGGCAATCATGATGATTGTGGGCAGCATCGAGAGGGAACCGATCAGGATGTAATCCACCAGTTTTGTCGACAGCTCATAGCGTTCGACGATCATGTCGGTAAATTCAAATGCCACAAACATGGCGCCCAGATAGATACCTACGATCTGGAAAACACGACGGTGCAGCAGTTCTCTGTAAAGTGACATCGGTTCAGCTTGCCTTGTATTCATCACTCATTGCCAAAGAAACCCAGAAAATTACTGAGGTTCGAAGGCTATAGGGTACATGATTCGTCATGGGCTTCAATGTACCAATCGTTTATCAGTCTGTCTCGAGCTCTGCCAGATTCCGGTACAGGTCGAGAGCCTCTGGATTGGCCAGGGCATCGGTATTCTTCACTGCCTCGCCATGAATCATCTGTCTCACAGCCAGTTCGACAATTTTCCCGGAAATAGTTCGCGGAATATCATCGACCGGAATGATCCTGGCCGGGACGTGTCGGGGCGTCGTATTACTGCGTATCTGAAGCCGAATCCTTTGCCTCAGTTCATCATCGAGTACCGTATCCGGGCGCATCCTGACAAAGAGGATCACCCGCACATCATCACCCCAGTTCTGGCCGACGGCTATGGATTCGATCACTTCGTCGAGTTTTTCGACCTGGCGATAGATTTCGGCCGTGCCGATACGTACACCACCCGGGTTGAGCGTGGCATCCGAACGGCCATAGATCACCAGTCCTCCCTCGGGGGTAAGCCTGGCATAGTCGCCATGACACCATCGATTCTCGACACGACTGAAATAGGCGTTCCGGTATCGTGCGCCATCCTCATCATTCCAGAAATACAACGGCATGCTGGGGAAGACTGTGGCGCAGCTCAGTTCGCCGGTTTCGTTGAACACAACATCGTTGCTGTCATTGAGAATCTCGACATTCATGCCAAGGCCGGCACACTGCAGCTGCCCGCGGTAAACCGGCAGTACCGGATTGCCAAGCGCGAAACAGGAGACAATATCGGTGCCACCTGAAATTGAACACAGTGCCACATCATGCCTGATGGCACGATAGACATAGTCGAAGCTTTCCGGCGCCAGCGGAGAGCCTGTCGACAGGATGGTTCTGAGGGTTTCGAGCGAATGCGTTCGGGTGGTATCCACACCTGCTTTTTCGAGTGCCGAGATGTATTTGGCACTGGTGCCGAAGACGGTGATGCCCAGCTCGTCGATCAGATCAAGCAGACAGTGTGGGTCCGGGTAAAACGGATTGCCATCGTACAGCACCACGGTAGCGCCCGTGGACAGTCCGCTGACCAGCCAGTTCCACATCATCCAGCCACAGGTGGTGAAATAGAACAGCTTGTCATCGGCGGCAATGTCAGTGTGCAGTATCAGTTCCTTCTTGTGCTGCAGCAGAGTGCCACCGGCACCGTGCACAATGCATTTTGGAACACCGGTGGTGCCTGATGAGTACATGATGTACAGCGGATGGTCGAACGGCAGTTGTTCAAATTGTGCTGACTCGCCAGCTGCATATGTCTGCCCGGTTTCAATGCAGTCGCTGAATAGCTGTGAATTCTCGACTGCCGGCGTTTCATCGTCATCCAGCATCGGGTGGATAACAAGATGTTCGAGATCAGGCAGGCGTGACCGGGTCTCTGCAAGTTTGTCATGCAGATGGAATGATTTGCCGCCGTAGTAATACCCGTTACAGGAAAACAGAACGGTGGGCTTGATCTGGCCAAAACGGTCGATCACACCGTTAACCCCGAAATCGGGTGAACAGGATGACCAGATGGCACCGATACTGGCCGTCGCCAGCATGGCAATCACGGTTTCGGTGCAGTTGGGCATGAGGCCGGCGACCCGGTCACCGGACTTGACTCCTACTGAACGCAGCCAGAATGACAACGCAGAAACCTTCGTGTTCAGATCGGCATAAGTGATCGATTCTCGCACGCCGTTCTCGCCACAGAACAGCAGGGCATCCTGATTCGGGTCGCCGGCGAGCAGGTTTTCGGCAAAATTGAGGCGGCTGTCCGGAAACCACTCAGCTCCGGGCATTCTTTCGGGATGGTCCACAACCCGACTGGAGCCGACAGTTCCACGAATCTCGCAGAATTCCCACACCGCCTCCCAGAACCGGTCAGGCCGTCTGACAGACCAGGCATGAAGGCTGGAATAATCCACGATTGCGGGATCGATCACCTGTCCCGCCCAATGAATGAACCGCCACATCGCACTTTTCTGCACGCGTGCGGTATCAGGCTGCCATATGGGTTGTTCACTTGCCGTTTCTGAAACCATCAATAGACTTGAATCCGCTTGTCTGGGCGTGCGTATTATAGCCGAGCTTTGTCTCCGCTCACCATCACTGGTATGCAGCCGGACAGCATCCGAAGCATACAGTCCTGTTCTGCGCTGCCTGCCGTGTTTTCGGTAGTCGATCAAACCGATGACCGGGTCAATTCTTGCCTGATCCACTGTATAATCACAGCTCACTGCGTGCTGGAGAATAATGTGGAACGTGAATCGATGGAATT
Source organism: Lysobacterales bacterium (assembly GCA_965212525.1). GTDB lineage: Bacteria > Pseudomonadota > Gammaproteobacteria > Xanthomonadales > SZUA-38 > SZUA-38. The sequence continues at coordinate 8,259 of CBDBVC010000024.1, forward strand.
TGATGTCGTCGTGGTTGGTGGCGGGCCTTCTGGCCTGGCAACAGCGATACGACTGCGACAACTGGCGATCGAGAATGGCACAGAACTCAGTGTCTGTCTGGTAGAAAAGGGATCCGAGATCGGTGCACATATCCTCTCGGGTGCCGTGTTCGAGGCCGATGCACTCACTGAGTTGATGCCGGACTGGCAGCAACAGGGTGCACCGGTCACCACAGAAGTGGCGAGCGATGAATTTCATTATCTGCGTTCGGATAGCAAATCGACGAAGATACCGGGCTTGCTGCTGCCAAGAACGGTCAGGAATCACGGCAATTACATCATCAGTCTGGGTAGCCTGTGCCGATGGCTGGGTGAACAGGCGGAAGCACTGGAGGTTGACGTGTTTCCCGGATTTCCGGCCAGCGAGATTCTCTACGCTGAAGACGGTTCGGTGCGCGGTGTGGTCACCGGCGACATGGGCATCAACAAGCAGGGTGAGGAAAAGCCGGAATACCAGGCAGGTTATGAACTGATCGGCAAGTACACCGTGTTTGCCGAGGGAGCACACGGACATCTTGGCAAGCAGCTGATCGAGCGATTCGACCTGCGCAAGAATGCAGATCCGCAGCACTACGGTATCGGCATCAAGGAGTTGTGGACGGTGCCGGCCGATCAGCACAAGCCGGGAACCGTGGTGCATACCCTGGGGTGGCCGCTGGACAACCGCACAGGTGGCGGTGGATTCCTCTATCATTTCGGCGATCAGTACGTTGCAGCAGGTTATGTGGTCTCGCTCAAGTACAGCAATCCCCACCTGAGCCCGTTTCACGAGTTCCAGCGCTGGAAACACCATCCTGTAATTTCACAACACCTGAGCGGTGGTGAGCGTGTCGGCTATGGTGCCCGTGCCATCAACAAGGGCGGTTTCCAGTCGCTGCCAAAGCTGACCTTCCCCGGAGGATTGCTGGTGGGCTGTGATGCCGGCTTTCTCAACAGCGCCAAGATCAAGGGCTCACACAATGCACTGCGAAGCGGGCGCCTGGCTGCAGAGAGCCTGTTCGCAAGCCTGTCTTCGAATTCTGATTCTTCAGCTGAACTGAACTCGTACCAGAGCGCCATCGAGGCATCACCGATCTGGAAGGAAATGCACCAGAGCCGCAATTTCGAGCCCATGCTCGCCAGATACGGTACATTCTGGGGTTCTGCCATGGTGTTCATTGACCAGAACATCTTTCGCGGACGGCTACCCTGGACCATGAAGCAACCAAAACCGGATCACGATTCACTGCAACACGTGGATCGTGTCAAGCCGATTGATTATCCGAAACCGGACGGGGTACTGAGCTTTGACAAGCTGTCCTCGGTGTTCCTGTCCAGCACCAATCACGAAGAGGACCAGCCATCACACCTGAAGCTGGTGGATGCCGAAGTGCCAATCAGGGACAACCTTCCCCGCTATGCCGAACCGGCGCAGCGTTACTGCCCAGCCGGCGTGTACGAGGTGGTGGAAGAGGGTGATTCACCGGTGTTCAGGATCAATGCGCAGAACTGTGTTCACTGCAAGACCTGTGATATCAATGACCCGTCACAGAACATCATCTGGACAACTCCGGAAGGCGGCGGTGGACCCAACTACACCAACATGTAATGCATCACCGGTTCAGGCAAAGGCAGGATAGACACAATGAAAATGGTTACGGCAATAATCAAACCCTTCAAGCTCGATGACGTCAGAACGGCCTTGTCCGAGGTTGGGGTCCGTGGTGTGACGGTCACGAAAGTCCAGGGTTTCGGGCGACAGAAAGGGCATACAGAGCTTTATCGCGGTGCCGAGTACGTGGTCGACTTCCTGCCCAAGATCAAGATTGAGATCGCAGTCACCGATGAGATGGTCGAACCTGTGGTCGAAGCCATTCGCGAGGCCGCCAACACCCAGAAGATAGGTGACGGCAAAATCTTTGTCTCGAGTCTGGATCAGGTCATCCGGATTCGTACCGGCGAGATTGACGACACGGCGGTATAGCCGGGTTGACTGAAGTCTGGCTGCAGTCAGAACGGCCAGACTTTTTCCAGAAAGCTTTCCTCTTCCGTAAGACCCGTGATATAGGGGTGTTGCGGATAGTTTTCCTGCAGAACCCGCAAGGCATCCTTTGACAGGTCATCCAGCTCCGGATTGTCGTAGGCTTCGACCATGATGGCCAGGGCGTCGCCGGTGACTGGAGAAGCCTGATAGGTCTCGATGACGAACTTGGCGCGATTGGCTGCAGCAATATAGGCCTTGCGTCGCATGTAATAGCGGGCAACCTCGACTTCACTCTGTGCCATCAGTTTTCTCAGGAACAGCATCCTGTCGCGGGCATCTGCAGCATAGTCACTTTCGGGGTGATCACGCAGCATCTGGGCAAATGACTGAAACGAATTTCGGGCGTAGGACAGGTCGCGGTCGTAGCTGCTGACTGGCAGGATACGTGTGATGAAACTGGAGGTTCGAGAAAAATTGACCAGCCCCTTCAGGTAATAGGCATAATCGATGTTGTCATGCGTCGGGTAGGTCTTGATGAACCTGTCGAGTGTGGACAGTGATAGCTCCGGCTCGTAATTCTTGTAGTAACTGTAGGCCAGTTCAAGCTGAGCCTGCTGGGCATAACGTCCGAACGGAAATCGAGATTGCAGTGTCCGATACTGATTGATGGCGCGGTCGTAGGATTTGTTGTTCAGGGAACGTTTGGCACCCTGGTACAGTTCCGTTGCCGAGATGGTTTCTTCCTCATCCTTGAGTGTATCATCCTTGCCACACGCCATCAGCACTGTGAGAATGGGCACGAGCAGCAACAATAACCTGAAATTCTTGGTGTTCATAATTCAACTTCTGTCCGGTCAGCCGGAAATAATACCTTAAAAATGATGATTGTTCTCTATGGATCAAACCCTGCAAGCCACAATAACTGTCGATGAAGCTGCCACCGGTCAGCGACTTGATCAGTATTTGACCACATTGTACCCGGAATATTCCCGTTCCCGTGTGCAGGAATGGATCAAATCCGGTGATGTACGTCTCAACGGGCAGCGGGTCAAGACCGGTGTCAGACTGAAAGGCATCGAAACCATCAACGTCGATGTCACCATTTCGGCCGTGATTGATGACCGGCCCGAGGCCATTCGTCTGGACGTGATTCACGAGGACGAACAGGTTCTGGTGATGAACAAACCGGCCGGTCTTGTGGTCCATCCGGGTGCAGGCAATGCTACAGGTACACTGGTTAACGGCCTGTTAAATCACTGTCCGGATCTGGAGAAACTGCCGCGGGCCGGCATTGTTCACCGACTCGACAAGCTCACCTCCGGTATCATGGTCGTCGCCAAGACTCCCGGGGCGCACAAGTCCCTGACTGATCAGTTGCAGGACCGCAGCATGGGACGCGAATACACGGCACTGGTGTACGGACACATGATTGCCGGTGGAACCGTGGGATGCACCGATTGACCGGCATCCGGTCAACCGCAAACGCATGGCGATCTCTGCCACGGGAAAGCCAGCTGTGACGCACTACAGGATCAACAGGAAATTCAGATATTTCACACTGCTCGATCTGAAGCTTGAAAGCGGGCGCACCCACCAGATCCGTGTCCACATGGCTTCGATCAATCATGCCGTGGTCTGCGACCCGGTGTATGGCCCGGGTGTTCGTGTGCCGAAAGCTGCACCCGATCTGCTGGTTGAGAGGATGCAGGGCTTCCGGCGACAGGCGCTACATGCACGGCAACTGACATTCGTTCACCCGGCAACAGGTGAGGTGCAGCAATATGCCACGCCTGTGCCGCAGGACATGCAGGATCTGATCGCAGCCATTCCCGAGGATTGAACGGAAACGATCGACTGACAGATTTATCCTGCCAGACAGGTCTGTATGGGAAGATGATCTGATGGAACTGACATGATGCGAACCCTGCTCGCGAGTATTCTGCTGATTCTGACCCCGATGGCCAGTGCCGAGACCTTGTCGTTCGACAGCGGTGACAGCCGTGTGACGCTGCTCGAGCTCTATACATCAGAGGGGTGCAGCAGCTGTCCGCCTGCCGAACAATGGGTGTCAGGCTATCTTCAGGACAGCACACTGTGGCAGGAGATCGTGCCGGTGGTGTTTCATGTTGATTACTGGGATTATCTTGGCTGGAAGGACCGTTTCGCCAGTAATGCCAATACCCGTCGGCAGTATCAGCATCAGCGTGAAGGACAGCTGTCGGCGGTCTATACGCCAGGCATTGTCGCCGATGGCAGGGAATTCCGGGGTTTTTTTGCCGGACATGAGCTCATGACACAGTCGGCTGACAGCGGTCGACTGACAGCGAAGCTCGATCGACGTGGCATCCTCAATGTGCAGTACAGCGAATCAGGCGAATACGAACTCAATATTGCGGTCCTCGGATTTGATATCGATTCCAGAATCAGGGCGGGCGAGAACCACGGCCGCACGCTTAAGCACAATTTCACGGTGCTCGAGCATCAACTGGCCATTCTTGATGAGCATCAGGCCCTGTACGCACTGGATCTGGATCAGCTCAGGGTAAAGCTGGAAGAGGATTTTCGTCCGTCCCGATATGCGCTGGCGCTGTGGTTGACCCGATCGGGTTCAATCAGGCCGGTCCAGGCCACAGGCGGGTGGATTTCGGCACCCTGAACGACTGATTCAGAACACAGCCCGACATCGTCTGGCGACAGATGACTGGCAATCTGCAACGTCCGGATTCCGGTTTCGCCATCTGGACTATGAGAACTGGTTCAAGGATTTTGCAGTCGTAATTGTTTACATTTTCTGCTCGCCTTGTAACAATCGACGTGTTCACGAGCTACGGAACATCCTCGTTCCGGGAACATTAAGGTCGGCGTTATACGGAAAATTGAAGCTTTCCGGGGAACGCCTATGGTGGGAGAAGAAGCATGTTAGACGCGATGATGAATGAATCCATTGAGGATTTCTACGACGATCATCTTTATATTCTAGAGACACTCGGCTGGTTTGTAGACCCGGGTGAAGACAGTTTGTCACTGTACCGCGACAACAAGATGGGCAAGGCCCTGACCGACGCGGACATCTGCCTTTATTACGAAGAATACGAATACGACCTGGTGATGAACACCGATGGCGAATTCGATCACGAGAATGTGCGCAAGCGCCAGAAGCCGTGGATTGTTCGTGTGGAAGGAAAGGGCACAGCGACATTCGAGAAACTCAGCAAGGCAACCAGACTGCTGCTTGATCAGGCCGAGAAATTGTCACCGGCAAAAAAGATCAGTCGGGCAAGCTGAGCTAGATGCCCCGCACCCCATGATCAGGGGGCGTTTGCAAGTCAGTATGAATCGTCTCCGGGTTGACACTCAGAGACGATTTACTTTTGTCATGTCGCCATCTACCTGGGCAAGCACCCGCTTGTCCATCACCTTCCGCCACAGAGCTGGCACATAGGCGATCAGGAACATCCCGAAATAGCCGTTCGGCAGTTGTGGTGCCTCGTCAAAGTGCCGCAGGGACTGATAGTGGCGTGACGGATAGGCATGATGATCTGAATGTCGCTGCAGATGCAGCAACAGCAGATTTGAAAACAGGTGATTGGAATTCCAGGAGTGTTTCGGCTGGCAGCGTTCATAGCTGCCATCTGCCCGTTTCTCACGCAGCAGGCCGTAATGTTCCACATAATTGGCGCAGGTCAGTTGCCACCAGGCAAACGGTGTGTGGATGGCCAGTACCAGTAATGCGGCAGTGCCGAATGCAGCGATCAGTGCGGTGTAGAGAATCAGCGTGATCATCCATGACTGGAGTATCTGGTTGTGCAGGCTGAAAAAGCCGTGACCCCTGCGGGCCAGTCTGGCCCTTTCCAGTCGAATGGCGCGCCTGATGCCGCCAGGTACCTCGCGCAGGGCAAATCGATAGACGCTCTCACCATAGCGGGCACTGGCCGAATCTTCAGGCGTGGCCACCTGGGCATGATGACCGGCATTGTGTTCAATGCTGAAATGACCATAGGCCGGCACTGCCAGGCAGAAACGCGCCATGATCTGGTCAATACGTGATTTCTTGTGTCCCATCTCATGGCCGGCGTTGACGGCCAGACCGCTGACAAATCCTGCCGTGATGGTGATGGCCCAGATGGAATACCAGGCCAGGTCATAGTGATACACGGCCCAGACCGATATGACCAGTGACAGGCAGAACACCGGGACCAGCAGATATCCGACCCAGCGGTAGTACGTATCTGCTTCGAGTTGAGCGATTACCTGCTCGGGCGGATTGTTCTGATCCTCCTTGAGGAACATGTCAACCACCGGAACCAGCACGTATGAGAAGACCACCGGTATCCAGAAAATCCACTGCTGCGGATAAATGGCATAGACTGCAATGGTAATCAGCCCCTGTAGTGGTACCAGATAGGCCAGCAGCCACAGGTAGCGCTTGCTGTCGATGTACGTACCGGTTCTGTTTTCTGATATCGGATAGGTGTAGGATTTCATGATTCAGCTTGACCTGCAGGCGTCGGGATCACGTGGATTTCTGATTTATCATACTGGGTAGTCTAGTTCTGCTCCCGGTAGATTGCAAGCTGCAAAAATGTCGTCCTGATTGCTCGGCATGTGGTCGATTACATGTGATGGCAGAAGATTGTGGCGGAATTCCATCATTTCTGCGTACAAGTGGTGGACAGGACACAAAGCGGGAGAGAATGATGAATCCGGAGATTACCCAGATTCTGCAACGACACAACTCGGGCGATTCCGAAGCCATGGGCAATGTCATAGAAGCAGCCTATGCCGAGTTGAAGCTGATCGCCAGGCGCCGGCTGTTTTCATCTCGTGGCGACCGCACACTCAACACCACCAGCCTGGTCAATGAAGCCTATCTCAAACTGGCCTCTGGCGAGAAGCGACTGTGGCAGAACCGGGCACATTTCTTTGCCGTCGCGGCCACGGCGATGCGTCAGATCGTGATCGACGATGCGCGTCGAAAAATGGCTGGCAAGCGGCAGGGGCACAAATCGGATGAGGATGTCGAAGCGGCTGCGGTTGATCGCTCACGCATTGACGAGCTGATGATGATCGATGAAGCATTGAACGTGCTTGCCGTCAGCCTGCCGCGGGAAGCGACGGTATTTGAATGCCGTTATTTCATTGGCATGTCGACACAGGAAACTGCCGATGCGCTGGGTGTTCCGGTTCGAACGGTCGAGCGACGCTGGTCCGAGGGCAAGAAAATGATGCGCAAGCTGATGCAGCCAGGCAGCCAGGCATGAGTCACTCCTGCATCAGGAGTTCATGCGCATAATCGATCTCGAGTTCGTGCTTTGCCGCGAACTCACGTACCCGTGTGTTCAGGGTCACGTTCATGTCAGAATCGTTCATTTTCCGGTACTGCATTTCCAGATCCATCAGCAGCAGCAGATATTCATCATCGGGCACGTTATCGGCCTTCTGGAAACTGCTGTCTGCCAGGTTCAGGTAATCGATCGAGGTGGTCAGCGCCCCGAGATCACGATAGATGCGGGATGAGATGACATAGTTGCGGCCTGCCTGCAGCGGTGACAGTGAACTCATGTTGGCCTCGGTCAGGCTGATCAGTTTCCTGACATAGTGCAGTGCCTCATCTTCACGATCTCGATCCTTGAGCACATTGACAAGATTGTACACCGGGTTTGCCAGGTTGATGCTGTCGTCACCGGAGAGTACTTCCCGAATCCTGATCGCTTCCTTCAGCTCCCTTATGGCATCGTCATGCTTGCTCAGCTCCAGGTAGGCAGCACCCAGATTATTGGCAATGCCGGCCACATTGGTACTGTCGGGACCATAGGCAAGGATGCTCAGGTTCTTTGCCTTGTCGAATGCCGCCACAGCCATGTTGAAATCGTTCTTGTAGAAGCCAAGCACACCCAGGCTCATGTAGATGTCTGCCACCTGTGGGTGCTCAGGGCCCAGGTTTGCCGTCATGATTTCCAGGGCCTCGGTCAGCAACTGTTCCGAACGATCCAGTACCCGCGACAGTGTGTACACATTGGCCAGGTTGGCCATGGACTTGGCCGTTCGCTGATGACGTCTGCCGTAATACTCGACCGAAATGGCCAGCGCCTCCGACAGGCTTGTCGTGGCTTCATCCAGTTCACCCAGTGTCCGGTAAGAGAACCCCAGTGCTTCCAGTACATCGATGGCGTGTTGTGGCGAGGTGTCCTCGGTGACCAGCTCGGAAGCCTTCAGGGCACTTGCCAGTGCCACATCAGGCAACCCATGGCTGAGTGCAATATCAGCGCGGCGTGCATGGATGCGCATCATGATTTCCGAGCCCGGGTCGACCTGGGATGCCAGTCTGTCCAGTGTATCAGTCGATGCGGTGAGTTCATCCTGGCGCCACTGGCAGTTTGCCAGGGACAGCATGATGCCGGCACGATCTGCCACTGATCGATTGCTGGCCACAGCAATCCGGTTGGCTTCATCGAGCTGGTTACAGGCAGTCTCGTATTCTCCCAGACTCAGAAAGGTACGCCCGATGGTGCTCAGCAATTCGATTTTCACTTCCGGCTGCGTATCGAGCGTATATGTCAACTCGTAGGTGGCCTGTTCCAGCACCTCGCGTACCGTCAGCTCCTTGCCCTGGGCAATGTCAGGGTCAGCTGATTCAAGCAGATTGGTGATGAACTGATTGACCTGCCTGGAGGTTTCACTGGCGGAGATGGCCATATCGCGCTGGGTGCGAATGGCCTGAGTGTAGTAGATACCCGAAGCCAGCAGTGCAAGCACGGAAATGGTCAGCGTGCTGACCAGAGCGACATGACGTCGGATGAATTTCCGCACACGGTAGAACTGGTCATTGCGCCTGATCGACAGTGGGCGACCGCTGCGATAGGCTTCCAGATCGTCAAGCATGGATGAGGCATTGGCGTAACGGTCGGCAGCCGACTTGCGCGTGGCGACTGAAAAGATGGCATCAAGGTCGCCGCGAATGCGTCTGGGCCAGTCCAGCATCTGCATTGAGTAGTTGTGTGCCACGGATTTGCCGTTCTGAATGGCCTGATCCAGCGCCTGACTGGGTGGTAGCGGTGGTCTGGTATTGATTGCCTGGATCAGTTCCAGATAATTGCTGCGGCAGGACTCGAACGGCGAAAATCCGGTCAACATCTCGTACAGAAGATTCCCTAGCTGATAGATGTCAGAACCGGTGCGAACCGGCTCATCCGATATCATCTCCGGGCTGGCGTAGATCAGTGTGATCGGCGCCGACGCGTCCATGGTCAGAGTCGAGTCCACATCCTCATTCTCGTTGCCAATCAGTTTGGTAACGCCAAAGTCAAGCAGCTTCACCTCACCGTCCTCGGTTACCAGAATGTTCGACGGTTTCAGGTCGCGATGAACCACCAGTTGCCGGTGTGCATAGTCCACTGCACTGATCACCTGGCAGAACAGATCAAGACGCTGATCCAGGCTCAGGTCCAGCTTCTTGCAGTAGTCGGTCAGAGAGATGCCTTCAACCAGTTCCATTACCAGGAAGGGCTCATTGGCTGCTGTGGTGCCGCCATCGATCATGCGTGCGATGTTGGGGTGATCAAGAGTGGCGAGGATCTGCCGTTCGTTGAGAAAACGGCCGGACTGGTCAGTGCCGTCATAGGACAGCTGGATCACCTTGAGTGCAACGGCCTGTTCGTATTCGCCATCGGAACGGTGTGCCCGGTAGACCACACCCATGCCGCCGCGACCGAGTTCTTCATCAATCTCCCATGCACCCACGGTCTGACCGATGCGGATACTGCTGTCAATCTTTTCCCGCGCAACACGCCTGAGCAGGCCGGTATCCATTCCCCCGCCAGTACTGAAGTCGATCTCTGTGTCCGGACGTGTGTCCTTGCCTGTGTCGTCTGAATTTCCCATGACCACCCTGAAGAATAATCAGCAACTCATGTAACCCATGATAGACGTTCATCATGGCCTTTTCGTTACTTTCTGCCATGCTATTGTGCGCGACGAGATTGTCTCATGTAACCGCAATCAGTCATGGCTTGCCGAAAATCACAGTCACATCTGCAAGTGATCATGTATGGCAGTTCCGCATTGACGAACATTTTCAATCCAGATCGTGGCCCGTGATACCATCATCACGATCTGAAACAGGATACCGTTTTGATTTATCCCGTAATCCCGCTCGCCTTCATGCACAGGTCACGACGATGAGTCTCGAGTTCCGGCATGCTGACTGGCCCTTCTCCGATCGTGTACTCGCCCTGACCTCATTGCGCCGGGGTGGTGTCAGTCACGGGCCATGGCACAGCCTGAACCTGGGAATGAATTCGGGTGACGATGCGAGTCAGGTTTCGGTCAATCGTCTGCAGCTCAGTCAGGCCCTGCTGCTGCCACAGGAGATTCAGTGGCTGAATCAGACGCATTCATGTAATTCGATCAGGTATGGCGAGACTCTGCAACAGCAGGGTACCGATGCCATCTGGACCGATACCCCCGGTCAGCCCTGTTGTATCCTGACGGCCGACTGCCTGCCGGTGCTGCTGTGCAATGACAGTGCCACGGTTGTTGCCGCGGTGCACTGTGGCTGGCGTGGTCTGGCATCCGGCATCGTGTCAAAAACAATCAGCAGCCTGCCGTCGCCAGCACATGACCTGCACGCCTGGCTGGGGCCGGCGATCAGCGCTGCAGTCTATGAGGTGGGTAGTGATGTGGTCGAGGCCTTTGGCAGACTTTCGAATGACTGCGCTACCGCGTTCAGACAGGTAGACGAGCAGCACTGGATGGCAGATCTGTACCACCTCGCGCGAATCCTGCTCAACCTCGCCGGTGTGCATTCAGTTCATGGCGGAGGTGAATGCACACATCAGCAGCCGGATGATTATTATTCCTACCGCCGCGATGGCGCCACCGGACGCATGGCCAGTTTGATCATGATCAAAGAACGGGCCGATTGATCGTCTGAATTTGCTCAGGCCATTGAATATCCTGAACTTTATCTCCACTTTTTTCTGTAGTTGAACATTAAAGCGTGAGCCGTATCCGCAGTTTGGCATGTCCGTCTGGGGCATGCAGGTGGTTACGTGTGCGTGATGAGGAATCAAGATGAGAATGGACAAACTGACCAGCAAGTTCCAGCTGGCACTGCAGGATGCCCAGTCACTGGCACTGGGCAGGGATCATGCCGTGATCGAACCGGCACACCTGCTGTCAGCAATGCTCGACCAGGAAGGCAGCAGTGTTCGCCACCTGCTGAGCCAGTCGGGCGTCAATACCAATGTGTTGCGGACGCGGCTGAATGAAATGATCAGCAACTATCCCAGTGTTTCGGGCGATGAGGGACAGGTCAGTCTGTCCAATTCGCTGGTGAAGCTGCTCAACAGTTGCGACAAACAGGCTCAGAAACGCGGTGATCAGTTCATCGCCAGTGAACTGTTTCTGCTGGCGTTGCTGTCTGCCGGTGATCCTGCCTCGGATGCATTGAAATCAGCCGGTGCCAACAGCAAGGCGATCGAGAACAGCATCGAGCAATGGCGTGGTGACGACAAGGTTGATGACCCGAATGCCGAAGATCAGCGTCAGGCGCTGGATCGTTACACCATCGACCTGACCGAACGGGCCGAGCAGGGCAAGCTTGATCCGGTGATTGGTCGTGATGAGGAGATCCGGCGATCGATACAGGTGCTGCAACGTCGCACCAAGAACAATCCGGTGCTGATCGGTGAACCGGGTGTGGGCAAGACGGCCATCGTCGAGGGCCTGGCACAGCGCATTGTCAATGCCGAAGTACCTGAGGGTCTGAAGAACAAGCGTCTGCTGTCACTGGACATGGGTGCGCTGATTGCCGGCGCAAAATACCGTGGTGAATTCGAGGAACGGCTCAAGGCCGTGCTGAAGGATCTGTCGGCTCAGGAAGGGCAGGTGATCCTGTTCATTGATGAACTGCACACCATGGTGGGTGCCGGCAAGGCCGAGGGTTCGATGGATGCCGGTAACATGCTCAAGCCGGCTCTGGCCCGCGGCGAGCTGCACTGCATCGGTGCGACCACGCTGGACGAATACCGGCAGTATGTCGAAAAGGACGCGGCGCTGGAGCGACGATTCCAGAAGGTCTATGTCGGTGAACCGAGTGTCGAGGACACCATCGCCATTCTGCGTGGCCTGAAGGAGCGCTACGAGGTGCACCATGGTGTCGATATCACCGACCCGGCGATCGTCGCCTCGGCAACCCTGTCACAGCGCTACATCACCGACAGAAACCTGCCCGACAAGGCTATCGACCTGATGGATGAGGCGGCTTCCCGAATTCGCATGGAAATCGATTCCAAGCCCGAAGCGATGGACCGGCTCGAGCGACGGCTGATCCAGCAGAAAATCCAGCGCGAGGCGCTGAAAAAGGAGACCGACAAGGCATCAAGGCAACGGCTCGAGGATCTGGACGCCATGATCGCCGATCTGGAACGTGAATTCTCCGATCTTGAAGAAGTCTGGAAGGCCGAGAAGGCGGCCCTGCAGGGTGCTTCCCACATCCGAGAGGAACTGGAGCGGGCCCGGCTGGAGATGGAAACCGCACAGCGGGCGCAGGATCTGGCACGGGTGTCTGAACTTCAGTACGGCGTGATTCCGGAGCTGACCGAAAAACTGGCAGCCGCCGATGCGGCAGAATCGAGTGAGAACAAACTGCTGCGCAACAAGGTGGGCGAGGAAGAGATCGCCGAAGTGGTGTCACGCTGGACCGGTGTGCCGGTCAGCCGCATGCTGGAGGGTCAGCGCGAGAAACTGCTGCGCATGGAACAGGAACTGCATCAGCGCGTGATCGGTCAGGATGAGGCCGTGACGGCCGTTGCCGATGCCATCAGACGCTCAAGAGCTGGCCTGGCGGACCCGAATCGTCCCAACGGATCATTCCTGTTTCTCGGGCCAACGGGTGTGGGCAAGACCGAACTGTGCAAGTCACTGGCCGAATTCCTGTTCGACACCGATGATGCCATGGTGCGCATCGACATGTCCGAATTCATGGAAAAGCATTCGGTGGCCCGTCTGATTGGCGCACCGCCCGGCTATGTCGGATACGAGGAAGGTGGCTACCTGACCGAGGCAGTGCGGCGCCGGCCCTACAATGTGATCCTGCTCGATGAAATCGAAAAGGCACATCCGGATGTGTTCAACATCCTGTTGCAGGTGCTAGAGGACGGCCGGCTCACCGATGGCCAGGGGCGTACGGTGGATTTCCGCAACACAGTGGTGATCATGACCTCGAACCTTGGTTCGGCAACCATCCAGGAGTTGGCGAAAGACGATGACTACGAGCGCATGAAGGCAAGTGTGATGGAAATCGTCAGTCAGCACTTTCGCCCCGAGTTCATCAACCGGGTCGACGAGGTGGTGGTGTTTCACCCGCTGGCGGTCGAACACATCCGACAGATCGCCGCGATCCAGGTGGCGCGACTGGCCGATAGGCTGGAGTCCAACGGCATTACCATGCAGGTCAGTGACCAGGTGCTCGATCTGCTCGGCGAAGCCGGGTTCGATCCGGTGTATGGGGCGCGGCCATTGAAACGTGCCATACAGCAGATGCTGGAGAATCTGTTGTCACAGCAGATCCTGTCGGCCGAGATCAATCCTGGCGATCATGTTCTGATTGGCGAAAAAGATGGCCAACTGACCGTCACGACATAACACAGCCTGCTGCAACAGTGGTAAAATGGTGGCTGGTTAATCAGTCATTTACGACGTGGTGGTTGTCAGCCTGATATGGCTGAACCACCTGTCGCAGGGAACGAACAGGAATACCACATGGCAGGACACAGTAAATGGGCCAATATTCAGCACCGCAAGAAGGCCCAGGATAACAAGCGTGGCAAGATCTTCACCCGCATCAACCGCGAGCTGACCATCGCAGCCCGCGAGGGCGGCGGTGACCCGGATGCCAATCCGAGATTACGGCTGGCAATCGAGAAGGCCAATGCGGCCAACATGCCCAAGGACAACATCGAGCGCAGCATCAAGAAGGCAACCGGTGATCTGGACGGTGTGACCTACGAGGAAGTGCGATACGAAGGCTACGCACCTGGCGGCATCGCCGTGATGGTCGATTGCGTTACCGACAACACCAACCGTACGGTTGCCGAGGTGCGGCATGCATTCAGCAAGTACGGTGGCAACATGGGTACCGAGGGTTCGGTGGCCTATCTGTTCAGCAAGCAGGGTGTGATCACCTTTGCGCCGGGTACCGATGAGGATGCCGTGATGGAAGTGGCACTGGATGCTGGCGCCGAGGATATTGTCAGCGACGAGGAACAGGTGGTCGAGGTACTGACCACACCCGAAGACTTTGTCACCGTCAAGACAGCACTGGAACAGGCTGAACTGACACCCGAGGAAGCCGAAGTGACGATGAAGCCGGCCACGTCGGTCGAGCTCGATGTCGAGAAGGGGCAGAAGGTGCTCAAGCTGCTCGATGTACTCGAAGATCTGGATGATACCCAGCATGTGTACTCCAATGCCGAGATCCCGCCCGAAGCCTATGAGGCATAACACAAGCCATCAGGTGACAAGTGACCCGCATACTCGGCATTGATCCAGGATCGGTACGCACCGGTGTGGGCATCATCGATGCCCAGGGCCAGTCACTGTCGCATGTGCACCACGTCACGCTGGAAATCGGACGTGGTGACTTTCCCGATCGCCTGCGGCGAATATTCGAACAACTCTGTGACGTGATTCATCAGTATCAGCCCGAGGAAGTGGCTGTTGAAGACGTGTTCGTATCGCGCAACGCAGCTTCGGCACTGAAACTGGGGCAGGCACGTGGTGCCGCCATCTGTGCCGCCGTGTCTATGCAGAAACCCGTGGCCGAATACGCCCCGAGGGCAGTCAAGCAGGCGATTGTCGGCCGTGGCTCGGCCGACAAGGTTCAGATCCAGCACATGGTCAGTGTGTTGCTCAATCTAGGTGAAAAGCCGCCGGAGGATGCGGCCGATGCACTTGGCGTCGCCGTGTGTCATGCCCATCACAGGCAAACCAGGCAGCGGCTGGAACAGATGGGCTACAGAGGATAAGTGCAGTAATGAGCAGCAAATCAGGAACCCTGACATGATCGGACGCCTGCGCGGCACTCTGGCCGAGGTCAATCCACCGTTTCTGCTGATCGATGTCAGCGGGGTCGGTTATGAAGTCGAGGCACCGTCCTCGGTATTCTTCGAACTGCCGGAACTGAACCAGCCACTGACGCTGCTGACCCATCAGGTGATCAAGGAAGACAGCAACAACCTGTACGGATTTCTTCGCGATGGCGACCGAGTATTGTTCCGACTGCTGTTGCGCATCTCGGGTGTGGGGGCCAAGCTGGCGCTGGCGATACTGTCGGGCATGAGTGCCGACGAATTTGCCGTACTGGTGCATGAGGGGGATGTCACCGCGCTGACCCGCCTGCCCGGCATCGGCAAGAAAACGGCAGAGCGTCTGATTATCGAAATGAAGGACCGCATTGATCCGGTATCGATGCCGGTGACCAGCGGCAACAGCGGATCCGGCCTGTCGCGACCGGCCAGTGCCGAGGGTGAGGCGATGGAAGCCCTGCGCAGTCTGGGCTACAAGCCCTCCGAGGTTTCGAACATGGTACGAAAGGTAAAGCAGAAGGGCATGAATGCCGAAGAAATCATACGACTGGCCCTGCAGATGAAGGCCACGGACTGAGCTTGAGGAAACGGCATGACCGATCAGGAATCCCGCATCATCGATCCGCAGGCAGAAAGCAGTGACCTGGTGGATATCAGCCTGCGTCCGCAGCAGCTGACGGAGTATCTTGGCCAGCGCGAGGTCAAGGATCAGATGGCCATTTTCATCGAGGCCGCCCGCCGGCGCAGTGATGCCCTTGATCATGTGCTCATCTTTGGTCCGCCGGGCCTGGGCAAGACCACCCTGGCACATGTTGTTGCCAATGAAATGGGCGTCAGCCTGAGGCAGACATCCGGCCCTGTTCTCGAGAAGGCCGGCGACCTGGCCGCACTGCTCACCAATCTGCAGGAAAATGATGTGCTGTTCGTCGACGAGATCCACCGGCTGTCCCCGGTGGTCGAGGAAGTGCTGTATCCGGCGATGGAAGACTTCCAGATCGACATCATGATCGGCGAGGGACCTGCGGCACGCTCGATCAAGCTCGATCTGCCGCCATTCACGCTGGTGGGGGCAACCACACGCGCCGGTCTGCTGACCTCGCCGTTGCGTGATCGATTCGGCATCGTGCAGCGACTCGAATTCTATACCGAGGATGAACTGTCGCGCATCGTGACACGTTCGGCCGGCATTCTGGACATTCCCTGCGATGCCGAAGGTGCCCGCGAAATTGCCTGCCGTTCGCGCGGCACGCCCCGCATTGCCAACCGGCTGTTGCGCCGGGTGCGTGATTTTGCCGAGGTCAAGGGCAATGGTGTCATCACCAAGGATATCGCCGTTGATGCCATGAACATGCTAAAGGTGGACAGCACCGGTTTTGATGCCCAGGATCGCCGACTGCTGCGCACCATGATTGACAATTTTGATGGTGGGCCAGTGGGTGTTGATTCCCTGGCTGCGGCCATCAGCGAGGAGCGCGGTACTGTCGAGGATGTGCTCGAACCCTATCTGATACAGCAGGGTTACCTGATGCGCACCTCACGCGGCCGTGTGGTGACGGCCAAGGGTTACCGTCACTTTGGCCTCAAGGTGCCGGGTACGGCCATGAGCGATGACCTGTTCAGTGACAGAATGCATGATCAGGATTCAGCGGATGCCAACGCGAACGACGATAGCTGATGAGTAGTCATCAGCCGGCTGAACCGGTCCATTTCACCCACACCAGCCGTGTCTACTGGGAAGATACCGATGCCGGCGGCGTGGTCTACTACGCCAATTACCTGAAATTTCTCGAACGGGCTCGCAGCGAGTGGCTCACGTCGGCAGGGATCAGCCAGACAGAATTGTCCAGGGATCGGGGGATATACCTGGTTGTGCGCCAGGTATTGATTGACTACCATCAATCCGCCCGTCTCGAGGACGAGCTTCTGGTGACCGTTGGCCTGACGGCGCTGGGAGGGGCTTCGATGGACATTTTCCAGACCATCAGGCGCGCCGATGAAGCAGCACCGGTGGTCACGGCCCGGGTCAGGGTGGCCTGCCTGGACGGCGACAGCTGGAAGCCAAGACGACTGCCGGCCGATCTGAAATCAGGATTGTCACAATTTTGCCTGAATTGACGCGGCGAAGTTGCTATGATGTGGCCGTCTTCTGGTGTGACAGGGCGATGTCACCCATACAATCAGACTGTGGCGGCCCGGCCACTATCCAATAAGAACAACGAAGACCCACGGAGTAGATATGCCGAACGAATTCAATCCACTTGAGCTGATCATGCAGGCCTCCGTGCCGGTGCAGGTTGTCATGGGCCTGCTGGTACTGGCGTCCTTTGTCTCCTGGCTGATGATCCTGGCCAAGCAGCGCGTGCTGTCACGTGCGGTCAAGTCGGCCGATTATTTCGAGGAACGTTTCTGGTCTGGCTCGGATCTGACCACCCTGTTCCGCGATATCGATGAAGGCAGCGGCCAGATCAATGGCATGGAATCCATCTTCGAAAGCGGCTTTCGCGAATTTGCACGCCTGCGGCAATCGGGCAACCGTGATGCATCACGCATGCTGGAGGGTTCGCTGCGGGCCATGCGGGTGGCGCTCAACCGCGAAGTGGATCGGCTGGAAAAAAATCTCAGTTTCCTGGCCACAGTGGGCTCGACCAGCCCCTACGTTGGCCTGTTCGGTACGGTGTGGGGCATCATGGTCTCCTTCCATGCCCTGGCCAGCGTCAACCAAGCCACCATCGCCATGGTGGCGCCCGGAATTTCCGAAGCCCTGATCGCCACGGCCATGGGGCTGTTTGCCGCCATACCGGCGGTCATCGCCTACAACCATTTCTCCAACGCGGTTGAACGACTGGAAGTGCGTTACGAATCCTTCCAGGACGAGTTCGCCACCATCCTGCAACGCCAGGCCGATCACTGAATGGCCCGATTGATGACAGGATTCGGACAGATGATTAAACACATTATTAACCCTGAGCCGTTTAAGCTGAACTGATGGCACGCAAACACCGACAACAGATGTCCCAGATCAACGTCGTTCCCTACATCGACGTCATGCTGGTGCTGCTGATCATCTTCATGATCACCGCACCGCTGCTGCAGCTGGGTGTGGAAATCGACCTGCCCGAAGCCGATGCGGCACCAATGGAACAGGGCGATGATCCTGTTGTCGTTAATGTCATGGCCAATGGTGATTTCATCCTGTCACTGGACGGGCAGACCGAACTGATCGACGAGCAGTCGCTGATCCAGCAGCTGCAGGTGATGGTGTCTCAGAATCCGCAGATTCAGGTGCTGATCGGTGGTGATCAGGAAGTCAACTATGGCCGCGTCTATGAGGCCATGGTTGCGGTGCAGCAGGCCGGTGTCAGCAAGATCGGACTGATGAGTGACCCGCTGGAGACCGGTGGTGGCTGAGTTCAGCTCAAGTGCATCATGGGCCGATCGCGGGCTGGCATTGCTCGGATCAGCCGTGATTCATGGCGGTATCTTTGCCGCGCTGTTCTTCGGTCTCTCATCCTCACCCGAGGTGATGGAACTGAAACTGCCGCCGACCATCCAGGCCACGGTTGTCGATCGCCAGGCCATCGTTCAGCGGCAACAGGCCAAGATCGACGCACAGAACGAAATCAAGCGCGAGCAGGCGCGTGAACGTCGACGTGAGCGCGAACGGCAGGCCAAGCTGGAACAGCAGCGCCGTGATGCCGTGGCCCGCAAGAAACGCGAGGCCGATGATGCACAGCGCAAGAAGGACGATGCCGAACGGCAACGCCAGGATCAGCTGGAGCAGGTACGCAGGGAACGCGAGGCAGCCGAGGAGCGCGTCAGGCGACTGGCCGAGGAACGTGAAAAGCAGGCTGCTGATATCGAACAGCAGCGACTGCGTGATCTGATCGCGGCCGACCAGGCGGCAATTGATGCCGAAGCCAATGCTGATCTCCTGACCGAATGGCAAGCTCAGATCCAGTATCTGGTGCGTCAGTCATGGACAAAGCCGCCGACAGCGCGTTCTGGTCTCAGGTGTTCGATTCGCGTGGATCTTCTGCCAGGCGGCGAAGTGCTGTCAGCATCGATCACCAGTCGCTGCAATGGCAATGAAATTACCAAACGATCTCTGGTTGATGCCGTGAAACGGGCCTCACCGTTTCCCTACAAGGGCTATGAGGAAGTTTTTCAGCGCACGGTGACCTTCACCTTCGCACCCGACAAATAATGAACTGGACTGATAAATGACAGCAGACAGACGCAGAAAATTTCGTTTTACATGGCTGAGCCTGATCCTGATCACCTGTGCGCTATCGATACAGGCCCAGGAAGGATTCGAAATTCTCATTACCGAAGGCAATGAAGGAGCCACACCGATTGCCGTCCTGCCGTTTCCCTGGCTGGCCGAAGGGCCTGAAGACGAGACCGACATGGCCGCCGTGATTTCGGCCGATCTGGGTCGCAGTGGCCAGTTCAAGCCGTTTGATCGCGAACTCATGGTGCGTCAGCCACGTCGACTGGCCGACGTCAATTTCCCCTTCTGGCGGCGCGCCAATACCGATTACATCATGGTGGGGCGTATTCTCGGTAATCCGCTGGATGGCTATCAGGCCGAGTATTCACTGGCAAACGTGCTCAATGGCGATACCCTGATCAACGAGTCGGTCAGCTTCAGGCCGGGTGAGTTTCGTTACGTATCGCACCTGATCGCCAACCGCATCTACGAGGAGCTGCTGGATGTGCCGGGCGTTTTCCATACTCGCATTGCCTACGTTACCGATGCCGGTTCATCTGTACAGCAGCGCTATTCGCTGATGGTGGCCGATGCCGATGGCTTCAACCCCAAATCGATCGTCAGATCGGCCGAACCACTGTTGTCGCCCTCCTGGTCGAGTGACGCCAGCAAACTGGCCTATGTCTCGTTCGAGCAAGGGAATTCGGCCATCGTGGTTCAGCACCTTGCCAGCGCCAGTCGCGAGATCGTGGCCGGTTTCGAGGGCATCAACGGTGCACCGGCCTTCTCTCCCGACGACAGCAAGCTGGCCATGACCCTGTCACGCAGTGGCAATCCCGAAATTTACGTGATGGACCTGGACAGCAGGCGCATGACCCAGCTGACGCGTCACTGGGCCATCGACACCGAGCCCGCCTGGAGCGCCGACGGCCGCACCATCTACTTCACCTCGGACCGCGGTGGCAAGCCGCAGATCTACTCGGTCAGCACCAGTGGCACAGGCAAACCCGTTCGTGTTACGCGCAGCGGCGAATACAATGCACGTGCCTCGATCAACGATGATGGCGACCTGATTACCCTGGTCAACGGTCAGGACAATATCTACCGGATTGGCCTGTATGAGGTCAACAATGACATTCTACGAATCATTTCGGACGGCCCGCTGGACGAGTCGCCCAGCTTTGCACCGAACGGAAGAATGGTACTTTATGCTTCAAGACGGGGCAGACAAGGTGTATTATCTGCAATGCCCGTTTACGGCGTGACCGGCAGCACGAAAGCGGAATACCAGCTGATTTTCTCGGAGGGGAGCATTCGGGAGCCGGCCTGGTCTCCGTTGCCACAGTGATGCAGCGGATCGCCCGAACACGTAATCAATTAAAAATACTCCATTGGAGAAGAAGACGATGAAAGATCAGATTCGCTTGATAGTTATGGCCCTGGCAATCGCCACACTGGTGGCCTGTTCACCCAAGAAGGAAGATACCCGTCCAACAGACACCGGCGGCGATGACAGCGGTCAGCAGACTGCACCCACAGTTGACCCCAATGCACTGGATGAGCGTTCACTGACAGACCCCAGGATCATCGAGCAGATGACACCCGGCAATCCGCTGTCCACACGTGTCATCTATTTCGACTTCGACATGTCCAACGTCCGTCCGGAATACCGTGAGGTTGTGGCCGCACACGCCACCTACCTGAACGCCAACCCGGGTGCGCGCATGTCACTGGAAGGCCACGCCGATGAGCGTGGTACGCGTGAATACAACCTCGGTCTGTCCGAGCGTCGTGGTTTCTCGGTCGAGGAACTGATGGATGCCCAGGGCGGCAGCGACAACCAGATGACGGTTGTGCCCTACGGCGAAGAACGCCCGGCAACAGACTGCTCGGAAGAGCGTTGCTGGTCCCAGAACCGTCGTGTGGAGATCATCTACACCAAGGTCCAGTAAATGGTTCGATCGTTTCGACTCCAATCGTGCATGGCAGCCGTTGTGGCTGCCATGTTCGTGTATCCACAGTTCACGCTTGCCCGAGTCAGCCTGTCCGAACGCGTAACGGCGCTGGAAAATCAGCTGGCCCAGCAGGATTCGAATGAAGCCGCCGAGCTTCGTCAGACCCTGTCGGATCTGCTGTTCCGGATAAACGACCTGCAACAGGAAGTACGTGAACTTCGCGGGATGGTGGAGAACCAGGCCTATGAGATTGATCGTTTGCGCACCTCGCAGCGCGAACAGTTTCTCGACCTGGACAACCGGCTCAACGATGTCGCCACCACCAGTGCGGCCCGAAACCTGGGCTATGCGGATGGCAATCGACCCAGGCTTGGGCCAATCAACAACAACGGTGGATTCGACAACACGCCATCAGACGGCACAGTTGACACTGGCACGTCGACCGGCCCTTCAACCGACAGCCTGCCTGCCACAGACAGTCAGCCACTGGTGCAGCGCCCCGAGGTGCGAGAACCGGTTGATGCCGGGCTGACCACCAGCACGCTGGATTCCGATTCCATTGATGCGCCCACGGTCAGGGTGGATCCGGAAACCGAGAAACGCGCCTACGAGATCGCCTTTGAAGCACTCAAGCAGGGGCGTTATGCAGAATCGGCACGCCTGTTCAGCAGTTTTCTGCGCCAGTTTCCCGATGGTGAATATGCCGACAATGCCCAGTACTGGCTCGGCGAGTCGTATTACGTGACCCAGAATCACAAGATCGCCCTGGATGCCTTCAAGGTGCTGATCTCGCGTTTTCCGCAAAGCAGCAAGCTGCCCGATGCCAAGCTCAAGCTCGGTTTCACCTATTACGAGCTGAAACAGTGGCAGGATGCAGAATCCCTGTTGCGTGATGTCATCGACAACTACCCGGGAACCACGGTCGCCAGGCTGGCACAGAACCGACTCAATGCCATGCGCATTGAAGGCCACATCCAGTAGTTTCAGGCTGACTGTCAGCCAGCCGGGCTGACAGGCCGGCGCTGCAATCATCACAGTCAGTCATGAATCACGCCTCCACACCAGCAACCAGTACCGACAACGGGCAGGGTACAGCCGCATCCGCTGACAACGACAACCGTCTCAAGATCACCGAGATTTTCCATTCACTGCAGGGTGAATCCACCACCGTGGGGCTGCCCACCGTCTTCGTGCGCCTGACCGGCTGTCCGCTGCGTTGTGTCTGGTGTGACACCGCTTATGCCTTTTCCGGTGGTGAATGGCGCGACATCGATGCAATTGTCGATGAGGTGCGCTCGTACAATTGTCAACAGGTGACCGTTACCGGTGGTGAACCGCTGGCACAGAAGCGCTGTCTGCGATTGTTGCAGAGGCTCTGTGATGCAGGCCTTTCGGTGGCGATCGAGACCAGCGGTGCCATTGATATTGAACCTGTGGATGAGCGGGTCAGCCGCGTCATGGATCTGAAGGCACCGGATTCGGGTGAAGAATCCCGTAATCTGTACAGCAATATCGAACACCTCGCTGCCACCGATCAGCTCAAGTTCGTGCTGGCATCCCGACGAGACTATGACTGGGCCGTATCCATGCTGGCACAGCACGAGCTGCCCGACAGCAAGCCCGGAATGCCGATCCTGTTCTCGCCGGTTCATGCCACGCTGGAACCGGGCACCCTGGCCGAGTGGATCCTGGCCGACCGGCTGCCGGTGCGCATGCAGTTGCAGATGCACAAGCTGATCTGGGGTGACAAGCCCGGAGTTTGAAACCGGGCCGGAGATTCATAAAAGGGAGTGTGAGATGAACACTGACAAGCCAGCCGTCGTGCTTTCCTCAGGGGGGCTGGATTCCACCACCGTGCTCGCCATCGCCAGATCCGAAGGCTACCGCTGTCATACCCTGGCGGTCGATTACGGTCAGCGTCATCGTGCCGAGCTTATCGCTGCACGAGCCATTTCATCTGCCCTGGGTGCCATCGATCACAAGGTGGTCAGGATTGATCTTCGCAGTATCGGTGGTTCGGCGCTGACTGCCGATATCGATGTACCCGATGCCGGCGAATCAACCACGGACGAGAGTGACATACCCGTCACCTATGTGCCGGCACGCAACACCATCATGCTGGGTCTGGCACTGGGCTATGCCGAGGTGCTTGGCGCCACCGACCTGTTCATCGGCGTCAATCACGTCGACTATTCAGGCTATCCCGATTGCCGGCCTGAATTCATCTCCTCATTCGAATCACTGGCCAACCTGGCCACCAGGGCCGGCGTTGAAGGGCAGCGATTTCGTATCCATACGCCGCTGATCGATCTGGGCAAGGATGCGATCATCCGGCAGGGGGTGGCGCTGGGCGTGGATTATGCCATGACTGTGTCCTGTTACCAGGCAACAGATGACGGCCTGGCCTGTGGTCGTTGCGATTCCTGTGAATTGCGTCGTCAGGGCTTCGCCGATGCCGGCGTTGATGATGTGACCCGTTATGTTGTATAACGGTGGGCATGAGCGCGAATGACCATTCTGACCTGAACGAACCGGAAGCGGAGGCCGCTGAATCCGGCAAGCGCTACACCAGTTTCAGGGATTTTTATCACTTCTATCTGAACGAGCATCAGAATGTGACCTGTCGCCGTCTGCACTTCATCGGAACACTGCTGGTGATAGCCCTCACGGTGGCATCGATCACATTGGCCAATCCCTGGCTGCTGCTGTTATTGCCCGTGGTCGGTTACGGTTTCGCCTGGGTGGGGCACTTCTTCTTTGAAAAGAACCGCCCGGCCACCTTCACCTACCCGCTGTACAGCTTTATCGGCGACTGGGTGATGTTCAAGGATATCCTCACGCGCAAGATTCCGTTCTGATCTCTCACCAATTCTCGACTGCAAAGGGTTCTCGACATGAACACAAGCAAGCTGTTGACTACGCAATCCCTGTCTCTAGGCATTCGTGCCACACTGCTACTGATCTGTTTCAGTGCTCATGCGCTATGGGCAGAAGATGCCTCCGACTATCTCGACAAGGCCCGCAAGCTGACCGAAAAATACCTGATCGTTGACACGCACATCGATGTGCCCTACCGCCTGCAGAATCACTGGCAGGACGTGACTGCGGCCACCGATGGTGGCGATTTCGACTACCCGCGTGCTGTGGCCGGCGGACTCAATGCACCGTTCATGTCCATCTATGTGCCAGCCAGTCTGGAACAGGAAGGTGGCGGGCATGAACTGGCCAATCGCCTGATCGATCACGTCGAGGCCATGGCGGCGCGGGCACCCGATCAGTTTGCACTGGCAACTCGAGCCGATGACCTCGGGAAACACCAGAAACAGGGGCGGATATCGCTGGTCATGGGCATGGAGAACGGCACCCCGATCGAGGGCAAGCTCGAGAATCTGGACTTCTTCTATCAGCGCGGTATTCGTTACATCACACTGGCGCATTCAAAGTCGAATCATATCTCCGATTCGTCCTACGACGAGAACCGGCAGTGGAATGGTCTGAGTCCATTCGGTCGTCAGGTCGTCGCTGAAATGAACAGGCTTGGCATGATGATCGATGTGTCACATCTGACTGACGATGCCGCGCGACAGGCAATTGAACTGTCGACTGTACCAGTGATCGCATCGCATTCATCCGTGCGCAAGTTCACGGCAGACTGGGAGCGTAACATGGATGATAATCTGATCCGCCTGATGGCTGATCGTGGTGGTGTCATCCACATCAATTTCGGATCGGCATTCATTGCTCAACGATCGCTCGACTGGGGTATGGCTCAGCGCGAGGCGGCTGCGGCCTATCGCGAGGCAGAAGGCCTAGCTGAGGATGCTGCTGAACTGAAGGGATTCGCAGCCGGCTATCGGCAGGCCAATCCCTATCCGTATGCGACAGTACCCGAGGTGGCAGATCATATCGATCATGTGGTAGCACTGGTCGGAATCGATCATGTTGGCATTGGATCGGATTATGATGGAGTCGGCGACTCCCTGCCTACAGGCCTCAAGAGCGTTGCCGATTACCCCAATCTGGTCGCCGAGCTGCTCAGGCGTGATTACAGTGAAAAGAATATCGAAAAACTGCTGGGCGGAAATCTCATTCGTGTCTGGAAAGCCGTCGAGGATGCAGCCGATCAGTGATGGCTGATCGGCGTGGATTCACGCCGATTGCACGAGACTCTGTCAGACTGATCGAGGCATTACTGGAGACTTTGCAGCGCTGTGGTGAAAACACCCCTATACGAACCCATCCGCGATCAGCATGTCCTGATCACTGGCGGTACCGGTTTCATCGGCCGGGCACTGGTAGAACGCTTTCTTGCCGACAATAATCAGGTCAGTGTGCTCAGCCGGGACCCGTCACGTTACCGTCGACACTTTTCCCAGACCATCAATCTGATGGAATCTCTGGATGAGATCCCGGACGATATCAGGGTCGACAGCATCATCAATCTGGCCGGAGAGCCCCTGGTCGGTAAACGCTGGAGTGAGCGACAGAAACAGGAAATTGTCGCCAGCCGTGTGGACACAACACGCGAAGTGGTGGACTTGATCGAACGGC
The DNA here is from genome assembly GCA_965212525.1 of Lysobacterales bacterium. Lineage (GTDB taxonomy): Bacteria > Pseudomonadota > Gammaproteobacteria > Xanthomonadales > SZUA-38 > SZUA-38. The sequence goes on from CBDBVC010000024.1 coordinate 34,065, forward strand.
TGAATACAAAACCTGATGTGCTGATCAATGGATCGGCGATTGGCTGGTATGGTCATCAGGGCGATGCTCGCCTGGGTGAACAGTCATCAGCCAGACCCGGTTTTTCAAACAGTCTGTGTCAGGCCTGGGAGGATGTTGCGCTCAGCGCCAATGACTATTGCCGTGTGTGCCTGCTGAGAATCGGAATCGTGCTGGCCGCCGACGGTGGCTCGCTGAAACAGATGAAACTGCCGTTTTCCCTGGGGCTGGGAGGCCGAATCGGCAAGGGCAGTCAGTGGATGTCCTGGATCGATCGTCGTGATCTGATTCGTGTCATCGTTTTTCTGATCAGCAATACGTCCATGAAGGGAGCCGTCAATGCCACGGCACCGACTCCGGTGACCAATGCCGAGTTCACCAGAACCCTGGCAGCTGTGCTGCGTCGACCGGCCATTTTCCCAATGCCGGCCTTTGGTGCCAGGCTGCTGTTCGGAGAGATGGCGCATGAACTGCTTCTCAACGGACAGCGCGTGATCCCCGAAAAGCTGCTGCAGGCAGGATTTGAATTCACCCACACCGAACTGGCTTCATCCCTCGAGACGAACTACAGCTGAATCACAGCCAGCTCGAGGCGTGATTCAGAACAGGTTGCCAAGGAAACCGGCCGCAGATCGCGTCAGTGCCACACTGACCACATATGCGAATACACCAAATGCCAGAACCATCCAGCCGATGCGTCCCCTGACACTGTCAGCATGTTTGAGGGCCATGGTGCCGAGAATGATGTAGACGATCAGGCCAGCAATCTTGGCCGTCAGCCAGTGATGAACAAACGGGTACTGCTGGATCAGAATCATCAGGGCGATGGCACTGCCAAGAAACAGTGTATCGATGATGTGCGGCAGGATACGCGCCGGTTTGTTGTTGACCCACTGTGCCTGGACCAGGTGACCCAGTCCGCGCGCGATGAACCCACTGATGCTGATGACGGCCAGCAACAGGTGGGTGTGTTTCAGAATCATGTACATGGTTTGACAGCCCTTGTCTGAAGTAGCGCATTATTCACTGTGGAATCAGTCACTTCAAGCAAAACCTTGCATTCGCTGGTACTGCGGACGGCTAAGCAGTATCATGAGTTCATGGACGACAAATCCTATCAGGTGATCTTCAGGGGAAAGACGCTGTCGGATGTCGAAGATGATCGTGTTAAGGACAATCTGGCGAAGTTGTTCAAACGAGACCGATCCTCTATCGAATCGCTGTTTGATGGCGGACGCAAGGTGCTGAAGCGCGGTCTTGATCGCGAGACCGCCAATAAATATCGCGATGTGTTGCGCAAGGCGGGCGCGCTGGTGGCAGTTGTCGCCGAAAAAAGTCAGCAGGAAGCCGCTCCTGCATCCCGCAAGGCCTCGTTCATGACGGCAGAGGAGCCACCCGAAACCCCTGCAGCTGAACAGGCTCCATCACCTGAAACTGAAACTGCAGATCACCATTCCACAGCAGCAGAAGTACAGCCTGTCGAATCAGAGCCAGAAGCCCATCCGACCGTGGTGTCAGAAACGGAGTCAGACCGTGTCGACGAATCGGACGGCATGTCACTGTTACCTCCGGGTACTGTACTGGTGAAACAGCAGGTGATTGAAAAACCCGAGTTTCCGGACAATCAGATGACACTGGATGAGGTCGGCATTGTCATGGACGAGGTTGAGCCTGTCGCAACGCCGGACATCGACATCAGCCAGCTGGACATGAGTGCAGACTTCGACGGACTGGATGATGCACCCAAACCGGAGGCCCCCGACATCAACAGCGAATTCGAGATGTCCGGCGAAGGCGTGGTTCTGGATGATGTGGCCAGGCCTGAAAAGCTGGTCGTGGCCACCGAACACCTGTCTGCTGAAGCAGAATTCGATGGGCTGGATGACTCAGATAAACCCGACAAGCCTGAAATCAATACCGATAATCTGGGTCTTATTGAGTAGATCCGATCAACACAGACCATGGAGTGATCATGAACAGAAGACGATTTCTGGCATCCGCACTGGTTGTCACTGCCGGTGCCGGAATCCTCCCCCACATGAAAGAAGGACAGGCCATGAGCAAGAAAGGCAATGACTACCAGGACAACTGGCAGCGCTTTCTACCGCAGGATTATGCTGAAAGCCTGTCACTGGACGCTGTCGAGCTGAGCAAGGATGAATGGCGATCAAGGCTGTCACCCGAGGCCTTCAGGGTGCTTCGCAAGGATGGCACCGAACGTGCAGGCACATCGCCATTGAATGGGGAGTACCGGGAAGGCGTCTTCGCCTGTGCCGGCTGCGGACTGCCCCTGTTTACCTCTGAGATGAAGTACGAGAGTGGCACTGGCTGGCCCAGTTTCTTCACTCATATCCCCGGACATCTCGGAACCAGTACGGATTACAAGCTGTTCTGGCCACGAACCGAATACCACTGCATACGCTGCAAGGGACATCAGGGGCATGTGTTTGAAGACGGGCCGCAACCGACCGGCGAGCGCTGGTGTAATAACGGGGTGGCGTTGACCTTTATTCCGAAGAAAGGCGACTCGAACTGAGAGGATCACGGATCAGTCAGAACGCATACCCATATCCACAGACGCTTAGTGCACTGCCCGGTTGTCGATCGAGCGCCTCAGATGCCAAAACAGTTGATGATTTGATGTGAATCACCGATACTGCGATGTACGACGATAAACGTAGAGGGCAGTGCCGGGTCTTTGCCACGCAATGACTGAACTGCCTGCAAAACGACAAGAGTGCACATTATGATGAGTGAGAAACAGGTTGGCCTGAACCGGTCAGTGAGGGGCATGTGGGTAATGGCACTGGTGATGCTGCTCGCAGCCTGTGCGTCTTCAGGGCCACAGAAGGTCTATACCGAACCCAGTGACCCCGAATCACAGCGATGCGTCAGCCAGTGCAATGTCACAAAAACCGATTGTCGCAAGCGCCAGACTGATGCCTATCGCTTCTGCACCGAACAGCGCAAGTACTATCAGCGTGAATACGAGCTCTGTGTAAAATCAGGCAACCGTTTCTGTGCCCCGGTCGATCGCTGCCCGTTGCCGGCAACACGCATGTGCACCGAACAGTATGACCAGTGTTATTCGGCCTGCGGCGGCATCATTGAAACAGTGGAGCCCGAAGCAGACGCCTGATCCGGGCGGGATGCGTCAGTGACCGGTGTTGGTCGAACGGATCCGTTTGGCCAGCATGGTCGCGACAGTGCGGAAGAATCGTGATGAAAAACCCTCGTTTTCATCAAACAGACGTTCCAGCGTCTCGTGCGGTACCACCAGCAACTGACATGGCTGTGCCGCTGATGCAGTGGCGCTCGATGCCTTCTTGTCCATCAGCGTGACTTCACCAAACATGGCACCTTCACCCAGATAGGCGAGGACATCAACACCGTACAATCTGGACAGGTCGATTTGAACGATGCCTGATTGGACGATATACAGGTCGGTCGCGATGAAATCCTGCTGGATGATAACCTCGTTGACATTGTATTCCCTGATTTCGCCATTTTCTTCCAGCGTCGTCATGTCTTCGGCTGTCAGGAATGAGGTTTTGACATTCATTGCATGGTCCTGTGTTGGTCAGTCTGTGTCTGGATTTTACAATACTTTTATTGTTTCGCGCTGCTTTTTTCTCACCAAAGCCCTGATTTCTTGATGTTTTATCCGGCACATTGCGAGAGCTGTGGCCAATGCGGCCATGAATCACATTTCGCGGCTGATGCTGTAGCGTGCCAGATGGTCGAGCAGACTGACATCGCCGGGTAGCACATCGAGGCTTTCCAGTGCCTCTTCAAGCAGCTGCCTGGCCATGTTACGGGATTGTTCAAGTCCGAGGCAGGCCGGGAAAGTAGGCTTGTTCTGGTTGGCGTCCGAGCCTCTGGGCTTGCCGATGATGCTGGTCTCTCCCTCGATGTCGAGGATATCATCATGGATCTGAAAGGCCAGGCCGACGTTTCGGCCGTAGCGGTTTAGCGCAGAAATGATATGCTCGTCGGCATTGCTGTTGACGGCGCTGATGGTGACCGAGCAGTTGATCAGGGCACCAGTCTTGAGCTCGTGCATGTTGATCAGGTCATCGATCGACAGCGACAGGCCGATCGAGTCCAGATCGATCGCCTGACCGCCGGCCATGCCGAATGAGCCACAGGCATGTGCCAGTAGTGAGAGTGTTTCGACCCGACAGCCCGGCATGGCAGCCAGTACTTCAAACGCCAGTGCCTGAAGCGCATCACCGGCAAGTATGGCTGTCGCCTCATCGAAGCGACGGTGACAGGTGGGAATGCCACGTCTGAGGTCATCGTTATCCATCGCCGGCAGATCGTCATGAATCAGTGAATAGGCATGAATCAGTTCGACAGCGCAGGCCATTGAATCGAGCGATTCCGGTGCCAGGTCGAGCGCCTGACCGGCGGCATGCACAAACAGTGGACGCATGCGTTTGCCGCCATTGAGTACGGCATAGCGCATCGCCTGGTGCATTCGCCTCGGTTCGGCATCCTGTGCCGGCAGTGTTCGGTCTAGAAAGTCGTCCACCCGGCGGCGAACAGACTTGAGGCTTTTTTCAATCATCGTCTTTTTCTGATTGATTGATCGAATCGGCCAGAAGGCTGTCGATCTTGAGCTGGGCCTCATCCAGAGCTTTCTGGCACTGTCGAGTCAGTTTGACACCCTTCTCGTACTGCTTGAGTGATTCATCAAGGGACAGATCTCCCTGTTCCATGTTCTCGATCAGCGCTTCGAGCTGACTGATGGACTTTTCGAAGTCGGGAATATCAGTGTCTTTTTTTGCCATTGAGTATCACGGAGAAAGATTGCTGCCGAAGGCGCATTGTACGCTAATCCACCTCAGGGTCGTAGCCAGCGCAGGGAAATTCCCAGACGGTTCTCGAGTTCGACCAGTTCACCGGATTTCCAGACATCGCCGATGGCAATCAGCCGGTTGTGTCGAAACACACCGGGAAAGAGTTTTCGCTGCCATGGCGGAACACCCGCCTGCTGAAACAGGTTGCGGACCCGAGCTCGCTGGTGGTGACCATGGAGCAGAATCTTCCTGTCCCTGTAATCGAATGAGACGGTCAGCTGTGGGTAGTTAGTCTCTTCATTGCCGTTATCATGCATCGCGTCCCAGACCAGTGATCCGCACTCATCCGGTAATGGCAATTCCGCGCCCTGCCAGGTCAGGGCCGCTTCACCCCGGATGTTGCTGTTATCGACCTTTTGCGTGTCGACGATGTACAGGCGGGATCGATACACGCGCAGGCAGCCGCCAGGCCAGCGAATCTCGATGCGGTTATCGGGGCGCGCTGTCTCGAGTTGTCGCATCAGCTCCTGCCAGTGACTGTACCAGGGCTGTGGAATGCCACGATCATCCAGCCATTGTCGCATCACGGGCACCTGTAGTGCGGGCTCGAGTTGTCGCAGCAGGTCAACGTCAAGCGAATCATCACTGCTATTGCAGATCGAGGTGAGTTTCTCGGCCAGCAGAATCCTGCTGGTCTCATCATGCTCACGCATCAGTGTGGCACATCGTTGCATGTTGGCTGTTGCCTGCGGCCAGTGTTCACGGATGCCGGGCATCAGCGCATGCCTGACAAAATTGCGACGAATCGTGGTTTCACGATTGCCCGGATCCTCGATCCACGGGAGGTGATGATGTGCGCAATATTCAACCAGATCAGCGTGTGTGCAGGCCAGCAGGGGCCTGAGAAGATGGCCGCTACCCAGCGCACGGTGTTGCGGTATGGCGCCAAGGCCTCGAACGCCAGCCCCCCTGAACAGATTCATCAGCAGCGTCTCGGCAACATCGTCCTGATGATGTGCCAGCAGCAACAGTTCACCATCCTGGAGACTGGATTCGAACACCCGGTATCGCGCCTGTCGGCATCGGGTTTCGAGCGAACCATCGGCATTCTCATTGATGTCAACGCTGTGACACTGAAGCGCCACACCCAGACGGCTGCAGGACTGCTCACAGTGCTGTTGCCAGTCGATCGCAGCTGCATGGATCTGGTGATTGATGTGTACTGCACGAATCGGCAGTGATTGTTGCTGTGCAAAGACGAATGCTGCATGCAGCAGTGCGGTGGAATCTGCACCACCGGAATATCCCACCAGCAGACCGTTGTGGACTGAGCCCGGCTCCATCTGGTTCACGACGGAATCAAGCCCGGCCCGGATCCTGTCTGAAATCAGTTGAATCGAATGAGATTCATCCGACACGGATTACTCCTGGAATTCTCCGTATTCCATCAGCCTCTGATAGCGCGTCTCCAGCAGCTCGTCAATGCTCATCTTCTCGATCCGATTGAGTTCTTCGATCAGTGCTGAACGCAATGAGTCGGAAATCCTGGCAGGGTCGCGATGAGCCCCCCCGAGCGGCTCGGGGATGATACGGTCTATCAGGCCGAGACGTTTGAGTGTGCGTGAGGTGATACCGAGCTGAGAAGCGGCCTCCTCGGCGAATTTGGCATCCTTCCACAGGATCGAGGCACAGCCTTCGGGTGAAATCACCGAATACATGCTGTATTCAAGCATCAGTGTGCAATCTCCCACACCGATCGCCAGTGCGCCACCGGAACCGCCTTCACCAATGATGGTACAGATGATCGGTACGCGCAGCCGTGCCATCTCGAACAGGTTGCGAGCGATGGCTTCACTCTGGCCACGTTCCTCGGCACCAATCCCGGGGTAGGCACCCGGTGTGTCGATAAAGGTGATAATCGGCATGCTGAAGCGTTCTGCCATTTTCATCAGCCTCAGCGCCTTGCGGTAACCCTCGGGTCTTGGCATGCCGAAGTTGCGCTTGACCTTTTCCCGGGTTTCACGGCCCTTCTGGTGTCCTATGATCATTACCGGTCGACCGCCCAGCCGTGCAATGCCACCGATCAGTGACTGGTCATCGGCAAAGGCGCGATCACCATGCAGCTCATGGAAATCGGTGATGAATGCCTGGATGTAATCCTTGGAATAGGGTCGCTCGGGGTGCCGCGCGATCTGCGAGATCTGCCATGAACTCAGATCCGAGAAGATGCTTTCGGTCTTGCTGACGAGTTTGTCCTCAAGGCGCTGGATCTCCTCATCCAGGTTCATGGCATTGTTTGAACCCACGTTGCGAAGCTCACGGATCTTTGCCTCAAGCTCCGCAATCGGCTGTTCAAAATCAAGAAAGTTGCTGTTCGAAGTCATCGCTCGATTATATCATCAATCGGTCCAGCTTCCCTAGGCCCGGTGCAGCTTCCAGTTGCTACTCATTCCCCGGCTCGGGCTGCGGTTTTACTGAATACAATCTGGGCCGATTCCACCCCATGCATCGCTTCAAGCGTGCGCCTGAGTTCGGGGCTTGCGGCCACCCGCCATTGATCGTCCAGTTTCATGCGGCCCCGGGCGGCATCATTCTGCAGATCAATGAACACCACCTGCTGGCCGGGCTGGTGCTGTTTCAGAATGGCCTTGAGCTGATCGATACGAGGGCTCTCGCCGTTGAAACGGATCTGGATCGCCTGGGCAAATTCGGCCACTGCCTGATCCATGGTGAACAGGCGCTGAGCCCGCACCTGATAACCGCCATTGAAATCATCCGGCAGCAGACCGCCATCAACCACGAGAATCATGCCGGATTCGAGCATCTCATGGTATTCACGCAGGGCATCGCTGAACAGGGTGACTTCGATCCGACTGGTACCATCATCGATCTGCAGAATCATCACGTTCTCCGAGCGACGCCTCATGCCGGTGACCAGGCCGGCCACGATGCAGGGCTGTTGCTGCGGCCGGCCGCCTGGCTTGACTGCCTGCGGTCGGTAAATCGTGTCCAGCTCCCCGAGCGGGCTACTGACGATGCTGCGCAGCAGAGCCTGGTGCTGATCGATCGGATGCCCTGTGAGATATAGACCCAGTGCCGATTTCTCCGATTTCAGCCGTTCGTCGTCCGACCACTCGGGCATGCTGTGATAGTCCTCTCTGGAGGACGACGCGGCGACGGTGCCGAACATGTCTGACTGACCGGCCTCACGATCCCTGGCCTCCTGTTCAGCTGCCTTGAGCGCTTCTGGCAGCGTGGCCATCAGGGTCGAGCGTGTCACCTCCAGACAATCCATGGCGCCAGACAGGATCAGCGATTCGAGTACGCGCTTGTTGACCTTCTGGGTATCGACACGGTTGCAGAAATCATGCAGGGAAACGTAGGGACCGTTGCTGTCGCGTTCTTCCAGAAACGATTCGATCGCGGCCTGTCCGGCACCCTTGATGGCACCGAGGCCATAGCGGATGGTATCACTTGACGTGGCCGTGAACTGATACACCGAGTGATTGATGTCCGGCTGGTCGAGTTGAATCTCCTGTGCCCTGACGTCATCGATCATGTGGGCAATCTTGTCGGTGTTGTCCATGTCAGCTGACAACACGGCGGCCATGAACTCGGCCTGGTAATGTGCCTTCAGAAAGGCAGTCTGATAGGCGATCAGTGCATAGGCAGCTGAATGAGACTTGTTGAAGCCGTAACCGGCAAACTTCTCCATCAGGTCGAAGATTGAATCGGCCAGCGCACCCTCGACACCACGCTCAGTCGCACCACTGACGAAAATGGCGCGTTGCTTGGCCATTTCCTCAGGCTTTTTCTTGCCCATGGCACGGCGCAGCATGTCGGCCGCACCCAGTGTGTATCCGGCCAGCACCTGAGCGATCTGCATCACCTGTTCCTGATACAGGATCACGCCATAGGTCGGTTGCAGTATGGGTTCCAGATCCGGGTGTGGGTAGGTCACCTGTTGACGGCCGTGCTTGCAGTCGACGTAGGTATCGACCATACCCGAGTCCAGCGGCCCGGGTCTGAACAGTGCAACCAGTGCAATGATTTCCTCGAACTGGCCGGGTACCAGTCGCCGCATCAGGTCCTTCATGCCACGTGATTCAAGCTGGAACACGGCCGTGGTGTTGCAGGCCTTGAGCAGTTCGATTGTGGCCGGGTCATCCAGCGGGATGGCTTCGATGGCAATCCGGTCGTCTGCATCCAGCTTCTGATTGATGGCCTTCACTGCCCAGTCGATGATGGTGAGCGTACGCAGGCCCAGAAAGTCGAACTTGACCAGCCCGATTGTCTCGACATCGTCCTTGTCGAACTGGGTGACAGCACCTTCGCCATTTGGCTCCGAATACATCGGGGTGAAATGGTCTAGAGAACCTGGAGCGATGACCACGCCACCGGCGTGCTTGCCTGCATTTCGGCTCAGTCCTTCGAGTGACAGGGCCAGTTTGATCAGGTCGGCAACATCCTCTTCGCCGTGCATGCGTTCGCGCAGCTCAGGACTCTCTTCCAGTGCCTTGTTGATGGTCACGCCAACTGTCGGCGGGATCAGTTTGGCGATGGAATCGGCAAATCCGTAAGGGTGACCCAGAATTCGACCGGTGTCACGTACCACAGCGCGGGCAGCCATGGTGCCAAAGGTGATGATCTGGCTGACCTGACTGCGTCCATATTTGCGCGCCACATAGTCAATCACTTCATCGCGCCGGTCCATGCAGAAGTCGATATCGAAATCAGGCATGGAGATTCGCTCTGGGTTGAGGAAGCGCTCGAACAGCAGTTCATAGCGCAACGGGTCCAGATCGGTGATGCCCAATGCCCAGGCGACCAGTGAACCAGCACCCGAACCCCTGCCTGGCCCGACCGGAATACCGTTATCACGTGCCCAGGTGATAAAATCGGCAACGATGAGGAAATAGCCCGGGAATCCCATTTCGACAATGACGCGAATCTCATGGGTCAGCCGTTCGCGATAATCACCGTCGCTGTAGCCCTCTGCCAGCCCGTGAGCCTCGAGTCGACTGGTCAGGCCCTGTGCCGAAACTTCTTCCAGGTACTCGTCAATGGTCTGGCCCTCCGGCACCGGGAAATCGGGCAGGAAATACTCTCCGGTCTCCAGTTTCAGATTGCAGCGCTTGGCCAGTTCGACAGTGTTTTCCAGCGCCTGGGGAATGTCCCTGAACAGCACGGCCATGTCATCGGCAGACTTGAGAAACTGTTCCGCTGTGTAATCACGCGGACGGGTGTTGTCATCGAGTACCCGTCCCTGGTGTATGCAGACCCTTGCTTCGTGCGAAGCAAAATCCGATCGCTCGAGGAAACGAACATTATTGCTGGCGATGACCGGTAATTTCAGTGCCGAGGCAATGCTGACGGCGACCTGATTGTAACGGTCTTCGTGTTCATGGCCACACCGCAACAGTTCGATATAGAAGCGGTTGTCGAATATGCCCTGCCAGAACTCGGCGGCTGCCTGGGCGCGTTTCAGTTTGCTCTCGCGAACAAGACGCCCGATCTCGCCATCGAGGTTGCCGGATAGCGCGATCAGGCCGTCATTGTCGGCGGCGATCCATTCGCGTTTGACGATGGGCAGCGTAAGTCCGTCACGCTCCATGTAGGCCCGAGAGATCAGGCGGCTGAGGGTTCGATATCCGGTCATGTTCTGACACAGAACCACCATTCTGTCCGGTGTTTCGATGTCATCGTCATTGACTATCCACAGGTCGGCACCTGCAATGGGCTTGATGCCGGCCGCTTCTGCAGCACGGAAGAATTTAACCAGACAGAACAGATTCACCTGATCGGTGATGGCCACGGCAGGCATGCCCAGCTCCGCCGTGCGGTTGATCAGTGGCTTGATGCGAACCGTACTGTCCAGCAGGGAAAATTCGCTGTGCAGACTGAGATGGATGAAGGACACGTTGTCTATAAAACCTGTTGCTGCGACTTGATGAATTGGTGCACGACGCTGTTGTCTTGTTCGTTCATGATCGTGACTTGCAGCGCAGCTTACAGTTTAGCGGAAACGGCAGGGAAAGTATCTCGATTGGGTCAGGAAATGTCTATTGTTACAGACCCAGATCTGCCTGCATCAGCCGTCTGACCGGAGCGTAGCTGCGCCGGTGCTCCGGGCAGGGTCCGTGTTGTTCCAGCGCCTTCAGGTGATCAGGCGTCGGATAACCCTTGTGACGGTCGAAACCGTATTCGGGATAACGCTGATGCAAGTCGATCAATTGACGGTCGCGCTCGGTCTTGGCCAGAATCGAGGCAGCGCCGATGCATCGTTCCAGACCATCACCACCAACGATTGCAACGGTTCTGCAATCGGACTCGGGGCAACGGTTACCATCAATCAGGGCGAGTTCTGGTTCCGGGTCGAGTCCGGCAATGGCCCGCGTCATGCCGAGCATTGTTGCCTGAAGAATATTGAGTTCATCGATGGTGTTCCGGTCGATGCTGACAATGTTCCAGGCCAGTGCCGAGGTGCGGATGAACTGATCCAGCTCGGCTCGCCGGCTGGCTGTGAGTTTCTTGGAATCATTTACCGATGAGAAATCGATATCAGGGTCGAGTATGACGGCTGCAACCACCACGGAACCTGCCAGCGGACCACGGCCTGCCTCGTCGACACCGCACACCAGCCTGGTGTCAGGCCGGTGCATTGTCCTCACCCTGCATCAGCTGGCTGATCGCTTCGGCAGCACTGCTGGCAGCGTCCTGTTTCAGTTCCAGGTGTATGTCACGGAAATCATCCGCCAGTTGATGGCGTCTGTCAGGATCATCCAGCCATTTGAGAACAGTCTCAGCCAGATCAGCGGCATTCAGGTCGTGCTGCATCATCTCGGGAATCAGTTCCCTGCCAGCCAGCACATTGGGCAGCGAATAGTGTTCGATTTTCAGCATGCCCAGCTGACGCACAATGAAGTGTGTCATGGGCGAGAGCTTGTAGCCCACAACCATCGGTTTCTTGCACAGCATCGCTTCCAGCGTGGCCGTGCCTGATGCCAGTACGATCACGTCTGCCGCTGTCATAGCTTCCCTTGACTGTTTCAGGATGAGTCTGACGGGCACATTGTACTTGCGCAACAGCGGCTTGAGCATGTGGTACAACGATAAACTGGCAGCCGGAAGAACGAACTGGATTTCCGGTCGGTCCTGATGAATGATCTGAGCAGCCAGCAGGAAATCAGCGCTGAGACGCTTGACCTCGGCCTTGCGTGATCCGGGGAGAATGGAGATCACTGGTCGATCCCTGTCCAGCAGCAGGTGGTCACGACAGGCCGAGGTGTCCGGATCAAGGGTATACACATCTGCCAGTGGGTGCCCGATATAGCGTGTGTTGACATCGTAATCGCGGTAGAACTCGGGTTCAAAAGGAAACAGCGCCAGCAACAGATCGCAGCTGTCACCAATCTTGCGTGCCCGTTCGGGACGCCAGGCCCACACCGATGGCGAGACATAGTGAACCGTTCTGATTCCGTTCTGCTTGAGCGTCTTCTCCAGACCGAGATTGAAATCAGGCGCATCGATACCGACGAAGCAGTCGGGTCTGGTCTCGAGCAGTCGCTGCGTCAGTGATTTACGCAGTTTCAGAAGCCGGGGCAGGTCACGCAGTACTTCAAACAGGCCCATCACCGACAAATCGTCGGTGTGGTGCCAGCAGTCCATGCCACTGGCTTTCATGCGGTCACCGCCAATGCCGACAAAACGGGCTTCAGGGTGCCGCTGTTTCAGACGATCGATCAGCTGCGAACCGAGCAGGTCGCCTGAAGTCTCTCCGGCTACCAGGGCGATGATCATACGATGAGTCCGCAATCGATTCCTGCAGGCTGATCAGACTCTGGCAGGAACCTTGAATCGTTCATTGTATTCCCCCCTTTGGTACCGAACAGTCGCGGCTGGCAACGGAACTTCAGCGTATGATGCTGCGTTCACTGTCATTGATGAAGTCGATGAAGCTGCGAACCTTGTCGGCCTGATCAGCCTGTTCTGCCAGTTCTTCGAGTGCGTCGGTCAATCGCAACCCCTTCATGTACAGCGTGCGGTAGGCCTTGCGAATGGCACTGATCTCATCATTGCTGAACCCATTGCGCCTCAAACCCTCGGCATTGATGCCACGTGGTTCGGACATCTTGCCACCCACGGTCACGAACGGTGGAACATCCCGGTTAATGCGTGAACCCATGCCGGTAAAGCAGTATTCACCGATTCGGCAGAACTGATGTATCAGGCTGAACCCTCCCAGAATGGCATGATCGCCGACGTGAACATGTCCTGCCAGGGTGGCATTGTTGGCCATGATGGTGTCGCAGCCGATCTGGCAATCATGGGCGATGTGTACATAGGCCATGATCCAGTTGCGATCACCTATCCGTGTCACGCCCTCATCGTCAGTGGTGCCCCGATTGATGGTGACATACTCGCGAATGGTATTGCCATCACCAATTTCCAGTCGAGTGGGTTCGTTGTCGTACTTCTTGTCCTGCGGGTCACCGCCGACGGCAGCAAATGAATAGATATGATTGTCCTTGCCAATTGTCGTCGGGCCCTCGATCACCACGTGGGAATCGATTGTGGAGCCGGCACCAATTACCACATCGGCACCGATGACAGAGAACGGGCCAATGCTGACGTTGTCGTCGATACGTGCCTGCGGATCTATGATGGCCTTGTCACTGATCATTGGAAAACCCTCCCCTTGAGATGCCGGATCATCCTTTTTCCGCACACATCATTTCGGCACTGGCCACCACGGCATCATCGACGACGGCCTGACAGTCATAAATGCCCATGTTGCGCATGCGGCGCTTCTGTTTAACCTGAAGAATCACCTGATCACCCGGTGTCACCGTTTTCTTGAACCGGGCCTTGTCGATCTTGACCAGATAGAACAGCGGATTGGCCGATGGATTGTCTTCACTCGACAGCTGTGCCAGTACGCCCGATGCCTGTGCCAGCGCCTCAAGGATCAGTACACCCGGCATCACCGGATGGCTGGGGAAGTGACCCTGGAAGAATGGCTCGTTGATGGTCACGTTCTTGACTGCATGCAACCACTCGTTGACTTCAAAGTCGATTACCCGGTCGACCAGCAGGAACGGGTAGCGATGTGGCAAGAAGGCCATGATTTTTTCGATCTGAACTGTTTTATTGTTCTCTGTCATCTAACAGCTTCCTTTCAAGTTCCTTAATTGTGCGTGCAAGTTGATCAAGTTGCTTCATCCGTGCAGCATTGCGAATCCACACCGAATGCTCCTGCATTGGCGTCACCGAAGAGTACTGACCGGGTTTTCTGATGGACGAGGTCACAAAGCTGCGCGCCATCACGGTGACCCTGTCACAGATCTCGATATGACCGACAATTCCGGCGCCACCGCCAATCAGGCAATGCGCACCGATCCGTGCGCTGCCTGCTATGGCAACACATCCTGCTATGGCGGTATGCGATCCGATGACGACATTGTGTCCGATCTGTATCTGGTTATCCAGCTTCACATCATCGCCCAGAACCGTGTCTTCGATGGCGCCGCGATCTATGGTCGTGTTGGCACCAACCTCGCAATCATCACCGATGACGACACTGCCGAGCTGGGGAACCTTGAGCCAGCCATCCGCTGTTGACGCGATGCCGAAACCATCGGCGCCGATCACCGCACCCGAATGGACGATGCAGCGCTGGCCCAGGCTTACTTCATGATAGAGGGTCACAGCCGGGTACAAACGCGTCTGTTCAGCCACCTGGCAGCCACGACCAATCAGGCATCGATGCCCAATATCGCAATGATCGCCGATCACGGCATTGGCCTCGATCACGCAGTGTGCACCAATACGGACATTGCTGCCGATCCGGGCTGACGCGTCGATCACCGCGCTGGGATCGATACGAGGCTCGTTACTCTGTTCAGTCGCTGTTCCCCCTGACGTGGCAGATACCAGCAATGTGGCTGCCCTGGCATAATCGGCATAGGGGTTGGTGCTGGTCAGCGTGCTGACAGGGCATTGATCAGCGTGCTTTTCATCAATGATCACCAGGCCCGCCTGAGTGTCGGGCAGGAATTTTGCATAGGCTGGATTGGCCAGGAAGGTGAGCTGTTCAGGTGTGGCAGATTTCAGTGTGCCGACACCGCAGATGAGTTGTTCAGGATCACCGTCCAGCGGTAATTGCAGGGTGTCGGCCAGGTTGCCGGCGCGCACGGGTTTGATCATTGATTGAGGTCTGACTGCTGTTCAAAGGAAACCCGTAAACGCTCCAGCAGTTGTTCTGTGAGATTGATCGAATCACTGGCGTATAGTGCCGGGCCGGGTATGATCAGGTCGTATCCGTTTTCCTGTGCAAAATCCGTCACTACCTTGTAGATCTCATCTTCTACCTGTTGCCGTTCACTGTCGAGCCGGTATTCAAGCTCGACCCGGAGATCTTCCTTGTCGCGCTGTACCTTGCGGCGCAGTTCGCGAATGCTGCGTTCGGTTTCGATACGAACACTGTCTGTCATCAGCGAGGAATCACGAACCAGGCGTTCCTCGAGCTGACTCAGGGTCTCCTCATCGTCTGCAATCTGATTCTTGCGGTTGTCAAACTCGATGGTGAGCTTGTCCTTCACATACTGGATCTGAGGGGCACTCTGGGTGATTTCGTCCCAATTGACATAGCCGATGCGAGCGCTGTCCTGTCCCCAGGCTGGGCTGGAGAGGATGAACACAAGCAGCAATGGCCATGCATCGATTCGTTTCAGGGTTCGCATACAGCAGTCCAGAGGCTTTTCACAAGCTTCACTCTGTATTCTAGCCCGCATTTGTCATGAAAGCATGTGATGATTGGGCACAAATGTGCCGGCAATCCCGTTTTTCACGCTTTCTTGACTCAAGCGGCCTGAAAACGGCCTGATTTACAGCGGTCAGTGGCCTGTCAGACTCTGAAATACAAACTGAATCGCGCATCATCTGAAGATCCATCAGGGCTGGCCTGACAGGGTATCAACGGTTTGATTCGAACTGCAGCACAGGCCGTGATCGTCAGAAGAAATCACCGAAGGCAAACTGGATGGTTTCGGTTTCATCGCCATCTTCTTCATTGATCACCTTGACCAGATTGATCACCACAGGGCCTACCGGTGCACGCCAGCGCAGTGACAGGCCGGTTGAATAGCGGATATCGTCAGCCTCGAACGAATCGATGTCTGAATACACCTGACCGAAGTCAACAAACCACGACAATCGGGTGTTTCCTGAATCCTTGGCAAACGGAATCGGGAAGATCAGCTCGGCACCACCCGAGATCTTGAAGTCACCACCAAATGGGCGACCCTCAAGGACCGTGATTTCGCCGGTATCCGGATCAGTGGTGGTGAAGGTGGTACGCGGACCAAGCGTGTTGTCATCGAATCCACGCACATCGCGAACACCACCAGCGAAGAAGTGCTCGAAGAATGGCAGGCCGAATCCGCTGTCTTCATCACCGTAAATGTCGCCATAACCGATGTTGCTGTTCAGTGACAGAACCAGATTCCGGGTCAGCGGGAAGAAAAAGTTGTTGTCGTACTGAATCTTGTAAAACTCGGCCGTACTGCCAGGCAGTGCCACTTCAATCGAAGCACGCTGGCTCGATCCGGTCGATGGATTGAAGAAGCGGTTTCTCGTGTCTCTCGACCAGGTCAGTTCGGTTCGGTAGGTGGTGAAATCATCGCCATAGAACTCCAGTTCATTGGCGATCTCGTCACCCGAGCCGCCGAAGGGTGTGATTTCGGTTTCCTCGGCACCCACCAGCAATCTGAAGCGGTCAACTTCCGTCACTGGAATACCGAAGGTTACCGATGCTGCCACGGTGTCGGCGATGAAGCTGGCAATGTTGGCTTCACCCTGATTCAGTCGTCTGGCTGACAGGTTGAAACCCCGGCTGACACCATCATCAGTCCAGTAGGGGTCGGTGTATGACAGGTTGAACTGCTTGAAGAAACTGGACTTGCTCACGGTCACGCCGAGCAGTTTGCCGGAACCGAGGAAGTTTTCCTGGTTGAGGGACAGCGAGGTGATGAGTCCGGACAGCTGTGAATAACCGAAACCGAACGTGAATGTGCCCGTGGTCGATTCCTCGATCGAAATATTGATGTCCACCTGATCATCGGTGCCGGGTACTCGAGGTGTTTCGACATTGACGTTTCCAACGTAGCTCAGTCGTTGCAGACGAAGCTTGGAGCGGTCCAGTGCGATCTGGGAGAACCAGCCACCCTCATACTGTCGCATTTCGCGCCGCAACACCTCATCCTTGGTTTTCAGGTTGCCGGAAAAATTGATGCGCCTGACGTAGACCCGCTTGAGCGGATCAATGAACAGGGTCACGCGGGCAGTACGGTCTTCCTTGTTGATCTGGAAGTCTGGCGTGACATTGGCAAATGCATAGCCGACGTTGGCCAGTGAAGCCGAGATGTTGGAGGTACTGGCCTCGAGTTTCTTCTGTGAGAATGTTTCACCCTCATTCATCACCACCAGTCTTCTCAGACCTTCTTCCGGCACGACGAATTCACCGGCCAGTCTGATTTCGGAAACCGTGTAGATTTCACCTTCGCGAACATTGGCCGTGATGTAGACGTCCTTCTTGTCGGCACTGATCGAGACCTGGGTGGATTCGATCTGGAAATCGAGATAACCGCGATCCTTGTAGAACGAGGTCAGAACTTCCAGGTCGCCTTCCAGTTTTTCCTTGGAATACTGGTCATCCTTGGTGTACCAGGACAGGTAGCCGCGTGTGCTTGATTCGAAATCCTCTCGAATCTCTTCGTCGCTGAATGCCTTGTTACCGACGATGTTGATGTGCTTGATGCGTGCGGCCTTGCCCTCGTCGATTTCCAGTGTGATCTTGACGCGGTTGCGCTGCAGCTCCTCGACCTTGGGGTCGATGGTCACGTTGTACTTGCCGCGATTGTTGTATTCCCGGATCAGTGATTGCTCGATCCGGTCCAGGGTGATCCGCTGGAACACATCACCTTCACTCATGCCGAAATCCTGCAGCGCCTTTTCAAGATCTTCGGTCTTGATGTCCTTGTTGCCCTGAATATCGATTTCGGAGATGGCAGGTCGTTCCTGAACACGGATGACCAGGATGGAGCCCTGTTGCTCGAACACGATGTCCTCGAAGAAACCGGTCTTGAACAGTGCCCGCATGGCTTCGGACGAGTTGTCATTGGTGAGACGGTCGCCGACGTCAATCGGCAGGTAGGTGAACACCGTACCGTCTGAAATTCGTTCCAGACCCTCGATACGGATATCCGAAATCGTGAACGGGGCCAGTGCGTGGGAAACCGAGCAGAGTAGGGCGAAAATCAGACCACACAAATGCAGCTTTTTCATAAACAGTCTCAATCAATCAAGCTTCAGAGCAGGATATTACGACATCAATCGTAAAATATCGTTATGGAACGTGAGGATAAGCAGCGCACCGATCACCAGCAGGCCAACATACTGACCTGCAATCTGGACTTTCTCGGATACGGGGCTTCCCTTCACCAATTCTACAAAGTAATAGAGCAAATGCCCACCGTCGAGCAGTGGAATGGGCAATAAATTGAGTATTCCCAGACTCAGACTGAGCATGGCGAGAAAGGCAAGAAAGCGTGAGAAGCCAAGATCGGCAGACTGTCGGGCAAAATCGGCGATGGTAATGACACCGGAAACGTTCCTGAGGGAGGCATCGCCAGTGATCATGCGCTTGATCAGCGCAAAGGTGCCCGTGGTCATGCGCCACAGCTCTGAGAATGCCTTGGGCACGGCATCGAGGGCCGAATACTGAAAGACGGTGACAAAACGCTGTGATGCGGGGTCGTAGGTCGACACGCCGATCAACCGCCTGCGCTGATCATCCTCTCCAACAATGTCCGGAACAAGCGACATCTGTGTGCGGTAACCGTCCCGATCGACTTCAACCACGATCGGGTCATCGATTGACTGGTATTGCTGAATTGCATCTCGCATCTGAGAAAATGTAGTCACCGGTGAGCCATTAATGGCAGTGACCAGATCACCAGGCTGGATACCGGCGCGTCTGGCCGGACTGTCATCGGGTAGTTCGGCGATGATCGGTCGAGACTGGAACAGCACCATTCCGGCCGTGCTGAGAAATTCCTCTTCCCTGAACTCGTCCGGCAACTGGCTCAGCAGCAAGGTGCGTTCGGCGCTGGAGCCGTCCGGTCTTTCTACCGTGACACTGACGTCTTCCCGGTCAATGGCATAGGCAATCAGTTCGATGTTCGCGTGAGTGACCGTTTCCACGGCAACACCGTTCACAGCGATGATTTCATCGTCCTTGACCAGCCCGGATTCAGCTGCAATTCCGGTGGGCTCACCAAGTACCATTCTGAATTCCTGCACACCCACCATGAACATCAGCCAGAAGGCAAACACGGCAAAGGCCAGGTTGATCAACGGACCTGCGGCGACGATGGCAATGCGCTGCATGACGGGTTTGCGATTGAATGCAAATGGCAGCTCGCTGGGTTTGACGGCACCTTCGCGCTCATCAATCATGCGCACATAGCCGCCCAGTGGAATCATGGCCAGCGCATATTCGGTGCCATCTGCGGCAGTCTTCATCCAGATCGGCTTGCCAAAGCCGACTGAAAAACGCCGGATGCCCACGCCGCATTTTCGGGCCACCCAGTAGTGACCATATTCATGCAGGGTTACCAGAATCAGAAGGGCGACCAGAAGCCAGAATATGCTGTCGATTACTACCATGATCAGATCGGTCCGCGCAGTGTCTCAGTCATTAACATGATGCCGATGGTGAAAAAGGGCAAGGCCGCGACCAGTGAGTCGAAGCGGTCGAGCATGCCACCATGACCCGGAAACAGACTGCCGGCATCCTTCAGGCCACGCTGGCGCTTGAGCAGACTGATGAACAGGTCCCCGATCACCGAGACCAGAGTGGACAGTATGGCCAGCATCATCAGCGGCAACAGCAGAAATTCCGAAAACCAGGGCAGCCGGGTAGCAGCGATGACAAAACAGATGACAAGGATCTGGCCACCAATCAGCCCCTCCCAGGTCTTGCCGGGACTGATATTGATGGCAAGTTTGTGCTTGCCAAACAGTCTGCCGGCAGCATAGGCACCCACATCGGCAGCCCAGATCAGGACGAACAGTAGCAGCAATCGGTAGCGTCCGTCGGGCATGCCGGCCAGCGATTGCATGGCATGCGCAGCCACCATCAGGATGATGAATCCGACGATGAGCTTGAATGTGATCGAGGAGGTTGACCTTTCCGACATGAACTGACGGTTCATCAGCCAGAGCGCAGCCAGTATCCAGATGCCTATGCCAACATAGAGCAGGCGTACATCGGGTGTCCAGGGCAGGTAGAAGCTGGCACCCAGCACAGCCGTGAACAGGAATGTCAGCAGAAGGCGGGTGTTGGCTGACTCGACACCGGCCAGGCGGCTCCACTCCCAGGCGCTGGCGCTGAAAAACAGCAGCAGGAAAGGGGCGAAATAATCGGCCGGCACAAACAGGATGGCCGCAATCAGTACAGGCCCGATGATCAGTGCCGTCAGGATTCTGGATTTAAGCATTTCGAGCGACTACCTGCTGATCTGTGCAGCCATAGCGTCGCTGCCGGTTTGCATAACTCTCAAGCGCAGCGTCGAGATCGGTCTGGTTGAAATCAGGCCAAAGTGTGTCAGTGAAGAAAAGTTCGCTGTAGGCCAGTTGCCACAGCAGGAAATTGCTGACCCGCTTTTCTCCACCGGTACGGATGATCAGGTCAAGATTGACAAACTCACCGAGCTGACAGTAGCGGTTCATCAGGTGCTCATCGATCTGCTCCGCATCAATGACCTGATCTCGTACATCGCGTGCAATGTTGCGGCAGGCCTCGACGATATCCCAGCGGCCACCATAATTCATGGCAATCACCAGCCTAAGACCGTCATTGTCCGCAGTACGCTCCTGGACTACTGTCATGCGATCCTGCAGCTCGGTCGACAGTGCGGTGTGGTCACCGATGAATGACAGTGAGATATTGTTTTCTTCGAGTACATCCACTTCCTTGTGCAAGGCACGCATGAACAGTTCCATCAGGCGATTCACTTCGTTGGCAGGTCGTTGCCAGTTTTCACTGCTGAAGGCAAACAGGGTCAGCACCTCGATTCCGGCCTTGGCGCAGTTCTCGACCACTCGACGAGTGGCCTTGACACCTGCCTGGTGACCGAAGGTGCGCGGTCGCTTGCGCAGCTGTGCCCAGCGACCATTGCCGTCCATGATGATGGCGACGTGTCTGGGGATCATGTTCACGATGATCTGATCTGCGGCAACGACACTCAGATCTCCATCAGTTCTGCATCTTTGTGCTTGACGACTTCATCGACCTGATTCACGTACTTGTCGGTCAGTTCCTGAATATGGCTCTCTGCCTTGCGCTCATCGTCCTGTGCGATTTCTTTCTCCTGTTCAAGTTCCTTGACCGAATGTATCGCGTCACGACGGATGTTGCGGATGGCAATCTTGGCGTTTTCACCCTGGTTTCCGACAACCTTGGTCAGGTCGCGGCGGCGTTCCTCGGTCAGGGCCGGCAGGATGATGCGGATGGTGGTTCCGGCTGTGTTCGGATTCAGACCCAGATCTGATTCCAGTATGGACTTTTCAATTGGTTCAACCATGCTCTTGTCCCATGGCGTCACGGTCAGTGTACGCGCATCTGAAACCGCGACTGTGGCAGCCTGTGAAATCGGGACTTCATTGCCGTAGAAATCGACCCTGAGGTGGTCGAGCAGACTGGTATGGGCGCGGCCGGTCCTGATCTTGCTCAGCTCGATCTTCAGGTGTTCTATGCTTTGCCCCATGCGGGTTTCAGCGTCTTTGTAGATATCATTCAACATGGATTGAAACTCTCCAGAAGGTCTGTTTCTATTCTATCTTGCTGCCCAGTTGAAGTCGAACCGTGTGGCCAGCTGGTGGGCGATGATGAGTGATGTGCACGGCAGGCCATGAATACGGTCAGTGCATCATGGCGATGGGCGATTGCGGCAGCTGTGAATTCAGAACACCAGGGTGCCGATATTCTCACCCTGAATGATCTGCATCAGGGAACCCTTCTGGTAGACATCAAAGATTCGCAATGGAACATTCTGGTCACGACAGAGGGCAACGGCTGCGGTATCCATGATGTTCAGCTTGCGCTCGATAACCTGGTCATAGGTCAGCGTCTCGTAGCGCTTGGCATCCCGGATGTGTGACTGGATCGGCCGAATAGATGCCATCCACCTTGGTTGCCTTGAGCATCAGGTCGGCATTGATTTCGGAGGCCCTCAGACCGGCTGCCGAATCGGTGGTGAAATAGGGGTTGCCTGTGCCGGCTGCGAAGATAACCACACGACCTTTCTCCAGGTGCCTGATGGCACGGCGCCGGATGTAGTCCTCACAGACTTCATTGATCTTGATGGCAGACATCACACGAGCATTGACGTCCAGTTTTTCCAGGGCGTCCTGCAGGGCCAGTGAGTTCATGACTGTGGCCAGCATGCCCATGTGATCGCCGGTGACACGATCCAGCCCGGTCGCAGCCAGGCCGGCTCCACGGAAGATGTTGCCACCGCCGATGACGATGCCGATTTCAACACCGGCATCGTTCACCTCACGGATTTCGCCGGCGATCCGATGGATCATTTCCGGGTCAATGCCGTAATCCTCATTGCCCATCAGCGCTTCGCCGCTGAGCTTGAGTAGAATTCGCTTGTACTTGAATTCCGGATTATTCACCGCGGACTTGCGCCATGACTTCATCGGCGAAGTTTTCATCTTTCTTCTCGACACCTTCACCCACTTCCAGTCGCTGGAAGGATTTCACGGTGGCATTCTTCTGCGACAGCAGCTTGCCGACAGTGACATCCGGGTCCTTGACGAACGGCTGACCGACCAGTGTGATTTCTCCGAGGAACTTTCTCAGACGGCCACCGACCATTTTTTCAATGATATCGGCAGGCTTGCCCGAATCCTGTGCCTGTGCAATCAGGATTTCACGTTCCTTGTCCAGGACATCGCTGGAAACATCGCTTTCACTGATGTAGTCCGGCTTGGATGCGGCAACGTGCATGGCAATGTCGCGTGCCAGCTCGATGTCACCACCTTCCAGTTCAACCAGCACGCCGATGCGGCCGCCATGGACGTAACAGCCGATGTTGCTGTCATCCGATTCAATCAGTGATGCGCGACGTACCTGGATGTTTTCACCAATCTTGGCGATCAGGCCCTGGCGTGCTTCTTCAACAGAGCCACCCTGGCTTGATGCTTCGCTCATGATACTGGCGACATCAGCGGTGCGGTTGTTCAGTGCGATGCCCGCCACTTCTTCACCGAAGGCCAGGAATGAATTTTCCTTGGCAGCGAAATCGGTCTCTGAATTGACTTCAACCATGACCGCGCTTGAGCCGTCTTCGCTGACGGCCGTCATGATCTTGCCTTCAGCAGCGACACGGCCGGATTTCTTGTCAGCCTTGGCCAGGCCAGACTTGCGCAGGTTCTCGCGAGCCTGCTCCAGATCACCGTCGGTTTCAACCAGTGCCTTCTTGCATTCCATCATGCCGACACCGGTCAGTTCTCTCAATTCCTTCACTAATGCAGCCGTTACAGCCATGTCCTGTACCTCATAATTCTGGCTGGGCCGCGGATCGGGGCCCAGATCAATTGTTTGTCATTATTGCCAGGCGGCAGCTCCGAGGCCGGAGCTGTGCCCGATCAGCTGTCCTTGTCGTCAGCTGCCTTGTCATCTTCAGCCTTGTCGGCATCAGATTCGGCATCAGCATCTGATTTCTTGGCAACCGTTTTCTTGGCAGCGGCCTTCTTGGCAGGCGCCTTTTCTTCGGTCTTGTCGTCTGAATCAGCATCGGCCTTCTTCTCGTCAGCCTTGTCATCAGACTTGGCTGTGGCCTTGTCATCAGCCTTGTCGTCAGCCTTGTCTTCGGTCTTGGCATCCGCTTTCTTGTCAGCCTTGTCGTCAGACTCGCTGTCCGCTTTCTCAACCGTTTTCTTGGGGGCCGCCTTCTTGGCCGGGGCCTTCTTTGCAGCCGGCTTCGCCTTGCTGGCTTTCTTGCCCTTCTTCTGTTCGATCGGGTTGCCATCGGCGTCCAGTTCCACGAACTCGTCGTCCTCCTTGCTCACCTGAGGAGCAGAGGCGCGGCCTTCGAGCACGGCGTCGGCAGCGAGTGACGAGTAGAACTTGATGGCACGGATGGCATCATCATTTCCGGGGATCATGTAGTCGATGTTTTCAGGATCGTGGTTGGTGTCAACGATACCGATGACCGGGATACCCAGCTTGCGTGCTTCCTGCACGGCAATGGATTCGTAGCCGACATCGATCACGAACAGGGCATCCGGCAGACCCTTCATGTTCTTGATACCACCCAGGTTTTTTTCGAGTTTTTCCTGCTCACGCGACAGTGAGAGGATTTCCTTCTTGGTCAATTTGTTGAGTGAGCCGTCTTCCTGCATCTTTTCCAGTTCGCGCAGTCGCTTGATGGACTGTCGTACGGTGCGGAAGTTGGTCAGCATGCCACCAAGCCAGCGGTGCGCCACGAAGGGTGCGCCACAGCGGGTGGCTTCATCCTTGACAGTCTTGCCGGCAGCACGCTTGGTGCCAACGAACAGGATATTGCCGCGCTTGGCAGCCAGTGAGCTGATGAAGTTCAGGGCATCTTTCAGCTGCGGAACGGTCTGCTCGAGATTGATGATATGGATCTTGCCACGGGCACCAAAGATGAACGGTGCCATTTTGGGATTCCAGTAGCGGGTCTGGTGACCGAAGTGCACGCCTGCTTCAAGCATCTGGCGCATGGTAAAATTAGGCATTGTATTTTTCCTGTACACACGAAGCCAGATCTGCCAGTTGGCAGCCGAGTTTGTTCATTAAGACTGGCTTCAGGGTTATGGCCTCCACATATCCCATGTCACAACCCGGTTACAACGACAGGAAACCGGACACCCTATGACACGTGACGATATGTGTGCGAATTAAGCTCAGCTTCACCGTGGTGAAGACAAAGCCGGCGCATTATACACAATTTTCAGGGCAATCAAAGCGTTTTATCGAGTATTTCCGGGCCGATGCGGATGTACGGAAAATGTTGATCAGGGCCTGAGCAGCCGCTCCTTGAGTGCATTGATACGCTTTCTGTTGGCGCCAAGATCGGAATAACCGACACGAGAAGCCGATCTGAAGTGCAGGATTCGATTGCTGCGGTCATAACGCAGTTCGACATCATCGACGAAGCTGAATATGGACGAAGTATAGGTGGAAGCCAGGTAATCTCCTTCCTGAGTGGTCACCCGGCCACCCATGGACTCAATCGCTTCAACGATTTCAGGCCAGGATGCAACCGATCCACCGAGACGGTAGGGTGCGATGAAGTGTTCGGCATCATCAGGAAATTCGGAATTGACACAATTCGGTGTCGGCGGGCATGGCGACAGCTGATCACCAACCAGGCCATTGGCGCTGCCATCCTGAGACTGCTGTCCGAGTATGAAGAAATAGATGCCAGCCCCCAGTACAAGTACAGTCAGCAGCAAGAAGACGGTTCTGATCAGTTTTCGCATGATTACTTCCTGTTCCGTGCCAGCTGACCATGGTAGCGATTGCCTGTCAAAGGTCAATCCACCCGGATCATTATGATCGGTCTGGCGCAGATCAATGGCCGGCAAGGCGTGTTCAGGTGCCTACCACTCTGTGATATGATTCGCCGCCAGATTCAGGCACCGAAGATCAGCCATGGCGATAACCATAAAAACTCCCGAACAGATAGAGAAAATGCGCGTTGCGGGCCGTCTGGCTGGCGAGGTGCTGGAGATGATTCGCCCGCACGTTGTCGCCGGTGTCACTACGGACCATCTGAATACCCTGTGCCATGACTACATAGTTAATCAACAGGAAGCCATTCCGGCCCCTCTGAATTACAAGGGGTTTCCCAAGTCGATCTGTACCTCGGTCAATGATGTGATCTGTCATGGCATTCCCGGCAAGAAAAAGCTCAAGGACGGCGACATCATCAATATCGATATCACGGTAATCAAGGATGGCTTCCACGGCGATACCAGCAAGATGTTTCAGGTGGGCAAGACCAGTGTACTGGCACAACGTCTGAGCCGGGTGGCCCATGAATGCATGAAAATCGGCATAGAAATGGTCAGGCCCGGTGTACATCTGGGTGATATCGGTCACGCCATTCAGAAGCATGCAGAAGCCCATCGCTATTCTGTAGTGCGGGAGTACTGCGGTCACGGTATCGGCGAAGTGTTTCATGAAGATCCACAGGTCCTGCACTGGGGTTCACCCGGTACACGCGAAGAACTGGTGCCGGGAATGACATTCACCATCGAGCCGATGATCAATGCCGGCAAATACAAGACTCGATTACTGCCCGATGGCTGGACCGTGAAGACTCGCGATCGCAGTCTGTCAGCCCAGTGGGAACACACCATACTGGTGACCGATGACGGTTTTGACGTGCTGACCTGTCTGCCGGGTCATGAGATCTGAGCATCACGTGGTGCTGTCTGTGCCATGTTCACTCTAGAGCCTATTCCGGAATCAACCGATATCGCCACATTGCAGCAGTGGCGAGACAACTTTGCTGCCTATCAGGTGGGGGAACTTGATCAGGGTTGTCCGGCCGATTTGCTCTGTCGGCAGCTGTCACAGCATACGGATGAACTGGTTGCTTCCCTGTGGATTCAATCCGGTCTGGCCGAATACCCGATCAGTCTGATCGGTGTGGGCGGTTATGGCCGCGGTGAACTGTTTCCACGCTCTGATATCGACCTGTTGCTGTTGTCCGCAGACGGTTTCGAGCAGCATTGTGCGCCAGATGTCCAGGAGATGATCAACGCCTTTCTGGCAAAACTGTGGGACCTGGGGCTGGATGTCGGTCATTCGGTACGCACTGTGGAGCAGTGTCTGGAGATGTCCGCTGATGATGTCAGTACATTCACATCATTGATGGAATCCCGTCTGATCCACGGCGATTCGGCACTGCTGGCATCATTGAACGAGCGCGTCACCGGCAGTGGCCTGTGGTCACCGCAGGCCTACCTCGATGCCAAACTGGAGGAACAGACGCGTCGACATCATCGCTTTCACGACACGGTCTATCGGCTCGAACCCAATATCAAGGAAGGCCCGGGCGGTT
The DNA here is from genome assembly GCA_965212525.1 of Lysobacterales bacterium. Lineage (GTDB taxonomy): Bacteria > Pseudomonadota > Gammaproteobacteria > Xanthomonadales > SZUA-38 > SZUA-38. The sequence goes on from CBDBVC010000024.1 coordinate 61,054, forward strand.
TGCGGGATGTCCAGACTGTGTTCTGGGTCAGCAGCTTTTCTCTCGGCTACTCAGGCATGGATGCCATGGTTGAAGCAAATCTGCTGGATGAACGGGAGGCCGACCGTGCACTGCATGCACTGTCCGAACTGTCACTGATGCGATTTGCACTGCATCAGATCGTCAGCCAGAAGGAAGAGCGACTGCTGTTTCCCCATCAATTGAAACTGGCACAGCGACTGATACGAGATGATCCGATGTCCGAGACCCAGAGGGTCGAGGCCCTGATGCAACGGTTTTTCAGATCGGCCATGCAGATCAGGCGCTTCAATCAGGCTCTGATCGGTAACATGCAGCGCATCATTGCAAGGAAGCCGGTGACCATTGTTCAACTTGATGATCACTATCAGCTCAGTGACGGTAATATCGATTTCATCAGTGAACAGGTGCTGCTGGATGACCCGCATCACCTGATCCGGATTTTTCTCATGTTTGCCAGCAATCCTGATATCTGCAGTGTCAGCAACCGGGCCAGAAGACTGATTCGACGACACCTGTCGCTGGTCGACCGGGTGACTGGTACCGATCATGCCAGATCCCTGTTCAGGGAAATCTGGAAGCACACCTCAAGAGTGACCATGACGCTGAAACTGATGCACGAGTGTGACCTTCTGGGAATGTATCTGTCCGAGTTTGCTCACACCATTGGTCACATGCAGTTCGACATGTTTCATGAATTCACTGTTGATCAGCATACCCTCACGGTACTTGAATGCATGGACCGCTTCAGTACGGCTGAGAATGAGCAGGACTATCCGCTGGGTCATGATATATGGCTGCGGCTCAACAAGCCCGAACTGTTGTATATCGCAGGCTTCTACCACGATATTGCCAAGGGTCTGGGGGGTGATCATTCAGAACTGGGGGCGACGATTGTGGACAGCTTTGCCCGCAGTCATGATTTCTCTGACGCTGATACGCATTTGCTCAGGTGGCTGGTGAGGCATCATCTGATCATGTCGGTCACTGCACAGAAAAAGGATATCTCTGATCCGGCCGTGATTCATGAATTTGCCGAACGTGTGGGTAATGTGGCCTATCTCAATTACCTCTACCTGCTCACCATGGCCGATATATCGGGGACCAGCAGCAAGCTCTGGAATACCTGGCGTGCCTCGCTGTTGCTCGATCTGTACAGGAAGACCAGGGCAGCGCTGCAACGTGGCCTGGAGAATCCGATCAAGCGTGATGAACAGATTGCCGATATCAGGGCAGAGGCAATTGACCTGCTGCGTCGCGATGATGTCAACCCGGCAGATGTAAATCCCTTATGGGACTCCATTCCGGCGGAATACTTCATGCGTCACACACCGGATCAGATCCGATGGCACACCGGGCAACTGGTGCGGTGTTCAGGCATACCTGTCGTGACCCTGCGCGAGTATCCCGGTCGTGGCGTCACCGAGGTCCTGATTTACAGTAACAACAGGGATGGCGTGCTTGCGGCCATGGTGGCCATGCTGACACAGATGGGGCTGAACATTCTCAATGCGAAATCGTTCATCACCACGGATAATCGCCTGATCGATACCTTTCTGGTGGTTGACCTGCATGGTGAATCGATTACAGATGAGGCCTGGCTGGAGCGAATCCGGAACCGGCTGATGTCGTTGCTGAGTGCAGACGAGATCGTCATACCTGCTGTCACACGAACCTTGCCTGTACGCCTCAAGACCTTTGAGCGTGCAGCCCGTATCGAGTTTATCGAGCAACCTGATGAAGGCTACAGCCTGATGGAGTACCAGGGTCTGGAAGAGCCTGGTTTGCTGGCCAGGATTCTTGGCGTGTTTCTTGCGCAAAAGGTACGTGTGCACAAGATCCAGGTGGCCACTTTCGGCGAGACAGCCGAAGATTACTTCTGGCTGTCAGACATGCACAACAATCCACTTTCGGTGGATGTTCAACACATGCTCGTGAGCGATCTGACTACAGAATGATTCCAGCCTTGCCTACTTGTCAGCGGTGTTGAGCATAATCATTTTCTGCAGGTCCGAGAACTGGGCGTAGTCACGGTTGACAGGGCTGAATTCCGCATACTCGCTGGATACGCGCAAGGCATCGAGCGCACACTGCCAGTTGCCGAGTTTGCTGTGTGCCTGGGCAATCTGGTAATAGGGCAGGTAATGTGTGTACCACATGCCATACATGCGCTTGTTGCGCTGCGACTGCTGTCGCTGATTGGCTGCCAGCACCAGCGCATCGAGACCACGCTGATAATCACCGGCATCCATCAGTTCGAGACCGAATTCGTAATTGAAATACCAGGGCAGGTTCTCGTCCAGATCAGCGCTGCGGATTGCGCATTTTCTCAGCACACGCTCCCGTATGCGGTTGACGGCTTCTTCATTGAGTGTGTGTGGCCTGGGCTCATAGTCCCTGAAGTCGCGCGCCTGCGCACTGCCCTGCATGGAAAGCGATGCAGCCGTGTTGTATTCGATTGTTGCCTGTGCCATCACGCTGTTGCAGGCAAGGATGATCAACAGCAACACTGTTGTTCGGATCTGAATCATTGTAAACCGGTCACTATCTGAGTATTCGGCGCCAAGGTATCATCGCTGCTGTTGAGAAGATGTGAAAAAACCCGGCATGAACCGGGTTTTTTTGGCAATGTTCAAACTCTCAGAATCGATAGATTCCGGACAGGACCAGGTTATCAACGTCATCGGAGAATTCGGCCGCGAAGTCAATCTGGAAGCTGTTGGCAAGCACGGCACCGATACCGACAGTCACATGCGTGTCATCGGTGTCCAGCAGGTTGCTGCCGTCATGATCATCGACCGTAAAGGCGCCGCCGCGCAGTGTCAGTACATTGAGGAACTCACCTGTCAGCGGGATCACCTTTTCGACGCCGAAATGGTAGTTGACGGCATCACTGATGTCTTCGACAGCACCGGCAAACGGCGCATTGGGGCGATCACCGAAGATGTCGTCTATGGTGGCCTGGAACGGCAGGGTTCGGGTACGGCCCCTCGGCAGGTCGCTGTAGTCCACATTGCTGATATCGAGAGAGAACAGCCAGGTATCCGATGGTCTGAATGCAATGCCCAGTGTCAGTGTGTCGGGCAGGTCGATGGTCTGCACCAGATTGTTGGTGAATGATACCGTATTGACCGGGCCAAACACCGAAAGACAATCAGCAGCGAATTCAGTGCTGCCGCTGCAGCCAAACGAATCGGTGAAAGTACCGGAACCGCTGATGCGGTACTCACCGCCCAGGCGATACACCAGACCGGCTGACCAGCGTCCGTTGGGGTTCAGCAGCAGGCCGATATTGTAAGTGACGTCTGAATCGTCGCCGTTCAGGGCAAGGGTTTCGGCACGTGTGTCAACCAGTTCCTGTGCCCAGATGGCCGGATCGCCGCCGAAGAAGTCGGCCAGTGGAAACTCGACGTCCGAGAAATCTTCGGCCAGACCAGAATCGATGACAGCCAGATCCATATCAGTGGTCTTTATCGATACGCCAATGGAGAGGAAATCCGTGAACCGGAACGCCGCCGAGAGACCAAAGCTCTCGACATCGGCATCGATGGCATTGTCATAGCGATACTCATCCAGGAAATCCGGAAGGAACACCGTTTCGGTCGGGGTGCTGCTGTCGAACGATAATGTGTTCTGGTAGTAGGCGGAGAATACCCAGCGGTCATAGGGCTTGACGACACTGGCGAATGAAATGTCGGTTGAGGTGTCCTCGAACTCCTTGATCAACTCGGGAGAGCCGCCAAAGACCGCTGGAACCAGTGTATCGACATCAAAAAATTCATTGGATGCGTCTGAGTTGCGAATATGCAGCGAGACTTCGGGCTGGCTCAGAATGGTGAGGCCTGCCGGGTTTGCCTCGGCAGCCGTGGCGTCATCGGAAACGGCTGTGAACGCTCCACCGAGTCCGAGTGCCCGTGCACCCGGGGGCAACAGATTTATCGGCAGTGAGGCAATGGAGGCGGCAGAGAAGCTGGACGGTGTTGGGCGGTCAACCGCCGGTTGTGCCCAGATCGCCTGACTGGTCAGGCAAATGGCGCAAAACAGAAGGCCGGTGGAGACGGTTCTACGTGACAGTTTCATTGCTTCCTCCATGCGAATCGATACGGGTTGCATCGATTATAACGGTTTGACAGACCGGTAACAGTGTTTTCGGAAAAAGCGGCCGATTCTTGCTCACAAGCCGGGTTGGACAGATTCAGCGGGTGCTTTCAAACAGGTCGACAAACTTGGGTGAAAAGGCCGCAATGTAAGGTGTGAATCCGGCATCTATCTGCTTGATCTGTCGGATATCGGCACGGGCGCGCTCAATCTGCTGACTGACGCCTGATTCATCCAGCTGCGACAGGTTGTACTGGGCGGCAGCCCTGAACAGCAATGCCTGGATTCTGTGACGGGAATCATCGAATGACTCTGGCTGCGCCTGTCGGGCCACCCCGGCGTAGTCACCGGAGAAATAGGTATCTGCGAGACGCTTCAGTTCTCCCGGTGGCGTTTTTCTGGCGATGGCCTGTTGCCTGGCGTTGTATTCCTGCAGACTTGAGCGGTAACTCCTGAGACTGCCAGACAGGGACCTGTTGAGTCGCTGCACTTCATTCAGTGAACTGCTTTCATTGAGACGATCGGCCTGACCCACAAGATTGTCGAGTTCGGTTCTCAGGGAATTGATCTGCGGATCGGTCACGCCGTTGTCGGGCAGGGCACGAATGCTGGCGACTGTCTGAATGATCTGGCGGCGTTCTGCTGCCAGTCTCTCTGCCATGTTCTCCTGATCCTGTTGCTGAAGTGCGGCCAGTTGAGAGCGTGAGTTCTGCAGGATCTGTTCCAGGCTTGAGGTCAGCGTCTGTGTCTGGGATGTCAGGTTCCGGATGCCATCAGCGTCATTCTGCTGCTCGGCATATGCCAGCAACTGATCGAATTCCGAATCAGCACGGCGTGCATTGCTGACGGTTGAGCCCCAGTTGCTGTTGCCACCCAGTACACGCTGTGCATCACTCTGACGACTGAAGGCATCAATCTCGTCGAGGATGGTGTTGAGCCCGGACCTCGCCTGCCGGGCTTCTGCTGCGAGGGCGGAATAATCCACCACCTCGGACAGGCACTGGTCGCGGTTCTGGTTCAGTATCTGAACCTGGTCGGTGTTCTGGATCACACCCAGCCGCAATGACTCGTCAAAAGCTGCCACTGCAGCGGTGCAGTCACCGATGGCCTGATAGGCAGTTCCAAGGTAGTAATGAGGCAGATAGGGTTCAAAACGCATGCCATAGATACGCACGCGTTCAGCCGACTGTGCATTGTCAAGGATAGCCTGGTTCAGCAGATCAATGGCACGCTGATGATCGCCATTCTGAATGTCTTTCAGCGCCCGACCATAATCTCGCTTGAAATCGGCATGGCTGACAGTCGAGAGGGTCAGGCATAATGTCAGCAATATGATTCGAAGACTATGCATTACCAGTTTGCCTTGCTGAAGTATTCATCAGCATTCATGGTCTGGAAATCTGCCACCAGGGTATGACTCTCCTGACGCAGGATGGCAACATCCAGTGATTGAGTCTCGGCACTGCCGGATGCCTCCACAGTGACCGTGTACTGACCTTCGATGAGGCTGAGTCTGAACGGAGTGATGCGGTTGTCCGGCAAGTCGACGATTTCGCCTTGCTGATTGCGGATTTCGGTGACTTCTCCCCAGGGGCGGGCATCTATGGCCAGGTCGCCTGATATCGCAGCGATTCGCGCCTGTTCCGCCACAACTCGCTGTTCCCTGATGCCGTCGATACGCGTATAGGCGTCGGTCAGTCGCTGATTGTTGGGGAAAGCATCAAGGCCGTAATCGATGAGAATCAGGGCTGACATGTCATCGCCACGTTCGCTCAGATTCAGTGCACTGTCGGTTACGGCACGAGTGAAGTCGGCCAGCAGGCGAACGGCGTCACCGTCATTGGGATACTCACTGAGAATACTGCGAATGCTGTCAGCCGCCGCATTGACACTCTCACGCGTGAAGGGCCTGACATTGATCAGGTTTCTGGCATCAACCAGTCTCATCTGCAGGGCTTCCAGTTCGCGCTGGTTTGCCAGTTGAACTCCGATCTGCTCACGAAGGCTGTCAAACCGGCTGTCGCTGAAGCGTGAGGTTGCCAGCGCAAGAAGGTCGTCCGCCTGCTGAAATTCCTCGATTCGCTGCAGGCCCTCAACCGTGGTGATTACGGTATCGGGCAGGCGGCTCAGCGCCTGCGCTGCACGGGTATTTTCAGGATCCAGCGCCAGCACCTGTTGATACGAATCGTAGGCATTGGCATTTTCAGGCGTGAAGAACTGGGCCTGCTGTTCGTAGGTCAGGCCATCTCGCAGCGCTGTCTCGACCAGTCGTTCCTGTTCGCCCAGCGTTGCAAAAGCCTGATCCTGGATAGCCAGCAGTGAATTGGATTCCGGGTTGGCGCGTAATCCGTTGCGGGCCAGTTCAGCAGCTCTCTGGAAGTCCTCTTCAACGAGCGCAGCAGCGGCCTGTCTTGCCAGATTGCTGGCAATGTCGTCGAGACCTTGTCCGGCAATGGCATTGTCCTGCTGAAGTCTCAGTACAGCCTGGTACCGATCGAGAGCAGAATTGCCGTCGGCTGCAGTCAGAATACCTTGTTCCATGTACTGACCGGCCTCTGCCAGCAGGGTCTCGATGCGTGTCTGCTCCAGGGCCTGTTGCTGGACGACCTGAAGATCCTGTCTCACGCGGCTTACCAGAGATGACCCGGGAAACAGTGCCTCGGTATCATCCAGATGGGTCGCTGCGAGTTCAATCTGGCCGGCTTCAATTTCTCGCTCGATCTGGTCTATCAGGGTCTGCTGTATCTGCTGTCTGCCGCGTGTTGCGGTTTCGTTGAGTGCATCGATCAGCAGCACCTGATCAAAGAAATGCAGTGCGCTGTCGCCCTCCGGCAGTACCAGCTGCCGTGCTTCCACGCGTGCCGCTGCATCGGTCAGCAGGCGGGTGATGTTCAGCTGGTTTTCGAATTGCTGCTGTTGTTCCTCGATTCTGAACTTCAGATCCAGCAGGTTCTTGTTGTCGGGCAACAGGGCCAGTCCGTTCTGCACGTGAACCATGGCCTGCTCGATTTCATTATTATCCAGTGAGATGCGTGCATCTGTCTGGTAATAGACAATGATCTGCTCGGCAAGCTCTCTGGCTTCGGGATAATCGGGCGCAATCTGGTAGATCTGTCGCAGGGTATCGACGGCATTCTTGTCTTCGGGCGTGTCGATCTGATTCACCGCAATATAGCCGTTGACGCGCTTGATCAGATTCTCGACTATCTGCTGGTTCTCACTGCTCAGGCCCGAATCGGGCTTGGCCGTGAAATAGTAATAACCACCACCGGCCAGCACAATCAGCAACAGGCCGATGGCCGAGATCAGTTTCCAGGGCAGTCCCTGACGACTCGAATAACGCTGACCCGGGTCGGAAACACGCGTTGCCGGCGCATTGCCGGACGACAGACCCGATCGGCGACGACCGCCGGTCGTGAACCTGGGGTCGGCAAACTGTTCGGAGTTGAACAGCTTGGTTTCACCCGAAAGCCGGGTGGCGAATTGCTTGTTGTCGGTGACCAGCTGCTTGATGTCTTCGCAGAAATCAAGCATGTCGCCGTAGCGATCCTCGGCCTTCTTCGCCAGCATGCGATCCATGACCGGCTGCAGATCTGACAGCTCGGCAGGCAGGGGCGGGGGTGGTTGCTGTACGTGCTGCATGGCCAGCGCCAGCGGTTCTTCAGCCTTGAAAGGCAGGTCACCGGTCAACAGTTCGAACAACATCACACCCAGGCTGTAGATGTCGGCGCGGCCATCAATTTCCGTCCCGGAGAGCTGTTCCGGGCTCATGTAATAGGGTGTGCCCACCACCATGCCGGTCTTGGTCAGCCGGTGGTCCACATCCATCTGCCGCGCTATGCCGAAGTCGGTCAGTACAGGCGTGATCTCATCGCGGAACATGATGTTCGAGGGTTTCAGGTCACGGTGAACAATGTGGCTGCTATGCGCCAGGCTGAGTGCATGGGCGATCTGGGTACAGACCCGGATCACCTCGGCCAGCGGCATGCCCTCGCGCATGCGCTCTGTCAACGTGCCACCCTGCAGATATTCCATCGCCATGTAGGACAGCTGATCACCGCTGCCGATGTCGTAGATTGCGACAATATTGGGATGGTTGAGACGGGCCAGCATCTGGCCCTCGTGCAGGAAGCGGGTCTTGAAGTCACCACCGCCAGTCAGGTGTGGGTGCAGTATCTTGATGGCAACCTGGCGACTCAGCGACAGCTGCTGGGCAAGGAAAACGTGGGCCATACCGCCCGAACCGATTTCCTCGCCAATGTCATAGCCATCAATCTGGTAGTCGACTGACACCCTTGTATCTGCCCCTGGCGCTAACGTTATCTAGGGGATTCTAAGCGATTCCCGTACCCGATTACGAGTCCCTTCGTCAGAATTTATACAACCGTCTGTCAGAATCTATTCAACAAGTTGTGACAGTTCGGGCAATGCCGTGAACAAATCCGCAACCAGGCCGATGTCGGCAACCTCGAAAATGGGCGCTTCCGGGTCCTTGTTGATGGCAACAATGGTACCGGCATCCTTGATGCCTGTCAGGTGCTGGATGGCGCCCGAAATACCAATAGCAACATACAGATCAGGCGCGATAATCTTGCCGGTCTGGCCTACCTGCATGTCATTGGGGACGTAGCCTGCATCGACTGCTGCGCGCGATGCGCCCACGGCGGCATCGAGCCGGTCTGCGAAATCGTAGATGATGCGGAAATTTTCTTCACTGCCGACACCGCGACCACCGGATACCACACGGGGCGCAGACTGCAGATCGGGGCGCTCGCTGTTGCCGCCCTCGAGCGAGACAAAGCGTGTGTGATCCGGAGTGGCTGCCGATACCTCGACTGATTCAACCGGTGCACTGCCGTCACTGGCAACGGCCTGGAAAGAGGCCACTCTGACCGTGGCTACCAGTGTCGTGTCAGCCGGTGTCTCCACGGTGAGTATGACGTTTCCGGCGTAGATGGGTCGCTTGTAGCTGTGATCAGCCTCGACACTCATCATGTCACTGACCTGCTGAACCCCGCTAAGTGCGGCCACTCTGGGCATCAGATCCTTGCCGAAGCTGGAGGATGGTGCAAGTACATGGGTGTAATCGCTGGCCATTGCAGCGATCTGAGGAGCCAGCATGGCGGCCAGCGGATGCTGGAAATCTGCATGGCTGGCATCGAGCACACGACTGACATGTGTCAGTGTACTGGCCTGTTCGATGACGCTGGCAGCACCATCCGACATGACCATCAGGTCTATGTCAGTTCCGATCTGACGGGCACAATCGATGGTCTTGGCGGTATTGACGTTAAGGTTCTGACCGTCGTGTTCGGCTATTACCAGTATGCGTGTCATCAGAGTACTCCCCGCTGTTTCATGGCGTCGACAAGTTCGGACACGGATTCAACCATGATACCGCGTTGTCGTTTCTGAGGTGCTTCGTGATGCACCGGTCTGATCGGTTGTGAGGAAGCAATACTGAACCCCTCCAGAGGCTGGACATCCAGTGGCTTCTTCTTGGCCTTCATGATGTCGGGAAGCTTGACGAATCGAGGCGTATTCAGACGCAGATCGGTGGTGATCACGGCGGGCAGGTCAACCTCGATAGTCTCAAGCCCTGCATCGACTTCACGTGTCACGCGTGCTGTCTGTCCGGACAGTGTGACTTCAGATGCGAACGTGGCCTGTGGGCGATCCCACAATGCGGCAAGCATCTGTCCGGTCTGGTTGCAGTCATCATCAATCGCCTGTTTGCCCATGATGACCAGTGAGGGGTTCTCGGTATTGATCACATCGAGAAACACACGGGCTGCAGACAAGGGGTCGACTGCGTCATCAGTCTGGACATGGATGGCACGATCTGCGCCCATGGCCAGGCCGGTTCTGAGCTGGGTCTGAGTACTTGCGTTGCCGATGGTGATGACGATCACCTCTTCGGCATTGCCGGCCTCACGGATCCGCAACGCCTCTTCCAGCGCAATCTCATCGAATGGGTTGATGCTCATTTTGACACCATCAGTGACCACACCGGACGAATCAGGCTTGACCTGAACTCTGACCTGGTAATCGATCACCTGTTTCAAACAAACAAGTATCTTCATTAATGTACCTCTAGGTTGTTCATGTTGTCCGTCTGGCCATCATCGAACAATGATGTACCGGTACGGGCTGTATCGGATCAGGCTGTTGCAGATGTCATAGCAGCCATTTGCGTGATTCTGTCAGCAGCTGTTCGGCCTCGATGGCATATCCTGGCAGAAAGGAGAACCCGACTTCGTTGTTCTGTTCGTGAATGACCTTGGCCTTGATACACAGGATCTTGGTTTCATCCAGGATGAAGAACAGGCTGAATGTCGAATTGGCAGGTTTTTCCCAGTTGCCCGGCGTCTTGATGCTGACCCCGCCAGCAGAAACATTCCTGATTTCCGACAGGAAGGCGGTTTCACCCTGGATCATGAAAACCGCAGCATGCATGGTAATTCTAGGATAACCCCTTTTTTCCATCTCAGTGTTCCCGCAGGTTGTCAAATTTTCTTCAAAACGGTTTTCTTCACGGTTCTTCCTGACAGCATCAGGCGACCAGACCCTGCCGTTCATGGCGATGTAAATGCCGCGCTCTGCGATCTGTGCAGCAGCAACGGCACAGCCGATGTTGAACACGGCATCACTGCCGATGAAACGTGCCGGGTTGAGTGCGCCTGTCATGACAATCACATTATCATTCTGTAGCGGCTTGAGAACACCGGCCGTTTCGATCATGGTGTCGGTACCGTGTGTGATCAGAAAACAGTCATTATCGTGTGATTTGATTGTCTCATAAATCAGATTGCGATCCTGATCGGTCAGCTCAAGGCTATCCTTTTTCATCAGCGGGATGACATCGAACTCGAACCCAACCCTGAATGCTCGCAGAATGTCGGCAATCTGCGGTTCACCAATCTGGTAGTTGCTCTTGGCATCAAAGTAGATCTTGTCGATCGTCCCACCGGTTGTGAGGATTGTCAGTTTCAAGTGTGTCTCCGTCGCTGATTCAGCGCAGCGGGGTATTTTATCGGGAAAACTGCCCGGTTTAAATCGCTAAACCTGATGTCAGTGATGAAAACGGTGGACAAATCGCCCGAACGGCGGCATTTGTCATGGTTTGTATGGCTGTGCAAGCCCGTTCTCATTCAGGCGAAGGCCCAGATGTGAGCTATGGCGCTTTCGAATGCCAGGCCGGCTGTGTAGAATCGTCCATTCCGAATCAGGTGCCGGGGTCTTATACACGGGTTTGATGGTATTCGGTCGATTGACCGATGTGGATGAGCATACAACGGCAGTCCGGGTGCTGGGTGTACGCATCAGGGTTTTTGCCCATGAAACGTTGATACAAGGGTTGAGCAAACACGGCATGATGTCTGACAAACCAGTCCCACAACAACCTCATCACCGGCAAGGTCAGTATTCTGCCATCTGGACTGACTGTGATGCCGGCATCCGCAGCCAGGTTTGCGGTTGGTTGCTGAGCTGTCTGCTGCTTCTGCTGGCGGGTACGATTGCTGCCCAGACCTCACCATCAGTTGTGGATGAGGTGCCAACCCGCGAACGTGCTGCAGAAATGGCGGCTCAGGTTGATTACCGATTCCCCTTCACTCAGGCATCGATTCGCCATCTTCTGATTCAGCGAGCCATCATCGCGATCGAAAGAAATGCAGGCAATGAACAGTGGTCGATCACCGATCAGTGGCTCGAGTGGCAGCTGGCACTGAATTCGGAGCTTGCTCGCCTGGTGCCGGATGCCGGGGGTTTCTCCGGTCTGCCTGTGGATTATTCCGACGCTGTGGATGATGTGGTGACTGTGCAGATCGGTCTGACCGGCTATCACCTGTGGCCAGCATTTGACAATGATCAGCTGAGCGCCGAACTGTTACTGATGATTACCGGTGATATCGCTGCCAGCCCGCTTTCCCGAACACAAATGCGCACCTTGCTGAGCTGGCGCACTGGAACGGACCGCAGATCTGGAACAAGTTCCTGCTTCAGTTGTCGGCCAACCCGGAACTGATACCCCTGATGAATCCACTGACAGAGTCCTGGCTGGAGCTGCCACTGGATGCCAGCCTGGAGCAATGGCGACAGCTCGATAATGCGGCGTCTGCCGACCTTGCGGCGATCAGAACGCTGGACAGTAGCGATCCCTGGTTCGATCAGTTGTCGACTGAAATAACATCCCGTCTGTTGTCCCGACACACACCAGGCAGCCAGGAACTGATGCGTTTCAGGCAGAAACTGCCGCACATCGGATTTCATCTGCAGCAGATCCACGACGACTTCAATCCACTGCTTGCCGAATTGCTTCAATCGGTCAGTCAGCTGCATGAGGGCAGCTATCATCTGGTTCTGACAGCCCTGCAGAAGATACTGCGTCGCTGGAGTGATCATTCGAGTGTGGGCGCAGATTTTACTGCACCGTCACAGGTATTGCAGTTGCTCGAATCGATCGATGCCATCATGGCACCGGGACTCGCGACTGTGGATCAATCACAGCTGGCAGTCTATCAACAGCAGAAAAAGCTGATCAGGGATCTGACCGACGATACATTGATGGACAGGGGCTCCGCTGAATTCGCCGAACACATGAATTTATTCAGGCGTGAACTCGTGCTCAATCGCCTGTTGTTCGAATGGCACGAACCGGACATTGATCGCTATCTGCAGATGCCGATTCGCGGCACCATCGTTTCAGATACGGCCGGTTGTTATGCGCTCGGGCTCAGGCCCGGTCCCTTGCCGCAAGAACCCATCACTCAGGGCCAGTTCGAAGCCTGTCTGCAGGCGCTTGCCACCTGGGCTGTGGAGCGTTCCGCTCAGGTTGAGCTTGTCGGTGACGAGAAAGGCCCGTTCCAGATCGAGCAACTGACCAGAGAACTGACACTGTTGCCATGGCAGCGCAATCGATACTGGGCGGGTTATGTAGATTCGGAGCTGCAGAGACAGTGCAACATCGATGACTCGGAGGTGGTGAATCCGCTTGAATGGGCCATCGCTGTTCGGTCCTGGGTCTGGTTTGCAGATCGATGGCCGGGCTATTACATGAGCAGGGACCGTCGACCGATGCTGGATACGCTCAGAGCCAGTGGTCAGCGACTGATCGAGTTCATCTCCAGCATGAGGGCGTGCAGGAATGCGTCACAGCAGCAGGCCGTCCAGCTGATGCTGACGCGTTAATGAGCAGGAACTGAGCCTGCTGGCAGAGGCTCGCCTGGTCAGCACGCGTGCCTTCAGTGAATCCGTGCTCGCAGCTGATGCCGATGTCAGCCTGAATTCGGATTCCAGTCAGGAGACGGATTATCGGCCCACTGAACTCAGCATCGGACCCTGCGATGAGAGAAACACCTGTGGCATGACCCGGCAATTGCCTTCAACACGGGCACTGTTCGGTCTGTTTCCGCAACAGCTCCTGATCGCACACCAGATCGGGCTGGGCCAGCTCAGTATCTGTCTTATGACGATGTCCACTGGGTCGAGCGCCGGCATGAGGTGCCTTCCTATGGCTATTCTGCAATGGCAAATTATTTTGGCTATCTTTCCTATGAACTGATCGGTCGATACGACGGTTTCAGGGACGATGTGTTCAGAATGTCAGTGACATCACATCAGGAGCACGAGTACCTGTTCGGAGCCAATACCACCGAGGTGCTGGAAAGAGGATTGTCCAAACCACCTGTTCAATACTCAGGTTACCTCGGAATTACCGGAGCAGGCATTCAATCTGGTGCCGCGCAGGCTGACCTTTCTGACCACGGCACGCACCGTACCCTCGGACCTGTTCTCCGACCAGTGGGCCGATGGAGATCAATGGCGCGACTGGTTTGACAGTGACGAGATTGAAGTCAGTTCACTTGAACCCGAAGACCTTGAACAGATCGATCAGCGACTGGCCGAACTGTATGCTGACTGGAACAGGACGCTCTACCGCCAGTTGCTGAACGTGGATCTGTCAGTCGATGCCAGCATGCATGAACTGGCCGAACACCTGATCTGGATGGATACCGACAAGGCCATGATCGTCGCCTACCTGAGACTGTTTGAACCAGAACTGCTGGCCGAACACACTGAATTGAGAGCATCATTACTGGGGGCTGATGGATTGCCGGACAGACAGATGGTTCTGTCACAGCAGAATACAGGAAATTCGATTGATGAACTGTTCGAACTGATAAGCGAACGTACCCGTCAGACACGCCGTGTGTGGGCCGACAGCAGCAGGCTGGAACGTGTCAAATCATCAACAGACCCGATGATAGCCAACACGCTGATGCTGCTGCGCAAGCTGGAAAGCGCCTACCCGCAGAAGTGAATTCAGACTCTTGAGCGTGGCAGTTGATCAATCCTCGAAACCATCGACGAAGATGGTATCGAAAGGGTCCAGTTCAAAGCTGCCGCGATCAACCGCTCCGACACGACTCTGGCCCCTGGCATCCGTGTCCGGGACAGTGGCATTGCTGACACCGCTGTCAACAGCCGGGCTGGTGACATCGATCGGCAGGGTGAGCACGTGACCACCGTTGTTGCTGGCAACGGTCGGCAGCAGAGCATCAGCATAATCCGCGCCGGGCGCCACAGGTCCTTCCACGCCGCCGCCACCAGGCCTGTTCTGCGGCCATTGCATGTTGCCACCTCCCGAGAACTGGGCCGGGTTGTTCATGGCCCAGTCAACGAAAATATTGCCACCGGTGGTTTGCAAACACCGTGTTGGTCAGTGTCAGCTGATTCGGGTTGCCGATACTGATGCCGGCAGCGAATGCCGCAGTCGAGACATTGTTGGCAATGTCGTGTTGACGATCGAGATCGGGGCGGAACTGGGTCAGTGACATCGCTGCGCCCAGACCGGTGCGGGCTATGTTGTTGGAGAAGGTGCCATTTACAATACTGCCCGGGGCATTGCCGGCAACAAAGAGACCACCGAATCCACGCGCATCATTGCCCGATGAAACTGACGCGGTTCATGGCCCAGGGTCCATCCTGAATGTAGGCGCCACCGGTGTGTTCACTGTCGCTCAGCTGTGTTATTGCCATTGAATGTCACATCCTCGAACCGGGTCCTGCTGGTGCTGTCATACATCACGCTGAAGAACCCGGCACCGAAGGCATTGCTGGTGTTGCTGTTGAAATGTGTGCGGCAGATGTCAACCCTGCGGTCTCCGCCATCAACGCCAAAGGCGCCTGCATTGCCGCCATTTCCCGGATTGCCACCTGTGCCGATGGCAGCATTGTTGGCAAACTCACTGTCGTGTGATGACGATATCCAGCGTACCCAGGGAATACAGCGCTCCACCATTGCTTCCACTGTTGTTGATGAACCTGCAATTTGGCGATTTCGATACGGTCCATCAGCTCGGCGTAGAATGCGCCACCACCATCATCCTGGGTCGTACCATCCAGCGGTGCATGGTTGTCAGAGAATTCACAATTGACCAGTTTCAGGCTGACCTTGTGCGGAAACTCGAAGTCATGTTCCTTGTAGATGGCACCGCCACGACCGCCCGTGGTTCTTCCCTGTGTGAAGTTGATGTTCTGCAGGGTGACAGTAAACAACGGTGCATTCATGGCCGGATCGGGATTGATGATGCGCATGATCTGTTCGCTGTCATTGCCCGATAGCGTGATCAGTCCGCCACCGTCAAGTACTGTCTCACCACTGGCAACGAGTGTCTGGTCGATGATGATTGTCGTGGGCGCTGCGCCCTGATCGAGCAGGATGTCACCGCCGGCGTCCAGCGCGGCCTGGATCTGCGCCGTGCTGATGGAGCCGGCAGTCCCATTGCCGAGTATGGTCGGGTTCGTCAGTGGCTCTTCTGTCACATTCGAACAGAAACTCTGGGCATGGCTGATCAGCGGTGCCAGCAGCACGAACAGTCCTGCCAGCAGAGCAGATGTTCCGGGTTCAGTGTTGTTTCTGTCCCTCATTATCGTTTGCTGCATCGCGCAGGCCTCTGACTTCAGTGATGGTCATTATGCACTGTTGGCTCGCGCCCGACTGCGAACGTTTTCAACAATCACGGATATGAACAGCAGCACTGTCAGGCCTGTTTCGGCCATTGCGAGCCAGCGATCGGCCGGATTGGCGACTGTTTCGGTGACGCCATGTATGAAATACAGCATGGCAATGTAGGCACAGATCACCTGGGTCCTGTGTGAAGCACCTTTCAGTAACCAGGGCAGGGGGATCAGTATCGGTGCCATCACGGTGATCTGCAGCCAGAGTGGATCACTGTGCCAGAACAGGTGCCAGTAGCCGACAAGCGAGACAAACAGACAATAGATCAGTGTGAACAACATGGCATCCTCTTATTCTGTCTTCAGTTTTCGGGCAATGTCTGCAACCCGGCTGCCCAGAGCCATGGCCACGGATTTTTCGTCAGATGTCAGACGGTTTCCCGCATCATCACTGGCCAGGTGGCTGGCACCGTAGGGTGTGCCGCCCGATGTGGTGCGATGCAGCGCTGCTTCACTGTACGGGACGCCGACAAGAACCATGCCGTGATGCAGCAGTGGCAGCATCATCGACAGCAGGGTCGACTCCTGACCACCGTGCAGTGAACTGGTCGATGTGAACACGGCGGCAGGTTTTCCGGCCAGTGTCGCGGATGCCCACAGGCTGCCGGTCTGGTCGATCGCCTGTTTAAGTGGTGCGGCCATGTTGCCGAATCGTGTCGGGCTGCCAAGGATTACACCATCGCAGTCACGCCAGTCATCGGGTTCCAGCAGGGGCGGGCCCTTGTCCGGGGCTGGCTCGCTGTCACCCAGTGATGCGACCGTGCGCAGGCGAGCATGGCCTCCGCCGGCTTCAACCCCACGTGCAACAAGACGCGCCAGATTGGCCGTGCTGCCTTCCCGGCTGTAATAAAGTATCAGGATGACAGGCTGGCTCATGCCGGGTCGCCAATCAGTCCTTCAACATTTTCCGGCGGCCTGCCGATCACGGCCCTTGCCGTTCCTGATCACGATGGGTCGCTGCAGCAGGATTGGAATTTACGGAAATGATGTCCAGCCAGGCTGTGGTGTCTGACAGCGGCGGTGGGTTTTCCAGTGCCTTGAATGTTGCTTCTGTGGTTCGCAGCATCCCCGCGATGTCGGTACCCAGCATTGACAGGAGCTCTGCCAGCTCCTTCGGACTGGGTGGTGAATCGAGATAGGCCCTGATGTCGACATCCAGGCCACTGGCCTCGAGCAAGGCAAGGCTGGCTCTGGATTTTGAGCAGCGTGGGTTATGATAGATGGTGATCGTCTGGTTCATGAGATCCGGTTCTGGCGTCTGTAAGGCGCTAGTTTACCCTGTCGATGATCCGGGTAAAATCCTGAATCGACATGACAATGAGGGGCAGCTCACCGATGAGTGATACAAGGGAACACAGCAGGTGGCCATTCGACATGGATCGTACCCGGGCCTGGTTGTCTCATCTGTGGATCAAATTCCGCAAGGACGGCCTGCTGGAATCTGCTGGCCTGCTGACCTATACCACACTGCTTTCTCTGGTGCCGCTACTGATCGTTGCCATATCAGTGGTCTCCTCACTGCCGGGATCTTCAGACTGGAACAGCAGCATTCAGGATTTCCTGTTCAGTTATTTTCTGCCCGAGACAGTAGTCACCGCTGGCCCTGAGTCGGCCGACAGTGTGCGCACCGTGATTGCAGAGAAACTCAGCGCCCTGGCCACCAAGCAGAGTTCACTGACCGTCACCATGGGGATATTCCTGCTGGTGACATCACTGATGCTGATGTCAACCATCGAGGGCGTACTCAACAGAATCTGGGGTGTGCACACCGCCCGTTCTATTCCGAGCAAACTGGTGGTTTACTGGTCAATGCTGACCATGGGCCCGGTCCTGCTGGGTGCCTCACTGGCTTTGAGCTCCTATCTGTTTTCACAGGGGTTGTTGTCGGAACTGCGTCAGCAGGCCGAGGATGTACTGCTGTTCGGACGCCTGTTGCCCATTCTGGTGGCAAGCCTGGCGTTTTTGCTGTTCTTCATGATCATTCCGAATCGCCGGGTGAACTGGCGTCATGCACTGCTCGGTGCCGTGGTGACTGCCGTCATGTTCGAGCTTGCCAAGAAGGGTTTCGGCTATTACATCAGTAATTTCAATGCCTATTCCCTGATCTATGATGCGCTTGGGGCCATTCCGGTGTTTCTGCTGTGGATCTATCTTTCCTGGACGGTAATCCTTCTGGGTGCCTCGTTCACCCGGCATCGCTGGGAGAGTTTCCGATACCGAAAACCGGGGGTACGCTGGCCACAGGATCAGGAGTTTGTGCTGCTGTACCGCTTGCTGGGGCACCTGTGGCAGGCACAGTGCGAAGGCAATGCCGTGACAGATGAAGAGTTTCTCATGCACGAGCCGGCAGCCGATGATGATCAGGTGCTGTCCCTGCTCGAAAATCTTCGTCAGGCATCCGTGGCTCATCGTAACCAGAACGGTGACTGGATGCTGACACGTGATCTGGGTGATTTTTCCCTCTCCGATCTGTACGGCATCGGTCAGTTTGTATGGCCACACCACATCGACGGGCTGGATACCGATGATGTGTGGAACGCTGGCATTGCCCGGGTGATTGGCGAGAACAGTACTTACGTATCACGCTTGTCCGATACAAACCTAAAGAGCCTGTATCAGAGCAGCCGTCAGGAGGGCTGAATTCTGCAGCCAGCGGTCGTGCTACAGTACACCGAATTCTTCTCATAGATATCCAATCAGGCGGCAACAGTTATATAATGGGCGATTAACCTGATTGGCAGAATTTTCCATGACTCACAAAATTACCGTGATCCCCGGTGACGGGATTGGCCCTGAAATCATGAAAGCCACCCTGCGTGTACTGGACGCACTGGATTGCGATCTCGAATACGACTGTTTCGATGCCGGACTCAAGGCGCTCGAAAACGAAGGTGAACTGATACCGGAACCCACCCTGCAATCGATCCGTTGAAACGGATGCCTGCCTCAAGGGTCCGCTGACCACACCCGTTGGCAAGGGCTTTCGATCAATCAATGTGACCCTGCGCAAGATATTCGACCTGTATGCCAACGTGCGTCCGGTGATCACCATTCCCGGCACGCAGTCAAAAATACGAGGATATCGACATCATTACCGTCAGGGAGAACACCGAGGGTGCCTATCTTGCAGCAGATGCACGTGTCTCTGATGACGGAGAAACTGCCGAATCGAAAATGGTCGTCACACGCAAGGGTTGTGAGCGCGTGGTTCGCTATGCATTCGACATGGCGGTCAAGACTGGGCGCAAGAAAGTCACGATTGTCCACAAGGCAAATATTCTCAAGGCTGTCTCGGGCATGTTTCTGGATGTGGCCAGAGAAGTTGCAGAGGATTTCCCGGATATAGAGTCAGACGAGTTGATCGTCGACAACACCTGCATGCAGCTGGTGATGAATCCATGGCGTTTTGACGTGATTGTGACCACAAATCTGTTTGGTGACATCATCTCGGACCTGTGCGCTGGTCTGGTTGGCGGTCTGGGTCTGGCGCCCGGTGCCAATATCGGCGATGAGGCCGCCATTTTCGGAAGCTGTGCACGGTTCAGCGCCGGATATTGCCGGTCGCGGCATCGCGAACCCGTGTGCCCTGCTGCTGGCAGCCTCGCTGATGCTGGGTTATCTCGGTCTGGATGACAAGTCGGTCAAGCTGAAAAAAGCCATACAGAAGACAATCACCGATGGCAGTCAGGTGACACCTGATCTTGGTGGATCGGCCAATACGCAGGAGTTTGCGGACGCCA
Organism: Lysobacterales bacterium; assembly: GCA_965212525.1. GTDB lineage: Bacteria > Pseudomonadota > Gammaproteobacteria > Xanthomonadales > SZUA-38 > SZUA-38. The sequence continues at coordinate 80,931 of CBDBVC010000024.1, forward strand.
TTATTGCACAGCTGTAATCCTGAACGTCCAGCATGTTGCGAATACGCAACATTCATCCGGTTTGCAGGGCAGGTGCCAGCCATGGATTGGCAGTTCAGTTGGCCTGAAAAACCCAGGTTTCATGGGCATTTGTGACCGGAATCTCGATTTTGCTGGATTCGAAAGATAAATGATTGACATGCTGTTGTTTTCTTGCCATAGTCGACGCATACTGAACCTGAAAATAACATTTTCTTAACGATCGAAACGTAATCAATGGCCAGGGTCGCACACAATCAGACAAAAACCGGTCTACGACTGGCTTGCGCCGCGGGCGTGCTCGCTGTGCTTGCAGCCGGTCAGCCCGTTGCTGCCAGCGATGTCAGTACCAACCTGATGTCGCGTTACCAGTTGATGACGATCAGTCAGCGCGCCAACAGCCTGCATGCATTGTCAAGTTTTTCGACTGCGCTGTTTCAGGGTATGGATCTGGGGCAATGGAAAAACGTCACACGCCTGGCAATGATGCCGGATTTTGCCGTCGAACTGGGTTATCGACAGTATGACCTGGGTCTGCTGGCCGGAAGGGAATCGCTGTTCCAGCCGGATTTCGTGATTCCCATGGGTCTGTATCGCGGCAACAGCAACCTGACGCTCGATTTCTCCAATGTCACTGTTCCGCAGGCACCGTTCCTGTCACGCAGTGACAATGAACTGCTGTTCGGCAACAGCAGTCGATCCCCTGACGACCACGTTTGCACCCGGCTTCCGAACAGCCTTTGGTGAAAACTCGCAGTTTGATGTGGCGGCCGTATTTGCCCAGCAGCAATATGCCAGCTGGAACCTGAATTCTCAGATTTCATCATCACCCATCGATCGTGCCGAATGGTTCGAACAGTCAAGTGGGACCGGTATCCGCTTTGGTGTGAACAGTGAGCTGGCCAGTAACATCCAGATCGGTGCAGCCTACCAGTCACGCATCAACATGGATCCGTTGCTGACCTATCGCGGCGTTTATTCCGAGCCGGGCGATTTTGATATTCCGGCCAGTGCCAATGTCGGGTTGATGGTCAGGGCGACGCCTACCGCATCACTGAGTTTCGACATCCAGCGTGTGCTGTACAGTGAAGTGAATCCGGTCACCAATCAGCAATTACCCGATCGTTTCCTGTCCCTGCTTGGTGACAGTGACAGCCCCGAGTTCAACTGGCGTGACCTGACGGTTTACAGTGTCGGCTGGAACTGGCAGCCGACGGAAGATCTTGCCTGGGAAATCAGTTACAGTACCAGCCAGCAACCGACACCCGATTCAGCTGTGCTGGCCAATGCGGTTGAGAGTCAGTACTCGGATCGCAACATGCGCGTTGGATTCAGCAAGCAGATTGGCCAGAACGCGACATTCCGCTTCGCAGCGACCTACTCGCCACAGGAATACTTCCTGAATTCAATGTCATTCCGTGAACAGGGCAATCCCGATGAAGAGAACATCGAGGCGCAGTTCCAGGTCCAGTTTGACTTCTAGTCAGACCAAACAGATAACAACAACACTCCGTTGAACCATAACCCGCCACGGCGGGTTATTTTTTGTTAAGCTGACTATCATCCCGTTCAGCGAACTGATTCAATAACCCGGATACTGATTCCATGCAATTGATCAAAGACTGGTTTAATCGCCGATTTTCCAACCCACAGGTTGTGATCCTGATGATCCTGCTGGGCATCGGCCTTGTGTTCGTGGTCTTTTTTCGGCGCCACGCTGGCGCCGTTCTTCGCCGCACTCATCATCGCCTACCTGCTGGAGGGTGTGGTGCATCGCCTGCAGAATATCGGTGTCCCGCGTCTTGTTTCGGTATTCGGGGTGTTTCTCTTGTTTGTTGCAACCCTGCTGATCATGATCTTTGGCGTGCTGCCACTGCTGACGGCACAGGTGACTCAGTTCATATCGCAGGTGCCTGCGTATGTGACCAAGTTTCAGGCCACCATGCAGGGATTGCCGGAGCGTTATCCTGATCTGATCACGATGGAACAGATAGACGCCATTCTTGAAGCTGCCGGTGAGGAAATGAGCTTGCTCGGACAAACCATGGTGACACACACCATCACCTCACTGTCCGGTGTAGTGACATGGATCGTGTTCCTCATCCTGGTACCCGTGCTGGTGTTCTTCATGCTCAAGGACAAGGAAACCATCCAGGCCTGGCTGGGACAGTTCATGCCGAAGGAACGCAAGCTGGCCACAGGTGTCTGGAAAGAGGTCGATGCCCAGATCGGCAACTATATCCGCGGCAAGACCATCGAGATTCTGATCGTGGGTGCTGCCACCTACATCGCCTTCACCGTGCTCGGGCTCGAGTATGCCCTGTTGCTGGCAACGCTAGTCGGATTTTCTGTGCTGATTCCCTATATTGGTGCCGCCGTGGTGACCATACCGGTATTGATTGTGGCTTTCTATCAGTTCGGTTGGTCAGCAGAATTTGCCTATGTTTTCTTTACCTACATGACCATCCAGGTTCTCGATGGTAACGCGCTAGTGCCGTGGCTGTTTTCCGAAGTGGTCAACATTCACCCGGTGGCAATCATTGTGGCCATCCTGTTCTTCGGCGGTATCTGGGGATTCTGGGGAGTCTTCTTTGCCATTCCGCTGGCAACATTGTGTCATGCGGTGATTCGTGCCGTGCGCAGTGAAACAGGAGACAGAGACGATTCGACTCTGCCCGATAAAGAATCGGATCCTGATGAGATGGTCAGCCAGGTTGAGCTGCGTGACTGAGCAGGCAGCCAGTTACATGTTCGTGGATGCGTAATCCGCCAGCCTGGATCGCTCGCCGCGTTTCAGTGTGACATGACCACTGTGCTGCCAGTTCTTGAAACGGTCGACGGCATACGTCAGTCCGGATGAAGTTTCTGTCAGGTAGGGCGTGTCAATCTGTTCCACATTGCCAAGGCAGATCATTTTCGTGCCCGGCCCGGCCCGGGTCAGCAGTGTTTTCATCTGCTTGGGCGTCAGGTTCTGGGCTTCATCAATGATCACGTAGCGATTCAGGAAGGTTCGGCCACGCATGAAGTTCATTGAACGGATCTTGATGCGACTGCTGAGCAGGTCATTGGTTGCGGCCTTGCCCCAGGAGTCGGCGTCCGGGTTTCCGGTCAGGAACTCGAGATTATCCGTCAATGCGCCCATCCAGGGCGTCATCTTCTCTTCCTCGGTGCCGGGCAGGAAGCCGATATCCTCACCAACCGGTACCGTGGCACGGGTCATGATGATTTCGGTATAGCGTTTTTCCTCAAGTGTCTGCACCAGTCCTGCAGCCAGTGACAGCAGGGTCTTGCCGGTACCTGCGGTGCCCAGCAGAGTGACGAAGTCGATGTTGTCATCCATCAGCAGATTGAGGGCAAAGTTCTGTTCGCGGTTGCGCGCCTTGATACCCCAGACACTGCTGTGCTCGCGGCGGTAGTCGTTGACAACCTTCAGCGAGGCCGTGTCATTCTCGATATCCGAAACGATGACTTCGGTGCCGCCTTCACCAGGCAGGTACAGAAACTGATTGGGATGCCACAGCTTGACGCGTTCATGTTGCAGTTCATAAAACGTGTGGCTGCCTTCGGTCCACGACTTGAGTTGATCAGAGGCAGACCAGAAGTCATCCTCGAGCTGGTCCGAACCGCTGTAGAGCAGGGTCAGGTCGCTCAGCGCCTGGTCGTTGTGGTAATCCTCGGCCGGCAGTCCGCGAATGGTGGCCTTGATGCGAAGATTGATATCCTTGGAAACCAGTACAACCTGGGATTCCGGATGATCGGCCGACAGCTTGATGCTGGCATTGAGAATTTCATTGTCGGGCAGTTCATCCCGAGTCTGGGAATTGTCACGGTCTGCCTCGAACCAGAGACGGCCGGTAACAGTCTGCACCTCATTTTCCATCCAGTGCGGCAAGCCCAGCTCGACACCATTTTCGATGCCCTGCTGTCCGGAGTGCTCCATCAGTTCATTCAGGAAGCGACTGACCTGTCGGGTATTGCGTGAGACTTCCGACATGCCTTTCTTGGCCGCATCGAGCTCTTCGAGTACCACCATGGGCAGGAAAATGTCGTGTTCCATGAAACGGAACAACGCAGTCGGGTCGTGCATCAATACATTGGTATCGAGCACGTAGATTCGTTTGTCTTTAGTCATCTAGTGATTCTGCTGCTTCAAGGACGGCCTGTGCATGTCCCTTGACCTTTACCTTGCGCCATTGTGCACGCAGTATGCCTTCGCTATCGATCAGGAACGTGCTGCGTTCGATGCCCATGTACTTGCGACCGTACATGTTCTTTTCCTTGATGACATCGAAGTGCCTGCACAGCGCCTCGTCCGGGTCTGAAATCAGGTCGAAGTTGAATTCGTGCTTGTTGATGAAATTCTGATGGGTTTTCAGGCTGTCGCGAGAGACGCCAAATATGATGCAGTTCTGCTTGTCAAAGTCGGCTTTCAGGTCGCGAAAATTCTGCCCTTCCGTGGTGCAGCCCGGTGTATTGTCCTTGGGGTAGAAGTAGAGAACAATGTTGTTCCCCTGGAGTGCTGACAACGTGATGGTCTTCTCGCCCGTTGCCGAGGCAGTGAAGTCATTCACTGCTGATCCAACTTGTATCATATGCATCCGGTTGTCGACTGTGGTTCAATGGCTATTATCAGGTCATTGCAAAAATTTAACAACAGTGTGGCCATGATAATTTATAATTGCGGCGGGACGTTCCGGCCAACTCATCCAGGCCGGTCAGTGACACGTCAGCTGTGATATTCGACAGACAGAACGGAGACAATCAGTAGCCCAATGTATAGCGGAAGTCTGGTCGCAATTGTGACCCCGATGTATGAAGATGGCCGGATTGATGAGGAGTCTTTTGTTCGCCTGCTCGAATGTCATCTCAGCGCGGGTACCGATGGCATTGTGGTTGCCGGCACCACCGGAGAAGGTGCCAGTCTTTCTGCAGAGGAACATCGCTATCTGGTGAGACTGGCCGTCGATTCGATTCAGCAATCGCTGCCGGTGATTGCAGGCATCGGTTCGCCGTCAACCCGGGTGCAACTGGAACAGCTCGAAGATGCCATGGACAATGGTGCCGACGCCGTGCTGGCTGTGACACCCTACTACCTGAGGACCACGCAGCAGGGGCTGATCAGTCATTACAACACGCTGGCTGACAACAGCGACATACCCGTGATTCTCTACAATGTACCGGCGCGAACCTGCAACGATCTGTTGCCGGAGTCGGTTGCAGAGCTGGCCTCACATGAGCGCATCGTCGGTATCAAGGAAGCGGTGCCCGATGTTCAGCGCATCATCACTCTGAAGCGGTTGCTGCCGGAAACATTTGCTGTGCTCAGCGGTGACGACAGCTCGGCCTGTCAGGCCCTCGCCAACGGTGCCGATGGCGTCATCTCGGTGACGGCCAATGTGGCACCTTCGATCATGCAGCAACTGGTCAGTCTGTCACGAGAGGGCAGGCTTGATCATGCCGCTGTGCTTGATAAAAAGCTCACGAGACTCCATCATCTGCTTGGGTCTGAGCCGAATCCGATACCCGTCAAGGCTGCCTTGACGCATCTTGGCATGATACCTGCGGGTATTCGATTGCCGCTGGTGACTGTATCCAGTGAATTATCAGAACAAATCAATCTTCTGCTCGATGATGAGGCCAAGGCGCTGATCATCCACGAGTAGGACACAAAAGACAGACACGAAACTATGACTTTATTGAACAAGCAGGCTGTGCAGTTCCTGATCGCGATTTGTGTGATCACCGGTTGCGGATGGATCGAGGAACGCGACGACTACGAAAAAATTGAGGACGGCAAGCCCCTGACCGTACCTTCAGACCTCAACAAGCCCAATCAGAATACTCAGTTGCGAATTCCCGATGCGACCGCCAGCTCTCGTGCTGCAGACGACAGACCGATGGACCTTCTCGGCGATGATCAGCAGCGCGATCGTGATTCAACCGACTCGCGCAACATCAGCTGGCAGGACGGCCTGCCGGTGCTGAATATCAGTGCGGATATCGATGAAAGTTACAACAAGGTCAGCGCTGCACTGAAACAGCTTGATGTCGAAATCGAGGATGAGGATGCCAGCAGGCGGACCATTGCATTCGAGTACGTCGACATGCACGCCAGGAATAACCGGCCGGGTGTATTCTCACGCTGGATACTTCGCAGAAAGGGTCCTGATGACCAGAGTGGCCATTATCAGCTGAGTCTGCAGCAGAATTCAGGCCAGTCCATGGTATCCCTGCTGGATGACAAGGGGCAACCTGCCTCTGCCGGCATCGCAGAACGGATTCTTCTTGAAGTTGATCGCTCGATCAACTGATTCTGACAGGCCCGGAACGAAGCCGGGCTTTCTCTCGGGGCGGGTTGTTCTACCGCTCCAGCAAATGCGATTTGTCTCTGACATTGTCCCAGTCTGCTGCATCCTCTGGAGGATCCTTGCGCTCGGTGATGACGGGCCAAAGCGGTGACAGTTCAGCGTTGATCTCGATGAACTTTTCCTGATCAGCCGGCAGATCATCTTCCGGATAAATGGCCTCGACCGGACATTCTGGCTCACACAGTGTGCAATCGATGCATTCTTCGGGGTCGATGACGAGGAAGTTCGGTCCTTCATGAAAACAGTCAACCGGACACACTTCAACGCAGTCGGTGTATTTGCACTTGATACAGGATTCGGTGACAACGAATGTCATTCAGGTTTCCTCCAGGTTGCACAGGGCATGGCATTTGCAGGCAGGCGTGTTCATTCTGATCGCAGGCTGATATCATTCATACCTGAAAAGTCGCCATTGTAGGTTCAGTCTGTCAGGAGTGCAATTGATAAGCCCAACTGCCCAATCGTCCACACCTCACGACCAACAGCGGGGCAGAATTCCTGACAACGGTGCCACCACTCGTGTGACCCGTGAATGCAGAGTATCAGGGTTGTTAAGGCACGCGTGAGTAAAAACAATATCGAAAATCACCGCATTCTTCCGCGCGAGCATGGCATCAAGAGACGTCAGATCCCGAAGTCTGTCATCACCATTCTGGAACAGCTGCATGCCGCAGGGTTCGAAGCCTATGCTGTTGGCGGTTGTATCCGTGACCTGGTGGCCAATCTCTCACCCAAGGACTTTGATGTCGCCACATCTGCAACTCCGGAGCAGATCAAATCCGTATTTCGTCGCTGCCGGCTGATCGGTCGTCGGTTCAGGCTGGCGCACGTCCGGATCGGTCGTGATGTCATCGAGGTGGCCACATTCAGGGGCCATTGTGATGGTGACCGGGACGAGCGTGAAATCAATGAGGGCCGTATCATCTACGACAACGTCTTCGGCGCTGTCGATGAAGACGCCCATCGCCGTGATTTCACCATCAATGCGCTGTTTCTCGATATCAGGGACATGAGCATCATCGACTACGTCGGTGGTTACCAGGACCTCGTCAGTCAGACGATCCGTACCATTGGTGATCCATCCACGCGTTATCAGGAAGACCCTGTTCGCATGTTGCGGGCAGTCCGTTTTGCCTCCAAGCTCGGATTTGAAATCGAGCAGGACACGCTCGAACCTGTCAGCAGGCTGGCGTATCTGCTGGAGGGCATTCCACCGGCCCGGCTGTTTGATGAGTGCCTCAAGTTGTTCATGACAGGATCAGCTGCAAACTGTCTTCAGATGTTGCGCCATCATCTGTTGCTCAGTTATCTTTTCCCGAGTCTCATCAGGGTGCTCGATGGCAAGCACGCAGGTGCGTTCTGGCCCATGCTGATTGAGGGTATGCAGAATACGGATCTTCGTGTCAGTCAGGACAAGCCGATCACACCGGCGTTCCTGTTCGCGACCCTGTTGTGGCCGGTACTTGAATCCGAGAAGAGTCGACGGGAAACAGAGCCCCGACTCTCGAAGCTGCCACCCTATGAGCGGCAGAATCTGGTTATCGAGGATGTGTTCCGAAACCAGTGCAAGATCGTTGCAATTCCGCGACGCTACAGTGCTGTCACCCGTGAAATCTGGCAGATGCAGGGCAGGTTCAAGGCCAGACGAGGTAAACGGGCATGGCGACTGTTGAATCACCCCAGGTTTCGAGCTGCCTATGATTTTCTGCTGCTGGTTGTCCTGACTGACGAGTCTCGTCGCGACGATGCCGAGTTCTGGACCCGTGTCCAGGAGCTTGATTATCAGGACGTTCGCAAGACCTTCATGTCCGGCAAACTGGTGACTCAGGACTAGAGCAGAGTGACCATGGAGATCGGCAAGGATGATTATCTGATCGGTATCGGCAGTAATCTGGATTATCCGGTTCATCAGGTACTGAGAGCCGTCAGTTGCATCAGTCTGTTCGAGACGGTGACTGAATTCACGCTATCCTCGCTATACCGTTCCTCTGCCTGGGGCGGGATCACTCAGCCCGATTACATCAATGCTGTCATGGCAGTAAGGGGGGTGGATGAACCCGAATTGCTGCTTGAGAATCTTCAGGCAGTCGAGGCCGCTGCCGGACGGGAACGAACCGGTGAGCAGTGGGCCGCCCGCGTGCTTGATCTTGATTTGCTGGTGGCCGGGCGTGAAATCATCGACAGCGCTGAACTGACTGTGCCTCATCCCAGGCTTGCCGAACGTCTTTTTGTGCTGTTGCCGATGCAGGAGATTGCGCCAAAATTGACCATTCCAGGGCTGCCACAGATCAGTGACATGATTCGTGAGTGCAGCGACAGCGGTCAAATACAACAACTTGATGATAATGAAATCAGTTACTTGAGAACATTTAATGTGCTGGAGCGGTGATTTTGTTGCAAAAATGCAACGGTTGGTGATTTACAACAAATTGGTCGAAAAGTGTTGGATTTTTGCATCAAAAAGTGCTACTATTAATTCCAGTTCTCGAATAAAGCGATCGAAACACATCACATTATTTGAGACACAGGGCGCATTTGTTTTTAAGGTAATCGTCACTCCGATTCTGCCTCCTCGTACGAAAGTCGAGGAGGCGTATTTTTTTGTGCCTTTCGTATATCTGATCTAAATCCCCAGATCTTAGTCACTCCGGTCACCCGAGACACGGTCACCCGATCAATTCGTCGTGTTCAAGGTGCTTGCAATATTTTCCCGATCTCTTACGCTGTGCTGCCTATGACGTTCACCGAAGACATGCTCAGCCTGGCGAATAACAGCGGACAGGCATCAAAGATCGTTGCTCTGTTCAGAAACGAACCAGAGCGATGCAAGCGGCTGGATTTGTCCTGTGGTGGCATCAGGGTGAATCTGGCGCGCAATGCCATACCCATCCGAACCCTTGAGACGCTGGCAGAACGTGCCCGGCATCATGGCTTTGAGCAGGCCCGGCAGGCATTGTTTGATGGTGAGTCGATCAATGTCACCGAAAACCGACAGGTGTTGCATACACTGATCCGTCAGAATGTACCGCGACAGAGTGAACTGCGACAGTCCACGCGAGAGCAGATCGCATCGGCTATGCTGGCACTGGAACTGGAGTCGGCTTCAGATTTGCTGGTGATCGGTATGGGCGGCTCGATACTCGGGCCACGGCTGGTCAATTCTGCATTGATGAGCACGACGGATCGGCAGCTTGCATGCCACTATATTGACAACCTTGATGCGCATCACCTTGATGACCTGCTCAAGCGCCTGAATCGTGACAGCACCAGAGTCATACTCATTTCCAAATCCTTTACCACTCAGGAAACACTGGCCAACGGTGAGCTGATCAGGAACTGGTTCAATCAGTCGGAACAACAGGATTTTGAAGATCGTGCCATTGCCATCAGTTCGCAACAGGAAAAGGCAGAGGCTTTTGGCTTCAGGCCTGATCATGTGATTCACATACCGCAAGGCATTGGCGGTCGTTTTTCAATCTGGTCCTGCGTAGGCCTGCCCATTGCCTGTGTTCTGGGTATGTCTGCCTTCGACGAACTTCTCGATGGTGCAGCCCTGGTCGACAGGCACTTTCTCGAATCACCACTGATGCAAAACATTCCCTTCATGCTGGCACTGGTTGGTGTCTGGTACAGGAATGTCGAAAAGTCCGCAGGGTTTGCAGTGGTACCTTATGATGACCGCCTGTCTGAGCTGGTGCCCTACCTGCAGCAGCTGGACATGGAGAGCAACGGCAAGCGAGTCGGTCTGGACGGCAATTATCTTGCCTCGGATTCGGGGCCGCTGTGTTTCGGCGGTGCTGGCACAGGTGCACAACATGCCTTCTTCCAGTGGCTGCATCAGGGTACAAGCCCGGTACCTGTTGATTTCATCGGTATTCGCAGTCCAGATCACCCAAATCAGCGCAATCATGAGTTGCTGCTGATGAACATGCTGTCACAGTCCGAGGCACTGATGCGTGGCGTGTCCGAACAGGAGGTGCTGAAACAGCTGGAGCGTGGTGGTGAATTGAGGCCAGTCTCGAATGAACAGCTTTCGCGCCATCGCGCCTACCCCGGTAACCGGTCATCAAACCTGATTCTCATCGAGCAGCTTACCCCGCGTACACTGGGCAGTCTGATCGCGATCTACGAACACAAGGTATTTACGCAGGGCTGGATGTGGGGCATCAACAGCTTCGACCAGTGGGGGGTGGAGCTTGGCAAGCAGCGCTGTGCCGATCTCGAAGCTGACGCAGGCGATGGTTCAGGTATCGAAGATGCGGTGACCAGGGACTATCTCGACTGGATAAGGTCGAGATGAAAACACGCTACGGCATCAATCATTCACTCCAGCAGAACGATTGCTGATCTGATCAAGTGCCCAGTCGATATGCTCGAGTAGCATCGGGCTGGCATCCTGCCGCCTCTGTTTCAGGCAAAGTACCATTGCCTCGGTGGGTTTCCTGCTGTTACCCATGGCCACAGCAATATTCCGTTGCCAGCACTCATGACCAATCCTGCGTATAGCCATGCCTTCGGTCCGATCGAGAAACTCCTGTTCTGACCACTGAAACAGCGTCACCAGTTCGGCTCTGTCCAGGTCATGTCTGATATTGAAGTCATCGTCCTCGGTGATTCGCGAAAACTTGTTCCAGGGACACACCAGCTGGCAATCATCACAACCGTAGATGCGGTTGCCGATCAAAGGCCGGAATTCAAGCGGTATGGCCTGTTTCAGTTCAATCGTCAGATAGGAAATGCATCGGCGTGCGTCAACCTGATAGGGCGCAACAATGGCCCGGGTTGGACAGATATCGATACAGCGACGGCAACTGCCGCAGTGATTGGTCGCAGGATCGTCAACCGGCAGGGGCAGGCTGGTGTAGATTTCTCCGAGAAAAAACCAGGAACCGGCTTTGCTGTTGATCAGATTGGTATGCTTGCCGATCCAGCCAAGACCGGATTTCTCGGCCAGGGCCTTTTCTAGAACAGGTGCGCTGTCCGTGAATGCCCTGAATCCATGCCCCTCGGCCACTTGTGCAATCTTCTTCGACAGTTTTGACAACTTCTGACGCAGTACCCGATGGTAATCCCGGCCGAGCGCATATCGGCTGACAAATGCCTTCTGGTCATCCTCGATTACAGCCCAGGATGGTGCGGCATCACCGGGCTCATAATCGTATCTCACGCTGATCACGCGAACCGTTCCTGGCACCAGTTCAGCAGGGCGGCTGCGCTTGCTGCCATGTCGTGACATGTACTCCATCTCACCGTGAAATCCCTGTGCCAGCCAGCGATTCAGGTAGCCTTCATGCTCCTCCAGCCGGCAATCACTGATTCCCAGTTGCTGAAACCCCAGTTCATCTGCCCAGGATCTGATTTGTGCCGACAGTAGGTTATAATCCATGACCGAATAGTACAGCATAGCGGCGTCTGACAAACACAGCATGGCCACACTGAAAGCAAATCGACTCGTCACTGCAGCACAGTCCAGGGAACTGGATCGGATGGCAATCGAGGAAGAGGGCATCGCCGGGTCAATCCTGATGTCCAGAGCAGGAAAAGCCTGCTTTGATGCATTGCTGTCACGATGGAATGACTGTACGAGTCTCGTGATCTTCTGTGGCGCTGGAAACAATGCCGGTGACGGCTATGTCATCGCCAGGCTGGCCAGCGAGCATGGATGTTGTGTGCAGGTGGTTTGTCTGTCAGAGCCATCCAGATTGCGAGGGGACGCAGCCGGGGCGTTTGAGGATTATTCATCGGCAACGGATGGTCAGACACTGACTCTCAATGAGGCCATTGATATGCAACTGTTGAAACAGTGCAGCAATGATACGGTCATCATTGATGCTCTCCTTGGTACCGGCATTGATCGCGCAGTCGAAGGGCAATACGCAGAAGCAATTAACCTGATCAACAGCAGCGGCCTGCCGGTTGTTGCCGTGGATATTCCCTCCGGTCTGAATGCTGACACCGGCAGCATCATGGGGTGTGCGGTACGAGCCGCAGTGACATGCACATTCATCGCGCCCAAGCAGGGGCTCTACACCGGTGATGCGCGTGACATGTGCGGTGAGATTGAATTTGATGACCTGGATGTGCCGGCGGAGCTGTACAGCCGCGTCGGACAGGTCGTCAGGCTGACCAGTCCGGCAGACATCGGCCGTTCGCTCGTGGCCAGACCGGTAAATTCACACAAGGGTCTGTATGGCGCAGTTGCCGTGATCGGTGGTTCACCTGGCATGACCGGAGCAGCGCTGCTGTCGGCCAGGGCTGCCTTGCGCTGCGGCGCAGGCATGGTCAAGATCTCGGTATTTCCTGGCCAGCAAAGTTCCGCCTATACGGTGTTACCGGAAGCCATGACGGCACTGCTGGGGACACCGGATGCCCTGCAGTCACTCAAGGACTGGGCCTCGGTGATTGCCATCGGTCCCGGTCTTGGGCTGACAACGGAAGCCACTGACCTGTTCGAGTCTGCGATCGTCAGCGACAAACCGAAGGTTATTGATGCTGATGGCCTGAGTCTGCTGGCCCGATCGCATGCGAAGCTGAGTAGTGCAGTGCTGACGCCCCACCCCGGAGAAGCGGCACGTCTGCTGGATTGTTCGACCGCTGACGTGCAGAAGAATCGTTTTCAGTCAGCCGCCGAGATCGCACGACGGTACAGCAGTGTCTGTATTCTCAAGGGGGCGGGCAGCATCGTCGCAGATGCTACAGGAGCGAGGGCCCTGTGTGCTGCCGGTAACCCGGGCATGGCCAGTGCCGGCATGGGTGATGTCCTGACCGGTGTGGTGGCTGCCCTGCTGGCACAGGGGCTTGATCCATTGTCAGCAGCTAGCGTGGGTGTTCAGCTGCACGCCATGGCCGGCGATCGCGCGGCTGAATCAGGGCAACGTGGTTTACTGGCATCGGATGTTATCGATGAACTACGCGGATGTCTCAACCCATGAGGCATGAATGCAAGGATGAAGCAGCAATGATCAGACTTGGGCAGCAGCTAGCCGGGCGTGTCAATCCTGGTGATCTGGTCTGTTTCAGTGGAGATCTGGGTGCCGGCAAGACAACGCTGATTCGAGCGCTGCTGCGTCAGTTGGGTCACCAGGGGCGCATTCCCAGTCCCAGTTATGGTCTGGTCGAAGTGTATCCGTTTGATGGCTTCAGTGTGTGCCATCTGGATCTGTACCGGCTGACAGACCCTGAGGAACTTGAGTTTCTCGGGTTCAGGGACATGCTTGATGAGAGCACAATCATCCTGCTGGAATGGCCTGAAAAAGCCGGCGGGCTGCTGCCTGATCCCGATCTGACAGTGTCGATCGAGATCACGCCACCCGGTCGCACAGTGAGTCTGTGCCAGGCCGATATGACTGCAGATCCCTGAAAACTCGATCATCACACCGTAAGTTCATATTTATCAATAACATAGATAGCATTTTTTAAGAAATTACTTGAAAAGAAGGGCAGAATGAAGTACTAGTGTTGCATTGCAATACAGTATTGATTGACGTGAAACGCCTGATCCCGTGCCTGTGCCTGCTGATTTTGACACTGTCCAGTTCCGCCCTGGCGACGGAAGTCGGTGGATTGCGCGTGTGGGACGGGCCTGATAAAACCCGTGCCGTGATCGACCTGACTGCACCGGTAGAATACAAGCTGTTCACCCTGTCGTCTCCTGAACGTGTCGTTATTGATCTGATGGATGCCTCGATGTCCGAGTCGGCCAGTGTGCCGGATCAAGTCGATGGCCGTCTGTCCGGTATCCGCAGCGGTCGTCGCGGTGACTCGGACACTCGAATTGTTCTTGATCTGAAGGTGTCTGCCAAACCCAACAGCTTCCTGCTCAAGCCTGTCGGGCAGTATGGCCACCGACTGGTGATTGATCTGATTGATGAAAACGAAAAGAAAGGCGCAGCAGTGGTCAAGACTGCCAGCGATGACGAACGCGATGTGGTGATTGCGATCGATGCCGGTCACGGTGGTGAGGATCCGGGGGCGATCGGTAACAAGGGTACTCACGAAAAGGACGTGGTGATGAAGGTGGCCAAGTCCCTCAAGGCCGAGATCGATCGCAAAAAGGGATTCAGCGCAGTGCTGGTACGTGATGGTGACTATTACATGCCCCATCATGATCGCATGGACAATGCTCGCAAGAACCGCGCTGACCTGTTTGTTTCAATCCACGCCGATGGTTTTCCCGACAAGCGTGCACGCGGCACATCGGTGTTCGTTCTGACCAACCGGCGCGCCAGTTCGGAAGCGGCCAAATGGCTGGAGGATCGCAACAATCGGTCGGATCTGGTAGGCGGTGTCTCACTCGATGACAAGGACGATACACTTGCGGCGGTATTGCTTGATCTCTCTCAGAGCGCCAGCATGGAAGCCAGTCAGGATGTGGCAGCCCGGGTGCACAAGTCGATATCGGCCATCAGCAAGACACACAAGAAGCAGGTTGAACGTGCCTCACTGATCGTGCTGACATCGCCGGATATCCCATCGATTCTTGTCGAGACCGGGTTCATCACCAATCCGCAAGAGGAAAAGCTGCTCAACACCAGGAAGCACCGTGAGACCCTGGCAAGGGCGATTGCCTTTGGTGTCGAGGACTATTTTGTCAACAGTCCGCCAGCCGGAACCTGGATTGCCTCAAATTCATCGCCCAGCTCACATGTGGTGAGCAGTGGTGAAACACTCAGCGGTATCGCTTTTCGCTATGATGTCAGCATCCGGGCACTGAAAACCATCAACAGTCTCGACAGTGATCGGCTAGTCGTGGGCAAGGTGTTGAAATTACCGTCGACAAGCCCGTAAGATGGTGCCGGGTATTTCATCATTAGCATCGGAGGGGGTATGAGCCTATCCAGTTACACCGTCATTGGTCCAGTACGCAGGTTTCTTGTGCTGCTGGTGCTGCTGACAGGCTGTGGATCAGTTCAGGCACAACACTCATTTTCTGCCGAGGACGGCACGCCGTCAGTCAATTTCATTTTCTTTTCTCATCTAGATCTGGCTGCGAATGATCTGGATGGGGATATCAGCTCGCCAGGCGCTGGCAAGTTTGGTGAAGATGGTTTCAGGGAAATTCGTTTTCAGATTCACATGTCGGCAAATCTAGGATCGGGCTGGGCTGCATTTCTCGAGGCCGAAACCGGGCGCAACGACGACGATACCCGATCCTCTGTCGAGCGGGTGATCCTGAAATACACAGTCGATGATTACACGTCCATTTCTGCCGGGCGCTATCATACGCCGGTTGGCTGGTGGAACACACAGTATCACCACGGGCGCTGGTTGCAGACCACCATAGACAGACCCCTCTATGTTGATTTTGGTACGGCATTCGTGCCCGGTCACTTCTGGGGTTTCCAGTACGACAAGAAGTTGGAACTGGATGCCGGAACCTGGGCATTTACCGGTGGGCTTGGTGCCGGCCGGGCCGAGAGTATACTGTCGCCGTCATTTGATGAGCCACTTGATGGTGATGTCTCCTATCTGCTGCACACCACATTCAGGCCAGCGGCATTTTCAAGCTGGCAGTACGGAGCCTCCCTGTGGTACGAGGATGTCGAGTTGCCGGGCAATGATTCGGCTGATGAGTGGATTTTTACCGCATTTTTCAATACGCGTGGAGAAATGCCCGAGCTTTCGGGTGAATATGCCTTCGTGCGGCACGACATCCCTGGCATCGGCAGTGTCGACAGCGACAGCTGGTATCTGCAACTTGGCCAGCGGCTGAAATCTGGTGGTGGCAAATTCAAGGTCTATGGTCGAGTCGAGGATCTGGATGTGAACGAGGAAGATACCCTGTACACGGGCATTCGTTCACAGCGACGCACCATGATCGGAACGCGTTATGACTTTTTCGTCGCAGTTTTCACTCAAGGTCGAGCTTCGTCACGAGGATGCCCGGCTTGAAGACGATTTCAACGCCATCCACACGCAGATATCGGCGTACTTCTAGGACTCTGATGAGATATTCGAACCTCTTCAAATTTGCTGCATTGGTAATCGCCGGTTACGGTCAGGCGCTGATCGCAGCTGATGACAGTATCTCCTCACCACTGGCCGTCATTGTGGCGCCAGAGCTTGAAGTGGATGACATCAGCTATGATGATCTGCAGAAGATACTGTTCGGCAACAAGAAGTCCTGGGCACCACGCAAGCCGATCACGATCCTGCTGCAGGCACCACTGACCTCGCAGCGAAATTATCTGATCAGCCAGCACATGGGCATGACCGAGCCCCAGTTCAAGCAATTCTGGATCTCAAAGGTGTTCAGGGCCGAAGTGGCTTCGGGTCCCAAGGTGATCCTCTCCAACGAAATGGCCGTCAACCTGGTAACCAAGATTCCCGGATCCATCGCCTTCCTGGAATTTGATGTGGTGCCTGACAACGTCAAGGTACTGACCATTGATGGCAAGACACCCGATGATCCAGAGTATCAGCTCAAGCCATGACATGAATGATCAGGATTCGTTTCTCCGAGTGAAGCCAGCATGTCGATAAGACACCAGCTGAGCATCGGCGTCCTGCTGATCATCGTCATTTTCGTTACCTCGATTGCGGTTTTTTTCTGGAGTGACAAGCAGCGTCAGTCAGCTGTCGACAAGCTGGAGCAGTCCAGCACGGTACTTCAGCTGTATTTCAAGCTGAGCCGGGAAGTTGACAGCATCGATCGACAGATTCAGCTGATATCTGGCGACTTGTCCATGAGCGGCATGACCGGTGATGAAGGGCCGCAGGCATTGTCTGTGCCGTTCATCGATGGCCAGGATCGCCAGATGGCCGATATCCGGCGTGTGCTTGATGAAATCAAGGTTAGCGAATCGGGTGATGAGGAATTCACGGCTTTCGAGAGTGAACTGAAGCAATTGCTGGATTCCTGGCGCCGCTATTTCCTCTATTACGGTCGTGACCAGGAGAAGGCTCTCGAAGAGCTGATGATCAATGCCGATCCACTCAGCACATCTGCCTACCGGGTTCGATTACCGGCACTGGAGGAGCGTGAACGTCAGCGCATGACACGGGCGCAGGATGACTTTCGCAAGATTTCAGAATTGTCCGATCGTATCACTCTGCTGATCTATGGTGTCTCTGCGGCACTGCTGATGTTTCTTGCCATACTGTTTTCCTCACGACTTTCAAAGCGTCTGGAGCGATTGCGCCAGGGTGCGGATCGTCTCGGATCGGGTGATCTGGAACACCGCATCGACGAAAAGGCCAATGATGAGCTGGGTGCCC
>CBDBVC010000025.1:0-109059 GCA_965212525.1 Lysobacterales bacterium
ACCGCTGATGCAGTTGTCGAAATTGATCAGCTTGGGTGACATGCCGTTCAGATCGATGTCAAACTGCATGGATGTGGCTTGGCCATCATTGACGAAATCGAGATTCAGCTGAGTTTGCTTGCCGTTCTGTACTGGGGTGACCAGAAGATCAGAGCTTGCTGCAAACGCTGAAGTGGACAGAAGACCCGAAAGCCACTGCAGCTGTAAGTGTTGATACTTTTTTCATTACGTATTCCTCTTTGAAATCTGTTTGCAGATCACTGATTAGCATTCAGCTGTTGCGTTACCCAGAATGAAATCGACGAGTAACTGGAGATCCTGGACATTGATTGTAGTATCGAGGTTCTCATTGGCGTTACACATGCCTGAACACGGCGCGGTACCGAGAATTTCGTTCACCAGCTCCTGAAGATCCTGTACGTTAATGGTGTTGTCCAGTGGTACGAAGGCATCACCAGGACAGGCTCGACCGATGGCTGAACTGCGGCGACCTACATAGTCATCCAGACCAACCTGAGTGAATCCACCAAGACCACCGATGGCGCCCATGCGAATGGAAGCGATGGTGTTGGCAGCGGCCGAGGTGCCTGAAGCGTCAGGTGTGGCACCTGGTGCTGCAGCATTGGAGTCTACATACAGATCAACGGTGCCGTTGGCTGTCCAGTGCAGCTCGACTGAATGCCAGTCAACCAGACCGTTAACCGGGGCAGAAGCGGAAGTACCACCGTCGGTGGTTGTGTAGTTGACGTTGGTACCATCGTAAGTCAGTGAATAGATGACATTGGTTCCGCCAACATCGCTGTAGGCTTCGTACAGTGTCACCGAGGTGCCGGCACCCGTGGCGAAGAAGTAGAATCGCTGATTGATCACAGCTTCATCCGTAATCTGATCCTGTTCGAAGACGTCGCCAGCACCCGAGGCACTCATGGCACACTGACCCAGGTAGCGTGACAGGGGGTTACTGCCGAATCCGCCTTCCTGTACGGCACCATTGCTCGCGTCCCAACCAGTCAGCTGGCAGGCGTTTGCAACACTGGCACCGGCCAGAAGACCGAGCGCTGCGACTGTAGTTACAAATCTTTTCATGATTAACCTCTTTTATAAAAAACCACCAAAAATCAGATGGTTATGTTTCTTTTAGCCCACGATCAGGCTAAATTGTTTATATTCTTCACCTTTTACAGCGTATTGGTGGCCGAAAAAGCGCCAAAAAAATCCATTTTTTTGAAAATTTCCTGATGGATCGATCATCAGCATGCAATGCCGTTGCTGGCAACACGCGAAACAGGCTCATTCTCAGCCGATCATTCGATTCAGTTCAGCCAGCTCGTGATTGCTGAATCCGGCTGTCAGTCTTGCCGGTTCATTCAGCGGCCCCTTGATCTGATCGGCCATGTGCGTTTTCAGTAGTGACAGAAAGGTGGACTCGGGCTCCAAACCGGCCTCGTCACAGCAGTGTCGGAACCAGCGACTGCCGATCTCGACATGCCCCACCTCCTCCTCAAGGATGATATGCAGCAGACGAACCGTCTCCACATCGCCCTGTGCCTCGAGTTTTTCGATCATCGCCGGAGTGACATCCAGGCCACGTGCTTCCAGCACACGCGGCACCAGCGCCATGCGCTCAAGCCGGTCATGATCGGTCTTCAGTGCCATCTCCCACAGGCCATTGTGGGCAGACATTGCACCGTAATGGCTGTTCATCTGCTGCAGGCGACTGGCCAGCATTGTGAAGTGTCGCGCCTCATCGGCAGCCACACTGGCCCAGTCCAGGTAAAAGCGAGCAGGCATGGAACCGAATCTGTAGACAGCATCCAGCGCCAGGTTGATGGCATTGAATTCGATATGGGCGATGGCGTGCACCAGTGCTGCCCTGCCCGCCTCCGTGCCCAGGCGGCGCCTTGGAACGACTGCAGGGTGCACCAGTTCGGGTTGAGCCGGGCGACCCGGTGTCTCGATACGGTCCGCTGCTTGCCACGCTGCGGATTGCCAGTCTGCCGCTTTTTCTGGCTGCAGCTGCTCGTGCAATCGAGACGCCAGCATGGCCTTTTCTTCCGGTTCGTTCGTCATCAGGGCCCGGTGGGCATGCTGTTGCGGCCAGTTGGGTGAAACACTCATGATGCCTGCTCAGGAAGCGTTTTTCAGGTTCTCGAAGTAGCCTTCCGGCACCTGGGTGATGTATTCATTGGAAAAACAGGAGGTGTCAAACTGACTGATGTCCCTGTTGCCTTCGGCGCAGGCAGAGACCAGATCATCCAGCTCCTGATAGATCAGGCGGTCGGCACCGAGCTCGGCACAGATCTCTTCCTCGCTGCGGTTGTAGGCGATCAGCTCCTGCTGTGTCGGCATGTCGATACCGTAGACATTGGGGTATCGCACCGGCGGTGCGGCCGAAGCAAAATAGACATTTCTGGCACCGGCTTCACGCGCCAGTTGAATAATCTGTCGCGAGGTTGTGCCACGAACGATGGAATCGTCGATGATCAACACATTTTTCTTGCGGAATTCGAGATCGACCACATTCAGTTTGCGTCGAACCGATTTCTCGCGCTCCGATTGTTCGGGCATGATGAAGGTACGGCCCACATAGCGGTTCTTGATGAAGCCCTCGCGGTATTTCACACCCAGTTCGTAGGCCAGGGGTATCGCCGCTGTGCGTGAGGTATCCGGTACAGGAATGACCACATCGATATCGTGATCGGGCCATTCCCGCAGTATCTTCCTGGCCAGTGCCTCACCCATGCGAAGGCGAGCCTTGTACACCGAGATGTCGTCGATCATCGAATCGGGCCGGGCAAAATAGACATACTCGAAGATGCAGGGTGAATAGCTGCTGGCCGGTACACACTGCTTGCGGTGCATTTCGCCGTCCAGCGTGATATAGATGGCTTCACCGGGCTTGATGTCACTGATCAGTGTAAAGCCGAGTGTATCGAGCGCCACGCTTTCGGAGGCCATCATGTATTCTCGACCCTCGGGCGTATCCCGGTAGCCGTAGACGATGGGCCGGATGCCATTGGGATCGCGAAAACCCAGAATGCCCTTGCCCGGAATCAGTACCACATTGGCATAGCCGCCGATACAGCGACGATGCACACCCGAGACGGCCCTGAACAGGTGCTCCGGCCTCAGTTTCAGTTCACCGTGCACCTGCAATTCATGCGCAAACACATTCAGCAGCACTTCCGAATCGGATTCAGTATTGATGTGACGTCGATCGGACTTGAACAGCTCTTTCTTCAGCACATGGGCATTGGTCAGGTTGCCGTTATGCGCCAGGGCAATCCCGTAGGGTGAATTGACGTAGAACGGCTGTGCTTCCTCATCAGAATCACATCCGGCCGTGGGGTAACGCAGATGACCAATGCCGGCATTGCCCTGAAGGGTTTCCATCTCATGCTGCTGATAGACATCGCGAACCAGTCCATTGGCCTTGTGCAGATACATCTTGCGCTTCTTGGCCGTCGCTATGCCGGTGGCATCCTGGCCGCGATGCTGCAGCACGGTAAGGCCCTCATAAATACTGGCGGCTACGGGTGACTTGCCTACGATTCCGATAATGGCACACATGGTCAGGTTCCGGGGTCGTCCTCATCATTGTCAGAGCCAGAATCCGGCTGGCCGCTGTCATCATTGTTGTCATCGTCCGGTGCTGATTCCGACTCAGACCTTGCATCATCGCGCGCTCGGTCATCATCTCCGGAGAGAAAATCACGAATATTGAAACGTGTGGTGTCGCCACTGTCGACGTCATCGCCGCCGGCCTCATCCGTTTCTGTGGCCGAATCATCAGCAAACACCGATTGCAGCGATTCAGGGAAGAACTGGGTCGACCAGTCGGCCAGGCGCTCGAGTCGTGGCACCAGGACCGAATCCTGCCACCAGGCATCGCGTGTGAGCGGCGTCAGCTTCAGCAACAGGATCAGCGCTGTGACCAGCAACAGGGCACGGCCAAAGCCGAAAATCATGCCCAGCATGCGGTCGGTACCGGAGATGCCGGTGCTGTCAATCAGCTTGCCCAGCATGTAGTTCAGTATGCCGCCGGACAACAGCGTCACGACGAACAGCAGCACATATGACACGGCCAGTCGAGCCGATGGCAGTGATATCTCGTCCACCAGGCGTGCATCAAGATCATCGGAAAAGGTGGCGGCAACCCAGAACGCCGCTACCCAGATCGCCAGTGCCAGAAATTCGCGGGCAAAACCTCGAAACAGACTGATCACAATCGAGATCAGGAAAATGGCAATAACGCTGTAATCGGCCCAGTTCATGGATGGCTCACGATGATGCCCTGAAGGTCGAAGGCAGACCGGATTCGGTCACGCGTGGATTCAGCCTCGCTGCGACGCAGCACCGGGCCGACACGCACACGATACGGCACCTGGCCCTGTCTTGAATTGCTGACGTGCGCGACATAGCCTGCCGCACGCAATTTGTCCCGCAGTGAAATGGCATTGGCTTCCTGCCCGAAGCTCGCCACCTGAATCATCCAGGTCTTGAGGCCCTCTCGGTTTTCCGAGGCCGCGCTGACCGCTTCGATCTGCCGCACGGCGAAATTGATATCGGCGAACTGTGTGGTGAACATGCGGCCAGCCTCGGTAGCCTCATCCTTGTTGGAGTAGACCCCTGATGACACACGGTAGAGGGTCTTGCCGTCACGCTCGATGGGCGTCAGCCTGGCCTCCCAGCCTGCTGCCTGCACTCGCTGAGACAGCCCACTGGCGTTGTTCTCATTGCCGAATGTACCCAGTTGCAGAGTCCAGCCGGTCGCCTGTACTGCCATATCCGATGAAGCCTGAGGTTGTGGCTGTGTTGTTGCTGAAGTCGACCCGGCATCGCTTTCGGCGGTGGCAGTAGTCGTTTCCGAGGCCACGGCGGGAGCATCGCCCTCAACAGGTGCCGGTTCGGCGTCTGCCGTCTGGTTGGTGCTGCCGGACTGAACCGGTTCAGCATCAGCGGGATCCATCGGGATGACACGCGTTTCGACCACGGTACCCAAATCGGTTTGTGGTTCACTGCTGTCACCCTGAACAGGCACAGTCTCTGTCGACGGATTAACCGGCAACAGACGTGTCTCGTAGCCTCGATCAAGCTGATCGGGAATGGGAACCTCGATTTCCTGATAGCCGTCAGTCGGCGGGCCGTCGAGAATCATTGGAATGAAGACGACACCGAGAATGACAAGTACGGTGGCACCAAGTAACCGTTGTTTGAGCGCTTTGTCCATGTGGTGTGGATGCAGTAGCTGACAGGGAATTATAACAGAGGCTTTTCGCTCGATGATACAGTCACGACCCGATTCAGCTTAAGTCCGTCGACTGAAACTCTCGGCTGATCTCGGAGACGGTGAGGAATGAACCACAACAGACGATAATGTCCTGCTTAGCAGCGCGTCCTGTTGCCATGTCAAGTGCCGTAGCCAGTTCATCCAGAACCACGACAGATTGCCCGCGCAGGGGCTCTCGCAGCACTGCCATCAGATCTGCAGCCGAGTGCCAGCGCGATCCGGCCTGCTGTCTTCGATGAGCGCTGATGTACCAGTGTGAAACCACATCCAGCAATGCAGTCACCAGTGCTGACGCCTGCTTGTCGGCCAGTGTTGCCAGGACAAGATGAACCTCGACGGGTCGGCTGTATTGACCTGCGTTGCGTGCTGCAAGCTTGTCGCGGATACTTCCGGCCAGAACAGCTGCCGCGGCCCCATTGTGAGCCACATCGACGACAATATCGGGATCAGTTTGCAGCGTCTGGAATCTTCCCGACAGCGAAATTGTGCACAGAGCCCGGTCAAGCGACTCCCTGTCGATCTTCTCGAGCCGGTCGAGCTGATCCAGCGCCATCATCGCAGCTGCAGCATTGTTCAACTGGACATCGCCCGCAATGGCGGGCCTTGGCAGCTCAGACAGTTCGATTCCTTCTGCGGTCAGCGACCAGTGATCATTCGATCGCACGATGTGATAATCACGACCACAGCGGATCAACCTGGCTCCGATTTCATCGGCATGCGACTTGATCGACACGGGCATGTCACGGGCTGCAAAAATGGCGGCCCTGCCATTGCGGAAAACACCGGCCTTCTCGAAACCAATGGATTCACGGTCCGGCCCGAGCCATTCGGTGTGATCAAGATCAATCGAGGTGACAATGGCGACATCGGCGTCTATCAGGTTGACGGCATCCAGCCTGCCCCCCAGACCCACCTCGAGAAGCGCCACATCGAGCGTCTGTCTGGCCATGCAGATCAGCGCTGCCAGTGTGGTGTACTCGAAATAGGTCAGTGACGTCGGCTCCGTACACTGTTCGCGGGCGGCTTCGATCTGCTCGAATGCCTCCACCAGTGCCTCATCACTGATGTGTTCTCCATTGATCCGGATGCGTTCGTTGAAATGGTGGATATGAGGTGAAGTGTAACTGCCATGTGCAGTACCAGCCGCTTGCAACAGGCGTTCGAAAATGGCCACAGTCGACCCCTTGCCGTTGGTGCCGGCAATGGTCACGACCTGTTGCGCAGGCCTGGGAGAACCCAGCTGGTGGTAAACACGTCGGATACGATCCAGGCCCAGCTCTATTTCACTGGGATGCAGCTGTTCGATTCTGCTCAGCCAGTCTGTCAGGGGCATGCTGATCGCCTGTTGTCCGCTCAGCCGTTCAACTGTCTCTGAAGGCTGCTGCTGATAACGGCAGTCTAGCTGTCCTTCTTGTCATCAGTTGCTGGCTTGTCTTCACTGTCTGCGGCAGGAACCGGCAGTTTTTCACCACGCGGGCGTGCGGCATCACTGACCACGGGTGGTTCGGGCTGCTCATCGGTCTTGGATGCAGGGCGCAGTTTTCTCGGTGCAGGATCGGGCCTGGGCTCATCGGAAGATGTTGTTTCGGGCGCTGCATCGCCACCCTCGTCATTGTCCATGCCAATGCGAGACTGCGGCGTGTTGTCGGTCAGAATCGAAAGCAGAGAGGCAATGGTTGACCGCAGTTCACGACGATCGACAATCATGTCAATTGCACCATGCTCGAGCAGGAACTCGCTGCGCTGAAACCCTTCCGGCAATTTTTCTCGAACAATCTGCTCGATCACACGGGGGCCCGCAAAACCGATCAGCGCACCCGGTTCTCCGATATTGATATCCCCCAGCATACCGAGAGATGCCGACACACCACCGGTGGTCGGATGGGTCAGTACCGAGATGTATGGCAGACCCTCTTCCGCAAGTCGCGCGAGGGCGGCGCTGGTCTTGGCCATCTGCATCAGTGAGAACAGTGCTTCCTGCATGCGTGCCCCGCCCGTGGCCGAGAAACAGATCAGCGGGATGCGTTTCTCAAGCGCATAATGTGCTGCACGCTTGAATTTCTCACCCACGACTGCCCCCATCGAGCCACCCATGTACTTGAACTCAAAGGCACAGGCCACCACCGACTGGCCTTCCAGCATGCCCGTCATGGTGATGAGAGCATCACGTTCACCCACTGACTTCTGCGCCTGCGAGATGCGACTCTTGTACGTTTTGCTGTCCTTGAACTTGAGTACATCTATCGGACTCAGGGATTCGTCCAGCTCGGTAGTCGATTCTACGTCGAGCAGTTTCAGCAGGCGTTCACGTGCACGAATCGGCATGTGAAAGTTGCATTTGGGACACACCTCGAGGTTACGTTCGAGTTCGGGCTGGTACAGTACCGACTGGCACTTGGTGCACTTGACCCAAACGCCTTCAGGGACGTTCTTCTTGCCACCACCTTCGGTACGGATGCGTGATGGCATGAGTTTCTGCAGCCAGCTCATAGATTAATCCATTCTCGTGTCATGTGATGGGCCTAATTATCCAGAACGTGCCGGATTGGCGCAAGGAATTCACCCGCATTATCGGCAACATTGCGATTGCTGGCGGCAGCGTGGGCCAGTGTCTCTACCAGTGCACTGCCAATGACCGCGGCATCTGCCAGAGCTGCCATGCGATGCGCATCCTCGGCGGTCTTGATACCAAACCCGATCGCTACCGGCAGGCTGGTGTACTTGCCCACCTGTGTCAGATGGTCACGGATCTCGTCTTCACCCACAAGGCTGGCACCCGTCACGCCCTTGATCGCGACGTAATACAGGAAACCCCGCGCCTTGTTGCAGATCAGCTCGAGCCTCTCTTCGGTGCTGGTGGGGGCAATCAGGAATGTCTGATAAATACCTTTCTCGAGCAGCAGAGCGCGCAGGTCATCGCCCTCTTCGGGCGGCAGATCAACCATCAGCACAGAATCGACGCCGGCAGCTGAAGCCCGTTCGGCGAACTTGTCGTGCCCCATGCGCTCTATCGGGTTCAGATACCCCATGAGCACAACCCCGGTTCTACTGTCTGTACGCCTGAATTCTTCAATAATATCAAGAACATGATTAATGTCTGTACCGTTTCTGATGGCTCGCTCATAGGCCAGCTGAATCACGCTGCCATCCGCCATCGGATCGGAAAACGGGATCCCCACTTCGATCAGATCAGCACCATTGTCGGCCAGTGCGTGCATGATTCCGACCGTGGATTCCAGGTCTGGATCACCGGCAGAGATGAAGGGAATCAGTGCCTTGCGGCCTTCAGTCCTGAGATTTGCAAATATTTGGTCTATTCGATTCACAGCTGTATGCCCTCCAGTGCTGCCACTGTGTTGACATCCTTGTCGCCACGACCGGACAGATTGACCAGCAGTTTCTGATCTGGCTTCAGTTCGGCCGCCCGTTTCATGGCATAGGCTACCGCATGCGCACTTTCAAGCGCAGGAATGATGCCTTCTGTGCGGCAAAGGGCGTGGAAGGCCGTCATGGTTTCTGTATCGTCAACACCGACGTATCGCGCACGACCAATATCATGCAGCCAGGCATGCTCTGGACCAACGCCGGGATAATCCAGCCCGGCAGATATCGAATGAGTTTCGGTGATCTGCCCCGCTTCATCGTCGAGCACATAGGTTCGATTACCGTGCAGCACCCCCTTGCGTCCGGCACAGAGTGAGGCGGCATGCTCACCCGTGGCAAGCCCCCTGCCGGCCGCCTCGACACCGATCATTGTCACATCGCTGTCATTGATGAACGGATGGAACAGACCCATGGCATTGGACCCACCGCCGACACAGGCGATGATTTCATCAGGCAGTTGATCGTGGTCCGCCAGAAACTGAGCCCTTGCTTCGCGCCCGATCACCGAGTTGAAATCCCTCACCATGGCCGGATAGGGATGTGGGCCTGCCACCGTTCCGATGATGTAGAAGGTGTCATCCACATTGGCGACCCAGTCGCGCAGCGCCTCATTGAGTGCATCCTTGAGCGTCTTTGAACCCGATTCCACCGGCCTGACTTCTGCACCCAGCAGCTTCATCCGGTAGACATTGGGTGACTGCCGTGCGATGTCGGTCGAACCCATGTAGACGATGCAATCCAGACCCAGACGAGCCGCGACAGTGGCCGAGGCCACCCCGTGTTGTCCGGCGCCTGTTTCTGCAATCACGCGTTTCTTGCCCAGATGCCTGGCCAGCAGGCCCTGACCCACGGTGTTGTTGATCTTGTGTGCCCCGGTGTGATTGAGGTCCTCACGCTTGAGGTAGATCTGGGCACCGCCGATCTGTTCGCTCAGTCTTCTGGCATGATACAGCGGCGATGGGCGTCCCACATAACGTGCCAGATCGTGATCAAATTCTGCCTGAAATTCGGGGTCGCTCTTCAGGGTGTTGTACTGGTTGCGCAATGTCGTTAGTGCGCTCATCAGAGTCTCGGCAACGTACATGCCGCCAAATTCACCAAAATGGCCCCCCTGGTCCGGATAATCCGGATAGGTCTGGTGCTGTGTTGTTTCTGACATCTCTGCCTCGTTCAGTTAATTTTGCGGCGTCATGTGGCCTCATCGGCCCGTTCAACTGCCCTTGCAAATGCGGCTATTTTCCCGGCATCCTTGATGCCACGACTGGATTCGACGCCACTGCTGACATCGACGCCCCAGGGGTGACACTGTGAAATCGCCAGACCCACATTGTCCGGATCAAGCCCTCCGGCGATGATCCAGGATGCACTGCCTGTTGTGGTCAGTTCCTGCCAGTCAAACACATTGCCCGTGCCACCGATCTCACCGGGCTGGTGCGAATCGATAATCAGTGCGGCTGCTTGATGATGCTGTTCCACCAGACTGTTCAGCGCTGGCTCTGAAAAGCTCAGGGCCTTGATGTATGGCAACTGGAACTGGCTGCAAAAGCCGGCAGGCTCTTGACCGTGAAACTGAAGCATATCAGGTTTGACTGCATCAATCACCCGTTCAACCGATAGGCGATCCTGATCCATGAAAAGCGCAACAGTCGTACACTTACCGGACACCAGATCTCGCAGTCTGCGGCCCTGTTCAGGACTGATATGGCGAGGGCTTCGCTCGGTGAATACCAGCCCCAGTGCATCAATGCCTTCGATCACGCAGCGACGTGCGTCCACCTCGCGGGTTATACCGCAGATCTTGATCCAGGTTCGCTGTGGCGTGTTTTCACTCATGTGGTGTTCATGCTCACCGTCATGTCTCGTTTTCTCTACTGACCGATTTCAATAATCCGATCCGGCAGGCTGAACTGTGCAGGATAAACCACCGACTCCAGTGTCAGTCCACAGGCAGGTGCGGTCATCCCGGCAACTGTTCTGTCGCAGGCCTCAAGTACCGACTCCAGCCAGTCGACATCACGGTCTCCACGTCCAATCTCGACCAGACTGCCGACAATATTGCGAACCATGTGATGCAAAAATGCATTGCCGGAAATATCGAACTCGATGAGGTGACCGGACTGACGGAATGATGCTGACAAGACCGTTCGCACGGCATGTCTGGCCTGGCAGGCAACGGCACGAAAAGAGGTGAAATCATGCTCACCGATCAGACAGGCCACAGCCCGGTTCATGCGATCGATATCGAGCGGTTGACGGATCCATGCCCGGTTGTGTCGATCATTAACCGGACGTATCCAGCGGTTGCAGATACGGTAGCAGTAACGCCGCTCAGTCGCGCTGTAACGTGCGTGAAAGTCCTCGGAAACCTCGGTTATCCAGGTGACGGCCACATCCTCTGGCAAATTGGCATTGGTTCCCAGAATCCAGGACCTGAGCCCTCGTACAACAGTGGTGTCGAAGTGGCAGACCATGGCGG
Source organism: Lysobacterales bacterium (assembly GCA_965212525.1). GTDB lineage: Bacteria > Pseudomonadota > Gammaproteobacteria > Xanthomonadales > SZUA-38 > SZUA-38. The sequence goes on from CBDBVC010000025.1 coordinate 11,151, forward strand.
TGGCGTGCACACCGGTATCGGTACGACCGGCACCATGAATTTCTATCGAAGTATCAGCCACCGTGGAGACCGCCTGTTCGAGAGTTTGCTGTACGGTGGGTTGCTGGGCCTGAGTCTGCCAGCCGAGATATCGCGTGCCGTCGTATTCAACGGCCATGGCCAGGCGTTTCATGGCCCGGAAACGACGCTGCCGGAGACAGACTGTCTCCGGCAGCGAATCAGAGGTTCAGAAAAATCAGGTGCCGATTTCATTAAGCAGGCGCTCTGCTTCCTCCTGCTGAGCAGGATTGCCTTCTGCCTTCACTTCATGAAGCATCGAGCTGGCACCTTCCGGGTCACCCATTTCCATGTAGGCCTTGGCCAGATCCAGCTTGGTGGCCACCGAGGACTGATCTTCGGTATCGGTCTCGATATCCAGTGAGTCCAGCCCCAGACTGTCCAGATCGGCATCGGTGACGGCTTCGAGCTCTGCCAGAGTCTCAGCCTCGGAATCAAACTGCTCCTGGATCACTTCCAGTTCTTCTGTATCCGGTTCGGTACTGATGGTATCGGTGATTTCTGTGACTTCATCGGTGACCGCCTGCAGCTCGAATTCGGTCGGCTCGTCCTTTTCATCCACCTGATCCAGTTCAGCAAGGTCATCGCCGGAATCAAGATCCAGATCAAGCTCATCAGCTTCGTCACCCAGATCGATGTCAATTGACAGGTCGACTTCCTCTTCCTCGGGTGTATCCAGGTCGAGAGACAACTCGTCGCCGGCATCAAGATCGATATCATCCAGGTTCAGTGACAGGTCTTCCTCGATCGCATCACCGGCCTCATCAAGTGTATCGACCACATCCTGCGCCTGTTCGACCAGCTCATCGGCTACATCGTCGGCGATATCCTGAGTCTGTGAGGTAAAGCCTGAAACCGCCGTACCACTGGTATCAGTGACATGTTCGACGGCTTCCTCAACGGCATCTGCTGCATCGGCAGAGATGTCATCGAGATCAAACGACAGATCGGAATCATCATCGTCGGTGATATCGCCCAGATCGATTTCTCCACTGGATGGTTCACTGGACGGTCCGTCCAGATCAGACAGGTCAAATTCCAGATCATCGCTGACAGTAGGTGTCGATTCTTCCAGTGTGGCTGCTTCGGCCAGCTCGTCATCATAGGCGAACAGGCTCAGGCCCGGTGCCAGATCACGACCCATGGATTTGACTTCTGCCCATGCCGGATGCGAATCATCCGAGATGCTTTCCTTCATCTGCTCGACGGCGCTGACATAGGCATTGGTATCACGACTGCTGTAGTAATAACGCAGGACAGCCAGGTGCGACTGGGCATTGCCCGGATCTGCCTGAATGGCCTGCAGCAGTTCTGTTTCACGATCGTCCTGCTCCTCGACGGCCATCGCCGGCAGGTCATCCATGTCGATCGGGCCAGCCGAATCGGCCTTGTTTGCCGAACGCCTGCGCATCACGACCAGCCCGGCAATTCCGAGCAGACCGGCGACGACGCCACCGATCACATAAGGGTTCTTGGCCACATCCATGACCTGATCCATCATGCCCGGCTTGGGTGGACGTGTATCCGCCACCGGCTGTGTGGTCGCATCAGTGGCGGTATCAGTTGCGGTATCGTTTGTGGCAGCGGTTGTCGTACTGTCGGCACTGTCATCCGCTGTATCGCCGCCCATCCAGTCATCGTAGGTGCGACTTTCGTCTGTCGACGTATCTGTGGTTGTGGTGTCTGTGGTGCCGGTGTCGGCAAAGAAGTCATCTGCGCTGGAGCTGTCGTCCGAGGTCGTCGCATCGGTACCACTGAAGAAATCATCTGTGGCCGAATCTGTCGCAGACGTGTCCGTGGATGAGGTATCGGCGGTAAAGGCATCACTCGTTCCGGCACCTGCTTCCTGCTCGGCAAGCTGCCTGCGCAGCAGATCAACCTGATTCTGCAGATCGGCAAGATCGGCATCCTTGAGGCTGATGGTTCTGGCGTAATTATCGGTCAGCGATTCGAGGTCTGAGACACGTGACCTCAGTTCATCGTTTTCCAGCTGGGTGCTGATCAGATTCTCTTCTGCGCGCGCCAGTTCCGCTCGCAGCTCATCCAGCTCGCCGGCATCGGCCGAGGATCGGCTACCACGGCTTTCGAAACCACTATCGTTGGTGCCGCTGGGTGGAACCAGCTCGACTCGTGAACTGTCCCTGGTGCCACCTGCAACTGATCGTGAATCATAGTCTGCATCAACACCGGCATCAGACACCGTCGGTGTTGATGAAGAATATGGCACACCTGTCCAGTTCTCGTTCTGCTGCCTGACCTGCGAATTGGCTGATGACAGCGTGGTCTGGTTGACCTGCTCGCGATCAGGCAGTCTCAGTATCGCACCTCGCTTGAGTGCGTTGATATTGTCCTGAAAAAAGGCATCCGGATTGTTCTCGAACAGCACGACCATCATCTGATTGACCGTGAGATCGGTTCCGGCTGTCAGTTCGCTGGCAATTGACCAGAGTGTGTCGCCTGTCTCGACAGGACCCCAGCTGTCACCTTCGGTGCGTTCATAACTGACATCGGGAATGCTTGGTCTTGTGACTGGCGTCGTCGTGGTATCGCTATCGCGCTGGACCGGTGTCGGGCGGGATGTGGCTTCCGGTGTCTCGATGGCCGAAACCTGTGGACGGGATGTCGGAGCCGATACCGGCGGATCAAGTAACACCGCGTATTCGCGCAGCAGACGACCGTTAGGCCAGTTGGCCTCGATCAGCAGTTCGATCACCGGATTGTTGATGGCAACTGGTGTGGTCACGGCAATGACGTAGCGACCGCGATCATTTTCTCGTACCTGCAGGAATATCGGTGAGCCCAGTCGTGTTCGGGTCAGGCCGATGCGGGCATAGTCCTCTTCTGAAGCCAGCTTGACTTCGGTAGTCTCGGGTTCTTCAACATCGCCGTACAACAGCTCGATTTCAGCCACCAGTGGTTCGTTCAGAGTCGACTTGACCGTGATATCGCCCATACCGAGCGACCATGCCAAGGATGGACACAACACCAGCAACGAGATCGTTTTGATCCACAAGGGCATTTTCATCTGATCGCATCCCCTTAGTTTCATAGCCTTTACCTGTTCATTTTATTGTAATTATGGACTCGACAATCATCAAATTGTAAAGAATTTCAGCCACGAATCGTCCTTATTCGTCAGGCTGTTATCCGATCTTGCTCACATCATACCTTACAATTTGGGTACAACTATAGATTATAAATGAGATTTTACCAAGAGTTCTGCGATTTGGATCGCATTAAGCGCCGCTCCCTTGCGGACATTATCAGACACGACCCAGAGGTTCAAACCGTGTTCTGAATCCAGATCGCGGCGAATTCGTCCGACATAGACCGCATCATTACCGGCAGCGTGGGTCACTGCAGTCGGGTAACCGCCATCGGACTGCTCGTCCACCACGCTGACTCCCGGCATGGACTTCAGGGCTGAACGGGCCTGATCGAGGTCTACCGGCTTGCTGGTCGTCAGATGCAAGGCCTCGCTGTGACCATAGAACACCGGTACCCGCACGGCTGTCGCATTGACGGCAATATCCTCATGCCCGAGAATCTTGCGGGTTTCCCAGACCATCTTCATTTCTTCACGGGTGTAGCCGTTATCCTGAAAGCTGTCGATATGCGGCAACACGTTGAATGCAATCTGGGCCGGAAAGGCATCGTTGCTTGCCGTCTGGAAATTCAGCAGGGCAGCCGTCTGACGCGCCAGCTCCTCCAGACCGGCATTGCCGGCACCGGAGACACTCTGATAGGTGGCCACATTGAGTCGCTCGACGCCGAACAGATCATGTATCGGTGATACCGCCAGCATCATCTGGATGGTGGAGCAGTTCGGATTGGCGATGATGTTGCCACTGAGCCGCTCATCGATATGGTGCGGATTGACTTCAGGCACCACCAGCGGAATGGCATCGTTGTAGCGAAACTCCGAACTGTTGTCGATCACCACGCAACCGGCCTCGGCCGCTCTGGGCACCTGCACACGTGCCACCGAGCCCCCGGCAGCAAACAGGGCGATATCCACGTCACTGAAATCGAATTCATCCAGTTGCTGAACCGTGAGATAGGACTGGCGGAACTCGATACGCTCACCGGCAGACTTTTCACTGGCCAGAAGGCTCAGCCTGTCGACAGGGAAATTGCGCTGCTTCAGGATTTCCAGCATGGCACGGCCCACGGCACCGGTGGCTCCGGCAATGGCCACGTTCACTTTACGATCACTCATTCGATTTGATGGGCTCCATCGGGTAGTCGACATCGGCGTTCTGTGCACGATGTCTCAGATAATGATCCATGATCACCATTGCCATCATGGCTTCGACGATTGGCGTGGCACGAATGCCCACACAGGGGTCATGACGGCCTGTGGTGATCACCTCGGCAAGCTCTCCTCTGCTGTTGACTGTCCTGCCAGGCAGACGCAGTGAGGAGGTGGGCTTGAATGCCACACTGACGGTGACTGGCTGACCACTGGAGATGCCGCCGAGTATGCCGCCGGCATGGTTACTGAGAAAACCGCGCTCATCGATCTCGTCACGGTGCTCGGTACCAGGCTGGCTAACACAGCCAAAACCCGCACCAATCTCTACCCCCTTGGCCGCATTGATACTCATCATGGCAGAAGCCAGGTCGGCGTCCAGCTTGCCGTATACCGGCTCACCCAGCCCGGGCGGTACACCAGTGGCCACGGCATTGATGCGCGCCCCCATGGAATCGCCGCTCTTTCTCAGTGCATCCATGTAGTCTTCAAGCTCGGTCACCCGGCTGGCATCGGCACAGAAGAAGGGATTGTCGTCAACGATGCCAAGATCGACTGGCTCCAGTTCGATCGGCCCCAGCTGTTTCAGATAGCCGTGGATTTCGATACCCACTCGTTGTTTCAGGTATTTCCTGGCGATGGCACCGGCCGCCACACGCATGGTGGTTTCACGCGCCGAAGAACGACCACCGCCACGGTAGTCGCGCAGCCCGTATTTCATCAAATAGGTGTAATCGGCATGTCCAGGGCGTATTGCATCCCGGATATTCGTGTAATCGCGTGATCTTGCATCGGTATTTTCGATCACCAGGGCGATGGGTGTACCGGTGGTAACACCATCCATCGTGCCGGACAGGATCTGCACATCATCCTTTTCGCGTCGCTGTGATGTATGCCTGGACTTACCCGTGGCCCGTCGTGTCAGCTCGGGCCTGATGTCCTGTGGACTGATTTCGAGCCCGGGCGGGCAACCATCGATGATGCAGCCGATTGCCGGGCCATGACTTTCACCAAAGGTGGTCACGGTAAATAATTTGCCAAAACTGTTACTGGACATCTTTGCCCTGCTCCACATTGTTCATCGACACCGCCAGATGCCTGAGTTGATCGTGTTCCATCAGTACCACACCCTCACCACCATGCTCGAATTCCAGCCACATGAGCGGCTCACCGGACAATCGTTCAGCCAGGGCGTCTGCACTGTAGCCCACCTCAAGTATCAGAATGCCGTCCGGCTTGAGATACCTGCTGGCACTTTCGATGATCCTGAGCGGGATTTCAAGGCCGTTCTGGCAACTGACCAGTCCCATTTCGGGCTCGTGGTGATACTCCGCTGGCAGCCCCTGCCATTCTTCGCTGCCGACATAGGGTGGATTGCTGACAATCAGGTCATAGCAGCACTCATCCAGCTGATCGAACAGATCGGATTGGTGCAGCCTGATTCGATCGGCCAGGCCGTGCAGCGCCACATTCTCCGCGGCCAGCGACAGGGCATCAGCACTGAGATCCGCCAGATCCACCTCGGCGCCGGGCAATGCCAGTGCCGTGGCAATACCAATACAGCCGGAACCGGTACACAGATCCAGCACCCGCGGCGACCCGGTATTTCGCAGCCAGGGCCGAAACTGCTCAATAATCAGTTCTGCAATAGGTGAGCGAGGCACCAGAGCGCGCTTATCAATGCGAAAACTGTATCCGGCGAACTGGCAGTGGCCCAGCAGATAGGCTGCCGGTTTACGGCTGGTTATCCTGTCGTCAACCAGGGCCAGTATGCGACGTCGATCTGCATCATCAAGACCCTGCTGCAACGCTACCTCATCGACATCATAGGGTAGATTCAGACTGGCCAGCACCAGATAGACAGCCTCGTCAATGGCATCGGCGGTACCGTGACCGTAAAACAGTTCGGCCCTGTCCAGCCTTTCTGCCGATTCTCGTATCAAGTCGTTGATGGTCATCGTCACCAGGGCACACCGAAGCAGTGCCTCCTATCCAAATGCTGTTGTTCCGGCGGCTGATTTTATCCGATCGCCTCGACAAACCCCATGACTTTCTTATGTCCTGCAATCATGAGCCGGTGTTTGTGGCTGCAATGCGCCTGAGCCATGCCGCTCATTTCGGGATGTTCCAGACTCACGGCTGCCTGTATAATCCGCCCATGCAAAATTCCAGCCCATCCTCACGCCTGTTCAATCCGGTCGTCCTGATCCTGCTGCTTGCCCTGGCAACCGGTGGTGGTCTGTGGTCATACCAGTACCTGAACAGCAAGCCACCCGTCGAGCTGATCGCCACCACACGTTACCCAGTGCCCGTACAGCTCATTGATTTCAGCCTCACCGATGCCGCGGGCAAGCCGGTCAGCCGTGACAGCTTCCGCAACTCCTGGAACCTGCTCTTCTTCGGATTCACCCATTGCCCTGACATCTGCCCGACGACATTGCAGATGCTGGCCGGGGTGGAAAAGAAACTGGATCAGGAGAACCCTGATCACAACATCGTGGTCTGGTTTGTTTCGGTAGACCCGGAGCGTGACACGCCGGAGCAGATTGGGCAGTACGCCGGTTTCTTCAATCCGGACATGAAAGCGGTCACAGGATCAGATGCCGAGCTGCGCAAGCTGACCAAACAGATGGCCATTGCCTACGAGATCGAGGAGCACGACGAGGGTGCGAGCAGCTATCTGGTTGATCACAGCTCGGCCATCATCGTGCTTAATCCTGATGCGGAACTGTATGGCGTGATGACCACACCCCATCGGCCGAAGGACATCCTGTCCGACCTGCAGCAGCTGGATGAGAGAGGCTGAAATGAAATTCACTGAACGACTCTATATCTGGTTGCAGTACCTGTTGCCACACCACCTGATGTCTCGCCTGGCACGGTCGGTGACCCGCTCCGAAAAACCCTGGATCAAGACTCGACTGATTCACTGGGCCATCAGGAAATTCGGTATCAACGTCAGTGAGGCACTGGACGAGAACCCCGATAATTACGCCAGTTTCAATGCCTTTTTCACACGTGAGCTGAAACCGGAAGCCAGACCTGTGGACGATTCGCCATCCGCCATCGTGTCACCCTGTGACGGTGTCATCAGTCAGCTGGGCAGGATCGAGCATGACCTGATCTTCCAGGCCAAGGGACAGCAGTATTCCATCAACCGCCTGCTGGCCAGTGAGCATGATCGCATCAAACGGTTCATCAACGGTGATTTCATCAATATCTATCTGTCACCTAAGGACTACCACCGCCTGCACATGCCAGTTGACGGCACGCTGTTATCCACCACCTATGTGCCCCGGTCGACTGTTCAGTGTGGCGCCACTGACCACTGCACACATCCCTGCACTGTGCGCCAGAAATGACCGCCTGATCTGTTATTTCGATACACCGGCAGGCCTGGTGGCACAGATCCTGGTCGGTGCCGTAATGGTGGCCGGCATCGAATCGGTCTGGCATGGACTGTACGACAAGACACGGGAGATCGTCAGCGAATCATTCGAGGGCAGCGATGCACCTGTCCTGGCACGTGGTGAGGAAATGGGCCGCTTCAACATGGGCTCGACCATCATCATGCTGTTCGAGAAGGGCAGAAGCCATTTTCTGCAAGAGATGGTGTCTGAATCAGGTCTGAGAATGGGACAGGCCATCGGCGAGTTGACCGAATCAAGCCTGCCGTAGCGTTCACGGCTGGCTGATCTCGACTGTGGCAAACTCCACGCAGCCAGGTGAAACCAGACAATGGACAGCAGAATAACCAACATCAAGTTCAGCGACCCCGAGGTGACTGCAGACGGCAGCATTCGTGCCTGGGTCGATCCAGCGCGCCTCAGGACCCTGTGGTTCAACACCGGAACCCTGTGCAACCTGACCTGCCAGAACTGTTATATCGAATCGAGCCCGACAAATGACCGGCTGGTGTATCTGAGCGCATCGGAGGTTTCCGAATACCTTGACGAACTGGACAGGGATCACGACAACGCTGACGAGATCGGCTTCACCGGTGGTGAACCCTGCATGAACCCCGATCTGATCGCCATGATGGCTGATGCATTGTCACGCGGCTATCGCGTGCTGTTGCTCACCAACGCCATGCGACCGATGATGAAAATGGCCGGTGCACTGCTGGAACTTAATCAGCGCCATGGCAGTCAGATGGAGGTGCGGGTATCACTGGATCACTACAGCGCCGGGCTGCATGAGACTGAACGCGGTGTTCGGGCCTGGGCACCCACGATTGACGGGTTAAGATGGCTTTCGGACAACGGCTTCAATCTCACGGTTGCAGGCAGGACCTGCTGGGACGAGAGCGAGGCAGACCTCAGAGAGGGCTTCAGTGCCCTGTTCAGGACACTCGGGATCAATGTGGATTGTTCATTGCACGACCGCCTGGTGCTGTTTCCCGAAATGGATGCCCATGCGGATGTACCGGAAATCACCACCGAGTGCTGGTCCATTCTGAAGGTGTCACCCGATGACATGATGTGTGCCTCCTCGCGCATGGTGATCAAGCGCAGGGGTGAACTTCACCCCGTTGTGGCGGCTTGTACGTTATTACCGTACGAGAAAGAATTTGAACTCGGACGTACGCTCGCTGAAGCCTGGCGTCCGGTAAAACTGAACCACCCGCACTGTGCACGTTTCTGCGTACTGGGGGGTGGCTCCTGTTCGGTAACGGAGTAATTGCTTGAAAACCAAGATGATCAGATGTTGTTCCTATGTGTTCCTGCTTTCACTGATGCTGGGAAACCCTGTGCATTCACAGCCGGCAGAGACTGAATCGGCAGAGACCGTTTCTGACACCGACCAGAGCGTACAGTCACCGGATCTGGCGTCGCTGACGGCCGAGGCTGACCTGGTGGCCATCGTTCAGGTGATCACCACCGATTACCAGATGACACGCGGCTTCCCCTCATCCGGCTCGGCCTACTTGAGCGTGCTGATCCCCTACAAGGGTTCACTCAAGGGTGACATCATTGAAGTCAAGGAATCGGGGATTGAAGATACCTCCTGTTACTACCCGGAAGTTCAGGTGCTGCAGGTCGAGGGCGATCGTTTTCTGGCATTTCTGAAAAAGGACGGCCCGGAAAAGGAGACCTATCACGGCTATATGCCAGGTTGCAAGATCCCGATTCTCGTCACAGCCGACAATTCCTATGCCATTGTATACCCGGTGCCTGGCCTGGCCCTGCCGGAGGAGCACGTTCAGGAGCTGATCTTTGGTGACCCCTCTGCCATGCTGGATCTGTCCGACTGGTCACTGGCACAGGCCGAGGAATTTGCCGAGGCCTGGCAGATGATTCAGGTGCCACCCGGCCCTGACGATGCTCCCAATGCCCGCATCTACCAGTACACCCGAGGTATCCTGGTGCCCGGGCTCTACAAACTGCTGTATCCGGATGGCAAACCGTTCAAGGCCAAACAGGTCTGAATGGCGACGGCATGATGACAGGCATGAAAAAAGCCGGCATCAAGCCGGCTTTTTCTTGTCAATGCTGTTGACGATCAGCCGTCCAGATCCAGGGTATCCCGGTTGCTCTGACGACGACGCTCTTCCTGCTCGTCAAATTTCTTCATGCAGCGATCCTGCTTGACCATGGCACATTCCAGATAATCGGAAATCAGTACCAGGGCACCACGGATCGCCTTGCCTGCCGGTGTCTTCTTCTGGTTGGCCAGACTGCCACCGAAACCGCCGCGTGAAAGACCGAGACGCATGCCGCCGCCCTTGCTTCGACCCTCAATGGTTCTGACGTATTCAATCTCACCAGTGTCGGAATTGACGACCCTGAGATCAACTGCAATATAGGCTTCAGACTTGTTGCCACCGACAGAAATGCCCTTGAAGCTCAGACCACCGCCGGAACCGGCTGTGTTTTCCTCATAGGCGGTCACGGTACCCATGATCAGGTACTTGGCACCGATCAGTTTTCCGATCTTGGCACCGGTACCACTGCTGACACGGCCTGACATCCCCAGATTCTGCTCTTCGATGACGGATTGCAGCTTGTTGCGCTCAACCACACTGAATGCCTTGGTGGCAACCAGTTCATTGGCCAGCATACCGGACAGTTCCCAGCCAACACCAGAGCCCCACCAGCCGGCCGAGGTTTCATTCTTGAACTCGACCACGCCAACAGAAAGTTTGTCTTTCTTGGCCATCGCAACCGATGACCCCAAAACGGCTACTGACACCAACGCCGCTGCCAGAAGAAAAGTACGTTTCATCAAAGTATCTCCCATGCTTATTGATTGTGCTTTTGACTCATTCTATAAGCATGCCCGCCTGTATTCCAGCTCAGCCCTGTAGGCAAATTTCCATCAGGCCTGTAATCGCTGCTGGTTCAGGGCTTGCCAGCATGACAATTTCATCACATGATGTCGGCTCGATCAGTACCGGATCGTTACACCAGAGAAGGATGCCATGCTGGAAGAACTCAGAGAACAACTGAACCAGGTCGACGAGGAGATCGTCAGGCTGATTGCCCGCCGGCAGCACATTGTCAGCCGCATCGGAAAGACCAAGCGGGATGCCGGTATTGCCACACGCGACTATACACGTGAAAAGAAAGTCATCGACCGGGCGCGTGACAAGGCGGAACAGGCCAGTCTGGACCCGGCCATCGCCGAATCAGTGATGAACATCCTAATCTCCGGTTCTCTGCAGCAGCAGGAACAGGCCAACATCAGCAGCCATGAGCATGGTCAGGAGAAAAACGGCGCTGGTGATCGGTGGCCTCGGCAAGATGGGCCGCTGGTTTTCAGAATTCCTGTCATCACAGGGTTATGCCACCGAAATATCCGATGCTACCGAGGCCGAGTCTGATTTCAGACGGGCCGATGACTGGCGCGAGCGACTCGAGGATTTTGACATCATTGCGCTGGCGACACCGATCAAGGTCACCGCTGACCTGCTATCCGAACTGGCGGAACTGAAGCCGCCCGGGCTGATATTTGACATGAGTTCACTGAAAAGCCCATTGCGCCAGGGGCTGGGGCTGTTGTCCGATGCCGGATGTCGGGTGACGTCGATCCACCCCATGTTCGGCCCGGACACACGACTGCTCTCCGGCAAACATGTGATCTTCATCGATGTGGGTGATTCCGAAGCAGTGTCCGATGCACGCGCACTGTTCGACAAGACCATGGCAGAGAAGATCAACATGAGCCTCGAGGATCATGACCGACTGGTGGCCTACATACTCGGCTTGTCGCACGCGCTCAATATCGCATTCTTCACTGCGCTCAGGGAGTCCGGCAGCAGTGCCGACGAACTGGCTCGTCTGTCCAGTACCACCTTCGACGCACAACTGGGTATTGCCCGCAGTGTGTCTGCCGAGAACCCACATCTGTATTTCGAAATCCAGTCCCTCAACGATTATCGCCTGGCACCGCTCAATGCCCTGTCCGATGCGCTGTCCCGACTCAGAACACTGATCAATTCGGACGATGAATCCGGTTTCGTCAGGATGATGGAGCGTGGTCATGCCTATCTGTCACAGACAGCTGACAAGAATTGAGTATTTCGCAGATAAAAAAACGCCGTGACAGATGATTGTCACGGCGTTACACCTTTCAGTCAGGCCAATCCTGGCAAGATCAGACCGCCCAGAGCGTCATGAACTCGTTCAAAGGCATCGCTGACAGTGACTGCTGATCTTCGCAGGCACTGATGATGGCAGCAGCCCTGTCCTCATTGAAATGACCGCCGACGGCATCCTTGAACTTGTTGATCAGTACAGGAATACCTTCGTCACGGCGACGGCGATGTCCGATCGGATAGTGAATCTCGACCCGTTCAGTCTGTGAGCCGTCCTTGAAGTGAATGGTAATGGCATTGCCGATGGCACGTTTTTCGGGATCGAAGTAGTCGGTGGTGAATGTTTCATTCTCAACCACTTTCATCCTGTCACGCAGGGCATCGATTCTCGGGTCTGTGGCAACTTCGTCGACATAGGAATCTGCAGTGAGCTCACCGAATATCAGCGGTACCGCAACCATGTACTGGATACAGTGATCACGGTCGGCATAATTGTCCAGCGGGCCGGTCTTGTCGATAATGCGACAGCCGGCTTCCTGAGTTTCGATGACGATTGATTCGATATCATCAAGCCGATCACTGACCTCTGCATGCAGTTTGAGTGCACATTCAACAGCCGTCTGGGCGTGGAACTCGGCCGGGAAGGAAATCTTGAACAGGATGTTCTCCATCACATAGGAACCGTACTCGCGCTGGAAGGCAAATGCATTGCCCTTGAACAGCACGTCATAGAAACCCCAGGTGGGTGCACTCAGCGCCGATGGATAGCCCATTTCACCCAGGCGGGCCATCAGTGCCAGCTGCACGGCACGACGACAGGCGTCTCCTGCAGCCCAGCTCTTGCGAGAACCGGTGTTCGGCGCGTGCCTATAGGTACGCAGGGCACCGCCGTCAATCCAGGCATTGGAAACGGCATTGATAACCTGCTCACGGTCACCACCGAGCATGTGTGTGACCACAGCCGTACTGGCTATCCTGACCAGCAGGACATGATCGAGTCCGACACGGTTATAACTGTTTTCCAGAGCCAGCACGCCCTGGATCTCATGCGCCTTGATCATGGCAATCAGGACTTCACCGACGGTCAGCGGCGATTCGCCCTTTTCGATGCGCTGACGTGAGATATAGTCAGCCACTGACAGGATGGCACCCAGGTTGTCAGATGGATGGCCCCACTCTGCAGCCAGCCAGGTGTCATTGAAATCAAGCCAGCGGATCAGGGTGCCAATATTGAAGGCAGCCTGAACCGGCTCGAGTTCGTGTGCCGTGCCGGGCACACGCACGCCGTTGGGCAGAGTGGCACCGGGTACCACTGGCCCGAGCAGTCGCTTGCAGTCATCGGAACGCAGTGCCAGCATGCCGCAGGCGAGTGAATCCATCAGGCAGTAACGGGCGGTTTCCAGCGCCAGTTTGGTGTCGACACTGGCGGAACAGACATAATCGGCAATATCGGCGATGACCTGATCCGGCTCTGGGCGTTTTGCGCTGCGCGCATCAAAATGGGACATGGGTACTCAAATCTCCTGCAGGTTTGTTGCGGCGGCCTGTATCAGGTCGCCGCATCGGGTTGCTGTGTTACTCGGGGCCGCTTGCCCTCGCAAGAATCGATCAGGACGAACTGCTCTTGCCAAACAGTTCATCCAGTTTTTGTTCGTAATCGTGGTAATCGAGAAATCCGTACAGTTCTTCCCGCGTCTGCATCAGGTCCAGCACGTTTTTCTGGTGTCCGTCACCGAGGATGGCCTTGTACGTCGACTCGGCTGCACGGTTCATGGCCCGATAGGCAGAACAGCAATACAGGACGATGTCCACGCCAACGCCTGACAATTCGTCACAATCGTACAGAGGGGTATGCCCGAACTCGGTGATATTGGCCAGAATCGGCACACCTACCGCTTCACGGAACTGTTGGTACTGGTCGAGTTCGCGCATGGCTTCTGGGAAGATCATGTCTGCTCCGGCCTCGACGCAGGCACGGGCCCGCTCCATGGCAGCATCGATACCCTCGACAGCCAGCGCATCGGTGCGGGCCATGATGACAAATGATTCATCACTGCGGGCATCAACGGCGGCCTTGATACGATCGACCATCTCCGACTGACTGACGATTTCCTTTCCAGGCCGATGGCCACAGCGCTTCTGGCTGACCTGATCCTCGATGTGCATGGCAGCAGCGCCACAACGAATCATCTCGCGCACGGTTCTGGCAATGCTGAAGGCACCACCGAAACCGGTATCGACATCAACCAGCAGCGGCAGATCGCAGACATCGGTGATACGGGATATATCAGTACAGACATCATCCAGTGTGCTGATACCCAGATCCGGCATGCCGAGCGAATTGGCCGCCACACCACCACCGGAAAGATAGATTGCACGGTGACCGATTTTCTTTGCCATCAGTGCCGTATAGGCGTTGATGGTGCCAACAACCTGCAATGGGCTGGAGTCAGCCACTGCCTGTCTGAAGCGCTGACCCGGTCTTGTCATGTCAGTTTGTGTCGTCATCTGTGGTTACCCGATGCCGTGATGATCATCAGGCTGACGGGAACAGATGCTCGACAGCGGCACGTTCCTCTCGCAGTTCCTGTTCCGTCGCCTCCATTCGGCCGCGACTGAACTCGTTGATATCCAGATCCTGGACAATCGAGTACTCACCATTGGCACAGGTCACCGGAAACGAATAGATCACGCCTGGAGCAATGCCGTAACTGCCGTCAGACGGTATGCCCATCGATGTCCAGTCACCTTCTGGCGTCCCCAGCACCCAGGTACGGATGTGGTCAATCGCAGCCGATGCTGCAGAGGCTGCACTGGAAGCACCACGCGCCTTGATGATCGCAGCACCACGCTGTTGTACGGTGGGAATGAAATCATTTTCGTACCAGTCACCATCAACCTGATCGAGTGCTGCCGTGCCGTTCACACTGCTATGATGCAGATCCGGGTACTGGGTCGAAGAATGATTGCCCCAGATGGTCATGCGACGAATATCGTTGACGTGTGAACCGGTTTTCTCTGCCAGTTGAGACAGAGCGCGATTGTGGTCAAGACGAGTCATCGCCGTGAACTGGCCCGGCTCGAGATCGGGTGCGTTCTGACTGGCAATCAGGGCGTTGGTATTGGCGGGGTTTCCCACAACCAGCACCCGAACGTCGCGACTGGCATGATCGTTCAGTGCCTTGCCCTGAACCGAGAATATGGCGGCGTTTGCTTCCAGCAGATCGGCACGTTCCATGCCGGGTCCACGGGGTCTGGCACCGACAAGCAATGCGAAATGACAATCAGCAAAGGCAACATCGGGATTATCCGTGGCGGAGACTCCTGCGAGCAACGGGAAGGCACAGTCGTTCAGTTCCATCACGACGCCGCTGACGGCATCCATGGCCTGGGGAATTTCAAGCAGATGCAGTCGAACTGGCTGATCGGGTCCGAGCATATCGCCGGAGGCGATCCTGAAGCACAGTTGATAGCCAATCTGGCCAGCGGCACCGGTGATCGCAACATTTACGGGTTGTTTCATGAAAATTCTCCTGCCAACGGATTTTGTTCGGTGCCTGACTGTTTTCACTGCACTGCCTCAGCAGCGTGAGGTGAATCAGACGACCTGGGTATCTTGCTGTCTAAACGGATGGATCCTGCGCCGGCCAGGCATTTGCTGACTGACAGAATTTCCGTATCGCGGAAACTGTGAGACATGCCTGAGAAGGAAAAGCCTGCGAACCAGTCTGATGGCCTGCATGCTAGCCCGGAAGCGTCAAAATCGGTGGCGTATTCTACCCTGTTGGCGTACGGACTTGAAGAGCCAATGTCTACCAGAGACAAAAAAAGCCGGACACTACCGTCCGGCTTCCTTGTTGATCTTCTGAGCTGCCATCCAGGCGGACTGCAGATCAGGTCAGGATCACTTGACTTCCAGGTCTTTCAGCGTCATTCCACCCTTGAGCGCATCGGTTACCCACTTGGCCTGGCGACCACGACCTGACCAGGTCAGTGTCTTGTCCTTGGGGTGCTGATACTTGGGTGCCACATTGGTGCGCTTGTCAGAATCTTTTCTGGAATTCGCTGCGGCTTTCTTCGGCGCTGCCTTCTTGGCTGCACCCTTGCTGGCAGCCGGCTTCGCTGCTGCACTCTTGCCAGCTGTTTTTGCGGTTTTGCCTGCTGCCGGCTTGCGACCACGCTTGCTGGTTTTCTTGCCAGCAGATTTCTTGCTGTCTCCCCTAAACAGCTTGAGGATTTCGAGATCGCTCAGATCAAGTTTCTCCACCATGGACCTGACCTTCTTGAACTCGGTTATTTTATGTAGTTTCTGTTTCAGCTGCTCCTGCTCAGCCTTGAGCAATTGCACGCCGAGCTTTTTGATTTCGGCACGCAGCTGCGCTGCCGTTTTCTGTTTACCCTTTGGCATAATTTGAAACCTCTAAATTTTATGCTGCACTCTTAACTGTATTCGAATCGTTCTGTCCAGTTGCACCTGAATACAATTGATTGCCTGAATAACCACCATTGGACACACAATTCTAACGTTCGACCGTTGAAAATAAAAGGCGTGTCTGAGCTGTAAACTGCCAATTAACGCACGAAATTCGCGGTACGAGATGGAAATGTCGTTATAATCGGATCGGGAACCCGTCAATCCATCATGAAACCGAGGGAGGGAAGCAATGAGACCTTTTCATGCATCAATCAGTATACTGCTTTTCGTAGTATTCACGTCCACCGCTGCACTTGCGCAGTCGGGCACCAAGCTGTTTACACCCAGGCAGGGATCAGACTATCAGGACAGAATCGAAATACTTGATGTACTGTACGGACAGGATCAGCAAACATGCCGAGCATTGAACAGCGTGGGCCAGCAGTGCAACGGTCGTGACCGATGTGAAATCAATGCCGATGACAACCTTTGTGGCAACCCCTACGCCAATGTCACAAAGCAGCTGTTCGTCGCCTATCGCTGTGGCCAGGAACCGGCCAGACGCACGGTCAGCGTGGAACAGGGGCAGACGGCACTTGTCTATTGCAGACTGGCTGATCCGGGCCGCTACCCGACAACACCTGCACCCGGTTCGGGTCGAGGACAGGATCTGATCCTGATCCAGAATGTTGTCTATGGCATCGGTTCCAGAATCTGTGATGCCACCGATGCATTTCGTTACCAGTGTGATGATCAGTCCGAATGCTCGATCAAGGTCGACAACAGAATGTGTGGAGACCCGGCTCGCGGTGACCGGAAATCGGCGAGTATTTCATATCAGTGCAATAACAGAACACTGACCATGAATGTGCGTGAAGGTGATACCGCTCGCATCAGCTGTCCCTGAGAACATTCACTGACTTCAGACAGAAACGACAGTCATGACTGTCGTTTCTGTGTCGTACCGGAGCCGGTGAGTGCGGCGATAATGGCAAGCACCCAGGAAGCCATCAACATCATGCCGCCTACAGGTACCAGCCGCGTTGTGATGATGTCGTGCCCCGATGCCTTCAGATAGAGGGTGCCAGAGAACAGCAGTATGCCCACAAGTATCAGTGCGATCGTTATCATGGCAAGGATAGCATTCAGTCTCTGACCTGCAACCAGCAGGACAAGACCGAACAGTACGTGAACAGCATGAATTTCGCGTGCCAGGGCAAACAGCTGCGGATCACTCACGTACAGCAGGTGACTGCCCAGAGCCCCCATCAACACATACCCAAGGCCTGCTGCAAGTAGAGCACACCACAAAAGGCGCTGTGAATTTTCAGAGCTGACTGGCACTTTCTGCCGGTTTCAACAGATCTTCCATGGCCCTGGTCATGTTGCCGTACTTGTAGGAGGGAATCTTGTACGCCCACCCCTCGGTGAGCTGATTGATCTGATCTACCCTTGCACTGACCTGTTCCGGAGTATTCCGTATTGTCTCAGCCTCTGTCTGTTCAATCGACGACTCGGCGACTGCTGTTTCTTCAGCGGATTCCTGCTGCACAACGGGAGCTTCATGACTGGCAGACAGGGTAATCCAGTAGTCATCACCGTCCTGCCAGGCACTGACATCAACCACCAGCCCATCAAAGGTGCGATACTGGCTGCTGATGGTCTGATCGGGAATGACTTCTACAGCCGGCTTCACGTCAGTCAGTCGCAGCGAACCCAGTGCCGATGCAGCAGAATTGCCCGATGAGGGTGACAGCATTTCACGCCCTTCCGGCAGGTTGTCGAGTGTGAAATTGGGCAGGGCGCGATCGCTCTTGCTCAGTTCAACGACACTGCCATCTGGCTGAACAATTCTCACCTCACTGATATCCGGCGAACCCAGATTGAGCACATCCTGCTTCAGCCAGCGGGAGGCCTCGGTCTCGACGTTGAACGAACCATTGATCAACCAGCTTTGTGGCTCCTCTGCCACTCTGGCATAGGTCATCGCCTTGCCGCTGGAAGGTGCCGCCTTGCCGATAATCACAGCCTGTTTTCCCGCCGGACTGTCAATCTCGATCAGGGTCGGCATGGAATCTGCATCGGCGGTCGTCGACGCAGGGTGCTGCACACCCAGTTTCGGATACAGTTCGGCTTTTGCCGTCTTGGCTTCGAGCTGTTCCGCATCGGCCAGTGCAATCAGCACCTCTCGCAGTTTTTTCATGTCGGCCGGATAATCATGCCTCTGTTCGACCACCCACTTCTCATCCTGCCGCTTCAACACCAGCCGGTTTTCACCCTGTACCAGTGCCAGTCGTGTCACATCGTTGATATTACCGGCCAGTGCTGGCAACAGTTTCGCCCTTGTGGCCCTGTCGACTTCGGCACCTGGCTGCCACTGGCCTGACAACCAGACTGCCAGTGCAATCGCTGCAACAGCCAGTACGGCCAGAACCTGAAATACGGAGCGCTTAATCATAAACTTTCTCCCGGCTGCGTCGCGACCTGACGCTGGCGACGACAAGGGCTATGATGGTGAGAATGACCGGCACCAGAAACACATTGACCAGTTTTGTGGTTGTCCCGAGAGAGTCGATCTCACGCCTGAGTTCGCGCTGAACCTCGCGCTGCTGCTTGCGTATCTCCAGTCGCTGGTTCTGGAACCGCTGAACTTCTTCACGCTGTTCACCGGTCAGGATCAGGGGGTTGTCATCATCACGTCCGGCCTGCAGTTCACTGAGTTTGCGGTCAGTCTCCTGCAACTCCCTTTCCAGTTGCTCCAGCGTACCTCGGTAGGCCTCATCCGCTTCCCTGCGAATCTCGTTTACCAGTGTGAATGGCCTGAATGAAGATTCCCGACCACGAATACTGATCAGATCAGTGCTGCCGGACATGTTGTCGGCCAGGTTGATAATGAAATCGCCGTTACTGGCAAAGGCATTGATCAGCGTCTGACCGAAGAATTGCTGCGCACGTGCCCACATCCGGTCCGAGGCCAGATCGACATCGGCAATCACCACAATCTGTGATTGCCCCTTCGACACCTTGAATTGTGTGGCAGCGACATCGCCCTCATCAGAAGATTCACCCGAATCGTCTGCAGGGTCACCTGCTGGTGGCTGAATCAGGCCATCTGGAAATGCCGTGCTGAACGAGCCACTGATCCTGGCAGCAACGGTGTACTGCGCCGGTGTTGCTTCAAATTCATTCAGCAGGCTTGAAGGATCGGGCAGGAATCGAACCTGTGCCGTATCGATCAGTTGAGAATTCGTCGTCGTCGTCAGCAGCGGTTCAAATGTAGTCTCGGATCCTGCTTTCTGCACCAGCTGCCCGCTCAGGGCCATGTTGATCGAGTTGAGCTTGTTGAGCGTAACATCCGTGCTGTTCATGGCATCTTCGGTGAGTGCCATGATCCCGACATGGCGCACCGGCTGACGACCGTTACCCAGGCCGACATTGATGGCATAACTGTCATCCAGGACAACCTGATCGGTAGAGTATTCCACTCCCCAGGCCTGGAACAGCTTGTTCAGGTCTGACGAGCGTTCTGCAAACATGGCCGCCTGCGGGTTCTGTGGATCCTGTACCGGTTGTTCGATCTCGGCATGCGGATCAACAAAGGCCAGCAGTCTGCCACCGCCCAGTACGAACTGATCTATGGCATAGAGCATTTCATCGGCTATCTGCTTTGGGTGCAACAGGATCAGCATGTCAACATCATCGGAAATTTCGGTTGCCGTCTGGTCAATGTTCTCGATGGCATACAACTGTTCCAGCTGCTGAATGATCAGCCATGGTTGCTGCATCTGTCGTGTCGCTGGATCGAACTCACGCGTAATCGGCAGGGAACTGATCACACCGATCACAGGCCGATCCGAAACCGACAGCTTGTAGATCAGTTTAGCCAGGTCATACTCCAGGAACTGTTCCCTCGACGGATCCAGTATCGGGATGATCTCCTTGCCATCAACCGAGTTGGTACCGACGATACCGAGGAAGACATTGTCGCCATTTCTCTGAATCTGTGTGGAACGAAGACCGTGCGCCACCGCTTCATCCTCGGCTTCGGTGAACGGTTCCGGGTCGATGACTTCGACGTTCAGGTTCGATCCGGCCACTGACCGGAATTCGTCCAGCAGTTCCGTCACCCGAGTGGCATAGGCACGGATTTGAGGCTGCTCGACCGTGGCCGTATCCGAATAGTAGAAATAGACATTGACTGGTTCCTCGATGGCATTGAGGATGTTGCGTGTGCCGTCAGTCAGCGTGAACAGTCTGGACTCGGTCAGATCGAGCTGCACCCCGCGTAGCAGGATATTGCTGAGAATGATCACGGCCAGAAAGATGACGGCCAGCATCAGCAGTGATGAGACTGACAATCTGTTGAAACTTGATGAACTCATGAATGATTGTTCCTGGTTGAACTGGGTTATCAGCCTATTGGGCTTTCTTGATATCGATGACGATGGCGTTGGCGATCAGCCAGAATGCGATGGTCAGCACGAAAAACAGCAAGTCTCTCAATTCGAGAACTCCACGCGTGATCGAGCCATAGTGGGTCAGGAAACTCAGCGAGGCAATGCCATCGACCAGCACCTGCGGCAGCAATGCGCGCAGGAACTCGAGTACCTCATTGCGACCAATCATCAGGAACAGGAAGCAGACCACGACGGTCAGAATGAATGCGATCACCTGATTCCGGGTCAGTGCCGATATACAGGCACCGATGGCCAGAAAACCACCTGCCAGTAGAAAACTGCCCAGGTAACTGGCAAGAATGACACCGTTGTCGGGGTCACCAAGAATATTGACCGTGATCCAGATGGGAAAGGTCAGCGCCAGTGCAATGCCGCAGAATGCCCATGCTGCCAGGTATTTGCCAAGTACCGCCTGAAACATGGTGACTGGCAGGGTCAGCAGCAGCTCAATGGTGCCGGATTTGCGTTCTTCAGCCCACAGCCGCATTGAAATTGCCGGCACCAGAAACAGGTAGAGATACAGGTGTGATGAGAAAAACACCAGCAGACTGGCAATTTCCTGTTCGAAGAAGCGGCTCTGATAGAATGTCATCCAGCCACTGAGCAGCAGGAAAATGACGATAAAGACATAGCCAATCGGCGTGGCGAAATAACTGACAATTTCCCGCCTGAAAATATTCATGATCTGGTTCATGCTGCACCCTCACTGGTGATCTGACGGAAAACTTCATCCAGCCTGCCCTGCTCCACGGAGATGCTGTTGACCTGCCACTGCCTGCTGCCGATCAATTGTGTCATCTCCTGATAGAGTGATTGACCGGCCTTTGGAATGGCGATGATCTGACCGGTTGAAGGGTGGCGTTCGACCCGGTTGACCTTGTCCAGCCTGCTGATGGCTTCCAGCGCATCATCGATCTCGTCAACGTCAAGACGAACGGCATTATGGTATTGGGATTTTTCACACAGTGCAGCCGGTGTTTCATCTGCCAGCACTCGACCGTGTGCGATGATGATTGCACGATCACAGACCGCTTCGACTTCTTCCAGAATGTGGGTGGACACGATCACGATCTTGTCTTCGGCCAGCTCGCCGATCAGTTGTCGCACTTCGTGTTTCTGATTCGGGTCCAGACCATCGGTGGGTTCATCCAGAATCAGCACGGCCGGATCGTGCAACAGGGCCTGCGCCAGACCGACGCGACGCCTGAACCCTTTCGACAGCGTCTCCAGTGACTGATTGGCCACCTGTTCCAGATGCAGCTGTTCGATCACATGCCGCATGCGCTGATCTTTAAGATTGCCATTCAACCCTCGCGTATTGGCAACAAAACCGAGGAACTGCATCGGTGTCATCTCGCCATAGCCGGGCGCGCCCTCAGGCAGATAGCCAATCACGCTTTTCGCTGCAACCGGTTCTTTCTCGATATCGAAACCACAGACACTGATTGAACCGGATGTCGGCGTCAGAAAGCCCGTGATCATTTTCATGGTGGTTGATTTGCCAGCGCCGTTGGGGCCGAGAAATCCGAGCACCTGCCCTTCGGGCACATCGAAACAGAGGTCGTCAACAGCTCGTAGTGAACCGAAGTGCTTGCTCAGGTTTTTAATTTCAATCATTGTCCAGCCAAATCAGTGTGTGGAAAAGCAATGGGTCAGGGTCTGAGAGCCTTGTGCAGACAGATATCGTCTCAGGCACTCACCCCGGCTTTAAAACGGGGTCTAATTATCAGAAAACAGATGGAAAATTCAAGTCCCAGTCTCGCCAATCAGACCTGGGATCGCGTTAATCATTGCCGATCGGTGTTCACTCAGACAAATCGGACCGCGGATCAAGCCATGAATCGACGCCACCTCAGACCATCAGCGATCGGCAATGGTTCAAAAAAAAAGCCTGCAAAGCAGGCTTGAAGTGGGGTGAGGTAAACTGGTTATTCTATTGATTGGCAATCAGGAATCCAGATTGAAATCGATTCGTATGCGAGATGTCTGGGGGCTGCTCAGGCCGAATGATGACGGTGATCTGTAAACAGTCTTCTTCACTGCACGCAGGGCAGATCGTTCAAACACACGCTTTGGCCTGGCCGAGACGATGCTGGCATCTGTCACTGATCCGTCCATGCCCACAGTCACTTCGAGTTCAACCCAGCCTTCCTCATTCTTGAGATAGGCTTCACGTGGATATTCCGGCTGCACCTGGTCTCGGGCAATGAGTTTGAAGACGCCAGTAGTCTGTTTTTCAACTCGCTCGGCTACCTGTGCTTCGATCTCGGGCTCACTGATCAGGGATTCGGCGCTGGATGTGTCGACATAGGCAACTTCAAGCGATGAGGTATCCAGTGGCTGTTCGTCTACCATCATGGTGTCTGATGCGGTCGCTTCAGTGACAGGCTCCGGATCAACGCTGGCATCAGCCACGGCTGGTGCTTCATTTACAGGCTGGTTCTCAACTGGATTCTCTGGCAGGTCTGCTGTTTCATCGACAGACAGTTCACTTGCGACGTTATCGCTGTTATCAGCAATGGCCTCAGTCGCGACATCGACTGTCTGCTCTGTTAATTCGGCCTCAGCAGCCGGTTCTGATGAAGACTCGTGAATGACAATGGTCTCTTCCGGTTGTGGTTCCGGCGAATCCTCGACAACAGCTATTTCATCGGCACTGTCATCATCAGCTGAACCAAATCCATTCATCAGGGACGAGCGATCTACAGTGAATTCCATTTCAGGGCCATCCGGCCTTTCCGGTACATCCACACGAGTTGGCATTTGCGTATCCGCACGCCAGCTGGGGCTCTGTTCCTGTGCCATTGCCCCATGTGCCAATGCCACAGCAATGATCGCTGTGATTAATCTGTTCATGATATGCCCACCTACATCCACCGTATCTATTCCCGATAGTGATTGTGAAACTGTGGCAGATACAATTTTGTGAACCAGTTCACACTT
Source organism: Lysobacterales bacterium (assembly GCA_965212525.1). Taxonomy (GTDB): domain Bacteria; phylum Pseudomonadota; class Gammaproteobacteria; order Xanthomonadales; family SZUA-38; genus SZUA-38. The sequence continues at coordinate 34,811 of CBDBVC010000025.1, forward strand.
TGCCCCAAAAAGTGACAGAGTTCACAATTCTGTGACATTTCGTGACAATTGACCGGAGGCAAAAAAAAGCCCTGAAAACAGGGCCTTAAAAAGATATTCTGCTTGTCTGCTTCAGACAATGCCGAGTTCGAATGCCTTCAGTACAGCTCGGGTTCGATCCCGGACGCCCAGCTTCGAAAGCACATTTGATACATGATTCTTCACAGTTCCCTCCGCCACATTGAGAGAATTGGCAATTTCCTTGTTGCTGTAGCCGCCGGCCATCAGTCGCAGAATTTCTGTTTCCCGTTCAGTCAGCGGATCCGGCCTGTCGAGGCTTGAAAAATCATTGCGGATGTTCTTTAGGCCTTCCAGCAAACGCTCGGTGACCGCCGGTTTGACCAGTGATCCACCCTCTGACACGGTCTTGACCGCCGAGACCAGTTCATCCAGTGATACATCCTTCAGCAGATAGCCACGCGCGCCGGCCTTGATACCGGCCAGCACCAGCTGATCGTCATCAAATGTGGTCAGAATAATGGTAGGTGGCAGCGTGCCACGCTCGGACAGTTCCTGCAGCACGTCCAGACCTGACAGTCCGGGCATGCGCATGTCCAGCAACATGACATCGGGTTGAGATGACTCCAGCGTATCGATGGCATGCTGCCCGTCCGGTGCCTCGCCGATCACTTCGATCTCATCCGACAGTTCCAGCAGGCTGCGAACACCTTTCCGAACCAGTGTCTGGTCATCGACAAGCATGACTCGTATCATTGACTCTATCCCCTTGCACTCAAAAATTGAAATGTTGTTGATTCATTGTTGAGGTGATCGGCCCATTGCCCGATCAGCCCTCTAGATGACGACTTCGCTGGGCAACCACGCGTCAATATGAAAGCCTTCACCCGGGTTGGATTCAACCTTAAGTTTACCACCAATCTGGCGCAATCGCTCTCTCATTCCGGTCAGTCCATTGCCGATGGCCATATCCTGACTTCCCTGTCCGTCATCGTGTGCATTCAGGTTGAGTCCGTCGTCATCCAGAGTGATGCTGAGCCAGAGATTATCGGCCTCGGCATGCTTGACGGTGTTGGTGATGATTTCCTGGGCACAGCGCACTATTACCTGGGCACGCTGAGGATCCGTGGTGACAAACTCATCTGGCAGTTCAAGATGGATTCTCGGATGAGGGACGTCATCAATCAGTTTTTCGAGTGCACCACTGATATTGATCTGATCACCCGAACGCATGCTGCCGACCACCTCGCGCACATCTCCGAGCAGTAATCGAGCAACCGACAGAGCCTGGTTGACGTGCTCCAGTGCCTTGCCCTTCACCAGATGACTGGCCACTTCCAGATTGAGACTGAGTCCGGTCAGGTGATGACCCACCAGATCATGCAATTCGCGCGAGATTCGCAGCCGCTCAGCGATGCGTACACTGTCACCCAGCAATACCTGTGTTGCCCTCAGTTCAGAATTGACCTGACGCAACTCATCCCGATCACGTGACTGTCGCCTGGCCACCATGGACAACACATAGACGAAACACTTGAAACCAAGGTAGATACTGCTGAACAAGAGAGCCTGACTGATGTTCAGCCGGGGATTGGAATAGAACACCAGGGCAAGCAGCAGATTCGAGATGATCAACAAGGCCACACCGGCCGACAGTGGCATGCACCACGGCAATATGCCTGCTACAACCAGCAACAGAAAACCACCCATGCCGGTTGTGCTGGCGTAACTGATCGCCAGCGACGAGACGATGAGCATGCAGATCAGCAATATTCGTCTGAGGCTGATGATGCCCGAGACCGAAATTGGCCCCAGCGCAGTCACCAGCAACCAGTAGGCAATACCGAAAGTGACGTGCGAGACTGCCCACAGGTAATATTTGCTGGTCTCCAGATCAACCGAGAAGATCAGATCTGACAGGATCAGCGCCAGCCCCAGAACTGCCCAGGTGAAAAGTCCGGCAAACTGCAGTAATTGTATGGTCGGTATACGCATGAGGTATGATCAGGAATGACTCCGGGCTGTTACACCAAAGTGTAGTGAGTGCCCATGGCCGATTCAAGTGATTGAATTGATGATTATTCCACGTCTGTCATTTTGGCGTGGTAAACTTAGCGGTTTGATGCTCCCCTGACAACCCAACTGACGACACGCCATGCCGATTACACTCGAAGATGTTCAGGCTGAACAACTGCCTGAAATTCTGGATATCAACAACCGCGCCCTGCCCCATGTCAATCATCTGACACTGGAAGACCTTACCCGGCTGTGGGAAATGTCCTGCTACTGCAGGATCGCCATCAAGGCCGGTTCTCCGGCGGGTTTCCTGCTGGCCATGACCGCCGATACCCCTTATGAAAGTGAAAATTTCCGCTGGTTTCGAAAACACCACGACAGCTTTGTCTATATCGATCGTGTGGTGGTCAAACCTGAATTTCGCGGCCTTGGCGTGGGCAAGGTGTTCTACGCCGATATCGAGAGTTTCAGCGAAACCCGAGCGCCTGTACTGGCCTGCGAAGTCAATCTCGAACCGAGAAACGATGCATCACTGCTGTTCCATGGTGCCTTCGGTTTCAATGAAGTCGGCCAGCATGTCTACAACGGCAAGCGTGTCAGCCTGATGGTCAAGCAGCTGACCGATTATGAATTCATCCGTTCAAATCAGTCCCGACAGACAGATACCAGCGCAGCTGGCTGACACCATTGCATGAAAACGGTTGCCCAATGCAGACAGGAAATTTCTGCCCTGCTCAGTCGATACGGGCTGACTCTGATCAGCATTGCCGGCAACAGAGAGATTCCCGGAAGCTTCTGGAAGGATGACGAGGCCGGCCTGATTGAAAACAGGCTCTACGTTCATGACTCGACACCCGTTCATTCTGCCCTGCACGAAGCCTGTCACTATGTGTGCATGACAGCAGATCGCCGCCGCATGCTTCACACCAATGCCGGTGGCGATTACGATGAGGAAAATGCGGTCTGTTATCTGCAGATACTGCTGGCAGATGAGATTGATGACTATTCTGCCAGCCAGACCATGAGGGAAATGGATCACTGGGGCTACAGCTTTCGGCTCGGTTCGGCCAGTCGCTGGTTCGAGGAAGATGCCGGAGACGCGCTTGAAAATCTGAAACAATGGCAACTGATCACCTGCAGCGGTAAGCCCGCCTATACACTCAGGGTAAACTGACCCTTATTTTCAGGCTTTTTTCTCCAGCGCTGCCACCAGCGTTTTGAACGCCTCCCCACGCACAGCATAATCGTCATACTGATCAAAACTCGGTGCCCCGGGTGAAAAAAGTACACACTCTGCAGTACCCAGATGAGGGCCAATCGATGACATGACAGCCGTCAGATCATCGCTGTAGGCTATTGACTGCCCCGCAAGCTCTGTCCCAATGAGTGCCTGAATGCGACGCCCGTTCTGGCCGGTACAGGCCACGTGAAGCACAGGGTTTGCTTTCAGGTAGTCGACGAAACATTGCCAGTCCAGCTGTCGATCATAGCCACCTACTATAATGACGGTCTTGTCTGCCGGGAAGCTCGACAGGGCTGCCAGCGATGAGTGTGGTGTCGTCGAAATGCTGTCATTGATGAACCGAGGCAGCCCGGTCTGTCTTGGCAGGGCTTCAAGTCGATGAGGCAGTGGCCGGAATGACTCAAGCTCGTGCAATCCTGCAGCTGTGTCGATAGCCAGGCCATCGAGAACCGTCAGGGCAGCGCACAGGTTTTCTGCATTATGGGCACCTCGAAGTGGCCATTTGAGTGAGTCCAGTACCCTTCTCGAACCACGCAGAAGTGCATCACCAGCCATGTGCCAACCCTCATCTGCATTGAACGGCAGCAGCCGGTGCAGTGAATCCGCACTGCTGATCACTCTCTCGGAGCAAGCCGGGATGCCGGCATTGTAGGCAATCAGCGGCACCTGTGAATTCACGGCCCTGAGCTTGTCGCTGTAGTAGCGATCCAGTGAGCCATGCCAGTCCAGGTGTTCGGGATAAAGGTTGTTGATCAGTACAATATCGGCATGGATATCGGTGTCTGCCAGCTGATAGCTGGACATTTCGACCACCACAAGATCAGCCGGCTCCGGTGCCATCAACAGTGACACCAGTGGTGTCCCGATGTTGCCAGCCACACTCACGCGCAGACCGGCCTGACCGGCCAGGAATGCGACAAGCTGGGTCACGGTACTCTTGCCCTTGGTGCCGGTAATTACCGCCGTTCTCGGCTGTTCGCGATCGAACCACAGCTGACTGGAACTCAACAGCGTCACACCGGCTGCGAGTGCCTGCTGAATTTCCTCGCGGTACAGGCTGATCCCGGGTGACTTGATGATGACATCCATGGCATCAAGTCCGGCCTGTGCCAGAGGGCAAATCATCACTTCGCGACCCTTGTCGCGAAAACAGCGCTCGACCAGACTGTCATCGATGGGATCCTCACACACCACTGTTACCCGGCAGTCAATCGTGTTGTCCGACAACCACTGGAACACTGCCTGGCCTTCACGACCAAAGCCGAGAATCGCAATGTGCTGGTGATCAAGTCCAGTCATGGCATTCAACGAGTGCACGGAATGACTCTGGCATCAGACGCTCATCACTCAGGGTCAGGAATTGTTCCATGCCAACCTGTGAAACCGACTCGAGAAAGGCAAGTGATTCAACCACAGCATGGTGTTGCCAGTCAGATTGTCGTCCCAGTGATGCCATGGCTGCGCGACTTTCGGCGATTTCACCGACACACTCGAATGGCTTGATGGCATTGATACCAAGCAACTCGGAAAATCCAGTCACCTGAGCAGGATCATCCAGCAGGTCCCTGCCGAAGATACCGATCAGTTCTGCAGGAGACATCACGGTGGCCATCATCAGGAAGACGAAGCGGCACTTGGGGCAATCACAGCACCAGCGACCAGGTGCTGACCGGGTCAGCGAGAAATTTCTGTTGCAGCTGGAGAATACCTGATGATATTGACTGTGCCTGCAGAATGCTCTGGCGATCTGTAATTCGCTGAGCGGCCTGAGCAATGAAAAATATCGAAAGCCTGTGGAGATGGTGGCTGATACAAGAGACTGAAAATCACGCTCGAATCCGGCGCTCTTGCTGTACTGGTGGTTGACCACGAATCCATCAGAGAGCACCGTATTACCCTCACTGGCAGAACGTTCGTTCGACATCGCCACATCACTGTAGCCGTAAAGCCACGATCCGGCCAGCAGGATGGATGCGAGAATGGCCGAGATGGGAACATGACCGTTGTAGGCACCAGCCTGATTGAGTTCGAATAATCTGCTGTCCAGATATCGTTCGATCCTGATGTGTGGCACACCGGTCAGTTCGGCAGTGTCGCCAATCAGCGAAGACTGGCCGACTGCGATGGTCGAAAATTCGCTGCCTGATGATTTCAAAACCTCGACAGAGACCAGGGAATCCTTGCCTCCGCCAAGTGGTACCACAACTCCCTGAGGAGGTGTCTCATCTGTCACAGTCGCGCTTCCGACATTCGGAGTCAACCTGAACACATTGCGCACATCAAGCCCGTTGCGATAGGCAAACTCACCCAGGCCCTGATGATAGACCGATGTCACGAATGTCGCGGTATCTTCATCGACAGCATAGGACGGCATGATGATCTGGTCAGGAATGGCGGCCTTGTAATAGCTGATGCCGGCCAGCAGATGCACCAGCCTGAAACTTCGATCAAGCGCAGAACCCTCGATCGGCACATCCACCGATTCACATCCACTGAAGACGATGCGCTCGGTGAAGGAAATCTCATCCAGTTCGTATGTCAATCGCAACTCGGCTGCGTCGGCAACGAATTCATAGCCGACAAATCTGAACTGGCGGGCGCTCTCCGGATTGAATGTCACGAATCAATGAACCAGGCTTGTGCACGAGGCCTCATATTGTAATCGGAAGACATCACTTCGCCATAGGCCCCGGTATTGGCGATCAGCAACACATCGCCCTCACGGCAATCTGGCAACAGGCGATCAAGACCCAGAATATCACCGGTCTCGCATACCGGACCAACCACATTGCAGATCTGCACCGGTGCTTCATCAATCCGGGTCAGATTGTGAATCTCGTGGTAGGCACCGTACAGGGCCGGCCTGATCAGGCTGTTCATGCCGGTTTCGACGCCGACATAGCGCACATCACCCTTGCCCTTGCTCTGTGTCACGCGAGCCAGCAATACACCCGACTCTGCCACCAGGTAGCGTCCCGGCTCGAGCCAGATTTCGATCTCTCTATCGATACCGGCCCGTATCTCAGAAAGGCCTTCATCGAGTCGGGCCAGATCAAACGGATTCTGATCCTGCCTGTCGGGAACACCAAGCCCGCCGCCGATATCAATCGATCGTGCATCCGGGAACCGATCAAGATAGGACGCCAGTGTCCGTGCAGTGCGATGCCAGGCATCGGCATGCAGCACGCCACTGCCGATATGCGCGTGCAAGCCGATGACCCGGATATCGTGTCGCTTCATTGCATCGAGAACATCGTCAAAATCTTCCGGTGGCACGCCGAACTTGGAATGAGATCCGGCTGTTCTGACCAGCTTGTGGTGGCCCAGACCCGAACCCGGATCAACCCTCAGCATGACCGACTGCCCGGCAAGCTCATGCCCCCACTGCTCGAGAATGTAGAGATTGTCCAGCGTGAGAATAACGCCAGCCTCGATTGCCTGTCGGTACTCCTCACGCGGTGCAAAGTTGGGCGTGAACAGGATTCTGTGCGGGCTGATCGACGTGGTCGACAACACATGACGAACTTCAGCCATGGAAACGCATTCCAGACCGAGACCCTCATCGGCAATGCAGTTGAGAATCTCCGGCCCGGAATTCGCCTTGATAGCGTAGAACACCCGGTCCACTTCGGACAGGCTGGCCAGACGTCTGGCGGCCTGGCGACAGGTGGGCAGATGATAGGCATACAGGGCTGTACCATTGAATTCGGCATTCAGAAGCTGCTCACGAGCATTCTGCCACCAGGCAGGTTCGGCGGACGCTTCCATCCTGTTCTGGTGGATTTGTTCCCAGGTTGGGCCAAACACCGAATCGCCTCCAACCCCGCCGGGAATAAGCTGCTGGTGCAATTGCTGTACCAGCTTCACTGCATCCTTGTCATCGACCACGAAACTGAGGTTGAGATCGTTCGAGGCCAGCGACACCATGTGCATGTGTCGCTGCTCGAATACCTCGAGCGCCGGCCCCAGACGATGAATGATGGTACGAATGTCCAGACCCACCAGGCTGACCGAGGCACAACCGCTGCGAATGCTGACTCGACAGATGCGTTCCAGATCGGTCTTCAGATCAGCCAGAACCTGACTGTCGAGCAGGTGTGCGTCCATGTCGAGTGAGACGGTGACGTTGGCTTCGGATGATGAGATCAGATCAACCGACAGACCATGATCGCGGAAACAGGCAAAGGCATCGGCAAGAAAACCCACCTGATGCCACATGGTCAGCCCTTCCATCGAAATCAGGGTGATGTTCGAACGGCTGACAATGGCCTTGATCTGGGCGCGATAATCTCGCGCATCGACCGACACCACGGTGCCTGGCAGTTCCGGCCGGCTGGTCTGCTTCAGGTAGAGCGGAATTTCATGAGTACGCAACGGTTCAATACAGCGGGGGTGCAGTACACGAGCGCCCATCGACGCCAGTTCCTGTGCTTCCAGGTAGCTCAGGTGCTTGAGCAGTCGTGTGCCCGAGACAGTTCGCGGATCGGCCGTGAACATGCCAGCCACATCGCTCCAGATCTCGAGTCGCACGGCAGCCAGTCTGGCAGCGATACAGGCCGCTGATGTATCGGAACCGCCACGGCCGAGCAATACGGTTTCACCATCGTTGTTGGATGCCATGAACCCCTGTGTGATACACACCAGCGGCTGGCCGGCAGAGGCCGCGAACTGCCCGTGGATACGTCCGGCCAGTGCCGTGTCTGGTGTGTAATCACAACGTGCAGACTCATAGTCACGGCGACCGCCACCGGCGGCCTGTTCGCAGCGAAGCAGTTGCCTGGCATCCTGCAGGTGGCATGCGATACCGGCCTGCATCAGAATCTGCTGGCCGCACACACTGCTCAGTCGCTCACCCATCGACAGCAGTGAGGCTCGATGTGCAGGCTGCGCCAACTGCTCAGCGGGCAACACCAGCAGGGCCAGCAGTTCATTGACGAGATCTTGGTAAGCCTGTTCTGGATTACAGGAACAGGCACTCAGCAACTGCCGGTACCGCGCATCAATGTCGGAAAGCAGCAGAGCTGCCTCATCCGGGTCGCTGTGCGCGGATAACCGGTCGGTGACACCGCGAATGGCGGATACAACCAGCATGACCGAATGCCCGCTGGCTGAAACCTGCGCGCAGTGTTCGGCTATCGTTTTCCAGTTTTCGGCCGCCGCCACGCTGGTGCCGCCGAATTTGAGTACCACCCAGTTAGTGTCCATGTTGTATTTCTTGTCAGTCCGGAGGTGTGTGCCGAGGTCTCAATTGTACCCCAGGCCAGGGCTTGAGCAGGTGGCATTTTGCGGGCAGCCTGCCTGATCAGATCAGAAACTGAAGTATCCGAAAATTGAGGCATGATTCAATTGGCGGCTTAGACAATTAAGTCATGACAGACAGCCATTGCAGATATTCACATCCGAAAACGAAACTGGCCGCCAGGAGGGGGATGGCGGCCAGTGGGGGTGACAGGTCGTGTTCAAGTGACCTGTGAAGAAATTGTACTGATCAGTATCTGACTGGTTCGACCGAAACACGCAGATCGATGTAGTCACCCGGATCTTCGTCGGTCTGGGTGTGGTAGACCTGCCCCTGATATTCATAGCTGACCTCATAACCAACCTGGCGTTCATCCCGGTAATAGGCCTGCTCGATTCGGCAATGCTGTACCGTGCGGCTACCATGTCTGTGATGTCTGCGTTCCTTTTCAATATCATGACCCACCGAGGCACCGATCAGCGCACCGGCGACAGTCATTGCATCCTGACCGCGCCCATCGCCAAACTGGTGACCCACAACGCCTCCGATCAGTCCGCCGAGCAGTGACGGCGTTCTGGAACGATGATGGTGTCTGCTGATTCGCTTGTCCCAGCACACTTCTTTCTCGGTGGGCACACGAACTTCCTTGTAGATGGGTTTTGATTCGATCACGCGCCCCTGGGTAATACCCGACTGTGCCTGAACCTGACCGGCAAGCATGAGGGCAAGAAGGCTGATAAATGCGGCTGTGCGTGTTTTCATGATGCTCTCCTGAAGCATTGGTGTGCTGTCCTGGCAATCACTCTAGATGAATGAAGCTGAATCGAAGCTGAATCAGATGCGTCATTCGACTGCACCGTCCATCGTTCAGTGACAGGAAAATAGCCCCAGAACACCACAACTGTTAAGGAATTTGGGCTTCGTCAGACTTATTGGTATAGTCAGGCTGTCTGACATGAACCGAGGAGCATATCTATGGGAAGCTATACAACAGAAGCCATTCGAAATCTCGCAGTCGTTGGTCACAGCTCCTCGGGAAAGACCACACTGATCGAATCGCTTCTGCACTCCTCTGGCATGATCAGTTCACCCGGGACTGTCGAACGCGGCGACACTGTTTGTGACTTTGATACACTGGAAAAAGAGCACCAGCACTCCCTTGATTCTGCCATCTGTCACGTCGACTACAATGGCATTCACATCAACCTGCTGGACACACCGGGATACCCCGATTTCAGGGGGCCGACACTGGCTGCCACGGCAGCGGTGGAAACCGCAGCGATCGTGGTCAACGCACAGGCCGGAATCGAGCTCAACACACACCGCATGATGGAGCGGGCGCGGCAGGCATCGCTGTGCCGTCTGATCGTCATCAACAAGATCGATGCCGATGATATCGACCTGACCCAGCTGGTACGGGATATTCGAACCACATTCGGCGATGTCTGCCTGCCGATCAACCTGCCCTGCGACGACGGCAGGGATGTTGTCGATGTGTTCTACAACCTGGATGGCGATTCCGACATTTTCAGTGTCTCTGCTGCACACACCGAAATCACCGATCAGGTCGTGGAGATGGATGAAGAACTGATGGAGGTGTATCTGGAGCAGGGCAAACTGGAACCCGAACAACTGCACGATGCCTTCGAAAAGGCCTTGCGTGAAGGGCACCTGGTACCGATCTGCTTCACCTCGGCCCGAACCGGCACCGGTATCAAGGCCTTGCTCGACCTGACCCGCAAACTGATGCCCAATCCGCTGGAGGGCAACCCGCCCGTGTTTCTGAAGGGTGAAGGTGAAGAGGCCGAGGAAGTCAGCGTCAGCCAGCAAGCGGACGATCATGTCATTGCTCATGTGTTCAAGATCACCAACGACCCCTATGTCGGCAAGCTCAGTGTGTTTCGCATGTATCAGGGCTCCATCGACAAGGATTCCCAGCTCTACATCGGTGATGGACGCAAACCGTTCAAGGTCAGTCATCTGTACAAGCACCAGGGCAAGGATCATGTCGAGATCGCCCAGGCAATACCGGGTGATATCTGCGCCGTGGCCAAGGTAGACGAGATTGAATACGATGCGGTGCTGCACGATTCACACGATGAGGATCATTTCCACCTCAAGCCCCTGAATCTGCCGCAACCAATGTTTGGCCTTGCCATTACGCCAAAGGCCCGCGGTGACGAACAGAAAATTTCATCGGTATTGCACAAGATGGCCGAGGAAGATCCCTGTTTCGTGATCGAACACAGTGCCGAGATGAATGAAACCGTGATTCGCGGACTCGGTGACCTGCATCTGCGGATGATGCTCGAGCGCATGCAGACCCGTCATAATGTCGAAGTGGATACCCGGCCACCCAAGATCCCCTATCGCGAGACCGTCACATCGCCAGCCGAGGGTCATCACCGTCACAAGAAACAGACCGGTGGTGCCGGTCAGTTCGGGGAGGTATTCCTGCGCATCAAGCCACTGCCGCGCGGTGAGGGATTCGAATTCAAGAGTTCGGTTGTTGGCGGCTCCATACCCAGTGGCCTGATTCCGGCTGTTGAAAAAGGCGTACGCCAGGTTCTAGCAGAAGGTGCCATCGCCGGATACCAGTTGCAGGACGTTCTGGTTGACGTTTATGACGGCAAGCATCACCCGGTCGATTCAAAGGAAGTTGCCTTCGTTGCCGCAGGCAAGAAGGCATTCCTTGCAGCCATCGATTCTGCAAGGCCACAGATTCTCGAACCTATCGTCGAAGTACACGTCAATGTTCCGGACGAGTTCATGGGTGACATTACCGGCAACCTGGCTGGAAAACGGGCCCGCATCAATGGAACCGATGCTGCCGCCGGTGGTGGCGTCACCATCAACGCGCATGTACCCTTGTCCGAACTGAGTGACTTTCAGACCGAACTGAAATCCGTCACCGGCGGTCAGGGCCGCTATACCATGGATTTCAGCCATTACGAGTCCGTTCCCGGTAATGTGCAGAGCACACTGGTTCAGGCCTACAATCGCAAGGATGAGGACGACTGAAAACGCCAGGATGCCGGAGCTGTGTCCGGCATCCCGCCTTCCTGATAAAATGACGGTTGATCCCTGACCGCATGTTTCCGTGAATCCCAAGCAAAAGCACAACAGCGCAACTGAGCTGAACACGTACGAAAAACGGAACGATGACCCGCCTCTGGTTCAACTCGAGGCCGTGTCAAAGTCATTTCCGCGAATAGGCACGCGAGGGCAGCATGTCCGCTCAATCCTTCGTCAGCTCAAGCATGGCCGCGCCATTGACGGCCATCAGGTATTGTCGAATATCTCATTCCAGATCAGACGTGGTGAATCTGTTGCCATCATCGGTGAAAACGGTGCTGGAAAATCCACCCTGCTGAAGCTCATCTGCTCGGTACTGAATCCAACTCAGGGTCGTATTCAGGTGAAGGCACGTATTTCGGCACTGCTGGAACTTGGAGCCGGATTTCATCCTGAGTTCAGTGGTATTGATAACCTGAGACTGGTGGCGGCAATCGCCGGTCTGAGTCAGCGACAGATACGCCGACGAGAACAGGCCATCATCGAGTTTGCTGACATCGGTGAGTATATTCACCACCCGGTCAAGCACTACTCTTCCGGCATGGTGGTTCGCCTGGGTTTTGCCATCATGACCCAGACTGACCCCGAACTGCTGATCACCGATGAAGCACTGGCGGTAGGGGATCAGATGTTCCAGCAGAAATGTCAGCGCTGGCTGGATGATTATCTGGCCCGCGGCGGCAGCATGATTCTGGTCTCACACGGCATGGATCAGGTTCGACGCCTCTGCTCGCGAACCCTGTGGCTGCACCAGGGACAGATTCGGGATCAGGGTGACAGTGAGCAGGTGGTGAGCCGCTACCTGGCTTATCAGGATCTGAAATACGAGGAGAACAGCCAGGTACCACCCTCTTACAGCGGCAACCAGTATCGCCTGACCGAACTGACAGTAAACGGAAACGACTCGGTGTGCTTAGAATCCGGTCGTCCGTTCAGGATTCAGGCCAGGATATATTCCCCCGACAACAGACCACCGGTATTTGCCATCGGCATCAAGACCGAGGACGGCCGCGCCGTGTACGGTACTACCTCGGAAATCGAACAGGCAGAACCCGGGATGATCGAACAGGGCAGATTCGGATTCACCGTGGATTTTGACAGTGACCAGTTACTGCCCGGCCACTACAGGATATTCGGACACGCCATGGATCCCGAGGGGCTGAGGCTGTTTGACACCATCAGTTGTGGCCTGACCATCGAGGGCGATGGCCATGGCGACACCGAATCGGGATTCGCCGACTTCAGCGTCAGCAACTGATCACCGCACACAGGCGTCAGTCTTCGGGTGGTTGTCCCCAGTGTTCGGGACCATTGGCCCAGAGTGTTTTCAGGTAGTCGCGGAACAGAACCACTTCCTTCGACTGCTCATCAGCCAGCAAATCGGTCCACATGGCATCCGGCTGAATGACACCGTAAACCACATCTATCAACTGACCGAACAACGCACTGAATTTCTCGCTGTAGATGACATTGCTGGCGGTCGAATCGAGTCGCTCGGTCACCCGGTGGTGGTCATCATCGTTCATCTCGCAGGTCATCACGGACTGCACCCAGGGTGACGCCGACCACTGCCATGCTTCGGTGAGTCCGGCCTGACGGATGTACAGACTGAATTCATCGGGCGTGCAGAACTGGTTGCGCGACACGTTCTTGCGTTCGGTCTGTGAACTCTTGTCCCAGGTTCTGACCTCGAAGCTCCAGCGTTTCCAGCCCATCGGGTCTGCCAGGTTCCAGGTTTCGAGATAGGCAATGCCACCAGGCTTCAGAACCCGTCTGATTTCCCGCAGGTAAAGATACAGGTCTTCCTTGTCCATGTGACACAGCACAGCAACAGAATAGACGGCATCAAAGCTGTCATCCTCAAGCATCGCAAGGTCAGTACGTGTCAGATGATGAAACGACACATTGTCTCGATCGGACAAGCGCTCTGCCGCCACCTTGAGCATCGAGGATGAGATATCGACGCCCACCCATTCCCGGCAATCGACAGACAACTCGCGACCGATGCGGCCAACGCCGCAACCGAGTTCGAGTACTCGCTGAGAACCATCGAGGCCAAGTGCATGTTTCATCTGGCTGGCTGTCCAGGTACCGGTCTTGCGCACGATTTCCTCACTGGCACTGCCATCAACGGCAGCCAGGGCACTCTCCGGAGTCGCGGCCTGGTGATCCCAGAAATGACTGTAAGACTCAAAATCCAAGGTGACATTCCCGCTTGAAATAAACAGCCGCACATTATACGCAGATTCAACCCTGCGTGTAGGAAAAATCCTACAGTGTTTCAGGACAGGTGCGATATCTTCACACTATTTTCACCCCTAACATTGGCCCTGTTGCAATCGACTGCAACACACAAGGAAAACAATGCCAAGGAGGCAATCATGAAATCACTGAAACAGTTTTTTGTTCTGTTGTGCTTGTTGAGCAGCGCCGTTTTCGCAGGCCAGCCGGTCAACATCAATACGGCCACTGCTGACGAGCTGGCCACATCACTGGTCGGTATCGGCATGAGCAAGGCCGAGGCGATCGTGGCCTACCGTTCGACGAACGGTGCATTCAAGCATGCAGACGAGCTGGTCAACATCAAGGGTATCGGTCTGAAAACGGTTGAGCGCAATCGGGACAATATCCTGCTGGCAAGTTCAGAGCCGGCCGACAAGAAGAAATGACCTGACTTCTGGAAGACCGCCTCGATCAGATCCGGTCTTCAGAATTATCAGCGCTGGACAAGGATGAACAGTCGTTGATATCGCCAGAACCCGGCACAGGGAAGTGCCGGGTTCTTTTTTTGACTGTTCGGAATAAACAGACCGCAGGCTCAGTCCCAGCGATCATCCCTGGTGTAGACCACACCGTTCTCGATCTTGACAGGAAACCTGGTAACAGGCTCTGTCGCAGGCAGGGTCAGCGCCTGGCCGGTGGCAATATCGAATAATGCACCATGGCGGGGACATTCGATCTGGCAGCCGTGCAACGGCCCGCCAGTCAGTTGACCGCCGTCATGACTGCACACATCTTCGATGGAAAGATATTCACCACCGATGTAGAACACGGCAATGGGGGCGCCATCAATATTCAGCTTGAGGAACCCACCCTCATCGATTCCACCTTCATCTGCCACACGTGTCCAGTCAGACATCGTATCCGCTTTCCCCTATTGATTTGCAGGCCGTCTGCCATGGCAACAGTGCGGCCGCCTTGCGTGACCGATATCGGCTCAGCACGGCAAAGGAAGCCAGCTCCGGATCATCCGGGATCCAGTCGGCAACCTGCTCGGATTCCGGATCATCCAGGAATCGAGTCAGCTCCGCAGTCATGCGAACAAGCTCTTCAGTACTCTTTCCACTGATGCGTCGGATCATGATCGAGGCCGCCGCCATCGCCACGGCGCTGACGTCCCCGGTAAAGCCGGCACAGTCAATGCCTTCATCCGTGATGACCAGATAGACATCGAGGTGCTCGCCACAGAGTCGACTGAAACCATCGGCGTGGTGTGTTGCCTGACTGAGCTCGCCATAGCCCTGAGGATCACGATTGTGCTTCAGGATAACGTCCTGATAGATAGGATGAGAACTCATCAGTTCGGTTCCGGTTTGATCAATGGCGCAATCGTTTGAACCAGATCAGCGCAAAATTGCAACGGCACTTCGAATGCCCTCGGCAAGTCGATCGATATCATCCAGGGTATTGTAGAACGCCATCGATGCGCGGGCGGTTCCGGCGACCTGAAAATAATCCATCAGCGGCATGGTGCAGTGGTGCCCGGTTCTGATGGCCACGCCCTGATGATCCAGCATGGTTCCCAGGTCGTGAGGATGAATCCCTTCCAGCGTGAATGAGACTACTGATGCCTTGCTGGCAGAGGTGCCGATGATGCGCAGACCATCAATCTCCTGAAGCCGCTCGGTTGCATGGGCCAGCAAATGCTGTTCGTGCTCACCTGCAGCAATGAAATCGATACTGTTGAGATAGTCGATGGTGGCACCCATGCCAATGACTCCCACAATATTCGGTGTACCCGCCTCGAATCGGGACGGCGCATCATTGTAGGTCGTTTTCTCGAAAGTGACTCGCCTGATCATGTCACCGCCACCGTGATAGGGCGGCATCGCGTCCAGCAGCTCACGTTTGCCGTAGAGCACACCCGTGCCAGTCGGTGTGTACATCTTGTGACCCGAAATGCAGTAGAAATCGCAATCCAGATCCTGTACATCCACCGGCATGTGCGGCATGGCCTGTGCGCCATCGATCAGACTGGGAATACCCATGGCACGCGCTGCTGCCACCATCTGTTTGACAGGATTGATGGTGCCCAGTGAATTGGACACATGCACCACGGCCAGCATCCTGACTTGCTGAGTCAGTTTGCGTTCGAAATCTTCCAGATCGATTTCACCGCGATCATTGACATCAATCACGCTGAGACTGGCACCGGTCTGCTCGCACACAAGCTGCCAGGGCACAATATTCGAATGATGTTCCATCGTGCTGATCAGGATACGGTCGCCTGATCCGATGTTTGGCCTGAGGAAACTCTGGCTCACCAGATTGACTGCCTCGGTCACACCGCGCACAAAGACTATTTCCTCACGTGCACTGGCGTTGATGAACCGTTGCATCTTGTCTCTGGTTGACTCGAATGCCTCGGTCGCCGCTTCACTCAAAGAGTGAACACCTCGATGAATGTTGGCATTGGAGTGCATGAAATAATCCGTACAGGCATCGATGGTCATTCTGGGCCGCTGTGCCGTCGCGGCATTGTCCAGATACACCAGCGGTTGCCCGTGGACAGTGTTGTCAAGGCCGGGAAAATCGGAGCGGATGCGCTCGATGTCAAACACAGGTGTCATGCTTTCAGCTGCTGAATTGCTCATTGATCATTCCCGTCAGGTAGCTGCGTAGTGGGTCGGAGTCAAGCGAGTCTGCGATCTGCTGGCAGAAGGCTGCCATCATCATCACACGCGCACGTTCTTGACTGATACCGCGCGACTGCAGATAGAACAACTGATTGTCATCCAGCTGACCGACCGTCGCGCCATGAGAACATTGCACTTCATCGGCGTGGATCTCCAGCTCCGGTCGGGTATCGACCTCAGCCTGGTCAGACAGCAGCAGGTTGGCATTGTGCTGGGCAGCATCGGCACCATCAGCTCCGGGCTGGACGATAACCTTGCCCCTGAACACCGCACGTGAACGATCCGACACGACGCCACGGAAATGCTGAGCACTGCTGCAATCGCGTTTCTGGTGATCAATCAGAAGCTGGGTATCATTCTGTTCCTGCTGATTGGGTATATACAGCCCTTTCAGGTCACAACTTGCCGAATCGCCGGCAAGATCAATACGGCAGGCATGCCTGATCAGCCGGCCGTGAAGATCGAATGTCCAGCAGTTGTAGCGCGATGATGACTGCTGACAGACTCGGGTGGTATCAAGCAGATAACCCTGCTCGTGCATGCGACGAATCTTGACATGCGACAGTTCCGCATCTGCATCACACTTCAGTTCGCTGACCTGGGTGACGGCAGCCGCCGCCGAACCCTCGGAACACTGCTGCTCGATCAGTGTGAGGCGGGCACCTTCACCGATACGTATCTGATGACGATAATGCTGAGCGCTGTCTGATTCACTGCTGATGTTAAGGTACAGGCAGAACAATGGTTTGCGAACAGTGACGCCTGCAGGTATATCGATCAGCAGGCCATCGGTGAATCGACTCAGGTTGATATTGTCGAACACCGCTGCAGGATCAGGATCCGGCACCAGGAACGACTCGGCGAATGGCACGAAATCCCCTGCCGTGTCACCGCCCAGCGAAGTAATGGTGACAGCGTCGGGCAACTCCTCAAGCAATGACAGCTGAGGCCTGAACTGACCGTTGACAAACACCAGGGCATGACAGTCCAGCCCCGGGATCATCAGATCGGCCAGGTCCTCGCTGCACAGAGCCGCATCCTCGCCTGCCTCATGGGTGAACCTGAGCGCCTGCATCGGCTTCAGTGAAGTGTATTTCCAGCTCTCCAGCTTTCGAGTTGGCAGACTAGCGTTGGCAGAAAGCCGTTCAGCTTCGTCCCGCTGCTGCTGCAACCAGTCCGGCAATCCGGCAATGATGTCGCCCGGTTTGTCGAGTAATTGTTCGATCAGGTCGCTCATACCGCTTCTTTTTCCTGCAACCAGCCGTAACCCTTCTCTTCGAGTTCGAGCGCCAGCGTCTTGTCGCCGCTGTGGACAATCCTGCCATCGGCGAGAATATGCACGATATCCGGCTCGATATGATCGAGCAGTCTCTGATAATGGGTGACGATGAGAAAACTGCGATTGGCCTCGCGCAGACGATTGACGCCCTCGGCCACGATGCGCAGTGCGTCAATATCCAGACCCGAATCGGTCTCGTCGAGGATCGCCAGCGTGGGTTCCAGCACGGCCATCTGAAAGATCTCGTTGCGTTTTTTTCTCTCCACCCGAGAAGCCTTCATTGACAGCACGGTGCAACAGGTCATCCTTGATTTCCAGCACCTTGAGCTTTTCCCTGACCAGCTTCAGAAACTCGATGGAATCCAGCTCGTTCTCACCGCGTGCCAGACGCTGTGCATTGAGTGCCGTTCTCAGAAAATAGGTGTTGTTGACTCCAGGAATCTCCACCGGGTACTGAAATGCCAGAAAGACACCGGCATGGGCTCTCTCTTCGGGAGATAGCGTGCTGATATCCTCACCGTTGAAGAGGATTTCACCGGAAGTGATGTCGTAGCCTGGCCGCCCACTGATGGTATTGGCCAGAGTACTCTTGCCTGATCCGTTTGGCCCCATCAGTGCCGCCACTTCACCGGGCCTGAGGGTCAGATTCAGCCCCTTGAGGATTTCCTTGCCGTCAACGGCCACATGCAGATTACTGATCGATAACATTAGCCTATGGCTCCTTCAAGACTGACGTCGAGGAGTTTCTTGGCCTCGACTGCAAATTCCATGGGTAATTCCCTGAATACTTCACGACAGAAACCGTCGACCACCATGGAGACAGCTTCCTCTTCCGGTATGCCGCGCTGCTGACAGTAGAACAGCTGGTCTTCGCCGATGCGTGATGTGGTGGCCTCGTGCTCGACTCGGGCGCTCGAATTACGCGTTTCAATATAGGGAAAGGTGTGGGCACCTGACGTCTTGCCTATCAGCAGCGAATCGCACTGAGTGTGATTTCGAGCATTGTCGGCACTTTTTGCGATGCGAACCAGTCCGCGGTATGCGTTCTGTCCGCGGCCGGCTGAAATTCCCTTGGAAATGATCTTGCTACGGGTGTTCTTTCCGATATGAATCATCTTGGTACCAGTATCCGCCTGCTGGTGATGATGGGTCAGCGCAACCGAATGAAACTCGCCCACCGAATCGTCTCCGCGCAACAGGCAACTGGGGTATTTCCAGGTGATGGCCGACCCGGTTTCAACCTGTGTCCAGGAAATGCGTGATCGCGCACCGCGGCAGTCACCACGCTTGGTGACAAAATTGTAGATGCCGCCAACGCCATTCTCATCGCCAGGATACCAGTTCTGTACTGTCGAATACTTGATTCTGGCATCGTCCATGGCCACCAGCTCGACCACTGCGGCATGAAGCTGGTTTTCATCGCGCATGGGGGCAGTACAGCCCTCCAGATAGCTGACTTCACTACCAACTTCGGCAATGATCAGTGTGCGTTCGAACTGACCGGTATTGATGGCGTTGATTCGGAAATAGGTCGACAGCTCCATCGGGCAGCGAACTCCCTTCGGAATGTAGACGAACGAACCATCCGTGAAGACAGCCGAATTCAGTGCTGCAAAGAAATTGTCACCGGTCGGTACCACGGTACCCAGATAACGACGAACCAGATCGGGGTGTTCACGCACGGCCTCGGAGAATGAGCAGAAAATCACACCGGCACTGGCAAGTTCAGCCTTGAAGGTGGTACCGACAGAAACCGAATCAAACACGGCATCGACTGCAACACCGGCCAGTTTGGCGCGCTCGTGCAGCGGCACGCCCAGTTTGTCGTAGGTTTTGATCAGCTCGGGATCAACATCGTCCCAAGATTCATATTTCGGCTTGTTCGAGGGTGCCGAGTAATAGGATATTTCCTGAAAGTCGATGGACGGAATCTTCAGGTGTGCCCAGTCCGGCGAGACCATGCCCTGCCAGCGACGGAAGGCTTCAAGCCGCCAGTCGGTGAGCCATTCGGGCTCTTCCTTGATGGCTGAAATCTGCCGTATGGTGTCCTCATCGAGCCCGGGTGGCAAGGTGGTGGATTCAATATCGGTTGCCCAGCCATGTTCATAGCGCCGCTCTGTAAACTGTTCCAGTTGCTGTTTGGTCTTCTCTATCGGATCACTCATCATTTCACCCGCTGTTGCAGCTGGATCGGTGTCAGTACCGGTGTGCCCGCTGAAGTATTCTTTAAGTCGGTCAGTTTGACCGCATCCAGTGCATCCTCGATAACCCTGCTGATCACTCGCCAGTGGCTGCGCATGGAACAGACCGACTCCTGTGCACACTTTCCGGTATGAATACTGCATTCGGTCATGCCGATTGGACCGTCCATGGCTGCGATCACATCGGCAACACTGGAAATATCCTGGCTGGATGAAAAGCTGTAACCGCCGTGCATGCCCCTGATTGAATTGACCAGTCCGGCAGCCGACAGTCGCTTGAGTACCTTGGCCACCGTGGGTTGCTCCAGATGGGTCAGCTGGGCCAGATCGTGACTGGTCAGCACCTCATCAGGCACAATCACCAGCTCCGCCATGATAAGAATGGCGTAATCTGTCATTTTATTGAGTCGAATCATGGTATTACAGGCTTTTTTAGATACCAGCCAGAGGCGCACCGCTGGCCTGAAACACGGTCCACTACGGGACCGCCATAAAATAGGACCGATATGGTACTGTTTATCGCTTGGCAGCGTCAAGCATGACTTTGATCTGCTGATCAGTTCGCATACACTGTGCGGATGCCAAATGACAGCAAACCCGCCTCGCACCTGGAAAGGATCTGGCAAGTTGTTGCCGATGTCCCTGCCGGGTTTGTACTCACCTATGGACAGACAGCCAGGCTTGCCGGCTTCGAACGGGCAGCCAGACTGGTGGGGCAGGCACTGAAACAGGCACCGCCAGGCATGAATCTGCCCTGGCACCGCATCATCAATGCCCAGGGTCGTATTTCCTTTCCGGAGGGCAGCGAGCTGTACCGCATTCAGACAGATCGCCTGATTGATGACGGTATTGAAATCATCAAAGGACGAATCGACCTGGAGCGCTATGGATACCAGGCATGGCTGGACAAGATGATCTGGCAGCCAGTCAGTGAACCCGAGTGATTGATCAGGGTCACATCATCAAGCGCTAGAATTCCTGGAGGAACAACGCCATGCCATTTCGTGATCTGATCAAACAGGTCTATCAGAATCTGGGACTCTCTGACGACGAGTCGGTTGATGAACAAACCAGTCTGGAACTTGCCGTGACCTGTCTGCTGATCGAAATGTGCGAAGCCGATCAGCAAACCGACCCGCTCGAACTGGTGGCAGTCACTCACGCCCTGACAACACAGTACGACCTGGCCCCAGATCTGGTCATCCAGCTGATCGAGCAGGCACGCCATCGCTCACACAGCGAGGTGTCATTCCACCCCTATGTCAACATCGTCAACGAACTGGCATCGCAGGATGAAAAACGCGAGATTTTGTTGCAGATGTGGCGAGTCGCCTATGCAGACAACGCTCTGGACAAATACGAGGAACATTACCTCAGGCGACTGGCCGATCTGCTCAGACTGTCACACCGGGTATTCATGCAGACCAAGCATGAGGTCATGGACGAACGTCGTTCTGACTGACTGCTAGCCTGCGTCTGGCTGCTGTTCCGGTGCTGCATTCCTGAACGGTTCCAGTGACATGCAATGGTCATCAATCGCTGTCAGGTGGGGGTAGGCAGTCAGATCAATGTCAAACCGTCGTGCATTGTACAGTTGTGGTACAAGCAGGCAATCGGCCATGGTCGGCAGATCGCCGGCGCAGAAGTCACCGACGGACGGATTTTCAGCAATCATAAGTTCCATCGACTTGAGACCCTCTGAAATCCAGTGTTCATACCATTGATCCACCGAGGCCTGATCGAGTGACATCTGCTGTTTCAGAAACTTCAGCACTCTCAGGTTATTCAGCGGATGAATGTCACAGGCCACGGCCAGGGAAATGGATCGCACCCAGGCGCTACTGCGCGGATCTGACGGGATCAGTGGAAATTCGGGATAGACATCATCGAGGTATTCGATCATGGCCATGGACTGGCGGATCACGCGACCGCCATCGACCATTGTCGGCACCAGTTGCTGGGGATTCAGAGCAGCATAGTCATCCTTGTGATGTTCACCGCCATCACGTACCAGGGAAACCGGTATGATGTCGTATTCAAGCTGCTTCAGGTTCAGGGCTATTCTGACACGGTAGGCCGCACTGCTTCGCCAGTACGAATAGAGCTTGATATCGGCCATCGTCTATCTCCTGATCAGTCCCCTTGCCATGAGTTTACATATTCTGACCATTCAATGCCATTTGCAGCCTCGCTGACATTGAGCGGATCACGTGTGTCAATCATGACAGCAACCTCTTCTGTTGCCTCGGCTTTCTGCTCGAAGGCATTGTCCAGTGCCTTCGGATGGGGGCCGTGAGTAAAGCCGGCAGGGTGTAGTGTCATCATGCCCGGGTGAATGTTGTCGCGTGAGAAGAATTCACCCCGATGATAGAAAATCAGTTCGTCAAAATCATCATTGTTGTGGAAAAACGGCACCTTCAGCGCACCTGGATCTGTCTCGAATGGACGCGGAACAAAGGTGCAGACCACAAATCGGTTGGCCACGAATGTGGTGTGTGCCGAAGGCGGCAGGTGATATCGATGGCTCATCAGCGGTCTGATGTCCCGCCAGTTGATTCTTACCGGTGCCAGGTCACCGTGCCAGCCAATCGCATCCAGTGGATTGAATGGATAGGTGATGACACTGCGTTCATTCAGTTTCTTGATTTCAACCCGCCAGCTGTCTGCCGATTGCTGTGCCTTGAAAGCCTCATCAATCGCCGGCACATCGAGCATTGCCGGATCGAAGATGGCATGAGGTCCGACCAGCCCCTTTTCCGGCAACTGATAGGCGCCATTGGTGGCTTCGATCAGCAGCAGCGTGATCGCCTGATCAGGTACCAGTCGCCACATGGTGCCACGTGGCATCACGATATAGTCACCATCGCGCACACTGAGGTGGCCATAATCACAGTACAATTCACCTCTGCCCTCATGGATGAACAACAGGTCATCACCATCAGCGTTTCGATACAGTGCGGGCATGGCTGCGGTCAGCGTCAGCGAGGTCAGACGTGTGGCTGCATTGCTGAACAGCTCCGTTGCCTGAAATGGCGAATCCACCTCATTCCCGAGCAGATTACTGTCGAATGCACGCGGTTGCAGCGGACCTTCGAATGCTGTCCAGCCTGTGGGCGGGTTGGCATGATACATCTGTGATGCCGGCCCGAAGAACCCTTCCCTGCCCAGTTCACGCTCGTAGCTGCCGGCTGGGATATCACAATGCGCCTGACGTGAAGATTCCCCTTCGACACGTGGAAAGTTGATCCATTTTCTCATTTGCCCCGCTCCTCAGAGAACACCACGACGTTTCTGGTCCAGTTCGATCGAATCGAACAGGGCCTGAAAATTCCCTTCTCCAAATCCCTTGTTGCCCTTGCGCTGAATAATTTCGAAGAAGATGGGACCAATATTCGTTTCGGTAAAAATCTGTAGCAACTGTTTTTTCTGATCAGCAGTTTCTGCATCGATCAGAATGCGGTTCTTCATCATTCTGGGCACGTCCTCCTGATGACAGGGAATGCGCTGGTCAATGATTTCATAATAGGTGTCAGGTGTATCGAGGAAGGTGATATCGGCCTCACGCATGGCTTCTACCGTGTCATAGATTGAGTCGGTATAGAGTGCAATGTGCTGCACACCCTCGCCATTGTATTCCCGAATGTACTCGTTGATCTGTGAGTTTTCCTCCGACGACTCGTTGATCGGAATGCTGATCTCGCCGCCGGGACTGGTCATGGCCTTGGATCGCAATCCTGTCTGGCTGCCGCGTATGTCAAAGTACTTGACCTCGAAGAATCCGAAATACTTCTCATAGAATTCCGCCCACTGCGCCATATTGCCTTCGACCACGTTGTGCGTCAGGTGATCAATGAATGTCAGCCCGAATCCAACCCGGGGTTCGCTGGTCATGACCTCCTCGAACTGGGCATCAATGTCGGATGCATCACCAGTCAGATACAGAACCGAACCACCGATGCCCTCGATTGCCGGCAGATCCAGCGACAAACCGTCAGCCGAACCCATGGTCCGCGCACCCTGCCCTGCCGCGGCATCTCGTGCCCGTTCTGGATCATCTACCCGCAACGCAAAGCCACAGCAGCACGGGCCGTGCAATTCAGCGAAGCGTGATGCAAAACTGTCCGGCGTTTCATTGATCACGAAACGGATATCGCCCTGTTGATACAGGCTTCTGTTGCCATCAGCGCTGCGAGCCTTGAGACCAAACCCCATCTGTCTGAACAGTGTATGCAGATCGTCTGCCTGACTGGCTGCGAACTCGATGAATTCGAACCCAGAGACCCCCTGGGGATTTTCACGTGCTGACATAATTGATACTCCGTACCCGGACTGTCATCACAGCGAGACCTGATGGCCACCGCTGAAATGCACCCCTGTTAACTGTTACCTTCGAACACCACACAGTGGAACCGACGCATGCCGCCCCCTGCCAGGTCGTTTCTGATCTGATTTTTCGAGATCGACTCTATTGAAAGATTCTTCCAACAACGTCATCTCATCGCGCATCTTCGGCAAGAAATGATCGAAAACCATCCGTCTTTCTCACTTTAGTCAATAAAACGGTGTATTTCCCGTTTTTGACCAACTACACTTATAGTTTCATTTGTAACTAGTTCAGAGTCAAGCATGGATATCATTCTGGAAACATTTTTTCCCTATCGCCTGTCGGTCCTGTCGAATCTGATCAGCCAGGGAATTGCCAGCACCTATGCCGACTCCCATGAGCTCAGAATCAGTGACTGGCGTGTACTGGCCATACTGGGTCGATTTCCGGGAATCTCGGCACAGGACATCTGCGGTCGTGGTGCCATGGACAAGGTAACCGTCAGCAGGGCCACCAAGCGGTTATTGAAACGAGGCATGATCCATCGACGAACATCGGAGAGTGACCGTCGCTTTTCCGTACTGACATTGAGCAAAACCGGTCGTGAGGTGTATGAGGAGATTGCCCCTTCGGCCATGGCCTACGAGAAACAACTGCTTGAAATTCTGACTGCAGACGAACTTTCCGGATTGAACCAGATCATGAGCAGACTGATGGATCAGTCACGTGCCCTGGCCACGGAAACTTGTCGTGGCGAGAACGAATCAGACCGTGATCACTGACGTATCCGGCGGGCAGACACCGCAGAAATCAGGAACCGATTTCAGTCCTTACGGCTATCAGTTCCGGGAAAAAACTCAGCTCCAGCGCTTTCTTGAGAAAATCGACGCCACTGGACCCACCCGTTCCCTTCTTGTGACCAATGATGCGCTCGACAGTCTTCATGTGACGAAAACGCCATAGGTGGAACGACTCTTCCACATCGACCAGTTGTTCACAGAAATGGTAGACATCCCAGTACTCATCCGGATGATCATAGATACGCTTGATAACAGGCACCAGCGCTTCACAGAACTGATAGGGTTCAGACCAGTCCCGCACGATACACTGTTCGGGTATGGCATGCCCGTTGCGTGACAGATAAAGCAGAAATTCATCATACAGGCTTGGGGCGTTCAGCACTGATTCGAGAGCGTTGTACTGTTCTTCGTTGTGCTTGAATACATTAAGCATGCCACGGTGTTTGTTGCCGAAAGAGAATTCAAGTATGCGGTACTGCAGTGACTGAAAGCCCGATGAGGCGCCCAGATATTCCCTGAACTGCACATACTCCGTTGGTGTCAGCGTTTCGAGCACCGACCATTGCTCGAACAGCTGTCGCTGAATCTGCTTGACACGAGCCAGAATCTTCAGGCATCGGTCGATCTTGTCATTGCGAATATGCGCTATCGATGCTGAAATCTCGTGAATGATCAACTTCATCCACAACTCGGCCACCTGGTGCTGTATGATGAACAGCATCTCGTCATGATGACCTGAAGCAGTCACGGGCGTCTGGCTGTCGAGCAAGGTGTCCAGACCCAGGTAATCCGAGTATGTCAGTTCGTTTTTCAGATCGACAGTGATACTCTTTTCGAGACGGCGTTTGTTTTCAGTCACGTCCTGTTCCGTTTTCAGCGAATGCGACGAAAGCTAACAGAGAATGGTCACTAGATAAAGCGACATTTATCAAATCAGTATGCGAACGATTCAACAGAGTCAGAAGTCCCCGGAGAGCAAACGTCATGATGACGATTCTTCGCCGACTCTGCGCCATCGATTTCTGCCGTTCCTGATCTGCATAATCGCCCTTTCCATTTCGGCCAGCGGCCTGTTACACGACACCCCGCCAGAGCAGACCAGCAACACGACGGTCACGGTAACAGAACAGATCCCTCCGGAGACCCTGGTGCCGGCACAGCCGGCGATGACAACCACGATATCACCCAGGTCCGTCGAAGCCAGGCCTCGTATTCGACAACTGGTGGTGGAACTGGGCTCTGCTGGTTGCGGAACGGAAACCCGGCCCTGTGTTGTCGTGGTCGATAACCAGAGTACCGATGACTCGCCACCACTGACATCCGAACAGGCCGACCAGATACTCGAATCGCTTCGCTATGATGATTTCCACAATATGGCACTGCTGTTCGAGTCGATGACACCGGAAGAAGCCTACCTGCTGTATCGTTACACAGAATACTGCGAGGGCGGCATTACCAGCCTGGATGACTATCACGATGCCCTGGACAATGTGAATTACTGGTACAACGCCAACGAGCAGCACGATTTCATGCAGGCGAGGATGGAACAGATAGATACCGAGTTTCTGCGTTGCGACGGCTTTGATGTGGAATCGGGTTTCGAACTGGTCACCGCACAGTTTCACTGGATGAATGTGGCCGCACTTGGCCGCATGCCTCTGGCTCAGGAAAGCTACTATGAAACCATTTACGACCTTTTCAGCATCAATTCCGACCTGATTCTGTCAAACCCGGATCTGGCACATGAATTCCGGACCAATGCACAGGCAATCATATCGGCACTGATCTTCAGTTCGTCAGAGACCGGATTCGGTCAGTTTGCCACGGCCTATCTCGATGGCATCATTGTGCCGCAGGATGATTACCAGGCACTGGTCTACACACTGGCCGCATCCTTTGAATCCACCAACCCGGCACAGTATGACGACCAGATAACGACACTGGCGATGAACATGACCCACGATGAACTGGCACAGGCCGAACAGGACGCCTGGACACTGTCCGATGATAACCGATCGGAAAAAAGCGCCGATACCTCATATGAAGCCGAGAAAATGTGACCTTCGTCACACTTTTACGAAAGTCATCATTTATCATGGCATTGTCAGACCATAATAGCGTTGGTGGTGGTTACTCATAAGCCCTGAAAGCTTTGGAGGTGTAACCATGGCCTTGTTCAAACATTCTGTCCTGAACAAATATGTATTGGCGACTCTATTGCTGCTAGCCACAGCGTCACTGGTACATCTGGATGAGGATGTCCAGGCAACTAATAACAGCACCCTTCAATCGTATGCGGTAGCAGTCTCGACTGCCAGCGGATATGCGACAGAGAGCCTGTTGCCGGTAAAACGACTACTCAGTCTCGAACTTGGCCAGAATTCCCGCCAGTCCGACTGCAGCGCAAACTGCCCGGGCTCCGATGCCGAAGACAGGACTACACCGTCATCCGCCTTGCAGGTGCTGGATCCTGCCACTATCGAAGAACTGGTGGGTCACTGGACTATCCGTGACTATCAGCAGCTGGCTGGCCAGAAAAGCGCACTGTCGGCCGAAGAAGCCTATATGGTCTACAGCTATCTGGGTCAGTGCCAGCGCGTGATTCGCAGCGAAGTGGTCCATGACAATGAAACCAGACGGCTTCAGGACATGATCGACAAGGCACGCAGCAGCCAGAGCAGAAACCTGATCAGGCAGCGTTTGCACGAACTGAACCAGCAGTACAATCAGTGCAGCGGGCTCGGCACTGATCTGATTGTCGAGCGTATCGAATGGTTCACACTGTCGGCCGATCTGGGCTACCGTCACGCCCAGCGAATGTACTACCAGACCATCCCCGAACTGATCAGCCAGCAGCATATGGTGGCATTCAGACATCCGGAAATACTGACCCGTTATCGTCAGAAGGCACCTGAATACCTCGAGACTGGCCTGTCTGCAGACAACCCAGAATCCTACCTGGTCTACTCACGAGCCATACTCGATGGAATCGTCATCTCACCGGATGCGGTCGATGCCTATGCTTATGCCTACGTCGCCATGATGCTTGATGAGAGCCGATCAGGGAATTTGCGACAGGAACTGGAAGCGATCGAATCCGTGCTCGACCGAACCGAACTTCTCAAGGCCAGGAAGCGTGGCAAGTCGTTACTGGACAAGGCATCGATCAGCTGAAACCCAGCGCAATCACTCGCAAGCAGATCAGCCCACTGACAGCGTGATCCGGATAGTGCTTGACGAAATGATCTGATATAATTGCGTGCTTGACCTGGATCACTGCACAGCCAGTCCGGGCATGCCGTCATAATCAACAGGCCTGCCCAGGTTTACTGGCGTTCGGAACGCATCCGGTCCACATTTTTCGAATCATCCTTCAATGCACCGGCACAAGCCGGTAGTGATTGGCATGGGGATGAGTACATAGACTATTTTCGGCGATTGCATTCAGCCTGCCTGACGATGTCACGGGCTGCCTGGATCGATCTTCGCCGCTTGAGTGTTTTTCAACAATCCGCGAGTCCGGCACAGTCGTTCGGGGCCCGCAGGTGCATCAATCAATCGAAAAAACGCGCTGTTTTGACTACGGAGGACTCTCGTTTGAAAACGATTGCCAGTTTTGAGATCAAGCACTATCAGTTTCTTGATCAGGATGGAAATCCAGCCACGGAAAACGTGCCGGCTCTAGCAAACGACCTTGATGAGCTGACACGTCTGTACAAACTCATGACACTCGTTCGAACCTTTGACGACAAGGCGATCAAACTGCAACGTACCGGCAAGCTGGGCACTTATGCCTCGTCCCTCGGTCATGAAGCGATTCATGTCGGTATCGGCAGTGCCATGAAGGAAGAGGATGTGTTCGCACCGATGTACCGTGAATACGGTGCCATGATGTATCGCGGCGTGAAAATGTCCGAAATTCTCACCTACTGGGGCGGCAATGAGGAAGGCAGCAACTTTTCCGGCCCGGCACACGATTTTCCCATCTGTGTGCCGATTGCAACGCAATGCATGCTTGCCGCCGGATCGGCACTGGCATTCAAGCTGCGTGATGAAAAGCGTGTTGCCGTGTCCATCGTTGGTGACGGTGGATCATCCAAGGGAGACTTTCTGGAGGCTCTGAATGCAGCCGGCGCATGGAAACTGCCTGCTGTCTTCATCATCGCCAACAACCAGTGGGCCATTTCGGTACCGCGCAAGAAACAGTCCGGCGCACAGACGCTGGCACAGAAAGGTATCGCCGCAGGTCTGCCGAGCGTTCAGGTCGATGGTAATGACATTGTTGCGGTTCGCTGGGCGCTGGATACCGCCATGCGTCGCGCTCGTGAGGGCAAGGGTGCCTCGGTGATCGAATGCATGACCTACCGACTCAGTGATCACACCACTGCCGATGATGCGTCACGCTACCGTCCTGATGAAGAAGTCGAGGATGCCTGGGCACTGGAACCACTGGTGCGTCTGCGCAAATACCTCACCGAGAAGGGCGCCTGGTCTGACGATCAGCAGGAGGCACTGGAAACCTCATGTGCAGCCGACGTCGAATCAGCCGTCGAGGAATACCTGAATACGCCGAAGCCGGCGATTACCGAAATGTTTGACCATATGTATGCCGAACTGCCGCATGATCTCGAACAGCAGCGCGCGCAGGCACTGGAGAGTGAAAATGGCTGAGATTACCCTGGTAGAAGCAGTCTCCTTGGCGCTTGCCCATGAGATCGAAAATGACCCGAGTGTTGTCGTGCTGGGCGAGGATGTCGGCATCAACGGTGGTGTCTTCCGTGCCACGGCCGGATTGCAGCAGCGTTTTGGCGATGAGAAGATCATCGACACACCACTGGCCGAAGCCATGATTGCCGGCCTGACGGTTGGCATGGCCGCTCAGGGCATGAAACCTATCTGTGAGGCACAGTTCATGGGATTCATTTACCCGATGGTCGACCAGATCATCTGTCATGCAGCACGTCTGAGAAACCGCACACGAGGCCGCATGTCGGTACCGATGGTTTTACGTGCGCCCTATGGCGGAGGCATCCACGCGCCCGAGCATCACTCGGAAAGCACCGAAGCCATATTCGCACACATGCCGGGTGTCCGGGTGGTGATTCCATCCTCGCCGAGCCGGGCCTATGGCCTGTTGCTGGCAGCGATTCGCAACCCCGATCCGGTCGTTTTCCTGGAGCCGAAGCGCATCTATCGCCTGCACAAGGAAGAAGTCACCGATGATGGTGAGGACCTGCCGCTGGACATGTGCTTTGTCCTTCGCGATGGCACGGATGTCACCCTGGTCACCTGGGGAGCCATGACCAAGGAGACGCTGGAAGCGGCCGATGCACTGGCCGAACAGGGCATCAGTGCCGAGGTCATCGACGTGGCGACCATCAAGCCACTGGATACCGACACCATACTGGAATCAGTGCGCAAGACCGGACGCTGCGTCATCGTTCACGAAGCCGCCAGGACCTGCGGTGTCGGCGCAGAAATCGCTGCCCAGCTGGCAGATCAAGGTTTGTACGACCTGCATGCACCGGTCAAGCGAGTCACCGGGTATGACACCATCATGCCCCTGTATCAACTCGAGAAAAAATACATGCCCAGCACGCAACGCGTCGTGGCCATGGTCAATGAAGTCATGGAGGTTTCCTGATGAGTGTTTTCAATCTTCCTGATCTGGGCGAGGGTTTGCCCGATGCTGAAATTGTCGAATGGCACGTCGCCGAAGGTGACACAGTCAAGACCGATCAGCCCATGGTCTCGATGGAAACAGCCAAGGCCGTAGTCGATGTACCGGTACCCTTTGACGGTGTCGTGACCACACTGCACGGCCAGGCCGGCGACATCATTGAAACCGGCGCCGCACTGATCACTATCACGGCTGAAGGTGAATCCGCAGAACCTGCGGCAGCACCGGCACCAGCCGAAACAGCCAGTGACACACCTGCCGAATCGGCCGCGAGTGAACAGCCCAAGGCTGATACCGGTACAGTCGTCGGAGAAATGGAATCCAGTGATGCGGTTATTTCATCAGCCAGCACGGTGGGCAATGTCAAGGTAGCCCCCGCTGTCAGGGCGCTTGCCAAAAAGCTCAAGGTTGATCTGAACCGCGTCTCGGCCACCGGCAAGGACGGTGTCGTGACTGCTCGTGATGTCAAGCAGGCTGCCGAAAGTGGCACGGCATCGGTGGAGTCTGCCTCAGCAGCACCGGCACCTGCTGCAGCACCCGCAGCTGCTGCTTCAGCAGTCACGGCTGCAGCTGCCGCCGCGGCTGCCAGTGTGGCCGCCCCGGCGGTGACCGCCACAGGCGAATGGACTCAGGTCAAGGGCACACGACGCACTATGGCACGCGCCATGAGCGAGGCCCATGCCACAGTCGTGCCGACCACCATCACCGAAGACATCAATGTCGGCTTGTGGCAGGGCAAACAGGACGTCACCGTGCGCATGATCCGTGCCATGGTGGCCGGTGTAAAACGGGAACCGGTACTGAACTCATGGTTCAATTCGGACGGTCCGCAGATCCAGACACACGCAGCTGTGCATCTGGGTATTGCCGTGGACACACCGGATGGTCTGTTCGTCTCCAATCTGCGTGATATCGACAGCAAGGATGCCGCACAGATCAGGGGCGACCTGAACACACTGCGCAGCAATGTCGAAAACCGCTCCATTCCACCACAGGATCTGAGCGGATACACCATCATGCTGTCGAATGTGGGTGTCTATGCCGGCAAGTACACATCACCGGTGATCACACCGCCCTGTGTGGCAATCCTGGCAACCGGCAAGATGCGTACCGAAGTGGTGGCGCTGAACGGCGGTTTCGGCACAGCCAACGTGATACCGGTGTCACTGACGTTCGATCATCGCGCCGTGACCGGTGGTGAAGCAGCCCGCTTCCTGGCGGCCTACCGCGACGACCTGTCACTGCCGGTCTGAGCGGCTGGTCTAATCTGTGAACTGCAACAGTCATCAAGGCTGTTGCAGTTCAGAACTGTTCCAGTTCGAAACGGCAATACTCATCTTCTGTCAGCCGCACAAGCGGTATGCTGCCATTCATGTCAGGCTGATCCAGCGTGTATTCCAGTGTACCGCTGGTACAGGAATCAAACTGCAGCCTGGCCGACCCAACAGCCACAGTGTCCACAGGGTCAGGGCTGTCAAAGCGTCCCGAATCCGAACTGTAGACCAGTAATTCTGCCGTATCGCCCTGATAGCCGCCCTGGGCGGTCAACCAGCGCTGTGAGGCATTTCCAAGCCCGGACATGGCGTCCACGGTCTCCAGCTCCCAGGTAAACCAGGCAGCGAACAGCTGACCTGATTGGCCCATGACATCCAGCATCAGCCCCTGCCCCGGAGTCTCGGGGTTGTACCAGGCACCCGAGAGTCCCGGATTGATTTCAAAATCCAGCGGCAGCTGGCATTGTGGTGCCGACATCTGGGCACTGGCTTCATCAAACAGGTCGATTACCTCATCGTTGAGTGAAGCACCGTGATTCTGAAGCAGGATGATGCCAAAGGTATCCTGTTCAATATCGATCCACGGCATGGTGTCGAAGGCACCCTTGCTGCTGAACTGGGCGACTTGCTGTGAACCGGTTTCGCTGAAATGCAGCCAGCCTCCGATGCCGTAACCTAGATACAGTGCAGCCACCAGTGATGGTACATAATAGACTGTCTTATCAAGCTTGTTATCCTGCAGCATGTTATCGACCGCTGCCTCACTCAGCAGACGCTGTCCACGGTATTCACCCCGAGCGAGCAATAACTGAAGTACGCGTGAATAATCCCTCAGAGTCGACCTGGCACTGCCGCCAACACGATAATTCCGGGTCAGGCCCAGACCCTGGTAATCCATGCTGGTAATCCCCAGCGGTGTTGCAACCTTGCGAATGAACAGCTGTTCAAAATCCTCGCCCGTCACCACCTCGGCTACGCGTCCGGCCACCTGCATCGAGAAGCCGCCATAGGAAAACCCCTCGCCCGGTGAATAGATCAGCGGCACACAACAGGCGATTTCATCCACGGACTCAGCCAGCGTTAGTGACGCATCACTGAGCAGACCGATGCCCTGAGTTGGAATACCAAAGCGATCTCGATTGCCCGGCAAACCGGAGGTATGGGAAAACATCTGCCGCGTGGTCATGCTGGCCTTGTCGCCGGTAAATTGTGGCAGGTAGTCGGAAACCGGTGCATCCAGGTCGATCAGGCCCTCATCCACCAGCATCATGATCAGCACACCGGAGAGGAGCTTGCTGGCCGAAGCCAGTGGCACCACCGTGTCACTGTCATACTGGCCCAGATGATTCAGATGACTGACATGATCGGCGACACCGGTCACGAGTGACAACCCATCCAGATCAGATCGCTGATCCACGATGGATTGTGCCGAAGCATCAACTGATGACCAGTCGCAGGAATCACTTGCCTGTGCTGTTGTCAGGCTTAGCAGCAGAAGCAGTATTCCCTGCAGTAATACTGAGAGATGTTGCCAGCACTGAATGAATGATTGACGCATGATGTAATCCATTGTTCCGGTATCTGCCCTTACAACGGCTCACGTCGTGATCCGTTGACCACAAAAGTGCGTTTCAGCCGTGTTATGATCCGCATTTCCGACACGGCACGGACCGATGGCACATGTCCAGTTCGGCGCATTCAGCTAGTGTCCCACGACCAAATTACAACGTCCGACAGGAAATCCGATGAAAAAACTGCTCAGCTTGCTGATCCTGATGACTGTAGCCCCATCCTGGGCACTTGAAAACAGTCCTGCTACCGAGACTGAAGACCCCTACCTCTGGCTGGAAGATGTCACTGGTGAAAAGTCACTGCAATGGGTTGAGGCCCGCAACAAGACTTCACTCGATTACCTCACCGGAAAGGCGGGTTTCGAGTCGGCATACCAGTCAAACCTGAAAATCTACAATTCCGACGAGCGGATACCGCTGGTCACCCAGGCGGGTGATTATCTTTACAATTTCTGGCGCGACGAGAGCAACGAGCGTGGCTTGCTCAGACGCACCACCATTGCCGAATACAAGAAGGACAAGCCAGCCTGGGAAGCCATACTTGATATCGACAAGCTTGCCGAAACCGATGATGAAAACTGGGTCTACAAGGGTATCGAATGCCGTTATCCGGATTATGACCGTTGTCTGGTCTCACTCTCACGTGGTGGTGCAGATGCCGTTGTCACCCGAGAATTCGATCTGGAAAGCCGGCGTTTCGTGAAAGACGGTTTCAATCTGCCGGAAGCCAAGAGTTCGATTACCTGGCTGGATCGAGACACCGTCTTCGTCGGCACCGATTTCGATGAAAACGCCATGACAGATTCCGGTTACCCGCGTACAACAAGAATCTGGAAACGCGGCACCCTTCTTGACGATGCCGAGACCATTTTCGAAGCAGAACAGGCCGACCTGGGCGTGTTCGGCTTTGTCGCTCACGACAAGGACACATCCTGGCCCATGCTGTATCACGGCAAGGGATTCTTCAGCCGCAACTACCTGGTGTATCACGACAGCAAGCTCACCCGTCTGGACATTCCCGAAACGGCCGAAGTGAGCACCATTCTCAATGGTTCACTGATCGTCGAATTGAAGGAAGACTGGAAGATCAATGACGTCACCCATGCCCAGGGCTCTGTCCTCAGCATCAACATTGACCGGTTCCTGGAAGGCAGTCGTGATTTCACGGCCGTGATCGTGCCCGATGAACACACCTCGGTCTATTCGATGATGACTACGCGTGACTATCTGGTAGTGACACTGATGCGCGATGTCAATCATGAGCTGTACCGATATCGAAATGCTGATGGCAAATGGTTACGCGAACGTATCGACCTGCCCGATTACGGTGCCATCCTGACCTCAGCCTCATCAGACGCCAACAACAACTTCTTCATCAATTACAACAGCTTCCTCAAGCCGACCACCCAGTACTATCACAACGGCGAGACCGGCAAACTGGAACAGACAGACCAGCTGCCGGCCTTTTTCGACAGCAAGGGACTGAAGGTTGAGCAATACTTCGCCACGGCCGCCGATGGCGTCAAGGTACCCTACTTCGTTGTGGGCCGGGAAGACATGCCCCTGGATGGCAGCAACCCCACCCTGCTCAATGCCTACGGTGGATTCGAGGTATCAAGGCTGCCGTTCTACTCTGCCACCTCGGGCTCCAACTGGCTTGATGACGGCGGTATCTATGTGCTGGCCAATATCCGCGGCGGCGGTGAATACGGTCCCGACTGGCATCAGGCCGCACTGAAGAAGAACCGTCATGTCGCATTCGGTGATTTCATCAGCGTTGCCGAGGATCTGATTCAGCGCAAGATCACCTCGCCGGAAAGGCTCGGCATCATGGGCGGATCGAACGGTGGCCTGCTGGTTGGCGCCGCCTTCACCATGCGTCCTGAACTGTACAACGCCGTTGTCTGCGCCGTGCCTCTGCTGGACATGAAGCGCTACAACAAGCTGCTGGCCGGTGCCAGCTGGATGGCCGAATACGGCAACCCGGACGAGCCGGAGATGTGGGAATACATCAAGACCTATTCGCCCTATCAGAACGTCAAGGCCGGTGTGGATTACCCCAAGGTGTTCTTCACCACCTCAACGCGTGACGACAGGGTTCACCCCGGTCACGCCCGCAAGATGGTGGCGCGTATGCAGGAGCAGGGACACGACCTGCTGTATTACGAGAACACCGAGGGCGGTCATGCTGGCGCATCCAACAATGACCAGACGGCCTACCTGCAGGCCCTGATCTATACCTATCTCAAGGATCAGCTGATGACGCTGGAATAGTCACCAATGCAATCAAAAAAGCGCCCTCTTGGGCGCTTTTTTTTCGAGTCGATCAACAGGGGCTCATTCGAAGC
The DNA here is from genome assembly GCA_965212525.1 of Lysobacterales bacterium. Taxonomy (GTDB): domain Bacteria; phylum Pseudomonadota; class Gammaproteobacteria; order Xanthomonadales; family SZUA-38; genus SZUA-38. The sequence goes on from CBDBVC010000025.1 coordinate 70,774, forward strand.
CGTCCTCGAACAGCTCGCCGATATTCCATTCACCGATCGGCTCGAATATCGGACCACCCGACTTGCATACCATGCCCATATTGGCAAGGTCTGTCACGGCTGTGCGATACCAGAACACCACATCTTCACCGACGAGGGATTCGCCATCGACCAGCGCACCATCATCCATGCTGCAATTGCCAAGGCTGTTATTGCCCGGTGTATCGGAATACTCGGGAATCGTGTTCCCCAGAACAAGCTTGTAACGGGTCGCCATGACATCAACCACATGATATCCGTCGCTTGAGGGGTCGGTGTCGGTCAGATAATCCTCTCTCGTGGGTACGACACGGTAGCCGCGGTTGGTGACGCTGTCGATGATCGACCAGGTCAGTTCTGATCCACCAGGCCCACCTGTCATGTCACGCTGACCGGAAAACTCGTTTGTCATCAAGGTATCGCCCTGGAAGATCTGATCATTGTCAGACCCGTCGATATCGAAGTTCAGACGCCAGTAGCCATGATGCCAGTGGGTGGTGCCACTGAATGTGCCATCACTGTTTCCAAAGCCGAACCGCGGTTCGATTCTGCCGTCTGCATGGAACGTGAAGCGGGCGGTGTATTTGTACCAGGCTGCTGAATGATTAGTGGTCAGCAACACCCGGTCATCGTAGATCTCGACATCAACGCCTGAAAAGCAGTCCGCTCCACTGCCGACATTACCGGAACCACCGACCGATACATCCTGGAACGGACAATTACCGACCGGTAGTGTTTCACTCACCGATGCGTCACAGGTGGTAATTGCCGGCCGTGGTGTCGGCAGGGTCAGATCTGACTGCAAGAAGTTAGATTCGGTGTCTTTCCAGTCCCTGTAGCAGGTACCCGAGGTGTAATTGGCAAACAGCATGGGCAGATGGGCACGCTCCAGCACCAGATTGCCATCAAGGTAAGCATCCCTGATCTCAAGGCTTGAGCCACGTGCCGCCGAACTCTGAGAGGGTCCCAGATAGCAGAACTCCCAGATGGGTGATCCTTGCGGCCAGGAAACCTTGGTCTCACCGGGGCCATCACATGCTGGTGACGTGCCTGCCTGCGCAGATCCGATCATCAGCAATAATCCGCAATAGAAAAGATTTTTCATAACACTTGCCCTCACTTTTCCTGGTCAAGCTGTCGTGTTGCCAGCTTTTCAGATTTGTACTCCTCGTCATAATCGAGAAATACCACTGTCCTGTCATTCAGTCTCACCACACTGTGGATCACCGAAGCCGTTGTTTCAGTTGACGCCATGACTCGAACACATCGCATGCCGTCACGACATTCACGTTGACTGTCGCCTTCCGATCCGCTGAAATTGAAACCTCCGTGGAGGTGAACAGGCCCATTTGCCTGCTCCAGTCTGGTTCGGATTGCGGGGTCCTGCTTGATCACATCAAAGGCAACCAGCAATTCCTCCCTGGAGACGCCGGGACCGATATCGGTACCGGATCGTTCGCGCACCAGATTGCCTTTCAGGTCGTGCACCTGAATGAAGCCCTCACGCTTCAGATAATCATAGCCCTGTCGATAGTTGTAATAGACTCGTTCACCGTCGATCACGACACGATCTGTCCATTCACTCACCACCAGCCACTCGATGTGCCCTTCATCATCGAAGCGGATTTCGGGTGCCAGTGGCGGCAGGTCTGGCAGACTCAGTTCTTCAAAGATAATCTCGGCACTGACCGCAGCAGTGCAAAACAAGAGGCCTGCAAGCACAGTGCTCCTGATTGCTGATTTCATCGTGGTAATCGTCACAGCTGCAATACATCCAGCGCCATGTCGACCGGTGCCGACTTGCCGTTGTCATTCCACAACTGCTGCATGTAGTCACCACGAGTCAGTGTTCCGGGGCCAACCGTACTGGTTCGATTGCACATGACGTCCTCTGAATCGAACATGTTGTCAGTGGCTTCGTTGGCCAGGAAATCGATGTATTCCTTGGAAGCGGTCTGATAGCGCAATCTGGCCGTCACGGTAACCGGCAGAACAGCATCAACCGGTATGGTGAACTGGTAGTTGGTGATGTCGTAATTCACCAGCTTGCCCGGATCGCCCGGCTCTGTGGGATAGGTGATACCAATGGGCATCACTTCGATATTACCGGCACCGCGAAAGCCTGCTGGCGGGATACGGTTGTCCTTGTTGATGCAGTTGTTCTGAACGAAGTGGAACACCTTGGACCCGCCCTGTTCGATCACGCATTCGTTAGTGGAACTGTTCCAGATACCCTGCAGGATTTCATAGACCTTGGCCTGGGCATCCTCGGTCAGCACCGCAGTTGCATCATCATAGGCACCGCTTTCGAATACCAGCGTATTGGCGGCATCACGTGCCTCGACATGCAACCACATGCGACGGCCCTCGGGGTAACCTGTGGGCAGCTTGTGGCCGGTCAGATTGGTCACTCGAACATCTATTGACGCTGCAGGTCCGACAGTGCCTGCATCGGTGACCGAAACAGTCGCGGATCGGTTCTGCAACATGTCCAGCGCTGCGTTGGTGGCAGCATCATAGGCATCATTGCGGTCAAGAGCTGTTCCGAATTCGGCCTTGAGAACCTGTGGCATCCAGCTGCTGCCGCCGGCAATCATGTGGCTGCGCATATTGTCCTGTCGGCTTCCCTCGGGAGTGAAGCGGCAAGCCCGTGCATCGGGATCACTGACCTGATTCATGTGACAGGCCTGGCATGAATTGTTGACCGTGATTTCCAGCTGACCATTCGAGGCCACTTCGCCACCGCCATCGCGGAAGATCAGGTCACCGAAGTCACTCAGCTTCCACTCGGTATAGGTACGCTCGAACGGCATGGCCAGACCCGTATCAACGCCCTGATTCAGCAGGGTCACAGCAGGGACACCACCGGTCAGTACCGGTGACGAGACGTCATGGCAGCTGCCACAAAACGCACCACTATGCAGAAAATCGTCATATTCCCAAGCGTGAGGCGCCTGATTTGTCGGATCCAGGTTGTAATCGTAGGGTCCCTTGCGGCACGGACCAAATCCCTGGTCACAGTCTTCATCATCCACCCACAGGTTACCGCTACCCGGCTTGAGACTCTCGCCCATGGGGCCGGTCGATGCCTGTCTGTGACACAGGTGGCAGGTGATACCGCTGAAATCACTGTTCTTGTTGTCATTGCTGGTCTGGTCACCGAGCAGTTGACAGCCATCTTCACCGTTGACCTGCCCACCAAGGCCGTCCTTCGAAACCCGGCCAGAATACCAGCCCTGCGGGGTATGACAGCGGAGACAGAAATCACCCACGCCGGGAACGTCATTGTTGGCAACATCAAGGGCTGCCCAGAACAGTGGGTCCCGGGTCGCATTGGCCATCATCGATCCTTCCCAGGTGGAAGATGGAATAAACTCGAAATCCGGACTTACTGTATCGAGTGACTTGTGGCAGGAACTGCAGTTGGTCGGTGGCTCGAGACCGAATACCAGCCCGGGTTGACTGCCATCGGGTGTGAAATCAACGGGGCCTGCTTTGCCGGTACCTGCGTGTGCAGCCACAATCTCGGCATGATGCCGGTCATCTGGCATGCTGCCACCAGCAACAAGCAAACACGGCATTAACAGTACGGACAGGATAACTCCGGACCTGAATTTAAAACTGGCAAGCATTGAGCACTAATCCCTCGGTCATGAACAATGTCGGGGCGATTGCGCCTGAAAAGGCACAAAACTGGTCGATTCTACCCGATGATTTGTGAAAAAACTGCTATGGATGTCAATTTTAGGTAAATCGTTGCGGTCATTTCAGCTGTATCAGAGCAGGACGCTGTCAAAACCGCGACAACAAGGGGTTTGCTGCCGACTCGTTCACCATTTCTGTTACCATCAAGCCCGGCGAGTATGGATAAAAAAACTGAAGGAAAAACCCATTGACTGATGGCAGTAACGAACCCATCACCGAACTGCTTTCACGCTGGTCGGAAGGCGACAGCAGTGTCGAGAACAAGCTGGTCGAGCTGATCTATCCCATACTGCTGGAAAAGGCACGCCTGAACCGGCTGCGACACCGGAATTACCTGACCCTGAATACCCGTGAAATTGCCAATGAGGCCTATCTGAACCTGCTCAAGATCAAGGACATCGAATACAAGAACCGCTCACACTTCCACGCCATTGTGGCCAAGGTTACACGTCAGCTAGTGATCGACTACATGCGCAAACGTGGCAACCAGAAACGTGGCGGTCGACTGCCGCTGATCCCGCTGGATGAAATCCAGGACCAGGTGGCTGCACCCGTGGATGGTTCCATCGACTGGCTAGGCATTGACGAGGCGCTGAACGAACTCAAAAGAGTCGATCCGGTGTGCGTCGATATCATCGAAATGAAGTTCTTCACGGGACTCACCGGGCGAGAGATTGCCGAGGTCTGCCGCTGCTCAGAAGTCACCATTCGCCGCAAATGGCGATTTGCCAAGGCCTGGCTGCTGTCCCGACTGAGCTAGATCGATTCTGCGCCGGCACGCGCCCTTGCCTTCTCCTTATAGTCATCCAGCAGCATCTGGTCTTCAATGGTCCAGAAATCATTGGCCTTGAGTTTCAGCTCGGTCATCATGCGCGCCGCTTCGGCATAGTGTTTCAGATGTGCCTGATACTCTGCCGCGTATTTCAGATACGGGTAGTCCACCACCCTGATTTCTTCCAGCTGGGACAGTGTCTGCTCATAGTTCTGATAGTCATTCAGCCGTTGCACATCGAGCAGATCATGGCAGGTGTAAATGGCCCAGTTTCTCCAGCCGCTGAGCAGGGATGAGGTGATTTCCTGCTGCAACAGCTTTTCGGATTCGGTGTAATTCCCCTGCAGAGCAAACCACATGCCACGGATACGGTACATCAGTTCTTCGAGATCGGTTTCATAGCCTGGAAAGTGGACGGCAAATTCTTCAAACCGCTGTTCAAACGCCGCCAGGTCTTCACGCTTGAAATGCATGTAAATTTCGAACAGAAATGCGATTGAGGCAACGTTGTAGAATTCTTCTTCATTACCGGAAAGCAGTTCATTGAGCTGATCAAGATAGGCCAGCGAACTGTCGTATTCTCCGCGCACCAGACCCAGGTAGGATCGTTCCAGCAACACCTGGGCCTGATGGGTGCTGAGATCGGTACTGTCCGCCAGCTCACTCATCTGATTGATCCACTCCGCCGCCTTCTGATGCTGGCCAGTCTCGATGTAGAGCCGTGATGTTCCAATCAGGTATGACAGGCGCACCTCGGGTTTTTCAACCTGATCGAGAAAGCGTTCAGACTTGCTGATGATTCGACGCGCTGCATCAAATTCAGCCAGATCGTTGAGCATCCGTATCTGGATGGCAGCCGAATCAACAATCCCGCTGATATTGGCCGATGCGGTATAAACAGTTGTGGCCCTGTCGAGCATGTCACGGGCGTTCATGAACTGGCCGGTGTCGCGAAACAGCCTGGCAAGCTTGACGCTGATCCGACCGACTTCATTGGGATCAAACAGCAATGATTCGATCATCTCCAGCTCTCGTTGACGATAGCCAATTGCAGCAGCCAGTTCGCCCATCTGAAGACTGGCCAGCGCCTTTGTCGACAAGACCTGATTCATCAGTTCGGGATGTGAATGCTCGACAGCGTACGATTCAACCTGCCGAACCAGTTTTTCAGCCTCATCCATGCGACCATGGCCGATCAGAATCTCGGCCTTCAGGATGGCCCTCTGCATCAGCAGCACTTCAGACAGGGACTGCCCCAGCGCCAGTGTCTCTATCGCAGCCAGCGCCTGCTCGTGATGTCCCTGTTTCAGTCGCGTCTCTGCCAGTTTGAGACGGGCTGTATGAAGGTCGCCTGAAATCCCGAGCGCCTTGTCGAATGCCTGCACGGCATCGGCCAGCCGGTCAGATCTGAGGTAGGCAAGCCCCTGCAGATAGTGGGTCATGGCCTGATTGTCGCGCTCAACAGCTGATGTCGACGTCAATGCTCGACCGGTTGTCTGACGTGTTAACCAGGCCGAAATCATCTGCGTCAGTTCAGCATTGCTTCCTGCCGACAGACGCGTGACCTGACTGTTTCCGATAGCATCGCGCAAATCCAGATTGACAGCGGGTGCAGCTGAACCTGTATCCAGTGAAATCAGCAGGGAATAATCCTGATTCTGGGCCTCTGTCATCATCGCCTGCAGCCGACCAGGATCGAGCCGCTGACTGGCTTCAAACGCCGGCAGTGTAATACGAAGTCCAGAATCACCAAACAACAGCTGCTTCAGGTGCAGCGACAGCCCATCGACCAGCAGATCGTCATCGTCCGCGGACGAATCCATCACGACACCAACACTGAGCGGTTCTGAAAACACATCCTCGATCAGCGGTACACCGCTACGCTGGCTAATGAGTTGCCAGATGACAAGCATTGAGATCAGAACAGCCAGAACACCCGGAATCAGCCAGCGCGGCCGGGATCGAGAATCCGGCCTTGCCAGATGACCATCATCTGTGATGACAGTCACCGAAGGAACAAATCGCAGCCCGACGCCACGGACTGTCTCGATCAGCATGGTGTCGGTGAAATATGCCAGAGAAAGCCGGAGGCGATTAATCAGCTTGTTGAGCGCCGCATCGGTGACGATCTGGCCGGGCCAGACAGCATTGATCAGTTGATCCTTGGTGATCACATCACCCTCGGCAGCAACCAGACAGATCAGCAGATCCAGCTCCTTCCGGCTCAGTTCAACGCGCTCGTCTGCATGCATCAGCTGACGCTGGGCAGCGTTCAGCTGAAAGTCGAGAAAACGCCTCACTTGTCCTGTCTCAGCAACCATAACGATCGCAAGTCATTGAAATATTGACCATTTGTCTACGCACTGTCGATGAATTGTCCAGCAATTGTCCAGCAGAGTCAAAGCCGCCAGATCACAATGAAACCAGTTGAAAGGGGTACACATCGTGATCGTGACATCAAGGAGAGAATCATGAATACCATGGGAAAAATGGCAATACTTGCCATCCTGGCGGGAAGCCAGCAGGCATCATCGCAAAGTTCGAGTGATGAATTCACCATACTGCGCCACTCGATCAGCAGTGGCGGCGGTGTATCCACAGGCGGTTTCGATGACCCGAACGAGTTCAGAATCGTTGGCTCCATCGGACAGGTTGCTGCAGGAACTCGCTCACAGGGTTCAATGAATGGCGAATTATTCAGCATCAACAGCGGATTTTTTGCCGTTATGGCTCGTAGTGACATGCTCTTCAACGACAGTTTCGAGGAGCCACAATCATGAGACAGCTTGTCATCAGTTTTACACTCGTTCTCTTCTCGACCCTCATCATACCGGCTTCAGTGTCAGGCGGTGAACCCGTAGGTGGCGATTTCACCTATCAGGGTTTGCTGGAATATCAGGGTGCAGCCGCGAATGGACAGTACGACTTTCTGGTTGTGCTGCATGAATCATCCGCCGGCTCGGACGCGCTTGAAGCGGAATTTGTACCTGATGTCACGGTGGTTGATGGCCTCTTCACGCTAAACCTGTCATTCAATCCGGATTTCTTTGATGGAAGTCAACGCTGGCTGAAACTGTTCGTCAATATCGCAGGCAGCGCAGAGTTGCCTGGCCTGTCTCCCAGGCAACGCATCAACGCCGTCCCATACGCGGTGCAATCGGAATTTGCCCTCGATGGCCTGACCGAGAACTTCTTCACTGAAAACAGTGACGGCATCGGCTACAGCGGCGGCAAGGTCGAGATTGGCGGCCTGCCCACATCAGCGAATTCAGACTTCCAGGTTGACGCTGCCACTGGCGAGAGCCCGATTCGCTTCCGAGTTGGCGGTATTACTCGCATGATGCTGCACCCCAATGGCGGCACCAGCCTGGGCAGCAGTGACAGCTCGGTAGGCAGCAATGGCCTGCTTGTTGAAGGCGATACCCTGCTGCGTGGCACGGTCCAGCAACCCCTGGCCAATCACGGTCTCGTCAAGGCGGGAATTGTGGCCACCTGCAGCACCACATCGACCATCGATCGTTCATTCAACGCCGTCAACGGTCGGGCCATCATCATCGACAGCAGTATCGCTCAGGGTGCCGGGCAATGTGCATTCACCTTCCCGTTCAGCCTGAGTGACACCTACTATCAGGTGATGGTCCAGCGGCAGAACGACACCCGTCTTGCCAGTTGTTCGAATCCCGATTCCACGACATTGATCTGTAATGTCAGCAATCTGAGCGGAACCAACGTTACCAGCATCATTCACATCATCGTTTACTAGGAGAGAATCATGAAATCACAGACACGCAAGTTCAGACAGTTACAACTGGGCCTCATGGCCAGCCTGATGTTCTTTGCACTCAATGCCAGTGCTCAGTACGACACCACCGAAATCACCGGTTACCGCTATGACCAGTTCAGCAGTAGCGATGTCGCCAGTGTCGACCTGTACACCTTCCGCAACAGGAAGTTCGCCATTCTGGTCTTTCTGCCAGTAGATGAGTCCCAGCTGCCGGCTGCAGACCTTGGCAACGACGGTGTTATCCGCATGTACTACACCCGGTCGAGGCTGCATGATGTCATTGACCAGCTGCGCAACGAATCACCCCTGCGACTGAATTACTGGCTGGGCAATCCATCAATCGACAACTCGCATATTGGCACCATGACAATCGAATCGGTAGGCGAAAACGAATAAGCGGGGTACGACAATTCCGGAGCCGGATCTCGCGGCTTCGGAATCCGTCTGTTTTCAGAACCTGCTATCCAGGACGTCCTTATTCAAACGAATCCATGAAGATGTCATCGCCGAGTGGCAAGACTGTAATCATGTCCGGGAATCGTTCAAAAGCCAGCACCCAGTCCGCTGAGGTCACCAGCAGATCACCGTCCACATCCAGCCACAGGGCCACGGCAAGGTCATAAAGGCCTGCATCAGCATTGGCCGGCACATTGAACAGCCTATCCAGTGACTGCGCTCCGGCACTGGTGACGCTGTAGACCGCATCATTGGCCGGATCTGAATAGTCGATGGTGTCGCTGATCAGGCTGGCCCCCAGCATCACCGGACCGAACGGCAGGCTGCTGTCAGCCGCATTGAACAGATCGAATTGCAGCATCAACAGACCACCAGGCAACACTGAGGACAGATCCGATGAGGCATCATCCAGCCTCAGTGGAGAAGTGGCGTACTGACCTCGATTACCCGATGGGTTACCCGAAGCATTGTAGTAGTGATCGATGATGTCGGCCCAGCTCTCTCCTGTCAGTGCACGGAACTGAGTGCCCCACTGTGACATGCCGCGACCGTGCCCAAAGCAACCACGTCCCTCCGAGTCATCATCCAGACAGGGCCATCCGGTACTCGGTGAACCGACAAAGCCATCGCCGCAGGACAGGTCTGCATTAGTACAGCTGAGGCCGTCGTCAGGGTCATTCCAGCTGTTGTTCTCGGCCGAGTACTCAGACCTTGCGAGATTGCCGTTCAATTCCAGCATGATGCCATTGGTGGCCTCACCGGCAGCAATCGTACTGCTGAATCCCGTGAACTCGAATGCCTGACAACAGGGGCCGGCACAGATGTCGTATCCCGTATAGGGCGGATTCAGAACGTGCCAGGCACCGTAGGATCGAAACGGTACGGTTCCGGCTTTCAGACTATCGGTTTGCCAGGACGAGATCCATTCATTGTCCAGCCCTCGCTGCACATAGGTTTCCAGGCTGAACACCTGTGAGGTGCTGCAATTGCCACCGCAGCAATAGCCACCCGTGGCATCGAAACCCACCCGTATGCTGGTCGGTGGGGCCATGTAGATCGAACCGCCTGGGCGTTCTCGCATCACGACATCACTGACAAGCGCTGATGGCTGCTGGAACTGTTTTGCTGCGAGCCAGTCTTCGGCAAGACTCGCATCACCAAGGGGGTGACGCAGATCATGATGATCGCTGCCCTGCCCCGACCTCAGATCAATCACCATCTGAACAGTCGAGCCGGAATCAATGCCCGACCATTGTGATGATCGATAGCCGTCCAGTGACACGGTCAGTGTGTCGTATGATTCACTCGCGGGCAGTCGGAAAAACCCGTTGCCATCGGTCTGCACGGTCCTGTGAGCCAGACTGAGTGTTACAGATTCCAGAGCCATCAGCGTATCGGCATCCCTGACCCAGCCACAGATCTGATGCCCTCTGCATGCGTTCAGTGTTTTCTGTCGGCCACTGGTCTGCGGGTCCAGCCAGATGGTAGTCAGCCGGTTACTGCTGCCCGGCTCAATTCGTGTCTGCAGTGGCTGATAACCCGGTGCCATCACGCTCAGCAGGCGTGTGCGGTCCGAATAATCCAGGCTCACCCTGCCGCTGTTGCTGCTGATCTGCATCCGGGCTGCGCCTGTGATATGAGCATTGGTCCACTGACCTGCCATGATCGTGTGCCATTGCGTCAATGATAAATCTGCCTTGTTGATATCAGTGACCCTGATCGCTGCAGCAACGGGTTGTCCCGTCAGGCTGTCACGTAGCCAGAATGAATGGCCAGCATGAGCGCTGCTGCACAACAGTAACAGGAATGCGGTGACAAACGACCTGATCTGATTCTCCGGCAAATCAACTTTAGTCTGCAGTCAGTCTTACCCTGAATTGTCAATTGGATCAAGCATGATGACAGGCACAACTCTGTGCCCGGCCAGTTGTCCGGGCCAGAGCGTATTGCAGATTAGCCTTACTCCGGCTTGCGGAATTTCAGTGTGAAGCGATCACTTTCGCCGATCGCGGCATACTTGTCACGATCGGTATCACCGAGCCGGAAACTCGGCGGCAGTGTCCAGACGCCCTGCGGATGATCGGCTGTATCCTTCGGGTTGGCATTGATTTCCGACTTGCCAAGAAACTCGAAACCAGCCGCTTCGATCATGGCGATGGCGTGGGCTTCATTGACATAGCCATTACGTGACTTTGGGTCAATATCGGCATCCGCATCAGCCCGATGATCGGTTACACCGAGAATGCCACCGGGCTTGAGTGCACGCCGGATTGCATTGAGGGTGTCGTGTGTGCTGTCCCAGGCCATCCAGTTGTGCAGGTTGCGAAAGGTGAGGACCATGTCGACCGTTCCCGCCGGTGCCAGTTCAACGTGATCCGGAGGTGACAATGTACTGACAGTGACCTTGCCGAACAGTTCATCATCGGCACGAAGGGCCGCCACGAACTGGCCATGTGCCCGTCGAATGAACGTGCCGAACTGGCCATCATAATTTGCGCCCCACGAGGCTGTGTAGAGTTTGCCGTTCTCCTTCAGGTAGGGTGCCAGAATTCGGGTGTACCACATGCCTGCACCAGGCCAGATCTCGACCACGGTCATGTCGCTCTCGAGACCGAAGAACGCCAGTGTCTCAGCCGGGTGACGCCAGGCATCCCTGGCCTTCTGATCATCACTGCGCTGATCCCCGGCGATCACGGCCTGAAGTGCGTCATCGGCGAGCTCGCAGCGCATGATACCGCCGAAGATATTGACCAGAATGCCCTCGACGTTGGGGTCGGAGAGGATGATCTTGAACGCCGTGGTCACGCGTTCCTTGGTGGCGCCGCCGCCGACATCGAGAAAGTTCGCCGGATCGCCGCCGTAGCAGCTTGGATGATGTCCATCGTCGCCATCGCAAGTCCGGCGCCGTTGACCATGCAGCCGATCTGAACCGTCGAGCTTGATGTAGTTGAGCTCGTGACTTGCGCGGCCTTCGGTCTCCATGGCCGGATCCTCCTCGTCTTCGTCGCGCAGCTCGGACGACATCCTGTCGTGGCGGTAAGAGCGCGTTGTCGTCGAAGTTCATCTTGGCGTCGAGGGCGATCACCTCGCCGGCGCCGGTCACGACCAGCGGATTGATCTCGATGATCGAGGCGTCGAGGTCGTTGAAGGCCTGATACATGGCGCTCATGAACTTCACCGCCGAGCCGATCTGCTTGCCCTCCAGCCCGAGGCCGAAGGCCAGCTTGCGTGCGTGGAAGGGCATGAAGCCGACGGCCGGGTCGACCACGATTTTCAGGATCTTCTCTGGCGTGGCGGCGGCGACCTCCTCGATCTCCATGCCGCCCTCGGTCGAGGCCATGATGGTGATGCGGCTGGTGGCGCGGTCGATCAGCATGCCGAGATAAAGCTCGCGGGCGATGTCGCAGCCGTCTTCGATATAGAGGCGCTTTACTTCCTTGCCCGCCTCGCCGGTCTGCTTGGTCACCAGGATGTGCCCGAGCATCTTGCGGGCATTCTCCTTTACGTCGTCCAGCGACTGGCAAACCCGCACCCCGCCCTGTCCGCTGGGATCGTCCTTGAAACGCCCGGCGCCGCGGCCGCCGGCGTGGATCTGCGATTTGACCACCCAGACCGGGCCGCCTAGTTCCCGGGCCGCGTTCTCGGCCTCCTCGGGGGTGAAGGCAACGCCGCCCTTGGGGACGGCAACGCCGTATTTGGCGAGCAGGCTCTTGCCCTGATATTCGTGAATATTCATTGCATCTCGATCAAATCGGTAAATGGGATGAAACCTGACGAAGCCAGTATCCAGGCGCAAGCTTCGGGGCGCAGCGTCTGCGCTTGCCCGGTAAGCCCGTCCGAATCACTGTTGGGTTCGGTATAGATTTCGACCTCTCACCCAGTCAGGTGGCGGAAAGATTAGCATTACCAGGGCGCAGTGCAACCGCGCTAAGTGGTTCCACCGCTGGTTTCTGCCGCTGGGGGCCGGCTGGCGCCATCAGCCCTTCTTGGCTTTGGGTGAGGTCTTTTTGCTGGCCGCTGCTTTCTTCGCTGCTGGTTTCTTCGCCGCTGCCTTCTTTGCCGCCGGCTTCTTGGCGGCTGCTTTTTTGGCTGCGGGTTTGGCCGCGCTGCGGCGCATGATCCGCTTGCAGGCATCGACCAGTCCTTCGACGGCTCCGACCGAAGCGGCCAGCATCTTTTTCTCGCCGGCATTGAGCTGCAGTTCGACGACCCGCTCCACGCCGCCGGCGCCGATCACTGTCGGTGCCCCGACATAAAGCCCTTTGATGCCGTATTCGCCCTTCAGGTAGGCGGCGCAGGGTAGGACACGCTTCTTGTCCTTCAGATAGGACTCGGCCATGGCGATGGCCGAGGAAGCCGGCGCGTAGAAGGCCGATCCGGACTTCAGCAGCGAGACGATCTCCGCACCGCCGTCGCGGGTGCGCTGGACGATGGCATCGAGGCGCGGCTTCGTGATCCAGCCCATCTTGATCAATTCGGGCAGGGCGATGCCGGCGACGGTGGAGTGACGCACCATCGGGACCATGGTATCGCCGTGGCCGCCCAGGACGAAGGCGGAGACATCCTCGACCGAAACGTTCATCTCCTCGGCCAGAAAATGGCGGAAACGCGCTGAATCGAGAACGCCTGCCATACCGACCACCTTGTTGGTCGGCAGGCCGGTGACCTTCTGCAGGACCCAGACCATCGCGTCCAGCGGGTTAGTGATGCAAATGACAAAGGCCTTGGGGCAGTTCTTCTTTATGGCGGTGCCAACCTGCTGCATGACCTTCAGGTTGACCTCAAGAAGGTCGTCGCGGCTCATGCCTGGCCGGCGCGGGATGCCCGCGGTGACGATCACCACGTCGGCTCCCTTGATCGCGCTATAGCCGTTGGCACCGGTGAAGGAGGCGTCGAAACCTTCCACCGGCGAGGCCTCGGCAATGTCCAACGCCTTGCCCTGGGGAATGCCGTCAACGATGTCGAATAGAACGACGTCGCCCAGCTCTTTCAAGCCTGCCAGAAGGGCAAGTGTGCCGCCAATGTTACCGGCGCCGATAAGCGCAATCTTGTTGCGTGCCATGATATCCCCTGTCCCCAGTTTCGTCCTTTTCCAAATGTCAGCGGCCTGCCGCCTAAGCGGCCGGACCGCTACGAGAGTGCCGTCGCCGCAGCGCTTTACCCCCTCGCTGTCCCCCCATGCTATGGGTGGTGATTGGATCGGGGTTTCCTAGCGCGAATTGCGGTAGAGGGCAAGGAAGGGTGGTGGGTAATCTGCATGTTGGGGCATATCGGACGGACAAGTAAGAAATCCAAACAGCGGGGTCCGTTCTAACCCTGATGTGCCAGCTCCATATACTCGGCGGAACGCATTTCCATCAGGCGGCTGACCGTGCGCTCGAATTCGATGGCGCCGTCGCCACCGGGATAGAGTTTTTCCGGCTGGGCATCCGCCGAGATCACGATCTTGACCCGTTTTTCATAAAGCGCGTCGATCAGGGTCATGAAGCGACGGGCATGGTCGCGCCGGTCGGGCGACAGCTTGGGCACCTCCGACAGCAGCACGGTATGATAACGATCGGCGATGGCCAGGTAGTCGCCGGCGCCCAGGGGCTGCTCGCAGAGCTCGGCAAAGCTGAAGCGGGCGACGCCTCTTGCCGCGGCACTGACATTCAAGACCCGGTTCTTGACCTCGATTGTCTCGGCGTCGGCTTGCGCACCATCGGTGAGCTGTTCGAAGCTGGAGGCCAGGGCCTTTTCCGCCGCCAGGCCCAGGGGCGCGTGATAGACCGGCATCGATTTCAAACGGTCCTTGCGGTAGTCCAGGCCTGAATCGAGCATGAGGATGTCCAGGCGCTCTTTGAGCACGGCGATAAAGGGCTCGAAGCGGTCGCGCTGCAGGCCGCCTTCATAGAGCCGTTCCGGCGGCCAGTTCGAGGTCGCTACCACCACCACGCCGCGGGCGAACAGGGTTTCGAAGAACCGGCCCAGGATCATGGCGTCGGCGATGTTCACGACGTGAAATTCGTCGAAGCACAGCAGCCAGGTTTCCTCCGCCATTGCACTTGCGAGCTCCGGCAGCGGGTCTTCGGCGGTGCCTTTCGTCTTTTGCCGCCAGGCATGCAGGCGCTCATGGACCTCCTGCATGAATGCGTGGAAATGGACCCGGCGCTTGTGGGTGGTGGGTGCACTCTCGAAGAAGAGGTCCATCAGCATGGACTTCCCGGTCCCCACCCCACCGAAGATATAGAGACCCTGAGGCGGGTCTGCCTTGCGGCGGCCGAGACCCATGCGCTCCTTCCAGCCGCCCCTGCCCTTGGCGGGCTTGTAGTGCTTCAGGGCGTTGTGCAGCGACTGCAGTTTTTCGGCGGCCAGCTCCTGGCCCGGGTCGGGCCTCAGCTCGCCGGCCCGCCGTCGCTCGCGGTAAGTCTGAAGCGGGCCCTCCATCGTTACGCTCTTGTCACTTCACAGTGCAGCACTGCCCGCTGGCTCATCGGCGCTTCCGGCCCCCTGCTGATTCGTCCCGGTCGATTCACGGCTGCGAGCTTAGGGTGCTTGATCGGATCTGCAAGCCCGGCCTGTATTACTGCCCGGCTTGTCGCCATGGCGCAGAGGGAACGATTGCGCTATCTGTGACACAGCGAACGAAGCTGGACAGTTATTCCCGGAGGGAGAGGGTCATGAACGAAGAAGTGTTCAACATGGAACTGAGAAAGTTCCTTAAGAAAGTAGGCGTCACCTCGCAGCGCGAGATCGAGCAGGCGATTCGCGCCGGTATCGACTCCGGTGCGCTCAGCGGCAACGAGACGGTCAAGGCCAAGGTGGTGCTGACCCTCGAGGGCCTGAACCTGACCCACGCCATCGACGGTGAGATATCGCTTGAATAGGGCCGGGAGAAAGGCCGTCCGTCAATCGGTGAAGGGCAGGCGGCAGCGGCCGGCCCCTTGTCCTCCAGAACTTGACGCAGGCGGTCGGGGGTAGTCGGTGATGATACCGTCTACGCCGGCTTCGATAAGGCTTGCCATGTCGTCGGGGTCGTTGACGGTCCAAACGATGACCTGCAAACCAAGGTTCCGGGCCTCGCGCAGGTCGGCAGGAAGTGATGTCCCCGGTAGTAGGGCGACCACACCGATCCGCCCAGTCTGGCAATCGCCTGGCGCGGCGTTACCGGGATGTCGTCAAGGTCATGGCCGCCGGGTCCAGGGCGACTTACCGGGCCGGCCGCGTTCCAGGTTGTCGAACCAGGTCTGCTCGACGGTAAGGAAGCTGCGCTTGATATCCGGGGCCTGTTCGGCCGCCAGGGCAAGGCTGCCCCCAATCGAAGGACTGAATGGTCACCCGTTCGCGCAGCCCGGCCGCGTCGATCTCGGCGATCAGCGCTGTCACCAGGGATCTCGGATCGGGCGACGCCTCGGGTTTAAGGGGCGAGACCTTGACCTCCAGATTGTAGTGCATCCGGCCACCGGACAGGGCCTCGCTGCGCTTCAGCACGTCGGCAAGCGCGGGGATGGCCACGCCGTCGCGTCCGGCTTGATCGGGAAAGCGCTGCCGGTCCCTTGGCCTCGGGATGAAGACGGCCGACATCGTAGCGTTGAAGCTCCGCCAGGCTGAGCGTCTTGATCGGCGGCGGTGCTTCCGGGTCGATCCAGGCTCCGTCCGGACCGCGTGTGCGGGCCGGGTTGAGGCGCAGGTCGTGATGGACCACCACCACGCCGTCACGGGTCAATCCCAGGTCGGCCTCCAGCGTGGTGACCCCCAACTGCGAGGGTCCCCTCGAAACCCGGCAGGCTGTTCTCGGGATAAGAGGCCCCGGGCACCGCGATGGCCTTGCAGATCGAAGCCGGGTCCGCTGCCGCCGGCCTTGGTGCCGCCGCTCCAGTTCGACACCAGGGTCATGCCGCCGAAGGCCAGCATCAGCAGGGTGATAACCAGAAGACCGAGGGAGCCGTGGGAAAGTCGCCCCCGCAATTTGGCTGGGGTGATCCCGGTCTTGTTCGGCTCCCGTCTCCCCGCCCACCGGCCTTGTCGCTCCCGATCTCAATTCCACCGCTCTAGCTTAGCGCCTTCATCCGCGCTGCCGTTGCCCGCGCCATTGAGGATCGTCCTGGCCTTCCAGGGCCTCCATGGCGCTGCATCATTTGCTCGCGCGGCTTATTCTGGTTCAATTTCGCCTTCGCTTCCAGGCGGGTCGATCGGCATTTCGAAGCCGACGATGCCCATCATCATCTTGTCCATGAAATCCCCCGACAACTCATCCGGGCGACCAGGGCTCGGGCCGGCCGGTTTCCTGTTTGGCCGACAAGCGTTCCAGCATCCCAGCGCAGGGCATCCGGCTCCTCGATCAAGCGTGGCCGGCCATAGGCATGGACCGCCAGATAGTTCCAGGTCGGGACGTTGGGCTTGCTGCTGGCGTAGAAGCGCGGTGAGACATAGGCGTGCGGCCCCTGGAAAATCGCCAAGGCCTCGCCGCCGCTTTCCGCCAGGGCGGCGAAGGCGCGCCACTGCGGATTGGCTCTTGCCATATGGGCGACGAGCGTTCCCTTCGCCCCGGCCGCGGGATCGTATAGGAATGGGCAGGTGGCTCGCCTCCGGCTTGTCCCCGGTCGGCCGTGACCAGCAGGCCGAAGTCGTAACCTTCGACGATTTCCCGGATCACTGCCGGATCCGTGAGTTCGAAAACGGGTGGAACGAACATCGCAGCAACCTCCTCACGGGCATTTCATCTTGTCACGGAAACGGCCGCGATTCCGTTTCGACGCAAGTCGAGGATGTTATCCTATGCCGAGGCGATGTAGTCGCTTGACCGGACGCCTTAAAGAGCCGTTTCGGCCGCCTGCATGGGGCCGCTTGGTTGCGGCACCGCTGGTACTAGCCCTTGCGGGCGATCATCAGTTTCTTGATTTCGGCAATGGCCTTGGCCGGGTTCAGGCTCTTGGGGCAGGTCCGCGTGCAGTTCATGATGGTGTGGCAGCGGTAGAGCCGGAAGGGGTCTTCCAGCGCATCGAGGCGTTCGCCGGTCGACTCGTCCCGGCTGTCGGCGATCCAGCGGTAGGCCTGCAGCAGGACCGCCGGTCCCAGGTAGCGGTCGCCGTTCCACCAGTAACTGGGGCAGGAGGTCGAGCAGCAGAAGCAGAGGATGCATTCCCACAATCCGTCCAGCTTGGCCCTTTCTTCCGGACTCTGGGGACGCTCGCGCTCCGGCGGCGGGGTGTCGGTCTTCAGCCAGGGCTCGATGGAGGTGTACTGGGCATAGACATGGTTCAAGTCGGGCATCAGGTCCTTGACCACCGGCATATGGGGCAGGGGATAGACCTTCACATCACCCTTAACGTCGGAGATATACTTGGTGCAGGCCAAGGGTATTGGTGCCGTCGATGTTCATGGCACAGGAACCGCAAACGCCTTCGCGGCAGGAGCGCCGGAACGTCAGGGTCGCATCGGTCTCGTTCTTGATCTTGATCAGGGCGTCCAGAACCATCGGCCCGCAGCTATCCATGATCGACCTGGTAGGTGTCGACGCTCGGGTTGGCGCCGTCGTCGGGCGATTCCAGCGGTAGACCTTGAAGGTCTTCGGATTGCCGGCCCCCTGGGGCGCCGGATGGTCCTGGCCCTTGCCGATCTTGGAGTTGGCGGGTAGCGCGAATTCGACCATGCAGAGCGTCTTTCTTGATTGCTTGTCTATTCGTTGCGGGCGCTTGTCGGATCTCAGTAGACCCGCGCCTTGGGCGGGAAGGTCTGGACTTCGTTGGTCAGTGTATTGAGGTGGACCGGCCGATGGTCGAAGCTCACCTCGCCGCTCTCGTCACAGAAGGCCAGGGTGTGCTTCATCCAGTTCACGTCGTCGCGGTCCGGGAAATCCTCGCTGGCATGGGCGCCGCGGCTTTCCGTGCGGTTCAGCCCCGACGCGATGGTGACCCTTGCCTGATAGAGCAGGTTGTCGAGCTCCAGGGTCTCGACCAGGTCCGAGTTCCAGATCATCGAGCGGTCGGTGACGCCGATATCGCCGCGCTTCGACCAGGTCTCCGCCATCTTTCTGTCGCCCTTCCGCCAGGCTCTCGCCGGTGCGGAACACGGCGGCGTGGTTCTGCATGGTGTGCTGCATTTCATCGCGCAGAACCGCGGTCGGGATGTCGCCCTTGGCGTGGCGCAACCGGTCGAAGCGCGTCAGCGCCAGCTCGTCGATGCCTCCGCCGGCAGGGGCGGCAGAGAAGCGCCCGGCGTCAGGGACTCTCGGCGCAGAACAGGCCGGCCGAGCGGCCGAAGACCACCAGGTCCAAAAGCGAGTTGGAGCCGAGCCGGTTGGCGCCGTGAACCGAGACGCAGGCCGCCTCGCCGATGGCCATCAAGCCGGGGACGACGCTGTCGGGATTGCCGTCCTTGGCGCGACCACCTCGCCTGTATAGAGCGCAGGGGACGCCGCCCATGTTGTAGTGACAGGTCGGCAGCACCGGGATCGGCTCCTTGGTGACGTCGACGCCGGCGAAGATGCGGGCCGACTCCGCAATGCCGGGCAGGCGTTCGTTGATGAGCGCCGGGTCCAGATGCTCGAGATGCAGATGGATATGGTCGTTCTTGGCGCCGACGCCGCGGCCTTCGCGGATCTCCATGGTCATGGAGCGGCTGACCACGTCGCGGCTGGCCAGGTCCTTGGCCGAAGGCGCATAGCGCTCCATGAAGCGCTCGCCCTCGGAGTTGGTCAGATAGCCGCCCTCGCCCGGACGCCCTCGGTGATCAGGCAGCCGGCGCCGTAGATCCCGGTCGGGTGGAACTGCACGAACTCCATGTCCTGGGCCGGCAGGCCCGCGCGCAAGGCCATGGCGTTGCCGTCGCCGGTCTGGGTGTGGGCGCCGGTGCAGGAGAAGTAGACGTCCGGCCGTAGCCGCCGGTCGCCAGGATGGTCTTCTGGGCGCGGAAGCGGTGGATCGTGCCGTCGTCCAGGTTCCAGGCGACGACACCCGCGGCAGGCCCCGTCGTCCATCATCAGATCGATGGCGAAGTACTCGATGAAGAACTCCGCCTGGTTGCCGCAGGCTCTGCTGGTAGAGGGTGTGCAGCATGGCGTGGCCGGTGCGGTCGGCCGCGGCGCAGGTGCGCTGGGCGATGCCTTCGCCGATAGTGGGTGGTCATGCCGCCGAAGGGGCCGCTGATAGATCTTGCCTTCCTCGGTGCGCGAGAAGGGCACGCCGTAGTGCTCGAGCTCGAGGATCGCCGGACCGGCCTCGCGCACCATGTACTCGATGGCGTCCTGATCGCCCAGCCAGTCCGATCCCTTGACCGTGTCGTACATGTGCCAGCGCCAGTCGTCCTCGCCCATATTGCCAAGCGAAGCGGAAACGCCGCCTTGGGCCGCAACGGTGTGACTGCGGGTCGGGAAGACCTTGGAGATGCAGGCCGTTTTCAAGCCGGCTTCGGCCAGACCCAAGGTGGCGCGCAGGCCGGCGCCGCCGGCACCGACCACCACCACGTCATAGCTGTGATCGACGATATCGTATGCCTTGACCCCGGCGGCCTTGCCGTTGCTTGCCTCTGCCATGGGCTAACCCCTAAACAAAATCATGAGTATCGACAGCACGCCCGCTAGCCCTAGTACGATGGTCGCGGCCTGGCAGATCAGCAGCAGCGCCAGCTTCCAAGCCTCGCATGTGAACGTAGTCCTCGATCACCACCTGAAGGCCTAGGTAGGCGTGAAAAAAAGTCGCCGTTACCAGCAGGATCAGCAGTCCGGCGACGATCGGGGAAGCGATCCAGGTGACGATCGTCGCATGGTCCGCCCCGGCCATCGCCACCAGCGAAATCATGAACCACAAACTCAGTGGCACCAGGGCCAGCGCCGTCAGGCGCTGCGACCACCAGTGGCCGGTGCCGTCCTTGGCCGAGCCGAGCCCGCGGACCTGTCCAAGCGCAGAGCGGCGTGACATCAAGAGCCTCCCATGAAAGCGTAACCTGCAACCCAGAACGCGAGGGTAAGGGCGGCGGATGCGATCACCACGGTCCAGCCCGAGCGGTAGGCTGCCGTCAACTCCAGCCCGTAGCCGGCGTCCCACACCAGGTGACGAATGCCGTTGCAGAGGTGATAGAGCAGCGCGAAGGTCCAGCCGAACAGCAGCAACCGGCCGAAGAACGAACCGATCACGCCGCGGGCAATCTCGTAGGGCCCAGGCCCCGACGCCACCGCCACCAGCCAATAGACCAGCAGCAGCGTGCCGAAGGCCAGCGCGACCCCGGTGAGGCGGTGAAGTATGGAAAGGATCGAGGTGAGTTGAGGCCGATAGACCTCGAGATGAGGAGAAAGAGGTCGGTTTTGATTGGCCATGAACCACCGTTCCATCGTTGGCGAAATAGGGCAGCCTGGGGTGGTGTCCCGAGCAGCTGATTCGCTAAAAGCCTCACATTGTTCGGTGGTTTAGTCTGGGGCCGCGGTTTAGTCAACTTGTCGCACTGTCCAGCCTGATGCCAGTGTGCATCCGGGTCCGATTCGCCCCCGGGCCAAGCCGCCAACGGGGCTGCATGCACTGGTGGTCTCATTGCTGCGCTGCAACCGAAATTTGTCGAGCTTGTGGTGGTAGACAAGTGTGGCCACAATATTTTGTGTTTGGCTCAACTTACTTTTCGCGCGACTTCTATGTTGTGGATAAGTCTGTGGAGTATTTGTGTGTGTAATGTGCATTTCTATTAAAAGAGCCGTAAGAATTATTTAAGGAATTCGAAATTTTTTCTTGCGGCGATTAGCCGAATCGCACGATCATTTGTTCGTACGCGAAAGCGCCGTTTGTCGGCAGTCGCGGCGGGTTCGGCAGGCTTCGGTCGGTCGGGCCCGTGGATCCGGACCAAGGGGGCCTCGGCCCAGGCGGACCCGGATCCGGCACCCGGCGGCCCTTCGGGACCGCTGGAGCTGGTCCTTCAAGGCCTTCGGGCGGCGAAGGGCCGTGCCACCGGTCTTCGGGCCGGGGGCAGGCTACCTCAAGCCTTTCGGGGCTTTTGGATCCGGCGATGTCTCATGGCCTTCGGGCCGCGGGGTACCAAAGGATCCGGGGTTTGGCGGCGGTCCGCAGCTTTCGGGTTGTGGATAACCAACAAACCCTAGATCGGACCGGTTTCGCCGCTTCGGCGGCGCGGCCACAAGATCGGAGGGGTGCGGGGGCTAAGTCGGATGGCTTTCGGGCCGTTCTTCCGTCCTTCCGCGGCAATTGACAAGCGGGAGTTGACGGCCTCCTCGGGGGTCAGACGCTCGCAATCGGTGGCTTAATCTGTTCTGCAGATCGTGGTCGCCGAGTCGGAAACCACCGGTGGGTCTCAATGGCCTCCGTGGCTGACGGCAAGCCGATACCGGCCTTCGGGCCGGGACGGTTGACTGGGCTGGGAGAGTTCTTCGGAGGTCTCCTTGAACCGGCGGCGCCGGGGCTTCTTCGGAAGCAGCGGTGCGTGGTAGCGGGATCCTCGGGTTCCGACTCCGGGCCGCGTTCGCAAAAGGATGGGCTCCCTACGCCCTTCCATCGCCCGGTCCCTTCGCGAACCTTGCGGCGGTGGTTCGCCGCCGCTTGCAAGGGACGCAAGGGCCAACGGCCGCAGAAGCTGTTCCGTCGGAGAGGTGCCGGCGCCAGGGGTTGGTCCCTCAGGGGGCCTATGGTCTTACGGCTGCCGCCCGGTCTCGCCAGGTCCGGATTGGCGCTATAGAACAGAAAAACCCCGCCGCTTTTCGTACAAGAGCCTTGAAGGCTCATGAGGCGTCGGGGTGTGCTTCTTCGCGGGGGCACGGCACAGAGGTTTCGATCTCTGTACCCGGCGCCTCACCTTTTATGGAAGACGCCGACCCCTGTCAACTAAATTTTGTGGGTGAGGCAAAAAAAAACGCTACATCTAGAGAACCATCCGGCTGGCAGCCCCGGAAACCGTCGGGGCACTGCCGTCGGCAGCGCCCTCGGGCATCCCGATTAATGGACGCTTACCGGCTCCAAGCCTTGCTGTAGGCAGGCGGCGAACGCCAGGTCGCGGTCGTCGACGTCGGCCATCTCTGTGCCGTCGGCGGCGTGGATGCGCCAGACCAGCGTATCTTGGATGGACACCGCCTTGATGTAGGCCAGGCGGTCCGCGCCCAGGCGCATCAGGTCCTGTTGTGTAATCTGCAGATTCCGCGGTTCCGTGTTCATCACTTGTCCTCCTTGTCTGCGGCCTGGTCGATGACCTGCTTCGTGCCGCTATCGCCGACCGACTTGATCGCGATGGTCTTCACATCGGGCTCCTCGTAGGGCCGTTCAATGTCGATATGCAGAAGACCGTTCTCGATGGTGGCGCCGGTCACTTCCAAACCGTCGGCCAACACAAAGCTGCGATGAAACTGGCGCGCCGCAATGCCGCGATGCAGGTAGACCCGCTCCCGATCCTCTTTTCTGCGGCCCTTTACGGTAAGCTGGTTCTTTTCCAATTGTACGTGCAGTTCTTCGGGCGCGAATCCGGCGATGGCCAGCGTGATGCAGAGACGGTTCTCACCGATCTGTTCGACATCGTAGGGCGGATAGCTGTCCGCGTTCTTGGAGACCCGGTCGAGGGCCTGTTCGAACTGCTCGAATCCAAGCAAAAGCGGAGAATTAAAGAGTGACAAGCGAGACATCTGTCAGCGTCCTCCTCCCATTGAGCAAGGGCTGCCGTTGATCCGTACTGCCAAGCCCGGTGACCGCGACCCGACAGTTTGCGGCCCGCAAATGCGGCACCGCTCGGCTGATATGTGGTGTCATTCGGGACCAGGGTCAAGGCAAGAACGTCGAGCGGCCTGTCCCTTCGGGTGCCAAGAAAGGGGATTCCTTGGCACTCGGCGCTAGACCGGACGGTCTAGCATCACGAAATGGTCTTCCGGACCTTACCTAAATGTGATCTGCGGCCCCACTTCCAAAGCCGCTCCGGGAGCGTTCTTCCGTGAACTTAGCGGTCGTTCTTTGCCAGATAGGCATCGCAGAGTTCGATCAGGCGGGCGCGGCCGAAACTGGGGTCGTGGCCGGCGTGAACGACGTTCACCGGCAAACTGCGCAGGCGCTTCATGCTCTCGATGTAGTGGCTCACATTAGAATCGGACAGGCCATCCAACAGCGGGCCGTCGTAAACGCAGTCCCCGGAAAAGAGGATGCCCGTCGCCGCTTCCCAGAGCCCGATGGAACCGGGGGAGTGGCCGGGCAGATGCAGGACTTCCAGCCGCCGGTCGCCCAGGTCCACAATGTCGCCTTCCTCCACTATCCGTTTGACCGCAGCGCCCTGCAGTTCGTAAGCGCCGGGCTCGTAGCCCTCGTGCGGCAGGGCGGTGATGAGGCACTGGTTCATTTCGGCGCCGTAGCCGCTGGTCTGCAGGTAGGCGACGAAGTCCGTGTCGTCCAGGTAAAGGCTGGTAAGCCGCTCGGGCCTTTCCAGGTCCGGGGCCTCTAGGCGATGTATCAGGCAGTCGTCGAACTCGTGGTGGGCGCCGATGTGGTCGGCGTGTGCGTGGGTGGCGGCGGCGGTCACCGGTTTGTCGAACAGATCGGCCGTGGCCTGGCGCAACGAGACGACCCCCATGCCGGTGTCGACCATCAGGTCGCGGTCGCGCCCGCGCAGGTGCCAGATGTTACAGCGCATCAGTGGAACGACGTGGGGCTCCCAGATCAAGGTGATGTCGTCGTCGATCCTTTTCCGCTCGAACCAGCGTTCCGCGATTTGCAAGGCCATGGCGCCGTTCCAATCTCGTAAGAGGGGCTTTGGGCGAGCTTCCCGTGAAGCCGCTGCACAGGCAAGACCTCATCTCTGAGCCGCGGTCTATGCGTGCTTGTTCGCTGGGGTCTCTTCCGGCAAGCTTGGCGCGAATTAGTGCGGCAAGGCACAGGTTATGGACAAGGGGGAAACGAAAATGGCGGACAAAAGCTACGACCTTGTGGTGATCGGCGGCGGGCCTGGCGGTTATGTGGCGGCGATCCGCGCGGCACAACTCGGCCTGAACACAGCCTGCGTCGAGGGCCGGGGTGCGCTCGGCGGCACCTGCCTCAACGTTGGCTGCATCCCCTCCAAGGCGATGCTTCAGTCGTCGGAGAAGTTCGCCGAGGCCAAGAAGCACTTTGCCGCCCACGGCATCAAGGTCGGCGGGTTGGAACTCGATCTCGATGCCATGCTGGGACGCAAGAACAAGGTCGTGGGCGACCTGACCAAGGGCATCGAGTTCCTCTTCAAGAAGAACAAGGTCGACTACCTGAAGGGCTGGGGCTCGATCCCCAAAGGCGGCCAGGTCGCGGTCAAGCTGGCCGACGGCGGCGAAACAACCCTGCAAGCCGACAAGATCCTGATCGCCACCGGTTCAGAATCGACGCCGCTGCCCGGTGTCGAGACCGACGAGAAGCAGGTCGTGACCTCCACCGGCGCGCTGGAACTGGCGGCCGTGCCTCAAAAGATGGTGGTAATTGGTGCCGGGGTGATCGGCCTGGAGTTAGGCTCGGTCTGGTCCCGCCTGGGGGCCGAGGTAACGGTCGTGGAGTTCCTCGACCGAATCCTGCCCGGCATGGACAACGAGATCGCCAAGCAGACCCAAAGGGTTCTGGCCAAGCAGGGCCTGAAGTTCCAACTCGGCCAAAAGGTGACCGGTGCCGACAGGGGCGAAAGCGGCGTCACCTTGACGGTGGAGCCGGTCAAGGGCGGCGATGCCAAAGAGATCGTTGCCGACGTGGTGCTGGTGTCCATCGGTCGGCGGCCTTTCACCGAGGGACTGGGCCTGGCCGAGCTGGGTGTCGCCATGGACAACCGCGGCTTCATCCAGGTGAACGAGAAGTTCGAAACTTCGCAGCCCGGGGTCTTCGCGATCGGCGACTGCATCAACGGCCCCATGCTGGCTCACAAGGCCGAGGAGGACGGCGTCGCCGCGGTGGAATGCATGGCGGGACAGGCCGGTCACGTGGACTACGACCTGGTGCCCGGCGTGGTCTACACCTGGCCCGAGGTCGCGGCAGTGGGCAAGACGGAAGAGCAGTTGAAGGAGGCAGGGGTCGAATACAAGGTCGGCAAGTTTCCCTTTGCCGCCAACAGCCGGGCCCGGGCCAACGCCGATACCGATGGCTTGGTGAAGATCCTGGCCGACAAGCGGACCGACAAGGTGCTGGGGGTGCACATCCTGGGCCCCTTGGCCGGCGACCTGTTGGCCGAGGCGGTCCTCGCCATGGAGTTCGGCGCTTCGGCCGAGGACATCGCCCGCACCTGCCATGCCCACCCGGGCATGGGCGAGGCGGTCAAGGAAGCGGCCATGGCCGCCAACGGCCGGGCGATCCACATTTAGCCAACTCGGCGCCAAGGCCGGACGTTTTCAACATTCGGGCGTTTCGTGCTAATTTGACGCCCGAACGGTTGGAGCTTATGGCCCGTAAGATCACAAGGAATGCGTCTGCCGGATCGGCTGAAGAGGCACGTGGCTCGAGGCCGCGCGGGGCCCGGCCTGCGGTGACGCTGGAGGGCGAGGAGTTTTCGAGCGGGGATGCCAATTCATGGCATCGGCATGACCGGGCCTGTTTGATCTATCCGGCCGAAGGCGTGGTGTCCGTGGAGACCGAGGAGGGTCACTGGGTCGTGCCGCCGCAGCGCGCCGTATGGTTGCCGGCCGGCGTCAGCCACCAAACCCGCATGACTGGGCGGGTGTCGATCCGCAGCATGATGGTCGACGAGATTTCGATTCCGGGGCTGCCCGCGAACTCCTGTTTGGTGGGCGTCACGCCGCTTTTGCGGGAGCTCATCCTGCACGCCTGTTCGACGCCCGCCGACTATCATCCTGATAGCCCTGAGGGACGGGTCATCGCCGTGATTCTGGACCAACTGCGGAGCCTGCCCGTTCCTGCCTTCCCCCTGCCGATTCCCCAGGACCGGCGACTGCGGCGTCTGGTGGAGGCCCTGCTGGAGGACCCGGCCGACAATCGAAGCCTGGAGGACTGGGGGCGCAGCGTCGGGGCGAGCAGCCGAACCTTGGCCCGCCTCTTTCGCTCGGAGACCACGATGACCTTCCGGACTTGGCGTCAGCACCTGCGGGTGCTGGAGGCCCTGCGCCGATTGGCCCAGGGCGAGTCGGTCACCAACGTTGCTCTTGACGTTGGCTTCGACAGCCCCAGCGCCTTCGTTCAGATGTTCAAGAAATCTCTGAACCGAACGCCGGGCAGCTACTTCTCCTGATCGAAAACCCCGCTTCCCGGGAGTTGAGGGTACTGCGTGACAGCCGGCTGGGCTTCGTTTGTCCGGTTGGAGACACGACTTGGCCGGCCCGAACAAGCCCGGCAGTTCCCTTTCGGGCAGGCTGCGTCGGATTGGTAACCTATCGGGAACAAGGAACTGATGTCCGGGCCCAAGCATCAATTCGAATTGGTCTTCGGCTTCGCTGCGGCGGGACATTTCTTGTTTCACGTGCTCGTCGCCCTCTACCTCACCATCGTATTGGTCCTGGAAGCCGATTGGAATCGTTCCTATGACGAGTTGATCTCACTATGGACTTACGGCGCCCTGCTACTAGGCCTGGCCGCACCGATTGCAGGCTGGTTCAGCGATCATTGGGGTGCCGGTCGGGTCATGGTGGTCTATTTCATCGGCATCGGTGTTGCCACGGTGCTCTGCGGATTTGCGTCGGAACCCATATCGCTCGCGGTCTTCCTGGGTCTGATGGGACTGTTCGGGGCCATCTATCATCCGGTCGGCACGGCCTGGCTGGTCGCCAACGCGAAGGCGCATGGCAAGGCGATCGGCGCGCTCGGCATTTTCGGCGGTATGGGCACGGCTGTCGCTGCCCTGATTGCCGGATCGCTGGCCGACCTGGTTTCCTGGCGTGCCGCCTTTATCATCCCGGGCCTGACGGCCTTGGCGGCGGGGCTTTGCTTGTTGACGCTGCTAAGCAAAGGGCTCATCGACGAACGCAAAAGCGACATCCAGCCGCAACCCGAGCCTAGGCGGAATGACGTTCGCCGCGCCTTTGCCACCTTGGCGGTGACCATGTCTTTGACCACGGTGATCTACTACGCCTTCACCACCATGCTGCCCAAATGGCTGGGCGAGGAGTTGGGCGGGGTCCTGGACCAGGGCCTCTTGGGCCTGGGTGCCGTGATCACGGTGGTCTATCTGTTGGGCGCATCTTCCCAGTTGATCGGCGGCCATCTGTCCGATCGGGGCTCTGCCAAGATCGCCTACGTGGCGAGCTATGTTCTGAAAGTTGCTGCCCTGGCGGCAGCCTATGCGATAACAGGGTGGCCGGTATTGCTGGCCGCCATCGCCGTGGTTTTCGCTTTCGATGTCGCGGCGCCCATAGAAAACGTGCTGATCGCCCGCTTCAGTCCCCGTCACCGCCGCGGGCTCGCCTTTGGTATCCGCAACGGCATTGCCGTTGTGTCCGCACCCCTCGGCGTTCAACTGGTCGCCCGGTTTTACGCGCCTGACAGCGGCTTTCAGGATCTCTTTTTATTGCTCGGCGGCCTGGCCTTTGTCGTGCTGCTCGCCGCATTGGCTCTGCCGACGGACCGGCCGGCCGCCTCGCGAAGGGATCAGAGTTCGGCGGCATGAATAGGGCTGGTAGAGATTTATCGATTCGGTGCGAAAGGATGCGAGAAGGTCAAGCAGCATGACCGAGGCGGTTTCCCGAATTCACCGGGTGACGTGCCAGGTGCCCCCGGGCCAGGTCGCCAGCTTCGGTCAAATCGCCCTTGTGTCCGCGGCACCCTCTTCGCATTTGGTTGGTCATGTCATAGCGGACATCGCCTGCGAGAGCGACGTACCTTGGCATCGTGTCGTCAATGGCAACAGTACGATTAGTATCCGCCGGAAAGGCGAAGGAGAGATCGAACAGCGCCAAAGGCTTCTTGCCGAAGGGGTAGAGTTCAATAGACGAGGGCGAATAGACTTCAGTTTGGTTGGCTGGACCGGTCCAAACTGGCAGTGGTTGGAAACCGAGGGCCTCGACGTCGAACACCTGATTCTGATGAGCCGACGGGTTAGCCGTCGAGGGCCTTGGGTCCGCTGGCGTCTTTGATCCTTGGCACTCCATAAAGACGCAAGACAGCCCGCCGGGCAGTACAGATCTTCAATATACCTCGACCTTGAGGGCTTGGCGGTCCGTGACGTAGCCGCGCACCATCCCTTCGCTGTTGTAGGCGGCGGCGACGTTGCCTTGGGCGTCGACGGCGATCACACCGCCGCGGCCCTTGGCTCCGGTAAGCTTTTCATCGATTGCCTTGCGTACCGCTGTTTCGAGCGACAGTCCGCCATGCTCCATGCTGGCAGAGATGTCGTGGGCGATGACATAGCGCATGAAAAACTCGCCGTGACCGGCGGCGGAAATTGCCGCCGTGGCGTTGTTTGCGTAGGTACCGGCACCGATGATCGGCGAATCGCCGATCCGCCCGGGGACCTTCGAGCCGAAACCGCCGGTGGAGGTTGCGGCCGCCAGATTGCCGCAGCGGTCAAGCGCCACGGCGCCGACGGTTCCGTGCTTTTCCGGACCCGGGACCGATTCGAAGTGTTTGAAGTTCGCTGTCGAGCGAGGCAGATTGCTCGGGTTGAAGATCGCGTCTAGTTGCCCGTCTTTGCCGATCGTGAAAGATGCCTGTCCGCCCGGCACGTGATCGATCGTGATCTTCAGGCTGCCGTTCACAATCTCAGCGTCGTAGCGTGCCGCATGGCCGCTTTCGAGATTCCAGCCGGGATTCATTCCGCGGCCGAAGATTACGCGCGCACCTTCCGGCGTCACCTCTTCGACGATCAGCAGTGCCGTGATCCCGCCGTTGAACACGCCGCCCCAAATACCCGAAAAGGCGGCCAGCTCGGCCGGCAACCCCGGATCGGGCGGGGTGATCGAGATATCTTCCGGTAGTGGGATGTCGTTGAAATTGAGCCCCGACAGCCGGAAGTAGCCGGGCTCCACAATGGCCGCCCGGTTGCGTGCGGCGAAGTTCTCGG
This sequence comes from Lysobacterales bacterium, assembly GCA_965212525.1. Lineage (GTDB taxonomy): Bacteria > Pseudomonadota > Gammaproteobacteria > Xanthomonadales > SZUA-38 > SZUA-38. Next base: position 100,410 of record CBDBVC010000025.1, read on the forward strand.
CATCGGGACCGACCAGCATCACCTGAGGAGCACGCTGCATCAGCAGCAGGGCGGCGGTGATCGGGTTCTTGATTGTCTTGGCCGATGCGATGGCGCCGGCGTTCTGCCGCTTGCCATCCATGATCGCGGCGTCCAATTCGACCACGCCGGCCTTGTTGGCCCAGGCGCCCTGGCCGGCATTGAAAATACCGGAATCCTCCATGGCACGGACCACCGCATGAACCAGATCGACACTTTTGGCCCCTTCCGCCAGGGCCGGTCCGGCCTCCTCGAGCAACTCGCCTATGAAGGCTGTGCCGCTTTCATAGCTATTGGGTTGCCGCGCCGTACCGCCATGAATGGCGAGCGCGTATGGCTGAGGATTTTTGCATCGACCGACCCTCAGGTCGTCGCCCAGCAAATTCTCCGCCTGTGCCGTTGCCGGCAACACGATGACAAGAACAAGGCTGATCAGAAGCTTAAAGAAAGTAGGGATTGCTCGGTCGAGCCTAGGTCCATTCCACATGCGAGCCTCCAATTCATGGATCAACGTCATTGGGAACACCTGTGCCGATGATAACCGACAGTCCGCTGTCTTGTGAAATCACGGATCGGACATCGGTTTGGTCCGTCACACCGGGAGCGTCTTTCGATCGGTGATCTCTTCCATCACGACATAGGAATGGGTCTGCTGCACGCCGGGCAGCCGGCCGAGCTGATCGCCCAGGACGTTGCGGTAGTGGGTGATGTCCGACGTGCGCGCCAGGATCAGATAGTCGAAGTTCCCGGCGACCATGTAGCAGATCTGAACTTCGGGGATGCGCCGAACCGCCTCGTTGAACAGTTCCAGGGAATTGTCACTGGTCTGGTTCAGCGTCACCAGCACGACAATGACGAATCCGGCGCCCAGCAACTCAGGCTCGAGCTCCGCCCGATAGCCCTTGATCACGCCGTCGCGTTCCATGCGCCGCACTCTTTCGGCGCAGGGTGTTTTTGTCAGGTTGATTCGGTCGGCCAGCTCAACAATAGGTATGCGGCCATGCTCCTGCAGCTCGTTCAGGATGCGCCGGTCGGTTCGATCAAGATTTTTCTTCATCCAGTCGTATTTCCTATGTATGCGGATTTTATAGGTTATATCACTGGATTTTAATCTAATTTGGAGCCACTTACTAGGAAGAATGTCTATAATAGCAGGTGGAAGGTGTTTCGTTTAACTACTTGCTGTGCTTTCGCCCGAAGCCTGAACCGGCAATTGGAGATTTGCCGGTTGAGCCTTCCGTTAGGTAGGGTGGAATGACAGCAACATTGGGAGGATATGAAATGACCGACACTTATGTGGTCGGCTTCGATGGCTCGGAATCGTCGGATCGCGCAGTTGCGTTCGCGGCCGCCCTTGCCAAGCCAGCCGACGCAGAACTGCATTTGGTACATGTGCTTGAGTGGTCGCCTTACAGCTTCCACACACCCGAGGAACTGGCCGAACGCCACAAGCGGCGCGAACAGGAACTGGATCGTGCCAACGCCGTTCTTAAACCGGCCATGGACAATCTGAAAAAGGCCGGCATCAAGACCAGTGGCGAGGCTCGCCACGGCGACGCCGGCGACCTTCTTTGCGAAATCGCCAAGGATCTGGGGGCGACCCAGATCGTTGTCGGGCGCAAGGGCGGATCCGGGCTCGCCGGCCGGCTGCTCGGCAGCCTTGCAATCACCTTGGCACAGGCGTCGCCTGTACCGCTGACCATCGTGCCTTAAGCGTCACGCAATCGGCTTCAACGAAGCCGAACCAAAACTAGGGGGAACAAATGTTAAAACGAATTATCGGGGCCGGCCTCTGCCTGCCCTTGATGACCAGCGTTGCATATGCCCAAGGCGACATCGATCAGGCGATCAGCGACGCGATCGCGCCGATCGTCAATCCGATCGTGAATACCGTCTTCTATTCGGTTCCGCTCTTCGGCACCAATTTCCCATTGATTGTGGGCTGGCTGGTCGTCGCGGCCGTTGTCTTCACCCTGTATTTCGGGTTTATCCAATTTCGCGGCTTCAAGCACTCCATCGAGCTGGTCCGCGGAGACTATCTCGATCCCAAGGACGCCGGTGAGGTCACGCCGTTTCAGGCCCTCGCCACGGCGCTGTCGGGTACTGTTGGCCTCGGCAATATCGCCGGTGTCGGCGTCGCCGTCTATCTCGGCGGTCCGGGTGCCACTTTCTGGATGATATTGGCCGGGCTTCTGGGCATGGCCTCCAAGTTCACCGAATGCGTACTCGGTGTGCGCTACCGCAATGAATATGCGGACGGCACCGTGTCGGGCGGGCCTATGTACTACCTGTCCAAAGGTCTGTCGGAAGACGGCAAGGCTGCGTTCGGCAAGTTCCTGGCGATCTTCTTTTCGATCTGTTGTATCGGCGGAGCGCTGGGCGGCGGCAACATGTTCCAGGCCAACCAGTCCTTTGTGCAGATCTCCAGCATTATTCCCTTCTTCGAAGGCAAGGGCTGGCTCTTCGGGTTGATCATGGCCGTCCTCGTTGGCGTCGTCATTATTGGCGGCATCAAGTCGATTGCGCCGGGTTACCGAAAAAGTCGTGCCCGGCATGGCGGTGATCTATGTCGGCGCGGCCTTGATCATCATCGGCATGAACTACGATGCGATCCCCTCCGCAATCAGCGCCATCTTCACGGGGGCCTTCGCGCCGACCGCCGTTGCCGGTGGTATGATCGGTGCCCTGATCCAAGGCTTCAAGCGTGCCGCCTTTTCTAACGAGGCCGGCATCGGTTCGGCCTCGATCGCACACTCGGCGGTGCAGACCAAACACCCCGTCACCGAAGGTTATGTCGCCCTGCTCGAGCCCTTCATCGACACGGTAGTGATCTGCACCATGACATCCCTGGTCATCACCATCACCGGATCATGGGTGCCCGACAGCGGTGTTACGGGTATCTCGCTGACCTCCCAGGCCTTCGAAGCCAACTTTGCCGGCTTCGGTTACATACTCGCCATCGCAGCGGTGCTGTTCGCCTTCTCGACCATGATTTCTTGGTCCTACTACGGCCTGAAGGCCTGGACCTACATGTTCGGCGAAGGCAAGGCCAAGGAGATTATCTTCAAGCTCATCTTTTGCGTCTTCGTCGTCATCGGTGCGTCGATGAGCCTGGGCCCGGTGATCGACTTCTCCGATGCGATGATCTTTGCCATGGCCATCGCCAACATCATCGGCCTCTATATGCTGATGCCGAAGGTCAAGGCGCTGCTGGCCGACTACCACGAAAAGCTGGCAAGCGGTGAAATCAAGAAAATGAAGTAGCAACACTGACGAGGATCCCGGCTCGGCTTGATAAGCCGGCCGGGATTTTTTTGTTTCATCGGACCTATCTGGGAAATTCGCTCACTGGCCAATTGCACTTAATCGGCGAAGATCGGTCGAGTTGGGCGCCAGTGCCGACGTCGTAAAGGCGTTTCATAACCTCAGCATGAACCTCGACGCCGAGGATCAGGATTGTGCCTTGGCACGCGGGTGAGCGCGGTCGTAGACCTTCAGCAGCCCCGCGCTGTCGACCGCGGTGTACCGCTGGGTGGTCGAGAGCGAAGCGTGGCCGAGCAATTCCTGGATTGCCCGCAGGTCGCCGCCGCCGGCCAGCAGGTGGGTGGCGAAGGAGTGGCGCAGGGCGTGGGGCGTGGCGCTGTCCGGCAGGCCCAGCAGGCCGCGCAACTCCTGGACCCGCAGCTGGATCTGACGCGGACTCAAGGCGCCGCCGCGTTTGCCGCGAAAGAGCGGCCCCTCCGGCGGCAGGGAATGAGGGCAGGCGGCGATATAGTCCTGCACCGCCTCGACCAGGAGCGGCAGCAAGGGTACGCCGCGCTGCTTGTTTCCCTTGCCGGTGATCAGAAGCGCCTCCTGGCCGGGCTTTGGTGCTTCGGCACGGGTCAGCGATAAGGCTTCACCGATCCGCAGGGCCGGCGCCGTAAAGCAGAAGCAGGACGGCGGTATCGCGCTTGCCGATCCAGCTTTCTCGCGCCAGCTCGGCGGTCATTGCCACGGCTGCACTGGCCTCTGGAACGGTCAGGGCCTTGGGCAGGCTCTGATCCTTGCGCGGTCCGCGAATAGCCGCCAAGGCCGCGTTCTCTACCTGTCCGGTCTTGGCCAGCCAGCGGAAAAAGCCGCGCACCACGGATAGCGCCCGGTTCGTCGAACTTGGGCTCAAACCGGTCGCCACCCGCGAGGCCAGCCAGGCCCGGAAGTCCGGCGGGGTCAGCGCGGCAAGCTGCGGCAGGCCGGTAATCTCGCCGCGATGCTCGGATAGAAAGTTGATGAATGCGCCAAGGTCGCGGCCATAGGCACCGCAGCTATGGGGTGAGAAGCGCCGTTCCAGGGCAAGCCAGGCATGCCAGGCCGTCACCGCATCGCGGAGTTCTGTTGTCGCGATCAGGTCGCGCGGCAAGCTGGCTTTGGTCGGCGCCTTTAGCGCGGGGTCAGGTCGAGCCATGATCTGAAGGTGCTCTCAACCACCCGGGCGACGAAGCCCAGGAGTTCGGTGCCCTGGCCGCGGTTGAACTGATCGGTCTTCCGGGACCCCAGGGCGAGCAGCGCCCTTGGCGTCTCCTGGCTGATGTTAAGCCGGATCAGCGCTTGCGAGGTCACAAGGCCGGACCCCGCGCCGAAAATCACCGGATCGCCTTCGGTCTCGTCATCCAACAGAATATTGCCGCTCGGCCCGAAGATGGATTCCAGGTGACCGGCGGGCAGGGGCACGATACCGCGCGGCGGCGGTTGCTTGGCAAAGGTCTCGTCGCTCTGCTCCACGCCGATGACGATGAGGTCGAGGTCCAGAATGACCGCCAGGTCGGTGGTGATGGCCTCGATAAACTGCTCAAAGCTGCGTGCGTCGAGCAAGGCCAGGACGGCGCGGTGAACGCGCTCCTGAATGGCCTGGTTGCTGCGCCCGATGGCCAGCAATTCGTCGCGCAGGCCGGTAATACGCTCCAATTCGGAGCGCTGACGCTTCACCATGGCCTGCTGCAGGTCGATGACGCCGTTGCCTTGGTCGCGCAGCGGCGGCTCCAGCCCATCCAGGATCGCCGGGTTCTCGATGAAGAACTCGGGATGACGGCGCAGGTAGGCGGCGACCTGTTCGGCCGTCGCCTCGGGCATTGCGGTCTTCTTGGCCGTGGGCGCCTTCTTGCTTTTCTTCGGTGCGAGGTCGCTGGACTTCGGCATGATTTAGGGCAACCTCATCCTGTTACTCCGCGGCCTGGCTGCCGTCCTTGGGGTCCAGGATCGACTGTCCCGTCGTCTCCCAGTCCTTGAGGAAGGCGTCCAGGCCTTTGTCGGTGAGCGGGTGCTTATACATTTGGCGCAGCACCGCCGGCGGTATGGTCGCCACATGAGCTCCCATCTTGGCGGCTTCGACCACGTGGGCCGCGTTGCGCACCGAGGCAACCAGGACCTCGGTTTCTATCGACGGATAGGCATCGTAGATTTCGACGATATCAGCGATCAATTCCAAGCCGTCCTGGCCGATATCGTCCAGCCGGCCAACAAAGGGCGAGATGTAGCTGGCCCCGGCCTTGGCCGCCAAAAGCGCCTGGGCCGCCGAAAAGCAGAGAGTCACGTTCACCGGGATGCCCTCGTCGCTGAAGGCCTTGCAGGCTTTCAGGCCGTCCGGCGTCAAGGGGACCTTGATCACGATGTTTTTCGCCAGTTTGGCCAGTGCACGGCCCTCGGCCAGCATGGTCTCCAGGTTCGTGGCCGTGACCTCGGCCGAAACCGGCCCTGGCACGATCGCGCAGATTTCGCGCAGCACCTCGAAGAAATCGCGGCCGGACTTGGCGACCAGCGAGGGATTGGTGGTAATGCCGTCAACCAGGCCGGTTGCCGCGAGATCGCGGATTTCCGCCACATCTGCCGTATCGATAAAGAAACGCATCGTTCTTCAGTCCGCCTTTCTTTTGCCGGCCCTTGTCTTGCGCCGGGGTTATAGAGGGCGCACGATTCCGCGAATCGGCCGCCTGCCCTATGCTCGGCGGGTGATAGTCCTTCGAAGGCCCGCCGTCCAGAGTGTAACCGATGCCCAAGCGCCAGGCCAAGACCGCCCCGCAGATGCTTAGCGATCGCCCTGGCACCCTGGCCGACGATCCGCCGCTACCCGATTCCGCTGCCGAGCCCCAGCGCCTGTCGGTGCTGCTGCCCTTTCCCTTGCCCGGCTGCTACGACTATCTGGCCCTGCCGGAACAAGCGCTGGTGCCGGGCAGCGTGGTGGAGGTGCCGTTGGGTAGCCGGACCCTGGCTGGCGTGGTCTGGGACGGTCCCCTGGCCGAACAGGCCGGCGCGGCCCCGATTGCCGCTGACCGCCTCAAATCGGTCTTGCGGCTCTACCCCGTGCCGCCGCTCACCGAAAAAGCCCGCGCTTTATCGAATGGGTCGCCAATTACTACTGTCTGATGCCCGGGGTGGTTTTGCGCATGGCGCTGAGTTCCTCCCAGGCGCTGGAGGCCCCGCGCCCGATTACCCTCTATAGCCTCGATGAAAGTTTCGCCGGCACTTCGCTGGAGGCCGACCCGGCGGATTGTCCGGCCCTGAAGGGGGTAAGGTTGACAGCGGCGCGGCGCCGGGTGCTGCGGGAACTGCAAGACGGCCCTGCCCGTCCCCTGAGCGAACTGGCGGCCGCGGCGGGGGTTTCCACCTCGGTGGTCAAGGGCTTGGCCGCGGGCGGTTTGGTCGAAGCCCGGCAGGTCGTTCCCCGGCTGGATTTCAAGCCGCCGGCGATCGACCGGCCGGCCAAGGACTTTTCCACGGACCAGGCCGCGGCCGCCGAACTGCTGGCCGCCGACGTCGGACAAGGCGGCTACAGCGTGACCTTGCTCGATGGGGTCACGGGTTCGGGCAAGACCGAGGTCTATTTCGAGGCCTTGGCCGCCGCCCTGCGCCATGGCCGCCAGGTTCTGGTGTTGCTGCCGGAAATCGCCCTTTCGGGCCCAGTGGCTGGCCCGCTTTGTCGAGCGCTTCGGCGTTGAACCGGCGCTGTGGCATTCCGATGTCGCATCGCCCAAGCGGCGCGCCACCTGGCGGGCGGTGGCCGAAGGCCGGGCTCCGGTCGTTGTCGGGGGCGCGCTCGGCGCTTTTCCTGCCCTACCAGGATCTCGGGCTGATCGTTGTCGATGAGGAGCAGGATGCCAGCTTCAAACAGGAAGACGGCGCGGTCTACCATGCCAGGGACATGGCCGTGGTACGCGGCAAGCTGGAGGGGATCCCGATCGTCCTCGCCAGTGCTACACCGTCGCTGGAAAGCTACGCCAACGTCGAATGGGGCCGCTATCGGCGCGTCCGGCTACCACAGCGTTTCGGTGTGGCGGACTTCCCGCGGGTCGAACTGGTTGACCTGCGCAAGCAGCCCCCGCCGCGGCTCGAGGGCGTCTCCGGCGGCTCGGCGCAAAGCTGGCTCTCCCCGCCGCTCAGGGCTGCCATGGCCGAGACCCTGGAGGCTCGGGATCAGGTCCTCTTGTTCTTGAACCGGCGCGGTTACGCACCCCTGACTCTCTGCCGGCACTGCGGCCACCGCCTGAACTGCCCGCATTGCACGGCCTGGCTGGTGGAACATCGCCTGGCCCGGCGCCTGCAGTGTCATCACTGTGGATTTCAGACCGGATTGCCGGCCGCCTGCCCGGAATGCGGGGCCGAGGGCGAGATGGCAGCTTGCGGGCCGGGGGTCGAGCGCCTGGGCGAAGAGGTCGCGCGGCTGTTTCCCGAGGCCCACTGCGCGATCATGGCAAGCGATAGCCTGCAGGGCCCGCTGGCGGCCGCCGAGATGGTGCGCGCGATCCAGGCCCGCGAACTGGATGTCGTGATCGGCACGCAGATTGCCGCGAAGGGGCACCATTTTCCGCACCTGACCCTGGTCGGCGTGATCGATGCCGATTTGGGGCTCTATGGCGGCGACTTGCGGGCGGGCGAGCGCAGCTATCAGCTTTTGCATCAGGTCGCGGGCCGCGCCGGCCGGGCGGAAAAGCCGGGCCGCGTGCTGCTGCAGACGGTCGAACCGGAGCATCCGGTCATGCAGGCGATGGTGTCCGGCGACCGCGACAGCTTTCTGGCGGTCGAAGCCGGTCAGCGCGAGGCTGCTGGCTTGCCCCCTTACGGGCGTTTGGCGGCAGTTATCCTGTCGGGGCCCGACCCCAGGCTTCTGGACGATGTTGCCGCGCAACTGGCCCGTCAGGCGCCGCGGGACGAGGCCATTAGCGTGCTGGGGCCAGCGCCGGCGCCCCTGGCGATCCTGCGCGGTCGTCACCGCCGGCGCTTCCTTATCAAGAGCCGCCGCGACCATCCACCGCAGGCGGCGCTGCGGGACTGGGTCGCAAAGGTCAAGATCCCGAACCAGATCAGGCTCCAGATCGACATCGACCCATACAGTTTCCTCTAGAGCATGCTCCGGCCCTATAGAACCATTTGATGGGTCATAGGGCCGGAGCATGCTCTTGGTCAGGCGGCATCGAAGCGCGGAAAAGCGCCATCGGCAGTAGCCTGAATTATTTGCCTCTCTGCCCCGATCAACTCGCCTTGCAACGCCCATATGTCTATGATACCACACGCCCGCTCGAGAGTGCGCCGGACAGCTAATACGTAGCGTTTGTCGTGGAAATTCGCCCTCCGAGCGGGGACGTAACAAGAAGAGCGGGGG
>CBDBVC010000026.1:0-94538 GCA_965212525.1 Lysobacterales bacterium
ATCGTCGGGCGCCTGGTGCCGAAACATGATCCGGTTTAACAGAGGTCACGATCATTCCGCGAGGCTCGGGCACTGGGTGTCACCATGTTCCTGCCCGAGGAAGACAAGCTGAGCATCAGCAAGCAGCAGCTCAACAGTCAGCTGGCATCGCTTTATGGCGGGCGCATCGCTGAGGAGCTTATCTTCGGTTCAGACAGTGTCACAACCGGTGCCAGCAATGATATCGAACGCGCCACCAATATTGCACGCAACATGGTGCAGCGCTGGGGCCTGTCGTCTGCAATGGGGCCGATTGTTTATGGCGAAGCCGAGGAAGAGGTGTTTCTGGGCAAGTCCTGTCGCCAATCACAAGCAGGTGGCAGAGGAGACGGCACGAAAGATCGATACCGAAGTGCGGAAGATTCTCGATGAGGCCTATGAAACGGCAACACGGATTCTTCGCGAGAATGACAGCAAGCTGCACATCATGGCCGATGCACTGATGAAATATGAAACCATTGATTCGGGCCAGATTGATGAAATCATGGATGGCAATGAGCCGGGTCCACCCAGCGACTGGTGGGATGACCCGTCATCGCGCAATCCGGATGCTGGCAGTGGTGGAGTCTCGACAGATGACTCGGGCTCATCAGACGATGAGGATTCGTCGTCAGTCGGTGGACCTGCCGAACAGCACTGACAGCCGGTCAATGAATCTGAATAAAGGGTGCCCGCAGATCATGGGCATCCTCAATGTGACGCCTGATTCGTTCTCTGATGGCGGTCAATTCAGGCAGTGTGATGCTGCCCTGGAGCGTGCACTCGAAATGGTTGATGAGGGTGCGGACATCATTGATATCGGCGGTGAATCCACACGCCCGGGTGCTGCTGATGTCGCACTAGATGAAGAACTGTCACGCGTGATTCCTGTCATCGAAGCCATTGCCCGACACAGTGATGTCACCCTTTCCATTGATACCAGCAAGGCAGAAGTCATGCGGCAGGCCGTCAGTGCCGGTGCCGGCATGATCAATGATGTGCGAGCCCTGCGTGAGCCTGGTGCACTCGATGCAGCCAGCGAGAGTACTGTTCCCATCTGTCTGATGCACATGCAGGGCGCGCCCCGCAGCATGCAGGATGAACCCCGTTATGACGATGTCGTCTCGGATATCACGCGCTTTTTCATGGATCGCATACTGGATTGCGAGCTCAGTGGCATCGATCGCTCTCGCCTGATCATCGATCCGGGCTTCGGTTTTGGCAAGACACTCGAGCACAATCTGGAGCTGCTTGCCAGGTTGTCCGATTTCAGCAAACTCGATCTGCCCGTACTGATTGGCGTCTCTCGAAAATCGATGTTCGGGGCATTGCTCGATCGTACCGTGGAAGATCGACTGCCAGCCTCAATTGCCGCTGCTGTCATGGCCATGCAGGCCGGTGCCAGCATCGTGCGAGTACACGACGTCAGCGCCCATGCTGACGCTCGGCGATCTGCTGATGGCGACCGCTGCCCGGCACTGAATTTTCCCCGCCTGAGGCTCATTCCTCATCATCGTCTGGTGTATACTTGAGCGATGAATCGTTACTTCGGAACAGACGGTATCAGGGGCACCGTCGGCCAGCCCCCTGTGACCGCAGATTTTGCTCTTCGTCTGGGGCATGCGCTGGGTCTCACACTCAAGGCCAATGATCAGCCACCGCTGGTGGTCATCGGCAAGGATACACGCTTGTCGGGTTACATGTTCGAATCGGCGCTGGAAGCCGGTCTGGCCTCTGCCGGCACCGATATTCGCTTGCTCGGCCCGATGCCGACGCCAGGGATTGCCTATCTGACCCGAAGCCTGCGTGCCGGTGCCGGTATTGTCATCAGTGCCTCGCACAACCCCTATCAGGATAACGGTTTCAAGTTCTTTTCCGCCACTGGCGAGAAACTCCTGGATCATGTTCAGGCACAGCTGGAAGATTTCATCGATCAGGACCTTGTGCATTGTGCACCGTCCGAAATCGGACGCGCAGAGCGTGTCGAAGATGCGGCCGGTCGCTATATCGAATTCTGCAAGCGTACGGTGCCATCAGACCTGTCTCTGAAAGACATGAAAATCGTGGTCGACTGTGCCCAGGGGGCGGCGTACCAGATCGCGCCGCAGGTATTGACCGAGCTTGGTGCAGACCTGGTCGTGATTGGCAATCAGCCCAATGGCATGAATATCAATCAGGGCTATGGGTCCACCCAGCCGCAGCGACTGATCAAGGCAGTTGTTGCCCACCATGCCGATGCCGGTATCGCACTCGATGGCGATGGCGACCGGGTACTGATGGTCGACAGTCACGGTGAGTTGCTCAATGGTGACCAGCTGCTGTTCATCATGGCCTGCCATCGCAAGAGTGCCGGTAGTCTGAGAGGCGGCATCGTGGGAACGCTGATGAGCAACTTCGGTTTCCAGCGAGCGCTCGAGGATCAGCAAATCGAATTCGTGCGTGCCGATGTCGGCGACCGTCATGTACACAAGGCCTTGACCGACAGGGGCTGGGAGCTCGGAGGCGAAGCATCGGGTCATATCATCAGCCTGGACAAGACCACCACGGGTGACGGTCTGGTCAGTGCGCTGGAAATACTGCAGATCATGAGACAGTCCCGGACGCTCGCTGAATGAACTCAAGCAGGGGATGTCATTGTTTCCTCAGGTGATGATCAATGTGCCTCTTGAAAGGAAATTTGACATATCGGCGCCGGCAATCAGTGCCGCTGTGGTTGAATGTGAAAACCGGGCTTGCCGACGATGGCAGGCTTATCCTGCGTGAATCAGGCACCGAACCACTCGTGCGGGTCACAGTGGAGGGCCGGGATGCAGACTTAATCGAGACACTGGCCAGTGATCTGGCCGACGTGGTCAGGGAAGTGAATCAATCATGACAAGTGTACCAACCATTGATATTACCGAATTCGACCGGGACAAGACGGCCTTTGTCAAAAAACTTGGTGAGGCATACGAGGAATTCGGATTCTGCGGTATCAAGAATCATGGCATCGACGAGGCCATCATGGATCAGGCCTATGCCACCTTTCAGGCATTCTTTGCATTACCGGCCGAAATCAAGCAGCAATATCATGTCGAGGGGCTGGGTGGTGCTCGTGGCTACACCGGTTTCGGTATCGAGGTGGCCAAGGACAGCAAGCACCCGGATCTGAAGGAATTCTGGCAGATCGGCAGGGATTTGCCCGCCGATCACCCGCAGCGTTATCGTGTGCCACCCAATGTCTGGCCCAGTGAGCTGCCTGAATTCCGTGAACATGCTTCCCAGCTCTATCATGCTCTGGACCATCTTGGCCGCCCGCGTGTTGCAGGCCATGGCGCTTTACCTGGGTATCGATGAACATTATTTTGATGACAAGACAGACGAGGGCAACTCGATCCTTCGCACCATTCATTATCCGCCCATCGAGGACGCCTCAACATCGTCGATCAGGGCCGGGCAGCATGAGGACATCAACCTGATCACGCTGCTGATCGGTTCACACCAGAGCGGGCTTGAAATCCTGTCACGCAAGGGTGACTGGGTGCCGGTCACAACCGTGCCGGGCGCCATCATGTGCAATATTGGCGACATGATGCAGCGACTCACCAACCATGTGTTTCCGTCTACAACACATCGGGTGGTCAATCCACCAGGTGAGGATCTGAGCAAGCCGCGATACTCGATTCCCTATTTCCTGCACCCGAATGCTGATTATGTGATCGACACGCTGTCGACATGCATTTCGGATGACAACCCGAACCGATACCCCGAGCCCACTGGAGTCACACGAGTACCTGCAGCAGCGTCTCAAGGAAATCGGACTGTTGCCGGGCAAGCGATAGCCCCCTATGTCGCATTTCAGCGACCGGACATTCGCATTTCTCAGGGCGCTTGGTCAGAACAACAACCGCGACTGGTTCAATGACAACAAGCAGCGTTATATCGACGATGTCAAAGAGCCATTGTGGGCTTTTCTGCGGGATCTGGATCCACTGGTGCAGTCGATCTCACCCTGGTACAAGGTGGTGGAAAAGGGTAATGGTGGATCCATGTTCCGTATCCACCGCGACACCCGCTTTTTCGAAAAACAAGACGCCCTACAAGACCAATGCGGCTGCACGTATCTGGCACTCGGCCGCAGGGCGGGGTGGGGCACCACTGTATTATCTTCATCTGGCACCGGATAATGTATTCGTCGGTGGTGGCATCTGGCGACCCGACAGTCGAATGCTGACTCAATTGCGGCAGTTCATTGCCAACAATCCCAATGCCTGGAAGAAGATCACGCGTGATCCGGCATTTACACGTACCTTTCAGCTGGGCGGCGAATCACTCAAGCGCATGCCTCGCGGCTTCGAAGAGGGACACGAACTGGCAGTCGATCTCAAGCGCAAGGATTTTGCCCTGTTCTGTGAGCTCACTGAAGCCCAGGCAACCGGTTCGCGCTTCCTGGGTCTGGTGCGTTCACGCTATGAAAAAGCGGCAGATTTCATGGATTATCTGTGCGCTGCACTGGACGTCGAATTTCACTGAGTCCGACGCTGTCAATCGACCTTCCTGAATTTGCCGCTGTTCTTGCGCAGCAGCCACATCACCACACGTCGCGGCATCACCCTGGTCAGGAATGCAATGAAACGGTTGATTCGACCCGTGATCACAATCGCCTTGCCACGCTGATTGGCCTTGAGTGACAGATCAACAACCTCCTCAGCCGTCATCCACATCCATTTCGGCATGGACTTCATCTGTTCCCGAGTTCCGGTCACATCGTGAAATTCGCTATAGGTGAAACCGGGGCAGGATGCGCAGGTGAGCACGCCACGATCAGCCAGCTCGAGTGACAGCGATTCGGAGAACTTGATCATCCAGGCCTTGACGGCAGCATACTGCGTGTGACCGTTGGTGCCCGGCAGGAAACCTGCCAGCGATGCCACATTGATGACCCGTCCCCAGCCGCGTTCTACCATGGCCGGCATGAACAGATGGCAGAGCTCGGCTACACTGCGTAGCATCACTTGCATGAACGCCTCATGCACTGGCCATTCACGGCTGAGGTACGTGCCGGTCACGCCGTAACCGGCATTGTTGACAAGCATGTCGACACTGACATCATCTGCCTGAAGTGTGTTCCAGATACGCTGACATGCATCGGGTTCACCCAGATCCGCAGCAACCACCATGACCGATACCGAATGCTGCTGGCCGCAGCTTTTCGGCAAGCGACTGTAATCGTTCCTCACGCCTGGCCACCAGCACCAGATTCATGCCCAGTTGTGCCAGCTGTGTGGCGAATGCTTCACCAATTCCGGCCGAGGCACCTGTGACCAGTGCCGTCCTGTTGCGATAGGATTCGAAAATAAGTTTCTCCAGATACCAGTCTGCCTGTTGGCGACATACCATATCTGTCCCGGCTCGGGGTGACAACCGCGAAGCCATTTTTTCCCTGCATGCTCTTGCTTTCAGCGGCCGCCATCGGTATTCTTGCCGCCCGCAAAATCACCGACGGACAAGACAGATGAGCCGACAGATCACGGTTGCCGGAAACTGGAAAATGAATGGGTCGCTCGAGTCGATCAGTACGCTGGTCAAGGGCATAAGTGAAGGGCTGGATGCGAACAGGGCAGTCAATGTGCTGGTGTTTCCCGCCTTACCCCTATCTATCTGCCGTCAGTCACATGCTCGAGGGTGCTTCTGTGGGCTTTGGTGCTCAGGATCTGAGTGTCAACGACAATGGTGCCCATACCGGTGATGTCTCATCCGACATGCTGACCGATCTGGGCTGTACACATGTGCTTGTTGGACACTCCGAGCGACGCAGTGATCATGATGAATCAAGCCAGCTGGTGGCACGAAAGGCGGCGCGGGCCATCGAGGCCGGACTGTGTCCGGTTGTCTGTGTCGGCGAGACCTGGGAAGACCGTGAAAACGGACAGACCGAGCAGGTGGTTGGCGAGCAATTGCAGGCATTGTTTGAGCAGGTGTCTGCCGATGATCTCGGGCGGTTGATGATCGCCTATGAGCCGGTCTGGGCGATCGGTACCGGCAAGACCGCCACGGCTGAACAGGCACAGCAAGTTCATGCATTTATCCGTACACAAGTTGCAGCAATCGATGTTACAATAGCCGATCGTTTAACAATCTTGTATGGCGGAAGTGTCAAAGGGTCAAATGCAGCCGAATTATTCGGCCAGACGGATATCGACGGCGGTCTGATCGGGGGCGCCTCGCTGACCGCAGAACAGTTTCTGCCAATTTGCCAGGCTGGTGCCTGACAGGAAAAAAACATGCAATCCATTCTTATCATTACACAGGTATTGATCGGCATCGCTATGATCGCGATCATCCTGGTTCAGCGGGGCACAGGCGCAGCTGCCGGCTCCGGTTTTGGCGGTGGTGCCTCGGGCACCGTATTTGGTTCGACCGGATCAGGATCCTTCCTGACGAGAGCCACCGCTGTACTGGCGACAGCCTTCTTTCTGATCAGCATGTCCATGGCCGTGATCGCCGGTCGCAGCGCACAGACTGCTGCCGAAGTCGATCTCGGAGTCATGAATCAGGCCGAGGTTGCCGATGATGTTCCCGAAGTCGAGACAGCCATCTCCAACGACGATGTGCCTGTTATCACGACCGATGCCGGATCAGTTGCTGATGATGTACCACAGATCGAGGTGCAGGCTGGCGATCCAGCGGTATCTGATGACGTTCCCGTAGTGACCGATGATGCCGATTCGGGTCAGGCTGCCGATGAACAGCAGGACGCTGCGGCGTCAGAAAGTGAGACTGACGATAACCAGTAACAAATGAAATTGCCTGGCACCCTGTGGTGACAGGCAGGCGGATGGATTCGGCACAATGGGGGATTGCTGCCGTATCATTCCGAAACTTGGCGAATGCAGTCAGTTCGCCAGACTGACACCATTGTGGTGTTGTCATAGACGATTAATGCCGAAGTGGTGGAATTGGTAGACACGCTGTCTTGAGGGGGCAGTGGCGAAAGCCGTGCCGGTTCGAGTCCGGCCTTCGGCACCATATTGTGCGACCACGTACGAGGTCGCAAGACTAAGGGCTTTGGGGCAAAGAACCATGCTTGCTGAGTATTTTCCAGTTCTGGTGTTTTTCGGGATTGCCACTGCAATTGCAATCGTACTGCTTCTGATTGGTGCCGTTCTAGGCCCCAACAAGCGGGGTGATGACAAACTCTCACCCTATGAATGCGGCTTTGAGGCATTTGAAGATGCCCGCATGAAATTCGACGTCCGCTATTATCTCGTTGCCATCCTGTTCATCATTTTCGATCTGGAAATTGCGTTTCTGTTTCCCTGGGCCGTGGTTCTCGACAAGATCGGCATGGTCGGGCTGGTCGCCATGACCATATTCCTGCTGATCCTGGTCATCGGCTTTATCTACGAATGGAAGAAAGGAGCACTGGAATGGGAGTGAAGGCCGAACTCAACACCATCGACGACATCCTGCGTCCGGATGCTGCCAACAACCCCGTGCTGTCACGCGGCTTTGCCGTAACTCAGATAGACGGTCTGATGAACTGGGCCCGAACCGGTTCCATGTGGCCGATGACCTTCGGCCTGGCCTGCTGCGCCGTGGAAATGATGCATGCCGGTGCGTCGCGTTATGACCTGGACCGCTTCGGAGTGGTGTTCAGACCCAGTCCGCGTCAGTCGGATGTCATGATCGTTGCCGGTACGCTGACCAACAAGATGGCTCCGGCACTGCGCAAGGTGTATGACCAGATGTCGGGCCCGAAATGGGTCATCTCCATGGGTTCATGCGCCAATGGCGGTGGTTACTACCATTATTCCTATTCGGTCGTGCGCGGCTGTGACCGAATCGTGCCGGTCGATGTCTATGTGCCGGGTTGTCCGCCCACATCCGAGGCACTGATTTACGGCATCCTTCAGCTGCAGAACAAGATACGCAGAACCATGACCATTTCGAGAAACGCCGCAACATGAACGATCCACGCTCCTATTCAGATCAGTTGTCCGACATTCTTGGCGGTGAGGGTGTCAGCGTCGAGAAGGCCAACGGCGAATTTACCCTGACTGTCCCGAATGATAAGTGGGTCAAGGTTGCAAAAACACTGCGTGATCATGATGAGCTGCATTTTGAACAGCTGATTGACCTGTGTGGCGTCGATTATCTGGGCTACGGCCAGGATGAGTGGGAGGGCGATGACGCCACCTTCGAGGGGTTCTCACGAGCCATCGAGGGCAGCTCGGGACCGGGTCGGTTCAGCTGGGACGAGCGCGTTGAAGCAGGCACCGAGAGCCGGTTCGCGGTCGTCGTTCATCTGTTATCGATCAAGTACAACCGCCGCATTCGCATGCGCACCATGCTTGAAGGTGACCAGTTGCCCGTGGTCGGTACACTGATTGATGTCTGGTCTTCGGCCGACTGGTTCGAGCGCGAGGCATTTGACCTGTTCGGCATCATGTTCAACGGCCATCCCGACCTGCGTCGCATCCTGACCGATTACGGCTTTGTCGGCCATCCATTCCGCAAGGACTTTCCGCTGGTGGGAAATGTCGAAGTGGTCTACGACGAGCAGGCACAACGCGTGGTTTACCAGCCCGTTTCAATCGAGCCTCGGGTGCTTGTGCCCAAGGTGGTACGCAACGATTCCCGCTATTTGACGGATGAAGAATAGACATGGCTGAAATTCGCAATTACACAATGAACTTCGGCCCGCAGCACCCGGCTGCGCACGGCGTGTTGCGACTGGTGCTGGAAATGGATGGCGAAGTGGTTAGACATGCCGATCCACATATCGGCCTGCTGCATCGTGGCACGGAAAAACTGGCCGAGTCCAAACCCTACAATCAGTCCATCGGTTACATGGATCGACTCGATTACGTCTCGATGATGTGCAACGAGCATGCCTATGTGCGGTCGATCGAGCAACTGCTCGGTATCGAGGCACCCGAACGTGCACAGTACATCAGAACCCTGTTTGATGAAGCCACGCGTATTCTGAATCATCTGATGTGGATTGGTACGCACGGCCTGGATCTGGGTGCCATGACCCTGTTCCTCTATGCCTTTCGCGAGCGTGAACAGCTTATGGACTGCTATGAGGCAGTATCGGGTGCACGATTGCATGCGACCTATTATCGCCCGGGAGGTGTCTATCGCGATCTGCCAGACAGGATGCCCCAGTTTCAGCAGAGCAAATGGACCAAGGGCAAGGACCTGAAGCGCGTCAATGCCTGGCGAGACGGCTCCATGCTGGATTTCCTGCAGGCCTTTGTCGAGGATTTCCCGGCACGCATCGATGAATACGAGACCCTGCTGACAGACAACCGGATCTGGAAACAGCGTACGGTCGGCATCAGTGAGGTGTCACCTGAACGGGCACTGCAGCTCGGTTTCACGGGGCCCATGCTGCGCGGCTCGGGAATCGCCTGGGATCTGCGCAAGAAACAGCCCTATGCAGCTTACGACAAGGTCGACTTTGATATTCCCGTCGGCACCAACGGCGACTGCTATGACCGCTACGTCGTGCGAATCGAGGAGATGCGACAGTCGACTCGCATCATGGGGCAGTGCATCGAATGGTTGCGCAACAATGCCGGTCCGGTCATGGTCGAGAATCACAAGGTGGCTCCGCCTCCGCGCGAGCAGATGAAGGAGGGGATGGAAAACCTGATCCATCATTTCAAGCTGTTCACCGAAGGTTATGTGGTGCCGGAGGGCGAAGCCTACGCGGCTGTCGAGGCACCCAAGGGAGAATTCGGAGCCTACATCATATCTGATGGTTCCAACAAACCGTTCCGACTGCACCTCAGGGCGCCCGGCTTCGCCCACCTGTCAGCCATGAACGAAATGGTCAAGGGCCACATGCTGGCCGATGTGGTGGCGGTGATCGGCACCCAGGATATCGTCTTTGGAGAGATTGATCGCTGATGAGCAAGACTGAGAATGCATCCGCACTGCTGACGGAAGAAACACGGAAGAAGATTGATCACTGGGTGGCCAAGTTTCCTGCTGACCGCAAGCGATCTGCCGTGATCCAGAGTCTGACGGCCGCACAGGATCAGAATGGCGGTTATCTGACCACCGAACTGATGACTGCAGTCGCAGAATACCTCGATATTCCGAGCGCCTGGGCCTATGAAGTGGGCAGCTTCTACTCACTGTTCCACCTGCACCCGGTCGGTCGTCACAAGGTTGCGATCTGTACCAATATCTCCTGTTACCTGTGCGGCGCCAATGACATTGTTCGATACGTCGAGAACAAGCTCGGTATCAAGCTTGGCGAGACCACTGACGATGGCAGGATCACGCTGGTGCAGGAAGAAGAATGCCTGGCCGGTTGCGTCGGCGCCCCCATGATGATCGTTGACGGTCATTACCACGAGCACCTGACCGAAGAGAAAATCGACCGGATACTGGATTCACTGGAGTAATGTCGTGACACATCGCGTTGTATTGACAACACTGGATTTCGATAAGCCCTGGTCCATGGAGAGCTACCTGAAGACTGGTGGTTACCAGGCCTGGAAGAAGATCCTGGCTGAAAAGACACCGCAGGAAGAGATTATCGAAACGGTGAAGAATTCGGCATTGCGCGGCCGTGGTGGCGCCGGTTTTCCAACTGGCCTGAAATGGAGCTTCATGCCACGCAGTGCGCCTGGACAGAAATACGTGCTGTGCAATTCTGACGAATCCGAACCTGGCACCTGTCACGATCGTGACATCCTTCGCTACAACCCGCACTCGATTATCGAAGGCATGGCCATTGGGGGGTATGCCATGGGGTGTACCGTGGGATACAACTACCTCAGAGGTGAATTCCACCATGAGCCGTTCGAGCGATTCGAGCAGGCATTGCAGGAGGCCTATGAGGCTGGACTGCTGGGCAGTAACATCCTCGACAGCGGTGTCGATTTTGATCTGTATACCGCACTCGGTGCAGGGGCCTACATCTGTGGTGAGGAAACAGCGCTGATGGAATCGCTGGAGGGCAAGAAGGGGCAGCCCCGCTTCAAGCCACCCTTTCCGGCCAATTTTGGTCTCTATGGCAAACCCAGCACCATCAACAACACCGAAAGTTTTGCCTCGGTGCCTGCCATCATGCGAAACGGTGCAGACTGGTTCCTGGACATCGGTATTCCCAATAACGGTGGCCCGAAATGCTTTTCGGTATCGGGCCATGTGAACAAGCCGGGTAACTACGAGATACCCCTGGGCACGCCATTCAGTGAACTGCTGGAGATGTCCGGTGGTGTGCGCGATGGCAACAAGCTGAAAGCGGTGATTCCCGGCGGATCATCCATGCCGGTGCTGCCTGCCGATACCATGATGGATATCACCATGGATTTCGATGCTCTGCAGAAGGCTGGTTCCGGCCTGGGTTCCGGTGCCGTCATCGTCATGGATGAGACCACCTGCATGGTCAAGGCCTGTCAGCGCATCTCGCGATTCTACTACAAGGAATCCTGTGGTCAGTGCACACCGTGTCGTGAAGGCACCGGATGGATGTACCGCGTGCTGTCGCGCATCGTCGATGGCAGGGGCAGGGCAGAAGATATCGAAAAGCTGAAATCCGTTGCCGGTCAGATCGAGGGTCACACCATCTGTGCATTCGGTGAGGCAGCCGCCTGGCCGGTTCAGGGATTTCTGCGCCACTACTGGCATGAATTCGAACACTACGTCGAGCATGGGCGATCCATGGTGGACGGTGAAACTGAGGCAGCAGCATGACAGACGTTGTCGAGAAACCGGTTGTGGATACCGTCAGCATCGAAGTAGACGGCATTGCCATGGAAGTGCCCAAGGGAACGATGATCATCGAGGCCACAGACAAGGCTGGCATTCACATTCCGCGATTCTGTTACCACCCAAAACTGTCAATCGCCGCCAATTGTCGCATGTGTCTGGTCGATGTTGAAAAGGCTCCGAAACCTCTGCCAGCCTGTGCCACACCGGTGATGGACGGCATGAAGGTTTACACACGTTCCAGGCGTGCCATCGCCTCACAGCAGAACGTCATGGAGTTTCTGCTGATCAACCATCCGCTGGATTGCCCGATCTGTGATCAGGGTGGTGAGTGTGAACTGCAGGATGTCTCCATCGGTCATGGGCATTCGGTTTCCAGGTATGTGGATCGCAAGCGATCGGTCAAGGACGAGAACCTGGGCGCGCTGGTGAGTACCGAGATGACACGCTGCATCCACTGCACACGATGTGTGCGTTTCCTGGATGAAATTGCCGGCACCAATGAACTGGGTGGCATGGGTCGTGGTGACCGTACCTTCATATCGACTTATGTCGGTCGATCGATTGATTCGGAACTGTCCGGAAATATCATCGATCTGTGTCCGGTCGGTGCCTTGACCAACAAGCCGTTCCGATTCCGTGCAAGATCATGGGAGTTGCGTGCGGCTGGCTCGGTATCCTCTCACGATTCTGTCGGCTCCGGCATTGTCTATCACCGCAGGCAGGGCAGGATTCTGCGGGCTGTACCGGCGAACAACGATGCCATCAACGAAAACTGGCTGTCTGATCGTGACCGCTGGGGATTCCATGGACTGTACGCCGATGAGCGTTTCCACAAGCCGGAAATGAAAAATGAGTCGCACTGGCAAAAATGCGGCTGGCCTACAGCCATCTCGGTGGTGGCCGACATTCTTTCGGGGGCAAAACCCGAGGAAACCGGGTTCCTGATTTCAGCACAGAACAGCAACGAACACCTTTATCTGGCTCAGAAATTTGCACGAGCCATCAACTGCAGCAATATCGACCATCGCATCAGGCAACGCGATTTTGCCGATGACGACAGCCGTGGCCTGAATCCGCAGCTGGGCTGCAGTATCGCATCACTGGCCACATCCGATGCGATCCTGCTGGTCGGTTCCAATATCCGGCATGACCAGCCGATTCTCGGTCACCGCATACGGCAGGCGGCACACGCCGGTGCGTCAGTCTATTCGATCAATTCGAGTGACTACGATTTCAATTTCAACATGGCCGCCGAATCGGTATGCAAGCCGTCACTGATGGCCATGGAGCTGGCTGCTGTCGCTGCTTCACTGGAACTGACTGCTGATGGTGCGCTGGGCAAGCTGATCGCTTCTGCCAGTCGAAACGAGGTCAGTGACCGTATCGCCGGTGGCCTGAAGCAGGCATCTTCCGGCCGTATCATTCTCGGCAATGATGCCAGTGCCCATGAAGTCGCCTCGGTCTTGCGGGCCCTGGCTGAACTGATCGCAGGTGCAACCGGATCCAGCTATGGCGAATTGCCTGTGCATGCCAACTCTGCTGGCGCCACGTTGTGCGGGGTACTGCCACACCGTCAGGCAGGCATGGCAGTCTCGGCATCTGTCGGCAAGAATACCAGCGAGATGCTTGACGGTTCACTGAAAGTGGTCGTCATCGACGGCTTCGAGCCCGGGCTGGACTGCATTCAGGGCGCCAGATTGCAACAGGTGCTGAGCGATGCTGACAAGGTGATCTATCTGGGTCAGTACGTTACCGATGCTATACGTGAGGTGGCGGATCTCATCCTGCCGGTGAACGGATACCTCGAGAGTGGGGGCACCATGGTCAACATGGATGGTCAGCAGCAGACTGCTGGCCCAGTCAGCAAGCCGGTTGCAGAATCCAAGGATGGCTGGAAAGTCTATCGGGTTCTGGCAGAGAAAATGTCGCTGCAGGGCTTCGATTACACCAGTTCCGGTGATATCCGCAATGAAATCAATAGCCTGGATACAGAATCCGTGATTGGAAACAGTCCGGTCAATTTCCCGCTGCCGGCAAATGCAACACCGGGTCAGCTGGAGTTGCATGGCCACTACGGCCTCTACTCATCCGATGCCATGGTGCGGCGCAGTTCGCATCTGCAGGACACGATTCATGCCAGTCGTGCTGAACTCACCATACATCCTGCTGATGCAGAGCGTCTTGAAATTTCAGATGGCGAAACCTGTGTGGCCAATGGCGGCCCCGAGCTTGTGGTTCGTGTCAGTGAACAGCAGGCAGAGGGTAGTGCCGGATATCCACTGGGCGTTGCCGAGCTGGTTGAACTCACGGCTGCCTCGGTCGTGACGCTGGAGAAACGGTCATGATGGAAGATCTGCTGCTACTGTTGTGGATCGTCGCCAAGGTGCTGCTGATCACCGTACCGCTGATTCTGTCGGTGGCCTTCCTGACGCTGGCAGAGCGCAAGGTGATCGGCTTCATGCAGGTGCGCATGGGTCCCAACCGCGTTGGACCGTGGGGACTTTTCCAGCCCTTTGCTGATGTCATCAAGTTGCTGTTGAAGGAAATCATCATTCCGGCCAAGTCGAACCGTTTCCTGTTCATACTGGCACCGATGCTGACCCTGATCCCGGCCTTCGTGGCCTGGGCCGTGATTCCGTTTGATGAAGGCCTGCGACTGGCTGAAATCGACGCCGGTCTGCTCTATGTACTGGCGCTGACCTCGGTTGGTGTCTACGGAGTGATCATTGCCGGCTGGGCATCCAATTCCAAGTACGCTTTCCTGGGTGCCATGCGTTCAGCGGCACAGATCGTAGCCTACGAGATCGCCATGGGCTTCGCGCTCGTCGGCGTGCTGATCGCAGCAGGCTCGCTGAACCTGACCGAAATTGTACAGGGTCAGCAGGGCGGCATCTGGAACTGGTATTTCATACCGCTGTTCCCGCTGTTCATCATCTATTTCATATCCGGTGTGGCCGAAACCAATCGAGCACCCTTCGATGTCGCAGAAGGTGAATCGGAAATTGTGGCGGGCTTCCATGTCGAGTACTCAGGGTCGGCCTTTGCCCTGTTCTTCCTGGGCGAATACGCCAACATGATTCTGATCTCGATTCTGGCCGCACTGATGTTCATGGGCGGCTGGCTGTCACCATTCGAGTCGATTCCCTGGTTCGAGGGAACGATTCTGGTCGAATCCAGCATTATCTGGCTGCTGGCCAAGACCGCCTTCTTCCTGTTCCTGTACCTGTGGTTCAGGGCAACCTTCCCGCGTTACCGATATGATCAGATCATGCGGCTGGGCTGGAAGGTATTCATTCCGATAACGATCGTATGGTTGCTGGTCGTGGCGCTGTTCGTGGTCAAGCAATGGTTATGGTGGGCCAACTGATGAGTACTTTCACCTCCTATCTGAAAAGCCTGGCACTGTTTGAACTGCTCAAGGGCATGCGTGTCACGGTGGGTTATTTCTTCAGTCCGAAGTTCACGGTACGTTATCCCGAGGAGAAGACACCGAAATCTAACCGTTTTCGCGGTTTGCATGCCCTGCGCAGGTACCCCAACGGCGAAGAACGCTGCATAGCCTGCAAGCTTTGCGAGGCCGTCTGTCCTGCGCTGGCGATCACTATTGATTCGGAACAGCGTGATGACGGAACAAGACGCACCACACGTTATGACATCGATCTGTTCAAGTGTATTTTCTGCGGCTTCTGTGAGGAATCCTGTCCGGTGGATTCCATCGTCGAAACCGACATACTCGAATACCACATGGAAGACCGGTCTGAAAGCGTCATTACCAAGCCACAACTGCTGGCAATCGGTGACCGGTATGAAACCACACTGGCCGAACATCGCCAGCAAGACGCACCTTATCGCTGAGTACTGAGATGGCAGAGTTTATACCCCAAATCCTGTTCTACACCTTCGCCACAGTGCTGGTTCTATCCGGGCTGGCGGTGATCACGGTCCGCAACCCGGTTCACGCTGCATTGTTCCTGATTCTGGCCTTCGTCAGCTGTGCCTGCATCTGGATGCTGCTTGAAGTCGAATTTCTGGCAATCACGCTGGTGCTGGTCTACGTCGGCGCCGTGATGGTGCTGTTCCTGTTCGTGGTCATGATGCTGGACATCAATCTTGATCTGCTGAAACAGCGTTTCGCAAGTTACCTTCCGGTCAGTCTGCTTGTGGCCGTGGTGATGCTGATCGAGATGATGATGGTGGTGGGGGCCAAGCACTTTTCGGCAGAACAGTTTCCGCAACCCGAGCCGCATCCACTGGGCTACAGTAACACCGAGGAACTGGGTGAGCTGCTGTACACCAAGTATCTGTATGCCTTCGAGATTGCATCGGTCATTCTGGTAGTGGCCATCATCGCCGCGATTGCCCTGACGCTGCGCAAGCGCCCGGACACACGCCACCAGGATCCGTCACGCCAGGTCCAGATCAAGAAGGAAGACAGGCTGCGAGTCATCCAGATGGATACAGACAGCGATTACGGGAGTGAATCATGATTGGCCTGCAACATTACCTGATCCTGGGCACCGTGATGTTCTGTATCTCCATCGCCGGCATCTTTCTCAACCGGAAAAACATTCTGGTTCTGCTGATGTCGATCGAACTGATGCTGTTGTCGGTCAACATCAATTTTGTCGCATTCTCCCGCTTTCTCGACAATATGGACGGACAGGTGTTCGTCTTTTTCGTGTTGACCGTGGCAGCGGCTGAAGCCGCCATCGGACTGGCCATCCTGATTCTGGTGTTCAGGAACAGGAGAACCATCAATGTTGCCGAAATCGATTCACTGAAGGGCTGACGATGAATACCAACAACGGCATGTCATCTGAACTGACAGGAATTTCCCAGTGCTGAACCAATATCTGATCATTGCATTGTCACCATTGCTCGGCGCAATCGTCGCGGGTCTGCTCGGTCGCAAGATCGGCAGGGCAGGGGCTCACTGGGTCACCATACTGACGGTGGGGCTGTCCTGCATCCTGTCGCTGGATGTACTCAGGCGCTTCCTGTTTGACGGGCTACCCACCTTCAACGAAAACATCTATACCTGGATGGCAATCGGCGATCTGGAATTCCATGTCGGCTTCCTGGTCGACAAGCTGACTGCCGTCATGATGGCCGTGGTGACATTCGTGTCGCTGATGGTGCATATCTACACCATCGGCTACATGAAGGATGACGACGGTTATCAGCGCTTTTTCAGTTATATCTCGCTGTTCACCTTCTCGATGCTGATGCTGGTGATGTCCAACAACTTCCTGCAGCTGTTCTTCGGCTGGGAAGCCGTGGGCCTGGTGTCTTATCTGCTGATCGGCTTCTGGTACAAGAAGGAAACGGCGATCTTCGCCAACCTGAAGGCCTTCCTGGTCAATCGGGTCGGTGACTTCGGCTTCCTGCTCGGTATCGGTTGTGTGCTGTACTACTTCAATTCACTGGACTATGTCAGTGTGTTTGGCAGTGCACAGGCCAATCCGGACATGACCATGGAAATCTTTGATGGCACGCCCTGGTCTGTGCTGACCGTCACCTGCATCCTGCTTTTCATTGGTGCCATGGGCAAGTCGGCACAGGCGCCGCTTCATGTCTGGCTGCCCGACTCGATGGAGGGCCCGACACCGATCTCGGCTCTGATTCACGCAGCGACCATGGTGACAGCGGGTATTTTCATGGTGGCACGCATGTCACCCCTGTTCGAGTTGTCGGAAGTGGCACTGAGTTTCGTGCTCATCATCGGTGCCGTCACGGCCTTCTTCATGGGGCTGATCGGCCTGGTGCAGAATGACATCAAGCGTGTGGTGGCCTATTCGACCCTGTCACAGCTGGGTTACATGACTGCTGCACTGGGTGCATCGGCCTATTCGGCGGCGATATTCCATCTGATGACCCATGCCTTCTTCAAGGCGTTGCTGTTCCTCGGTGCCGGTTCGGTGATCATCGCCATGCATCACAAGCAGGACATGCAGGAGATGGGCGGTTTGCGCAAGTACATGCCCATTACCTGGATTACCGGCTGGATCGGCACACTGGCGCTGATCGGCTTCCCCGGGTTTTCCGGCTTCTACTCCAAGGACGCCATCGTTTCGGCGGTCTCTAACACCGAACGCGCCGGTGGCGATTTTGCCGGCATACTGCTGATTGCCGGTGTGTTCGTCACTGCGCTGTACAGTTTCCGCCTGCTTTACCTGACCTTCCATGGAAAGGAACGCATGGATGAGCATACCCGCTCGCATCTGCATGAAAGCCCGTGGGTGGTGACCGTACCGCTGGTATTGCTGGCGATTCCGTCAATCATGATTTCCTGGTGGGCGGCTGAACCCTTGCTGTTTGGCAATTTCTTTGGCGAAGCCATTGCAACGCCAGCCGTCGATCCACTGGCTGCGCTCGAATCCCAATGGGACGGGCCACTCGGATTTGCGCTGCACGGCTTTGTCACCTTGCCGGTGTGGCTCGCCATCGCCGGTGCAGCGCTGGCGACATTCATCTATCTGTACAGGCCATCACTGGCGGCCTCGGCGAAATCGGCCCTGCGTCCCCTGCACACGGTGCTGGAGAAGAAATACGGTTTTGATGAATTCTACCAGCGTGTATTTGCTGGTGGCGGGCAGTGGCTTGGACGGCTGTTCTGGAAGGGCGGTGACCAGACCGTGATCGACAAGCTGATTGTCAACGGCAGTGCGCATACCGTGGGCTGGCTGGCAACGGTAATGCGACGCATACAGACAGGCAGACTCTATCACTACGCATTCAGCATGATCATCGGACTGATCATCCTGCTGGGCATGTTTGTGTTCGTGTTGTAGGGACATCAATTAATGAGCGATTCAATTTTACTGAGCCTTATCGTCTGGACACCCATCATCGGTGGTGTCCTGGTACTGATTGCCGGTGAGGCCAGGCAGTCACTCGGCCGTGTCATTGCCCTGCTGGTATCAGTGCTGACACTCGGCATGTGCATACCGCTGTACAACGGTTTCGATGCCGCGACACACAGCATGCAGTTTGTCCAGCAGATGCCGTGGATCGAATCCTTCGGCATCGAGTATTACCTGGGCATTGACGGCATTTCGCTACCGCTGATCATTCTGACGGCATTTATATCGGTACTGGTGATCATTGCCGGCTGGGAAGTGATCAAGACTCGTGTAGCCCAGTATTTTGCGGCATTCCTGATTCTCGAAGGCCTGATGATCGGTGTCTTCTGTGCACTCGATGCCTTCCTGTTCTACCTGTTCTTCGAAGCCATGCTGATTCCGATGTTCCTGATCATTGGTGTCTGGGGTGGTCCGAACCGGGTTTATGCCACGTTCAAGTTTTTCCTGTATACCTTCCTGGGTTCAGTCTTCATGCTGGTGGCCCTGGTCTACATGCTGCTCAAGGGTGATTCTGCCTCGATACTTGCGATGCAATCCATGTCGCTGAACATGACAGAGCAGACCTGGATCTTCTTTGCCCTGTTTATCGCCTTTGCGGTAAAGATTCCGATGTTTCCGGTCCACACCTGGCTACCGGATGCACACGTCGAAGCGCCGACCGGTGGCTCTGTGATACTGGCGGCCATCATGCTGAAAATCGGCGGCTATGGCTTTATCCGGTTCTCGCTGCCGATTGCACCCGATGCCAGCCTGGAATATGACTGGCTGCTGATCACATTTTCACTGATCGCCGTTGTCTATGTCGGCCTGGTGGCGATGGTGCAGAAGGACATGAAAAAACTCATCGCCTATTCATCCATCTCCCACATGGGCTTCGTCACGCTGGGTATATTCATGGCGCTGGCCATGGTGATGGAGGGCAACACGACCGGTGCCATCATGGGCGTCGAGGGTGCCATGGTTCAGATGGTGTCACATGGTTTCATCTCCGCTGCCCTGTTCCTGTTTGTCGGTGTGCTCTACGACCGCATGCATTCACGCATGATTGCCGATTACGGCGGCGTGATCAATCGCATGCCGATCTTCGCTGCATTTGCAGTCCTGTTCTTCATGGCCAATTCCGGCTTGCCCGGTACCTCCGGCTTTGTCGGTGAATTCATGGTGATTCTGGCCAGTTTCCAGGCCAGTTTCTGGTATGCCTTCTTCGCGGCAACCACGCTGATCGTGGGAGCAGCCTATTCACTGTGGCTGGTCAAACGCGTGATATTCGGCGATATCGGCAATGACAATGTCGGCCATCTGAAGGACATCAATGGCCGTGAAACCTTTATCCTTGCATCACTGGCTGTGGTGATTCTGGCCGTGGGAATCTGGCCGGCGCCACTGATCGACATGATGCATGAATCCGTAGTACACCTGATCCAGCAGATTTCAGTCAGCAAGTTGACTGGCTAGGAAGTAACGATGACATTCAACACCAGTGAACTCGCACTGCTTATTCCTGAAATTCTATTGCTGACAATGGCTTGTATTGTGTTGTTGGCAGATTTGTTCATTTCTGAACAACGCCGCGGCATTACCTATCTGCTATCCATTGCCGCACTGGTGTTCACCGGTATTGCCATCATGCGCCTGCATGACGGTGATGCCATCGCCACTCAGGTGGTGATGAACGGTGCCTTCATTCGTGACCAGATGGGCGATGTCCTCAAGTTGTTCATACTGATCGTCACCGGTGCAGTGTTTGTCTATTCCAAGGCCTATCTGCGCGAACGCTCCCTGTTCAAGGGTGAGTTCTACGTGCTCTGTCTGTTTGCCGTTCTTGGCATGATGGTCATCATCTCGTCTGCCAACATGCTGAGTCTGTACCTGGGCATCGAACTGCTGGCACTGTCAACCTATGCACTGGTTGCACTTAACCGGGATTCGGCCAGTGCATCCGAATCGGCAATGAAATACTTCGTGCTGGGTGCGATGGCATCCGGCCTGCTGCTGTATGGCATCTCGATGATCTACGGTGCCACCGGCACCATCGATTTCACCGAGATGGCGCAGACCATTGCCTCGGGTGATGTCAACAAGATGGTTCTGAGTTTTGGACTGGTCTTCGTGGTTATTGGTCTGGCTTTCAAATTCGGTGCCGTGCCGTTTCACATGTGGCTGCCCGACGTCTATCAGGGTGCACCCACGGCGGTGACACTATTCATCAGTTCGGCACCCAAGATGGCCGCTTTTGCCCTTGCCATACGCCTGCTCGATTTCGGCCTTGGTCAGTTGATGGAACACTGGCAACAGATGCTGATGATCCTGGCCGTGCTGTCACTGATGATCGGCAACGTGGTCGCCATCGCCCAGACCAATATCAAGCGCATGCTGGCCTATTCGACAATCTCACATGTCGGTTTCATGTTGATGGGCATACTGGCAGGTACCCAGACCGGATATGCTGCCGCCATGTTCTATGCCATCACCTACTCGATCATGAGTGCCGGTGCATTCGGCGTGATAATCCTGCTGTCTCGCAAGGGCTTTGAGGCAGAGGAGCTTACGGATTTTGCCGGCCTCAACAGGCGTTCTCCATGGTATGCATTCCTGATGCTGATGTTCATGGGTTCACTGGCAGGTTTTCCCCCATTTGTCGGATTTTTTGCAAAACTGCAGATCATCAATGCCGTGGTCGATGTCAACCTGACCTGGCTGGCAATCGTCGCTGTGGTGTTCTCTGTCATCGGTGCCTACTACTACCTGCGAGTGATCAAGCTGATGTACATGGAAGACCCTGTGGACGAGCATGCCATCACACCTCGCGTCGATATTGCCACTGTATTGAGTGTGAACGGAATGCTGCAGCTGGTGCTGAGTATCTTTGCCGGCCCGCTGATCGCTCTCTGTGCCGTTGCTGTCGCTGGTATTCCGGGAAGCTGAGTAGTCATCGAGACAAACAGCCCTTCATATCTGTCAGAGACTGCCATGCTGTGGCGCTGCCACAGGGACCCGAAGTGATCTTTCGTGTGGCCGATGACTGAACGTTTCAGTCGGCCATGGGCATTCGGGCTGATACTGATGCTTCTCGCACAGGTCGGTACCGTACGAGCAAGTACTGAAATCCCTGACATTGACGCCAGTGCGATGGATAGCAGTTCGCTGTTCAACGATCATCTTGTCCAGCAGTATGTTCTCGAATACCGGCGAATCCTGTCCGTATATGACCATTACCTTGATGACAATCCGGATGCACTGGACGTGCGTATCGAGCGTTGCCTGTTCATCCAGCAGATCGCCTGGTCAGAATCGTACTTTGTTGAAGACAGCGCTGCGGCATATGATGAGTGCAATACACGTCTGAGTGAGGATCATGGCGATGATCCCAAGGTGCAGATCTATCTGCTGAACGAGCTGTGGGGTGAGGAAGCCATTGCCCGACTGGATGAGCTGCTGACCGTCTCCTATGCCGACTGGTCTGATGAAGACCGATTCACCTTCTACAAGCAGGCCACCAACATTCTCTGGCGCAACGGTGAGGCACTCAAGGCCATCGCCTACGCCAGACTGGCGCTGGATATTCGAGATGACCCTGAAACCCGTCTGATACTTGCCGAGAGCCTGATCAGTCGAGATTTGCCCGATGAAGCCAGAACACACCTGGCCCGGATTGCATTACCCGGTGACAAGTCCTGGCTGGTGTTGCGACAGCTGACGGCATGGCTTGATCTGGGCAGTATTGCAGAGGCTGAGGCCCTGATGCCCAGCGTGGACCCTGAATCAATCAGTGGTTATGAACGCGCGAGAATCGATGCAAAACTGTCTATCATCAGGGGGGCAGGGGAATGGAAACAGGTCATCACCAAGGCATTCGAGGACACGATCTATTCTGTGGATGACGCCATCGGGCTGTTCAACTATTCACTTGCCCATGGAACGGCGGAGACTGCAGAGCACACCTATCTGATGCTGAAGACCCAGTTTCCCGACGCCGATCTGTTTCTGCAGCACCGATCGAACCTGATAGAACGTTTTGACGAGATCAGCTGGTCATGGGTGGATGCAGTCAATGGCTGGTTGTGGATCGTCCTTCTGCTCGCAGTGCTGATCGTTCCGGGTTTGATTATTTTACCGGTCCATTATCGGTCTCTGATCAGGCAACGGCGACATCAGATGCGATGGCCGCACCATCAGATCAGTCGCTGGACACTGAAGCATGCCTGGCTGGTGCTGAGTTTCCTCATCATCAGTGACATGGTGGCACTGGCATGGGTCAATTTTGATGCCTTCGCTAACCTGTTTCAGGATGAGGTTCTGGAAATCGAATGGGCTCAGCATGATCTTGCTCAGATGTTCACGATCACCATGCTGATGTCACTGGGGTTTGTGTTTCTCATGATGCCCTGGTCTGCGGGCGTCTACCGTTTCGGTTCGTTCTCCGTCATGGGTACCATTGGTCGTGCATTGTGTCTGGCCGTGTTGATGCTGATCCTCAATGCCATCCTCAAGCGGATAATGGGGGTCGAGACGAACGAGATAGTGCCGGGTGGTATCACACAGACCATGACCGCACTGTCGGCGTTCAAATCCGAATATGGTTCACTGGCGTTGTTTGTGGCAGTCGGCCTGGCCGTTCCGCTGATCGAGGAAACCTTCTTTCGGGGTGTGCTGCTCAATGCCATGGCCAAACACATCAGCTTCGGCTGGGCGAATCTGATCCAGGCACTGTTGTTCATGGTGATTCATGAAGAAGTGCGTTTCTATATCTACTATGCCACCATTGGTCTGGTCGCCGGCTACATGACACGGAAATCCGGCAGCCTGATGACCGCCATACTGACACATGTCTTTATCAATTCAATGGCGGCGTTGGCCATCATTCACTTTTTCTGAGTCGAGATTCAGCTGTTGTCGTAGGCTTGTCGCAACCAGCCAATCAGTGCATCATCCACCTCATCTTCCGCAGTGATGCGTACCCGATGTGAGACCATGCTGTTGAAACTCCCCGAGTCCTCAAGCCGCTCGGTGCTTGCCTCACCCTTGAGGTTGATTCCCACATCCAGTCGTGTTTTTGTCGAGGGCTGCAACAGGGCAAACTGCTTGTTTCGGCGGCAGCTGACATAGGCCTTTTTCGGCGACAGCTCGACATCCGTTCCGAATCCACTGATTGCTTCGGTGAGCCTGTCGTAAATGGATCGCAGCGATTCCTTTCCGCGATACTGGTTGTCGATCAGCGAATCCGGGCTGTTGTCGACTGGTTGCCCGGCCTGGCGGTACTGGTGCGCCACCAGATTGGCAAATCCGTGGGTCATGCCATGGTCGGCCTTGAGGAACTTGACGATTTCACCGTGTTTCTCGAGCGGCTGTGTCTTGCACAGTGCCAGCCATTCATCCAGAGAACGGCCAGTTTTCTCTGGCATGTTCCGTATCATGGACTGGGCCATTTCTTCAGGTGATTTGGGCATGCTGATCTCTCGGGTTGTTACTGTTCCCCTGATCATACGGCATGACAGTGCATTTTTCAGTGCATCGGGCAGGCTGGTCATGTTCATCAGTTTTTCAGCCCTGGTGATCAAGACAGAATTTCAGTCCACTCATGCCTGAGACACCGGTCACACATCGGTGGCTTCAATTTCGCCCCGACAGTCGTTAATCTGTATACTCTGCATTTGACGGGTGCACAGAACCGAGATAGATGCTAGCCGAAACAAGCGCGTCACTGCTGAGCCGGGTACGAAACGGCCATGCAGGGGCAAGACAGGAAACCCTCAGTCTTTACCAGAAACGCTTCCATCACTGGGTGCAGCTGCGCATGTCACCCCAGATGCAGGCACACGTCTCCATTGAAGACCTCATCAGTGAGGCACTCAATCGGTCACTCGACTATCTGATACAGTTCAGTCATGTGCGTGAAGGCTCATTCATCGTCTACTTCAGGCAGCAACTGCAGAATTCACTGGATCAGCTGGTCAATCCGGACAGTGGTGTCACATCGACGATCACCGTCACTCACGACATTGATCTCCACAAACTGGCGGATACCGATGCGCTGGAAAATTATGAACGAGCACTGGGACAGTTGCAGGAGATTCAGCGCGAAGCCGTGATCCTGAAGGCAGAGCTGCATCTGGACAATACGGCGATTGCAGCAGCACTTGACTGTCCCTCTGCCAATGCTGCCAGAAACCTGGTGGTTCGCAGCCTGTTGCGATTGTCCGAACTTATGGAGGGCGATGCGGCATGAACCCGACACGACTCAAGGCCATGAAGGTGGCGGCTGGTATCGCCGATGGGTGCAGTCGATCAGGCAGTGACACCGGTGATGTGAGAATGGATCTGCCCGAGGGTTATCAGGCCCTGCAAACACTTGAACAGATCGCGACCATACACAGACCACCCTGGCTGGATAATTCACCTCAGAACGATACCGATCAGAATCCTGGCATGCCACTGAGATGGGGTCATCTGTATATCAACGATCAGGTGCACACATCGGATTC
This sequence comes from Lysobacterales bacterium, assembly GCA_965212525.1. Classification (GTDB taxonomy): domain Bacteria; phylum Pseudomonadota; class Gammaproteobacteria; order Xanthomonadales; family SZUA-38; genus SZUA-38. Next base: position 25,082 of record CBDBVC010000026.1, read on the forward strand.
CATCGATGAATACGTGGCCTACGATCCCGTTCTGGATCGCGATGTCCTGCTGGTTCTCATCGACGAACATCACATCGTCGATGAAACAAATTTCGGGTTTCTGCACCGTGTTCGATCCATCGCTGCACTGAGACACAGCCAGCTCATTCCGGTGTATGGTGCAGACCAGAACAACGGCAGGGCCGGCTACTGGCGAGACATCGATACAAGCGGTATACCATTACTGGAACAGGAAAGCCGCTGCTGGAGCCCGGATGAAGTGAGCCGACTGGCAGCGGAAGTGTCTGAAGTGCTCACGGCGATACATGAAGCCGATCTGGTGCACGGTGGTATCAATCTGCTGTCGATTCGCAGTCGTGGCGATGCACCGGTTCTGCTCGACCAGTTGCGTTACAACAACGGCTACGATGAAAACGGTGCAGACAGCCCGCATCTGCAGTGCACGCTGGCGCCGGAGCTGTACGTCAATGCGATTCCCAATCCGGCCATCGACATGTTTGCTCTGGGCGCATTGTGCTGTTATCTGCTGACCGGCAAGTATCCGTTCCAGGTCAGGCAGGCAGATCCTGAGGAGTCGGCTGAGGGTGAGGAAACCGAAGCGGGATATCAGGTTCGCGAACTGACTCCCTTGAGTTCCATCGATTCGTCAATTCCCGAGACCACAAGTCAGTGGGTGGATGAACTGCTCAGCGAGGACCCGGACAAGCGTCCGACGGCCGGTCAGCCTGCAACAACGCCTGAGTCCCGCTGCACACAGTGACGGTATTACAACCCCGGTTAGCCGAGCCGTCACAAGAGAGCAGCTGCCGGTGGGGTACAAGGCACTGTGGGCCATGGTCGGCACCCTGCTGCTGGCCGTTGCCGTCATCAGTTTCCGCTTCTATCAGGCCAGTCCTGGCACTGTCGCCGGCGCAACCACGGCAGACTCATCACAGACAGGAACAGTGCAGGAGAATCAGTCGGATCAGGACCTGCGGCTGGCCGATCGTCGCTTGCTGCTGGCTGAACTCATCGCCGATGGTCAACAGCAGATAGTTGATCTTGATCAGGTGATCTCGGTATTTGCCACCGAGCTCTCCGATCGCAGCAGCATGGAGCCGGTGGCCATGCGAGACTGGCAGGTCGAACTGGCCCGAGCCTACCGTCTGATCGGCTCGGATGATGCATCGATCGCCATGTTCGAACAGGCTCTGCAACCGATAGCAGGTGTGGATACCAACATGTTCGATCTCGCCGATGTCGACCTGGAGCGAATACAGTTCATGCTTGATCGGGATGAATTGTCAGCCGCAGAGAAGGCGCTGTCTTCCGGTCCCCTGTCACGACTTCCTGACAATCATGAGATGTCAGCAACGCGACTGCTGATGCTGGGCACACTGCAACTGGGTCAGCAACGTTATCAGGAAGCCGAGCAGACCCTGCTCAATCTGATGACAGCCGATTCGGTCAATCCGGCAGAAGGCAGCGATGAAACGCGCGCTTCGATGAAGCAGCAGGCCAAATCCCTGCTGGCAAAAACCTATCACAATCAGGGGCGATACAGGCAGGCGGTGCGACACAGGCAGCAATTGCTCGACACGGCACTGGCCGATGGCAGCGGCCGGATTGACATATTGCAACTGCGCCACGACCTGGCGGACAGTCTGGTCGGGGCAGGGTAGCTATAGCGAGTCGGTGCGTGTGATCAATGATGGCCTGTCCGAACTGAATCAGATGACGGAGCCAAACACGTTCCAGCGCGTTCGATTCCTGCAGCAACTGGCGCTGGTCAGTCAGCTTGGTGGAGAAATGGTAACCGCACAGAATTTCCTCTCGCGAGCCATGAAACTGGCGCTTGAGGATGAGGAAATGGATCAGGTCAAACTGATCGAGTTGCGCATCAAGCAGGCGGAAGTGAATCTTGCATTGCGGGATTTCGATTCGGCACGTCAGATACTGAGGCACAATGTCGTCGATGCCAGCGAGCAGCTGGGCAGGGAGCACTACCTGACACTGTCCAGTGAGTACCTGCTGGGCCGATACCAGATCGAAACAGGTCAGTTCAAGCGTGGTGAAATACTGCTGCGCGAGATTCTTGATCGGGTTGGCGTCGAAGGCCGAAGGCAGAAGCAACTGAGATTTGATATCGAGGATCATATTGCGATTGGTCTCAGTGGTCAGAACAATTATCTGGAAGCGGAAAAGCTTCATCTGTCGGTGCTCGAGTCAAAGCAGGCCTATTACGGTGACGACCATCTGGAGACCATGAACACGCTGGAACGCCTGGCTGACACACTGCAACAATCTGGACAGTTGCTCAATGCGTCTGAATCCTTCCAGAGGCTCGTGTCGGTGCGCAGTGCCCAGTTACCCGGTGGTCCATCGTGATATTCTTCGCGCCCAGCGCAAACTCAACAACCTGAACCAGGCCGGTTCATGATTGTCTGCGCTGAAGTGGATTGCATGATATTGTGATACAGAAGGTCAGGATCGAACTGACACGCCCATTACTGGAACCAACCCCTCAAGCTGGCACGTTTACCAGTACGCCACATCTGCAATTTGACTGGTACCGACGGCAGGATCCCAACCTTCAGTTGAACTGAATATAACTCAGCTGCGTTTGTCGATTTCACCACGTCGGTGTTCTCTGGTAGCCATCTCCGGATTCGAACCGGAATGCACCTGATTCTGAAACAGGCACCACTACCTATTCCCGTCAGATGGCTGATGATGTGTGTTCACGAGAGTTTGGCTGATCGAATTGGCGCCGCCACCAGGACTCGAACCTGGAACCCTCGGGTTCGAAGCCCGATACTCTATCCAATTGAGCTATAGCGGCACAGTGGTTGATCTCAGGCATTGAAAGAAAACAAGGCCTGTGTGCAGACGGGCACATGATAACCGTTCAGCCTTCAGCCTGCCAGCGTTCTCTTTCACATCTGACCGTTACGCTCGACTGAATTGTCTGGATGCCCCGATCCTGTTCAGATGGTCATCTGAACATTGTGACCAGTCGCTTGCCCACTTTGCGGTCCAGTACATCAGTTTTCTGATCACAGTGATGTATTTGCGGATGGCTGTACTGGCGTCCATCATCATGGCCTCACCTTGCCCGAACAGAATCCAGCCAGGTGAAATTCCGGTAATTTTCCCAATGGTTTGAATGAGTTGCAGGTTCGGGTGGGTGGGTTCGGTGTTTTCCACACGGTGCCAGCCGCCCTGGCTGTAGGAGATGCCATGTGTCTTGAGTGCTTCGCGCATTTGCAGTGGCGAGAGACCGGCCACCAGTCGGGCATGCTGGATGCGTTTGGGGATACTGGTCAGTTCGTCACGCTTCATGGAATGAGTGGATGGTCAATATCAGGCAACGGTGAGTTTTCATTGTATCACGCGGTCAATCCTGTAACGTACTGTACTCAGTACGCCGGTTCCGGATCCCGTTTCCTTCTCGGAAACTTCAGTACAACGGATAAACCAGGGTTTGCGTTATTGAATATCATGCGGGCCTGATAGAGGCTGGCGACTGCACTGACAAGACTGAGACCCAGACCGTTACCAGGCGTCTGTCGTGAATCATCGAGTCTGACAAAACGCTGAATCACGCGCTGATGTTCGGATTCGGGTATCCCCGGGCCGCAGTCCCTGATCTCGACCGATACATGCCGCTTTTCCGGTTTGATGACACAATGAATGCTGCCGTGCTCAGGCGAGTACTTGATGGCGTTTTCCAGAAGATTCCCGATCGCTTGTGCCAGCAGATCCCGGCTGCCTTCGATGATGGTATTCCCATTGGAGTTTGTCGCTGTGGTCAGTATCAGCTTCTGGTGTTTTTCTTCGGCGGCCGGTGAAAACAGGTCAACCAGATCATGTGCCAGGTCATTGAGGTTGACGGAGCGCCACTCGCCTCGGTGATTGCCGGCTTCTGCCTGGGCAATACTGAGTAGTGAATTGAAGGTGCGGATCAGGTTGTCGGCTTCATTGATGGCATTCCTGATGGCCTGTTGATAATCTGATTCCGAACGTGGTTCAAGTGATGTGATATCGAGCTGGTTTCGCAGTCGGGTCAATGGGCTACGCAGGTCATGCGCGATATTGTCAGTGACTTCACGAATGCCCTGAATCAGTTGCTGAATTCGGTCGAGCATGCTGTTGAGGTGGCTGGCCAGGGCATCAAATTCATCGTTGCGATGGCTGACGGGTACGCGTCGAGTCAGGTCACCGGTCATGATATCGGCTGCTGTCAGGCGCACCTCATCCATGCGCTTGAGCATGCGTGTACTCAGAACCACACTCAGCAGCAGCGCCAATGCGACGGCAAGACTGAAGTCTTCCATCAGATACTCCGACAGTTCATGCAATCGTGCAGACTGTTCCACATGTCGGGTAACCAGTAAATATCGGTTTTCAGATAATCGGGTTGTGATGACGGGCAGATAGGCATCGTCCTCGAACAATTCACCTGGAAGCACATCATCTTCCAGCCACAGCGCGCTGTATTCTCCAGTACCCTCCCTGTCGATCTCCTCTGGCCATTCATGCAGACTGCCGGCTACGACCCTGTCATCCTGCAGAAGCAGGTAGAGAAAGCCATCTTCCTCGGGATCATCACTGAGTGAACCTATCAACTCACTGAATTCAGTGGGATCCATTGCCTCGGATTGTGCTATCAGTTCATCTGTGTGATAGCGAACCTCGGTTTCAATCTCGTCGTTCACTGATCGGCTGGATGTCCATTTGAGGGTAGCCAGTGTGATGAGCAGCAGTATGACGTAGATCATGGCGTACTGTGCTGCGAGTCTGACGGCAGAGGTGCTGATCAGTCGCCTGAAGTTACCCTTTCTGTGTGAATTCTGCACGGGTATTACCGAGAGAACCTCATGTGAATCAGGGTGTTGCACTGAGTTTGTACCCCGACCCGCGAATCGTGTGCAACAGCGGCACATCAAAACCCTTGTCTATCTTGCTGCGCAGCCTGCTGATCTGAACATCAATCACATCATAGTGTCTGCGGATCAAAATGAAAATCCCAGACATTTTCCAGCAACATGGTGCGCGTAATGACCTGATCGTGGTGTCGCATCATGAACTCAAGCAGACGGTATTCCCTTGGCTGCAGCACAATGGTCCTGTTGCCGCGTGTGACTGCCTGCCGGAGGCAATCAATCTGCAGATCCGAGACCTGCAGCACCAGATCCGGGGAGGCGTGTATGTTCTGTTGCCTGCGTACCAGTGCATCGAGTCTGGCCTGCAATTCAGTGAATGCATAGGGGCTTGACCAGGTAATCGTCTCCACCTGCCCTGAGGCCTTCGACCCGGTCGTCCACTTCACCCAGTGCGGACAGAATCAGTACCGGGGTCTGGTCTTCGTCTGCACGCAACATGCGAACGATTGACAAACCATCACGCCCCGGCAACATGCGATCAGCAATGATGATGTCATAGTTGCCAGAGAGGGCGAGATGCAGGCCGTCATCACCATTGGCGGCGTGATCGGTCACATGTCCGCACTCATGCAGACCTTGCCGCAAGTAATCGGCGGAGTGCAGGTCGTCTTCTATCAACAGGATGTGCATGCATTAATCATAGCCGCAAACACGCATCAGCCACCATTACAGTTTGGTAATGTTGCGGCAATCATCCGGTAACCTTCAATTGCCTAGTCTGGCGTCGGGGCAACAACCCTGGACCAAAACGAGTCTGAAATAACGAGGGATTCAAGATGAAAACCGAAACAGTCAAGGCAACAACTGAAGATCTGACCATGTCTGAACGTGTTCTTATGTGCATTATCTGGATCAGTTCAACATTCACGGCTGCAATTTTTGTCAGTATCGGCTACATGCTGCTTACTGGAACGGCCCATGCAACAACTGGCAACATTCAACTGGAATATGTCGATGCGCAATCGACGTTGATTCGCGATGAAACCGAGGTGCTAGAAAGAATTGGCATCGAGGCGAAATTCAATGTGCGAGACTTCACGCTGCTGCAACCTGAAGTGCATGAGCGCAAGTACTTTGTACCCGGCATTGGTGTGATCGTGGACTTTGATCTCGACGAGTCTGACAACAGGGAAGATGATTGATTTCTTCTTCGAACAAGTGTTCGAACCCGGTGCACGACACGCCGCACCGGGATTACCCCGGACTGACCAGGCAGCATTCCACTCTCCCCCGCCTGGTCAGTCTTCTCAATTGCCGTGAATCCATTAAGCTGAATGGAGGGGATGATGAATATGTATCAGACAATGCGATACGAGAGAAATGAAATCAGTCTTGTCAGACTGTCATGGTTAGGGAAAAGGTCACCGATGGTGAATGTTTTGCCGACAATATGCTGTACTGCATTGATTTTATTGCTGATATCAGCACAGGTCATACCCTGCCAATGCTACCATTCGAGTTCAGCATGTTCTGACTGGGCTGAGTGGCGATGAACAGGCTAACGGGCATGATTACGTTGCCGAGATGGACGAAGAGGAAGAACCCGAAGGCGCCGCCGGGCGGGGCCCGGATGATCAATCAGTCCGGCTCTACACATCACGTGAAGACCGCCGCGAATCTGGTCCCAGTCATGAAATCGGGGAGACCCTGTCCTACTCGATGTTTCTCGAATATGAATGGCTGGAAGATGAATTTGATCCGGTCGAAGGACCTGACACACGATTGACCGAGGTGGCCCGCGCGTTTGAACTGGAAGTTGAGTACACACCAGTGGACTGGCTCACGATCGAGGCGGTCTACGAATACCGATGATCAGGATCATGAAAGCAAGATCGATGAGGCTATCGTAGCCGTTGAAATCGATGATTTCGAGCTCGAATTCGGTGTGCTTTACGTGCCTTTCGGAGAATATCCCAGTCATTTTGTAAGCGGCCCGTTGACTGAATTTGGCGAGACTCGAGACAAGGGGATGATCCTGTCATGGAGCCCGGGTGACTGGCTGGAACTCTCGGTGGCGGCTTATGAGGGCAGGGCACGGGAGGTCGGGCGTTCAGGTCGGGAGATCGACTGGGGGCTTGCCATTGAATCCAGTGGCCGCCTGGGTACGGTCGGGCTCAGCTATATCTCCGACCTGGCGGATTCTGATGAGCGGTTTCTTGAGGATGAAGCAAACCGGTACAGCAATCGCGTGGATGCCATCAGTGGTTATGCCGTGGCCGGCTGGGGTTCATTCGAGGCCAATATCGAATACACGCGTGCACTGGATCAATTTGCCGAGCTGGATGCGGACCGGGATCAGCCGGAAGCCTGGAATGCAGAACTCGCCTGGTTTCCGGGAGGTCAGTTTGAAATTGCCGTGAAACTGGAAGGAAGCGATGAGTGGGATGAAATGCCGCGGCGTCAGTACGGTATTTCGGTTGGTCGCGTGTTCGGTGATTCGATATTTGCACGTGCTGAGTTTCTGCGAGGCGATTACCGTAGTGGATTTGCCGAGACTGAAGATGAGATCGAGATTACCTCGGTTTCACGTGCCGGCCTGGTTGTTGGCATCCAGTTCTGATAGCTATTGTGAGATTCAATTTCGGCCAGTCTGGTCTATACTGAAACCATGATGGTCCATAGTACACGACACGTCCTGATCCGTTCCCTGCTTGCGCTGGCCCTGATCCTGCTGCCTCTGGCCAGCAGTGAATCCAGCGCATCTGAGACAGGCAGCCAGAATGGTGATGCGTGTGCATCACATACTATGGCGGGTTCAACAGACACGCATCAATCTCATGACGAATCCGAGCCATCTAGCCAGAAAGCGGGAATGGATTGTGATTGCTGCAACGGTGATCCATCCGGCGATTGCGACAGTCAGACCTGTTCTGCGGGATGTCTTTCCTCACCTCCCTCATCCGTGCTGAACGAACGGCTCGCAGACAGGAGTCTGTCTGTCGCAAGGGGCAAGCCCGTGCAATCGCCAGTGACTCTGGCCTCGGTCAGGCCTCCACCGCCTGACAAACCTCCAATCTGATCTGAAAATTACCCAGGATTTAACCCGGACACCCATGAGTGTCCTGCTGCGTCTGTGCGCAGTTCGTTTTCAGATCAGATTTGGAGCACTACCTTGAAGCATATCCCTGTTGACCGACCTGACGTCGGTATTCACGCTCGATCCAGAGGGGTTGTAAAATCTCAAATTTTTCATGCAGTTGTCTGTATCGCCCTGTGGTTGCTGATGACCCTGCCAGTCCAGTCGGACAACCATGAATCCGAAGACCGCGAGGTGCTGTACTGGGTTGCACCGATGGACCCCAATTTCCGCAGCGATCAGCCCGGCAAGTCACCGATGGGGATGGATCTGGTGCCTGTGTACGCCGATCAGAGGGGCTCTGGTGATCAGGTGGTGGTCTCACCACAGATGATGCAGAGCCTCGGTATTCGCACTGAACCGGCTGAGCGCAGTCGTCTGTGGCGGCGCATCGATACCATCGGTACGGTTGCGGTGGATGAGAACCGGGTCAGTCATATCCATTTGCGGGTTGATGGCTGGGTTGAGAATCTGCAGGTCAAATCCACCGGTGAGCGTGTTCGCAAGGGTCAGCGACTGTTCGATCTGTATTCACCGGAACTGGTGAATGCCCAGAAGGAGATGCTGCAGACTCAGCGCAGCGGAGATGCGCTGATGATCAGTGCGTCACGCGAGCGACTGATTGCACTTGGTGTTGATGAAGAGACGATCAGGACGGTTTCCGAAACTGCAAAAACCACCAGACTGGTACCCGTTTATGCACCTCAGGATGGCATCGTTTCCATGCTGCATATTGCCGATGGCATGTTTGTTGAACCGAGAATGAGCCTGATGACGCTGGCAGACCTGTCATCCGTCTGGGTGCTGGCCGATGTCTACGAGAAGCAGGTGGACTGGGTGAAAACCGGTCAAATGGCCGAGGTTCAGCTGTCGTATCTGCCCGGCAAGGTATTCAGCGGTGTGGTGGAATATATCTATCCCGAACTCGACCCGATCAGCAGAACGCTGAGGGTGCGGTTGCGTTATGACAACCCCGGTGAACTGCTCAAGCCCAACATGTACGGCCAGGTGCAGTTGTACGCCGGCGCTATTGAAGAAACGATTGTGATACCACTGCAGTCGCTGATCCGCAGTGGCCAGCAGGACAGGGTGATCGTCGCACTTGGTGAGGGTCGTTTCGAGGCTCGACAGGTCAAGGCCGGTATCGAAAGCGGCAATTATGTCGAAATCCTGTCGGGTCTGTCCGAGAGCGAGGAGGTGGTTGTCTCAGGTCAGTTCCTGATCGATTCAGAGGCGAGTCTGAATGCTTCATTCAGTCGAATGAGTCCTGATGAGGCGGCAGTGACAGCGCCAGAGGGCCATGGCCAGGGGGACGGGTCATGATTGCAGCGGTGATTGACTGGTCGTTGAAAAACAGACCGGTCGTGTTACTGCTGTCGGCAATCGTGACAGCCTGGGGTGTACATGCTGTAAGGACAACACCACTTGATGCGATACCGGACCTGTCTGACGTACAGGTAATCATCAAGACGTCCTACCCGGGACAGGCACCTCAGGTGGTGGAAGATCAGGTCACCTATCCGCTGACCACCACCATGCTGTCGGTACCCAGAGCCAGTTCCGTTCGCGGCTATTCCTTTTTTGGCGATTCCTATGTTTACGTTATTTTCGAGGATGATACCGACCTTTACTGGGCACGTTCGCGGGTATTGGAGTACCTGGCCCAGGTGGGTAACCAGTTGCCCGAAGGTGTCAATCCAGAGCTCGGGCCGGATGCCACTGGCGTGGGCTGGATATATGAATACGCGCTCGTCGACAGAAGCGGACAGCACGATCTGGCGGCACTGCGATCGATTCAGGACTGGTTTCTGAAATTCGAATTGCAGACAGTCAAGGGTGTTGCCGAGGTGGCCACGGTGGGAGGCATGGTACGGCAATACCAGGTGGTGCTCGATCCATTCGCCATGCGTGCGCACCGCCTGACACTGGATCAGGTGAGGCAGGCCATCATCCGCAGCAACCAGGAAGTGGGTGGGTCGGTGATTGAAATGGCTGAAGCCGAATACATGGTGAGGGCCTCTGGCTATATTCAGTCCCTGGATGATCTCAACAATGTCACCATCAAGGCGGGTGAGGCCGGCGTGCCCGTCCTGCTGCAGGATATTGCCCAGGTAAGACTGGGGCCACAAATGCGCCGCGGCATGGCAGAGCTCGATGGCGAGGGCGAGGTGGTGGGAGGCATCATCATCATGCGCAGTGGTGAGAATGCGATGAAAACCATTGCCGCCGTTGCTGAACGGCTCGAGGCGCTCAAGTCCGGTTTGCCTGACGGTGTTGAGATTGTCACCACTTATGACCGTTCAGGCCTGATTAGGCGCGCAGTGGACAATCTGCGGGTCAAGCTGACTGAGGAAATGATCGTGGTGGCGCTGATCTGTGCCATCTTCCTGTTTCACATGCGGTCTGCCCTGGTGATCGTGATCAGCCTGCCGATCAGCATACTGATGTCCTTCATCATCATGCGCTGGCTCGGGGGTGAATGCCAACATCATGTCACTGGGTGGAATCGCCATAGCCATCGGTGCCATGTCCGATGCGGCAATCGTGATGATCGAAAATGTTCACAACCATCTGCAGGATGCTGAAAAACAGAAGAAAAGAAGACTCGAGATTATCGCACTTGCCTGTCGTGAAGTGGGGGGCTCGCTTTTTGTCAGCCTGTTGATCATCACCCTGTCATTTCTGCCTGTGTTTGCACTGGAAGCCCAGGAAGGCCGGCTATTCACGCCACTGGCCATGACCAAGACCTTTGCCATGGCAGCTTCGGCATTGATTGCCATTACGCTGGTACCCGTGCTGATTGCCGTGCTGGTGCGAGGCAGGGTGCCCGATGCTGCACGGAATCCGGTGAATCGGCTGTTGCAATCCCTGTTCAGACCACTGATGTCTGTCTGCCTTCGACATCCGGTCTCGGTGATCATCGTGATCATGTCACTGCTGGCAGTCAGTGTGTATCCCGTCAGACAGCTGGGAACAGAATTCATGCCAGAGCTGGAGGAGGGCGATCTACTCTACATGCCAACGACATTCCCCGGTATTTCCATTGGCAAGGCGCAGGAACTGCTGCAACAGACTGATCGCCTGATTCGCACACACCCCGAGGTCAGTCGGGTATTCGGCAAGGTTGGCCGGGCTGAAACTGCGACGGATCCGGCCCCGCTGACGATGATAGAAACCACCATACAGCTGAAACCACAGGACCAGTGGCGGCCAGGCATGAGCATGGAGCGGATTCGGCAGGAACTCGATGAGCGGGTTCAGATCCCCGGAGTCAGTAATGCCTGGGTGATGCCGATCAAGAATCGGATTGACATGCTGGCGACAGGGATCAAGACCCCGGTCGGAATCAAGATTTCCGGACCTGATCTGGGCGTGATCCAGGGAATCGGGGCACGTATCGAATCACTGGTCAGAACCCTGCCGGGTACACGCTCTGCGTATTCTGAACGCGTTGCCAGTGGACGCTATCTTAATATCGACATTGATCGTGAGCTTGCTGCTCGATTTGGCATGAATATTGACGATATTCACGATGTCGTGCGCTATGCCATTGGCGGCATGAACATCACCGAATCGGTGGAGGGGCTGGAGCGGTATCCGGTCAACCTTCGTTACCCGCACGATACACGCAATTCGATCGATCGCATTCGAAACCTTCCGGTGATCACCCCGATGGGTGCGACCCTGCCACTCTCGGAGCTGGCGACAGTGACCGTCGAAGACGGACCGGCGCTGATCAAGACGGAAAATGCACGACTCAATGGCTGGATCTATGTCGATGTTGATTTTTCTGCCGGTGGCAGGGATCTGGGGCGTTATGTCGAATCGGCACGACAGCGGGTGGCTGATGAAATCTCATTGCCACCCGGCTATTCGGTCAGCTGGTCGGGACAGTACGAATACCTGCTCAGGTCGCAGACGCGCCTGTCCGTGCTGATACCCCTGGTGCTGATGATCGTCATCCTGCTGCTGTATCTGAATTTCAGACGCTGGACAGAAGTACTGGTGATCCTGATCACAGTGCCTGTGGCACTGGTGGGCGGTTACTGGCTGCTTTATCTGCTGGGCTACAACATGTCGGTGGCCGTGGCTGTAGGCTTCATTGCACTGATGGGTGTGGCCGTCGAGATCGGGGTGGTGATGCTGGTCTACATCAATCAGGCCGTGTCCCGTCAGATTCAAACCCTCTCTGATGCGCCCACAGCGGATCAGTTACAACAGGCTGTTCTTGATGGATGCGTACGCCGGATTCGACCCGTCATGATGACGGTGCTGACGATCATCATTGGCCTGTTGCCGGTGATGCTGGGTGATGGCACCGGCAGTGACATCATGCGACGTATCGCTGCACCGGTGATCGGTGGCATGGCCTCGGCAACGCTGATGGGTTTGCTGGTTCTACCGTCGGTTTACGGCATGATACTGCAGCGACGATACCATCGCTGAGTGCTGTTAATTCTAGCCGAGCAGATTGTTCAGACGTGACAGGCTGTCATGCATGGACGCCAGTTCCCGTGAATCCATGCCGGCAAGATATTCACCGACGCGGTCATCCAGCAGGTCACTGTCATCACGCAGCAGTTTCACGGCCTCGCGAGTGGCAACAACATAGACGATACGGCGGTCATTCTTGTCGCGTGCACGCCAGACAAGGTTCTTGTCCTCAAGCCGATCGATGGCACGTGAAATGGTCGCCGCTGAGAGATTTTCCAGTGTGGCCAGCTGACCGATCGTGCACGGTTTGATCAGCAGCTGCAAGAGAATACTGCGCTGCGAGTAGGGCAGCTCCGCCTGGCTTTGACGCATCAGACGCGACAGCCGGCTGGCGAGCAGGTTGAGTTCCTTGAGCACATCTGCAGTGGCGAGTAGGTCCGTCATCATATTATTTAGCATAGCAAAATAAATTCCGGTCGGCGAGCTGAATCGTCTGTGATACAGTGAATGCCGAACCCCGATAGCCGCATAGAGGAGATTCCCTGTGGACGTGAGACAAGCGCAGCGCCTGATTGATCAGGTCTGGGACGACAGTATCATTCCCGAACTCGTTGAATACATCAAGATTCCGAACAAGTCGCCGCATTTTGATCCGCAATGGGCAGAACATGGCTACATGGATGATGCCGTCGACCTGATCGCTTCCTGGTGTGGCGATCAGGGGATTTCCGGCATGACCATGGACGTGGTTCGTCTGGAAGGGCGAACACCGGTGATCTTCATGGATATTCCGGGTGAGGGTGATGACTGTATCCTGCTATACGGGCATCTGGACAAACAGCCGGAAATGACTGGCTGGGCCGACCATCTTGCGCCATGGAAGCCGGTCATCGAGGATAACAAGCTCTATGGACGTGGCGGCGCAGACGACGGTTATGCGGCCTATGCCTCGCTGACAGCCCTGATGGCTGTGAAGGAACAGGGCCTGCCGCATTCACGTTGCGTGGTCCTGATTGAAGCCTGTGAGGAATCCGGCAGTTATGACCTGCCCTATTACATTGATCACCTGAAAGACAGGATCGGGACGCCATCGCTGGTGGTCTGTCTCGATTCGGGTCCCGGCAACTATGATCAGCTCTGGATCACCACCTCGTTGCGTGGCATGGCCAGTGGAACGCTGTCGGTGGATGTCATCGATGAAGGCGTACACTCAGGCGCCGCCAGTGGTATCGTGCCCTCAAGTTTCAGGGTTATCCGTCAGCTGCTGAACCGTGTTGAAGATGCTGATACCGGCAGGATTCTGCTTGACGGCCTCTATGGTGAGATTCCCGAGCAGCGGCTGCGCCAGACCGAGCGCGTCGCAGAACTGCTCGGTGACGGTGTTTACGAAGCATTTCCCTTTGGAGACGGGGTGGAGCCGATGGCCGGCAATAACATCGAACGCCTGCTCAATCGAAACTGGCGTCCGGCATTGTCCTATACCGGTGCAGGACGCATCCCGGAGATCGAAAATGCCGGTAATGTCCTCAGACCGGGAACCGATCTGAAACTGTCATTCCGTTTGCCGGCAACAGTGGAGGGTGAGTACGCCAGTGACCTGATCAAGCAGGTGCTTGAGGAAAACCCGCCGTCAAATGCCCGTGTCAGCTTTTCGGCCGATCAGTCGGCCACAGGCTGGAACGCACCGGCAGTGGCACCGTGGCTTGAGCAATCGCTGGAACAGGCGTCGCAGGAAACCTACGGTGGCAGCTGCATGTACATGGGAGAAGGCGGTACCATCCCCTTCATGGGCATGCTGGGCGAGAAGTTTCCAAAGGCGCAATTCATGATCGCCGGAGTTCTCGGTCCCAGATCGAACGCGCATGGGCCAAATGAGTTTCTTCACATCCCGTTTGCCAAGAAACTGACCACCTGCGTCTCAAGGGTGATTGTCGACCATTTCAACAGGCCATCGGATTGAGCGTCAGTCAGAAATGTCTGCCGAAAAACGCATCGACAGATCAACTGCCCTGACATGCTTGGTGAGCGCACCGATTGACAGGTAATCGACACCGGTCTCGGCGACGGCCGCAATGGTGTCCATATTGAGATTGCCCGAGGCCTCGAGTTCAACTCGGCCAGCATTCTGTTCAACTGCCTCGCGGGTTTGCTGCAGACTGAAATTGTCCAGCATGACTCGCTCTGCGCCGGCGGCGATGGCCAGCTCCATCTGTTCGATGGTTTCGACTTCTACCTCGACCAGCAGACCCGATGCGATTGTCCTGGCCTGACTGATGGCCGCCTTGATGGATCCGGCGGCGACGATGTGATTCTCCTTGATCAGAAAGGCATCATACAGACCAATTCGGTGATTGTGTGCACCACCACAGCGTACGGCATATTTCTGCGCAAGCCTGAGGCCGGGGTATGGTCTTGCGTGTATCCAGGATGCGGGCATTGGTATGGCCAATTGCATCACTGTAGCGTCTTGATACGGTGGCAACTGCCGACAGCAACTGCACGAAATTGAGCGCTGTACGTTCAGCCGTCAGGATGGCACGGGCGTTTCCGCGAACCTCGCACAGGGTCGAATCCGGTTGCAGCGAGTCACCATCGCTGACATGCCAGTCGATATCAACGGTCTGATCAATCTGGGCGAATGTCTCGTTGAACCACGGCTGTCCACAGAATATCGCCTTTTCCCTGCTGATAACCCTGGCCGTGGCGGACTGTTCAGCCGGTATCAGTTCTGCCGTCACGTCACCGCGACCGACGTCTTCAGTCAGTGCAGTTCTGACATCTCGCTCAATGCTGGCGTGGGGTGGTTGTGTCATGGGGATCAGTCCGGATGGAATACAGCGCTCAGTCTATCGTGGCTGAAATCCCACGGCCAGTGAATCCAGATCTGTTCAGTTGATTCCGGGGCTGAAGTGACTCAGCTCTGCTCGGTGTCTGCGGGAGTTTCTGCAGGGTCGGAATCGTCAGATTCACCCGATTCATCTTCCAGTGAACTCATGATTTTCTTCAGTGCACGGTCGAACAACGGAATGGGATCAAGTACTTCGGTCTGGCCATTCTTGATTTCCTCGGCCAGGTCGATAATGGACTTGTCGGCCACCTTGAGCCCCTTCTGGCTTACGAACAGGAATTTTGATGTAATCGGGCTCTTCCATGAGAGTTTCGCCCGCGTGGGTTCATTTTCAAGACCCTGAAAAGCGAACCAGGTGCCGATCTTAAGTTCCTCGATCTGTTGCATGAACACTTCATTGACGTCGATCTCGCGATCCGGCGATTCCTGCTTGATCTGTTCGGCCACCTTGAGCAGATCTTCGTGATTGTGCTTGGTGACAGATTCAGGCAGGGCCATTGTCTTCATGGCGTCACGTGCCTCTTCGCTGACGCCCTCGGGCAACGACAGCCGCTTGTGGTACTTTTCACTGATCAGCGACTTGTACAGCGACTTGAGGTCCTTGAAGACGGCCTTGATATCGTTCTCATGATAGGCAACGGACTCCAGGCACAATCTCAACTGGTGCGAAATATGTGGCAGTGTGGACTGAAGCCTGGCCACATCGGCAGAACTCTCCTTTGGCTTGATGCTCCACACCAGCTTGTCGATCATCTCGACAGACTGTTGCCATTCCTCGGACTCTTCACCACCGCGAAGGTATTGCAATACCATGGCATTGGCAAGCGGCTTTCTGAGCAGTTCGCTGACCAGACCGGGCAATTCCTGGCCATCGATTCGTGATGCAATCTCATTTGCGGCCGCCTGTCGTGCAAGTTGCAGCCGCTCATGGCCTCGAGCGGTTTCCGTGGCCCTTTTTTCGGCAACGGCGACGCGCTTGTGACGCTTTGTCTCGAAGGCATCAAATTCCTGATTGAGTTTGTCGAACAACTCGATATCGTCGTCGAAATCACGTACCACGCTGTCGACGATGTCACTGATCTTGTCATACAGTTTGCGACCTGGGTCGGCCTGTTCACTCCAGCCCACACTGGCGTCGGCAAGACGGTTCAGCAGCATACGGGCAGGGTGTTCCTGTTTGGCAAACAGATGCTGGTCGAGCAGCGCAACCTTGATGTAGGGTATCTGCAGGCGACCGATCAGCGCCTGCATGGAATCGGGCAGGTTCTTGTCCTCCTGGATGTACTCGAAAAGCATGGCCACCAGATCGATGGCATCCTCTTCCTCACCCGGAATGGCACCGGCCTGATCCATGCCTGACAGCGCCTTGATCTGTTCTATCATTGCTGATTTGACAGGCTCGGCTGTGGTCTTGCCGGAACCCTGCTCGGAGATCTGGTTGAGCTTGTTCAGCGTCTCTGCCTGCAACACGGTCAGTGCATTGAGCATCTGGCTGGTCGCAACTTCTGGCAGTATCGGATGCTGCACAGCAGGACTGGCAGGTTGCCCTGTCAGACTCGGTTCAGCCGTTTCGGCAGGCTGATCATGGCCGTTTTCTGCAGGCGCCGTGTTACCGCTATCCTGCTGTTGAGCCTGCTCACGTCGCTTGCGTCGATTGGCCAGCAATCCCTGGATGGACTGGAATAAGCCAAAGCCCTGTTTCTGAGGTTCTTCCTGGGCAGCCTGTTCAGCAGCAGGCTCCGTGACCTCTGCTGTTTCCCCAGCCTCTGAAGCCTCCCCGGTTGGCTCATCAATGTCGTTGTAGGACTGTTCGGATTCAGTCACGTCACTGCTGTGACGCTGATTACTGCTGAAACGGCTGTGCTTGATGCGCGGCAGTATATCCTCACCTATCAGATAGGCGTTCAATTCATCATACAGTTTGCCCAGCGAGTTGATGACCTGCTTGTCGAACAGCTTGTAGAGGATCAGCAGGACCGATATCTCCACGGTTACGGTAGTCATCGACTCTCTGAAGCAGTGACAGAAGTTTGCCGGACCGACAGGGTTCTGGGTATCCTCGGGGGGGGCGCAGCTGTTGGCGATACCCAGTCGATGATTCAGTGCAAACAGACTCTTGGAATACTTGCTCTCGCCCTTGGCGATCATGTTGCTGACTGCCAGTGACTCTTCCAGCTCGGTGTCTCCGACCAGGCTGAGACTGTCTTCATCGATCTCGCTTGCGTCGCTTTCATCAGTCTGGACGACAATGAGACCCTTGCTGAAGCGCTCAACACTGTCAGCAAACAGCTCATGCATGACAGATTCAACATTACGGCGCTTCTTGCGGATTTCACGCATGCCGTCGAAGTACTGAGTCTGGATATTGTTGTTTTCGGCCCGTTCGGCCAGATCGAACAGAGCGTCGTCGACACTCTCAAACAGGGATTGCAGCGTTGATTTCAGCCAGGCAGAGGTCAGTTTGGAGACCTGACTGATGACTTCAGGTCGTTTTCTGGCGCTCGTTTTCTTGTCCTGCAGCGAGACGACATTGTCATGCAATTCGCTACTCATCAACTCTTCTCCCAAGTACTGTCCATCTTGCTCACAAGATCAGAACATACATTGGTTCAGTCTATTAAAATGCCCATCCAGATAATGTGGTGCAGCTCACAACCCCAGGGTCTGTTCGCCTGCAAACTGGGTGGTACCGATGCCCTCGTCAGCAAGCAGTACCGGTATACCGTCACGGATCGGGTAGATGACCCGGTTGTCCTCGGTGATCAGTGCACTCTCCAGTGGCTCGACCACACGTTCGCCCTGCACATATTCGACGTCTTCGGTGGCAATCAACGCGTTGATTCGGTCCACCTGCTCGCGTCCCAGGTACTTCAAAGGTGTCCTGGAGACAGGGCAACTGAGAATGGCGAGTATCGAATTGTCCATGGTTGTCTGATCCTGATTGTTCTCATGATGCTCAATGGGGTGATCCGGTCCGGGTCCCGGTCGAAGACTGCCCGTATTGAACACTCATCATCGGTTATTTGAGTGGGAAAGACCAGATTTTGATGATAAAAAGATCACTTCGTCAGACAAAAGGGTAAAATGCACCCATTGGGCGAATCTTGCAGCCGCAGGTTGATGGATTCGGATCATGCAACGTGACGGGGTACAATGGAGACATGAGTACATTGGTTGGAATCATCATGGGGTCGAAATCTGACTGGCCCGTGATGCAGTACAGTGCGGAAATCCTGGATAAACTGGGCGTGCCGTATGAAGTCAAGGTGGTTTCGGCCCATCGCACACCGGATCTGCTGTTTGACTATGCGTCCTCGGCTGCTGATCGTGGCCTCAGGGTCATCATTGCAGGAGCCGGTGGTGCGGCTCATCTGCCAGGCATGACTGCAGCCAAGACACGATTGCCGGTTCTGGGTGTGCCGGTTCAGTCAAAGGCCCTGAACGGCCTGGATTCACTGTTGTCCATTGTACAGATGCCCGCCGGCATACCCGTGGCCACACTGGCAATTGGCAAGGCCGGAGCAATCAATGCGGGTTTGCTGGCTGCTCAGATGCTGGCAGATGAACACGAACACATCAGGCAGGCTGTCAATGCGTACAGGTCTGCACAGACAGAAACAGTCCTGCAACAGCCGGACCCGAGGAATGAAAGCTGACATGAGGATCGGAATATTAGGCGGTGGACAACTGGCAAGGATGATGGCCCTGGCAGGCTACCCTCTGGGTCATCATTTCGTGGTTTATGATCCGGTGGAAGACGTCTGTGCCGGTGATTTGTGTCCACTGATCACGGCAGACTATGACGATGAAGCAGCGCTCGATGAATTTGCCTCGCGAGTCGATCTGGTTACCCTGGACTTTGAGAATGTGCCGGTGTCGACAGTGGATTACCTGTCTGAGAAGGTGACTGTTCTGCCGGGCGCAAGAGCGCTCAAGATCGCTCAGGATCGCATCCTGGAGAAGGATTACCTGTCCAGTCTCGGTATTGCCTGCGCACCCTACAAGCAGATCGACAGTCGTGATGACCTGATATCGGGCATGCAGGAGTTCGAAACCGCTGCAGTGCTCAAGACCCGCCGCATGGGCTATGACGGCAAGGGGCAGGTTGTGCTGAAGGACGAATCGGCAATCGATGAGGCCTGGGACGCATTATCGGGGCAGCCGCTGATTCTGGAACAGTACATCGAGTTTCAGCGTGAAGTTTCGATGATCGCTGCGCGAACTGGCAGTGGCGACATATCGTTCTATCCGTTGACCGAGAACCGCCACAAGGACGGTATTCTGATCACCTCATTTGCGCCCGCCAGTGGCGAGCACCTGAATGAGCAGGCCGTGAAGCACATGACACGGCTGATGGAAGCGCTCGACTATACCGGCATTCTGACCATCGAGTTCTTCGTTGTCGAAGATCGTCTCATCGCCAATGAGATCGCACCTCGGGTTCACAATTCGGGCCACTGGACCATCGATGCGGATATTACCTCACAGTTTGAAAACCACATCCGTGCGATCACCGGCTGGCCGCTCGGGAATACGGTGCTGAACGGATCAGCAGCGATGCTGAACTGGATCGGGACATTGCCGGATCCGTCATCGGCATTGACCTACAAGAATGCTCACTGGCACAACTACGGCAAGAAACCCAGACAGGGTCGCAAGGTCGGACATGTCACACTCACCGCCGATCATCCGGTAGGGCTGCAGGCAGAGATTGCCCAGTTCATGCTGGCATTGAGTAATCAGTTCAAGAAAGACGGCACCAATTCGTTTCTGGTCTAGGCCGATTGTTGATTGACGGGTTGATGAGTCGGCAGATTTGACTCAAGCGTATCCTGTCGTTCTGACAGGATACGCCCGATAGTGAGGCAGGAAGGCTAGCCAGCCCGATAGCAGTCAGCCACAAACTCCCAGTTGACCAGATTCCAGAACGCTTCGACATAAGCGGGTCGTGCGTTGCGGTAATCAACATAATAGGCGTGTTCCCAGACATCACAGGTGAGTAATGGTGTGTCATCACCGGTCAGTGGTGTCTCTGCATTGGACGTGCTGACCAGAGCCAGTGAACCGTCCTGCTTCCTGACCAGCCATGCCCAGCCGCTGCCGAAGGTGGTAATGGCTGTCTTGCTGAACGCATCCCTGAATTCTGCAAAAGAACCGAAGTCGCGTTCGATTGCTGCAGCCAGATCACCTTCAGGCTCGCCGCCACCTGATGGGCTCAGGCAGTTCCAGTAGAATGAGTGATTCCAGATCTGGGCTGCATTGTTGAACATGCCGCCTTCAGACTGCTGAATGATCTCTTCCAGTGACTTGTTGTCATCGTCTGTACCCGAGATCATGTTGTTGAGGTTGGTGACGTAGGCCTGATGGTGCTTGCCATAATGATAGTCAAGCGTCTCTGCCGATATATGCGGTTCCAGTGCATTTCGTTCGTAGGGTAACGGGGGCAATTCTACAGCCATTCGTGTTCTCCAGTTTGCAAGGATGATGGTGCTGTCTTGCCTGGCATGCGGGTTGCGACCAGACAGGGGCGAAATTTCTGAGCGACATTATCCCTGTAATCCGTTGATTTGTTAATATCTGTTCATGAAATCCGATTCGATCAATGCCATCGAAATAGCCCTGTTCAAGCATCGCATCAGTGCAGTGTGTGCAGAAATGGCAGCGGTTCTGAAGCAGACATCCGTATCGCCGAATATTCGTGACCGGCTTGATTACTCCTGTGCCGTGTTTTCATCCAGTGGCAAACTGATCGAGCAGGAGTCTGCCATTCCGGTACATCTGGGCAGCATGGCACACGCGCTGTCCGGAATCATCCAGGCGGTGAACTGGTGCGATGGTGATCAGCTGATCGTCAATGACCCCTATGCCGGTGGCACCCACCTGCCTGATGTGACGCTGGTAGCTCCGGTCATCGTCAATGGCGATCGAGTTGGCTTTGTTGCCAATCGTGCACACCATGCAGACATCGGTGCCGAAGTGCCGGGATCAATGCCCCTGGCAACACGACTTGATCAGGAAGGCTGCATCATTTCACCACGCATGATCAGACAGCAGGAACTGGACGGTCTGTGTGCACAGTTTACCAACCCGCAGCACTCTAAAGCCGATTTCATGGCTCAGATGAATGCCAACTCAGTCGCTGCCAGACGACTGACTGAACAGGTTTCGAATATCGGCCAGCGTGCCTGGCATGAACATTGTGAGGCGCTTTTCGAATACACGCGCCGACTGGGACGGGAATCGATAAAGGCCATTGAGGATGGCTGTTATGCCTTCTCAGACGTGATGGACAGCGATGGACAGGGCAATTCAGATATCAGAATTGCACTCGAGATCACTATCGAGAGCGATCACATGCATCTCGATTTTTCAGGCACTGCTGATCAGGTGGATGGAAACATCAATTGTCCGTTGTCTGTCACCGCTGCCGCTGCGTTCTACGTGTTGCGATGCCTGGCACCCTCGTGGACACCCACCTGTGGTGCGTTGCTCGATTGCATGAGCATCAGGGCGCCGGCGGCTTCTCTGGTGAATGCGCAGTATCCTGCTGCAGTGGCCGCCGGCAATGTCGAGACCAGCATGCGTCTGGTGGATGTCATCTGTGGCGCGCTGGCGAAAGCAATTCCGGATCGAATTCCCGCGGCTGGCCAGGGCACCATGAACAATGTTGCGATGGGGGCAGGGTCGGCTGTCCGTCCATGGAATTTCTACGAGACCATTGCCGGCGGTGCCGGTGCAGGCAGGAATCATGACGGTGCTTCGGCGATTCACACACACATGACCAACACGCTCAATACACCGATAGAAATTGTTGAAAACGATTACCCGCTTCGTGTGGAAACCTATCGTCTGAGACCGGCCGCTGAAAACGTCGCTGCCCGTCACGGTGGACGTGGTCTGGTTCGTGCCATTCGTTTTCTGGAGCTGGCAGATGTCACGCTGATTACTGAACGAAGGCGTGTATCACCCTGGGGGATTGCGGGTGGTGCAGATGGGCGCCCTGGTTGTAACCAGCTGAATGAAAAGGAAATTCCGGCAAAGGTCCACTTTTGTGCACAGCCAGGTGATGTACTCCAGCTGACGACACCTGATGGTGGAGGATGGGGTTTGGTTGATGAATCGGCAGGAAACGGACAGATTTGATCATTGGTATTGACAGTCTGTTAACACCAGATATGGCATAATACACGTTCACCTCACAGAAGCGAGTGACTGAATGGACGCACTTGACCGCATCAGGTATCTGACAGAGAAGAACCCTGTTCTGCTGTTTATCAAGGGAACGCCAACCCAGCCCAGAAGTCCACAATCGCTCGAAGCACTCGAATGTCTCGACGACATGATCGAGTATACGGAAATTATCGACATCACCAGCGATCCCGAGATCAGGGCATTCCTGCCGAAGTATTCGGAAGAGCAGGACACGCCGCAGCTGTACATCAATGGTGAACTGGTCGGAGGTGTCAGGGTGATCAGTGAATTGTCGGAGAATGGCGTACTTGCTGAAATGGTGAATACGGCCATCAAGCAATCCACCAAACTGGCGAGCTGATCAGGCGGCATCACTCTTTAAGTTCAATTACCGTAACCCAGTCTCAACCACGTGTTTTCGGAATATCGATGGCGTTGTGCCAGCTGTTGTAGATGGAACAGAAGATTTCGGCTGTTTTCATGGTGTCGTAGACGGCTGAATGCGCATCATCGGTACTCCAGTCCAGCCCAGCAGATTCTGCAATTCTCGACAATACTGTTTGCGCGTGCGCCAGTGCACCGAGTGAGACCGTGTCAAACGTGCTGAACGGATGAAACGGATTACGCTTGAAATTGGTGCGATCGACTGCAGCGTTCCAGAAATTGAGATCAAAGGCTGCATTGTGTCCAACCACGATGGCACGTTTGCAGCCGGTCTTCTTCATTTCCTCACGAATCGACTGAGCGATGAATTGCAGTGCCGGTTTTTCCTCACGGGCAGCGCGCAATGGGTGGTGAGGGTCAATGCCGTTGACTTCGAGTGATTTCGGGTCGATGCGTGATCCCTCGAACGGAATCACGTGCGTTGAGTGGCAATCCCCGGGGCTGAGAGTGCCAGACTGATCCATAAGAACAGGACAGATGGCAATTTCCAGCAACGCATCAGTGGCATGATTGAAACCGCCTGTTTCCACATCCATGACAACAGGCAGAAAGCCACGGAACCGGTTGACGATCCGGTGATCTGATTCGGGCATAATCTAGTTACTGGCTTCTCTGAGTATCCTGAACCCAATTGTATTGAAAGCCCGGTCAGGATCAACCGTCAGTCGTGTCGCAAACCCCTCATCGGGAGTTAGATTCTGCAGCCAGGAGGCACCTGCCACAATGCGTTCTTCACAGCCGGTACTGCTTGTTGCACAGTCCAGGGTCCACTCACGCAGATTGCCGTTCATGTGTGTTGAATTCACCCCGGTCTCGTTCCCATTCACCGGAGCAGTATGCGCATAGCCGTCGTTGCAGCTGTTTGCCGATTCGTCCGGAAACAGTTTCTTGAACTGCTGGTCAGCCAGATTACTGTTTTCACAGCTGGCTGACTGGCTGCTCTGAATGCTGGCGGCGCGGTTCCATTCGGACTCACTGGGCAGCCGATAGGTCTGGCCGGTTTCAGCGCTGAGCCAGCCGGCGAACGCGACAGCTGTGTGGTAATTGACGCAGGTCACGGGATGATTGACCGATTGCTGGAACCCCGGGTTGCTCCAGGTGCGACGCTTGCTGGATCGCCAGATGGATTCCTGGTCGCGACAGGGTACATTACGTTTCAGTTGCCGATAGCTGCTGGATTGTGAAAAGGATTCAAACTGTTCCAGAGTCACCTCGTACAGGCCAATGGCATAAAGCTCGGTATCCTCGTTCATGATTCGACGCATCAGTGGCCCCTGGCCACCTGATTTCATCTCGTCTGAAAACACGAGGGGAAGCTCCGGCACCGGATTGTCAATCTCATGAATCATGGCCAGTGCCTGCTCATCCTCTGGCAGAAACAGCAGCAACTGCGTCAGGATTCGTCTCGCCGTCGTCGTATCACCCTTCTCCAGCTGTTTGCTGGCGGCATCACGTGCCAGTTCGATGGTCTGCTGATTGATCCGGTCAACCTCACTGCTGCGGTCAGAAATTGATGTCGCATTCATGACCTGACGGGCACGCCGGATATAGGTGTGTGAATTATCAAAACGGGTTCTGCTGGCATTGATACGGGCAAGACCTATGTACTTGCCGACAATCTGGCCAATGCCATCACGAGCCACGGGGTTGTCGGCCTGCAGTTGCAGGACTGACTGGTAGCGGCTGAAGGCATTGCTGTCTCGTGGCGTTGTCAGACGATTCTCTTCAAGATCTTCTACGGCCAGTGTCAGCAGTTCGTGTATCTGATTCATCACATCATCTGACATGCCGTCCTCGTCACTTTCCTCATCGAGAGTGACATTTGTCGTATCCAGTATGGTGGTGGCAAACAGATCATCAAAATAGGCTTCGGTTTCACCCTCTCCACTGTCAGCCTCATCATCGATGATGTTTTCAAAACCATGATCCATCACCAGGTTGTCAGCATCATCTTCGGTTGATGAATAGAAATCCTCATCGATGGGTACCGTGCTGTTGTCGACCAGACTGGTGGTTGTGCTGTCTGGTTGTACGTCCAGGACAGGTTCGGTCGTGTCGTCTGCAACCGTCACATTCTCATTATCAGTGTCAATGGCTGGCGTGCTGTCAGTTTCCCCCGTGTCAGTGCTGACGACTTCTGTAGTGCCGCCATCCTCGTCTGAGGGTGAAAGAATCGCATAAAGAATCACGCCCAGCACGGCAACGATCACGGCAGCTGCAGCAAAAATGATGTATTTCACCGGCCTTGGGTCAGTGGCCGCCTTACGCTCGGCGGTGATGCGGTCTTCATCGGCAACGGCGTTCTGTGAAGCATCATTCTCGGTATCGCGGTCCGGTGCCGTTGCAGCCGTTTCGGAAGGGTCTGGACTGGCGCTGCTACCATCGCTGAGCTGTTCCGGGTCAAACTGTTTCAGTTGCAGTGTTTCTGCAAAGCTGCGCTGCAGTTCAGTCTGCCTGGTTTCGACGTTCTGCTGGAATGTCGTTTCAGGCTCGACTTCCTGGGTCAGCATTTCGGGTTGTGAGGAACCCGATGGCTCGTCCGAGGCTGCTGGTAATTCTACGGTAACTGCTTCAGCCGGAAGGGCAGCCCGGCCGATTGCGCTGGTCTGTTCCATCAGCATGTTGAGTGCGCTGAGAACCTCGTCAGTGCTCTGGAATCGTTCATCCGGGTCCTTTGCCATGGCACGATCAATGAAGGCCTGCCAGCGCTCAAGTCGCTCGGGAACCTCTGGGATGTCGTTGTAGACATGGGCATAGCCGATGGCGTAATCATCATCGGCTTCGTAGGGTGCGCGTCCAACCAGTGCCTGATAGGCCACAACACCCAGGCTGTAGATATCCGAGCGCGCATCAAGTTCCACACCCTGAGTCTGTTCCGGGCTCATGTAGTGACTGCTGCCGACACTTCTGCCTGAACCGGTCAGCCAGTTCGAGCCGGTGATGGTTCGTGCGATACCGAAGTCAGTGAGAACGGGGTTATCCGATTCATCAAACAGGATATTGGCCGGCTTGACATCACGATGGATGAAATTGCGACGGTGTGCATAACCGAGTGCTTCGGTCACACCGATCAGGATTCGGATGATTTCCTTCTCATGGATCTCGCGCTTGAGTCGTTCTGACAGGTCGCCCCCAGGCAGATACTGCATGGTGAAGTAGGGCAGGTGACGGTTGGTAGTCCCCACGTCATAGATCGAGATGATGTTCGGATGCGACAGATCTGCAATGGTGCGGGCTTCACGCAGAAAGCGAACTGTGGAGGATGAATCCTGGATCAGGTTCGGCGACAACAGTTTCAACGCAACCTTGCGTCCAAGCGACGTCTGCACAGCCAGGTAGACTGTGGCCATTCCCCCGGAGCCCAGTTTTTTCTTGATGCTGTAGCCGTCTATCCTGTGGCTGCTAGATTTTGTCGTCATCCCGGTTGGTACCCGCACCCCTTGTCAAGCGGCCCGACAACTGGTTGGCAGCAGTCTTCATCTGCGTGCCACCGGTTCGCTCAGCGTCGGGCGTCAAGACGCCATAAATGTATGTGGCCCATTATTTTCGTTCTGCCACGTTGATTGTCATCGCTTCTGACTTACCGTGATAATCAAGCTTAGCATAATCGCGCTACTGCATGATTTTATTGACGGAATGCTCAGTTTGATGATTTACGTGGCATACCGTTATTTCAGGTTTCCTGACGATCAGTATAGCATCAGCCGGATTCAGGATCATGAAAAACAGGATGCTCGACCCTGTCAGGTTCTGAAGTAGATAGCGCCCAAAGTATTGAATTGCGTCAACATATCCATGCCGAACCTGCAGAATCCATCCACGTCGGCATGCTGACACTCTTCTGCCAGTCGAGTCAGGATCGTCATGCAATCATCCGTTTCGTTATCTCGCACCATTTCGATCATGCGGGCATTGATCGGATTCAGTTCCGAGAATCGGACTTCGTCATTCAGGTTTCGATTGACCAGCAGCAGGGTTGGCTCGTCAGGTGCCTCTCGCGGGATGAATTCGGGTGTGATCTGATGCACCGGGAAACGGTATTGCAGTAACCAGGCAACCGGGCTCAGTTGCGGGATGGCCGCATTGATATCACCTGTTTCTGCAAACAGCGATTCAGTATCGGCTTCTGCGTAGGCAAGTGCCACTTCAACCCATTCATAATGTGCCAGCTCGATCATGAACGGCGGGTCATTCTCATTGCACCTGACATCGGTCAGGTATTGCAGAAACTCCCGTGACAGCTCCGGAAACAGCGGCGTGCGTGCACGGTAATTCACCATGAAATCCCGCACCATGTCTTCCCAGACTGATTCTGTCGTGATCTTTTTCAGTACCGGAAAACTGTTCGAGATAAATCCGTTGAGGTTGTTGAAGAACAGTTCCCGGTAGATCGCCATGCGGCGTTCCTCGATATCTCCCGGTGCATCAATATGCCCGGGGTCACGAATGTGACCGGCGAACTGGTACTGTAAGTCCTTGAACGAAGCTTGCGTCATGATCGCGCTCAGCCGCTCTGTGTCTGAGGTTCGGTTGTCTGCGTGGTGCTGGTGTGATGACCAGTGTCCGAGTCAAACTGCTGTTGCAGGGATCGAATCTGTTCAACTTCCGACATCAGTTCCTCGATGGGAGGGAAGTTGAAATCGCGCTCCAGCAATGTCGGGAATGTGCCGAAGTCTCGATAGGCCTGTTTCAGCAGGTCCCACACGCCACTGATGACATCGGCACCATGTGTATCGACGATCAGGTCTTCGGCCTCGTTGTAATGGCCGGCAACGTGACAGTAGGCGATTCGCTCTGAGGGAATCGCTGACAGGAATTCCGATGCGTTGTAGCGATGATTGATACTGTTGACATAGATATTGTTGACATCCAGCAACAGCTTGCAGTCCGCCTGTTCCAGGATAGTGGTCAGGAATTCGATTTCATCCATTTCCTGTCCCGGAGCAGCGTAGTAAGACACGTTTTCAATCGCCATCTGACGCCCGATGATGTCCTGGGTCTGACCGATGCGAGAGACGACGTGATCGATGGCATCCGAGGTGAACGGGATGGGCATCAGATCATAGAGGTGGCCATCATCTGAACAGTAACTGAGGTGTTCACTGTAGCACTTGATGTCATGTTCATCGAGAAACACGCGAAGCTTTCTCAGGAAAGTTTCGTCCAGGGGTTCCGGGCCGCCAAGCGAGAGCGATAGACCATGGCATACAAAGTCATGGGCTTCGGTGTAAGCTCGGAACTGTTTGCCGAGTCGGCCACCCACGCCCACCCAGTTTTCAGGTGCCACCTCCCAGAAATCGGGAGGTGACCCTTCATAGTCCTGCAACGGCCCAAGCAGGGCGCGTCGCAGTCCCAGTCCGGCTCCAAGAACCGGAAATGTCATCGAGTTATTCATGCGATGACCCGGTTCAGCTTATGCAGCGCCGCCGCACTTGCCTTCACCGCATTTGCCTTCGGCTTTCTTGTCGTCGCCGCACTTGCCTTCGCCGCATTTGCCTTCGGCTTTCTTGTCGTCGCCGCACTTGCCTTCACCGCATTTGCCTTCGGCTTTCTTGTCGTCGCCGCACTTGCCTTCACCGCATTTGCCTTCGGCTTTCTTGTCGTCGCCGCACTTGCCTTCACCGCATTTGCCTTCGGCTTTCTTGTCGTCGCCGCACTTGCCTTCACCGCATTTGCCTTCGGCCTTCTTGTCGTCGCCGCACTTGCCTTCGCCGCATTTGCCTTCACCGCATTTGCCTTCGGCCTTCTTGTCGTCGCCGCACTTGCCTTCGCCACATTTGCCTTCGCCACACTTGCCTTCTGCATCTTTGTGTTTGCCGCCAGCAACCATGTATCCAGAGTCAAGATCGTTGAGTTCAAATGGGTTGTCGGCAGCAGAAGCGACACCTGATAACACGACGCTGGTCGCAAAAGCAGCTCCGACTGCAGCGCTGAGTGGTTTTAACAGAGTTTTGTTGTCGTTGCTCGACATAGTATTGATCCTCCAAATAATAACTTACGGCTGGTTGCCGCGCTCATAGTTAAGGTGTAGAGTCGCCGGAAACTGGTCCCGGGGGTTACTATCGCCCTCGATTCATACCTTATCCGTTCTTGCCAGGAATGCAAGTGATTCAGCGATTGTACGATGGCTTGTCACAGGCACGGTATGTTGTCAAAGATTAAGACCACAACCATGTCACATCGATTACAAATATTTCATGCCATTCATCGCAACAATCGCTCACCCTGTCGCGAATCAGGAAACTGTGTCATCAGATGTGATCACCGGTTTCGGAATCAGTTTGTCGGGATATTCGCACAAGTCATTGATTCTGCATTGATCACACAGTGGCTTCCTGGCCTTGCATGTGTATCGGCCGTGAAGAATGAGCCAGTGATGTGCGTCCTTCAGATAGTCTCGAGGTACATGCCGTAACAATGCCTTTTCCACGGCCAGTGGTGTTTTGCCCCGGGCAATTCGGGTGCGGTTGGAAACCCTGTAGATATGTGTGTCGACCGCCATGGTGAGTTGACCGAAAGCCGTGTTGAGCACCACATTCGCCGTCTTGCGTCCAACACCCGGCAGCTTCTCCAGCGCCTCACGCGTTTGCGGTACCACCGAATCGTGTTCCTCGATCAGTATTTGGCAGGTCTGCATGATGTTACTGGCCTTGCTATTGAAAAGGCCGATGGTCCTGATGTACTGCTTCAGCCGTTCCTCGCCAAGTTGCAGAATCTTCTCCGGTGTATTGGCGACCGGAAAAAGACGGGCAGTGGCCTTGTTGACGCCGACATCGGTGGCCTGTGCCGAGAGAATCACGGCGATCAGCAACTCGAATGGGGTCTCGTATTCGAGTTCGGTCGTCGGTGACGGGTTCAATTCACTGAATCGTCGAAAGATTTCCTCACGTATTTGCCTGTTCATTGTACACCCCGGGATTCGGCTGCCAGGCCAGTGGCCTGCACCTGTCTGTTCTGATGTCGCCAGCGCTGATACCGGTTTGTTGCAGCAATCAGGAAACCCAGAGTGATGAAGGCACCCGGTGGCAACAGCATCAGCAGGAAGCCACTGTCTGTGCCCTCGCTGCTGAATCTGATGGCCAGGCCCTCGGACCAGGAACCCAGAACACGGTCCAGATTAACGAGCAGGCTGCCATTTCCAATCAGTTCCCTCAGTGCGCCCAGTGTCAACAGTACGATCATGAAGCCGGTTCCGGTGGCCAGGGCATCATGGATGGATGGCATCAAGGGCTGTCTGGAGGCGAACGCCTCGGCGCGGCCGAGAATGGCACAATTGGTCACGATCAGCGGGACGAAAATGCCGAGGCTCTGATACAGCTCGTACTGGAATGCCTGCATCATCATTTCAACGGCACTGACTGCGGTGGCGATGATAATGACAAAGGCAGGAATTCTCACCTCTTTCGGGATACCACTGCGTATCAGTGATACTAGGGTGTTCGACATCAGCAGGGTAAACAGTGTGGCCAGGCCCAGGCCGATGCCGTTGGCGACCGTGGTGGACACAGCCAGCAGCGGACACAGGCCAAGCAGTTGCACCAGTCCGGCATTGTTCCGCCACAGACCATCGTTCCATATTGTGCGAATGTCAGTCATTCCGACCCCGATTGATGAATTGGCATCGGGCAGGGCGAATGTGAACCAGTTCACACATTGAAGCCAGGCCTTTGCCGTTCACAATATCCACCTGACCGTTCATCGGTTTATACTTGAGTCTGTCATGGGTCAAGATTATAAGGTCAGCATGATGAAAAAACAGATGGGTTTCACTTTAATCGAGCTGATGATCACCGTCACCATTGCCGGTGTCATCCTGACATTGGCGTTGCCGGCGTTCAATCAGTTTCTGCAGAACAACCGGACGACCAGTCAGGTCAACGACTTCATTGCAGTCATGTCGCTGGCACGATCAGAAGCCATTGGCCGAAACCGGCAGGTACAGATCATTGCCAATGGAGGTGTCTGGACTGATGGCTGGATAATCATGGCCGATGTGGATCGGAATGAGAGTTTCGGTGATGCGGATGATCAGTTGATTCAGTCATACGAAGCCATGGACAGGGCCACGCTTACCAGCGCCGTGACAGAGATTACATTCCGCAGCAATGGCCTGATCATTCCGGAGGATCCGGATAATCCGAATGATCCTGTACTGATGAATCTGGTTGCGGCCAATTGTGAAGGTGAAAATGATCGCCTCATCGAAATCAGCATGACCGGCAAGGTCAATATCACGAGAAACACATGTTAGGGGGTCAACATGAATCGTAACACTACATTGGTGATGTCGAGGCAGTCCGGAATCGGGCTGATCGAGGTGCTGGTGGCCGTGGCCGTTCTCTCGATTGGACTGCTTGGCATCGGTGCGCTTCAGGGCGTGTCACTGAGAAACAACAACAATTCATACTTTCGTACGCAGGCCACCATGGCTGCGAACCAGATTCTTGATGAAGTTCGTGCCAACCGAAGGGAAATCCTATTTCGCGGCAGCTGGCGTCCCGATCAGGAAGCAGCCTGGGAGACGATGATCGAGGAAATGTTCCCCAACGGTGAACTGGAACTGACCGATACCGGCGATGGCGGCTGGTCATGTGTTCCGGCCAACTGTGAGATTCTGAAGATCCGCATCCGATGGTCGGATGAGGTGCAGTCAGGAAACAGCAGCAGTCAGTCTGCTGCCCAGGGTTATGACACGGCAGACAGTGATCTGCAGTGGTTTGAGCTGGAGAGCAGAATATGAACTCAACACGACTCAACAAACAGACGGGTTTCGGGCTACTGGAGCTGATGGTCGCTCTCGCGCTGGGTGTGCTGGTGATCGGCGGTGTGGTGCAGGTGTTCTATACCACACAGCAGACTTACATCATGCAGCAGGCCATGTCGCGTGTGCAGGAATCAGGTCGCTTTGCGATCGAACTGATTTCGCCCGAGCTCAGAAAATCGGCAAAACTGAATTTCTGCATTGCCGATCTGGATATTCAGAACATGCTGGATCCCACGGGACCAGGCTATGTGGATGAACTGTTTGATCCCTCCCAGGCCATTGTCGGCTGGAATTTCAACAACACCGATATTGGTGACACTTACAATCTGCCCAGCCCTCTGGTTGCCGGATCTGCCAATGGCAGTGACTGGACCAGTACCAACGGTCAGGATCTGCCCGATGTGCTCGCCAACCTGGCGGTACCGGGCACGGATGTCATCCTGATCAAGTCGGCCGAGGCCGTCGAAGGCCTGACAGGCTGTGGTAACAATGTGCCTGGGTCATCCAGTGTGGTGGTCAATATCAACAACAATTCAGGCTGTGCACCCACCCCAGTCGCGCCGCAGACCGACGAAGAACTGGAACTGGCTGTGCCACAGGAGGGGATTGTACTCATTACCGATTGTTCCACCGGTGGTGATCTGTTTCAGCGTGCGAATCAGGCGACTGCCAACTCCTTCAGTAACGGGGTTGGCGCAGCGGGCGGTGATCCGGGCAACGAGAACGGGCTGGACTGGTCGGCCTCCTATGATGACTCGGCACAGGTGTACACCGTCAGAATCGCCGGTTTCTTCATCGGCACCAATGACAGTGGTGGCAATTCCCTGTATCGAATCAACCTGGGGCGTGGCGGCAGCAATGCCATCGCCGAGGAGCTGGTCGAGGGCGTGGAGAGCTTTCAGGTCCTGTTTGGCGTGATGCTGGACAATTCCGGTCGTCTGCAATACGTCGAACCCGATCAGGTCAATGCTGTGGGCAGTGCGATCAATATCGTATCGATCCAGGTGTCGTTCCTGATCCGGTCAGAAAACAACGCCGATCTGGAAACCGACGACCAGACCTATGATCTGGTCAGTACCACCATCGATCCGGTGGACGACAATCGCCTGCGCCGTGTGTTCACGACCACGGTCGGTATCCGAAACAGGATAGGAAGCTGAGTATGAATTCAATCAACAGACAACACGGTGCGGCGCTGTTCACAGGCCTGATGATGCTGCTGGTGCTGACCCTGATCGGCATCTCGGCCATGCGCGGCACCACGCTGCAGGAGAAGATGGCCGGTAACCTGCGAGAGAGTGCCATCGCCTTTCAGCGTGCCGAAAACGTGGTCAAGCAGATCGAGCAGGCGGTACAGGTTCGTGCAGAGCTCGGCCTGTCCGGTGGTATCACGATCGAAACCTGGGCCGATGAGGGCTTCGAGATCTTCGACTGTGCCGGCAAGAAGATTCTTGATCACCCGGTTGACGTGAACAGTGGCAACTGGCTCGATGCACCGGACGGTGTCACCGAGGGCGTCTATCGCGTGTTCGAAATGAGCAGTGTCGGTGGTCGCTCGGTGGCCTGTCGTCCGCTGGAAGAAGAGGGCGCCCAGGGTGTGGGTAATGCTTCCTCCTATTATCTGATTTACGGCTATGCAGAAGGGCCCGCTGAGCGCGGCGATGCACTGGTCGTCAGTTCCTATTACTACCCGGGCAATGAATGATCCCGAGAACAGACCTGATCTGAAGGTGACTCCTATGAAAACCAATATCACGCAATCAATGATGAAACGGAAACTGGCGCGAAGCCTGTTCATCGCTGCGGCCGTTCTGGCATCAGGCTCCGGACAGGCACAGGTGAACATCGCTCAGACACCACTGGCCACGACGGCCAATGTCGAGCCCAACGTCATGTTCCTGTTCGACGATTCGGGTTCCATGTACTGGGAAACCATGCCCGATGATTTCCTGTTTACACCAGGCGGTGGTCTTACCGTGTTTTCCTATCCCCATGTGGACCTGGACAACACCCTGTACGGTAATGGCAACAATGCTGCACTGATCAACTGTAACGGCGATGTCTACCGCAACTGGGTTCCGAAATTCGACACCAACAACAGTGACGCAGCCTTTCATCGCTCATCGGTGAACAACGGTGTTTATTACAACCCGTCGATCACCTACCCGGCGTGGCGAAATTCGGATGGAACATCCATGCCTGATGCCGTCCCGACGGCAGCATTTCACAACCCGGTCAATACCGCGGCCGGCACGAGAAATCTCACCGTCGATCTGACGGAACAGGCCGAATGGGTCGATGCCGACGGTCGCAACCGCTGTCAGAATCACACCTATTACCCGGCAACCTATTTCCGTTACGATAGCGCGGATTTCACGATGGCCTCGCGTCGCAATGCGGGCAATTACACGCGTATCGAGATTCGTGCCGGCAATGCACCATTTACCGGTGAAGGCAGGGACCAGCGTAACGACTGCGCCACGGCAAATTCCTGTTCCTATGCCGAGGAAATGCAGAATTTTGCCAACTGGTACAGCTTCTACCGTTCACGACTGCTGTCCGCTCGTGGTGGCCTGGGAATTGCGCTGGCCGACCAGCCGGACACCCTGAGGGTGGGTTTCGGTACCATCAACAAGGGCAACAGTACCGTCGATGGCGTCAACCATGACTCCATCATTCTGGGTGTGCGTAAATTCAACGGCACCGACAAGCAGGATTTCTATGATCAGCTCTATCGCCGTTCATCACCCCCGTTTGGTACGCCTCTGCGTACGGCGCTGAACGATGTCGGTGACTACTTCGAACGGGCAGACAACGCGGGTCCCTGGGGCCGCACACCCGGCACCAACGACACCACACCGCAGCTGGAATGCCGCAAGAACTTTGGCATCATCATGACCGACGGTTTCTGGAATGGTGCAAACCCCGGTTTCAACAACGAGGATGGCACGGCAGGGCCCACCTACACCGATCCCGATGGCATGACCGGCGGTTATGTCGCCTCTGATCCATTCCGTGATGGCCGTAATGACACCCTGGCCGATACCGCCATGGCCTACTGGAAGAACGACCTGCGAACCGACATGGACAACCGCGTCGGTGCCACACCACGTAACCCGGCGTTCTGGCAGCATATGGTGACCTATGGTGTGGGCTTTGGTGTGTTCGGCAACATCAACCCCGACGATGCCTTTGCCGCGATCGAGAGCGGAACGGCCATCGCCTGGGGCGACCCGTTTGCCAACAATCCATCCAAGATCGACGATCTGCTGCATGCTGCAGTCAATGGCCGGGGTGGCTTCTTCAGTGCACGCGATCCGGCATCGTTCTCAAGAGAATTCGATGAGATCCTGCAGGACATCATTGCACGAACCCGTTCGACAACATCGCTTTCCACGGCATCGACACGTCTGACGACAGAGTCACTGATCTACGAGGGCAGTTTCGACTCGAATGACTGGTCGGGTGATCTTGTGGCGCGTGATCCTGATGGCGTGGTCCAGTGGCGTGCTTCAGAGGAAATTCCGGAAGGCAATGCGCGCAATATCTTCATTACCGATGATGGCGGTGATACCGGCACGGCGTTTACCGTCGGTGGCGTCAACGGTCTCAATACCGTTCGCTCGGAACTGGATGATGCCCTGGAAGACCTCTATGCCAGTCAATTGACCAACAATGGCGGCACATTGAGCCGGGCCCAGTTGCGTGCCCTGTTCACGCGCTATATTCGTGGTTTCGACGAAAATGAAACGGCCAATGGCGGCTTCATGCGCACACGCCAGCAACTGCTGGGTGACATCGTCAACTCACAGCCCGAATTCTATGGCATACGCAATGAAGGCTGGCAGCGTCTGGACGACACCTACGATGACTTTGTCGACAACATCAAGGCAAGTCAGCCACGCATGGTCTACGTGGGAAGTAACAGCGGCATGCTGCATGCCTTCTACGCCGACCGTTCCGGCGGTGGATTTTCGGGTGGCCAGGAACTGTTTGCCTTCGTTCCCAAGAGCATACTGCCCGAGCTGCCTGAACTCACCAGTGTCAATTACGGGCACCGATACTATGTCGATGCGACACCCAAGCTGGCTGATGCCAAGGGATCGGGTGGCTGGACAACGGTTCTGGTGGCTGGCACCGGTGCAGGTGCACGCTCGGTCTATGCACTGGACGTCGGTGATCCGGACGGGTTCAACGCCAGCGATGTGCTGTGGGAGATTGACGAGCAGACCGATTCCGATCTGGGTCATGTGCTCAACCAGCCCGTTATAACCAGGATCAACGACGGCCGCTGGGTGGCCATCTTCGGCAATGGCTATAACAGTGCCAACCACGATGGTGTCCTGTTTGTTGTCGATCTGTTCACCGGCAACATCATCAAGAAACTCGATACGGGAGTCGGTTCAGCCGCGTCACCAGCAGGTCTGGGTGCGCCGCGTGTGGAAATGGATCCTGATACCGGTCTGTTTGCATTCAACGTCTTTGTGGGTGATCTGCAGGGCAATATGTGGAAATTCGACATCTCCAGCAGCAACCCCAATCAGTGGGGTTCAGCCTATGGTTCCGGTAACAGTGCCAGACCATTATTCAAGGCAGTTGATCCGACCAACAAGGTTCAGCCGATCACAGCTGCACCCACTATCGCACGAACACCAAGGGGCGGTGTGTTTGTCTACTTCGGCACCGGCCGGTTCTTCGCCGTGGGCGATAACCAGGTCAGCGCCAATGGCACGGCAGTCGAATCCTTCTACGTTGTATTCGATGATGGCAATGATGCCAATGGCAATGCGGCCAGCGTGGTCGAGCGTGGTGACCTGGTGGATGTGGACATCACCGGAGAGATGATGCTCGATGGCGAAACCGTTCGCACATTCGCAAACGAAGCGATTGATCTTGATGATGTGCGAGGCTTCCGTATCGATCTGGAAGTGGGCGGACAGGTCACTGGTGAGAAAATCATCACAACACCGCGGGTCACTCTGGGTGTGCTGCTTTTCGCCTCGTTCGAACCGTCACAGGATGCCTGTCTGCCAGGTGGTACACCTCGCCTGTATGTACTCAGCGCTCAGGACGGTTCCGGCAATCTGAATCCATCCAGTAATTGTGATGACTGTGGCAGTATCGAGCTTGATCCGGGTGGACCTGTTGATCCGCCTATCGTGATCGATCAGCCGCCCGTGATTGATCCGGATGATCCATGTTTCGACAATCCGGGCGCTCCGGGTTGTGAAGACTTCGATCCGAATGCATCCGGCATCCCGGATGGTGAGGATATCCCCTTCGGTTCATCGCCCATCGTCTTTATCGACCCGATCACGGGTGAGCGAACCATTATCGGCTTCATTCGGGATGGCCGGGTTGCCTGGGGACAGAAACGCGAACTCTGATGAGCTACAATGAAATTGAGTTCAAGACAAGTACAGGACAATGACATGAGACAGTCCGGATTTACACTGGTAGAAATGCTGACGGTAATCGTGATTGTGGGTATTCTCGCCACCATCGCCATTCCCGCCTACGATGACTACTACATCCGCACACAGCGGACAGAAGGACGCACCATGCTGCTACAGGCCCAGCAGGGCCTGGAGCGCTGCATGACGCGATTTGGCACTTACGACAATGTCAGCTGCGATATTTTCAATGCTCTGGATGGCGCAGGTGTGACATCGGAAAATGGCAATTATATTGTCACTGGAGCGGTCAACGTCGCCGATTTTGCCCTGACGGCAACGCCCCAGGGCAGACAGGCAACCAAGGATACCAAGTGTGCCAATTTCACGCTTGATAGCGCTGGCGTGAAGGGTATCAGTGGCACATCGGACGTCGAAGAATGCTGGTAATGAGGAATTGAGTATGAAAACACTGATTAAAACACTGATTGTCGGGCTGTTGCTGACGTCTGTCGCTCATGCACAAGGCAACCCGGCCGGCGTCACCAGAACCACTGGAACGGTGAACGCATTGCACTTCGAAAACCAGACCGTCACCATCGATGGCATCACATTCAATGTCGGTGGGTCTGATTTCAAGGTGGCACTGAACGACAGCAAACAGCGAAACCGTGTCAACCGAAGTGGTGTTTCAGGCCCCTGGGGTCTGTATGTCGGCATGCAGGTAGAATACGACTACCTTCCCAATCCGCAGAACGAGAAATCCGGCACACTGGTTTCGGTGACAGAAATCTGATCAGGAGCGGTCGGGGCAGGTCGCCTATAGCTTGAGGCGGTCGAACTCGATCAGGTTGTTGAGCAAGGACTGGATATTGTTTTCGATATCCGGTCTTTCTTTTGCCCTCGCGATACGGTTCAGGTCGTCGACAATGGCGATCCACCAGCGCATGTGAGAAGCGCTCATCTGAGCGGCAACCGGAATCAGGTCATGCCACAGTTCCATCGATGCGATGGCACTCTTTTTCATTGCCACCATGTGATCGATGTTGATATCACGCTGGTCCAGCGATCTGAGCAACTGGTTGATCAGATCCTTGCTGGTCTCAAGTGCCGATGAACTGGCCGGCTCCTCGTTGTCACCCAGCAGACCAATGTCGAGTTTTGACAAGACGTCGCGCAGCGATCCATGCAGACTCAGCCACAGGTCGTACTTGTGCTGATACTCGCGTGAACGCTGAAAATACGACAGGATGCCAACCAGGAAGAATCCTTCGACGCAGAAACCGATCAGTTCAGGCACCAGATTATCGTGGAAGGGTCCTGTAATTCCGGGCTGGATGAAATAGAGGTACAGCGCGAAACCGCCAATGCCGAAGATTGCCATTGGCGCGATCAGGATATAGCGGTTCATGAGTCGCCTTGTCCGTTGGCCATGGCTTCAATGATACGTGCGATGCGTGTCGCTTCCTGTTCGGTCATGTCCTGGGGCAGGTTGGCAATGTGGACCTGGCAATCGGGCCGAATGGGTATCGACAACAGGTCTGACTGGTAATCGGCAGTTTCAAGCTTGATACCTTCAAGTGCGATCTGCTCCTCGCTGCGTTCAGTGCTGGCACTGGAACGGTTCAGCTGGACTCGATTATCCTGTCCGTCAGAACCTGTGGCCGACTCGGTCGGGTTTTCCATCCAGGAGAAGAAATCCCCGAGGGCGGCTTTCAGCCGAGAACCATACAGCTCCAGCGCTTCCGGTCTGATGGTCGAACCTTCAAGCTTGTGCAGTTTAGCGCAAAGCTGATCGACATCGAGTGATCGCAAGTCTTCTGTCTGTGCTGTCGGCAGGTGAGCCAGCAGGTATTCAACAGCACTGCGTCGTGATCGTGCCGTCGCCGGATTCATCTGACCGGCCAGAGCCGACTGTTTCAGGAAATCAAGCAGGTGATCCTTGGAGTAGGCCTTCTCGGTCATGAGTCTTTGCGCAGGAACTTTTCCAGCCACTTGTCGAACTGGCGTCGCAGTAACGAGGGTCGGGATTCCTCTTCCTCCAGTTCCTGATCGATGCGGGAAATTTCGGATTCGAGCAACTCCAGCGCCTGCTTGGTCTTTTCCTTATGCAGCTTACGTCTCAGTTCGTCACGCAGATCCGTGCTGACCTTTTCCTCGAACATGGCGATGGACTTGCCAGTCAGATAACGGCCTATCTCATCGAAGAAGGCCTTGTCGATATTCTCGCCCAGAACCATCTTCTGGCGCGTACAGAGGCTGTCAAAATTGTTGAATATCATGCTGATTTTCTTGGACTTCTTGCTGCTCTTGATGACGGCTGTCTGCTTCAGGTCACCAAAAATCCGGTAGGCAACAGCGGCCTCTTCCTGTTCTGTCTTGGTGATATTGCGCTTGGTGGCGCGAAGACCGCGTGTGCTGACTTCGCGCTCGACGGCAGAACAGTGTGCGGGATTCACCTTGCGTACGGGAGCCGAGTCCCGGTCGATATGCACCAGGCCAGTCATCTTGATTTCCGTACCGCTGTCGGCGACAGCAGACAGCACTTCGATCTCAGGCTGGACACAGCCTTCAACCTTGCCGAACTGGGGGATGTCGAGGGTGATGTTGCGTGTGTAACCGACCTTGTTGATGTGCTTGGCGAGCTTTTTCAGGTAGTCGTCGAACTTGCGCATCAACGGGGCGCAGTAGTCGCTGTAGTAGGCTTCAACTTCTGCCGATTGCTCGGCAGCGGCAGGCTGTTTCGCCTGAATTTCCTTGGCATCTTTTTCAAGTTCGTCAAAAAGATTCATCAGAAAACCTGTCGTACTGCACTCATGGTCCGGCTGGATGCCGCATCTGAATTGATAGTAGCACAACCGATATGCAGTGACACAAAACAAATGTGAACGATTTGAGTGAGATAGGGGGCTTATGCGTTGCTGATTCTAGGGTATTGCATCGATATGGAGTTCTGCATTGCTCAGTCATGAAACCGGTCGAAGCACTGCCAACATCACTGCAGGCTGACAGCGGCCAGCCTCATTTGAATTGAACAGGATCATTGTGATTGCTAGGGTATATCTTCAGTCAGGCGAATGGATAATGCCAACGTGACTTCCTTGCGTACGACTTTGTCAATACTTTTCATCATGATCTGCAGCAGTAATGCAGAGTCTTGTGAGCAGACCCAGGCGACATTCGATACCTTTGATTCGCCACTGTACATCATCGAATGCAAACCTGATGGCAGTCTGCTTTACTGGTCTGGCACTACTGAGCAGGGCCTGGTCTATGCTCAGGCCTGGGCGACGATTGGATCAGGCACTCAGGCAACCGATGAGCAGCAGAGAAACGGCCGGGCGTTCGTTCTGATGAGCATTCTCAATTATCAGAAGGGTATGCAACAGCGAATGTTCTGCAATATTCCCGATCTCAATGCAGATGGTGGGCAAAAGAAGCTGTTCGATGAGGTCGCCAAAGCCACGATTGAACTCGATGAATCGGAATGGAGCAGCGTGAAGCAGTTGTTCAGGAGTGCGGATTCCGAAGCCGAACGGCTCAACTGGATGGTGATGAATCGTCTGTATTCATGCAGACAGTCAAATCGCGAATGAACTTGCCTGATTCCTGACTCTGGCCCGGGCAGGCGAGACTGAACATACTGCAAAAAAAAGGGGCTACGCATGGCGTAACCCCTTGTTTTGTATGGCTCCCCGAGACGGGCTTGAACCGCCGACCTAGTGATTAACAGTCACTTCAGATAGCTGTTTTCCGAAGTTCAGTGAATTTCAAATCTTCACGAAAAATCTCATAAATACACAATAATAACAGTTAGATAGGAGTTTTCTCTATGTCACAGTGTTTCACCGCAGTTCATCCTTTGCCATAATAAGTGGTGACCCCAGAGGTGACCCCAGCGAGGCTAAGTGGTGTTTTCAGACAAACAGATCAAGGCATTGAGGCCCACAGGCAAGAAGTATCGTGTTTTCGAGAAGGCTTCAGACAAGGGATTTGGTGTTCAGGTGTCTGCAAGTGGGGTGGTGTCCTTCTTCCAATACTACCGCTATCAGGGCAAACAGCGATTCATGACCCTGGGACGCTATCCAAACACAACACTGGCCGCAGCACGTGAGGCAGCACGCAAGGCGTATCAGATCATTGATGCTGGTGATGACCCACAGTACGAGCGGGACAAAGAGCAGGAGCTGAAGCTCAGAAAGCAGAAAGCCGAGATTGAGGCGAGAAAGGCGCTGGACAGCCTCGGTACGGTTTCTCAGATGTTCGAATGCTACACAGGCCAGCTAGAGTACGATGGTAAACGGTCAGTGAACCAGGTGAAGCGTATCTTCAAGGCAGATATCCAGCCCATGATCGGGCAGATGAAAGCGAATGCAGTCACCTCAGACGACATTCGTGGCGTTCTGCACCCAATCACAGACAGAGACGCGCTCGTGCTGGCTAATCGCTGTCGATCCTATTTGATGGCTGCTTTCAAGTTTGGGATCGAATGGGACTACGACTCAAAAAACTACAAATCCGACTTGCGATTCAAGATCACGGTCAATCCAGTCAGAGATGTGCCCAGACCGCTGAAAAGTGAGGCACCAGCAGAACGAGTGCTGAGTGAAAGTGAATTACACCTACTCTGGTCGCTGTGGGGTGATCCGACAGCCGTACCGCTGTCTGTCGGCAATGTGCTACGCCTGATACTGGCAACAGGAGGGCAACGCGTTGAAGAGGTGCTGCATTCATCCTGGTCAGAGTTCAATTTGTCAGAACAGCTATGGGAGCTGCCAGCATCCAGAACAAAGTCAGGGCGTCCTCATGTTGTACCATTAAGTGACCTGGCCATTGAGGTGTTAGAGGCTCAGAGACGATTACAAGGCGATTCCAAGCGTCTGTTTCCCATGCGAGGAGACTCGACCCAGTCAATGCAGACAAACAGCCTTGGGAACGCTCTGAGACGATTCTGCAAGCGAAATGAAGTTCGTAGATTTACAGCACGTGATTTGCGGCGTACTGTTAAGACATTGATGGGGAAGATTGGCATTGGAAAAGACATACGAGATCGATTGCAGAATCATGCTATGACAGATGTGAGCAGTAAGCATTATGATCGATATGACTATCTCAAAGAAAAAACGAATGCGCTCAATGTCTGGACTCAATTTCTTGGAGTGATCATCGATGGTGATCACGAAGAGAAGAATGTGATCACTTTTTCTGAGAAATTTCGATAATCAAGACAAATGATGGGCTGCATCATGCAGTTGCAAACGGATCAACGTTGTTCATACAACCTGATCAAACATGGAGAGTTCTGCATGGGATATAAGTTGCATCCTTTTTTCGACGAATCCAAATCTAGTGATTGGTTTGGGTTGCTAGTTTCAAACAAGAGCGAGCTTGAGAACTCTGAGCTAACGGCAATTCGAACACTTTTGAACACTGAAAAAGAAGTGCTGTGCAAACTTGCCCTTGAAACGATTCAAGATGCTGCAGGGCAGAGATACCTTAGCGAACGACCATACCCAGAAGTGCAAGAATTTTTGTTCATACCAGTTGGAAATGACGGATATCGTGTGTACATCGAATATTTTTTCTTTCAAAAGGAAGACGAGAATTCTCCTGACAGTGACATTTGGTGGGTCATCATTAATTGCCCGCGCAGACTGGATAAGTCGGTGGCCTGGTCACAACAAAATTATGTCATCAGTTTCGGATGGGTCGTGCCATGAGTGACCAGAATCTGCCAGAACAACTTCATGACCTGGACAAACCTCTCATAAAATTGCTGTGGATGGGCGGGTTAGCGCTTATCGTGAAAGGTGAAAGTGGTGTCTACTACGTCAGTCAGACAGGCGGCACACTTTGTCGTCAATCAGTTGTTGAAGGTTGGTTGTTACCATTGTTCGATGAGATTGGTTTTCGTGATCGAAACGGTCAGGAGGATGCATTCTTAGGCTACTTTCCGCAGCATATTGGTGATTCAAGCTATGAACTAAGCGAGCAGGGCGCTGATTTTGTTGATGATCAACTACAGCAACAAAATTTCACCAAGTTCCTTCGTGTGGACCGAACAATGCTAAAGCAGTCTCACGAAGCTTGGGTTCACGTGGTTTTCGAGCCTGTGCCAGAGAAATTTCCAAAATTGGGAATTTCATTTGACCCAAAAGAGTCACCATATGCGCCAGGAACACCTCAACACGACATGACGCACTACTCAATGTTTGGTTTCAAATCGAAGAAAGGTGTGCTGACATGGGTTAACTCTGACTAAGAGATTCGGTCGTGACTCATGGGAAGAAATAGAGACATACCTGAAGAAGCTGTAGAAATTTTCTATGATTTGATCGGGCGACAACCAGTGATCGATGATTGGAAATCATTTTGTAAAACCAGAAGAGAAGAATACGAATCAGCTACAGAGACTGATAATCCAAGACTCTGGTTCGTAAACAATCAGTGGCTCAGCATAGAAGATTCCGAACTCGAATGGCGTGAAGCTATCTATGATTTTGACTCTCCTCTAAAAGCTTTTAACTACATTTGGAGCGGTGGATTTTACCCACCACCAGAATTGCTGGATGCTATCTCTGGTTGTTATACAGATTACTCAATACATTTCGGCAAAATGTCTGCAGAGGAAGCTTTCTTTGGTAAACCTGTGAAAGGCCAAGGAAACTATGCGGCACGAACGAAGCCAACAATCACAGGTAACGAACGTACTGATCAAGTTTTTCATGAGCTCATGCGTAAATACCCAGAACGAACTCTGATTTCTATCGCGATTGAGGTTCACGAGAATCATGGGGCTAGTATCGAACCCGAATCAATCCGAAGGAATTACAATCGCTTACGCGGAAAACGGAAACGCAAGTAATTTGTCTGTCCTCGAAAACATATCTCCATGGGTGTTTACTGAAAGCCATTCTTATCCAGATGTAACAGCTGAGGTAAAACAATGGCAGACCGCTTCATTCGCAAACCTGAAATCAAGCACATCACAGGTGTTTCAGAATCCACTCGCAGGCGTTGGGAGCTTGCGGGAAAGTTTCCCCTCAGAAGGCAGATAGGCCCTAATACAGTCGCGTACCTGGAAAGTGAGGTGTTGGCATGGATCGATGATCAATCGCCAGCACAATCACAGGAGGATGCGTGATATGACTGGGTTCGATCGCTTAAACCTTCTAAACAGTCTCGAAGTGAACCTCATTCATTACCTGTCTTTTTGGCTCCCAGATTCCGAGGTGAATGGGACAATTCTTGTGTCATCTCATCCGCACGACCCTGATGCCAGACATGGTGACCTTACGGTCGATCTGGAGTCTGGGGCATGGCGGGACATCAGGATGGAAGTTGATGGTGATGATTGCATCTCTCTGTATGGCTATCTGAACTCATGCACCTATCGAGATGCACTAGTCCAGCTAGGTCATACACTCAATATTGGGAAGTGAAGATGCAAACGTTCCTGGCTTTACATCATGGCAATTTGGTTACTGGCGGCTGCATGGACTGCATACAGTGGTCGATTGAGCGGACCACGAGAAGTGGGACACGCACTGCCAATCTCTATCGAATCAGGCCAGAGAACAAACAGGCGAAACAGATTGCAGAAATCTATCAAGGCTCAATCAGGCGCTTGGCAGTGCCAAGTTTCGTTTCCTTGAACCTGATGAGGCACCAATATGGGCGCGAAAAACAAATCTGATCGCGGACGATTTATCAAACTTGATCTCATTGTCTATGAGTCCCCTGCATTCCAGGATTTGAGCGATACAGCGCGCAGTTTGTTACTTGAGCTCTGTCGGCGTCACAATGGGAGCAATAATGGTCAGATCGGCTTGTCAGTTCGTGAAGCTTCGAAACTGCTACACAGGAGTGATAAGACCATCTCA
Source organism: Lysobacterales bacterium (assembly GCA_965212525.1). GTDB lineage: Bacteria > Pseudomonadota > Gammaproteobacteria > Xanthomonadales > SZUA-38 > SZUA-38. The sequence continues at coordinate 70,040 of CBDBVC010000026.1, forward strand.
TTAGCTTTCAACGACTTAATGTCGCATGGACTAATTCGTCAAACGTCGAAACAGGACTACTTGAATGGTAAGGCCAGAGAATGGGCGATAACGTTTTACAAACGCAATGGGTGCGCCCCCAGAGATGATTGGAATCGCTGGACTCCAGACAAGTTAGACAACGGGGTTTCAACTACGACGCCCCATCCAACGGCTTACGACGGTACTGTCCCTCGAACTACGACAGTCACTAGATTTCCAAATAAGCAGTTAGAAAAAATCAATGAGTTATGATCGCTATCGATTCTCGAACCGTCCCTTGTTTTACGCACCATATAGTTTACCAAGTGATATGTATCGTAGGCTCTGCACATTGATGCCTAACTGTAAGTTAAAAGCCAATTTCGCTAATGATTTCGCACACAGGAGCATGATGTATGCCAGGAATCAAAGGAATGCGTCGAGAAACGATCGAGGATCGTCATCGAATCAGCGTTAAGCAGCTTCATAGAGGCGGCATCTTGAGAGAGGGTGTAAGGGGTACATTGTCATGGAAGAATCCCTTAGATGTCGATTGCTCAATTGGCCTGGCTTACCTGCACGAAACGCTTGTGCTGCATTATCAGACTGTCCGCGATGACGCTAATGGTGAACAATTTCGTATCGTTGTTCCGATCGAATGGACATCGTGCTTCTATGGAGGGTTACGACCCTGGTTTCATTGCCCAGACTGTCACAGTCGCTGCCTGTTCCTATATGCGCACTACAGCCACTACACCTGCAGGCATTGTGTTGACCTGCCTTATCACTCACAAGGCTCTACAGACTACGACAGGGCGGCTGAGCGCGCGAACAAGATCAGGAAGCAACTAGGTTGGGAAGACGGCTTCCTAAATGGTTTGTGGTTCAGGCCAAAGGGTATGCATCGCAAAAGATTTTTGAATCTCGTGAGGCAGCATAACCACTATGCCAATCTATCATTATCACTACTTCCATTTCCTGTGACTGGTTTCGGTATTGAAGCACCTTACAGCGAAGAGGATGCGATTTGGATGGCTGGGATGCCATCTTCTCGAATAGTACAATCGTAGGCAAATCCTTAGTTCACAAGCGAACTGATTTAATCTGAGAGGAATGAGCGCCCAATTTCACCAATGATTAAAGACTGTATGCGATTGGGTGGATACTGTTGAAACGATTAAAGAAGGATAAGCGATGGTGGGAGATACAGCATCAACGAAAGTTAGCTAGGATCAAGAGCAAGCGGAAAGGCAGGAAAAAGAGGCCAAATCGAGTAATAGTGAGGCCAGACTCAATCACGATTCTCATGCCTGAAACAATCTCTCTTTACACCACTGGTGACTTCCATGATGCATTACCCCTCTTCCGAGAAATCGAATCTGCGATTGAGACGAGAAAACCAATTCGGCTCAATTTCATGCAAACAAAAGAGATTACAGTAGCTGCACTGTTGAAGCTCTTTTCGATTGTTGATATGGCATATGGCAACGTGAAATCGATCAATTTTCACGACAAGTCATTGCGAGAACTTCTTCGAGCAGTTGGTTTTTTATGGGTCACGAACCAAATTCCTCATCAAGCGTCAACTAAAAACCTGATTTTCCCAATTTTTAAGGGTAATGGGCCACCGAACAGCATGAAAGCCATTCTCAATAAAATCATAGAGTTAACGAAGATTTCTCAAGATGGTGAAGGGCTGCACCGCTTGAAAAGAGCTCTAATGGAGTCCATATTGAATGTGCATCACCATGCATATGTGGATGGTGATGACGTGCATATGCCATGGTGGTTAGTAGCTGAAAGAACTCCAAATGAATTGTATTTGGCATTGCTTGACGTAGGACTTGGCATTCCAGAGACATTAAGTCGAACTGGTCTCGAAAAATGGCGTAATGTCGTCACGAGGTATGGTGCGGGCGATGATGCGCAGATGATTGCTGCAGCAGCTGACTATGGTAGAACTAAGAAACCAAAATCTGAGGGCGGTGGTTATGGCTTTGCTGATATCCAAAGGCTCGTCGAGGCGAACAAGGCTGGAACACTATGGGTGTTCAGCAACAGTGGCCTATTTAAATTCTTTTCAGATGGTAATACTGAAACCGAAAACCACAAGAGCTCAATCCAAGGCACATTAATTCAATGGAATGTTAACTTATGACGAATATTGAAGAGGTTGATTTTATTATTGATCTCGAAAAAGACTTCTCTGACGACCCATATGGGAGAGATGAGAAGGATGGAGAGTTCAATGGCAAAGCATTCAGGGAGCAACATATTCTTCCTGCATTGAGCAATCATCAAACAATCCTTGTGGAATTAGGGAATGTAATCGCTGGCTCATCATTTCTTGATGAAGCATTTGCGGGTTTGATTCGCTACTGTGGGTTCACTCTCGACCAAGTGAAGTCAAGGGTGCTAGTCCATCATGATCTACAATCCTACAGCATAGAAATCAACGATTATCTCGAAAGAGCTGCAAAAGAAAAATGAGTGCTTCTGAGGGGTTTAATTGGGGGGTTCTTGCGACAGTTCTAGTTTTTATAATTGGGCTTATATACACGAATATCCGTAGCCTAGCGCACATTGATCGCAAAGAGCTCAGAGAGATGATGGATCGAGTAATCGATATCATACAGAACTCAGCTGAGATGGGTAGGAGTGTTTGGTGTAGTCAAGATGGAATCAACAACCCAACTGCGTTGAAGTCATTAATCGGTGGACTACATACGGTCGAGCACTATCTAATGAGGATGGATGAAGAGTTAAAAAACAAAGCATATGGAACAAGCAGTGCTGATCCGCCTACATACACACAATCACTAATGAAGTTACGTCAAGCGATTTCACATGATGGACAACAGAATGTTGGTTTGCCCGCTGGTGATGACGATCCAGAGGTGAATGTCGGGCAAATTCGATCATTACTCATTAGTCAACACGAGTCGGATCTAATATGGCAAATTGAAGAGATGTACTCGAAGTCATTCAGGAGTTTGAATTGGTGGCAACGAATCAGAGGCTTTTGATTCTTTACCATATGCAAGATGAGTCGATTCTGAGGTGACCCCAGTGGTGACCCCAGAGACAGAAAACAATTTCTTGCGACACAAAAAAGGGGCTACGCATGGCGTAACCCCTTGTTTTGTATGGCTCCCCGAGACGGGCTTGAACCGCCGACCTAGTGATTAACAGTCACCCGCTCTACCAACTGAGCTATCGGGGAAAAATCAGGTTGCGTAGTCTCGTCAATTCCACGCCGCTAGTCAAGCTTTATTTTAGCAAAGTTGATGGCATTATCCTCAACAGCCAGGCGGCAGGTTTCTGACCGTTCTCAATCGACCCGTATTGGAGACGACAATGGCCTGTGATTCGATATCTGCACGCTCGTGACACAGCGTGATTGTGAGGTTGGTGCCACTGGATCGGCCGGAAGGCAGATAGCTGATTCGACGACGGAATCGCGATGAGGTGACACGCACATCGGCTCGCATTGCTTCCCGCACAGTTACGATCTGTTCACCGTCATCTCGCTCACGATTGCGGTTTTCATCATGAAACACCAGCACACCCTGATGCCAGTTCGGGTCGCTGTGGCAGGTTGACAGATTACTGCTTGGGCACACAACCAGGCGCTTGCCTTCGGTAATCGCTGTATTTCGTGCCAGGCGAATGAAAGTGGTGATGTCATAGCGTGCCGTATTCAGCTGCTGTTTGGCGATGAAGCGGCCATAGGCAGGAAAGGCCAGCATCAGGACAATGGCCATGACGGTGAGTGTGATCAGCAGCTCGATCAGGGTAAAACCCCGGGCCGCAGGTCTGATAGTTTGCATCGTGACATCCTTGTCATTGATTCGCGTATCAGCATACGCGCAGTTGATGACAGACAGTAGTGCTCAGGCAGAAGCCGCCTGTAGGAATTTTCCGATGCGTGCGCAGGCTTCAGTGATTTCCTGCTCACTGGAGGCAATCGAAAGTCGCAGATGATCGGGGCAGCCGAAGGCAGTGCCTGGTACGGTGGCGACTGCCTGCTGCTCCAGCAGCCTGGCGGCGAAGTCGACATCCGAACGGTAACCGCCGTTCCTGATGGCATCGCCGATGTCGAGAAACAGGTAAAAGGTACACTCGACGGCTGCGTGATGCATGCCCGGCATTGCCTCGAGAAGACCTGTTGCCAGGCGATAGCGGTCAGCATAGGCCCTGTTCATGTCCACGATGTAACCCTGAGGACCCTCCAGCGCCTCGACAGCGGCGGCCTGGGAGATCGAGCAGGCATTGGAGGTACTCTGGCCCTGGATCCTGCGCATGGCTGCGATGATCTCCGTCGGGCCCGCACAGTAACCAATTCGCCAGCCGGTCATGGCGTGTGACTTGGAAACACCATTGATCAGCAGGTATCGATTGCGCAGTGTGGGTTCAACCTCCAGCAGGTTCAGAGTGGTATCGGCTGACCAGTGCACCTGATCATAGATCTCGTCACTGATCAGGATAAGCTGCGGGTGTTTTTTCAATACAGCTGCCAGGGCTTTTAGTTCATTGGCTTCATAACGCTGACCGGTCGGATTTGACGGCGAGTTGATGATCAGGGCTCGTGTGTTCTCGCCAAGCGCTTGAGTGAGTTGATCAGCAGTGATCTTGTAATGACCGTCAGCGGCAGTCTCGAGAATACGGGGTGTCGCGCCGGCCAGTTTGATCATCTCCGGGTAACTGACCCAGAAAGGTGCCGGTATCAGTACCTCATCACCCGGATTGATCGTGGCCAGAATGGCATTGAACAGACTCTGCTTGGCACCGCTGGATACCAGAACCTCATCGGCCTCATACGCGATCGACTTGCGACGTGCAATATCCCTGCAGATGGCGGTTCTGAGCCGCTCGGTGCCGTCCACACTGGTATAGCGGGTGTGTCCGGCATTGATGGCTGCAATTCCGGCCTCTCGAATGTTATGCGGTGTATCGAAATCCGGTAAACCGGCACTGAGGCTGATGACGTCAATTCCCTTCTCCCGCATGCTGTTGGCCTGGCGCGTGATTTCGACAGTCGCCGATTCACTCATCTCGTTGATTCGCCGGGCGATGAAGCTCGAAGGCATGTGAATTCCTGTTTCCGATAACTGGGACACATCGTACAATGTGCGACTGGATTGTCCACTGTCATGATCAGGCATGGCAGTCAGTCACACTCAACAGGGACGCCATGACAGATCAATTCAAGCTAGTCTCCGATTATCAGCCGGCCGGCGACCAGCCGCGGGCCATCAGACAACTGGTCGAAGGCTTCAACAACGGCGAACTCAGGCAGACACTGCTTGGTGTCACCGGCTCGGGCAAGACGTTCACCATGGCCAACGTGGTGTCACAGCTTCAGAAGCCGACGCTTGTGATGGCACACAACAAGACTCTGGCGGCTCAGCTTTATGGCGAGTTCAGGGACTTCTTTCCAGACAATGCGGTCGAGTACTTCGTTTCGTACTACGACTACTACCAGCCCGAGGCCTATGTGCCCACCACCGACACCTATATCGAGAAGGACGCCTCGATCAATGAACACATCGAACAGATGCGCCTGTCGGCAACCAAGGCGTTGCTGGAGCGGAAGGATGTGCTCATTGTCGCAACCGTGTCTGCAATTTACGGTCTCGGCGATCCGCAACAGTATTTCAGCATGGTGCTTCATCTGAACCGTGGCACCCGGGTCGACCAGCGTGCCATCCTGAAGAAACTTGCCGAAATGCAATACACGCGCAATGACATGGAACTCAAGCGGGGTACCTACCGGGCACGGGGTGATGTCATCGACGTCCACCCGGCTGACTCGGAAAAGGAAGCGATCCGTATCGAACTGTTCGATGATGAGGTCGAGTCCCTGAGTTTCTTTGACCCGCTGACGGGCGAACGACTGGGCGAAGTGCCGCGGCTCACCATTTATCCCTCTTCGCATTATGTCACCACCCGTCAGACCGTCCTGGATGCCATTGATACCATCAAGGCAGAACTGGTCGTGCGCCTGGAGCAATTGCGCTCGAACAACAAGCTGGTCGAGGCACAGCGACTGGAACAGCGCACCCGTTTTGACCTTGAAATGATGGTGGAACTGGGCTTCTGTCAGGGTATCGAGAATTATTCACGGCACCTGACAGGCCGTGATCCGGGTGATCCACCGCCGACACTGTTCAATTACCTGCCATCTGATGCACTGCTGATTGTCGATGAGTCGCATGTCAGCGTTCCGCAGATCGGTGCCATGTACAAGGGTGACCGCTCACGCAAGGAAAACCTGGTTGAATTCGGATTTCGATTACCGTCGGCACTGGATAACCGGCCGCTGAAGTTCGGTGAGTGGGAATCGTTGTCGCCGCGAACCATTTTTGTCAGCGCAACACCTGGAAAATATGAGCTGGAACACACACCGGACATGATCGAACAGCTTGTGCGTCCCACCGGGCTGATCGATCCGGAACTGGAAATCCGGCCCGTGGCAACACAGGTCGATGATCTGTTGTCGGAAATCAACGATCGCGTTGGACAGGGTGACCGGGTACTGGTAACGACACTGACCAAACGCATGGCCGAGGATCTGACCGATTATCTGGCAGATCACGGTGTGCGAGTGCGCTATCTGCACTCTGATATCGATACGGTAGAACGTGTCGAAATCATCCGGGATCTGCGACTGGGTGCCTTTGATGTGCTGGTGGGTATCAACCTGTTGCGTGAAGGCCTGGACATGCCCGAAGTGTCGCTGGTCGCCGTGCTTGACGCGGACAAGGAGGGTTTCCTGCGCTCTGCCGGTGCACTGATCCAGACGGTTGGTCGTGCCGCGCGAAATCTGCGCGGCAAGGCAATCCTGTATGCCGACCGGATCACCAATTCGATCCAGATCACGCTGGATGAGACCAGTCGGCGGCGCAACAAGCAGATCGAACACAACAAGGCACACGGCATCACGCCACAGTCGGTGGTCAAGGCAGTGTCCGATATCATGGAGGGAGCGCATCGCAAGAGTGAACGTGCCCGTGGCCGCATGCGCCAGCGTGTGGCCGAGGCCAGCACGGATTACAGCACGCTGTCGCCACAGGAGGCTGCCAGAAAAATTCAGGCACTTGAAAAGCAGATGTACGAGCATGCCAGGAACCTCGAATTCGAGGAGGCGGCGAGAGTGCGCGATGATCTCAGCCGAATCAAGGCGGCAATGATCGAACAATAGCAGCAGTACCGTTCTGCCTGATGCCTGTCAGCCAGTTCTGACAGAATCTGAAGGACAGTCCCTCTGCTGACTCTGATCGGCTGAATTGGACAATCTTGCCTGATATCATCAGTGGTCATTTGCCATGGAGTTGCGACCGCTCTTGAACCCGCTATCAGACATAGCACCAAATCGATTCAGGCTTGGCCGGTGGCTGGTTGATGTCGATGCCAATTCATTGCGTTCAGACGATGAAGAGGTGTTGCTTGAGCCCCGCGTGATGAATCTGCTGCAGTATTTCTGCACGCATCCGGGAACAACGCTCGGCAAGGACGATATTCTGCAGAATGTCTGGGGCAGTCTGCACTTCGCCGACTCGGTGCTGGCCAGGGCAGTGTCGATTCTGCGATCTGCACTCGGCGATGATGCCGGCAATCCCGCCTATATCAGAACCGTGGCGCGTCGCGGTTACCAGCTGATCTGCGATGTTGAGCCGTTATCGGCCGACGACGCGGCGTATGCACCACCCGGCGCGACATTTCCTCACGATACAGAGCAGTCACATCGTCAACACTGGCCATCGGCAATGAATAATCGTGGTGGATTGCATGCCTATCTGATCATGCTGCTGATCGCGGTTATCCTGCTGGCCCTTTATCGAGGTCAAAGTCGTGATGAGCAAGGTCAGCTGGTGCATGCCGACACCGGCAGTCAACTGCAATCCATTGCCGTGGTGCCGTTCCGCCTTTATTCAACAACTGACAGCTTTGATTACCTGGCCGAAAGCCTTCATGACGATATCGCCATGCAACTGGCACGCTATTCTGAACCCAGGGTCTATCTGGTGTCGGCCTCGGGTACAGAGTCCGATATCTCGCTGGGCAGCAAACTGGGAGCCGATGCCGTGCTCAGCGGCGCTGTTCAGGTCGACGATGAATCCATTCTGGTCAGCCTCAGGTTGCTGGACAGCCAGACCAGTGAATTGCTGTGGGCATCGGACTACAGTGACCGGCTGGCACGAACATTCCAGATCAGGCAGAACATTGTCCACGCCCTGGTTTCCAGGGCCCGAAGTGGCATCGAGGATATAGGGCGGAGATCGTTCAGCCAGCCGGATGTGAATCCTGAAGCCTACCAGCGCTATCTCAAGGCACGCTGGCTGTGGCATCGGCGAAGTGTTGATGATCTGAAACGTGCTCACCAGCTGTTTTTGAATGTGACAGAACTCGACCCCGGCTTCGCTGACGGATTTGCCGGGCTTGCACTCAGCCACATGACACTGGTGAGTTACAGTAATCAGGACCGGCAGCATGGCTATGAGGCAGCAGCTCTGGCCGCAAGCAGGGCGCTGGAACTCGATCCCGACAATGCAATGGCTCTGACTGCCAGGGCACAGGTGATGTATCAACGCGACTGGAACTTCGATGCTGCCATCACGGATCTGAAGCTGGCGATTGACCGGTCACCGGGTGCAATTGACTCCAGACAGTATCTGTCCGAACTCTACTCGATCGTGGGAGAACATCAGCGTGCCATTGATACCATCGATGAAGCCTTGCAACTGGATCCCTATTCACCACTGCTGCATGGTGTCAGTGGCATTGTTCACAATGCGGCGGGCAGGCATGACGATGTGGCAGGCATACTGGAAAATGTGACTGCCTATGAGGGCCGGTTTATCTGGCATCTGCGTCATCAGGCCTATGCTGAATCACGCCTGGGTGATATCACCGGGTCGGCCATGACACGGCTCAGCGAGTTCAGGGGACTGTTCTCAGACAGTGAATACCAGGCCATGCGTGATGCCATCGAGTTGGACGGTGTGGACGCGTACTGGCGCTGGCGACGTTCACAGTTCAGTGAGAAACGGGCAGCGAGAACAGGGCTCAGCATGATACGTTTTGCTGAAATCCTGCTGGCACATGATGAACACGATCAGGCCATGCGCTGGATTGAGGCGTCGATGGAATATCGCGGCGAATCATATCTCATGACACGCATGAGTCCGCAGTTCGACAAGATCAGGCAACGACCGGATTACCTCGAGCTGTTGCAGCGTCATGGGCTGAAAGCCTATCGGCCAGAGGACTCGGTGCCATCAGAGCAGCGATAATACGCTGACAGCAATCAGCTGTCGTTTCGAATCAACTGCACGATTCACTTGCGCTTGTACCATGTGCCAAACAGCCAGTCCCCGATCGGGTAGGTGATATTGAAATTATGGTGCTGCATCAGTTCCGGGTTGTGATGATTCAGGTGCAATTGCCTGAGCCGGTTGATGCCAGGTATCTTTCGCCAGAGTGAATCATCATCACAGTGATAGATGAAATGAAACAGCTCGTAGTTGAGGAAATACGCCACGGCTGTGATGATGAACAGCAAGGCGACATTGGGTGTCAGTAGCCACCAGATCAGGGCGGCGATCGGGCCACCGAAGCCGATGAAGAAAAACACGATCATCACGAATGGAAACAGCACGGCCTTGAAGTCGCGGCTGGATTCATAATTCATGTGCTCGTGCGTGAAGAACCGGTGGTGCTGGCGAGTATGCCGATGGTAGATCAGCCTTAGACCCTTTCTAGGGTGGTGCATGGGGCCGCGGTGTCCGAAATATTCAGCCAGGGTGGCATAGATGAATGTCAGCGGTATGGTCAGCCATTCCAGTGGCTGAACAGGATCCAGCGCGCTGACAGCCCAGCTGATGGCGGCAACTGAGGTACCCGTGGTCAGCAGGAAATGAGCCCAGCCGCTGTACCACCCCGGCGTTTCCTTCTCGTGAAAGCGCGCTCTGAATTCGGTCAGGGTTTCCCTCTGTCCAGCGCCGGTCTGATTGACTGAATCACTCATCGTACTCTGAGGAGAGTTCTGCGGAACGGTGTTCTGCTGCACGTACGGCCTGGATCAGCAGATCCTTGTAGTGTGCCTGTTCCAGTTCACCGATGGCCCGTTCAGTGGTACCACGTGGTGAGGTCACCTGACGTCTGAGCTCGGCAAAGGAGTGCGGTGAGCGCTGAGCCAGCAGGGTGGCGCCAACAGCGGTCTGCTCGGTCATGCGGGTGATGATCCGTTCCGGCAGTCCCATGTCCCGTCCGGCCTGTTCCAGCGCTTCGAGCATATAAAAGAAATAGGCCGGCCCGCTGCCAGAAAGGGCGGTCACGGCATCGAGCTGGGATTCCTCGTCGACCCATACTGATAGTCCGACAGAATCCATGATGCGCTCTGTCAGGTGTTTCTGCAGACCGGTCACAGCCTCGTTGGCATACATGCCGGTGGCCCCCATGCCAATCAGTGCCGGTGTGTTCGGCATGGTTCTCACGATGGCCAGCTCCGTGCTCAGCCACTTGCTGATCTGTTCGATACGAATACCGGCTGCGATGGAGATGATCAGGGGGTGGGTCTGTTCCACCAGTGTCCGGACCGAATTCAATGCCTGCTGCATGGTCTGTGGCTTGACTGCCAGCACCAGCACGTCAGGTGTACCAAAGTGTCGCTGGTTATCGGTCCATGCCGCAATACCTAATTCGTTGTGCAGCAGCTCGCAGCGCGAGGTGTGCGGGTCGGTGGCCGTGATCTGGGCCGGCATGAAACCCTGATTGATCAGTCCGCCAATCAGGCTGTGTGCCATGTTGCCGCCGCCCAGAAACCGCACCTTGATGGCTGTGTTCTGCATGAATGCTCCGATGATCAAACCGCTCTGTATTGCAGACACTATATCGCCTGATGGCACGATTACAACGCACCGTTGACGATCATGTCGCAACGACAACAGAGGCATCACTGTCAGCGACACTTGCATCGATCCTGACAACAGGCCTATGCTCTCGGTGCCCTGTTAACGGAAGCCGAACAGAATGCAGAGAAATGATCCGTCCGAATACCTGCTGGGATCAGCCGATGCCGAGATCGAGAGACTGGCCTATCAGCATGAGGTCTGGTCGGATGAGACCAGTCGCATGCTGAGACTGGCAGGTATTGGTATTGGTGACTGTGTTATCGATCTTGGCAGTGGGCCTGGTCTGATGAGCCTTGAGCTGGCACAGCGGGTGACTTCAGACGGTCGCGTCATTTCGATCGAACCCTCGGCACGTTTCGCTACCATGTTGCACACCATGGCAAGTGATTCGGCGCGATCACATATCGAGGTCATCGAGGCGGATGCACTCAGCAGCGGGCTCGAAACGGCCGTGGCCGATCATGTGGTGGCACGTTGGCTGTTCTGTTTTCTGGAAGATCCCGCTGCCGTACTGACCGAATGCCATCGCTGGCTTCGTCCAGGTGGAAAATTGCTGATCTTCGACTACTTCAATTATCTGGCGGCAAATGTGTTTCCAGAGCAATCCGAGATCAGCGCCCTGTTTCAGGCCTATCTTGACAGTGTAGAGGCGCATGGCGGCAGTTATCAGATTGGCAACCGATTGCCCACACTGCTGCATCAGCACGGCTTCAGGATCGAGCACGTTGATCCGGTCAACCGGATTGCCAGGCCAGGTGACGCCGTCTGGCGCTGGGTGGAACTGTTCAATGCCGTGTTCGTCCCGAAACTGGTGGAGCAGGGTATCTGGAGTAACACCCAGCGATCCGATTTCGAAGCGGCCTGGGAGAGGGTCGCAGCATCGCCAGACAGTCTGTTATTCAGTCCGCCCATGCTGACGCTGGTTGCCAGCAGACAGCCCTGATCGATGTCCGCTTGCCCGGCTTGTGTGTCTGCAGTTCCGGAATTGATGAATATTGCCGAAAATGGCCAGAAATGGCTTTTATTCACCGTCTGCATGTGTTAATTTTGCGCGCTCACTTGCGATGGGCGATTAGCTCAGATGGTTAGAGCGCTGTCTTGACATGGCAGAGGTCACTGGTTCAATTCCAGTATCGCCCACCAGATCATGATTGCAGGTGACACAAGGAGATCTAGAGCATGCTGAAACACATCACCACATTCACACGAACTACCGAATGACGGACGGATGCAGCATGGCCGATAAAGGGCGCTGTGCGCCCTTTTTTGTTATGGGAGATTGAAAACTGGAGCAGGGGCAGACACCTGATCCAATACGCGGAACCAAACTGATGATCACCATTACACTGCCGGACGGCAGCCAACGACAATTCGAGAATCCGGTCACCATCGCCCAGGTGGCCGAGGACATCGGTCCGGGTCTGGCCAAGGCTGCACTCGCCGGGCAGATTGACGGTCAGATGCTGGATACATCACACCTGATCGAACAGGATGCCGGATTGTCCATCATCACCTCACGCGATGAGGCCGGACTGGAAGTGATTCGTCATTCAACCGCTCACCTGATGGCACAGGCGGTCAAGCGACTGTATCCGGAAGTCCAGGTAACCATCGGGCCAGTGATCGACAATGGCTTCTATTACGATTACGCCTGGCCTGACGGATTCAATACCGAGGATCTGGAAAAGATCGAACAGGAGATGAAGCGCATCGTCAAGGAAGCGCTGGTGGTCAACCGCGAGGTCATGGACCGGGATGAGGCCATTGCCTATTTTGCCGACATGGGAGAGGCCTACAAGGCTGAGATCATTCGTGATCTGCCCGAAGGTGAGCAAATATCCCTGTATCGCCAGGGTGATTTTGTCGACCTGTGTCGTGGTCCCCACGTGCCGAATACCGGAAAACTGGGATCGTTCAAGCTGACCAGTGTGGCCGGTGCATTCTGGCGTGGTGACAGCAACAACGAGATGCTGCAGCGAATCTACGGCACAGCCTGGGCCAACAAGCAGGATCTGAAGGCTCATCTTGAACGGCTCGAGGAAGCTGCCAAGCGTGATCATCGAAAACTGGGCACACAGCTGGACCTGTTTCACCTGCAGCCCGAAGCCCCCGGCATGGTGTTCTGGCACCCGAACGGCTGGCAGATCTGGCTGGAAGTGGAGCAGTACATTCGCAACAAACTGACACAGAACGGCTATCAGGAAATCCGCACACCGCAGGTGGTGGATATCGAACTGTGGAAGAAATCGGGTCATACCGACAAGTTTGCAGACGGCATGTTCCTGACCGAATCGGAATCACGCGAGTACGCCATCAAGCCGATGAACTGTCCCTGTCACGTTCAGGTATTCAACAAGAATCTGCACAGTTACCGCGATTTGCCACTGAGACTTGCCGAATTCGGTTCCTGTCACCGTAACGAACCGTCCGGTGCACTGCACGGCATCATGCGGGTGCGTGGCTTTACGCAGGACGATGCACACATCTTCTGCACACCAGAACAGATCGTCAGTGAGGCGGCTGATTTCATCGATCTGGTCTACGAGGTGTACCGCGATTTCGGATTCGAAGACGTGATTGTGAAGCTGTCGACGCGGCCTGAAAAACGCATCGGCAGTGACGAGATGTGGGATGAGGCCGAAAAGGCCCTGGCCGATGCACTCAATGACAAGGGCATCGACTGGGAAGAACAGCCCGGAGAAGGTGCATTTTACGGGCCCAAGATTGAATTCAGTCTGAGGGATTGTCTGGATCGTGTATGGCAGTGCGGAACACTGCAGATGGATCCGTTTCTGCCTGAACGACTCAATGCCAGCTACATTGATGCCAACGGCGAAAAACAGCGACCCATGATGTTGCACCGTGCCATCGTGGGATCAATGGAGCGATTCATCGGTGTGCTGATCGAACACCATGCGGGTATCATGCCGCTGTGGCTATCGCCAATTCAGGTCAAAATCCTCAATATTACCGATGATCAGCGCGAGTATTGCCAATCACTGCAAAAATCGCTGTCTGAACAGGGCTTTCGGGTCGATTTGGACTTGAGAAACGAAAAGATCGGCTATAAAATTCGCGAGGCGACATTGAAGAAGACCCCTTATCTACTCGTGATCGGCAACCGTGAGATGGAACAAGGCACGGTGGCGGTTCGATTGCGTGACGGTACGGATCTCGGTGCAATGTCGCTGGAAGCACTTTCCGAGCGACTCGCTGATGAGATACGGGAAAGAAAACAGGCATCCTGAACGGGTGTAAGCAGAACAGGAGTAAGAACAGATCGCACAAGGTAAACAGACACGGCGTAATGAGGAAATCAGGGCGCCAGAGGTTCGAGTCATTGGCTCGGATGGAGAACAGATCGGCATACGCAAAACCCGTGAGGCGCTGCAGATAGCAGAGGATGAAGGGCTCGATCTGGTCGAAGTTGTACCGACCGCAGATCCACCTGTTTGCAGAATCATGGACTACGGAAAGTTCATGTTCGAGCAGTCCAAGAAAGCACAGGCTGCCAAGAAGAAACAGAAACAGATTCACGTCAAGGAAGTGAAATTCAGACCCGGTACGGAAGAAGCCGACTATCAGGTGAAACTGCGCAATGTGCACCGTTTCATTGATGACGGCGACAAGGTCAAGGTCAGTCTCCGCTTCAGGGGACGTGAAATGGCCCACAAGCAGCTCGGACTGGAAGTGCTCAAGCGGGTTGAAGAGGACATGGGTGAAGACATCGTCGTGGAACAGCGTCCGACACTTGAAGGACGTGTCATGGTGATGATGATCTCACCAAAGAAATAGGACACCGGTTCAGCGAAGAACCGGCTGGTAAACGAGACCAGATCAGGCAGGGAAATGCCAGAACAAGCCGGATCAAGTACGGACAGCAAAGTGCCCTGAAATGACGGGCCACTTGATCAGGTAAGATAAACATTGAACGGAGCAGTAACATGCCAAAAATGAAGACCAATCGGGGTGCTGCAAAGCGCTTCCGAAAGACCGCGTCCGGCGGTTACAAGCGTGGCCATGCATTTACCAGCCACATCCTCACCAAGATGAGTCAGAAGCGCAAGCGTAATCTGCGCGGTACGACCCAGGTCGCAGATGCTGATGTGAAAACCATCAAGCGCATGCTGCCGTACGTATAGGGAGGACTGAGACATGGCCAGAGTAAAACGTGGTGTCATTGCACGCCGTCGTCACAAGAAAGTTCTCAAGCGAGCGAAGGGTTACTACAATGCCCGGCGCAAGGTTTATCGCGTAGCCAATCAGGCCGTCATCAAGGCCGGTCAGTATGCCTACCGCGATCGCCGTCAGCGCAAGCGTGATTTCAGGTCCCTGTGGATCGTGCGAATCAACGCAGCCGCTCGCGAATGCGGATTGTCCTACAGCCGATTTATCAACGGCCTGAAAAAGGCCAACATCTCTATGGATCGCAAGGTGCTTGCGGATCTGGCGGTGCGTGATAAGGCGGCGTTTGCACAAATTGCCGAACAAGCCAAAGCCGGTCTGAACGCCTGAAACCAGGCTGTTTCTGATCGTTGCCAACCTTGAGGTTGGCGAACATTCATAGAAGATGGGGAAGCCGTGTCAACGTCTTCCCCATTTTTTTTCAAGGGTAATCATCTTGAGTCAAATAAAGCAATTACTGGCTGATGCCAACAGCAAGATCGCTGCATCCGAATCGGTGCGGGATCTCGAGGCCGTGCGGGTTGAATACCTGGGCAAGAGCGGCCAGGTGACTGCATTGCTGAAACAGCTGGGGACGCTCGAGCCATCCGAGCGCAAACAGCAGGGTCAGGAAATCAATCAGGCGAAGCAGGCATTATTCAGTGCCATCAACGATCGACAGCAGCTGCTCGAAGCCGAAGCTCTGAATGCGAGACTGGCGCAGGAAAAACTCGATGTAACCCTGCCTGGGCGTCAACGCCTGTCGGGTACAGTGCATCCGGTCACCCGCACCATGACCCGTATCACACGCTTGTTCCAGCATCTGGGATTCGAAGTGGCACAGGGCCCTGAAATCGAGGACGATTACCACAACTTCGAATCACTGAATTTTCCCGAGCATCACCCTGCGCGGGCAATGCACGACACCTTCTACTTTGGTGACGGGCGACTGCTTCGCACGCACACCTCGCCGGTGCAGATTCGTGTCATGAAGCAGCAGAAGCCGCCCATCCGGGTGATTGCTCCTGGTCGTGTCTATCGCAGCGACTCGGACCAGACACACACTCCCATGTTTCACCAGGTCGAGGGACTGCTGGTGGATGAAAACATCAGCATGACCCAGCTCAAGGGAATTCTACAGACCTTCGTCAATGCATTTTTCGAAAGCAGCCTGCCGATTCGACTGCGGCCCAGCTATTTCCCATTCACCGAACCCTCTGCCGAGGTTGATGTTCAGTGGGACAAGGGCGATGGCTCGGAACCTGGCTGGCTGGAGGTGCTGGGCTGTGGCATGGTTCACCCCAATGTGCTGGAAGCCGGCGGCATTGATCCGGATCGATATACCGGATACGCCTGGGGGCTGGGTGTGGAACGCTTTGCCATGCTGCGTTACGGCGTTACCGATCTGCGTCAGTTCTTCGAGAATGACGTTCGCTTCATTTCACAGTTTTCAGGATAAGACCGATGAAATTCAATGAATCTTGGTTACGTGAATGGGTGCATGTCGATTGCACCACAGACGAGCTGGTGCACACACTGACAATGTCCGGTCTGGAGGTCGATGAAGTCTCCGAGGCCACGCCAGCATTCTCGGATATCATCGTGGCACGCATCGAATCGGTCAAACCCCACCCGGAAGCAGACAAGCTCAACCTGTGTCAGGTCAATACCGGTGATGAGACACTGCAGATTGTCTGCGGTGCCCGCAATGTCAGGCCAGGACTGTGTGCGCCGTTTGCACGTGTCGGCGCCGTGATGCCGGGCGGTCAGGTAATCAAGGCGGCCGAGCTGCGTGGTATCGCATCTGAGGGTATGCTGTGCAGTGCCACAGAAATCGGCCTGGTCGAGACTGTGCGCGGCCTGATGGAATTGCCCGATGATGCCCCGCCGGGCGTCTCGATCCGTGAATACCTGTCACTGGATGACACCTGCATAGAAGTGGACCTGACACCGAACCGGGCCGACTGCTTCTGTATCCGCGGGATTGCACGCGATGTCGCTGCGGCCACTGGTCGCCGCATGAGTGAACAGATTCACAGCGATGTGCCGGCCATCATCGATGATCAGGTGGAATTGTCGATCACGGCGACCGAGGCCTGTCCCCGTTACCTTGGACGCGTCATCCGTGGCGTCAATCTCGATGCCACATCGCCATTGTGGATGCAGGAACGATTACGTCGATGTGGACTCAGATCGATCAGTCCGATTGTCGATGTCACCAATTATGTCATGCTGGAACTGGGTCAGCCGATGCATGCCTTCGACCGCGACAAGATCAGGGGCACCATCGGTGTTCGCTGGGCGCGTGAGGGCGAGAGTCTGAAGTTGCTTGACGACAGCGAAGTCAGCTGCAATGAAAAGCTGTTGCTGATCACCGATGACGATGCGCCATCGGCGCTCGCCGGTATCATGGGCGGCCTGGAATCGGCCATCACCGATGACACCCGCAATATCTTCCTTGAAGTGGCCTATTTTGACCCGGCATCCATCATTGGCCGGGCGCGCGACCTGGGCATGCACACCGATGCATCGCACCGTTTCGAACGGGGTGTCGACCCGTGGCTGCAGCAACAGGCCATGGCCAGGGCAACGGCATTGCTGCTGGAAATCGTCGGCGGTGAAGCCGGTCCGGTTACAGAAGCCGTCAGTGATGATGACTTGCCAGTCAATCCTCAGGTGACCCTGACACGCCATCATCTCGATCGTCTGCTGGGCGTGGATGTCGAAACCGACAGGGTGACTTCGGTGCTGGAGAATCTGGGCATGGATGTTCTCAGCGGGGATGACAGCTGGCGTGTCACTGCACCATCGGCACGATTCGATATTCATCTCGAAGTCGATCTGATCGAGGAAGTGGCACGCATGGTCGGTTACGACAAGCTGCCGGCTGAACCACCCTCGGGACTGCTGACGCGGCTTGATATCACTGAGGCCGAGATCGAACCATCGCGACTCAAGTCGAGTCTGGTTGACCGTGGCTATTTCGAGGCGATCAATTACAGTTTCATCGATCCGGCACAGCTGGACTGGATGGCAGACGATTCAGCGCACTTGCCGCTGGCCAATGCATTGTCGGCCGATTATTCGGTGATGAGAACTTCTCTGATTCCCGGCTTGCTCGCGACCGCACGCTACAACCAGCGACGCCAGCAGTCCGGACTTAAGTTTTTTGAATCCGGAATGTGTGTCATCAGCCAGGATGATGACTGGACCGAAGTTCAGCGTCTGGCTGCCCTGATCTGTGGTCAGGCCGAACCGGACAACCTGCACCGTGATCACCGTGATGTCGATTTCTTCGATATCAAGGGCGATCTCGAGGCTGTGCTGGCATTGTCAGGGCTCGAAGTTCAGTTCATGGCCTCATCCCGATCCTATCTTCACCCCTGGCAATCGGCGGAAGTCATGCACAACGGTGCATCAATCGGATGGGTGGGCGCACTGCATCCGAAGTGGATGACCGAATGTGGCATGAAGGGACGTGCCTTTGGTTTCGAAATTGATGATACAGCGGTCAGGAAAACGGTCCTGCCGTCATTCCGGCCATTGTCTGTGTACCCCTCTGTCAGGAGAGATTTGTCGATCGTTATGGCTGAGAATGTGAAATGGCTCGATATTTCACAACTTATTGAAAAAAAATCCGATAACTTATTGACAAACCTAGTGGTTTTTGACGAATATAAAGGGCCCGGCATAGAAAAGGACAAAAGAAGTCTCGCTATAGGGGTCATTCTTCAGGATCGTTCAGGAACACTGAAAGATGAACAGGTTGATGCCGTGATCGATCAGATTGTCGAGGCATTGAAAACTGAGTTGAATGTGGAGTTAAGAGGGTAGGATGGCATTGACGAAAGCCGACATGGCACTGGTTCTGTACGAAGAAGTTGGCCTCAACAAGCGTGAAGCCAAGGAATTCGTGGATGCTTTTTTCGAAATTATCCGTACCACTCTGGAGCATGGACAGCAGGTAAAATTGTCAGGCTTCGGTAATTTCGATCTCAGGGACAAGTCCGAACGCCCGGGAAGGAATCCGAAAACCGGAATAGAAATCCCGATTTCGGCCAGACGTGTGGTCACGTTCAGGCCAGGTCAGAAACTGCGCGCGAGGGTGGAAGGTTATGCTGGACCCAGGTAGTAACAAGGAATTACCTGCGATACCCGCAAAGCGATATTTCACCATCGGTGAAGTGAGCAAACTGTGTGACGTCAAGCCACACGTTCTCAGATACTGGGAGCACGAATTTTCCGAGCTCAAGCCGGTCAAGCGACGCGGCAACCGTCGTTACTACCAGCGCCATGATGTGATCATGATCCGCCAGATCAGGTCACTGCTGTATGAGCAGGGCTTCACCATTGGCGGTGCCAGGCAGCGACTCGAGGGCGAGAAGGCACAAACCGACGTGACCCGCAGTGCCCAGATCGTCAAGCAGATGCGCGTTGAACTCGAGGAAGTGCTGCAAATCCTCAAGCGCTAGACACCTCTGGCGCATCATCACGGATCACAGTTTTATTGTCATTGAATGTCTGATAATTCATGACAAGTTCACCGTGTTTCTATAGAATAGCCATCCTGAAATATTCGGAGCGTAGCGCAGCCTGGTAGCGCACCACAATGGGGTTGTGGGGGTCGGAGGTTCGAATCCTCTCGCTCCGACCAATTTCAGACACCTTCCATCGCTTTCCCGTCATCACAGCGATGACTATTTGCACAATCTTTTAACCCAAAGCACGCTATGATGTAGGCTTGTCGGCAGGACTCATTCAGGACAGGCTCATCATGCAATACAGATCTCTCGCATTCCTAATCATCATGTTCATGGTTATCCCCGCTGTACATGCCCAGGGGAATGCTGAACTGCCATTCGTGAACTGGGAAAATCATCCGATCAACGGCATGGACCAGTCACCTGACAGGTCTCTGCTTGCCGTGGCGCATACCGCGGATAACCGGGTGCAGCTGTTCACCATCAGCCACGGTTCTGCCAGGGCATTTGGCCATATCAAGGTGGGCCTTGATCCGGTCTCGGTGCGTTTCAGGAACGATGATGAACTCTGGGTTGCCAATCATATCTCCGATTCGGTCAGCATCGTGTCTGTCAGTCGGCGTCAGGTGATGCAGACGATTGCTACCTGTGATGAACCCTCTGATATCGTGTTTGCACGGAATGAGGCCTATATCAGCTGTTCTCAGGCCAATCGTGTCATGGTTTTCGATGCAGAAAACCCGCAGCAGCCAACACAGACCATTGAAATCAATGGTGAGGAACCGCGTGCACTGGCGGTCAGTGCAGATGGAAATTCGGTCTATGTGGGTATCTTCGAGTCCGGTAATGCCACTACCATTCTCGGTGGCGGAATCGCCGACTCTGTACTGGCATTTCCTCCCAATGTCGTCAATCAGAGCAGCACACCGTACAACGGCCTGAACCCGCCACCCAATGATGGCACGGGGTTCAATCCACCATTGAACCCGGCATTGCCACCGCCGCCTGCTGTGGGAATGATCGTACGCAAGGATGAAAACGGCGTCTGGCGGGATGACAATGGTGCTGACTGGAACCGGCTGGTGACGGGCGCGTTTGCCAACGCATCGGGCAGGTTATCGGGCTGGGACATGCCCGACCGGGATGTGGCTGTGATCAACACGCAGAGCAAGCAGGTCAGCTACATTCATCGACTGATGAACATCATCATGGACGTGACCGTGCACCCGGTCAGCGGCCAGGTCTCCATCGTGGGTACCGACAGCAGCAACGAAGTACGATTCGAGCCTGTGGTGAAGGGCTTTTTCAGTCAGGTACTGATGTCGAACGCCTCGCTGACGGGTGAACCTTCAGTCGTGAATCTCAATCAGTACGAAATCGATTTCAACCAGAATCCGGTTCCACAGTCCGATCTTGATCGGGCACTGGGTGATCCTCGCGATCTCACCTGGGACCCGAGTGGCAGTTTTGCCTATGTAGCTGGCATGGGATCGAATAACGTGGTGGTGGTCACCGATCAGGGCACACGTCATAACGCCGGTGGTCTGCCCAGTGAAATTCCAGTGGGTGAGGGGCCGACAGACATGGTGCTGGATGCCGCACGCAATCGTCTGTTCGTGTGGAATCATTTCGAAGCCAGTCTGTCGGTGATCGATACAACGACACGGACCGAGCTGGATCGCATCAATGCATTCAACCCGTTGCCTGTCGCCATCAGGGAAGGGCGAAAGTTCCTCTATGACACCAATGAGACCTCCGGTTCCGGCTTTGTCTCATGCGCCAGTTGTCACATTGACGGACGGATCGATCGACTGGGCTGGGATCTGGGTGATCCGGCCGGTGAAATGAAGGTCTTCAACCAGAACTGCACCACCGATGTAACCAATATCAATTGCCAGGATTTCCACCCGATGAAAGGGCCGATGACGACTCAGACACTGGTGGATATCATTGGCAATGAACCGTTTCACTGGCGCGGTGACCGAGACGGGATCGAGGAATTCAATCCGGCCTTTGTCGGCTTGCTCGGTGACAATGCCCTGCTGACCGTTGCAGAAATGCAGCAATTCGAGGATTTTCTGGCGACACTGTCGTTCCCACCAAATCCACACAGAAACTTTGACAATACCTTGCCACAAGCACTTGAACTTGAAGGACAATTCACAACCGGTCGGTTTGCGCCTGCCGGGCAGCCTCTGGGAACCGGTGACGCCATGCGCGGGCTCGAGCTGTACAACACGGCATTGCTCGATTCGCCATTCCACTGTGCCAACTGTCATACGTTGCCAACCGGTATGGCTGTGAACGGGCCCGTGATGCTCGGTAATATCGGCGCCGAGGCCGGTGGCTCCATCATGCCCGAAGGCCCGATGGGAGAGAATCACCTGGGCGTGGTCAGTGTCGATGGTTCCACCAATGTATCCATCAAGGTGCCACACCTGCGCAACATGCACGAAAAGGTCGGTTTCGAGCTGACCCAGCTTGAAAACAATGCCGGCTTCGGTTTCCTGCATGATGGCAGTGTCGACTCACTGGCGAGATTCGTTTCAGAACCGGCCTTCGATGTGGATTCCGTTCAGGAAGTGGCTGATCTGGTGGCCCTGATGATGAGCTTCACCGGCTCGGACTTTCCACCTGACAACACCTTGCTGGGCAATACACCGCCAGACAGTCAGGACAGCCATGCGGCAGTGGGCAGGCAGATCGATCTGACCGGATCTGCACCCGAATCCACCTTCGGCCAGATGCAGCAAATGGCCCAGGCCAACACCATTGATCTGGTGGCGAGTCAGGGAGACAAGCACTGGCGTTATGATTCGTCCAGCAACCTGTTTACTGATCAGACTGGTACAAGCCTGACTGCCGATTCGGTCAATGCGCTGGCGTCTGCAGAAAACCCCGTGACGGTGACAGTCACACCAGCAGGACTGGGTGATCGCATTGGTCTTGACCGGGACGGTGACGGCATCACAGATGATGCCGAGCTGAAACAGGGCTCCGATCCGGCCGACGCCAGTTCGACTGATCTGAAGCCTGTGCAGGGACTGTGGTTCAATCCACAGCGCTCAGGCCATGGTTTCGACCTGCAGTTTCTCGGGACGGCCATCTTCGTAACCTGGTACACCTACAAGGATGACGGCACGCCCATCTGGTATCAG
Organism: Lysobacterales bacterium; assembly: GCA_965212525.1. Classification (GTDB taxonomy): domain Bacteria; phylum Pseudomonadota; class Gammaproteobacteria; order Xanthomonadales; family SZUA-38; genus SZUA-38. Next base: position 92,759 of record CBDBVC010000026.1, read on the forward strand.
GCAGCAGGAACGTTCAGTCAGAACTGGACGCAACAGCTGTATACAGCCACTTGGGATCCGCAGACCTCGTCGGCTGTCATCGAGATCGTCGGCACCATGACACTTGACTTCAGCGATGCAGCCAGTGCCCAGTTCAGCTGGGATATCAATGGCAGAACCGGCTCCGAGCCGTTCCAGTACTTCAATTTCCTGTCCGGCATCACGGCACAGGATTATACCGGCACCTGGTATGATGCAACCGAGCCTGGCTGGGGGCTGACCATCAATTCACAGGGCACCAGCCTGTCTGCCGGTGGCAGCAGTGCCAGGGTGGCTGTGCTGTATTTCTATGATGCCGACAATCAGCCCAGATGGGTGCTGGGTCAGTCTGACAACGCCGATCAGGGTGACGTCACCATGATGAGTTTTTCCGGCTTCTGTCCAGATTGTGACTACGTTTCCCCGACCTTTGTCGAAGCAGGGACACTGGCGTTCGACTTTGATTCACTGAGACAGGCCACATTCAGTTCAACAGCCAGTTATCCGACCTTAAGTGGCAGCGACTGGAGCCGGAACGACATTCAGATCATACCGTTGAGTGATGCTTACCAGGATCCTGCACGGCAGTAACCATTGACGGCACGGTCGTACTGGCCGTGCCGGGATCCTCTCTCACGTCGACACATCGACATATTCCTACAGACTTATTACCAAACAGGGTTAAACTGGAACGGTTTATTGACTCCTTCATTTGAGCCTGGGAGGCTGCCATGCCCGTTACACTTCGTCTTGTCGTTGTTATTCTACTGCTGATCCTGACCGGTGCTGTTCATGCCGGACCGGGTGTGTGGACATCTTCTGGGCCGGATGGCGGTCGTGTGACCGATATCGTGGCAGATCCGGCGATGCCGGGTGTGTTCTACGCCTCGGCACGTGGCGGGGTCTACAAGACAACCGACGGTGGCCTTACATGGATGGCCGTCAATAACGGCATCACGGCCACCTCCGTTGATCCGATGGCTCATCACCGCACGGTGACCGATATTGTGTACGTTGGCGGGCTGGATGCGGTTTTCAAGACCATCGATGGCGGACTGAACTGGAACAGTACAGGCCCCGGTCTGCCGGTGGGCGACACTATCTTCGACCTGAGCCTGGCGCCGCTCAATCCCAACACAGTCTATGCCGCTACCATTGACGACGGGGTCTACAAGACCACCGATGGCGGTGGCACCTGGGTCGCCGCCAACACTGGCCTGACCTCCACCATCAATGCCGTGCAGGTGAGTCCACTCGATAGCGACAGGGTCTATGCCGGTGTCTCCCCGACGGCATCCTCGGTTGCCGATGGGCTGTGGGAGACCATTGACGGCGGCACCAGCTGGGTTGATGTCACAGCCAATATCGGCGCACCCTTCATGCTTGGGCAACGGATCACGGACATCGAATTTGCGGGTTTTGCCGGTGAAATCTATCTGGCAACGTCTGCCGGTGTGTTCAAGAGCACAGATAATGGTATCAGTTTCGTTAACCAGCCCGGGCCGTTCGGCTCGGATCTTTCCGTTAACCCGAGCAACAGCAACGAACTGATTCTCAGTGGTAATACAGGTGTGTGGCAGACCACCAACGGTGGTGCACTGTGGACACAGAATCTGGCTGACTTTCCAGGAAACGCCACCGAGCCGGCAACATCAACGGTGACGGTGTTTGATCCCTTCAACCCGCAACGCAAGCTTGCCGGCAGTGACAGCAATGGCACCTATCTGCAGACCATGAACGGGCTTCCCTGGGCACCTACGGT
>CBDBVC010000027.1:0-47557 GCA_965212525.1 Lysobacterales bacterium
TCCAGACCACGCTGCCGGCAATACTGGCTGATCCGGGGATGCAGCCACTCGAACAGAGTGTCGGAAAAGGTTGTGGAGTCCAGGCGGCTTAGTTCATACATACCGGCTGCAAGCCGCTGACGCTGAGCCTCGAACAGTATCAGTGCGCAGGCAACCGAGACATTCAGTGATTCAACCATGCCCTGCATGGGGATGGTGATGCGCTTGTCGGCAGCCTGCCGTGCCTCGTCGGTGACGCCATCCTTCTCGTTTCCCAGTATCAGTACCGTGGGCTGACAGTAGTCGATATTTCGAAAGTCAGTGGCGCCCTCCCCGACATCGGCAACCAGCACCTGTGTCTGCTGGCACCGCAGCACTGCCAGTGCAGCCGGCAGGCCGTCATGACACTTGACTCGAACCCATTTCTGAGCGCCCTGTGATGTCTGGTTGATCAGCGGCAGACCGTCTTCACCGGCGATGGCATGCGCCTCGAACACGCCTACGGCATCACAGCTGCGAATGACCGCCGAGAAATTATGCGGCTTGTGCAGTCGCTCCATCAGTACAGTCAGGTCAGGTTGTCGCATTGACAGCCTGTCTTTCAGCAATCTGAAACGTTCAGGTGTCACTGAAAACAGCGCTCTGAGTGAATCATGGCTTGTTGCCCGACATGCGACGTACCTGAATCAGATTCTGAATATCAATGAAGCGTCTTGGCCACGGCGTCTGCCAGTCTCGACTGTTCTGCCGAGTACGATCCATGCTGTCACGGAAGGCAATCGCATCATCGCGCGATCTGAAATTGCCGATACTCAGCCCATACAGGGTCACCCCGTCTCTGAGGAACCTGAAACGGTAGAGATCACCGCTTAATCGATGCTGCCGGATATAGTCATTGACGCGATCAGGCTCGCTCATGGCCGTCATCTGCAGGGTGTAATGATCCTCGCGCAGCCCCAGTATGACGGCCTCCGAATCCTGCAATGTCGGCTGTGCACGTGAATCCTCGACAGTCACATTCACCGGGCGCCCTTCGATCCCGGCCACCACCTTCGGCTGGCTTTCTGCCATCGCGGATTCAGCTGTCTCGGGTTCTGTCGCTGCGGATGCTGGGGCAGTTTCTGCCACATTCCGACTGACTTGAGCAGAATCTTTCGCCATCTGTTCAGCTGTGGTGCTGACTGCAGCAGACTCTGCGGTCGTGCTGTCTGCTTCCCTGCTGCGCTGCTGCACGACAGGCTCTGCTGTCGATTCTGCCGGGGTCTGCTGATCGGGCTGCACGCTGGCTTGCGGTGCTGGCGCCGACTGATTGAGAGCAAGCACAGCCGGAACCTCGGTCACATCATCCTCGGATACCGGTATCTCGAAATCACCTGCAGCAAGCACTTCGCGAGCACCCGGATGCCCCTTCGCAGCCGCCTTGCGGAACCAGATCAGCGCCTGGTCATGATCCTGCTCGACACCACGACCATACACGTACTGAATTCCCAGATTGTAGGCCGCCTTGGGCAGCCCCATTTCAGCTGCCTTGCGCCACCAGAGGGCAGCCTGCCTGTCGTCCTGCCACACACCGAGGCCTTTCTGATAGGCATTCCCGAGATTGTACTGGGCATCGGCATGACCGAGATCGGCAGCCTTGCGGTACCACTCACTCGATTCGATATAGTTGACCGGATAGTCGCCAGGCCCCTGATACAGCAGTGCACCCAGCGCAAACATGGATTCAAGATCACCCTCGGTCGCCAACTGGCGCCAGATCCGGTCTGCACCCTGGTAGTCACCATCATCATAGGCCTTGCGCGCATTCTGATAGGTCACATCCTGTGCAGACAGCGGTGCCATCACGGTCAGCATCAATACACAGAGCAGCAGGACAGGTACAGAGCGAGTCATCAGTTGCATCGCGTGCGACATGGAAAATTGTCGAATCGTTCGGACATGTGTCCAATGTATGTCAGGGCCGGCCCAAAAATCAATGGCCGTGCGGACAGGCATTCGGCAGGTCAGTCCAGACCGGAACAGACACCATTGAGCGTACAGACGATCTTTCGGGATGTGGCATGATTGCGGTGTTCACACAGAAATATGCCCTGCCAGGTACCGAGCATCAGGCGACCACGACTCACCGGAATCTGCAGGCTGCTGCCCTGCAGCGCAGACTTGATATGTGCCGCCATGTCATCAGGCCCTTCAGCCGTATGCCGATAGTGGGCGGCGCCGTCCGGCGCCAGCTGATCAAAATGCGTTTCCAGATCGGTGGCCACATCGGGATCTGCATTTTCATTGATCATCAGTGATGCCGATGTATGAAGTATGAACAGGTGCAACAGTCCGGTGTCGACTTTCGAAATTTCAGGCAGGGCAGAGACAAGCTGATCGGTAATCAGGTGATAGCCACGCCGGAACGGGCCCAGGGTCAGGGTCTGTTGAGACCAGAACGGTGTTGCTTCAGATGCACTCATGCCGCCACCGTGGACTGATCAGGGATAAAGCCGCTGAGAATGCCAGCGTCCATCCTTGTGCGTGTACCGGATTCGGTCATGCAGGCGGTGAGGCTGCCCCTGCCAGAACTCGATCATCTCGGGAATGAGTCGGTAGCCAGACCAGAACGGCGGTCTGGGCACATCTTCGTTGGCAAAGCGTTCACTCGCCTGATTGACGAATTCCTCCAGTTCGTTGCGGCTGGAGAGCATGCGCGACTGCCTCGACGCCCAGGCCCCAATGCGGCTCTCACGTCCCCGGGAAGCGAAATAGGCATCGGCTTCCTCGTCACTCACCTGTTGCACCCTGCCCTCGACGCGAACCTGTCGCTCGGTGGACTTGAAATGGAAACACAGGCTGGCCCGATTATTCTGTGCCAGCTCATCGGACTTGTGGCTGCCCAGGTTGGTGTAGAAGACAAATCCGCGTTCATCCAGGCCCTTGAGCAGAACAATGCGCACATGCGGCTGCCCATTCTCGTCGGCAGTCGCCAGCGCCATCGATGTGGGTTCGATCTCGTCCCGGTCGCGGGCATCGTCCATCCACTGGTTGAATTGTCTGATCAGGTCGTCTGTTTTCATGTTGTTTACCCCTGTCCTGTCAACGCTCAGGCGGCGACCGGCGTCTCTTCCTCGGGTTTCACCTTGGGCAGGTAACGCAACCAGATCATCCACACCACCAGCGCATCGAGAATGATCAGTGCCTGCCACAGATAGAGGTGGAACCATTCGAACCACACCATGTTCCACTGACCCAGGTAAAACAGACTGATGATGCGCACCAGATTCAGCGCCTGGATGGCAAAGAAACCGAGCACAAACCCGACCATCTTGTGCTTGAACGGTGCCGGAAAGGCAAACACGGCGGCGAACAGGATGATGACAGCCTCGACGCCATTGCAGCCGGGTTCGATCGACACGGCAAAATTGTTGACGGTACTCTGGATCACCTTGCCATAGGACAGCACATCATCATCGAACAGCTCGATAATCCACACACTGACATCAGCCAGTACTGCGGTAAACGGCAGGATCACGTGGGCCTGCGTCCAGCTCAGCACTTCAAGGCCAAACAGAAGAACAATCAGAAATAGAAACCAGAAGAAAAACCTGAGCACAGTATTGCTATCCTTGAATCGATGAGTGCAGCCTGCCTCACACGTTGCTGGCCAACGCGAACAGCCTGTCAGTAAAAAGATGCATTGTACCAGCTGCGCTGCCGAATTGAATGCCTGTATGGATGCTCGGGCGACATCAGCATGGCAAGCGCGAAACCTGATTTATCAACAGGAATGGGTATAATACCCGGCAGAAAATAAAGCCGGAACATGCATCATCAACAATCTTTTCCTGATCGGCCCTACCGGTGCCGGAAAAACCACCATTGGAAAGCGTCTGGCAGAACATTACGGCCTGGAATTTCATGATCTCGATGTCGAGATTGAAGCCCACACCGGTGCCGATATCGGGCTGATCTTCGATATCGAGGGCGAAGCGGGATTCCGCATACGCGAGTCCAACATGCTCGATGAACTGACCCGCAAGCAGGGCATTGTGCTGGCAACCGGTGGTGGTGCTGTTCTGGATGAGCAGAACAGATCTCGACTGAGCAGCCGTGGCTTCGTGATCTATCTGCAGACCGCGATTGAACAACAGATCGCCAGACTGTACCGTGACAAGCGCCGTCCGCTGTTGCAGTCGCCGGACAGGGACAGGATCCTGGCAGAAATGGCGGCACTGAGAAATCCGATTTACGAATCGATTGCAGACATGACCGTGGTCTCTGAAAAGGCCAGTGTCATGGCGATGTCACGCAAGGTGATCGAACAGGTGGATCAATCCGATTATGTCAGCTGAAACGATGATTACAGTCCCCGTTGCCCTGGCCGAACGCAGCTATGATGTGCAGATTGGCAGCGGGCTGCTGGCCACACTGAACCAGCTTCCGCTGAAGATTCGTGGATCACAGGTGCTGATCGTGAGTGACGACAATGTGGCGCCGCTGTATCTCGACACGGTTCGGGAACAGATCAGCGCCAGGCATGTTGACAGCCTCGTCATTGCGGCCGGTGAAGCACAGAAGAATCCCGACAACTGGCTGCGCATCCTCGAAAAACTGATGAGCATGTCGGCCAGTCGGGATGCCTGTCTGATTGCGCTCGGTGGGGGTGTCATTGGAGATATCACCGGTTTTGCAGCCGCATCCTACATGCGCGGCATCGACTTTATCCAGATTCCGACCACCCTGCTGGCACAGGTGGATGCCTCGGTCGGTGGCAAGACGGCCATCAACCACAGCCAGGGCAAGAACCTGATCGGCGCGTTCCATCAGCCGGTGCAGGTGATCATCGATGTCGATACGCTCGATACCCTGCCACAGCGCGAGTTTCGCGCCGGCCTGGCCGAGGTCATGAAATACGGCTTCATCATGGATGCCGGTTTCATCGAATCGCTGTCTGATGACATGTCTCGGATCCTGTCCCGCGATCGTGACACACTGGGCAGCATCATTGCGCAGTGCTGCCGGCACAAGGCCGCCGTGGTGGCCGCAGACGAGACCGAAACCGGTCATCGTGCCCTGCTCAACCTGGGTCATACCTTTGCCCACGCGCTGGAGACTGCGACCGGATATGAGCACTATCTGCATGGCGAAGCCGTTGCAATTGGCTGTGTCCTGGCGGCAGAATTATCCGAAATGAAGGGATACATTGACGCCCGGCAAGTTCAGTTGATCCGGGAACTGGTGATTGCAGCCGGACTGCCTCATGAGGTGGCTGAACATCTCGACTCAGGGGAACTGATCAATCTGATGCGACTCGACAAGAAGAATGTGTCCGGAAACTTCCGATTCATCCTGCTGCATTCACCCGGAGATGCCCATATCGATGACTCGGTCAATACTGATGAACTTGAACGGTTATTCAGCAGACATGGCTGAGGTGACCACAAACTGGACATGTCCTGACGCATGATCGCGTATAATCATCATCATGCGCGTATTCATGCAAACACTCCCGACACAGGACAAGACACCGTCCTTCTACCAGCTGATCCTGCAGGAAGATCTGCTGGGTGGCTGGAGCCTGATCAGGCAATGGGGTCAGATGGGGAAACGTGGCGTGCACAGAAAGGAATATTTCGATGACCGGCAAGCTGCACAAACGGCACTGATGGACATTCGGGATCAGCAAATGGAGAAGGGCTTTCGCGTCATGTTCATCCACGGTGCACCCACCGGGGACACTGAATGAACGCCGTATTCCGATTCAGCGCTTTTCTGCTGGCAGCAACCCTTCTCTTCGTCGCCCAGGCCCAGGAAGATTCCGGCGACGTCGACAAGAACGTCTGTGTGCCCGGTCCCGATGGCAACTGGGTATGTGGCACCGAAAACAATCCGCCCGATGCGTCACCGCTGCGTGATTACTCGACAAACCCGCCGGCACAGCGTCAGGATGAGGAGTCAGCCGACACCACTGCACAACCACGAAGGCGTGATCAGCCCCGTTCCCTCGATCAGACCCGTTATGAAAACTTTGTCGCACCGCTGACACCTGCTGATAACAATCAGAACAACAGCAGCTCTCTGATCGGTCGTGGCAATTTCAGCCTCAAGATTGCGGAAGTCGGTGCCCAGACCAACATCGGTGATCTTGCCGATCAGTTCGCGCTCGATCCGAACATGGTCTATATCGGCTACAAGGATGAGAATGACAGCGAGCGCCGTGTGGTACTTCTGGGACGATTCTCGACACCGGCCCAGTCGCGTCAGGCACTCAATGGTTTGCCCAGATCGGTCCGCAGCATGCGGCCCACGCTGGAGCGTGTCGACGAATACGACAGGGTCGTCCGGCTCAACCGTCTGCTGGCAGGTGATGACACACCCATCGATGTCGAAGATGCCGCCAACGTCACAGCCTCAGTCACCGATGCCGTGCCCACGGTGAACAGCACAGTCACGCCAAGTCCGAGGTCAACGCCGGCCACGGCTAGCACAACCCGCGTCGATTCAGCCCGCGATGAACCGGCCGCATCGCGAAACGAACCCGCTGTTGCTGCAGCAACAACCGATACGGCACCGGAGAGGACCACCGAACAGCCAACAGTCGTCACCCGGACAGAACAGCCAGCAGTCACGGTGGATAACACGCCGACCGCTGACGTTGCGACGACGACTCAAACCAGCCGGAATGAGCCTGTCGAGCGTGATGCCACTATGGGCAGAACTGCCGATACCCGACCTGTGACTGAACCGTCCGTCACCACTCAATCACGCCGTGAGACAGCAACCACTCGTGAAGTAGCGGCCACGACACCCACCTCGGGCGACAACGAGAATTCAGCCGTACCCGCAAGCTCCCGTGAATCATCACCAGCGACCAGAAACCGGCCTGTCGCGAGATCCGGATCTGGTAATGATTCGACAAACCGGCGTCAGCCACCCGCGGCACAAACCACTGTTGAGCCCCGAGCCGTGGCCACCAGTGATTCTGCGCCACGCCCCCGACCGACGAGCAGTGCAGTCAGCACTCGAACTGAAAGCAGCACGCCGACTGACACGCGCCAGCAGCAGCGCCCGCGACCGACACCCAGCCGGCGACCGGCGGCAGCGGCACAAACGCCTACATCGTCACCTGCAACAGCCTCGAGAACTCGCAGCCCTGTGCAGACAACCACAACCGCCCGCAGCGACTCACCGCCGGCACTGCGCAGCATTGCACGCAGCGACCGGGATTTCCTGCGCCTGTCGGATCGAAATTACATGCTGCAACTGGGCAGTTACGCCAACAGTGACGCTGCCATCGACATGGTCAGCAGGCATTCACTCAGCCGCAGCCTCACCTACATCATCGAAGTGGATGAGGGTGCCGGCGAGCGATGGCTGGTGCTGTACGGCGATTACAACAGCCTGTCTGCAGCCAATGACACCCTGTCATCACTGCCATCCGGGATTCGTTCACCCTGGGTCAGACGTATCTCGCCTCTTCAGAAGGCACTCGGAGAATAAGCACACATGAGTCAGTTGAAAAACGACACCCTGATCAGGGCGCTGTTGCGACAGCCCACGGACTACACGCCCGTATGGATCATGCGGCAGGCCGGTCGATACCTGCCGGAATACCGCGCCACGCGTGCCAAGGCCGGTGACTTCATGTCACTGTGCCGCAACCCGGAGCTGGCCTGTGAAGTCACACTGCAACCACTGAGACGATTCCCGCTGGATGCCGCCATCCTGTTCTCCGACATCCTCACCATTCCCGATGCCATGGGTCTGGGGCTGTATTTCACCACTGGTGAAGGGCCGCGATTCGAATCCCCGGTACAGTCGGTCGACGCCATCAACAAACTCGCCGTACCCGACATGTCGACCAGCCTCGGTTATGTCATGGATGCGGTGCGTACCATCCGACGGGAACTGGACGGTCAGGTACCACTGATCGGCTTCTCGGGCAGCCCGTGGACACTGGCCACCTACATGGTCGAAGGTCAGGGCACCAAGACGTTTGAAAAGGTCAAGGCACTGATGCTGAATGAACCGGCAGCGGCACACAAGCTGCTGAGCATACTGGCCGATGCCGTCACCGAATACCTCAATGCACAGATCGAGGCAGGCGCTCAGGTGGCCATGATCTTTGATACCTGGGGCGGTGTACTGACCCCGGCACATTACCGGGAGTATTCACTGCAGTATCTGGAACGCATCTGCAACGGACTCAACAGGGAACGCGATGGCCAGAAGATACCGGTCATCCTGTTTACCAAGGGTGCTGGCCTCAACCTCACACAGATGGCCGACACCGGTTGCGACGGTCTGGGTGTCGACTGGACCACCAATCTGTCCACGGCGCGCGAGCTGACCGGTGACCGGGTGGCACTTCAGGGCAATCTGGATCCATCCACCCTCTACGCCAGCCCTGATGCCATTCGCCAGGCCGTCAGGGACACCATCGATGATTTCGGACCTGGTCCGGGTCATGTGTTCAATCTGGGCCACGGCATCACACCGGGCGTTGATCCCGATCATCTCGGGGTGCTGGTTGATGAGGTACACCGTTACAGCCGGTCGTTACGAAATACCGGCTGAGGCTGTACGCAGGGCAAGTCGGAAATTACTGGCCGAACACGGTCCTGAACTGTTCGGCCACCTTGGCAGGATCGTCACGAAACTTCAGATACCACTGTCCGTCATGACGTGAAAAATACTGGGTATCCTCTTCACTGGCATCAAGCAGACTGAGCTCGTACACCAGGATGGCCGTGTCAGCCCCTCTCAGATGTACGCTCTTGATGGTCACATCAGCCACACCCAGCAGATCAAACACTTCCGGCTGGCTGTTGACGATGATCTGGTTGATGCCGGCAAAGACTTCGGCTGCCGACATGGTCTCACGACGCCCCTCGGGCACACCGGTGTAGAACCAGCTGACGATTTCCCGGATCTCGGCATCGGGATTGCCTGCTGCCTCAAGAAACAGCGGACGCATCAGTTGCTGAGTCTGGGCAAGTTCGGCCGGATCCATGTATTCAGCCGCAGTGGCAAAGTCCTTCTGCGAGAAGGCCGCCCAGTAGGCATCAAATCGGGCCCTGACCTCATCTTCGTCCGATGCCATCAACAACGAGCTGAAAACAATCAGCAGCAGCGGGATCAATCGTTTCATTCAATTGCGTTCCGTGTGTTTGACAGCCAGTGTATCAGTTCTGGCTCAAAGAAAACGTGATGATGCATCCTGGTGTCAATCGAAGACGTGTGGACAACCACCGTAGTCATTGAAGCCATCGTCCCAGCGTCTGACATCATTGGCCAGCCGCCAGCGTGAATGAAAGAACTCCATCAGGCAGGGGCCCTGTGCCAGTTCGATCAGCAGAGTGTCGCCCTCATTGACCTGACGATATGGCGGATAGCTCTCGGTCGGGCCATAGGTGTAGCCGCCCTTGCGCTCGGCATAATTGAACCAGAATTGCTCGACCGAAACCCATCGTTCCTTTCCGGCATCATAGGCCTGGGCGGAACTGCCGGTTCCGTTTCGAAGCTGTCCGTCTGTCGGCGTCTGCTGCGCGTGCGACAGGACAGAAAACAAGAGTAACAGGGGCACAACGGCCAGTTGGTGTCGTCTCATATCGGGTCTCCTCACCGGTTTGTCTGGATGTGTACGCCCGGTTGAACTTGATCAGGGCGCAGACGGTTCAATCATCAGACCCGGTATTGACGGAAAACTTGCATGAGAATGTGGCTCGGTAAGTGCCTGAGCCAGATGACCCAGGCACATTCAGTATCAGATATCAGTCAGCCTGCTTGGCATCCGCCACACGTTCCAGCTGAACAGAACCTGACATCGCCTTGAGCTGACGTTCGGCCAGCGCCATCTGCTGCCAGTCAAACAGATTGCTGAAACGACCTGCCTTCATTTGCACATCTTCGGCCACGACGATACGCGGCGCTGAACTCGCAGTGTACAGGGTGTATCGGGTGATGACCTGTTCCGACTGGTAGTATTCACTCCCGGTGTCGCGCGCCAGCTGAACATCGGCATCGATGTATTTTTCCTCGGCATCCGATGCATCAAATGAGGCAATCCGTGACATCAGTTCTCGTACCTGTGTCAGTTGATTCTCATCCAGCTGCCCTCGATACAGCCCGGCATCTCGCATGTAACGAGGCGTGTAGAACTCAATCGTTCCATCAATGTAGATGGTGATCGCCGGGGTCAGATCCGGCTCGGCCAGTTTACTGGAGTACTCGACCATCTCCAGCAGTGTCTGCCCGCGCAGTGATGCCGGAGCATCCGTGGCCAGAACCGGCGTCGAGATTACCCACGACATGAGCATTGTGATGACATGGAATTGCCATTGAGACTTGAGGCGAATTGAATCTGTCATTCTCTGGTTTGAATAGTTCATCATCTAGTCCTCGAAGCCGTCCTGGAAAATCTGTCCCGTATCACTGATTGCGACCGTAACCAGTCCATAACTGCAGGTGCGTGTGGCACCAGCATCATCGACGCAGACCTGATAGACAAATCGGTCTGTTGTCTCTGCCCCGCCATCATGGGTATAACTGAACGTGCCGTTGCTGTTCAGTGTCACCATTCCGTTCAGGGGTGCACGGAAATTCAGTGTGCCCATGTTCAGTGACAATCCATCGGGATGCGTATCGTTCGAAATCAGTGAATTGGAACCCAGATCGGTCATGGTGACTGTACCGCCGACATCGACTGTCAGGCTGTCTGCAACGGGTGTTGGAATGAGCTTGGTGGCAAAATACCAGGTGGTGTTTTCATTGTATCGAACGTCAGCCCCGGTAATGACAAAATTATTCGAACCCAGTCCACCGGTGTTTCCCGTCAGTCTGCAGACTGCAAACCCGGTGCTGGTATCAAGCGCCACGGTGATATCACAGCTACTGTTCGAGATGCCGCCGTAGGTCAGATTCAGGGTGTAATCATCGCCAGTACCGGCAACATGATCTGCACCGGTGCGGGCGAAACGCAGGGTATTGACATCATCACCCACCAGACCGCGCTGGTCCTCATCAAAGAACTGTCCCTGCTGCATGGCCGCTTCGGTGTTGGGCACACCAAACAGTGTAGAAACGGTACGGTCGGCATTGGCGGCAAAGGTATCGGCACCCGGCAGGTCGGCAATATCCACCGAGAAGTTGCCGGTTTCCGGGCTGTCATCCGGGATTTCAAACGGATTGTTTGAGGACGTCAGGAACCAGTGCAGGTTGATGTCATCACCGCGAATGTCATCCGGAGACCCCCTGACATTGTCGGCACCAATACCCAGATCGAAGGACCCGTTCACGCCGGTGGTCGCCTTGGTGTATTCACGGTCAGCCTGCGGCAAGCCAGATTCACTGGCCGCATTCGGATGAGCCAGACCAATGCAGTGCCCCACTTCGTGTATCAGGGCCGATTCGATATCCACCGCGTTCGAGGGAATGTCGTTGCTGGCACCGGTGCGGATGTTGTCCGTGATGGCGACAAACTGATTGAATCGTGCGATGGTGTTCTGAACCGGTATCTCCAGCAGGGCAGCATTGGTAGAGCCCGGCACGATGCACACATTGTTCACCACAACACCGCCTGAGCCGTTGTAGTTTCTCGAGTGTGTCACCCGGTCCTCGACGCCGCTGCCCGCAAAGACATAGGCGCCTGCCTGGACCTCATGACTGCCCATGGCGACCAGCAGACTCAGGCCCGCGGCGACAATGACTGAATGGTATCGAATCATAATGAATCCCCGTTTCTAGGTTTCGAAAACAGATTGTATATGCGGCAAGCAGAGCTGTTTGAACTCGCCTGTGAAGCATAGCAGAACTGTCGGGAATATCGCGTGAAGGGCCGGGAAGAGGGTGACCAGCACGCCTAATTATCGGTGATCTTGCGTACCTTGCTTTCCAGCGACTCACCACGGGTCATGTCGACAAAGATGATGCCATTGCTCTGCAGGCACTGCAGGATATTGACCTGGGCTTCGGTTTCGGATTTGGAATCGAACTGCACGTACAGCTGGCGACGATCGGCACCGCTCACCTGCACATCGCTGACTTCCATGATGTCCTCGAAGAAGCTTTCGATGTCGTCGGGGGCGGCATGTTCCAGCCGGAAGGTCAGTGCGCGCGAACGACTCAGCATCTCGCGCACCTGAGAATGTTCGGTCACCCTGCCCTTCTTCAGAATGATCAGGTCGCCACACAGATCCTCGATGTCCTTCAGGTTGTGAGAGCTGACAATGAACTTGATGTGATCACCGCGCGCTCTCACCAGTTCCCGAATCGGTGCCACGGTGTTGGGATCGAGACCGGCCGTGGGTTCATCCAGCATTACCAGTTCCGGTTCGCCCATCAGCGCCTGGGCGATGGCGACGCGCTTGAGCATGCCATGACTCAGTTGATCGGGCATTCGATTGACGGCATCGGACAGGTTCACGTGTTTCAGTGCCTCGGTGGCCTGAATACGCGCCTCGCGACGGCTGTAACCCTGCAGTTCGGCCAGAAATGTCAGATGCTTGATTACCGTGATGCCCTTGGTCATGCCGGCATCCTGCGGCAGGATGGCAATCTTGCCGTGCAGTGCATTGGCCAGTGGCGGGTGCCCCATGATGCTGATGCTGCCCGAGGTCGGCCTCAGAAAGCCACACAGCAAGGAGAACAGCGTAGTCTTTCCCGCGCCATTGGGCCCGACCAGCCCTGTCGGTGGCCCGGGCTTGATCTCCAGATCGACCTGATCCAGTGCCACCACCTGATTGAATCGTTTTCCGACGCCCTTGAGCTTGATCATGTCAGATATCCCGCTTCCTGAAGACGTACCAGCCGGCGATCAGATAGATCAGCGTATAGCCGACCAGCAGAATCATGCACATCAGAATCGTGCCCATGCCGCCTGTCATCAGCAGGGTTTTCATGCCCGACGGAAAAAGCCAGCCGAAATATTCGAGAAACTCGTACCGGATCGCCAGGATACTGGTGATTGTCACCAGCACGGCATAACCTGCCATCGCTGACATGATGCCGATGGTGACCGAACCGGTGATGGCTGCCATGGCCGACATCAGCGCCACAAACGGCACGGTGTACATCAGCATCACCATCATGATCAGCATGCCATAGGAGATGATCTCCGATGACGGTGAATTATCGACCGTCAGTGCGATCAGGATTGCAATGCCAGTGATAACCCCTTGCACGATCAGGGTAAAGATCATCGCGCCCAGAAAACGCCCGACGTAGATCTCGAAGCGACCACAGCGCGGAATCAGAAACCGCAGATAGCGATTGTTGATGTCACTGGCGGTCTGATCACCGGCGCCCCACATGACAAATCCGGGCGTGAGGAACAAAGCGATAATGAAAAAGAAACCCAGCGAAGGCGGGTTTTGAATAAAGAGTACCTGAGCCAGCTCGCTGCTGGTGATCAGGCTGACAAGCCAATTACCCTGTGGATTGCCCAGTTCGTTGATGTGTTCACTGGCCATGCCGCGAAACACCATGAACCACACCAGACCATACAGCACCAGAAACAGCACACCGTTGGCACTGGCAAATGATCGGCTCAGTGCGTGTTGTGTCAGTACGCGAACGTGTTGCAGGTTCATGAAATCAAAAAGCCCCGGCGCCTGAACACAGGCACCGGGACATCATCAGTCACAGCAATCAGGCTGCTGCAGGTGCTTCAGGCGCTGAACCACTACCGATGGAACGGGCAGCGATGATGGCGAGAATACCGCCAACCAGACCAACCAGGTTGGTCACGCCCATGTCTGAAGTGATCAATATCCCTATGACCTCGGCGGCTATCGCCATGCCCCCCGCAACCATGATGAACTTGGCCTTCTTGCCCTGAAACAGGAACACGGCTCCGGCAATCAGGATACCGACGGAAACAAGCAGGAAGACGCCGAATGCCATCAACAGAACACCTGATGAGCCGATGGCGTCATCAAATTCCTCCAGACTTGCATCCAGCTGCGCCTGTTCTTCAGCGGTCAGGCTTTCACCCGATTGCTGAGCTGCTTCCTGAGCAATTTCCTGGGCAATTTCACCACTATAGGTGGCCGCACCACCCATGCCCAGATAGGCCAGACAGGCAATCAGATTGAACACAGCGGCAACGATCAAGATAACCCCAGCTGCTACACGCATACTACTATCCTCCCTTGTTAAGTGACTCTAATCCTAATTAATCTTGCTGAAAAGGCAAATCTTTTTCCCGATTCAGCGCAAAAAGCGCGGATACTGTCGACAACAGTCATCCAGATCAGTCAGAGATCTATTACCGGTCGGCAGGTTCCTGTCCGGAATGTCATGCTTACCGGACAAGCAACAGAATAACGACGAGCCTGTCTGCCCCTGTAACCCGAGGGGATGATGACCACCCTTGGCCTTATCCACACCCTCTAAATGTCAGAGCGATGAAAAAGCGAACAGGAATCGTCAATCTGGTCAGGGATCGGCGGGAAAAATCAGTCGTCAGCCTTTACCAGTGAATGCAGCAACTGACCGATCTGCTGATTGGTCATGGCACCGTCAAACCGGTCTGAACCCGGGCCCATGGCCAGCACCGGCACCACCACGCCGGTGTGGTCCCGGCTCGACCAGGTTGGCCTGATGGTCGAATTATTGTCCTTGTAGCTCAGCGCCAGGCCACCGGTTTCATGATCGGCCGTGAACAGCAGCAGGGTATTGCCGTCAGTTTCGGCATGGGTCAGCAGGATCTCCAGTGTTGCCTCCATCGACCTCAAGCCATTCACCATGCGATCGGTGTCATTCTCATGCGAAGCCGAATCCATCTCCTCGGTCTCGACCAGCAGAAGGAACGGCTCGGAGGATGAGGACAGCCGCGTCAACGCAACCTCTGCCATCGTCTTCAGATTGGGTGTACTGTCCAGATCGGTGACCTGCTCCTCGTCAAACACCGCCGCGACCGGCTCGTTACCCTGCCCGCTGTCGATGAAAGGATCGGCAAGTTTCTCATCCAGCAGTGTAAAGCCGCTCTCCAGTATGGCGATGCTTTCGGCACGCTCGGGCACACCATCCTCTCCCTCGTCCTCAAGCTCGCCGAACAGCACCTCGAGGCCGGCTGTCGCGAGCTGCTCGATCAGTGAGCGTGCGCTCTCGTTGCCACGCACCTCCTGATGCACCACGAAAGAGGTCGGTGTGGCATCCCAGATATAGGAGTCGGTAACCACACCGGTTCGATAACCGGCTGCACCGGCCTTTTCGAACAGGTTGGTGAGTTCCCCGCCGTCTGCATCCACGCCTATCCGCCCCGGCAGCGTGTCATGTCCCGTGGCCAGCGCCGTGGCCGATGCCGCCGAATCGGTCAGGAAGCCGCGTGTCGGGTGCGTGCTCTGCCACCCCGCCACCGGAAACCGGCGCCACAGTGACTTGCCGTCATCGGGGTGAGAAAGTGATGCCGACAGCGACAGGTGAGCAAAACCGAGGCCGTCGGCAACGAAAATGATGATATTGTCCGGCCGGCCCGTTTCTTCGGCAGGCGGGAGAACCGGTTCAAGCGTTGTTTCCCGGTCATAGGGATAAGTCTCGGCATCGACCAGCGATACTTCGAGCAGTGTAAAGGGCAACACCAGCCAGGCCAGGGTGGCCAGCAATCCAATCGTCCAGATCAATTTTTTCATTCACTCGTTCCCATTCATGACGTGCCTGTACTGTTTTGACGATTCTGACTGGCGTCGGGTTGCACCCAGGCCTGCGGCCTGACGCCTGGTGAGAGAATCGCCCGCTCAAGTTCACCTCTACTATAAGCATGTCAGCCAACCATGTTCACGAGGGGGAACCATGACGACAGCTCATTGCAACACGCACACCCGCACAGGTCCAGCCATACGCCACTGGAACACGGCGCTGGCAGGCAGTTTACTCATATTGGCAACCACGCAGGCCGCACTGGCCGATCAGCCCGGCGACTGCAGCCAGGGAACCGGTTGCTCAGGCTCAACCTGCATCAGCAGTATCACAGGCAGTCAGGCTGCAGTGCCGCAATCAGCCTGTCCGAAATTCGGCGAATTCCAGGGTGGTGTCGATGTGTTTTCCTGGAATCTGTTCCTGGCCCTCAACTGGCCTGCCGACAGCAGTACATGCACGGCAGATACCGGCAAATCGATTCTTGATGTCACCTCCGCATACGACGGTGAACTGGTATGGCAAACCTTTTCCACCGACGCCGAAGTCTTCGTCGGTTCAGGCAAGCCCGTGGCCTGGTGCGACGGTGCCGCCAGAGCGGACCTGCAGCACGTGGGCAAATCAAATCCGGTAGCCAGTGCCGCGATACGACTGAGCAATTATTTCGGCAACAATATCAGTGAAGCCGTGGGCGGGGTACTGACCGATCAGAACGGCCGCTTTGTGCGATACGAGTTGCTCGTGAATGAGACCGAGTATGACTACATCGTCAATAATAACTTGTGGAATCATGCCGGCCAGAAGGGCGCGACGGTTGATTTCCCGACCGCATCGGTGGAGATCAAGGCGGCCTGGAAGGTGCTGAGCGAAAGTGAAATCGATGGCGGAACCTTCTACACCCGCATGGCCACGGTGTACAACGACGCCAAGGGCAACCCCAGCCCCGGCAAGAACCCGGTCACCGTCGGTCTGGTCGGGCTGCACATGGTGTTCAAGGATCCAGCGCTGAAACACCTGTGGGCCTCGTTCGAGCACGTCAGCAACGCCCCCGCAACAGGCACCACCGACATGGCCGAATCGTATTCCTTCTACAATCCGGATTGCAGCACCGATTGTGTGCAGAACAAGCAGAACGCCTCCACGCCCTATACCGAACTGGATACCTCCGGTAATCCGATCAATGCCCCGACCCAGGTGGTCAGAACCCAGCCGCTGGACAAGAACGACCCGGGCATCGCCGATCTGAATACCTATTACCGAAACCTGCTGGCCGGTTCGGTGTTTGAAAACTACGAGCTTATCGGCACCCAGTGGTCCACTGGCGGCGCGCCAGCAGGCACGCCGGCCACACTGGCCAACACCACGCTGGAAACCTACATCCAGGCGCATTCACCGCTGGTGCAGAAGGGCACACCGGTCTCCAGCTGCATTGGCTGTCACAAGTTCGCCACCACCACCACAGGCAGCCCGGCTGATTTCAGCTTCCTGCTGAGCGAAGCCCAGGACGTATCAGAGGCCGCTGACGACTGATCGCTGAGCCTGTAATCTGGCAGGCCACACACCGGTCATGATGACAATGCCCGGCCATTTGCCGGGCAGTGATACACTGTCGTCAGACAGCCGAGCCAGGAGGCAGCACCGCCATGAATCAGTCATCTGCCGGATCAATCCATCGCGTCAGAATTCGAAGGATCGTCTTGTGCATGTTGATGCTCGCTCCCTTGCTGGCCACTGCCGGCATCCGGCTTGGCGACCTCAACTGGCAGACTGCCGAGCAGCAGCTGAAACAGAAGATCGTCATCATACCCTTTGCCGCCGGTGCCAAGGAGCACGGGCCCCATCTGCCCCTGGCCACCGATCAGATCGTGATGGAACACCTGCTCGAACTGGCACTGGATCAGCGTGACGTCATCGTCGCGCCACCGGTGCTGCACGGCTGGTTTGCGGCCTTCCGCGACTACCCGGGCACCGAAGTGGCCGACCCGACCGTGTTTCAGGATTACCTGCGCCACATCTCCGAGTCGCTGGTTCGAAGCGGTGCCACACGGCTGGTCTATCTCAACCTCGGCATCGCAAAGGCCACCGGCCTGCCGATCAGCATTGTCGCTCGCGACATCCGCAGCAATCACAACGTCGCCACGCTGGTGCTGTCCTGGGATGATCTGGAAACCGACGATGCCGCCCAACTGTACGAACAGGAACGCGGCGGGCATGCCGACGAAGGCGAAACCTCCATCATGCTCTACCTGCGTCCCGATCTGGTCGACATGTCACGAGCCACGCGGGATTATCGCGGCGAGAAAAAATCACAGACCGGCTATGCGCCGGGCAAGTTTGATCGCAGCACCGAGACTGGCCTGTACGGCGATGCCACCCTGGCCAGTGCCGACAAAGGCAAGCAGATACTCGGGATCATGGCCCGCAACTGGCTGCTGGCGCTGGATCAGTTCGAGGCGAATACCCGGCAATAGGCTGATCAATCCCGCTGCAAGTCAAGATCAGCCATTGTCACGGCTGTGATGCACATTCACGTTTTCATCATTTGCAGCGTGCACAATGCCCGTTCTTTATTGAATCCTGCGGGCCCGGAACATGACCTCAAGCAACACGACTGCCATACGTACTCTGCTGATCATCTCCCTGATACTATGCACCAGTCTGTCGCATGCAGACGAAACCGAGTCACTATGGCTGGACATCGAAGACCGCTCGCTTGAACCGTTCAGTTACTTTTCAGTGGCAC
This sequence comes from Lysobacterales bacterium, assembly GCA_965212525.1. Lineage (GTDB taxonomy): Bacteria > Pseudomonadota > Gammaproteobacteria > Xanthomonadales > SZUA-38 > SZUA-38. The sequence continues at coordinate 18,344 of CBDBVC010000027.1, forward strand.
CCGATCAGTTCCGAAGCGTGGAAATGGATGTGGCCCGAATGGAGTCACTGCTGTTTGCCGCGCCACTGGATCCTGACCTGCAGGATCGGTATCCATCACGATCCAGTGCCGGTGCACCCGGCGAGATCACGCTGCCGACACCCGATGGCGACCTTGTTCGCTTTGAAATCCATGATGCACCGGTGATGGCCGAAGAACTGGCCAGGCGTTTCCCCGAGATACAGTCCTACCGCGCCGTCTCGCTCGACAACAGTGCCACCCAGGCACGCCTCACCTTCGGCCCCGATGGTCTCAACGCCATGGTGCTGGATGTCGATCGGGGCACCTGGCTGATTGATCCGATGCAAAGAGGACAGTTCCGTCACTACGCCAGCTATTACAAGCGCGATTATCACACCAATCAGGTCATGGCCTGTGGCGTCACCGATCATCTGGATCACGGGCTCCCCTCACGCGGCGGCGTCAGCAATGCCGGCATTCTGCGCACTTATCGGCTCGCGGTTGCGACCACGGGTGAATATGCACAGTTTCATGGCGGTACCGTACCATCAGCACTGGCCGCGATTGTTGTCGCCATGACTCGGGTCAACGGCGTTTACGAGCGCGACATTGGCCTTCGAATGGAACTGATCGCCAACAATGATCAGATCATCTACACCGACGGTGCCACAGACCCCTACACCAACAACAGCGGTTTCACCATGCTGGGTGAAAACCAGAGCAATATCGACAGTGTGATTGGCTCGGCCAATTATGACATCGGCCACGTCTTCAGCACCGGTGGCGGCGGTGTTGCCGGATTGGGTGTGCCATGCCGCAGCGGCAGCAAGGCGCGCGGCGTGACCGGACTGGGCAGTCCGCAGAACGATGTGTTTTATATCGATTACGTGGCTCACGAAATGGGCCATCAGTGGGGCGGCAACCATACCTTCAATGGCAGCACGGGCGCCTGCTCGGGCGGCAACCGAAACGGCAGCACCGCCTACGAACCGGGTTCCGGTGCCACCATCCAGGCCTACGCCGGCATCTGCGGTTCGCAAAACCTGCAGAACAACAGCGACGATTACTTCCATGGCATCAGCCTGCAGGAAATGATCAACTACTCCACCAGCGGATCAGGCAACGGCTGCTCGGATCAAACGCCCGTTGCGAATGAGGCACCGACGGTCAACGCTGGCCAGAGTTACACCATCCCGGCAAACACACCGTTTGAACTGTGCGGCACCGCCAGTGACAACGACGGCGACACCATCACCTATGCCTGGGAGGAATTCGATCTCGGCCCGGCGGGTGCACCGGGCAACCCCGTGGGCGACGCGCCGATCTTTCGCTCGTTCCAGCCCACCACCTCGCCCTGCCGGATCTTTCCACGGCGATTGGATCTGCTCAACAACACACAGACCATCGGCGAACTGTTGCCCTCGTACAGCCGCAACATGACATTCCGCCTCAGTGTGCGCGATAACGCCACCCCGGCCGGCGGCGTCAACAGCTCGGAAATGAATCTGGACGTGGTCGATACCGGTGACGCATTCGAAGTGCTGACCCCGGCCGGCGGCGCCAGCTGGGAAACCGGCGCAGTTCAGCAGGTGACCTGGAACGTCGCCGCAACCGACCAGGCACCGATCAATTGTGCCAGCGTGGATATCCGCCTGTCGGCAGACGGCGGCCAGACCTTCACCGAGGACCTCCTGCTGGGCGCAGCCAACAACGGCATGGCCGATGTTACGCCACAGACGACAACCGACATGGCGCGAATCGAAGTGCGCTGCAGCAACAACGTCTTCCTCGATATCTCACCCGGTAATTTCGACATCATCGACGGCGGCGGAATTTTCGCAGACGGTTTCGAGACGACCCAGTAACGTGTCGGCAAAGGCGTAAAGCACAGGGGACAGGCTTCCTCAAAAATGGCATTCCAGTGAGGCGTGCCGGTTACGTGTCGTCCCGAACGAATGTGAGGGACCTGCTCTGCAATGCCACGATCACCAGGATTCCTCATCGCTACGCTCTGTCGGAACGACAACATTGAGCTTCAAACTCACCTGGCCACTCTCCCACAATTTATGTCATCCCGAACGAATGTGAGGGATCTGATCTGCACAGGCTCGATCACCAGGATTCCTCGTCGCTACGCTCTGTCGGAACGACATGGATTCTGTCATCCCGAGTGTCACCGACTAAAACCCCTCCTTTGCAAAGGAGGGGTTGGGGTGGATTTCATCAGCCAAAATCCCTCCAGACCTCCCTTTGCAAAGGGAGGCTTTGGACACAACAGACTGATCCAATTGTTGTGCTTCAATACGATCCTGAGCACCAGATCGTCATCCCCGCGCAGGCGGGGATCCATTGTGACGTTAAAAATCAAGATGGATTCCCGCCTGCGCGGGAATGACAGCAATCACTGTCACACATACCAGACAATCCTCTTCCGCCGAATCCCAAATGATTGACCCAGCGCACTGTTTTTTCGCTTTTCGCTGCTAGACTCGTTGTATTACCTGCTGCTGATTGATTCTGATCCGACCAAATCGGAAACAGATTCGGCAGCGCTGTGTGTCTGGTCAGCACAACTGAATCGATCAGACCACACCATCGACAGTCCGGATGCAGGGGGAACTGTGCCGGGTTTAGCGAGACTGGAGAAACTGATGCGACACGAACTGAGAACACTGCTGGCCCTGACCAGCCTGCTGCTGGGTAGCGCCCAGGCCACCACAGATCCGTTCTGTACCGAACCTGCTGGCCTGCCAGTCCTGCCCAATCCGATCATGTTCGTCACCCAGTTTCCGATCGCCGAGGACTTTGCCACCATCGGCTCGGTGTTTGCCAATCACACGGCCACCATGCAGACCACCGGTCGCGGCGGAGACCTCTACATCCGCTACCCGAACGGCAAGCTGTGCAACCTGACCCGCGAGGGTGGCTTCGGCGTGGACGGGCTGCAGGGTACCGATGCCATTGCCGTGCGCGACCCGGCCATCAACCCCGCTGCCGACAGGGCCATCTTCTCCATGGTGGTTGGCGGGCCCAGCAGCCAGTTCGAATACAACGACTACTACTGGCAGCTGTTTGAAGTCACCGGCCTTGCCGAGGGTCAGGCAGTGACCATCACGCCGGTACCGAACCAGCCGCAGGACTTCAACAACATCATGCCGGTTTACGGCAGTGACGGCCGCATCATCTTTGTCAGCGACCGCACCATCACCGGCGCCAGACACCTGTACCCGCAGCACGACGAATATGAATCCACCACCACCAACACCGGCCTGTGGAGCCTCGATCCGGTCAGCGGCGACCTGATATTGCTGCAGCATTCACCCTCCGGTTCCTTCGACCCCTCGGTGGATTCCTTCGGCCGCATCATCTTCACGCGCTGGGATCACCTGCAGCGCGACCAGCAGGCCGACGCAGATGATCTCAATGGCGACACCTTCGGCACCTTCGATTACGCCGACGAGAGCGAGTTTGCCGCCACCACCACCAACCGGGTGGAAGTGTTCCCCGAGCCCCGCGCCCAACGCACCGACCTGCTGGCCGGCACCAACCTGGAAGGTCACAGCATCAATCACTTCTTTCCGTGGATGATCAATCAGGACGGCACGGGTGAGGAAACCCTCAACCACATCGGTCGGCATGAGCTGCACAACTATTTCAATCGCAGCATGAACGACGATCCCAACCTCGATGAATTCATTGCCTCAGTCTCGGGCCGGGTCAATCCGAACTCCATCCTCAACATGCTGCAGGTCACTGAAGATCCGCAACAGGCTGGCTCCTACATCGCCGTCGAGGCGCCCGAGTTCCAGACTCACGCTTCAGGCATGGTAATCCAGATGGGCGGCTCGCCAGGCTTCTCGGCCGATCAGATGGTGGTGCAGTACATCACCCACCCCGACACCGAAACTGTTGTAGCCGACGGCGACCCGGTGCCACCCAATCACAGCGGCCATTACCGCGAACCGCTGCCACTGAGCAACGGTAGCCTGCTGGTGGCGCACACCGCGGAGGCACGCCGTGCCAACAACGACGGCACCCGCGCCAATCCAGATCCGCGATACGATTTCACCCTCAAGCTGCTCACCAGTGCAGCCAACGGCTACCAGACCGCCGGCAGTGGCATCAGCGGCGGCATCAACCGCAATATCAGCTATTTCGATCCCGACGTGCTGGTCAGTTACAACGGCCCGATGTGGGAACTGAACCCGGTCGAAGTGGTCGCCCGAGCCACCCCACCGATGACGACCGAAGGCAATCTGGCAGCGCCCGAGCAGGCCGTGTTCGATGCCGAAATGGTCGATATCAATGAATTCCGCCAGTCCATGATCGATCGCGGCCTGGCCCTGATGGTGGTGCGCGACATCACCGCGCGTGACGACGCCGACGTACAACAGCCCTACAACCTGGAAGTACCCGGTGGTATCAGCACCATCGGCAGCGGCGGTACCGTGTATGACGTCAGCCATCTACAGTTCTTCCAGGGCGATCAGGTGCGCGGCATCGGCGGTATCAATGATCCGAGACCCGGCCGCCGCGTTCTGGCTCGCCACATGCACAATGCCCAGGCCGATGCGCTCAACATCCCCAACCCCGGCGGCCCCCAGAGCAGCGTCGCCATCGCCCCAGACGGCTCGGCCGCCCTGTTCGTCCCAACCCGCCGCGCCATGAGCTGGCAGAGCACCGAAGTCAACGGCACTCCGGTGGTTCGCGAGCGCTACTGGGTCACCTTCCAGCCCGGCGAAGTACGCGTCTGCGACGGCTGCCACGGCGTCAACGAAGACAACCAGGTCGGTGCCACCGCCTCCCAGAACCAGGCCCAGGCCCTGCACCTGCTGCTGCAGAAATGGAAACTGGACGTGGGTGATGTGGTGTTTGCGGACGGGTTTGAGTAGCCATCCAGGCTTTATGTCACGAAAAAACTGACTAGACACATCGTGCTGATGTCATCCCCGCGAAGGCGGGGATCCATTTTGAAATTTAGACTGGACTCCCGCCTGCGCGGGAATGACCGCCGTGTTCTTTCCACCAATCAGTAACTCATTGACTTCACATGAGGTTTGACCCGCCCGAGTACCTTGTGGTACACCTTTGTACCTGCGGCGAGGAGAGGGACAGACACACCATATGAGCAACGAGAACGCACTGGATCTCAGCAATCACTGGATGCCCTTTACCGCCAACCGCCAGTTCAAGGCCAAGCCGCGCCTGCTGGTGGCCTCCGAAGGCATGCACTACACCACCGATGACGGACGCCAGGTACTCGATGGCGTTGCCGGGCTGTGGTGCGTCAACGCCGGACACGGCCGCAAGCGCATTGCCGAGGCGATCAAGGCCCAGGCCGATGAGATGGATTACGCCCCGGCCTTCCAGATGGGGCACCCGGGCACCTTCAAGCTGGCCACCCGACTGGCCGGCCATCTGCCCGACGGCATCGACCGTGTGTTCTTCACCAATTCGGGATCGGAAGCGGTGGAAACCGCCCTCAAGATTGCCATTGCCTACCACCGCGTGCGCGGCGAAGGCAGCCGCTTTCGCCTGATCGGCCGCGAGCGTGGCTATCACGGCGTCAATTTCGGCGGCATCTCGGTAGGCGGCATGGTCGCCAATCGCAAGATGTACGGCAGTCTTCTGACCGGTGTCGATCACATCCGTCACACCCATAACCTGGAAAAGAACGCCTTCAGTCGCGGCCAGCCCGAGCATGGCATGGACCTGGCCGACGACCTGGAACGCATCGCCGAGCTGCACGACCCGTCCACCATCGCTGCCGTCATTGTTGAACCCGTAGCAGGTTCAGCCGGCGTGCTGATACCGCCCGTGGGCTACCTCAAGCGCCTGCGCGAGATCTGCGATCACCACGGCATACTGCTGATCTTCGATGAAGTCATCACCGGCTTTGGCCGCCTCGGCAAGCCCTTTGGCAGCGAGTACTTCGACGTCAAACCGGACCTGATCTCGGCCGCCAAGGGCCTCACCAACGGTGCCGCCCCGATGGGTGCGGTGTTCGTGCGACGCGAGATCCACGACACCTTCATGCACGGGCCCGAAGCCGCCATTGAGCTGTTTCACGGCTACACCTATTCCGGCCACCCACTGGCCTGTGCCGCCGCCAACGCGGCACTGGATGTGTACGAGAGCGACGGCCTGTTTTACCGAGCAGGTGATATGGCCGAGACCTGGGCCGATGCCCTGCACTCGCTGCGCGATGCGCCGCACGTGATCGACGTTCGCAACATCGGCCTGATCGGTGCCATCGAACTGGAACCGATCCCGGGCAAGCCCACCAAACGGGCCTTCAGCGCCTTCCTTGATGCCTACGAATCGGGCGTCATGGTGCGTACCACCGGCGACACCATAGCCCTGTCACCACCATTGATAATTGAACCACAGCACATCGATCAGCTGGTCACCACCATTCGCGAGGTGTTGAACCGCGTCGAGTGATCCGTAACGCATCGAGTGCAGGAGATATCCCATGAGTAGCAAACCGGCCACCGCCGAGAACCTGCCCACCGTTGACAATTTCATCAACGGCTCAGCCACCGCCAGCCACAGCGGCCGCGGTGCCGAAGTCTTCAACCCGGCCACGGGTCAGCCATCGGCCTGGGTGGGGTTTTCTTCCACCGATGAAGTCTCAGCCGCCGTTGCGGCGGCCAAAGCCGCCTTCCCGGCCTGGGCCGCCACGCCACCGGCGAGACGTGCCGACGTGCTGTTCCGCTTCAAGGCACTGCTCGACGAGCACCGCGACGACATCGCACGCGAGATCAGCCACGAGCACGGCAAGACCCATCCCGATGCGCTGGGCGAAGTCACCCGCGGCATCGAGGTGGTGGATTTCGTCTGCGGCATCCCTGCCCTGCTCAAGGGCGAATTCAGCCGCAACGTCGGTCCCAAGATCGATACCTTCACCGACCGCGAACCGCTCGGTGTGGTCGCCGGCATCACGCCGTTCAATTTCCCGGCCATGGTACCAATGTGGATGTACCCTGTAGCGATTGCCTGCGGTAATACCTTCGTGCTCAAGCCCTCCGAACGCGATCCATCGGCTCCCATGTTCGTTAACAAGCTGTTGCAGGAGGCTGGCCTGCCCGCGGGCGTGATGAACATCGTGCACGGCGACCGTGAGGCCGTCGATGCCCTGCTCACCCACCCCGATGTGAAGGCCGTCAGTTTCGTCGGTTCCACCCCTGTGGCCGAGCATATCTACAGCACCGCCAGTGCCGCCGGCAAGCGCGTACAGGCACTGGGCGGGGCCAAGAACCACATGCTGGTGATGCCCGATGCAGACATGGACCAGGCCGCCGACGCGCTGATGGGCGCCGCCTACGGCTCGGCCGGTGAGCGCTGCATGGCCATCTCGGTGGCCGTGCCCGTGGGCGAGGAGACGGGCGACCGCCTGGTGGCGGCCCTGAAGGACCGCATCGGCGATCTGAAAGTGGGCGCGGCCGATGAGGACGGTGCCGACATGGGGCCGCTGATCACCAAACAGCATCACGAGCGCGTCACGGGTTACATCGAGACCGGTGTCTCGGAAGGTGCAAATCTCGAAGTCGATGGCAGATCCTATCCGGACCTGAACCCCGACGGCTATTTCCTCGGCCCCTCGCTGTTCGACCGCGTCACGACCGACATGCGCATCTACCGCGAGGAGATTTTCGGGCCGGTGCTGTGTGTTGCCCGGGCCGGCGATTACAACCAGGCCATCGACATGGTCAACAACCACGAATACGGCAACGGCGTGGCCATCTTCACCCGCGACGGCGATGCCGCCCGCGAGTTTGCCGCCCGCATCGACGTCGGCATGGTCGGCATCAATGTGCCCATTCCCGTACCCGTGGCTTACCACAGCTTCGGCGGCTGGAACCGTTCGCTGTTCGGCGATCACGCCATCTACGGGCCCGAGGGCATTCATTTCTACACGCGACTGAAGACCGTCACCGCGCGCTGGCCGACGGGCATCCGTTCGGGCGCCGAGTACGTGTTCCCTGATAATCGGTAAGGCAATCGATAATCCAGAACAAGAAAATTTAGACAAACAACAAGAAAAGACAAGGACACCACCATGGCAAAACTCAAATGCGGACTGATCCAGATGGCGCTCAAGGGCGACACCAGCATGGAACCGGTCGAGATTCGCGACCGCATGATCGAGGCGCACATCCCCTACATCGAATCGGCCGCCGAACAGGGCGTGCAGGTGCTGTGCTTCCAGGAAGTGTTCACCCAGCCCTACTTCTGCCCGGGCCAGGACCGCAAATGGTACGCCGCCGCCGAGCGCATTCCCGATGGCCACACCGTCAGCATCATGAAGGAATACGCCAAAAAGCACAGCATGGTGATCGTGGTGCCGATCTACGAGGAACACATGACGGGCGTGTACTACAACACCGCCGCTGTCATCGATGCCGACGGCAGTTATCTCGGCAAATACCGCAAGACCCACATCCCGCAGGTGGATCCGGGCTTCTATGAAAAATTCTTCTTCAAGCCGGGCGACCTGGGCTACCCCGTGTTCGAAACCGCCTACTGCAAGCTCGGCGTTTACATCTGCTACGACCGCCATTTCCCCGAGGGCTGGCGCGCGCTGGCGCTGAACGGCGCCGAGTACATCGTCAACCCCTCAGCCACGGTGGCGGGCCTGAGCAAATACCTGTGGGAGCTGGAACAGCCGGCATCGGCCGCGGCCAACGGCGTGTTCATCGGCGCCATCAACCGCATTCGGCACCGAGGAACCCTGGGCCGAGCAGATGGGTGAATTCTACGGCTCCAGCTACATCGTGAACCCGCGCGGACAGATCGAGGCGCAGGCCAGTTACGATCAGGACGAGCTGCTGGTGCACGAGATCGATCTCGACATGATCCGTCAGGTGCGCGACACCTGGCAGTTCTTCCGCGACCGTCGGCCCGAGGCCTACACCGACCTGCTGAAGAGCTGACCGGCCGTGACTCAGCAGACTAGCGACAGCAGGGTCGTCAACCAGGGTGAATTCGTTGAACTTGAAGCCGGTGCGGACGTTCGCAACAGCCCGCGCTTCAACGACGACATCGCACCCACCCGAATCGGACAGCGCTCCTGGAGCCACTGGAACATCGCCTCGCTCTGGGTCGGCATGGCCATCTGCGTACCCACCTACACCCTGGGCGGCGTGCTGACGGCCTATTTCGGCCTGTCGGTCTCAGAAGCGCTGTGGACCATCCTGGCGGCCAACATCATCATCCTGATTCCACTCACACTCAACGCCTTCCCGGGCACGCGCTACGGCATACCGTTTCCAGTCGTGCTGCGCGCCTCGTTCGGCATTGTCGGCTCGAATGTGCCGGCACTCATTCGTGCCCTGGTGGCCTGCGGCTGGTTCGGCATCCAGACCCTGTTCGGCGGCATCGCCGTGCACCTGCTGCTGTCGGCCTTGTTCGATTCCTGGGCGAACCTCGGCGGCACGGGCGAGGTGCTGGGCTTCTTCATTTTCTGGGTCGCCAACCTGTGGGTAGTGATTCGCGGCGCCAATTCCATCAAGTGGCTGGAAGCCGTCGCCGCGCCGCTGCTGCTGATCGTGGCGCTGGGGCTGGTGGTGTGGGCCTGGCCAAAAGCCTCCGTCACCGAGATTCTGGCGCAGCCGGCCAACCGCCCCGAGGGGGCAAGCTTCTACTTCTGGGCTACTTCTTCGGCGGGCTCACGGCCATGGTGGGCTTCTGGGCCACGCTGTCGCTCAACATCCCCGATTTCAGCCGCTACGCCAACTCGCAAAAGAGCCAGATCGTCGGCCAGATTATCGGCCTGCCGCTTACCATGTTCCTGTTCGCAGGGCTGGGCGTGCTGCTGACGGCCGCCTCCGCCAGTCTGGTGGGTGAAACCGTCTCCGACCCGATCAACCTGATCGGCCGTATCGGCGACGGCCTGTGGCAGGTGCTGGCGCTGATCATCATCATTATTGCGACGATCTCCACCAACACCGCCGCCAACATCGTCTCGCCGACCAATGATTTTCAGAACGTGGCACCGCGCTTCATCAACCAGACCCGCGGCGTCCTCATCACGGGCCTGATCGGCGTCGCGCTGATGGCCTGGGAGCTGCTGAAGAAACTGGGCTGGCTGGAGTCGGATATCAGCGTCGAGAGCCTCTACTCCAACTGGCTGATCGGCTACTCCAGCCTGCTGGGCCCGATCGCCGGCATCATGATCGCCGACTACTTCCTGGTGCGAAAGCAGCAGTACCACCTGATCGACCTGTACAAGGACGGCGGCCGCTACCCCGGCTGGCATGGGCCCGGCTTCCTGGCCTTCGTCATCCCCGTGGCACTGACCGTCACCGCCCTCACCACGGGCGTAATGACCTGGTTCTACGACTACGGCTGGTTCACGGGCTCGATCCTGGGGGCGGTGTTGTACTTGTTGTTTACAACTAAAACACGCAGTGAATACAAGTGACTATAATTAACTTGAGCATTTTATTTCAGCCATTACTGAACGAAGCAAGCAGAAGCCTCTGTTCAAGTCGGGGGTGAGCAAGATTGAGGAGCAAAATGATCAAGGTCAAGGCGCATGATGACATGAATAGCAGAGCTATTGATGTCATTGTGCAACGCAGAGATTGAGTATTTTGAACTCAAGATTGCCAGCAACGACTTGATCAGAGGTTTCTGGAGGAACCATATGAGTGTACTAATACGTGGCGGTACGGTAGTCAACGCCGACCAATCCATCCGCGCCGACGTGCTCTGCGCCGACGGCAAGATTGTCGCCGTGGGGCCCGATCTGGACGCGCCTGCAGGCGCCGAGGTGGTCGACGCGGGCGGCCAGTACGTGATGCCAGGCGGCATCGATCCGCACACCCACATGCAGCTGCCCTTCATGGGCACGGTCGCCAGTGAGGACTTCTTCTCGGGCACAGCCGCCGGCCTGGCGGGCGGCACGACGATGATCATCGATTTCGTCATTCCCAGCCCGCAGCAGCGCATCATGGAAGCCTACGATCAGTGGCGCGAATGGGCCGAGAAATCGGTGGCCGACTACACCTTCCACGTCGCCATCACCTGGTGGGACGACACCGTCGAGGCCGACATGGAAACGCTTGTACATGAGAAGGGAGTGAATTCCTTCAAGCACTTCATGGCCTACAAGGGCGCCATCATGGCCGACGACGAGATCCTGGTGAACTCATTCAGCAAGGCGCTGACCCTGGGCGCCATCACCACCGTGCACGCCGAGAACGGCGAGTTGGTATACCGCCTGCAGGACAAGATCTTCAATGACGGCATCACAGGCCCCGAGGGCCACCCGCTGTCCAGGCCGCCGCAGGTCGAGGGCGAGGCCGCCAACCGCGCCATTCGCATTGCCGAGGTGCTGGGTGTGCCGCTGTACGTGGTGCACACCTCCTGCATCCAGGCGCTGGAAGCCATCACACGTGCCCGCAACGAGGGCCAGCGCGTGTTCGGCGAAGTACTGGCAGGTCACCTGCTGATCGACGATTCGGTCTACCGCGATCCTGATTTCGACCGCGCCGCCGCCCACGTCATGAGCCCGCCGTTCCGCTCGAAAGAACATCAGGAGGCCATGTGGCGTGGCCTGCAATCAGGCAACCTGCAAACCACCGCCACCGATCACTGCTGCTTCTGCGCCGACCAGAAGGCCATGGGCAAGGACGATTTCCGTCGCATCCCCAACGGCACGGGCGGTATAGAGAACCGCATGGAGGTGCTGTGGCACCACGGCGTCAACACGGGCCGACTGACCATGAACGAATTCGTCGCCGTCACCTCCACCAACGCGGCGCAGATCTTCAACATTTACCCGCGCAAGGGCAGTATCTCGGCAGGGGCCGATGCCGACATCGTGGTGTGGGATCCCGAGGCCAGCAAGACCATCTCGGCCTCAACCCACTTCCAGAAGATCGACACCAACATCTTCGAGGGCATGACGGTGAAGGGCTGCGCCTCGCACACGCTGAGCCAGGGCAAGGTGTGCTATCAAAATGGCCAGCTTGACGTGGAACGCGGCGCGGGCCGCTACATCGAACGGCCACCATTCGCGCCCTACTACGAGGCGCTGAACCGCCAGGCCGAGGTGAACAAGCCCACGCCTGTTGATCGCGGCTGAATAAAAAGAACAGAGGGGAACAACAACAGCAATGACAAAACCCACAAACCCGTCCACACATAAAGGGGATGAAGCCGAACTGCAGGCCGCCTTTGCCGACATCCACCCGCCGTTGTCGGCATCCGAGGCGCTGATCGAGGCCGACCGCTGCTACTTCTGCTATGACGCCCCCTGCACCATCGCCTGCCCCACGGACATCGACATTCCACGCTTCATCCAGTCGATCCGCTCGGGCGATATCACGGGTTCGGCACGGGCCATTCTCAGCGAAAACATCATGGGCGGCATGTGCGCCCGCGTCTGCCCCACCGAAGTGCTGTGCGAGCAGGACTGCGTACGCAATACGCACGAAGACAAGCCCGTCGAGATCGGCCTGCTGCAGCGCCACGCCACCGACCCGATACTGGACGCAGGCACGCAACTGTTTGAACGCGCCCCCGACAGCGGCAAGACCGTCGCCGTGGTCGGCGCCGGCCCGGCGGGCCTGTCCTGCGCCCATCGCCTGGCCATGCTCGGTCATGCAGTCGTGATCTTCGAAGCGGCCCCCAAGCCGGGCGGCCTCAACGAATACGGCATCGCCGCCTACAAGACGGTCGACAATTTCGCCCAGCGTGAGGTGGACTACATCCTCGGCATCGGCGGCATCGCAATCAAGGCAGGCACACTCGGTGATGACCTCAGCCTGGCCAGCCTGCGCGACGACTATGATGCCGTGTTCCTCGGCATCGGCCTGGGCGACGTCAACGCGCTGGGCCTGGACAATGAAGACACGAGCGGTGTTTACGATGCCGTCGACTACATCGCCGACCTGCGCCAGACAGATCGGCTCAGCAACCTGCCCGTGGCCCGCGAGGTGGTAGTGATCGGCGGCGGCATGACGGCCATCGACATCGCCGTGCAATCGAAGAAACTCGGCGCCGAATCGGTCACCCTGGCTTACCGCCGCGGCCGCGACCGCATGAACGCCAGCGAATGGGAGCAGGAGCTGGCCCAGAAGTGCGGCGTGCTGATTCGCCCCTGGCTCTCGCCCAGTGAGCTGATCGTCGAGGGCGACCAGGTTACGGGCGTACGCTTCGCCCGAACGTCGGCGGATGACAGTGGCAAACTGAAAACCCTTGATGAAACCGTCGACATCCCCTGCCAGGCCGTGTTCAAGGCCATCGGTCAGAAGGCGGCGCTGGACCAACTGGGCGATGTCAGCACGTCAGTAGAACTGGAACACAAGCGCATCAAGGTCAACGACCATCGACAAACCTCGCTCAGCGACGTCTGGGCGGGAGGCGACTGCGTGGATGGGGGTGATGACCTCACCGTCTCCGCCGTGCAGGACGGCAAGCTGGCGGCGCTGTCCATCGATCACTATCTGAGGCAATAATCATGGCCGATCTCAAGAGCACCTTTCTCGGTATCGAATCCCCCAATCCCTTCTGGCTAGCCTCGGCCCCGCCGACGGACAAGGCCTACAACGTCAACCGCGCCTTCGAGGCCGGCTGGGGCGGCGCCGTGTGGAAGACACTGGGCGAAGACCCGCCCATCGTCAACGTCGGCGGCCCGCGCTACAGCGTGCAACACAGCAACGACCGACGCGTCATCGGCTTCAACAACATCGAGCTGATCACCGACCGCCCGCTGCAGACCAACCTGGATGAAATGAAACAGATCAAGCGCGACTGGCCCTACAGGGCCCTGATTGCCTCGGTCATGTTCCCCATGCAGGAGGAAGTCTGGAAAAAATACATGCCCATGATTGAAGACACGGGCGCCGACGGCATCGAGCTGAATTTCGGCTGCCCGCACGGCATGTCCGAACGCGGCATGGGCGCGGCCGTGGGCCAGGTGCCCGAATACATCCAGCAGTGTACCGAGTGGGCCAAGGCGGCCAGCACCATACCCGTTATCATCAAGCTGACACCCAATGTTACCAATATCCTGCCGCCCGCCATGGCGGCACAGAATGGTGGTGCCGACGGCGTCTCGCTGATCAATACCATCAACTCCATCATGCGGGTGGATTACGACACCCTCACCATGTTCCCCACCACCGACGGCTACGGCAGCCACGGCGGCTACTGCGGCGAGGCAGTCAAACCCATCGCGCTGCACATGGTGACCGAAATCGCGCGGCATCAGGAAACGGCCAAGCTACCCATCTCAGGCATTGGCGGCATTACTGACTGGAAGGACGCCGTCGACTTCCTGGCGCTGGGCGCGCAGAACGTGCAGGTCTGCACCGCCGCGATGGTGTATGGCTTCCGCATCATCAACGATCTCACCGATGGTCTCTCCAGCTTCCTCGACAGCAAAGGCATGACAAGTGTTGCCGAGCTGGTCGGCAAGGCCGTCCCGAGCGTGACCGACTGGCAATACCTCAACCTGAATCATCAGGAAAAGGCGGTTATCGATCAGGACAAGTGCATCAGCTGCGGCCGCTGCCACATCGTCTGTGAGGACACCTCGCATCAGGCCATCTTCACCACTGAAAATGGCCAGCGTAAGTTTGTGGTGAATGACGAGGAATGCGTCGGCTGTAACCTGTGTGTCAGTGTCTGCCCGATTGAGAACTGCATTACCATGGTACCGCTGACTGAAGGTGTCGATCCCCGAACGGGTGTGGCTGTGACTGACGAGAAGCGTAACTGGACTCGTCATCCGAATAACCCGATGCGGGTTAGTGACTGATCATGAGCCAAAACATAGACCATTCCATTCAGACTCCCGATTACCAGGCCATGCTCGATATTGCGATTGAGGAAGCGCGGATTGGGCTGGAGGAAGGTGGCATTCCGATTGGGGCGGCGCTTTGTAAATCAGACGGGACTGTCTTGGGGAGAGGTCATAATCGTCGGGTTCAGGAGGGGGATCCCAGCATTCATGGGGAGACGGATGCGTTTCGCAAGGCGGGTCGGCAAACGAGCTACAAGGATACGATCATGGTGACGACGCTGGCGCCTTGCTGGTATTGCAGTGGGTTGGTGCGGCAGTTTGGGATTCCGACTGTGGTTGTGGGGGAGGATGAAACGTTTAGTGGCGGAGTGGAATGGCTTAGGGAGTGTGGGGTTGAGGTTGTGGTTTTGGATTCGGAGGAGTGTAAGGGGTTGCTTGGGGGGTTTATTGAGGAAAATCCGGATGTTTGGGGGGAGGATATTGGGGAGGGGTGAGATATAGAGAACAGTTCGCTTACCTGCTTTAGTGAATTAAATGTCACATCACATAATTATTATCATCGATTCTCGCTTGCTTGAATAGATGTATATTTAGGATATCAACCTACACGTGCATTATTGTGAAAATTCGTGAAATTTATAGAGCTTTAGATTTGTCTACACATATTTAGACAGTACCGCCTCAATGTACTAAATGGAAGCCATATAGTACCATAATATTCGTACACACCTAAGACACCATAAGGCTTATGAAGATATGAGTAGCGCATTCGATCAAATCGAAAAGTTTGAGATGACAGTTGGTCTCCCAAAGGGGTTCTATCATTCTCTTCTAAAAGAATCAGACTGGGGTTTCATTATCAAGCTGCACTCATTATTCGAGGCATCTGCTACGCATATTCTAAATCTACGAATAGGCGATGGCTGTTTGGAGGAGGCTTTATCTTACATAGATTTTTCCCATTCAAAATACGGGAAAACAAAACTTCTTAGGAAGCTAGGCGCTCTAAATGCAAATCAGGCAAAGTTTCTTCAGTGGCTGTCTGAAATTAGGAATAAAATGGTACATCAAGTAGAAAACGTATTGTTTGATTTAAAAAATTTCGTTGACAGTTTAGACAATAATCAAAAAAATGGGTTTTGTAACAAAATTGGTTATTCCAGTGGTGATGAAATACCTATCGCTAATACAAAAGTCCCTAGAAATCAATTTATATTAGAAAATCCTAAACTATCTATTTGGCTGACAGCATCTGATGTATTAGCTTGCATTTGTTTAGAAGAAGAGTTCGTTGAACTTGATAAGCAAAAAAATGAGTTAACAAATAGAGAGATAAATTTCGTTAGGAGAATCTTTAATTTGTCTCCATTAATAGAAGAAGTAAATCAAGGTAAAAATGGAACCTAACAATTGCTTTGTAATTACTTGGCGCGAAAACACGCCTCACCTTTGTTTAGCAGACGTTAACCATAACATTTAATAAGGAGTGATCGTGGCAATAGAATCACCGTTATTCCAAAGCGCTATGGAATTACTTGGACACTCTTTTTCACACTTCAATGGTTCTGAAGAGTTGGATAGAAAATTGGTTATACTTCGTAAGCTCCCCCAACACGTGGACCACTCATAAGTAGAAAATCCTGGCATGATAGAAGCAGGTGTAATCCCCCCAAAAAACCACAGAGGTTAGAAGTAGAAAATTCCACTACAATGTAACAAAGGAGTTTTCGATGAGAAAGTCACGCTACAGCGATAGCCAGATCCTGGCGATTTTGAAGCAGAACGAACAGGGCGTATCCGTGCCTGATTTGTGCCGCGAGCACGGTATGAGTTCTGCCATGTTTTACAAATGGCGCAGCAAGTTTGGCGGCATGGACATGTCCATGATGAAGCGCATGAAGGAGCTTGAGGCCGAGAATGCCCGCCTGAAGAAGATGTACGCTGAAGAGCGTCTCAAAGCACAGATCCGGCAGGAAGCCCTCGAGGGAAAGCTGTAAAGCCATCTCAACGCAAAGAGATGGCACTCAAAGCAGTTGAGCGCCATGGTATCAGTATCCGATTTGCCTGTGTTTGCCTGGGCGTCAGCGAGTCCTGCTATTACTACCGTCCCAAGCTGTCAGCCGAGAATGATCGGATTGCTGACTGGCTTTTGCGATTGACGATGGCCAACAAACGATGGGGTTTTGGCTTGTGCTTTCTGTATCTTCGAAATGTTCAGCACTTTGGCTGGAATCACAAGCGTGTGTATCGTATCTACCGTGAGCTGGAGTTGAACCTCAGAATCAAGCCCAAAAGCAGGATCAAGCGAGACAAGCCTGATGCATTGAGTGTACCGATAGCGATTAACCAGGTGTGGTCGGTAGATTTCATGAGTGACGCGCTGGCAGATGGCCGGTTGCTGAGAACGTTCAATGTGCTTGATGATTACAACCGTGAGGGGTTGGCCATTGACGTTGATTTGTCGCTTCCCAGCCAACGGGTTATCCGATGCCTGGAGCAGGTGATGGAATGGCGAGGCAAGCCCAGCGCAATTCGTCTGGACAATGGCCCGGAGTACATCTCACAGGCCATGGTTGACTGGGCTAATCAGCATCGCATCACGCTGATGTACATCCAGCCTGGCAAGCCAACACAGAATGCATACATAGAACGTTTCAATCGAACAGTCCGTCATGAATGGCTGGATCTGCATCAATTTGAAACGATAGAGCAAGCTCAACAACTGGCGACTGAGTGGTTATGGAAATACAATAACGAACGGCCTCACACTTCGATTGGAGGAATTCCTCCGAGGATGATGTTGAAGGCTGCATGAGATTCTACGAATAGGCTCTGTTTAAAATGGGGGGATTACACCTTGAGCGCTTGGCACATTTCAAAAAAACCAGAATTTACATCAACTGGGCATTCGTGTTGATAACGTGCTTGGTTCTGTGGGTTTACAGACAGAAACTTGTCAGAATCTGGCGTAGGTTTCAACAGATCAGGCAATAGTTCACACCCCAACTGTCGGTCGCTCTAATATCTTGCACTTCCAGATGCAGTTCACATCATCTGTTAAGCCTGAGATCTGTCAGTTTTGATTACGCTTTTTCACAGCTTGAACTGTGGATAGCAAAATGAATGAGCTGGAACCGAAGAACAATTTCAAGGACAGACGAACATTCAAAATGCGCCTGTCCTTGACTACTACTGATGAGCGACCTTATTCAACAAAGGCCGGCAGGATGACATCTGACACCTGAGTCATGATGGTGTCTTCCCTCTCAGTTGCTGTGACCACAATCGTCAGGTCCAGTGCTGCCACCGTGATGATGCGTTGGCCGCCACCGCCCCAGGCGAATCGGGCATCATAGGTTTTGTCGCCGACGCTCATATTCGTCTGATACCAGAAATAGCCGTAACGGTAGTCTTCGGGCATCCAGTCCTGCGTCGGCTTGACCAGGCCACTGGTGGCCTTGTCGAGATAATCGGCCGGAATAAGCTGTTCGCCCTGCCATTGACCTTCGTTGGTGACCAGACTGCCCCACTTGAGCATATCCCGGGATGTGAAGCTCACCATCCAACCGGCTTCCGGCAGGCCACTGGGGCCGGTTTGCCAGCTGTAATTGCTGATGCCCATCTTGTCGAGCAGTTCCGTTTTGATGAAATCCTCTGCAGTTCCTGGCACGACTGCATCAATCACCTGCATCACCATGTCCGGATCGGTGCCCTGATAAAGATAGCTCTGGGATTCGGCCGTGATCGGCTCACTGAGCTCAAGCCATGTCTGAACCTGTCGCTGACCTGTCAAGCGAGCAGGGTTTTCCTCAAGCTCTTTGCGGATCTCTTCACTGAGACGAATGCCCGAGCGCATCGTCATCGCCTGATGCAGGGTGATCTGATCCGCGCCATCAACAAATTTTGCTGGATCCAGATCCTTGAGAAAACCCACCAGCGGCTTGTCCAGATCATCCATGGTGAGATAACCCAACTGGATCGCGCGGCCAAGGATCAGGCTAGTGATGCCCTTGACGGCAGAGGCCTGTGGATGCGGCAGGTTGATCCGTCCGCGCAGATAGTACGATTCAAACAGGAGCTTGTCCTTGTGGGCGATCAGCAGACTGTCGAACTTTCCGTGCTGGCCGGCGGCCATTTCCTTTGCCAGCTTTACAATGGCGCCTTTACTGCCGCCGTCATGCCCAAGCTTGCCGACCTGAATGGCATCCTTCCGGTTTGCCGGCGCGGCATCGATAAAGCCTGTTTCGAGTAGTGGCACATCACGAAACTCGAGCTTGATCTCGGCGGCTGACGCCTCTGGTGCAACAGGCTTGGTGTCATCTGATTTTACCGTGGCAAAGCAGCTGGACCCGCTTAGCAAAACGACAGCGAGCAAGATTTTTATATTCATATTGATGGTCATAATGATTTCCAGGTGAATTATTGTGAGTCAGAGCAGCCGATGCGCGACCGGCTCTGACGATGTGAACTATTGTTTCGGTCGCAAATCTTCGATGATGCTCGCATCGATCCAGTAGATATCCGTATTGTCACTTTCGTGATCGACGCGTCTGTTGAAGAGCAGGTACTTGCCATCCGAGGTCACGGTTGCGTAGGTCTCACCCACTTCGGAATTGATCGACTCGCCCATATTGATCGCAGGCCCCCATGAACCATCCTTCTGCCGAAAGCTGATATACAGATCGGAAGCCCCGTAGCCGTCTTCACGTTTGCTGTCCCAGATCAGGTAGCTGTCGTCTGGAGCGATGAATGGATGCGCTGTGTATTCGCCTGTGTTGATCACAGAGTCCATTGCCTCTGGTGGTTGACGCTTGCCGTTCTTGAGCTCGGAGATACGGATCCCGACCTTGCTCTTGTAATCGTCAAACACGTAGGTGCCCTTCTCGGATGCCGTCAGGCGCATGATGCCCAGCTCGTCATTGTCAAACAGGGGCCCGAGGCTCTTGCGTTCTGACCAGCCATCACCAATGCGGTCCTTGTATCCCCCAGCCATGTGCATGCGATTGCCGTCAGGCGAAAAGGTCACTTCACCTCGGCGCGGGAATTCGATCACTTTCTTCCAGACATTGTTTTCCTGCCGGAAGCCGATCACGGTAATGGTGGAGTCAGGCGGGTCGCCACGATCTGTCGTGAAATAAAACTCCTTCATGCCCGGCGCAAAGACGCCTTCCAGCTGCCAGCCTTCTCTGGAGATGATCCCCGGTGCAAAGGGTTCCGCGATCGTTCCCGGTGGATTCTGTCCCATATAGGGGCCTTCCAGGATTGGGAACTCCGCCTGTCCCTGAGTTTTGCCAGCTAGTGCCACCGTCGAGAGAAACAGGGACACCAAAATGAATGCGTGCTTCATGATTCATCCCTTTCTTTCTGCACTTCTGCAAGCCATTTCAGGCCGCGTATGCCGGTTGGTGGAAACGCAGTACCGTGATCTGCGGATTCAATTACGACCAGTTGCAACGACAAGCTGTCATCCTTTCTGTTTTTCAGCACCGTAACGAACTCGTTGATCGACTCGCTCGCCTCTTCTTCCAGCTCTCCGTAGGAAATGAACACATTGGCGTTCATGCCCTTGCCTGCCAGTGCGTTATCCGATCCTGCCTTTATCAGATGAGGAATGTCGTTCTGAACCGATGGGCTGCCAAGTATGTAGTTCCTGAAGGTGTCTGGCTGTGCCATCAGGACGTAGGCCCCAAACAAGCCACTGGCCGAGTAGCCGAAATAGGAGCGATTGTCTGGGTCGGTGCGGTATTGGGATTCAACGTACGGAATGACATCATCACGAATGAATCTCAGATGACGACTGGCCTGACCAAACTGATACTTGGCCTGACGCTCCGCATTGGTTGATTCTCTGACGGTGTAATCCCGAAACCGGCTGACATACTCACCAACCTCGCTCAGGAGCGCTTCGTCGATGTCCTTTTGCCAGGAAATGCCGACCAGGATGACGTCTTCCATCAGGAAGGCCGAGCCTGCGGACATCAGTTCGATATGCCACACCGCATCGGTAATATAGATGACAGGAAATGTGGCATCGGTGTTCTCCGCGTAGTTCTCTGGCAGCTTGATATAGAGCTCGTATTGCCGGTCTTGCTCATGGTCCTGGTTTTTATCCTTGATTGGTACGACCTGAGTTCTTGGCATCTCGTAGGGCCTGTACTCAGCCGCTGTCACGCCGACCAGGGACAATGCCAGTAGCGCAATGGCGAAAAATCGCGTCTTCGTATTCATCAATTAATCTCCTTTCAATCGAACCCCGTTCATTGAGGTTCGTCGTTTCAGATGTTTGAAAATGTCAGGGCTGATGGAAATTAAAGGGATACAGAGGGAAATGCTTGACCTGAAGCTGAATTTTGGCTGACTTCTCGCTGACCTCAATAAAAAATATTAATTATCAGACAGTTATGAGCATGGTTCAGCTGCAATCAGGCTTTGTGCTAAGATCATTCTTCTCTTTCAGACGCACTGATCAGTGACCCTCCCGGCTAGAGGTTTTATGTCAGAACAGTACTGGATCGGTGATTTCCATATCGATCTGCCAAGAAATCAGATCACCCAGGGTGAGCACGCTCAGACGCTGGCCCCCAAGGCACTGGCCGTACTGACCTGCCTGGCAGAAAATCAGGGCAAGGTGGTGAGCCAGGATGCTCTGCTGGAACAGGTCTGGAAGAACACGGTGGTCTCACCGAACTCACTGCAAAAATGCATTGCCCAGTTACGAAAAGCACTGGGTGATGACGGCACGACTCAGGTCACCATCAAGACGCATGCCAAGAAAGGTTACAGCCTCGAGCGCGCCGTTCGATGGCATGATGACACTGGGGCGGCATTATTGGATCGCAATCCGGAAAGCCCCGCTGACGAGATCAATGCCCTTGAATCCAGTCACCTCAGAACACCCAGGTCGTTACGAAGACAACTGGGATGGCTCATCACCTCGGCCAGCATGGTCATTGTGGGCGTGATCGGCTATTCATATTATGCGCCCGGTGAGCCGTCGCCCTTGTCCTTTGATCAGGTTCGCTCACTCACCGCCACGGACGACAAGGAGTTTGATGCCAGCTATTCACCCGACGGACAGTTCATCGTTTTCCACCGTTATCTGAATCAGCAATGTGCCAACAAGTTGTGGGCCAAACACATTCAGACGCAACAGGAAGTTCTGCTGACCCAGGATTGGGGAAATTATGGCCCGCACAGTTTTTCTCCGGACGGCAAGACACTGGTGTTTCTGGCCACTGCACCCTGTGATGAGCCTGCGACACAGACCAACTGCTTTGATCTGGTGAATCTGGATTTTGAAACGGCACTGCAAAACCCGCAGCAGCCTGGTGTGATGCTGCGCTGCGAAAACTCGGATCTGGATAAACCCGTGTGGACCAGTGACGATACGATTGCGATGCTGAAAGGCAATCCCTGGCGCTGGACATTAATCAATTATTCGATCAGCGAAAATGAAAGCACTGATTTATACGATCCGGAAATGGGTACGATCATCGATTTTACCTATTCAGCCCGGGATGATCGGATTGCCTTGACAAGCTTCCGGCAGGATGGACAGCAGTACATCGACATGCTCAATACCGAAGGGCGACTGTTGTCCAGTCATCCGATTGCATTACCGGCTGACATACCCAGACATCGACCGATCTATCCCAATTTCACGCCCAAACAGAATCAGCTCATCTTCAGCACAGGCCGGCAACTGTTCACGCTGTCTGATGAGGGTGAGGTGGCCAAGATCAGCCTGCCCTTTGCTGATCGAATGGCGCAACCGGTGTTTCACCCGGATGGCGAGAAACTGCTCATGCTCAAGGGGCCGTCTGATCGTGATGCCGTGTTACAGTCGCGCGATCAGCTGACCGAGCAATCACAGCAGGCCCAGTTTGGGCAACCCCTGACCTATACCAGTTTCCAGCGCTCAAACCTTCTGGAGGACGATTCAGTTTTCCAGCCCGATGGCGAATTGATTGCCTTCGTATCCAACCGTACGGGTGAGGATCAGCTGTTCATAAGCGATGGCGATGGCACTGGCCCACAGCAGCTCACACAGCTGCCCATCGATTCGTTTATTCGAGGCATCGACTGGGCACAGGACGGTCAGAGTATTCTGGTGAGTGCTAACTATCAGTTGACTCAAGTGTCACTGGATGCCAGTCAGCAATCCTTACCAACGGACTTTCCGATACTCAGACTGTTCCAGTGGGACAGTCAAAACAACAGCGTACTGGCACTGGCTCGCATCAATGGTCAGATCACATCAATCGAGTACGATCTGAATACCTCAGAGCACAGCGTACTCTCTGATAAAAATGTGTTGTGGGCGCTTAGAAGTGACGAGGGTCAATTGATCTACAAGGATTACCAGGGTCGTTTCTGGCAACCCGGCGCTGTTGAGGATGAGCGAATCAAGCCACTGGACAACCAGAGCGGCAAATCCAAATCATTCGTGATCAATGGCAATACCATCTACGCCATCAACAATGACAATCAGCTGTGGTCCTACGATCTGACCCGGGAAACCTATGACGTGCTGGGGGAAGTGCGGTCTGACGTCAATGCACTCACGGATATCAACCAGACCAATCTGATAATGACCATCCAGATCTCTGACAAAAAGGAACTGGTTGAGCTCTCTGTCAGCGAATAGCGTGTTTTGAGAATTCAAGGTAAACGCATTCTAGACAATGTGATGCCCCTGGTTCAGGCAGGAACCTCTAAACAGAACCGGCCCATTGCTTTAATGCTTCCTGGTCAACCAGTTCCAAGCCTCGATAGACGCGTCTGACCCACCCCTTATGCTCCCATGACTTGAGTATCTTGTTGGTACTCTGCCTGGAAATGCCGACCAGAGCGCCCAGTTCCTGCTGGGTGATCGGAATGCGACTGGTGCCTGATTCGAGTCGATTGACGATTTGCCGGGCCATTCGTTGCTCAGGGGTGAACAGCAGAAAATCATCAATAGCGGAAAACGCAGTTCGGCAATGCTCGCATAGCAATTTCACCAGGGCGACATAGACATCTGTGTTTTGCTGACAGATCTGCAGCAAGGGTGCTTTGGGCAGGAGCACAAGCGTGGAGCTGACGGTTGTGACTGCATCATGGGTTCTGAGCCCGCCATCGAGAATAGCAATTTCACCAAACCAGCTTCCAGACTGAATACGGGTGAACACAATTTCGTCGCCGGCTGTTGTAGTCGCGCTAACCCGAACCTCACCCTGCAAAACGCCATACAGTCCATCAGCCTGATCATGCTTGCTGTGGAGTCGCTGGTCGGCAGGGTAATCCCTGATTCTGCACACCGCCAGTAACCGTTGCCTGACTGCTTCCTCCAGCCCATTCAACCACTCGTTTGCTTTCAGCAATTCCAAGCCGTCAGTCCTGTCCATAAATAAGCCTTTGAATTCAGTCAACAATAGCGCTCATGGACAAACTCTAGTCAATTGTAAACAGGTTGACAATCTTTCGAAGCTGAATCGGGAATAATGCATTCAACATTTCATGGAGTTATCAGGATGAATTCAGGCGCAGCAAGTGAACCAAACGTGGATATCAGGCAGCAGGTTTCTGAGGAAGAATGGCAAACCCGGGTCAACCTGGCAGCTGCCTATCGATTAATCGCATCCCATGGCTGGGATGACTTGATCTACACGCATATTTCCGCGCGTGTACCCGGCACCGATGATGAATTCCTTATCAACCCCTTCGGTCTGATGTTTGATGAAGTCACCGCCTCGAATCTGGTGAAGATCAATGGTAAGGGTGAAAAAGTGGTCCCCTCACCCTATCCGGTGAACCCCGCTGGCTTCACCATTCACTCAGCCGTGCATGAAGTCCGACATGACGCCGCCTGTGTGATTCATTTACATACGATTGACGGTACGGCGGTCGCCACAGACCCCAGAGGCCTGTTACCGCTGAATCAGACTGCCCTGCTGGTCAGGGATGACATTGCCTACCATGATTTTGAAGGCGTTGCCGTTGATCTGGATGAGCGCCCGCGCCTGCAACGTGACCTGGGCGAGAAGAACATCATGCTGTTGCGTAACCATGGCACACTGGCCCTTGGCGCGACGATCGCGGAAGCCTTCATGCGCATCTATTTCATTGAGCGCGCCTGTTCCATGCAGGTGGCGACGCTGAGCTCCACAGCTGGCGAATTCTACCCCACTGAAGCAGACGTACAGGACAAGGTTGCCGCACAGGGTCGCGATGAGGAAATTGCACGTCAGTCAGCCAACATGCTCGCCTGGCCTGCACTGATTCGCCGGCTTGATCGAATCGACCCGTCCTACCGGGATTAAGTCCGACCAGCTATTTGCCAAACATGACTCGAAGAGGAACAGATATGTCTCAGGATGACGCTGCCCCGATCACTGAATACAGAAGCTTTCAGGAATTCTACCCATTCTACTTGTCTCAGCATGCCAATGCTGCCTGCCGAATACTCCACTTTATTGGTTCACTGATCGTGCTGGTGATCCTGGCAGCCACAGTAATTTCAGGGCAACTGCTCTGGCTTGTTGCCGTGCCTGTTGCCGGATATGGTTTTGCCTGGGTGGGGCATTTCATCTTCGAAAAAAACAGGCCCGCGACATTTAGCTACCCCATCTACAGCCTGATGGGAGACTGGGTCATGTTCTGGCACATACTGACAGGAAAAATCTCGATCAGGGGCTGAGGCATCTGGAATAGCAGATACAAAACGCAGAGAACGGGAAGAGACACAGAAATGACGACTCAAAAGCTGCCAGGTGCAAAAGACATCGATTATGCCGAGCACAAGTTCATCAGCATCAATGATGCAGACTACTGCTACCTTGAAGCCGGGCATGGGTCGATGGTGTTGCTGATTCATGGCTACCCGGACAACGCCTACTCCTGGGAGCATCAGATTCGTTTTCTGGCCGATGCTGGTTACCGCGTGATTGCACCGTTTACTCGTGGCTATGCGCCGACTAAAACCGAACCTGGCAGTTACTTTGACCGTGCCACACTGGCCATGGATATGGTCGCGCTCATCGACAATCTGAACGACGGAAAGCCCGCCTACCTTGTCGGGCAGGACTGGGGAGCTGCCATCAGCTATGGCATTCTCGGCGCGTTTCCGGACAAAGTTTCCCGCGCAATGTTGCTTGCTGTGCCGCACCCTGTCGAAATCAACAGAACACTGAAAAAGTCACCACGGCATTGTTTCAGATCATTCCACTGGTTTCTGTTTCAACTGCCCTGGCTACCGGAACGCCTGATTCGCTGGACCCGAGGTGGTTTTCTGTCTTTCCTCTGGAAAATCTGGTCACCCGATTTCAGGGACGTCGATCACGTACAGCACATCATCAGGTCGATGCTGGCTGGAGAAAGCGTGCAAGACACGCTGGCATACTATCGAGCCGCAATCCAGAGCAAGTATCGAGACCCGGAACATGCCGAAATCTTCGATCGGCTGAACGACAGGATCAAGGTACCCACCCAGGTTCTTTGCGGCCAGCAGGACATGAGAAAGGAAATGCTGCCCAGGGCTGCTGACCTGTTCGAACCGAGCGCAGAGTACCAGTGGCAGCTGATCGACAAATGCGGACACTTCTTGCATCGCGAACAGCCTCAGATTGTCAATGAGGAGATCAGGAACTGGTTGAGCAAGGCGTAATCTCTCCAGATCAAACACTCTGCTCAACATCTCCCGGACAGTATCTTATCCAGGACAGTCGCACCTTGATAATGCGCCTGTCCTGGATTCACTGTTCCCCCGATTACTGCCCCATGGTACAGAATTCATCCGTCAGCAATTTGGTGATGTCAATTTCACCGGACAGATTGAACATGGGCATCTCGTAGGTGATGGTGGCCGTGGTGCAACTGGTGAAATCTATCACCATCGTGCCGACAGGAACCGTTGCCACTGCCGCTGGATTGTCGAAAATACCGTTACGCGTCTGCGAGATCACCAGGTTGGCCTGACTGCCAGAAAAACCACCCTGGGCGGTGAACCAGCGCTGCTCACCACCTGGAATATTGCCGGTGTTCTGCGGGCTGAAAGTGTCAAAGGTGAACCAGGTGACAAACATGAACGAACTGTCGGGCAGAAAATCAAACATGAAGCCCTGACCCGAAGTCAGCAGATCAAACCATCCCCCAACCAGGCCATAATTGATGGGCTGTCCACCCCTTGAACTGAGTAATTCCGGTGTCGCCGTTTTGCTGCTCTCGGCGATATCAGTCATGCTCAGTGTGGTACAGAGCTCATCGCCCAGCAATTTGGTGATCGGGATGGTGCCAGACAGGCCCAGACTGGGTATGTTGTACGTGACCGTGCCTGTCGTGCAACTGCTGAACTCGATCACCATGGTTCCTATCGGCTCGGTGGCCACCATAGCCGGATCATCAAAAATGCCATTACGGGTTTGCGAAATAACCAGCTCGGCACGATTACCGGAATAGTTACCCTGGGCCGTAAACCAGCGCTGTTCGGCTGCCGTGATATTGCCACCGCCCTGTGGGCTGATAGTGTCGAACGTGAACCAGGGAACAAACATGAACTGGGAACCCGGGATAATATCGATCATGAATCCCTGGCCCGACGTGGCGGCATTGAACCAGCCGCCCACCATGCCATAGTTGATATCCTGTGTTTCACCCTCGGTGACGATGATGAAGCGGACATTGGGATTGGAGCTGCGCACCGCAAAAACCAGTGTATTGGGGCTTGCAGCGGTCCAGGCTGATGTATCACCAGATTCAAAACCGTCGGTGAAAATCGAACCGAAGGTGTCTATGTCGAGGGTCAGTGGTTGCCCGGGGGTTGCCTGAAACGACGCATCGAACTCGATGTCGATGTCAAATTCGTCATCAATCCCTGGACCAGCCGGTTCAAAATCTGAAAAGTCATCAAAATCATCAAAAAACTGGGGTTCGGCAATATCATCCAGATCCAGTTCGGCAAGTCCATCGAAATCGAACAGTGGATCCATTGGGTTCTCAGTGAAAATACTGACACCCGCGCCAGACAGAGCCGCCCCTGTGGTCGCATTATCTGACGGGTCTGCCAGGGTGAAGTCAAAATCGAAATCCAGCTCAATGTCTATTGGGTCTGTGCTGTTATCGATGGCCACTGGAATAAAGGTGATGCGCGATCGACTTCCGTACGATGCGCTCTGAAACTGGGAGTCTCTGGCGGTAAAGGAAACGCTGCCACGGTGCTGGAAATTGAATTCAGTCACACCGTTGCCGTCCATTACCGAATTGTACGAGATGTCTGAAAAGAAGGGCTCCAGCAGATTATCAGGCGGTGCCAAATCAGGCTCATCCGGATCAAACAGATCAAATCCATCAAATTCAGCACCCAGCAAGCCATTATCGCCATCACCGAAGAAATCTGAGTCAGTACTGCCATCTAGACCGTTGACAAAATAGGACGCGTCAGCGCATGAGATCGTCGGTTCGTTAAGGTCATCAAAAATATCGAAACACAGTTGTGCCTGGCTCGGCGCTGACATCGCCAGCAGGCTTACAAACAGAGTGAAAAGAACAAACACACGATGAACTGAAATCATAATAAACCCCTTGACCCGGACTGCGACTGTCATTAATAAGCATAGCCAATAATTCGATGGCTTACAGAATCCCGGATACCCGTTACTGAAAGTTTTCAGAAATCACCCTGCAACCAGCGAGCGTGTACCAGATGGTGACGACAAGCTGTCGATGGCGTTTCCTGCATCGAATTTGTTAACCTGTACTATCATGCGATTTAACGGAACAAACTGTGCCAGCAATATCCGAAACAGTAGTAAGCTGAGACTACTCCTTCAACAGCCTACTCAGGCAGGAGCATGATC
The DNA here is from genome assembly GCA_965212525.1 of Lysobacterales bacterium. Lineage (GTDB taxonomy): Bacteria > Pseudomonadota > Gammaproteobacteria > Xanthomonadales > SZUA-38 > SZUA-38. Next base: position 46,934 of record CBDBVC010000027.1, read on the forward strand.
CAATGAAAGATATCCCGGGAATCGATGAAAACGGCAACCCCAGGAATGGCCCCTTCAAGACCCACTTCAAGAACGGACTGGTCTCCTGTGAGGGTGAATTCGACAACGGCAGGAAATCAGGCACATGGAAGTACTTTCTCAATAACGGCCAGATGCAGTCCTGCGGCGAGTACAGGGACGACAGGATTGTGGGTCGGTGGGAATGGTATTACAAGAATGGTGATCCACGAGGCACGGGCGGCTTTGACGATGACGGCAACAAGCACGGTGAATGGATACGATACCATACCAACGGCCAGCTCTGGGACGAAGGAGCCTTCGAACACGGCAAGAAAAAGGGCACCTGGCAGACCTACGACGAGCAGGGCGAACTCGTGAAGACGCAATCGTTCAAGTAGCCAGACTCACGCAGTCGACTAACTGACTACAGATGTGCTTACCAACTCTCTGAAAATATCAGACGGTCGCGATTCATGATCTGGTATCCCAGTGTGACTCAATCTGTCAATCGCGATTGAAATGAATGCTGGCGAATTAATCGGCTCACCCTTCATTTCATTTTCATGATTGTTTGGATACGATCACACGTCGTATCAGTCTTGTCGAAGGCCTGAAGGTAGGATT
>CBDBVC010000028.1:0-36395 GCA_965212525.1 Lysobacterales bacterium
AGTGGCCAGCTGAGCACGACCGGCGAGTTGCAGATCCTTCATGGCGACAACAGTCTCGACCTGACCAATTTTTCCATACGCCCACGCCAGGGAAACAACATTGAACTGGATGTGGTCAACCAGGCCGGCAATGTAATCTTTCACCTCACTCACATCCACTCTAAGGTCAACCAGCCTGATTCACTGCTGACGCTGAAGAACATGGATATCAATCTCAGTGACTACGCATCACGCCAACTGGGCGTGATGCGATTTTCGGGCCTGGGACTTGGTGTTGCCTATCTGACTACCAATTTGCAGCTGCCGCAGAGCCTGAACGTTCAGAAGAGCCTCAGTGGTGGATGCACGGCATCGAATGCTCAGTGGCATGACGGTATCAATTTCCTCACCGATGTGGCACTGGTCAACATGAGTACCGTTCAGCAGGTCAACTCGATCGGCAACATGATTGCGATAGCACCATCAGCAACGCTGGAAAACGTCGGTACGGCCGATGTGCCCTGGTATGACAAGTTCACTACCAGCGTTGGTGGCAACTATCCGGAACCGTATGACAGGGATCAGCATCCGTTTCTGGTCTGGAACTTCTACCGGCTCGTCGATGGCAGGCTGGAACAACTGGGAGCCTCTGGACTGAAGCACGCCTTTTTTACCGTCAACACCAGTTGCTCCTGTTCTGGCGGCAGCATCCTGTGGGCTGACAACTCACCGGTCAACAGCGGAGCCTGCCGCGATACCTACGGCGTCGGTAACAACAACAGCACCAGCGCAGTCGGCATACGCGAGGAAGTCGATGCCGCCACAGGCCAGTTTGAACAGTGCGGTTCCATCTTCGCGCCCAACGGTTCAGCACCCGGTCCCTGCACGGAAGAGAATTCCTCGATTTCCTTCAGCACACTTGAACGACGACTGTACGTCGACAATACCGATTTCACCACACCGGGTGCCGAGTATTTCCTGGAAGGCTGGTACGTGATTCGGGACGATATCGACATCTACAATTCCATGGGTTACCAGGGAATCAACCCGACGGGCAGTGGCAGCAGCTGGACATTCGACTTCGATGGCGGCTTCGTTCCCGGTCCTGTGGTCAACAACTGGGTCAATCCGGTTGCACCGGGCATGATGGAAACCAGTGAGGAAATTGCCAACGCATCGGGACACATACAGGTCATCAGCAAGGTGACCGATCTGGGTGGCGGCCAGTACCGATACACCTACGGCCTCATGAATCATGATTACAGTACAGGTATCAGTGGATTCAGCGTACCCGCATCAACAGCGCCCAGCGCAAATGACTTCAACGATCCGGATTATGACGGTTCGAATGACTGGAACATGACTGTCAGCTCGATGGCTGTGAGCTGGTCACCACCGAACGTTGATGACTTCCAGCCATGGGGCACACTGAACACATTCGTGATTGAATCCACCGAAGCACCACAGATGGTGCAGGTCAGTGTGACAGACGCCAACAATGTGACTTATCTGGTTGATGCCTTTGGTCCACTTGAAGGCCCGTTGTTTGCCGATGGATTCGAGGACTGAGTTCGTCATTGCCAGAGACTCGATGCCACTCATGAAGGTGAGGGCTGATGTCGCTTGAATCGAACAGGTTGAGAGTCCAATACGTCTGGTCGCTTCTGATACCATTCTTGCTGCTGACACTCCCTGCCATTGCGACAGCCGAGTATCCGCCAAACTCTGGAGAGCAAACCCCTGCTCACCAGAGCTGGAGCAGCTGGGGTGGTGAGATCACGCTGACGTTCAACTCATCCCTCATACGCGATCTGGGAATCCGGATAACCGAATCTGATACCGATCCGGATTCAGGGACAATCACACTGACCTTTCGTCCTCAGTCAAGCCTTGCATTCTGGACCCTGAATGGTGGATTCGATGGCGTCAAGACGGGTCGACTCGAGACCCGCTCAGGTTTCACGCTGGAGTTGTCAGGCCAGTCACGTGAGGTTAGATTCCTGCAAATCGTTCCGAGTGGCAGCACCAGGACTGAGTTCGAAATCGTAGATGACAGCGGACTGAGCCTGTTTCATCTCAACAACACCCATTACCGTCTCGACCGTGAAAACGATCAGGTGAGCTTTCGGCACATGGATATGCGACTGTCCGATGCACTGGCACGGCTCATCGGTGTTGATGCCTATGCCGAGGTCGCGGTGGGATCTGCCGAATTCAGCACAGAAGTCAGCCGACCACCTGGATCCGAATTCCTGAAACTTGGCGGCTGCTCATCTCCCAACTGGGATGATGGCGTGAGTTTTCTGACCGATGTGGCCCTGATCAATATCCCCAAGGTGGATCAGCAGCAACTGATTGGTTCACGGGTGTTCATTTCGCCCGATGCCGAGCTGCAGAATGTGGGGACTGCGGATGTCCCCTGGCATCAGAAATTCAGGACGCCCGTCGGTTCTAATTATCCGCCACCCTATGATGCCGATCAGCACCCGTATCTGGTCTGGGGCCTGTACCGGCTGCAGGGCAATAATCTGCAACAACTGGGAGCTTCGGGTCTGAAGCATGCCTTTGGTACAGTCAATGATGTCTGCAATTGTCCATCGGGTTCAGTGTTGTGGGCACCGATCAATTCACCCAACGGCATGGGCTGTACCGATCTGTATGGCAGTGCCACCAACAACAGCACGGCACACATCGGCATTCGTGAAGAACTTGATCCGAATACCGGCATATGGGAACAGTGCGGCTCCATCTTCGCCCCCAACGAATCACCCCCGGGACCCTGCCCGCAGGGGCGAGCCAGTATCCCGTTTTCTGAAATACCTCGACGACTGGAGGTGGAGGAATCTGACCTGACCACTGCCGGTGCGCGGTACTTCCTGGAAGCCTGGTACGTGATACGGGATGACATCAACATCTTCAATTCGATGGGCTATCTTGAAGTCTTTCCGGAAAAACCGGAACAGGTCTGGATCTTTCCGGACAACGATGATTTCACAACCGGCTCTCTGGTCAGATACTGGCAGGACTCGCTGCTTGGCAGCCCGCAGGTGAGCAGCACAGATATCGATAACAGCGGTGGCCACGCCCGCCTGACCAGTCATGTCAATGCACTGGGCGGTGGTGTGTTTGAATACGTTTATACGCTGGTGAATCACGACTACACGGCTGGTTTTACCCGTTTGTCTGTCCCGATGCAGTTACCACCGGACGCCGATAACCACACCGATGTCGATTACGATGCAACAAACGACTGGAGCGGCACGCATGCTGCCGGCAGTTTCGCCTGGGATTCTGTACTGCAGGACAACAGGGTTCGCTGGGGCACGCTACACCGGTTCACTGTTCTCTCTACAGGCATCCCTGAACTGGTTACGGCAACACTCAGCGATGCCGACTCGTCCACTTACAATATCAGTGTGTATGCACCGGGTGTTCCGGCTCTGTTTGCCGATGGATTCGAAGACTGACAGGTCTTGCCATTGCGTCAATAAAAAACGCCCTCGATGAGGGCGTTTTTTCGTCAGCTATCTAGCAGTTCAGTGTCAGTAAGTCGCTTCGTACATCATCGCCCTGATGGTGCTGCGCCAGTCATCCGACTCGACTCCGGCAACGCCATCGGCCACCGCCTGTTCAGCCACGGCCACCGCAAGATCCAGCGAGACTGCGCGTATATCGGTCAGTGGCGGATAGATTGAACCGGCCTCAAGATCGGATTCGGAGACGGTCTCTGCCAGTGCATGTACCGATGCCAGGAACATATCCGTCGTGATCCGGCTGGCCTTGCAGGCGATGGCACCAAGGCCAATACCGGGAAAGATATAGGCATTGTTGCCCTGTCCGGGCCTGTACAAATTGCCGTCGAACTCAACTGGTGGAAACGGACTGCCGCTGGCAAACACCGCCTTGCCATCTGTCCAGTCATAGGCTTCCTGAGCAGAACATTCCGCCTTCGAGGTTGGATTCGACAATGCAAATATCACGGGACGCTCATTGATCGAGGCCATCAGCTTGAGGGCCCTTTCATTGATGATTCCCGCATGACCGGTCGCACCGATCAGGGCAGTCGGTTTCAGTGTCTCGATGGCTTCCAGCATGGACAGGGGGTCATGCTCGTGGGCATAGCGCCTGTTATGATCCTCGATTTTTTCCGAGTTCGACGTCAGTAGGCCTCTGGAATTGCAGAACCAGAGGCGTTCGCGCGCCTCGTTTTCGCTGAGCCCTTCCTTGACCAGGGCTTCCTCAACCATGCCACCGATACCGGTAGCTGCAGATCCGGCACCAAGGAACAGGATCTTCTGATCCTTGAGTGCGGTTCCCGAAATTCGTGTTGCAGCGATGATGCCCGCCAGCGCTACCGCAGCCGTGCCCTGAATATCGTCATTGAAACACAGGACCTTGTCTTCATAGCGATGCAACAGCTTGTAGGCATTCGGTGTCAGGAAATCCTCGAACTGAATCAGGGCCTCGGGATAGACCTGCTGAACTTCCGTAATGATCTCGTCAACCAGTTCATCATAGGCATCACCACCGACCCGATCCTGATTCAGGCCCAGATAGAGTGAGTTTTCCCGTAACTGGTGATTGTTGGTCCCAACATCCATCATGATGGGCAGGCAGTAGGACGGGTCAATCCCGGCACAGGCCACATAAAGCGAGAGTTTGCCGATCGGTATGCCCATGCCGTTGGCACCCAGGTCACCAAGCCCGAGAATGCGTTCACCGTCCGTGATCACGATCACACGTACATCCGAGCGGGGCCAGTTCTGCAATATATCCCGCACTCTGCCCCGATCGTTTGCCGTGATGTAGAGTCCACGCGGACGCCTGAAAATATCGGCGAACTTGCTGCAGGCTGCACCGACAGTCGGCGTGTAGATCAGTGGCATGATCTCGACAATATTATCGATGACTGTGCTGTAGAACAGGGTCTCGTTGCGATCATGCAGCCCCTGAAGAAAGATGTACTTCTCGATGTCCGATTCCTTGCGGCGCAGGTTCGACAGCACGCGCTTTTTCTGCTCCTCGATCGGAAATCGCTTGGGTGGCAGCAATCCACGCAATCGATTCTCATCGCGTTCTTCTTCGGTGTACGCCGTGGATTTGTTCAGGGCTGGATCGAGTAACAGCTCATAGCCTTTTTTGTAATGCTTGATATCTTCACTCATTGTGGTGTCCCGCTGGTTTGTAGCAAGATGAAAAAACGGGAATGAAACCCGTTGAATTCACTGGCATCATTCCCGTTGCATGGTCTATTAGATAATCAGATCAGACAGACTTTTTCTGCCAGTTCGTCAATCAGTACCTTTACATTTTCAGAGTAATCGACAGGAGCATCGATCAGGTGAACCCCAGGTGTGCTGAAGCATTTCTGCATCATGGGCAGGAAATCATCAGTCGCATCGACACGATGACCCTGTGCCCCATATGATTCAGCATATTTGACAAAATCAGGGTTGCCATAATCCAGTCCATAGGTAGGGAATCCACCACCCGTCTGCTTCCATTTGATCATGCCGTAGGCATCATCACGCAGAATGAGGACAGTCATGTTCAGTTTCAAACGAACTGCGGTTTCCATTTCCTGTGAGTTCATCATGAAGCCGCCATCACCACAGACGGCCATAACGGGTCTATCCGGATACAACATTGCCGCCATCATGGCTGATGGAAGTCCGGCTCCCATCGTTGCCAGTGCATTGTCGAGCAGAACCGTATTGGGCTCGTAGGCCCTGTAGTTTCGTGCAAACCAGAGTTTGTACATGCCATTGTCCAGCGCGATGATGCCATTTTCCGGCATCGCCCTGCGCACATCGGCTACCAGGCGCTGAGGTTTGACCGGGTACCCTGGATCATCTGCACCCTCGGCAATCGACTCGAGTACACGATCGCGAACACGCATGAAATAACTCATATCCCAGTCCTGCTTGTCGAGACCGGAGGTAATGCCCTCGAGTGAAGTCGCGATATCACCCAGCACTTCCAGTTGCGGGAAATAGACCTCATCCACTTCGGCTGAACTGAAGTTGACATGGATAACTTTCTTGCCACCCTCTTCCATGAAGAAAGGCGGCTTCTCGATGACGTCATGACCGACATTGATGACCAGATCGGACCGGTCGACCGCACAATGCAGGTAATCGGTATCGGACAGTGCTGCGGTACCCACATAAAGATCGTGGAACTCACTGAGAACACCCTTGCCCATCTGGGTATTGAAAAAGGCGATACCGGTCTTGTCGACAAAATTCTGCAGGGCATCAACAATACGCTTGCGGTTGGCACCGGCACCAATCAGCAGCATCGGCATCTTTGCCGACTTGATCATTTCAACGGCCGCATTGATTGACTTCTGATCCGGAGTCGGCCGCCGGTGATGCGAGGGTATGAATACCGTCTGATTCGAGGTGTACTCGTCAGCGATGTCCTCCGGCAATTCGAGATTCACCGCACCGGGACGCTCTTCCTCGGCGATACGGAATGATTCTCGCACCAGCGACGGGATGGTGTTTGCATTGACGATCTGCTTGGCAAACTTGGTAATCGGCTTGAACATGCCAACGGTGTCCAGAACCTGGAATCGTCCCTGCTTTGATTTCTTGACCGGCTTTTGACCTGTGATCATCATCATCGGCATGGCTCCCAGCTGCGCATAGGCTGCAGAGGTCACGAAATTGGTAGCGCCCGGGCCGAGTGTTGCCACGCATACGCCTGTCTTGCCTGTGAAACGGCCATAGGTTGCGGCCATGAAGGCGGCACCCTGCTCGTGCCGTGTCAGTATCAGCTTGATGCTCGATTCACGCAGGGATTCCAGCAAATCCAGATTCTCTTCACCGGGTACGCCGAACATGTATTCAACACCTTCGTTTTCCAGCGCCTTGATGAATAAATCAGAACCCTTGATTTTGCCGTCTTTCAGCTTGGGGACCAGACCACTACCTGACATATGTTTTCTCCTGACGTGAACAGTGTTGAATGAGGATGAGAACAAGACCGGACTGACATGGCCGGGCTTTCATTGACAGCACCCAGACGGGTGAATTGCATTGAAAACACCGGAATTGCGATTCTGCAGCGGTTGTGGTGTGAGTCTAGATCCAGCAACACACGATGATCGCGAGTCCTGGCCCCCCTTTCGATTCCTCTCCTGTCCTGAGTATAGCTCAAGCGTCAGGGCGCAGCAAAAGGTTCATCCCGGCAGTACAGCCTGCCCTGTCATGCTGGCCAGAGATAAAAAAACCGCCCACATATGGGGCGGCTGTTCAGATATTCGTCAGCCCGAACCACCGGCTGTACACTGATTATCAGAGTGCTACCGGTTCAGTGTCACGTCGTTTGGCCACAATCAGCATGGCAAGCTCCAGCGCCTGCTCGTGATTGAGCCGCGGATCAACCGTGGTGTGGTATGCCTGTTTGAGGTCCTCATCGGTGAGGTCACGGGCACCGCCGGTGCATTCGGTCACATTTTCACCGGTCAGTTCCAGATGGATTCCACCCAGTCGCGACTGGTTGTCATTGTGAATATCGAAGGCAAGCTCTACCTCGCCCCGTATGTTGTTGAAATGTCGGGTCTTGTGTCCGAACCGGGTGGTCTCGGTATTGCCGTGCATCGGGTCACAGCACCACAGGACCGTCTTGCCACTTTGCCGGACCGTGTCGATCAACAGCGGCAGATGCTTTTCGATTCCACTGACACCCATGCGGTGAATCAGGGTAATGCGTCCCGCTTCATCTTCAGGATTGAGTGTATCCAGAAGCCCCATCAACCAGTCTGGAGTCATTTCGGGCCCAACCTTGATGCCGATCGGGTTTCTGATACCGCGGAAGTATTCCACGTGGGCGCCATCCAGTTCTGCCGTCCGCTTGCCTATCCAGGGCAGATGCGTGGACAGATTGAACCAGCCCCATTGCCGCGGCACCTGGCGTGTCTGGGCCTGTTCATATGGCAGGTGGAGCGCTTCGTGCGAAGTGTAGAAGTCAACTCGTGACAGTGCACCGACCTTGCGATTGGCCAGTGTCTCCATGAACTTGACCGATTCACCCACCGAGTGAACCAGTTGCTGGTATTCAGCTGCCTGTGGCGACTGATCAACCCAGGACAGGTCCCAGTACTCGGGGTGGTGCAGGTCGGCGAAACCGCCATCGATCAGACCACGAACGAAATTCATGGTCAGCGCTGAACAGGAATGGGCCCTGAGCAGACGTGCCGGATCAGGAATACGAGCCTGCTCGGTGAATTCGATATCGTTGACAAGATCACCACGGTAGCTCGGCAGTGTGACACCATCACGTGTTTCGGTATCGGATGAGCGCGGCTTGGCATACTGACCAGCAAAACGCCCGACCCTGACCACTGGAACATTGAGGCCATGCACCAGCACCAGTGACATCTGCAGAAGAACCTTGAGCCGATTGGAAATCAGCCCGGGTTCACAGGCTGCAAATGTTTCGGCACAGTCGCCGCCCTGCAGCAGGAATCGGTGTCCTGCAGCGGCTTCTGCCAGTTCCTTTTTCAGGGCATTGACTTCCCACGAGGTGACCAGCGGCGGCAGTTTGTTGAGCCTGGAAACAACCTCAGCCAGCGCTTCACCATCAGGATAGGTGGCCTGCTGTGCGGCGTGCCGCGTTTTCCAGGAATTCGGTTGCCAGTCTGACACGTTTTGTACTTTTTCCATCTGTTTATTAGACATATCGAGCCTGATTATGATCTTTCCTGAACAGAACAAGCAAGGATACCAGTAACAGGAAAATAAACCAGACCAGCACCCATGCGGGCATGGAGAGACCCATGAAGGTCCAGTTGATGTCGGCACAGGATCCGGAACCGTAGAACAGGTTGTGCCAGACTTCACTCATTGGCATCACATCAAGCATGTAATTCAGACCTGGACCGCAGTCGGGTATCTGATCTTCCGGCAAACCCTGCATCCACACGTGCCGCCAGGCCACCAGCAGGCCACCCAGTGCAGCCAGCGAAGCAAACACGGCGTAGACTTTCCTGCCCGTATTGCCCGGCCCATGAATGGCAGCAATCAGTGCCACGATTCCCAGTGCGTAGAAGAACACACGCTGAATGATGCACAAGTTGCAGGGTTCCAGTCCCTGTACGTATTGTGCGTAATAGGCATAGCCAAGCAGGCCAGCACAACAGGCAAAAATGAACAGGAACAGTTTTCTGCTTGAAAGCTTCATCAATCTCTCACCACTTCAGTGTTTATCGAATAGTAACCGGATTCAATGCCGGACATATACCGCTTGGTTATAGCAGGCATCGTTAACAGTCATGCCATGCCATAGAGCCCGCAGATAAAAAAAGCCCCAGATTACTGAGGCTTTGACAACAATTGACTGTGAGGTTCCCTGTCAGGATTCTTCAGCCACGTCGTCGTCCTCGAGTCGTGGACGATCGACCAGTTCGATATAGGCCATTGGCGCATTGTCGCCATCACGGAAACCGCATTTGAGAATACGGGTATAACCGCCAGGGCGTTCCTGATAGCGCGGACCGATTTCTGTAAACAGTTTGCCGACGACAGCCTTGTCACGCAGGCGCGCGAATGCCAGACGACGTGTGGCAACCGAATCTTCCTTGGCCAGGGTGATCAGTGGCTCTGCCACTCGACGCAGCTCCTTGGCTTTAGGCAGTGTTGTCTTGATGATTTCGTGTTGCAACAGCGAAGTCGCCATGTTGCGGAACATTGCCTTTCGGTGTGAGCTGTTTCGGTTCAGCTTGCGACCTGATTTCTGATGACGCATTGTTCTTTCCCAATTCCAGTATTAGTGTTGAATGGCGGCGGGTGGCCAGTTTTCGAGAATGACGCCCAGCGTCAAACCATGAGAGGCCAGCACATCCTTGATTTCAGTCAGTGATTTCTTGCCGAGGTTGGGTGTCTTCAACAGTTCAACTTCGGTGCGCTGAATCAGGTCGCCAATGTAATAGATGCTTTCTGCCTTCAGGCAGTTTGCGGAGCGTACCGTCAGCTCCAGATCGTCGATGGGACGCAGTAGAATCGGATCAACTTCGTCTTCCACCACTTCCTGCACAGATTCAAGCTTGCTTTCGAAATCGACGAAGATGGCCAGCTGTTCCGCCAGAATATTGGCAGCCAGATTGACGGCTTCTTCACAATCAACGGTTCCGTTGGTCTGGATATCGAAGATCAGCTTGTCAAGGTCAGTGCGCTGTTCGACACGTGCGCTCTCGACTTCATAGGACACGCGGTGAACCGGGCAGAAAGAAGCGTCCAGAGGCAGACGGCCAACCGGCTTGTTCTCGTCACTGGTCACCCGTGTATTTGCAGGCTCGTAACCACGTCCACGTGAGACAAACAGGCGCATCTTGATTTCACCGCCCTTGGTCATGTTGCAGATCACATGATCGGGGTTGGCAATGACGATGTCATGATCAACCTGAATATCGCCAGCAGTCACCGCACCCTGTCCCTTCTTGGTCAGTGTCAGCACTGCCTCATCGCGTGAATGCATGGCGATGGCAACATCCTTCATGTTCAGCAGAATGTTGATCACGTCTTCCTGGACACCTTCGATGGTTGTGTATTCGTGCACCACACCGTCGATTTCGACGTCGGTGATCGCGCAACCGGGAATCGAGGAAAGCAGGACTCGCCTCAGGGCATTACCCAGGGTATGTCCAAATCCACGCTCGAGCGGCTCGAGAATAATCTTCGCGTGAAATTCGTTATCGCTTACGACCTGCACACTTGTGGGTCGAAGCATGTTTTCGACAGATACAGTCATTTTATTCCTCGCTGGATTACTTCGAGTAGAGCTCGACGATCAGGTTTTCGTTGATTTCGGATGTCAGGTCGGCACGATCTGGTGCGGACTTGAAAACACCTTCCATCTTTTTGCTGTCAAATTCGATCCACGGTGCAATCAGATCCATTTCCTGAGCGATGTTGATCGCTTCCTGGATTCGCAGCTGATTACGTGATTTTTCGCGAACTGAAATGACATCACCCGGCTGTACATTATACGAAGGGATGTTACAGCTTGATCCGTTAACCAGAATGGCCTTGTGGCTCACCAGCTGACGGGCCTGGGCACGAGTGACGGCCAGACCGGAACGATAAACAACGTTATCCAGACGGCTTTCAAGCAGACGCAGCAGGTTTTCACCGGTTGCACCCTTCATGCTGGCTGATTTCTTGTAGTAGTTGCGGAACTGCTTTTCAAGAATGCCGTATATGCGGCGAACTTTCTGCTTCTCACGCAGCTGTACAGCATAGTCAGACAGACGGGCACGACGGCTGGCGCCGTGAACGCCGGGCTTCTGATCCAGCTTGCACTTGGTTTCGACTGCACGCGCGGGGCTTTTCAGATAGAGATCCGTGCCTTCGCGTCGGGCCAGTTTACAGGTAGGTCCAATATATCTTGCCATGACAAAACTCCGATTTATACCCGACGGCGCTTGGGTGGACGACAACCATTGTGTGGGATTGGCGTCTTATCAATAATGTTTGTGATCTTGTAACCGATTGAATTCAGTGCACGGACTGACGACTCACGACCCGGGCCAGGACCCTTGATATGAACTTCGAGGTTCTTCAGGCCATATTCCTGGGCAACCTTGCCGGCTTTCTCGGCGGCAACCTGTGCTGCAAACGGTGTACTTTTTCGCGATCCACGGAAACCTGCACCACCTGCGGTAGCCCAACTCAGTGCATTACCCTGGCGGTCAGTGATCGTGATGATGGTGTTGTTGAACGATGCATGCACATGTGCAATCCCATCAATGACGGATCGTTTTACCTTCTTTTTCTTTACACTTGGCTTTGCCATGTCTGTACTCTCAAATAGTTCTGCTGATCAGCGACTTATCAAGCCTATCGCTTGATCGGACGACGCGGACCCTTGCGGGTTCTGGCGTTTGTTTTTGTTTTCTGGCCGCGAACGGGCAGACCACGACGATGCCTGAGGCCACGGTAGCAACCCAGATCCATCAATCGCTTGATATTCATGCCAACTTCACGTCGCAAATCACCTTCCACGGTGAAACTGCCGACGGCACGGCGAATCGATTCAATTTCGGCTTCGGTCAGATCACCAATCTTCTTGGCGCTGTCCACACCTGCGGCACTGCAGATTTCATAGGCACGAGTACGGCCAATACCATAGATTGAGGTCAAGCCTACCCAGGTATGTTTATGAACTGGTATGTTGATGCCAGCTATACGAGCCATTTGTGTTTACTCCTGAATTCAGCACTATTTGCCAAAAAGCCGGCTATTATAGCGCATAAATATTTCGTTTTGTAGAATTAAATTTGTTACCCACAGGTGCACTGACTGATCTTAAAAGATCGTCAGATAACCCCTGCCTGTTATCTGCGGCCGCGTCGACCCACCTTTTTCAGTTTTGCCTTCTTCATCAGATCTTCATATCGATGTGACGTCATGTGCGTACTGATCTGAGCCATGATGTCCATCGCCACCACCACAACAATCAGCAGTGATGTGCCACCGAAGTAGAACGGGACGTTGTACTTGGCGATGAGGAAATCAGGGATCAGACAGATCAGCACCAGATAGGCTGCACCCCAGGTGGTCAGCTTGCTGATGACATCATCAAGATAGCTGGCCGTCTGGTTGCCCGGGCGAATACCCGGAATCAGGGCACCCTGACGCTTCAGGTTGTCTGCCGTTTCCTGGCTGTTGAACTGAATCGCGGTATAGAAGAAACAGAAACCGGCAATCAGTACACCGTACAGAATCTCGTAGGTCGGGTCGCCCATGGTCAGTCGGTTGGCCAGTGCCTGAAGTCCACGCCACTGGTCACCAAATGCTGCTGCCAGTGTTGCCGGAAACAGAATCAGTGAGGAGGCGAAGATCGCCGGAATAACACCGGCCATGTTCAGTTTCAGCGGCAGATGTGTCGAGTGTGACTGGTAGGCCTTCCGCCCGCCCTTCTGCGCATAATTGACCGTTATCTTCCGCATGCCGCGCTCGACAAACACCACAAACATGGTGACCGCAATGGCAAGCAGGAAGATGATCACGACAAAGAACCAGCTCACCTGACCGGTATTGGCCATCTCAATGAAGCTGCCGATACCCGATGGCAGTCCCGCCACAATACCAGCGAAAATGATAATCGAAATACCATTACCCACGCCGCGTTCGGTTACCTGTTCACCCAGCCACATCAGGAACATCGTGCCACAGGTCAGGCTCACCATCGCCGTGAACAGGAATCCGGGGCCCGGGTTCAGGATGACTGGCGTCGCCGCGCTCATGGCCTGACCCTGCAGCATGGATGCAATACCGAATGACTGGAACAGTGCCAGTATCACCGTGAAGTAACGGGTGTACTGGGTAATCTTGCGTCGTCCGGATTCGCCTTCCTTCTTCAGTTCCTTCAGCGTCGGGATGGTCGAGCTCATCAACTGAATGATGATTGATGCCGTAATATAGGGCATGATCCCGAGCGCAAACAGTGAGAAACGCCCGAGCGCACCACCGGAGAACATGTTGAAGACACCCACAATGGTGCCCTCGGTCTGTTTCATCAACTCAACAAGTGCTACCGGATTAACGCCGGGAACAGGAATGAAGGTGCCCAGCCTGAACACGATCAGGGCACCGAGTACGAACATGATGCGTCGTACCAGTTCCCTGGGCATTCCCGGGCCGGCGGCACCAGCTGCAGTATTGGGGTTTCGGGCCACGGATGATTACTCCACTTTTCCGCCAGCCTTGGCAATCGCCTCGGCAGCACCCTTGGTTACGGCCAGCCCTTTCAGGGTAACCGCCTTGTCCAGCTCACCACGCAGGACCACCTTGGCCTTCTTGACCAGACGGTTGACGACGCCTGCCTTTTTCAGCACATCCAGATCGATGACATCCGCATCGATCGAGTTGAGCTGGTACAGACGAACCTCACCGGTCAGGTGTGCCTTGCGCGAGTTGAAACCCACCTTGGGCAGTCTACGCTGCAATGGCATCTGGCCGCCTTCAAAACCGACCTTGTGGAAGCCACCGGAACGTGAATGCTGACCCTTGTGACCACGGCCTGCGGTCTTGCCATTGCCGGATCCTATGCCCCGTGCAACGCGTTTGCGGTTTGACTTGCTGCCTGCCGCTGGCTTGATTGTATTCAGTCGCATGATTCTGTCTCGCTATACTTCTTCGACTTCAACCATGTATGAAACCTGGTTGATCATTCCACGATTTTCCGGGGTATCCTGAACCACCACTTCGTGATGCATTCTACGGATTCCCAGCCCACGCACGCTGGCGATATGATTCTTCTGGCGGCCAATCAGGCTCTTCACCAGTTTTACCTTGAGTTGCTTAGCCATGGTTTGCCAGGACCTCTTCAACAGATTTGCCACGCTTGGCTGCGACCATCTCCGGTGTCTGCATTTCCTTCAGACCACGAATGGTGGCACGCACCAGGTTGATCGGATTTCGTGAACCGACACTCTTGGCCAGTACGTTCTGTACGCCAACAGCTTCCAGTACCGCACGCATCGCGCCACCGGCGATGACACCGGTACCTTCCGAGGCGGGCTTCATGAAGATCTTGGAGCCTGCATGTGTCGCCTTGACCGGATACCAGAGTGTGCCGTCATTCAGACCGACATTGATCAGGTTCTTGCGGGCCTTTTCCATCGACTTCTGGATAGCAATCGGCACTTCACGCGCCTTGCCATAACCGAAACCGACCTTGCCATTGCCATCTCCGACAACACTCAAGGCAGTAAATCCGAATTGACGTCCACCCTTGACCACTTTGGCTACGCGATTGACCGCAACCAGTTTCTCAATCAGACCGTCATCGTTTTGTTGTTCTACTTTTGCCATGATATTTCCTGTTCAGACGTGTTCGCCCTAAAATTTCAGTCCCGCTTCACGGGCAGCATCAGCCAGTGCCTTGACACGACCGTGGTATTTGAAACCACCGCGATCAAAGGCGACCTTTTCCAGGCCGGCCTTGATTGCACGCTCGGCAATCACGGTACCCACCCGCTTGGCAGCTTCGATGTTCTTGTTGCCCTTGAGGCCATCACGTACTGAAGCCTGCAGGGTCGAAGCGTCGGCCAGAACCTTGCCGTCCACCGGATCAATAACCTGCGCATAGATGTGCTGGCCAGTACGGTTGACTGACAGGCGAGGTACTCCCAGGTGCCTGATGCGGGCACGGGTCTGGGCTCCCCGACGTTGGCGTATTTCTTGTTTGTTCATCTTGAATTTACCTTTATCGTGATTGAACGAAGCGGTTAAACCTTCTTCGCTTCCTTCAATACAATGCGTTCGCCATCATATCGAACACCCTTGCCCTTGTAGGGCTCCGGTGGACGATAAGCCCGAATCTCCGCTGCCACCTGACCGACTTTCTGCTTGTCGATACCGGTCACCACGATTTCGGTCTGACTCGGTGTTTCGATGCTGATACCTTCAGGTACAGCATAATTCACGGGGTGGGAGAAACCCAACGCCATGTTAAGTGTCTTGCCCTGCATCTGTGCGCGGTATCCAACACCGACCAGCTGCAGTTTCTTGACAAAACCACTGGAGACACCCTGAACCATGTTGTTCAGCAATGACCGTGTCGTTCCCGCCATTGGTACGTTGGCTGAGCTGTCGGATGACACCTTGAGCTGGTTGTCATCCAGTTCAACCTGGATACCCTCATTCAGCGAGAGTTCAAGGCTGCCCTTGGGACCCTTGACCGAGATCACGCTGTCTGCGCTCTTGAATTCAACACCGGATGGCAGTACCACCGGGTTATTTGCAACTCGTGACATTGTTCTATCCTATCCGTTTAAGAGACAACACAGAGCACTTCACCACCGGTCTTCTCGGCTCGCGCCTTGTGATCGGTCATGATGCCCTTGGATGTAGACACAACAGCGATACCCAGTCCGTCCTGAACCTTGGGCAGTTCAGTCGCACCGCGGTAGCAGCGCAGGCCGGGTCGTGATATACGCTTCAGCTGACTGATGACACCGTTGCCGTTGTAATATTTCAAAGTGATTTCAAGCGTTGGCTTCTTGTCATTGGCAATGACATTGAAGTCGTTGATGAAACCTTCGTCCTTCAGCACACCAGCAATGCCCACCTTGACTTTGGAAGACGGCATGGTAACGGTCTTCTTGGTGGTCATCTGTGCGTTGCGAATGCGTGTCAGCATATCCGCGATTGGATCATTCATGCTCATGATGTTCTACCTGAGTAATATTCTGTATCTGTTTTACCAGCTGGACTTGCGCAAACCGGGTACATCGCCACGCATCATGGCTTCCCTCAGCTTGTTTCTGCACAGCCCAAATTTCCTGTAGTAGCCCCGTGGACGCCCGGACAGCTCGCAACGGTTACGTTGCCGGCTGCGAGAGGAATCCCGCGGCAGCTTCTGCAACTTCACCTGAGCCTCGTGCACCTGCTCATCGGTGCTTTCCGGGTTCAGGATGATTGCCTTCAGTTCAGCCCGCTTGTTGGCGAATTTCCGAACCAGTTTTTCGCGCTTCAATTCACGCTGAATCATTGATACTTTTGCCATGATCTTATCCTCGTGACTTGAATGGGAAGTTGAATTCTTCCAGCAACGCCTTGCCTTCCTCATCGGAAGAAGCCGTTGTGGTGATGGCGATATCCATACCGCGAATCGCAGAAACCTGATCGTAGTCAACTTCCGGGAATATGATCTGTTCCTTCACACCCATGTTGTAGTTACCGCGACCGTCAAATGCCTTCGGGCTCAGTCCACGGAAATCACGTACACGTGGCAGTGCGATGTTGATCAGACGATCGAGAAACTCGTACATCTGCTCACGACGCAGGGTCACCTTGCAACCGATCGGGTAACCGTCACGAATCTTGAAGCTGGCAACTGACTTGCGAGCCTTGGTCACAACGGGCTTCTGACCGGTGAACATGGCCATTTCGTTAACAGCCGCTTCCAGTACCTTCTTGTCACCGGTGGCTTCACCCAGACCCATATTCACGGTGATTTTGGTGATCTTGGGTACCTGCATGACACTGGCGTAGTCGAACTTGTCCTTCAGGTTCTGAACGACAGTTTGCTTGTAATAATCAGCGAGTCTTGACATTGTTCTATTCTCAAATATCCACGGCTTCGCCGGTCGAGCGGAAGATACGAACCTTGCGGCCGTCTTCAAGGATCTTGTAACCAACACGATCCCCTTTCTTTGTCGCCGGGTTATACAGCATCACATTGGATGCATGAATGGGTGCTTCCAGGTCCTGAATACCACCTTCGGTGCCCTTGTTGGGGTCACCCTTGCGGTGCTTCTTGACCATGTTCACGTTCTCGACCAGCAACCGGTCGTTTTCCAGAACACTCAGGACATGGCCTGTTGAACCCTTGCTTCGTCCCGCGATGACGACCACTTCGTCGCCTTTCTTGATACGATTCATTGCACTGACTCCGTTACAGTACTTCTGGCGCCAGAGAAACGATTTTCATGAATCGCTCACTCCGAAGCTCACGTGTGACTGGGCCGAAGATACGTGTACCTACCGGCTCAAGCTTGCTGTTCAGCAGTACTGCTGCGTTTCCATCAAAACGGATCAGGGACCCGTCCTGTCTGCGAACACCCTTGCGGGTACGTACAACGACAGCGTTGTACACTTCGCCCTTCTTTACCTTGCCGCGCGGAATGGCATCCTTCACGGTTACCTTGATGATGTCACCAATGTGAGCATAACGACGCTTTGAGCCGCCCAGCACCTTGATACACATCACTCGCTTGGCACCGCTGTTATCTGCCGCGCTCAACATACTCTGCATCTGGATCATGTCTGTTTCCTCCTTCTACAAAGAACTGCTTATTCAGCGCGTTCGATGACATCCACCACCATCCAGGACTTGTGCTTGGAGAGGGGGCGGCATTCTGCGATCAATACGGTATCGCCTTCCATGCAGGTGTTTTCCGCATCATGTGCGTGAACCTTGCTGGAACGACGGACATACTTGCCATAGAGTGGGTGCTTTTCACGACGCTCGAGCAACACAGTGACCGTCTTGTCCATCTTGTTGCTGAGGACTCGTCCCTGCAGTTTACGTTGTGTTTTGGCTTCGCTCATTTGTCTTCACCGTTTGTCTTTTCCGTGATCAGTGTTCTGATACGGGCGATATTGCGACGGATTTCCTTCAGTTTGTGCGTCTGTCCTGACTGATCCATACTGATATCGAATCGAGTCTTGACCTGTGCATTCAGCTGCTCAAGCAACTGCTCCTGCAGTTCCGTAACCGTTTTTGTTCTAAGTTCAGCAGCGTTCATTTACATCACCTGTCTGGATACAAAAGAGGTTTGAACCGACAGCTTGGCGCTTGCCAGACGAAACGCTTCACGTGCCACATCTTCTGCAACACCCTCGATTTCGTACAACATGCGACCTGGCTGAATCGGTGCAACCCAGTACTCTACGTTACCCTTGCCCTTACCCATTCGAACCTCGAGCGGCTTCTTGGTGATGGGCTTGTCCGGGAATACACGAATCCACAACTTTCCGCCACGTTTGACGTGTCGGGTAATGGCTCGTCTTGCAGCTTCAATTTGACGAGCTGTGATAAATCCACGGGTCGTCGCCTTGAGACCGAATTCACCGAAGCTGACCGCATTGCTGCGATTTGCCAGACCACGGTTACGGCCCTTCTGCTGCTTTCTGAATTTGGTTCTTTTTGGTTGCAGCATTGCAATGTACTCCTAGTTCGACTTCGCTGATTCAGCGCTGTCGGAAGATTCTTCTGAATACAGGTCGAAAATTTCGCCCTTGTTGATCCAGACCTTAATGCCGATGATGCCGTAGGTGGTTTCAGCCTCGGCAAAGCCGTAATCGATATCTGCACGGAATGTGTGCAGCGGCACCTGGCCTTCGCGGTACCATTCTGTTCGGGCAATCTCTGCACCGTTCAGTCGACCGGCGACATTGATCCGGATGCCCAGTGCACCCAGACGCATGGCGTTCTGTACAGCACGCTTCATGGCGCGACGATACATGATCCTGCGCTCGAGCTGCTGTGCAACGCTCTCGGCCACCAGCTGTGCGTCCAGTTCCGGTTTGCGGATTTCTGTCACATTGATGTGAACCGGCAGACCGATCATGTTGCTGACTTTCTTGCGCAGCTTCTCGATGTCTTCGCCCTTGGTACCGATCACGATACCCGGACGTGCCGTGTGAATCGTGATGCGTGCGCTCTTGGCCGGACGCTCGATCTGGATCTTGCTCACAGACGCATGCTTGAGCTGCGACTTGATGAAATCCCTGACTTTCAGGTCACCGACGAGATTTTCTGCGTATTCATTCGAGCCGGCATACCATTTGGATGTCCAGTCTTTCGAGATACCCAGGCGGATTCCTGTTGGATGTACTTTCTGTCCCATTCCTGTTTCCTCTACTGGTCCGATACGGCGACGGTGATGTGGCTGGTCCGCTTCAGAATGCGGGTTCCACGTCCCTTGGCACGCGCGCGATAGCGCTTCATGGTCGGCCCTTCATCGACAAATATCTTGCTGATCTTGAGCTCGTCAATATCAGCGCCTTCGTTGTGTTCGGCATTTGAAATGGCCGACAGCAGCACCTTGCGCACAATGGCAGCGGCTTTTTTCGGGCTGAACTGAAGCAGTTGCTCCGCTTTTTCAACCTGCATGCCGCGAACCTGGTTGGCGACCAGTCTGACTTTCTGGGCAGAGATATTGGCCCGGGTCAATTTTGCTTTGGTTTCCATCATCAAATCCTTACTTCGCCTTGCGGTCACCCGAGTGACTTCTGAATGTACGCGTCGGTGCGAATTCACCCAACTTGTGGCCAACCATGTCCTCTGAGATCAGAACGGGCATGTGAACACGGCCATTGTGAATCGCAATTGTCAGACCCACCATTTCCGGCAGAATCATTGAACGACGTGACCAGGTCTTGATCGGACGCTTGTTGTTGGTCGAGATTGCATCATCCACCTTCTTTGACAGGTGATGATCTACAAACGGTCCCTTTTTGATCGAACGTGGCATTTCAAATCACTCCATTATTTACGTGACCGTCGGCGTACGATCAGACGGTTTGTTCGCTTGTTCTTGCGGGTCTTGTAACCCTTGGTTGGCACACCCCAGGGTGATACCGGATGACGGCCACCAGAGGTTCGGCCTTCACCACCACCATGCGGGTGATCCACCGGGTTCATGGCAACACCGCGAACGGTTGGCCTGACACCGCGCCAGCGCTTGGCACCGGCTTTACCCAGCTTCTGCAGGTTATGTTCCGCGTTGCTGACTTCACCCAGTGTGGCACGGCAATCGTAATGTACCTTGCGCATCTCACCGGAACGCAGTCGCAGTGTGGCATAAACACCTTCACGGGCTACCAGTTGTGCTGATGTACCGGCAGACCTTGCCAGCTGAGCACCCTTGCCCGGAATCAGCTCCACACAGTGGATAACAGAACCCACGGGAATGTTGCGGATCGGCAGGCAGTTGCCCTTCTTGATGGCAGCATCACGTCCTGACATCAGGACATCGCCCTGCTGTACACCACGGGGTGCAACGATGTAGCTGCGCTCGCCATCGGCATAGCACAGCAATGCAATGAAGGATGAACGGTTGGGATCGTGCTCGATACGTTCAACAGTGCCTGGAATACCGTCCTTGCGACGCTTGAAATCGATGACACGATAGCGCTGCTTGTGTCCACCACCACGATGGCGTACGGAAATCCGGCCCTTGTTGTTACGTCCACCGGTCTTGGTTTTCTTCTCGACCAGGGCGTCAAACGGGCGACCCTTGTACAGACCCTCACGCTTGACGACTACGGTACCGCGGCGTCCAGGTGAAGTCGGTTTTAACTTGATTACAACTGACATGATTCTCTACCCTTATCGCTTAACTGGAAGCGGCCTGAACGAATTCGATGACTTCACCGTCATTCAGGCGGACATACGCTTTTTTCCAGTCGGCACGCTTGCCTGAGCGGAAACGGAATGTCTTGGCCTTGCCTTTGACATTGACCAGGTTCACTGACCTGACCTTGACACCAAATACGGTTTCAACTGCAGATTTTACTTCCGGCTTGGTCGCGTCCTTGGCAACCTTGAACACGTACTGGTTACCTTCCCCGGCGATGCGGGTACTCTTCTCGGATACGTGCGGTGACTGCAGCACCTTCAGTATTCTTTCTTTGTTCATTTCAGCCACTCCTCGACTGCGTTGAGCGCATCCACTGTCATGATCACCTTGTCGGTGTTGACCAGTGACACAGGCTCGATAGCCTTGTAGTCGATGACATTGACATGCCTGAGGTTGCGCGCAGCAAGATACAGGTTGTCGCTCAGTTCCTTGCCAATGATCAGTGTGCGGTCGGTGCTGTTATCCAGCTTCTTGACCAGTTCACTGGTCTTGGGCTGGTCGACATCATAACTCTCGACCACCACCAGACGCTCCTGACGGATCAGCTCGGACAAAATTGTCTGCAGCGCACCACGGTACATCTTGCGGTTGACCTTCTGGCTGAAGTCACGCGGACGGAATGCAAATGTATGTCCGCCGCCACGCCAGATCGGGCTGCGAATGGTGCCCGCACGGGCCTGACCGGTTCCTTTCTGGCGGTAAGGCTTTCTGCCACCACCGCGCACGTCTGAACGAGACTTGGTCGCCTTGGTTCCTGCTCTGGCACCGGCCAGCTGTGCAGTCACAACCTGATGGACCAGCGCTTCGGAAAACGGGCGATCAAAGCTGGCATCCGATACCGTAACTTTTTTCTTACTTCCTGAGATCGAAATTTCCATCTGCGTTACCCTTTATCAGCTTTGATTGCTGGCTTGACGATGACGTGACCGCCCTTGGAGCCAGGCACCGAGCCCTTGATCAGGATCAGATTTCTGTCCTCGTCAACGCGAACCACTTCAAGGTTCTGCGTCGTTGAGCGCACATTACCCATCTGACCTGCCATCTTCTTGCCCTTGAACACGCGTCCGGGCGTCTGGCACTGACCGATTGAACCGGGAGCACGATGAGACAGCGAGTTACCGTGTGTGGCATCCTGGGTCTTGAAGTTGTGGCGCTTGACCACACCGGCAAAGCCCTTACCCTTGGATACACCCGTCACGTCGACTTTCTGCCCTGCCTCGAACTGGCTGACATTGACGTCAGATCCGATTTCCAGATCTGTACCTTCGTCGCCTTCGAGACGGAATTCCCATAAGCCATCACCCGCCTCGGAATTTGCCTTTGCAAAATGTCCGGACAGGGCCTTGTTCACCAAAGAGGCGCGCTTCGTGCCTTTCGTTACCTGTATCGCGGCATAGCCGTCAGAATCGACCGTCTTCTTCTGGACGATTCTGTTCGGGTCAACCTCGATGACAGTGACTGGAACGGATGCACCGTTCTCAGTGAATACACGTGTCATTCCGCGCTTTTGGCCAATCACACCGATTGTCATCTTTCTACCTGTTCCTGTTCTCAGTACAACTTGATTTGAACGTCAACACCGGCTGCGAGATCGAGTTTCATCAACGCATCCACTGTCTTGTCGTTTGGATCAACAATATCCATCAGACGCTTGTGCGTCCGCAGCTCATATTGATCACGCGCGTCCTTGTTGACGTGTGGCGAGATCAAAATGGTGTAGCTCTCTTTTTTGGTTGGCAGCGGGATCGGACCACGGATGTGCGCACCAGTGCGCTTCGCGGTTTCAACGATCTCACGCGCAGAACGATCAATCAGTCGATGATCGAACGCCTTTAAACGAATTCTGATTCTTTGATCGGCCATCTCTCTCGCGCCTCAATTATTCAATAATCTTCGAAACAACACCGGCGCCGACAGTACGGCCACCTTCACGGATCGCGAAACGCAACCCCTCTTCCATCGCGATCGGTGCGTGCAGGTCAACGGTCATCTGAACGTTGTCACCCGGCATCACCATCTCGACACCATCCGGCAGCTCACATGAACCAGTCACGTCCGTGGTCCGGAAGTAGAACTGTGGACGATAGCCCTTGAAGAAGGGTGTGTGGCGTCCGCCTTCGTCCTTGCTCAGCACATACACTTCACACTCGAACTTGGTGTGCGGAGTGATTGCACCCGGCGCCGCCAGTACCTGGCCACGCTCGACTTCGTCACGCTTGGTACCGCGAAGCAGTACACCCACGTTCTCACCCGCCTGACCTTCGTCAAGCAGCTTGCGGAACATCTCGACACCAGTACAGGTGGTCTTCGTGGTATCACGGATACCCACGATCTCGATCTCGTCGCCGACGTGAACAATGCCACGCTCGATTCGACCGGTCACAACCGTACCACGACCCGATATCGAGAAGATGTCCTCGATCGGCATCAGGAACGGCTTGTCTGTCTCACGCTCCGGCTCCGGAATGTAATCATCCAGAATACCGACCAGCTTCAGGATTGACGGAACACCGATGTCCGAATCGTCGCCTTCCAGCGCCTTCAGCGCAGAACCGGCCACGATCGGGGTGTCGTCACCCGGGAACTCGTAGTCAGACAGCAGTTCGCGAACTTCCATCTCGACCAGTTCCAGCAGCTCTTCGTCATCAACCATGTCGGCCTTGTTCATGTACACAACAATCGTCGGTACACCAACCTGACGCGCCAGCAGAATGTGCTCGCGGGTCTGAGGCATCGGGCCGTCAGCAGCTGAAACCACCAGGATCGCGCCGTCCATCTGCGCCGCACCGGTGATCATGTTCTTCACGTAGTCCGCGTGTCCGGGGCAATCCACGTGTGCGTAGTGACGGGTCTCTGACTCGTACTCAACGTGGGCCGAGGCGATCGTGATTCCACGCTCACGCTCTTCCGGTGCATTATCAATCTGGTCGTAAGCCTTGAACTCACCACCGCGTGCTTCTGCACAGACTTTGGTCAGGGCCGCCGTCAGGGTTGTCTTGCCATGGTCCACGTGGCCAATCGTGCCTACGTTTACATGCGGCTTATTACGTTCAAATTTTTCCTTGGACATCGCTATTTGCCTTGTATCATCTAATTCTGGTGAATCACCTGGTCGGCGATGCCCGAAGGCGCCTCCGCATAGTGATCAAATTCCATACTGTAGGTTGCCCTGCCCTGACTCATCGATCTCAGTGACGTGGCATAACCAAACATTTCAGCCAGTGGCACATCTGCCCTGACAGTCTTGCCTGCGGGCGTGTCTTCCAGGCCCTGGACCACGCCACGTCGCCTGTTAAGGTCGCCCATGACATCGCCCATGTAATCTTCCGGCGACACAACTTCAACCTTCATCATCGGTTCAAGCAGGTTCATTCCGGCCTGTTCTGCGGCTTCGCGGCAGGCCATCGAACCGGCTACCTTGAAGGCCATTTCCGAGGAATCCACCTCGTGATATGAACCGTCAAACAGGGTGACTTTCACATCAACGACCGGAAACCCGGCCAGTATTCCCGAACCCAGCTGTTCCTGGATTCCCTTGTCAACCGCACCGATGTATTCCTTCGGTACAGCACCGCCAACGATTTCATTGACAAATTCATAACCGTCACCACGTTCCTGTGGTTCGACACGTATCTTGACGTGCCCGTACTGGCCTCGACCACCTGACTGCCTGACAAACTTGCCTTCAGCGTCGACAGCCCTGCTGAAACTTTCCCGGTAAGCCACTCTCGGATTACCGACATTTGCCTCAACACTGAACTCCCGCTTCATGCGGTCGACAATGATGTCCAGATGCAACTCACCCATCCCGGCGATGATGATCTGGCCGGATTCTTCGTCAGAGGTCACCCTGAACGAAGGATCTTCCTGCGCCAGTTTTGACAGGGCCAACCCCATCTTCTCCTGATCCGCCTTGGTTCGCGGTTCTACTGCAACCGCGATCACCGGTTCCGGAAATTCCATTTTCTCCAGCGTTACAACATGGTCGGCATCGCACAGGGTCTCACCTGTGGTGACGTCCTTCAATCCAACTGCAGCGGCGATATCACCAGCCCTCACTTCCTTGATCTCCTCGCGGGAGTTGGAGTGCATCTGCAGTATCCTGCCAAAGCGTTCCTTCTTCTGCTTGACAGGGTTGTAAACCATGTCGCCGGCACTGACCACACCCGAGTAAACCCGGAAGAACGTCAGCGTGCCAACGTAGGGATCTGTTGCGATCTTGAATGCCAATGCAGCAAATGGCTCATCGTCATCACTGTTTCGCGACACATCCTTGCCCTGGAAATCAACACCGCTGATCGCCGGGACATCAATCGGTGATGGCATGTAATCCACCACCGCATCGAGCATGGCCTGAACACCCTTGTTCTTGAATGCTGTACCACACAACACCGGGACGAGATCATTAGAGATTGTGGCTGCACGAATACCCCTGCGAATGTCATCGATCGACAATTCGCCACTGACAAGATAGCTCTCCATCAGCTCTTCAGACGTTTCAGCCGCGGCCTCCACGAGTGACTCGCGTGCCGCCTGACAATCTGCCAGCATACCTGCTGGAATCTCGCGTGCTTCATAGGTCACACCGAGATCATCTTCGTTCCAGTGGATGGCCTGCATTCGAACCAGGTCAACCACACCTTCGAAGTTCTCTTCAGCGCCAATCGGCAACTGAATCGGTATTGCATTTGCACCTAGACGCTCACCGAGCTGGTCAACGACCCGAAGGAAGTCAGCCCCTGCCCGATCCATCTTGTTGACAAATGCCATGCGCGGAACATGGTATTTATTGGCCTGTCTCCAGACCGTTTCAGACTGTGGCTCAACACCACCGACTGCACAAAATACGGCTACCGCGCCATCGAGTACGCGCAATGAACGCTCTACTTCGATTGTAAAATCCACGTGCCCCGGAGTATCAATGATATTAATCCGGTGCTCGTCATACTGCTTGTCCATGCCCTGCCAGAAGCAGGTCGTCGCAGCAGAGGTAATCGTTATACCTCGTTCCTGCTCCTGTTCCATCCAGTCCATGGTCGCATTGCCATCATGCACCTCTCCAATCTTGTGAGAGACGCCCGTGTAGAACAACACACGTTCAGTCGTGGTTGTCTTTCCCGCATCAATATGGGCCATGATCCCGATGTTGCGGTAACGGTTAATGGGTGTACTTCTTGCCATGTGACTGTCACTGTCAAATCATCACCAACGGTAGTGAGAGAACGCCTTGTTCGCTTCTGCCATGCGGTGCGTGTCTTCTTTCTTCTTGACCGCAGTGCCGCGCTTTTCGTAAGCATCCATGATTTCACCAGCCAGCTTCTTCGGCATGGTGGATTCACTGCGGTTACGCGCAGCGTCGATAACCCAACGCATGGCCAGAGCAACGCGACGATTGGGACGAACCTCAACCGGCACCTGGTAGGTGGCTCCACCGACTCGGCGTGACTTCACTTCGACCAGCGGCTTGACGTTATCAAGTGCGGTCTCAACGGTCATCAGCGGATCGTCTGTCATGCGCTCGCCAATGCTGGCGATGGCACCATAAACAATGCGCTCTGCAACTGATTTCTTGCCACTTTTCATCACCATGTTGATGAAACGGGCAATCAACTCACTGCCAAACTTCGGATCTGGCAGCAGCTCTCTTGTAAAATTTGAATTCTTTCTGGACATGATTCCAATCTACCTGTTCAGCACAGAGCCGTTTAGCTCTTAGGCCGCTTGGCGCCATACTTGGAACGCCCTTGTTTACGATTCGACACGCCGGTTGTATCCAGGCTGCCACGAACGATGTGGTAACGGACACCGGGCAGATCCTTGACACGACCACCCCGGATCAGTACGACCGAGTGCTCCTGCAGGTTATGACCTTCGCCACCGATATAGCTTGTCACCTCGAAACCGTTGGTCAGTCGAACACGTGCGACCTTGCGCAGCGCCGAGTTAGGCTTCTTCGGTGTTGTCGTGTACACACGGGTGCACACACCACGCTTTTGAGGGCAACTCTCAAGCGCTGGAACATTGCTTTTATAGACCTTTGGTTTACGCCCTTTGCGCACCAGCTGGTTAATCGTAGACATATATTTTTCAAACCCTTAGAAAACAAACGACAGGCAGGGCGAAACCTACCTGTCGGAAGAGCGGGAATTTTAGAGAGTTAACCACGCACTGTCAAGCGTCTGCGGCCACTCTGACCAATTTTTTTGTGACTTCTGACACCAACCTTCACTTCAGTCCAGGTTTATCGGTGCAACGCCACGGGTCTTCTCAATTCTATCGCTATTTGTTGTTGTTTCTCTGTTGCTATTGTGTTTACTGATCTGGTGCAGGGAACTTTCCCCGGCGACAGCTCAACTCTCGTTACCGTCCTTTGATTCGGCTTGTGCAGTACCGTCTGCAGCTGATTCGGCAACGGCAGCCTCTGCCGCTGCCTCATCACTGGAGGACGATTCCACTTCGGCCAGCATCTCGGACAGATCCGGACCCATGCGGCGACGGCGCCTGTCCTGATGATAGGACAGACCGGTACCGGCAGGAATGAGGCGACCGACAATGACGTTTTCCTTCAGACCGCGCAGGTTGTCGCGAGTGCCACGCACAGCAGCCTCGGTCAGAACACGCGTGGTCTCCTGGAATGAAGCCGCTGAAATGAACGACTCGGTTGCCAGTGACGCCTTGGTGATTCCGAGCAGTACACGCTCGAATTCAGCCGGATGCTCGTCACGCTTGGCGGACTTGTCGTTCTCCTCGATGACATAGTTGTATTCAACCTGCTCACCGCGAAGCATCCTGGTGTCGCCTGACTCCAGAATCTTCACCTTGCGAATCATCTGGCGAATGATCACCTCGATATGCTTGTCGTTGATCTTCACACCCTGCAGTCGGTAGACGTCCTGGATTTCCTTGATCAGGTAACCGGCCAGAGCCTCGACACCCAGCAGACGCAGAATGTCATGTGGATTGAGATCACCCTCGGCTACCACTTCACCTCGATCAACGTGCTCACCTTCGAACACCAGAATGTGACGCCATTTGGGAATCAGGGTCTCGACCGAGTCACCGTTGTTGTCAGTGATGACCAGACGCTGCTTGCCCTTGGTCTCCTTGCCGAAACTGACGATACCGGTCGCTTCGGCGAGAATTGCAGGCTCCTTGGGCTTTCTGGCCTCGAACAGGTCTGCAACTCGTGGTAGACCACCGGTGATATCTCGAGTCTTGCTGGTTTCCTGTGGCAGTCGGGCGATTACGTCACCGACGTTCACATCTGCACCGTCACGCAGGTTGATGATGGCACCACCGGGCAGGAAGTACTGCGCTGGAATGTCGGTACCAGCCAGGCAAAGTTCCTTGCCCTTGCTGTCGACCAGTGACACCATCGGCCTCAAATCCTTGCCGGCAGTGCCACGTTTCTTGACATCGGCAATGACGAAGCTCTGCAGACCTGTCATGTCATCGACCTGAGCCTCGACAGTCACGCCTTCCTCGAATTCGGTGAACTTGATCTTGCCCGCCACTTCGGTGACGATCGGATGGGTATGTGGATCCCAGTTGGCCACCATCTGGCCGGCTTCAACTTCGCCCTGGTCCTTGACTGAAAGTACCGCACCGTAAGGAATCTTGTAGCGCTCACACTCACGACCGTGAACATCAATGACGGCAATCTCACCGGATCGCGATACCGCGACCAGTTTGCCATCCTTGTTTTCGACAGTCTTGAGATTGTGAACCCTGACCGAACCGCTGGTCTTGACAGCGACATGATCGACGGCAGCCGAACTTGATGCCGCACCACCAATGTGGAAGGTACGCATGGTCAGCTGAGTACCGGGCTCACCGATACTCTGTGCCGCGATGACACCAACGGACTCACCCATGTTGACCAGGTGGCCTCGCGCCAGATCACGCCCGTAACAGGCCGCACAGATGCCGTGTCTGGTTTCACAGGTAATCGCCGAACGGACGAAGATCTGGTCAACACCATTATCTTCCAGCAACTGAACCCAGTGTTCATCCAGCAGGATGCCTGACTTGATCAGCGGCTCTTCGCCATCCTTCTGAGCTGGACCCCAGGTATCCTCTGCCACCATGCGACCGAGCACTCGGTCACGCAGGGATTCGAGAACGTCGCCGCCTTCAACGATCGAGGACATGCGAACGCCTTCCTTGGTGCCACAATCATCTTCGGTCACCACCACGTCCTGTGCCACATCGACCAGTCGGCGTGTGAGGTATCCGGAGTTGGCCGTTTTCAATGCCGTGTCAGCCAGACCCTTACGTGCACCGTGTGTCGAGATAAAGTACTGCAGTACGTTGAGTCCTTCACGGAAGTTCGCGGTAATCGGTGTTTCGATGATGGAACCATCCGGTTTGGCCATCAGGCCACGCATACCGGCCAGCTGCCTGATCTGTGCCGCAGAACCCCGCGCACCCGAATCGGCCATGATGAAGATGGAGTTCATCGAAGGCTGAGTTTCAACCTTGCCATCTGCATTGGTCACCTCGTCGGTACCAATCCCGTCCATCATCGCCTTGGCGACCAGTTCATTGGTTCGCGACCAGATATCAACTACCTTGTTATAGCGCTCACCCGAGGTCACCAGACCTGAAGCGTACTGCTCCTGAATCTCGATGACTTCCTTCTCGGCATCGTTGAGAATGTCCTTCTTGGCCTCTGGAATCACAAGGTCATTGATACCGATGGAGGCACCCGCCTTGGTGGCATAGAAGAATCCGGTGTACATCAGCTTGTCGGCAAAGACGACTGTCTTCTTCAGACCAAGCTGTCGATAGCACTGATTGATCAGGTTGGAAATGGCACGCTTGTTCAGCGCCCTGTTCATTTCATCGAAGGCTAGCCCCTTCGGCAGGATCTTCGCCAGCATGGCACGACCAATGGTGGTCTCAACCAGAGCAACCGATTCCTCGAATTCACCAGTCTCTTCATTGTGTATGTATTCAGGAATGCGCACTTTAACGCGGGCGTGGATAGACACTTTCTTGTTGGCATAGGCGCGGTGCACCTCGTCCAGACCAGAGAACGCCATGCCTTCACCATCCTGCCCGATCAGCTCTCGGGTCATGTAGTACAGACCCAGTACCACGTCCTGCGTGGGAACAATGATCGGTTCACCATTGGCCGGTGACAGAATGTTGTTGGTTGACATCATCAGGGCGCGGGCTTCCAGTTGTGCCTCGATGGAAAGTGGCACGTGTACCGCCATCTGGTCGCCATCGAAATCCGCGTTGAAGGCAGTACATACCAGCGGATGAAGCTGGATGGCCTTGCCCTCGATCAATACGGGCTCGAAGGCCTGAATGCCCAGACGGTGAAGTGTGGGTGCCCTGTTGAGCATCACCGGATGCTCACGGATCACTTCCTCGAGAATATCCCAGACTTCCGGGTTTTCCTTCTCGACCAGCTTCTTGGCTGCCTTGATGGTTGTTGCCAGACCGCGACGCTGCAGCTTTGAGAAAATGAACGGCTTGAACAGCTCAAGCGCCATCTTCTTGGGCAGACCGCATTCATGCAGTTTCAGCGTGGGGCCGACCACGATCACGGAACGACCCGAATAGTCGACTCGCTTTCCGAGCAGATTCTGACGGAAGCGGCCCTGCTTGCCCTTGATCATGTCGGCAAGTGACTTCAGAGGGCGCTTGTTGGTGCCCGTGATGGCACGGCCACGTCGACCATTGTCCAGCAATGCATCGACTGATTCCTGCAACATGCGCTTTTCATTTCTGACAATGATGTCAGGCGCATTCAGCTCAAGCAGTCGCTTGAGTCGGTTGTTGCGGTTGATGACACGTCGGTACAGGTCATTCAGATCCGAGGTGGCAAAACGGCCGCCATCCAGCGGCACCAGCGGCCTCAGATCGGGCGGCAATACCGGCAGTACGGTGAGGATCATGTTCTCAGGCTTGTTGCCGGACTCCAGGAAAGCCTCGATAAGCTTGATGCGCTTTGACAGTCGCTTGATCTTGGTTTCAGACCGGGTCGCCGTGATTTCCTCACGCAGCTTGCTCAGCTCGGCGTTCAGTTCGATCCCCTTGAGCAGTTCGAAAACGGCCTCGGCACCCATGCGGGCATCGAATTCATCACCGTATTCCTCGACAGCATCGAGATACTGTTCATCGGTCAGTAGCTGACGTGATTCGAGTGGCGTCATGCCCGGATCAATCACGACAAAGGATTCGAAATAGAGCACTCGCTCGATCTCGCGCAGGGTCATGTCGAGCATCAGGCCAATACGTGATGGCAGTGACTTGAGGAACCAGATATGGGCAACGGGTGAAGCCAGCTCGATGTGTGCCATGCGCTCACGACGAACCTTGGTCAGCGTGACCTCAGTGCCGCACTTCTCGCACACCACACCGCGATGCTTCATGCGCTTGTACTTGCCACACAGGCATTCGTAGTCCTTGATCGGACCGAAGATGGCTGCACAGAACAGTCCGTCACGTTCCGGCTTGAAGGTACGGTAGTTGATGGTTTCCGGTTTCTTGACTTCGCCATACGACCACGACAGGATCATTTCCGGTGAGGTCAGACCAATCCGGATGGCGTCGAAATCAACGGGTGTACGCTGCTGATTGAAAAGATTTAACAGGTCTTTCACGTGTCGCTCTCCAGATTACTCTTCGTCAAGTTCAATGTTGATGCCCAATGCCCGGATCTCCTTGACCAGTACATTGAACGACTCGGGCATGCCCGCAACCATGCGATGATCGCCATCGACGATGTTCTTGTACATCTGGTTCCGGCCGCTGACATCATCCGATTTCACCGTCAGCATTTCCTGCAGTGTATAGGCGGCGCCATAGGCCTCCAGTGCCCACACTTCCATCTCACCGAAGCGCTGACCACCAAACTGGGCCTTACCACCCAGCGGCTGCTGCGTCACCAGAGAATAAGGTCCTGTGGAACGGGCATGCATCTTGTCATCCACCAGGTGGTTGAGCTTGAGCATGTACATGTAACCGACGGTGACGGGTCGATCGAAGGCATCACCGGTTCGGCCGTCATACAGTGTGGTCTGGCCGCTTTCAGGCAGATCTGCCATTTCCAGCAACTGCTTGATGGATGACTCTTCGGCTCCGTCAAATACCGGTGTGCCCATGGGAACACCGCCTCGCAGGTTATCAGCCAGCTCGAGCACTTCCTCGTCGCTGAACTCCTTCAGGTCAACGCGACCTTTCATGTCGCTGTTATAGATGTCGCTGATGAACTTCCGCAGCGAGGCAACCTTGGTCTGCTGATCGAGCATGGCGGCGATCTTGACGCCGAGCCCCTTGGCAGCCCAGCCCAGATGCGTTTCCAGCACCTGACCGACATTCATTCGGGAAGGTACACCCAGTGGGTTCAGTACGATATCGACCGGCTCGCCATCCTTGGTGTGCGGCATATCTTCAACCGGAATGATGTTCGAGATCACGCCCTTGTTACCGTGACGCCCCGCCATCTTGTCACCAGGCTGGATACGACGCTTGACGGCCATGTAGACCTTGACCATCTTCAGCACGCCAGGTGCCAGATCGTCGCCCGAGGTAATCTTGGTTTTCTTTTCCTCGTAACGGGCATCCAGGATCTTCTTCTGCTTTTCGAGCTGCTCGGAAGCCTGGTCGATCTGATTCTGCATTTCGTCATTGCGCATGCGCAGCTTGAACCAGTCATCCTTGGCCAGTGCCTCCAGATAGTCTTCTGTCAGCTTGGCACCCTTCTTCAGGCCTGGGGCCTTGTCGACCAGTTTTCCGGTCAGGGTTTCGCGCAGACGCTTGAAGATGACGCCTTCCATGATGCGGAACTGATCATCCAGGTCCTTGCGAACGGCTTTCAGTTCGGAGGTTTCGATCTGCTTGGCACGAGCATCCTTCTCGACGCCGTCACGGGTGAAGATCTGGACATCGATAATGGTTCCGTCCATGCCTGAGGGCACGCGCAGTGAGCTGTCCTTCACATCCGAGGCTTTTTCACCGAAGATCGCACGCAGCAGCTTTTCTTCCGGTGTCAGCTGGGTTTCACCTTTCGGTGTCACCTTGCCGACCAGGATATCGCCAGCCTTGACTTCGGCACCGATGTAGACCACGCCGGACTGATCCAGCTTGGACAGGGTGTATTCACCCACATTCGGGATATCTGCCGTGATTTCCTCTGGACCAAGCTTGGTGTCACGGGCGACACAGGTCAGTTCCTCGATATGAATCGTGGTATAGCGGTCTTCCTTCACCACTCGCTCGGAGATGAGAATGGAATCCTCGAAGTTGTAACCGTTCCATGGCATGAATGCCACCAGCATGTTCTGACCCAGCGCCAGCTCACCCAGATCGGTGGAAGGTCCGTCAGCCAGTACGTCACCCTTGCGAATGACATCGCCCGGCATAACCAGAGGACGCTGGTTGATACAGGTATTCTGGTTCGAACGCATGTACTTGATCAGGTTGTAGATATCGACACCCGGATCATTTTCGGTGACTTCGTCATGGTTGACCCGGATCACGATCCGTGCAGCGTCGACTGCATCAACAACACCACCGCGGTCTGCCACCACGGTCACACCCGAGTCTGTGGCAACCACACGTTCCATACCGGTTCCGACCAGAGGCTTCTCTGAGCGCAGTGTCGGTACAGCCTGGCGCTGCATGTTCGAGCCCATCAGGGCGCGGTTGGCATCGTCGTGCTCGAGGAACGGCACCATCGATGCCGCCACTGAAACAATCTGCCTGGGCGAGACATCCATGTACTGGATTTCCTCGCGTGGCTTCACCGTGAATTCTCCCTGATGACGACAGGGCACGAATTCTTCGACGAATGTCTTGTTCTTGTTCATGTCCGAATTGGCCTGGGCGATGACGTAATCACCCTCATCAATCGCAGACAGGTACTCGACTTCATCGGAAACCTTGCCGTTCTTCACCTTGCGGTACGGCGTTTCCAGGAAGCCGTAATCATTGGTGCGTGCATACACGGCGAGCGAGTTGATCAGTCCGATGTTCGGACCTTCAGGAGTCTCGATCGGGCAGACGCGGCCATAGTGTGTGGGATGAACGTCCCTCACCTCAAAGCCGGCACGCTCGCGCGTCAGGCCACCGGGACCAAGAGCCGAAACACGGCGCTTGTGCGTCACTTCCGACAGCGGGTTGTTCTGATCCATGAACTGGCTCAGCTGCGAGGATCCGAAGAATTCCTTGACGGCAGCAGCAACAGGCTTGGCATTGATCAGATCCTGTGGTGTCAGACCTTCAGCCTCAGCCAGTGACAGACGCTCCTTGACCGCGCGCTCGACACGCACGATACCGATACGGAATACGTTCTCGGCCATCTCACCGACACTTCTCACACGTCGGTTACCAAGGTGGTCAATGTCATCGACAACACCCTTGCCGTTACGGATATCGATCAGCACGCGCAGTACATCGAGAATGTCATCCCGATCGAGCGTGCCCGGCCCGTCAATCGCTTCGCGACCCACGCGTCGGTTGAATTTCATGCGTCCCACCGACGACAGGTCATAGCGCTCATCGGTAAAGAACAGGTTCTTGAACAGATTCTGTGCCGCTTCCTTGGTTGGTGGCTCACCCGGTCGCATCATGCGGTAGATTTCCACCAGCGCCTCTAGTTCGGTCGTGGTTGGGTCAATCCGCAGGGTGTTTGAGATGTAGGGCCCCTGATCGAGATCGTTAACGTACAACACCTCGAAACTCTTGACGCCGGCTTCACGCAGCGATTCCAGCGTTTCGGCTGTCACTTCGTCATTGCACTTGGCAATCAGTTCGCCCGACTTCTTGTCGACGATGTTCTTGGCCAGTATCCGGCCCACCAGATAGTCATCGGAAACCGTCAGTTTCTTGACCTTGGCCTTGATGAGTTCACGTACGTGTCGTGCAGTAACGCGTCGACCTGCCTCGACAATCACCTTCTTGCCAGACTTGATGTCGGTGACGGCGGTCTCGCCACGCAGGCGCTCCGGAATCAGGTCCAGGTCGGCACCTTCCTTGAGCAGCTTGATGTCGTTGGTTTCGAAGAACAGCGACAGAATCTCTTCATCTTCGAGCCCCAGCGCACGCAACAGAATGGTGACCGGCAACTTGCGGCGGCGGTCAATTCGCGTGAAGACGCTGTCCTTGGGGTCGAATTCGAAATCGAGCCATGAACCACGG
Organism: Lysobacterales bacterium; assembly: GCA_965212525.1. Lineage (GTDB taxonomy): Bacteria > Pseudomonadota > Gammaproteobacteria > Xanthomonadales > SZUA-38 > SZUA-38. Next base: position 35,015 of record CBDBVC010000028.1, read on the forward strand.
TAGGGAATCACGCGCGCCGAGTACAGCAGCTTGCCTGACGAGTGGGTCTTGCCCTTGTCGTGATCGAAAAAGACACCCGGCGAGCGATGCAGCTGCGAGACGATGACGCGTTCGGTTCCATTGACGATAAAGGTGCCGGTATCGGTCATCAGCGGCAGTTCGCCCATGTAGACTTCCTGCTCACGCACTTCCTTGACCTTGCGGGTCTTGCTGTCCTTGTCGAAGATGACCAGACGGATCAGTACGCGAAGCGGCGCGCCATAGCTCAGCCCGCGAATCTTGCACTCGCGCACATCAAACGGTGGATCACCGAGATAATAGAACACGTATTGCAGCTCGGCGTTGCCAGAATAACTGACAATGGGGAAAACAGAACTCAGTGCTGCGTGCAGACCACGATTCCTGAACTTCTCGTCGATCAGCTTGTTCAGCTGATCATCGGTCATGCTACCGCCACGATTCTTCCATTCCGTATAGACTGAAGTAGACGCTTCAGGCTGCAGGAATTCATAATAGGACTGAATCTGTGTCGATAACAGAAACGGTACCTCCAGTACTTCTTCGCGTTTACCAAAATCCTTGCGGATCCGTTTCTTCTCGGTAAATGAGTAGCTCATGGTCGATTGCGCCTCAACTGTTCGCCCCGGTCATCGCCAATGGCAACAACCTGAAATTCTTGATACTTTCCGGTGTCATTCAGACACCCAATACGGCTATGCCGTAAACTGGAAAAGGCCGGGGGTCATCTGACTCCCAGCCATTTCCAGACTTCCGAAACAGGAAGTGTGTCGTCTGTGTCTTACTTGACTTCGACAGACGCGCCAGCTTCTTCAAGCTGCTTCTTGATTTCTTCGGCTTCTGCCTTTTCAACGCCTTCCTTGACAGTTGCAGGTGCGCCTTCAACCATGTCCTTGGCTTCTTTCAGGCCCAGACCTGTGATGCCACGAACGGCCTTGATGACGGAAACCTTGTTGTCGCCGAAGCTGGACAGAACCACATCGAACTCTGTCTTCTCTTCAGCGGCAGCACCGCCATCGGCAGGTGCTGCGGCAGCAACGGCAACCGGTGCAGCAGCAGTAACGCCGAACTTCTCTTCCATATCCGAGATGAGATCAACGATCTCCATCACTGACATGCCTGAAATCGCTTCTAGAATATCGTCTTTTGAAACGGCCATTTTCTTAACTCCTAAAAATAAAACGTGATTACTGAAATTGGTCTAGCCGGCTTCCTTCTGATCGCGGATTGCCGCGACAGTACGGACCAGCTTGGTATGCGGTGCAGCGACGGTACGAACAAATTTCTCGATCGGTGCCTTCATCGTGCCCAGCAGGATGGCAAGTGCCTGTTCCCGTGTTGGCAGATCAGCAAGGCGGTTCAG
>CBDBVC010000029.1:0-111515 GCA_965212525.1 Lysobacterales bacterium
TGCCGATCGAAACGACCGGGGCGCAACAGCGCCGGATCGAGCACATCTGGACGGTTGGTGGCGGCGATGACGATGACGCCTTCGTTGCCCTCGAACCCATCCATCTCCACCAGCAACTGGTTGAGTGTCTGCTCACGCTCGTCGTGACCGCCGCCAAGGCCAGCGCCACGGTGACGACCGACTGCGTCAATCTCATCGATAAAGATGATGCACGGTGCATGTTTCTTGGCCTGATCGAACATGTCGCGTACACGGGAAGCACCCACGCCCACGAACATTTCGACAAAATCAGAACCAGAAATCGTGAAGAACGGCACCTTGGCTTCTCCCGCAATGGCACGGGCCAGCAGGGTCTTGCCTGTTCCGGGTGAACCGACCAGCAGCACTCCGCGTGGAATCTTGCCACCCAGTTTCTGGAACTTGCCCGGGTCACGCAGGTAGTCGGCCAGTTCAGACACTTCTTCCTTGGCTTCCTCGACACCGGCGACATCATCGAAGGTCACCTTGACCTGATCTTCACCCTGCAGGCGAGCCCTGGATTTGCCAAATGACATGGCCCCACGACCTCCGCCACCCGACTGCATCTGGCGCATGAAATATAGCCACACGGCGATCAGAAGGATGAACGGGAACCAGTTGATGAATATGGTATAGAGGAATGAGGGCTTTTTCTGCTCCTCTGCCTTGAAGGGTATTTTCTTTTTCCACAGATCATTGATCAGCTGATCATCCCTTGGACCGTCTACCGTTACCTCGAGGTTTTCAGAGGTTCGATAGGTGATGGTTCGACCACCGCTGGGTTTCTCGATGATGGTGACATGCTTGACCCGCCCGGTATCAACCAGCTGGAGGAAGTCCGAATACCCGGGTGAACTGGTACCCTGGTTCATCTGGCTCTGGAAGGTACTGAATACCGAAAACAGCACCGCCAGAACGATCATCCACAAAATAACAGTCTTGCTATTATTCAATTCTCTTCTCTCCTGTTCGTTGACATCGTCAGGCAAACCATCGGTTCACCCTGACTCAGCGAACGTGAATCCTGTTTCAACATGCCCTGATCAAGCCTTGAACTGGCTGGCGACCAGATAAACCTCACGACTGCGAGGTCGTGACGATTTGGGTTTGACTATGTTAACCCGGTTAAAGTTCTGCCGCACATCTCTAAGGTAACTGTCAAAGCCCTCCCCCTGGAAGACCTTGACGATCATGGTACCGCCGGGTTTCAGCCATTGCCTGCAAAAATCCAGTGCCAGTTCAACCAGATACATGGCACGCGGCTGGTCAATTGCATCCATACCACTGATATTGGGCGCCATATCCGATAATACAAGATCAATACGGGAACCATCGAGCAACTGCTCCAGTTGCTGCAGCGGCTCATCTTCTGTGAAATCTCCCTGAATGAACTCAACGCCTTCCAGCGGTTCGATCGGAAGCAGATCCATGCCAACAACTCGGCCTTGACGACCGACCCAGTCCACGGCAAGTTGTGACCAGCCACCCGGTGCGAGCCCCAGATCGACAATCACCATTCCGGGACGGATCAGCCTGTACTTGTCCTGGATCTCCTGCAGCTTGAAGGCAGCACGTGATCGGAGCCCGAGCTGCTGGGCCTTCTTGACATAGGGATCATCGAAATGTTCCTTCAGCCAGCGTCTGGAGCTTTTGCTGCGTGCCATGTGTTTTCCCTGTAAACGAATCCATCGTGTCAATAACCCGCAACGGGGTCTGACGCACACAATTCAATAGTGATTGTGCATCTGATCCGATATCATACACCTTTCCTCAATGATCGATGATCATGGCACTGAACAAATCCCAACAGAAATTCCTGCGTGGCATCTGTCATCACATCAACCCCGTAGTCATGGTAGGACAGAAGGGTCTCACAGAGAACGTGATGAACGAGATCGACCAGGCGCTTGAGCAGCACGAGTTGATCAAGGTCAAATTGCGCAGTGATGCGTCAGAACGAAAGGCCTGGATCAGCACTATCGTCGGCAAGCTCTCGCCTGAACTGGTGATGTCGATTGGACAGGTGGCCTGCTTTTACAGAAAGCACCCGGAGAATCCTCAACTGGAACTGCCACGCTGATGCAGCTGACACTCGACAACCCGGGTAGCGTACATGTCATTACTGCCTATGATGATACCGGTTTCAGTATCAGTGGAGAGCGCTACGACCAGTCGCTGACTGTCAGTCCCGAACAGATCGTTCTGGATGATCAACCCGGCTCGGTCGATGAACTTGACGCTGATATGGCCCGTAGTCTGATTGAGCGTGCACCGGACCTGGTCATCGTCGGCAGTGGCAAGTCACTGAGGTTCCCTGAGATCGAGTTCTCTGCCACCCTGTTGCAGGCCAATATCGGGTGCGAGGTGATGGATACGGCGGCCGGTTGTCGCACTTACAATGTCCTGGCCGGTGAACTGCGTAATGTGATCGCTGTCCTGATCAGGGAACCGGACGGCGGCTGATCAGCCTACATTTCGATAAACGGTGTTTCAGCAACCCCATCGGATTCTGAAATCTTGCGCAGCCGCCTGAGTGCCTGAATCTGAATCTGCCTGACTCGTTCACGGGTCACTCCCAGAGCATCACCGACCTCAGCCAGTGTCTGTGATTGCTGGTTGTGCAGCCCGAATCGTCGCTCGATGACATCACGCTCCCGCTGTGGCAGCTTCTGCAACCACTGATCCACCTGTTTGCCCAGTTTCTTGTCCGCCAGTAACAGGCAGGGATCGGGATTGTTGTCGTCGGCAATGGCATCGATCAGTAATTGGTCGCTGTCCGGAGAAACCGGATTGTCGATAGACGAGGTACGATCCTGCAGACAGAACAGACGGTCGATTTCATCCGGTGTTTTCTTCAGTGACCTGGCGATTTCCTCTCGTGTCGGTGAACGCCTGAGCCTGGCGCGTAATTCACGCACCGCGCGCATGTATGACGACAGCTCACGAACCACGTGGATCGGCAATCGAACCGTACGCGCCTGGTTCATCAGTGCCCGCTCGACCGATTGCCTGATCCACCAGGTGGCATAGGTCGAGAAACGAAAGCCACGATCCGGATCAAACTTTTCGACGGCCCGGATCAGCCCGATGTTGCCTTCCTCGATCAGATCCAGCAGCGGCAGACCTCGTCCGGTGTACTGACGGGCTATATTGACCACCAGTCGCAGATTGGATTCGATCATGCGCCGGCGACCACTTTCATCACCGGCCTGCCATGCCTTGGTAAAGGCGACCTCCTGTTCCGGTGTGAGCAGATCGGACATGCCAATCTCACGCAGATACAGCGTGGTGGAATCATGCAACTCCTGCACCGTCTTCTTGAGCGGTGTTTTCCGTGTACTGGTGGGTTTGCCTTTTGCTGATTTTGTCATGGCGAGTTCGGAGATGCGGGCAGATAGTCGACCGGGTTCACAGGCTTCCCCCTGACCCTGATTTCAAAATGCAATTTGGGCGCATCGCTGCCGGAACTGCCCACATTGGCGATGTGTTGTCCAATCTCAACCCGGTCTCCCTCATTGACCAGGCGCTTTTCGTTATGACCATAGGCACTGAGAAAATCCTTGTCGTGCTTGATGATAATCAGCTCACCATATCCAATCAATCCCCGACCACTATACACCACTTCACCAGCCGCTGCTGCGACAACATTCGCACCCCGGCTGGCCGATATATCAAGACCCTTGGCTGATTCATCGCCGGCAGAATACGATCGCAGGATTCGCCCGTTCAGCGGCCAGCGCCAGGTGATTGGCCCGGTCTTGCGATCAGCCTGGGTTGTCACAGGCCGCCTGCTGCCACTGTCATTGTTGACAGGGACACGCACTGTAGTCTGTTTTGCTGTCTGAGGATCAGTCCTGACTGGCTTGTTCGCCTGCGAGGCCTGCCGCGTTTCAGGCTTGCGACTGGTAGTCGATTGCGTCGGTTTCACCGAATCGGATCGACTGGTCGTATCTTGCCTGCCAGTACTGTTGTTCGAGGCTGTCGTTCGTGGTCGTGACAGTCGCAGTCTCTGATCGACATAAATCGTGAAGGGTGAGCTGATGCCGTTCCATGAGGCCAGAGTCTTGTAGTCCAGCCCATATCGCCAGGCAATGGCATACAGGGTATCGCCCGGCCTGACGACGTAGAATGAGGGCATGCGAATCCGGGTCGATGATTCAGCAACACGATTGTGTCGATTGGCCGTACGGTCGTACACCGGAGCACTGTTGCGGGACGAACAGGCACTGAGCAGCACGATTGCCGCAGTCAATAACTGTGCCCCGGTTTTCGTCAAATCATCCTCCGTACATGATCTCAGCGCAGATAAATCACGATGCCAGCAATGACAAATACTATGACAGTTCCCCAGCCGATCCATTCCATTCGCCTGTGAAGTTTTTCCTGCATCTGCTCACCGCCCATGTAGATCAACCCCGCTACCAGAAAATATCGTGCACTCCTTCCGACGATTGATCCGAAGATGAATGGCAGCAATGGCGTGGCTGTCATGCCGGCTGCGATGGTAAACACCTTGTATGGTATTGGTGAAAAACCGGCCAGCAGCACGAACCAGAAACCCCATTCGGCGAATGAGGCCTCGGCACGGTGCAGAGTGTCGAGGTAGCCAAAGCGCTCGATCAGTGGCATCAGACTGTCAATGGCGAACTTGCCCAGCAGATATCCACAGAACCCGCCGGCAGCTGAGGTCACGGTACAGACCATGGCATAGAACCAGGCGCGCGATCGTTTCGCCAGCACCATCGGTGCCAGCAGCACATCCGGCGGTATCGGGAAGAAAATGGCTTCGGTGAATGACACAACGGCCAGCCAGAAGGTGGCCAGACGATGTTTGGCAAGACTCAGACAACGCTCATACAGCGACTGGAACAGGGCCATCAGTCGAGCCCGGGCAGCATGGGCACGAAAACAACATCACCCAGGTTTTCCTGCTCGATACCACCTGACACTCGGGTGTAACGGATCAGTTGCTGGTGCTGTCCGTGTCCGACCGGGGCCACCAGATGACCACCGGGCTTGAGCTGTTCGAACAGTGCATCGGGCAATTGTGGCGCGGCTGCCGTCACGACGATGGCGTCATAGGGCGCATTCTCGGGCCAGCCCAGATAGCCGTCACTCTGTTTGCAGCGAATATTGCGACTACCCACCTTGCGGAAAACACGTCGTGCCGAGCGGAACAACTCCTCGATGCGTTCCACCGAATAGACCTGTTTCACCAGTCGCGACAGGATAACGGCCTGATAACCTGAGCCTGTTCCGATTTCCAGAACCTTTTCCGGTATCTGGTCGTGCATGATCGCCGCTGTCATCATCGCCACGATGAGCGGCTGTGAAATCGTCTGGCCTCGGCCAATGGGCAGCGCCGTGTCTTCATAGGCGCGGGATGACAGGGCCTCTTCGACAAACAGGTGTCGCGGTGTGTCAGCGATTGCGGACAGCACTCGTTCGTCCTCGACACCACTGCGACGCAGCCGGTCCACCAGCCTGTTGCGGGTTCGCTGTGATGTCATTCCGATGCCGTGGTTCCTCGATGACTGCATTGCGCTCCTCATGTCTCTCCCGTGATTGATGCCATCAGAGATTCTGCACCCAGGCTGACACAGTCTCCAGTGCCTGATACCGGGTCAGATCGACATGGATGGGCGTAATCGAGACCCTGTTCTGGCGTATGGCATGAAAATCAGTGCCCACGCCAGCATCCTGTTCGGCACCGGCAGGACCGATCCAGTACACACGCCTGCCTCTTGGATCGCGCTGTTCGATGAACGGTTCAGCCCGATGACGATGGCCCAGCCGTGTCACCTCATAGCCCTCCAGTGAAGACAGCGGGACATTGGGCACATTCACATTCAGTATCGTGTCTGCCGGCAGTGGATCATCGCGCAGTTGCTCAACCAGCTTGACTGCCACAGCAGCAGCAGTCTCGAAATGCATGGGTTTGCTGTCAACCGTCAGTGACACGGCGATGGCAGGCAACCCCAGAAATCGTCCTTCCATGGCCGCCGCGACTGTCCCCGAATAAATCACATCATCGCCGAGGTTTGCCCCCAGATTGATCCCGGAGACTACCATGTCCGGTTCTTCCTCCAGCAACCCGGTCAGCGCAAGGTGAACACAGTCGGTGGGTGTTCCAGCGATGCGATACTGACCATTCTGACGATCCAGAACACGAATCGGCTGATCCAGCGTGAGGGAATTGGAAGCACCGCTGCGATCCCTGTCCGGTGCCACCACGGTTACTTCCGCAATGTCGGACAGGGCAGCGGACAGAGCCTTGATGCCTTTGGCATCGAGACCGTCATCGTTGCTGACGAGAATTTTCAATACGGTATGCGCCCGGTCGATCCTGTATGCTGCTATGATAACTTTTCAGCTACGAGACCGGAAGCTCATTGCCATGTCTGATGACAAACAGACTGATCAACATGACATTTCTGATGAAGACCGGGCACTGTTTTCCAGCACGGTAGGCAAGGTCACACCCGTGCATCACGACCGGATTGTGCCAGAACGCCACCGCCCCGCCTCTGAACCATTGCAGCATCTCAATGATGAATCCCGTGTCATGGATGAATTACTGACACACGAAATCGATCCCGAAGTGATGATCACAGGAGAGGAGATTGGCTACCGGCGTCCCGGCATTCAACACCGGGTGATGAAACAGTTGCGTCAGGGTCAGTACCGGATTCAGGCCGAACTGGACCTGCACAGAATGAACAGCGAGGCTGCGCGACGCAGTATCGAACATTTTATCCAGCAGTCACACGCTGACGGGCTCAGTTGCGTACTGATCATTCATGGCAAGGGGCTGCGCTCGAAAAACACCGGCCCGGTGCTTAAGGATCTGACAGCCAGTCTCCTGCCAAGACAACGGCCGGTCATGGCATTCGCCTCGGCCAGGCCGGTCGACGGCGGCACAGGCGCGGTTTACGTGCTGCTCCGTCGGAAATAGTCGATCTGTTTCAGGACATCGTCAGCACAGTCATTCCTCAGTGATCAATTCCCGTACCAGGCTGGTCGCATACTGCCCTTTCTGCAGTTCAAACCGCAGGATCAGATCATTGTCCGACCACTGATAGTCGAACCGCCCTGGTTTCAGACGCGTCGCACGACGTTCCTGTCGCAAGCCGGCCTGCTCCAGACCGCTGGCCAGGTTTTCCACCGTCAATGCCAGATTGTCGAACTGCAGGGATTGAGCAGATGAGTCCGGCTCACCTCGCCCCCAGAGTGTACAACTGGGGTGGATATCACCGCATGCCAGACGATTTTCAATCTCATTATCGTCGATGACCGGCCCAAACCAGGACTGACTGCCATCGAGAATGAACAGCTCACCCGTCACAGCCTTGTTCCAGCAGCCGGACCTGACGCGTTCCTGCAGGATGCAATTGAACAGGTAGGCACGGGCCGCCGAATGGTACAGCCCCTTGAGGTGTCTGCTGCGTGGCATTCTTCCGGTTTCATAGGCAGCCATCACGGCAGGAATATTCTGTCCGGCCTTGCCGAAGCGCTGATCACCAAAATAATTGGGCACCCCGTGCATGGCGATCTCATCAAGCCTGTTGCTCAGTATGTCACGGTCACCGCTGATATCTCTCAGGCTTATCGTGAACGTGTTTGCCTGGTGAGTTCCGCGCCTGAGCTTTCGGTGATGTCGAACTGCGGACAACAATCTGACACCCTTGCGATCGATTACAGAAAGATCCGGATCTGGCAACCCGGGCAAATGCAGTGAAAACCATTGCTGCGTGACTGCCTGCTTGTCCTTGAGGCCGGAATAATTGACCTGTCTGGGATGCAGGCCAAGTGCTGATGACAGGACGGTGACGACATCAGCCGTGTTCAGATTTGTTTTCTCGATGTCCAGATAGAGAAACTCGCCCTCGCCCGAGCGCTCGAACCCATATCGTTCACAGACACGAAAATCTTCCGGGCACTGCTTCAGGATACCCGTGTGATCGGGCTCTCCATGGGCATGGGTCCAGCAGGGAATTGAGCTGGCCTGGGTCTGGGTTGTCAATCAGATGCCGGGGCGATCAACAACCTGGTAGAACTCTTCATCGGCTGCCACCAGCCCCAGATCATTGCGTGCCCGCTCCTCGATTGCTTCAGTACCATCCTTCAGATCCAGAACATCGGCAGCGAGGCGGTTATTACGGGCTTCAAGCTCGGCATTGTTGGCCTGAGAGGTGTGGAGTGACTGGCGCAGGTTGGAGACATCGCGCAGACCGCCGTGACCGAACCACAGCTTGAACTGCAGCAGCACCAGCAGCAACACCAGTATGAGGTTAATCAGTCGCATCCTGGTTACCTATTCTGGACAGTTTCACCGACGTGGTCAATGAAAAAGGCCCTGGATAATCAAAATTTTCGACCAAAAACCGCATTTTTTTCAGTTTGTTACCGCGAAAGTCTCGGAAATGCATCAAATCCTGCGTAGATCGCGTCCTGACCCAGAAAGTCCTCGATCCTCAACAGCTGATTGTATTTGGCTACCCGGTCGGAACGACACAGTGAACCGGTCTTGATCTGACTGGCAGAACTGGCAACCGCAAGATCCGCGATGGTGGTATCCTCGGTTTCACCCGAACGATGAGAAATCACCGACTCGAATCCGGCCTGATGTGCCATGTCGATGGCTTCAAATGTTTCAGTCAGCGTTCCTATCTGGTTGAACTTGATCAGGATGGCATTTCCGATCTTCTCGTCAATGCCGCGTTTGAGGATTTCCGTATTGGTGACGAAAAGATCATCACCGACCAGCTGAACTCGATCGCCGATCTGATCGGTCAGTGTTTTCCAGCCGACCCAGTCGTCTTCAGCCATGCCATCCTCGATCGTGATGATCGGATACTGACGAACCCAGTCAGCCAGGTAGGCACTGAAGTCATCTGCATCGAGTACACGGTTTTCGGATTCGAGTCGGTACTTGCCATCACTGTAGAACTCGGAACTGGCGACATCCAGACCCAGGTAAACCTCTTCACCCGCTTTCAGGCCAGATAATTCGATGGCTTCCAGAATCACATCCACTGCGGCGACATTCGATGGCAGGTCAGGCGCAAAACCACCCTCATCACCCACTGCCGTATTCAGCCCCTGTTTGAGCAATACCGATTTGAGTGCGTGAAAGACCTCGGTACCCCAGCGCAACGACTCGGAAAAGCCAGGTGCGGCCACCGGCAGAATCATGAACTCCTGCATGTCGACACTGTTGTCGGCATGCGCACCACCATTGATGATGTTCATCATGGGTACCGGCAATACCGGTGATTCACCCTGACGTGCCAGCGCCTGGAACAGCGGTAGCTCCCGATTGGCCGCATTGGCATGCGCCACGGCAAGCGATACGCCCAGCAGGGCATTGGCACCCAGTCTGGACTTGTTGGCGGTTCCGTCAGCATCGATCATCATGCGGTCAATTGCAGATTGATCGGCCACAGGTTGTCCCTGCAACAGCGAATTCAGCTCACCGTTGATATGGCCAACCGCCGAAAGCACACCCTTGCCCATGTAACGTGCAGGATCCTTGTCCCGCAATTCCAGCGCTTCGCGCTTGCCTGTGGATGCACCAGACGGCACCGCTGCACGTCCTGTGACGCCATTTTCAAGCCGGACTTCGGCTTCCAGTGTCGGGTTTCCGCGTGAATCGAGAATCTCGCGAGCGTGTATCCTGTCTATCACTGTCATGTTGTGACTATCCTTGGTTCATTTCAGCGAATGGCACTGCCTTGACCGCTGTATCGATTTGTTTCAGTGTGGCAAGAAGATCCGCCAGTTCACCCAGAGGCCAGGCATTGGGCCCATCAGACAGGGCCCTGTCAGGATCCGGGTGGGTTTCCATGAACAGGCCGGCAACTCCGGCTGCCGTCGCCGCACGTGCCAGTACCGGTACATGTTCACGCTGACCACCTGATGAGCTGCCCTTGCCACCGGGCAACTGAACTGAATGAGTGGCATCGAACACTACCGGGCAATCAGTCTCTCGCATTACCGCGACCGATCGCATGTCGGATACCAGATTGTTGTATCCGAATGACGCGCCACGTTCACACACCATCACCTGCTCATTGCCGGTTGATTTGGCCTTGGCCACCACATGTTTCATGTCCCAGGGCGCAAGAAATTGCCCCTTCTTGATATTGACCGGAATATTCTGCTCACAGACCCGGACAATGAAATTTGTCTGTCTGCACAGAAAAGCCGGGGTCTGCATGACGTCGACAACCGCCGCCACTTCATTAAGCGGGGTATCCTCGTGAACATCGGTCAGCACCGGCACACCGATCTGATGCCTGACCGATTCGAGAATGGCCAGACCCTGTTCGAGTCCCGGTCCACGGAAACTCTCGATCGATGATCGATTGGCCTTGTCAAACGATGACTTGTAGATAAACGGGATATTCAGATCATCGGTGATCGACTTGAGTAATCCGGCTGTTTCGATGGCCAGTTCGCGAGATTCAATCACGCAGGGTCCGGCAATGAGAAAAAACGGCTGGTCCAGGCCAGCCTGGAAATGACACAGTTTCATGAGTTCACCACCACCTTGTCGTCACCCTGCTTGTTTGCCAGTGCAGCCTTGATGAAACCCTTGAACAGCGGATGCCCCTTGCGAGGTGTCGAGGTAAATTCAGGGTGGAACTGCACGGCGATGTACCAGGGGTGATCGGGCAGTTCTACCACCTCGACCAGTTCATTGTCTTCTGACATGCCCGACAGGGACATGCCGTTTTCGGTCACAATATCACGATAGAAATTGTTGAATTCATATCGGTGTCTGTGACGCTCAAATATGCTGTCACTGTCATATTGTGCCGCGATGGCCGAGCCGGCTTTCAGATGACATACCTGAGAACCCAGCCGCATGGTGCCACCCAGGTCCGAGTTTTCATCACGACTGACTGTTTCACCATGAGGACCACGCCATTCGGTGATCAGACCAATCACCGGATGATCGCAATCCGGTGCCATTTCGGTACTGTTGGCACCGGCATACCCACAGACGTGGCGCACAAAATCAACCACAGCCACCTGCATGCCCAGACAGATGCCGAGATACGGCACATTGTTCTCACGGGCGTACTGTGCTGCGGCAACCTTGCCTTCGAAGCCGCGTTCGCCAAATCCGCCGGGCACGAGTATGGCGTCCGCGCCCTGCAGGCAGGATACGCCTTCAACCAGAACCCGCGCAGAATCGATTCGGCTGATATTAACGGCCACGTCCTGATGCAGACCACCATGGTGCAGCGCTTCGGTCAGGGACTTGTAGGCATCCGAATGCTCCATGTACTTGCCGACCATGGCCACATTGACTTCGCGCTTGGATCGCTTGTTGGCTTCAACAACCCTGCGCCAGTCTCCAAGTTCCGCATCGCTGGCATCAAGCCGAAGCTGGTCAATGACGATGTCATCAAGCCCCTGATTGTGCAGCCACAATGGCAATTCATAGATGTCAGGTACATCAACAGCAGAGATGACGGCACGTTCCTGGACATTGGTAAACAGTGCAATCTTGCGACGCTCAGTCTCCGACAGTTTCTTTTCACTGCGACAGATCAGTACATCAGGCTGGATACCGATTGATCTGAGCTCCTTCACACTGTGCTGTGTGGGCTTGGTCTTGATCTCGCCGGCAGCCTTGATATAGGGCACCAGCGTCAGATGCATGAACAGGGCACGCTGCGGGCCGAATTCGACACCAAGCTGCCGGATCGCTTCGAGGAAAGGCAATGATTCGATATCACCAACCGTACCCCCGATTTCGACCATGATCACATCGTAGCCCTCTGCGGCCTCAAGTATGCGCTGCTTGATCTCATCGGTGATGTGCGGAATGACCTGTACAGTTCCGCCAAGATAGTCACCACGCCTTTCCTTCTGGATGACCTGCTCGTAGATCTGGCCGGTAGTGTAATTGTTCTTCCGCCCCATGCGCGTGGACACGAAGCGCTCGTAGTGGCCCAGATCAAGATCTGTTTCCGCACCATCTTCGGTGACAAAGACCTCACCGTGCTGGTAGGGACTCATGGTGCCGGGGTCAACATTGATGTAGGGATCAAGTTTCATCAGCGTGACCTTGAGGCCCCGTGATTCCAGAATTGCCGCCAGAGATGCGGACGCTATGCCCTTGCCCAGGGAAGAAACAACCCCACCCGTTACAAATATTAGTGATGCCATCAAACCATCCAGTAATCTGAGTAATGATGCTGCTCGTGACAGCAGAGTGCAGGCCATGTTGAGAACTCGTTCGTCTTGTCCTGTGAACGGTTCTGTGAACTGCCTGTAACGGGGCTTCATTTTATCGCAGGTTGGTTGGCCATGAAAGAATTAATCATGCCGATCGCAGGATTCGATTGTGCGCGGATGGATACAGCCTGTAGAATCCCTAGCCTTGCGGGACTCAGGCCACGGCAACATTCACAGAATGTCTGCCTGACCATAATCAGAATTCTCCGGAAGGCGACATGCACACCGAACTCGGCAACAGCAGAACCATGAATTTCGCCTGTCTTGCAGTGGTACTGGCAGTAGCGCTGCTGTTCGCCGGCAGCCGACCACTGTGGGAGCCTGATGAATCACGCTATACCACCGTCGCCATGGTCATGTTGCAGACCGGTGACTACCTGCATCCGGCACGTCATCCCGATGTACCACACTGGACCAAACCGCCATTGACCTACTGGACCATCGCCGCAGGCATGGGGATGTTCGGTACAGACGAGATGGCTGCACGTCTGCCAGCCATACTGGGCTTTCTCATCACCGCACTTGCGACACTTGCCATCGCCAGACGCCTCAGGCTAAGACAGAGCGCACTGCCCTTACTGGTGTTGTGTGCGATGCCGCTGCTGATCGGCGGCGCGAACTACATCAGCACAGACATGCTGCTCACCGGGCTGGTCAGTCTCGGCTGGTTCTGCTTTATCCGGGCACTGACCGATGAAAGCGGTCAGTCGGTACGGTTCATGCTGTTGATGTGGTTGTGTTTCTCGCTGGCATTCCTGACCAAGGGGCCTCCGGCCCTGCTGTTCATGCTGCCGGTTTTTGTCAGCTCGCGCATCAAGACCCTGCCACAGGTCTCGTTTCACTGGCTGGCCGGCATAGCCATCTTTATCGTGTTCGGGCTGGGCTGGTACCTGTGGGTCGTTATCGAGGACCCGGAACTGCTGAGTTATTTTCTGTGGCAGGAAACCGTATTACGGTCATTATCGGATCATTCGGGCCGTTCTGCCGAATGGTATGGCGCCTTCAAGGTGTACCTTCCCACGATACTGCTTGGCACCCTGCCCTGGCTGTATCCACTGGTGCGCGGAGTCAGGCAGTGCTGGCAGAACAGAAAGTCCGATCCGTACTCGCGGTTGCTGCTCTGGTGGCTGCTGCTGCCGCTGGTGGTGTTTTTCATCTCGCGTTCACGAATGCCATTCTATCTTCTGCCATTGTGTGTTCCGGCAGCCATCATCATCAGTCGGTATCTGGACAGCAGGCCACTCAAGCGGCTGATACTGGTGGCTGTTCTCATCTGGACTGTCGCCCTGTGCAGTTTGCGCGCACACCCCTGGTTCAGCGAACAGGTCAAGAATCCGGCCACGCTGGCAGGTCAGTTACAGGAAATCTGCCCTGGCCCTGTCGATGAAGTCCTCTTTTTCGAAATGCACCCGATGATGGGGCTGAGTTTCTATCTGGACACCCAGATCAAACTGGTACAGTTCGCTGACCTTGAGTCAGAACTGAATTCGACTGATCCGATGCATGGCAGGATATGGCTGGTGCGGGAGGACATCAGTCAGCAGTTCGCGAATCGATCTGCATTGTATGGCCACCGGTTGCAACTGCAGCAGACAATCAGACACCATCGCAGTTACAATCTGTATCTTGAATCGAATGGTCCGGCCTGTCGCGCGGCTCAGAATCATTAACCGTTCAAACGTTAGCTCTTGCGGGCCACAACACGATTCCTGCCCGATTTCTTGGCCTTGTAAAGTGCCTTGTCAGCCAGCTTGATGACATCATCCGCATGTGCTGCTGCAAATGCCAGCACCAGGCCGATACTGACGGTCACCTTGACACTGGCCACCTTTTCCTTTGGCTGCTGATTCTTTTTCGGCCTGCTGGATGTCCGGAACCTGCTGCGAATCACCATGGGCATGTCGCAGATCTCGAGCCGTATCTGTTCGCAGGCATCCTCGGCATTGTTGAACTGACGGCCACGAAACACCAGACAGAATTCCTCACCGCCATAGCGGTAGAACTTGCAGAGCCTCAGCCGCTTGATTCTTGAGGCGATCATCTTCAGCACCTGGTCGCCGAAATCGTGCCCGTAGCGATCATTGATTTTCTTGAAATGATCGACATCAAGCATGGCGATGGCATATTGCTTGGTCAGGGTCTTGAGCTCGCCATCCAGCCCACGCCGGTTGTGCAGGCCTGTCAGGGCATCGACAAACGCCATGCGATGTGACTGGTACAGCTGGGCAACCATGATAAGACCGGCACCGGCAATGATGCACAGGTAATAGATCGACTGTTCGTAATATCCGGCAATGAACAGGCAGGTCATCAATGAAAGCATCAACTCCATTGCCTGATCGGTCTGGTGCCACCTGATGTAGAAGATAAAGGCTGCAATACCGAGGACAAGCACCGAATCGGAGGGCACGACCAGTTCGATCTCGTCTGGCAGCAGATGTATCAGGTTGACATACTGCTGGGCCAGAGTCTCAATGGCCTGCTGCGGCAACAGGTAGAGAAGAACCATCTCAGCCACCAGAACCAGAATGAAAAACAGTGTCGGTACGGATTTGGCGTGGCTGTTGGGCAACAGACTGAACAGGAGGATGTTCAGAGGAAGCAGCAGACGTGCATACTCGCTCAATACCCTGCTGTCAGCAATGCCGAAACTTGTCAGGATCAGGTCACCACTCAGCCCCCAGCTGAGCCAGATCAGCAGACCAAACAGCAGGGCAGCACGATAATTCTTGAAAAATGCTGCGTAAACGAACCCCACCAGAAACAAACCGGACATGACAAGCGTCTGTTCGAGATTCAGCTGATTAATGGTGTCGAGCAAATGATTTTCCCTTGGCCCTTGGTTCATTGTAAACAAATCATGTGGGACATCAAATGCGTTTCATCACGAATATGACAACGCCTGTCACATCGCCTTTTAACCCTGTGACTGCTGGCATTTTTCTCGAAAATAGCTCTGAATTGATGATTTTTATGACTTCTGGGTCAGAAAAAAACATTCAGCTTGTCTATAATGGCGGGTGCCCCACTACACCAAGCTTTGGAGAACAATATGAGATTAGCAGTCGCAAAAGTCTGCATTCTGGGAATGGCACTGATCTTCAGTGGGTCAGTCTTTGCCAAGACCTACACCGTTGAGGATTTTTTCAAGAATCCCAAATACACACAGATGACGGTGTCACCCAACGGCAAATACCTTGCCGCACTGGCACCCGCCAAGGTCAAGAACGACATTGCACGTCGCAATATCGCCATCATTGATCTGAAAGATCGCAACAAGTCAAAATTTGTTACGGCACTGGAAGATCAGGACGTGGCCGGCTTCACCTGGGTCAGTAATGACCGTCTGGTTTTCTTCGTCGATGCCGATGGACGAGAAGCACTGGCCATGTATGCGGTTGACCGCGATGGTGGCAAGATCAAGACACTGATCGACCCGGTTGGCAAGGACGAGAGCAAGTCTGCCGCTGGCATGCCATCACCGGGAATCCTCGATATCCTCGAGGATGACAAGCGTCACATCCTGGTTTCCTATGACAAGCGCAAGATTGGCGAACCCGATGTCTACAAGGTGAACCTGAAGAACGGCGGCATGAAGATGGTGCTGAGAAACCCGGGTAAAGTGGCCGGCTGGATGGTCGATCACGACAGCCGCATCGTCGGTGGCATGAAGCAGGACGGCCTGATGAATCACATCCTGTATCGCACCGATGAAGATGAAGAGTTCCAGACCCTGGCCAGCTTCCGCTATGACGATCCGAAGGGCTTCACCCCAGTCGCACTGGATTACGACAACAAGACCATGTATGTCGCATCCAACAAGGACCACAATACGGCGGCCATCTACACGTATGACCCTGATACACGCACTTTCGGCGAAGAAATGTTCCATCATGCCGATGTTGATGCCGGTGGCATGCTGATGTCTGAAAAGGACAAGAAAGTTCTGGCCTTCACCTATGTTTCAGACAAGCCTCGCTGGGTGGGTGTTGACGAAGAATACACCGCATTGCGCAAGTCTCTTGAAGCAACCTTCCCCGGCAAGCAGGTCAACATCACCAGCCAGGACAAGGCAGAAAACCTGCATGTGATCACTGTCAGCAGCGACACCGATCCGGGTGAATACTACCTGTTCTGGAAAGACGAAAAGAAACTTGAGCCTCTGGCCAAGCGCATGGAGTGGATTGATCCGGCCGACATGTCACCGATGAAGTCAATCAAGTACACCTCACGTGACGGAATGACAATTCACGGTTACCTGACACTGCCCAGGGATTCGGACGGCAAGAACCTGCCGCTGATCATCAACCCGCATGGCGGCCCATGGGCGCGTGATGTCTGGGGCTTCAATTCAGAGCACCAGTTCTTCGCCCAGAACGGTTATGCCGTACTGCAGATGAATTTCCGTGGATCAACCGGATATGGCCTCAAGCACCTTCGTGCCGGTAATCGCGAATGGGGCAACACCATGCAGCACGACATCACCGACGGCGTTGCCTGGGCTGTTGAGCAGGGCATTGCCGATCCTGAGCGCATCTGCATCTACGGCGGCAGTTACGGCGGTTACGCCACCATGGCCGGTATGACCTTTACACCGGAGCTGTACAAGTGTGGCGTGAACTATGTCGGTGTGACTGATATTGCCCTGCTGTTCAAGACCATGCCGAAGCGCTGGGAATTGCAACGTGACCAGATGATCACTCAGGTTGGCGACCCCAAGACCGAACGCGAGTTCCTGGATGAGCGCTCTCCCATCAATCATGTTGACAAGATTCAGGCACCGATCTTCATCGTGCACGGTCGACGCGACCCGCGTGTGAGCATCCAGCATGCCACGGATTTGAAGAGTGAAATGGACAAGCACGACAAGTCCTATCAGTGGATGGTCAAGAACAATGAAGGTCATGGTTTCCGCAAGGAAGAAAACCGTATTGAGCTGTACACGGAAATGATCAAGTTCTTTGACAAGTACATCGGGGACAACAGCAACGGCCAGAAATTTGCCGGTGATGCCACACCCTGATACTGATTAACAATCAGTCGATGAGAAGCCGGGCAATTGCCCGGCTTTTTTTGTGCGACTGATGCTACTCTATCCACACAATTCGTACTATGATGCTGATCAGGCATCAAACGGGCGTTTCAATCCTATGACCATGCAATCCATTCTGGAACAGCAACAAACCGCATTTCTGAAATCGCTGCCTGTCAGCGCCAGTGACCGTATCGACCGGCTGCAACGGGCAGAATCCCTGCTCAAGACCCACAGCAAGGCACTGTGCAAGGCCATGAATGCCGATTTTGGACAGCGCCCCGTCATGCTCAGTGAATTCGTTGACATCCTGAGTGCCATCAATGCGCTCAGACATGCGCGCAAGCACGTCAGACACTGGATGAAGGATGAGAAGCGTGGCGTCCGTTTCCCGCTCAATCTGCTGGGTGCACGTGCCTGGATCCAGTATCAGCCGAAGGGCGTGATTGGCATACTCTCACCGTGGAATTTTCCGGTGAATCTCACATTTTCTCCACTGGCAGATGCGCTGGCAGCGGGTAACCGGGTCATGATCAAGCCTTCGGAAGCCACACCTGAAACCTCGGCACTCATGGCCGATCTGATCGCGGCAGAATTTGATCCGACCGAGGTTTCTGTCATCACCGGTGATGCGGGAGTTGCAGCCGAGTTCAGCAGCCTGCCCTTCGATCATCTGCTGTTCACCGGCAGTACAGCCGTTGGCCATCATGTCATGCGTGCTGCAGCCGAGAACCTGACACCCGTCACACTGGAACTGGGGGGCAAGTCACCGGTCATCATCGGCAAACAGACCCGCATGAAGGATGCGGCCGAAAAGATCATTCTCG
This sequence comes from Lysobacterales bacterium, assembly GCA_965212525.1. Taxonomy (GTDB): domain Bacteria; phylum Pseudomonadota; class Gammaproteobacteria; order Xanthomonadales; family SZUA-38; genus SZUA-38. The sequence goes on from CBDBVC010000029.1 coordinate 18,130, forward strand.
GCAAGATGATGAACGCCGGACAGGTGTGTCTGGCTCCGGATTATATTCTCGTCAGCGAGAAGGACATGAAGCCGCTGTGTGAAGAACTGATTCAGGCACATCAGCGCATGTATACCGGCAGCAACACAAGCGATGTTTCGACCATCGTCAGTGACGGTCATCATCAGCGCCTGGTCAGCCTGCTCGATGAGGCACGCGAACACGGTACCGAGGTGATTCAGACCGGTGAATCGGCAACCGAATCCGGCAGGGACATGCCGCTGACCATACTGATCAATCCTGCAGAAGACCTGAAGGTGATGCAGGAGGAAATATTCGGACCCTTGCTGCCTGTGCTGACCTATGGATCTGTTGACGAAGCCATCGAAACTGTCAACAGCGCTGCCAGGCCGCTCGGGCTGTACTATTTCGGCCCGGACAAGTCAGAACAGAAACGTGTACTGGATCGAACCATCTCGGGCGGCGTCACACTGGATGACGTGATATTCCATGTCAGCGCGGAAGAACTCCCCTTTGGCGGTGTGGGTGCATCAGGCATGGGTGCCTATCACGGCTATGACGGATTCCGCACCATGAGTCACTCGAAATCCGTCTACAGACAGAGCCGCTTTGGACTGTCGAGACTGATCGGTCTGATACCACCGTACGGCAAGCGTCTCAGACGCATGATTGACCTGGAAATGCGATAAGCGCTGTAATCAGCTGCCGGAAAGGTCAAGCTGATGGATGGTGGCAACCGAGAACTTATGCTGGCTGATGTAATTGACGAATGACTGTCTGTCGATTGCCCGCGAATAATAAAACCCCTGCAAGCCGTTGACTTCGTGCTCCAGCAGAAAGTTCTTCTGGCGAGATGTTTCAACACCTTCGGCCACCAGAAACAGATCAAGGCTCTTGGCCAGACGTATCACAGCCTTGATCACTTCCTCATCCTGTGAGGCATGGCCAATATTGGAAACGAATGACTGGTCGATCTTGAGCCCGTATATCGGCAGCGACCTCAGGTAATTGAGCGACGAATAGCCGACACCAAAATCATCGATATACACGGCAACGCCGGCATTGCGCAGGCGGGATATGGTATGCCGTGCACTCTCCAGATTCTCGATCAGGCTGTCTTCGGTGATCTCCACCCTGAGACGGCGTGGATCGATGTCCGTATTTTCCAGATAGTAGCAGAGCTGATTGATCAGGCCCTTGTGTGCAAACTGATCCGGGGTGAAGTTGATTGACACAGGAAACGGACCCAGTTCCTGTTCGTCGAACCATTTCATGTCAGCCACAACTGCGGACAGGGACCAGAAGCCGATGTCGACAATCAGTTCACTGCTCTTGGCAATGTTGAGAAAATCATCCGGGTACAGCAGGCCCTTTTCTGGGTGATCCCAGCGCACCAGTGCTTCTGCACCATAGACGGCGCCGGTCTTGCCATCGACGATGGGCTGGTAGTACAGATTCAGCTGACCCGATTCAATCGCATGCTGCAGCTCATCAACCCGCGATAATTGTTCACTGCGCCAGGCATCAATCCGGTCATCGAAGATCTTGAACTTGCCGCCGCCACTCTTCACCACTTCATACAGTGCAGAGTCACAACTGGATAGCAACTGTTCAAACCGTGTGCCATGGCTTGGCCAGATGGAGACGCCCATGCTCGCCTTCAGCTCGATCACTTCGTTGTCGATGCTGACAGGTTCTTCAATCGCAAGCACAATATTGCGGGCCGCTTCAGTCAGCCGACGCCGGTACTGATCCGGATCATTGGCCGTGGGTATGACGATCAGAAACTCCAGATTCTCGACCCGACCGGTAATCTGCTTGCCTTCCAGTCCATGCCTGAATCGAGATGACAGTTCGGCCATGACCTGTAACTGGATCTGGCGTCCATATCGTCGCCTGATCTCGATCAGCCTGTCGATCTGAATCAGATAGATGCCGACACGATGCTGATCTGAATCGCAGCCGTCGACCAGGTTCTGGAAAAGCTCGGCGAGCTTGTGCCGCAGTGGAAGACCGGTAATCTGACAGTAGCTGGAGCGTAGCACCGACAATCCATGTTCGGCCACAAGCGCACGTGAATAGCTTGCTCGCTGCTTGCTCAGTGATCTCACCTGTTCGCCGAACTCGAATACCAGACTGAGTATCAGCAAGATCCACCCCGAGAGTATGATGATCATGCCGAGTACAGAATGTTCAGTCGAACCGATGAGGGCACTGACGGCCCAGATGAATATGCCCATCAGCATCAGTGCCGATGCCGAAATGAAGAATCCGGCCACTTTCTTGCCGCGTACCGCCTCGGTCACGAGCATCCAGGTCTGCGTCACCACCTGCGCAATCAGAATCCATGGCATCCATCGTGCCGCCAGATTCGGTGAGTACAATACCAGAGCGGTCAATGCGGTCAGTATGCCGGCACGAACATACATTGACCGGCGCAGACTCACTCGGCTGGCCGTCTTGTAATACATGTAGCTGACAAGGAAATTGCCATAGAACAATTGCATCAGCATCAGCGCTGCAAGCGGTATGGCCGCATTGATCCAGACGCCCTGGAACCCGAAGGCAGCAAGGCCTCCTGGCGTGATACCGATCAGAGCAACGGCGCTGCACAGACAGAACGCTGACAGATGGTACAGGAACATCTTGCGACGGCTGTAGCTGGCCATCAGGAACAGGATGGAAATCGATACCATGAATCCGAAACCGGCTGCTGCCGATGTATGAACGGCTCGTTGCGCACGCTGCATGGAATCGTATGATTCGATCAGAAAACCGTAAGGCAGGTGCTGCGAGTTGCGGATGGTGAAGTCAATCGGCTGTGATCTGTCGAGGTTCTCGGGCAGCCTGAACCAGGTTTGCTCACGATTCCCTTCGATCAGGGCCTGATTCATGCACTCAGTCTGCCTGCCCGAACTGGTCGGCCAGTGGACACAGACATCCGGTGAACCCGGCATGGGCAATCTGAGCACAGTATCCGACAATGCCATTTGGGTCTGCGGCATGATGAACCGATACCAGACGGTTTTCTGCTGTCCGGTCAGCTGATGCCAGGCATTGTTCATCTGTACAAACTGATGACAGGCCGGTGGTGAACTGTCAGCCGTGTTCTCGTTCACCAGTGCGACCATCAATGAGCCTGAAATATCTACCCGCTCAGCGTCAATCACCTGAACCGAGACAGGTTGTATGCATTCAGTCTGGCCGAATGCAAGCAATAGCAGATAGAGCGCTTTGAGCATAGAATGAGGTGAATTTTCAGTTTTTGAACACTTTTACAGAGTTCTTAATCGAATATCAGGTTTGTCATGACCCCTTTTAATCTGACAATACCAACGCATTACTCCGGTTGACGATTCACATCAACCCCTTACTGTCAGCGGGATTCTATCACAAGAACTGTAATGTAGACATCTCGGCCGGATCGTTCAATCTGACAGATGCCATGCACTCAAGTGTCGGCCAGCTTGTGCTGCCAGAATAACCCTTGTATGTGATTACACAATTACCTTATAGTCTATCCAAGCAGCAAACGGGGCGTCATTCAGAGGGTATGGCCGAAAAGCTGACCATTGCAGAAATTGCCAAGACACTGGTCCATTTCCACTATCACGGCGTGATATCGACCATTGCTACCGATGGCGGTTACCCGTTCGGGTCTGTCATCGATTACCTGCCACTTTCGCAGGGTGATGTGGTCGTTCTGCTGCACAAGCGTGCAGAGCATCATCGCTATCTCAAGGCAAATCCGAAGGCATCACTGCTGATCAACGCCAGCCTGTCTGAACATGAGGTCATGGATGTGGCCCGGGTCACCCTGCTGGGCGAGGCGCGACAGCTTGAACCAGGCACAACCAGTGAAATTGTCGAGGAATATCTGGAACGGCACCCCGATGCCCATGGCATCATCGACACCGAGGATCTCGAATTCTTTCAGCTCGATGTGACGGGCGTGCGCTATATCGCCGGCACCAATCGTGCCATATGGCTTGAACCAACTGAATACCGTCAGGCAGCACCCGACCCGCTGGGTGAAGAAGCCCCCTGGATCCTGCATGAAATCAATACCGCACGACTGGACGATCTGCTGAATATCGCGCACAACCTGGTTCACCACAGCTGGGTCGAGCGCTGCAAGATGGTCAGCATCGACCGCTACGGTTTCGATATCATCAGCATGGGTGATAACAAGCGCAAGGCCTCACGACTGGTGCTCGATGAAGCCGTCACGGACAAGTCCGGTTTCGAAACACAGTTCCTCAAACTGGCTGCACGTGCTCGACTGATGTCCGAGCCCATTGGCTAGCACTGACACAGGATCATCTGACTGACTGATGGGTATCGGTGAGATTTTCGCACTGGCCAGTGCGATCAACTGGGCCTTCGCCGTCATACTGTTCAAACGCAGTGGCGAAACCATGTCGCCCACTGCACTGAACCTGTTCAAGAACCTGCTGACACTTGTCATCATGACCCTGACGGTCTGTGCGGTTTACGGGCTTGACTGGCCGATGCTCGAGACAGGTGACCTGTGGCTGGTCATGCTATCCGGGGCTCTGGGCATTGCCATTGCCGACAACCTCTATTTCCACGCGCTGAACACCATTGGTGCTGGCCGAACGGGGATCATCAGCAGCATTTACAGCCCCAGCGTGATCACCCTCTCCATACTGTTTCTGGGTGAACGTCTGACATCATCACAGGTAATCGGTTTCATCCTGGTCATGACGGGTATCGCGTTGATTTCAATGGACCGTCAGATACGCGAATCACTGCCTCGGCCGGTTCTTGTGCGAGGCATGCTGATCGGAACCCTGTCGGTTTTCCTGATGGCGGTGGGTGTTCTGATCATCAAGTCGATTCTGGAACGTGAGGCCTTTCTGGTTGTGGTCGAGTTTCGTTTCATCAGTGGTGTGCTGACTCTGATGCTGATGGTGCTGCTGACAGGCAGGACAAGAGCGTTGCTGCATGAGTACAGGCAACCCCATCACTGGTGGTCAATACTGCTGAGCAGCTTTATTGGCACCTATCTGGGTGTGATGTTCTGGCTAGCGGGCTACAAATATACCCTGGCGTCGATTGCTGCTGTGCTCAACGAGACGGCCAGCATCTTCATACTGTTGCTGGCCAGGTGGTTTCTGAAGGAAAAACTCACCCGACAGAAAATCATCGCAATTGTGCTGACTTTCCTGGGTGTACTGGTTATGTTGCTCTGACAGCTTAAGCAACTGAGCTGCCATCAGCCGGCGATATACTGCTCCAGGCTTTCGATCTGACGTTGCTGATCTTCCAGCTTCGACTTGACCAGATCACCGATGGACAGCACCCCCACCACGTCATTGTCTTCAACCACGGGCAGGTGCCGGATCTTGTATCCGGTCATGATCTTCAGACAGTCATCCACCGATTGATGTGGTGATACGGTGATGACCTCACTGGTCATGATCTCACCGACGTGGGTCGAGCGGGATGACTTGCCATTGAGTATCACCTTGCGTGCATAATCCCGTTCCGATACAACCCCCTTCAATTGACCTTCCTCCATGACCAGCAGTGCACCGACGCGCTGATCGGCCATCATCTTGATGGCATCGAAGACAACATCATCGGAACGCACGGCAAACAGCTCGTGCCCTTTCTGATCAAGCAACTGATTCACTGACTGCATAGTTTTCATTCCACCTGGATAGACACTCTGTTTTTCATTGTAGCATCAGAACCATGAATGTCAGGATCTGCGATGGAAAGAGCATGAAATTTGCTTCAAGTGACTGGAAATCAATCAAATCTCCTGAACACGGGCATCCAGTTGCTGCCCCACCTGAGTCACGGATTCAACCAGTTCACGTCCCTCGGTGATGGCCAGAACCAGCTCGTCATTGGCTCGTTTGACAGTATCCAGATCGTAGACACCACGGCTCATCTCCTTTCGGACGGCTGATGCATTTCTCTCGAGTCGTTCGACCGAATCTTCCATTTTCGAGCTGACCTGATGTAATTCTGAAGTCGAATCACTGACGCGCTTCTGACGCCAGATCGATATGGTTTGCAGCATGTTCTGCTGCCACACGGGTATGGTGTTGTCGAGCACCATATTGATGCGCGACAGCAGGTCCTCACTGTTCATTTTCAGCAGCTCGATCGTGGGAATTGCCTGTTGTGAGATCTGTAGACTCACACTCAGATCCTGAATACGCTGCGTCATCTGATAGGCCAGTGGATGATCGCCGATGGAGGCCAGTGTGTCATCCGCGACCTGTTTGTGCACACTCAGTTCCTGCGTTGCCAGACGGACTTTTTCGTACAGCTTTTTCATCAGGACGATATCGGTCAGCAGGGCCGTCTGTTCCCTGTCGAGATCACGACTGATCACATCAATTTCATGACCAGTGTGACGATAGGCGGTGATGAACTTGCGAAGTGAGTTGCCACGACCGAAGAGTCTGGCAAACCAGCCTGCCTTCCGGTTCGGATCAAGCGCCTCGATATCAAACCCCCTGATCGAATCGATGATACGCTGCAGTGAGTCGCCGGCACCAGCGATACTGCTGTCGGCCACCTGACTGCTGATTCGCCGGGTCAGGCGTGTCAGTTCATGCTGAGTCCTGGCGGCAAAGAACCTGATGGCATCATCAGTAAGCGGTTCAAGCAGGCTGCCGATTCGTGCAATGCGCTGCGAATCGGAACTGTCGGCAGTGGCATCAGCGGATTGACCGGGTGCCGGTTCGTCCTTCTCGTCAGACGGGCTCAACGGATACCTTCCTGGTCCAGCTGTGTCTGCAGCACTTCGATCTGGACATCCAGATCCATCACATCCTCTTCCAGCAGGCGCTGATGCTGCTCTGCAAACACATTCTCGATCGTTGTCAGTACCTGGCGAAACTTGTCGCTCATGGCTTCATCCGATGTCTTGCTGTGTGTCTGGGCATAGCCCTGTGCCACATCACGTGCGCCATCGAGATAGGAGGTCAGGAATTTCCTCGACGCCGATATATTGGCAGGTACTTCATTGAGTTGATCGAGGATATTCCTGGCCCTGGCTGTGATGCGTGACAACTGGCCAGACAGCTCTTCATTGATGATAGAGCGGTTGGCATGATCAATCGCCAGAATCTTCTGTTCGGCATCTGCCAGAACGCGTGCAGAATCCAGATCCAGTCCGGCAGCTGATGTCTGTGACTTGCGAGGATCCATGCCATAAAAGAGGAAGCAGCCAATCAGAGTCCCGAATGAAAAGCCGCTGGCATCGAGCAGGCTGCGATCGGCCAGAAACAGACAGGTCAGGAACGTGGCCAGAGTCGCCATCACTGACGCCAGAGTCTTCAACGGTGGGTGGCGGCCTGGCAGCAAATCGCCTGGCCAGATATTCCGCCTCATCGAGCATACCCTTGCGCATCAGAATGGCTGCCGTGAAATAGAGGGCGAGTACTGCAGCACTGCTGAGCAAGCGCATGATCTGTGCATCGACCAGTGCCGATAACAGGACGGCCACCAGCGGCAAGGGCAGGATGAACAGCATCAGTGCCTTTGGTCCGACTGAACCTTCGTGAGGGTTTTGTTCTGCTGGATTTGTTGTCATGCCTGCCACCTACAACGTCTGCATTGCGACATAGCCGATGGAAAAGACCAGCAGCATCAAAACCAATGAATTTCTTGAGAAAGTCGGACATTCAGTCTCCCTTTGACAGTCCCCGATATGACTTGATTCTACACAATCTCAGACAGTTACGACATGCCGAAAAGTCATGTTGATACGCTCGGTTTTCAGGCCCCGGGCCCGAGGAAGCATGTGTTGCCAGTTCTTCTGTACCGCGGGGGACATCAGCAGCAGGCTGCCAGGATCAAGCCACATGTCCAGCACATGCCGTCGATTGGCCTTGCTGCGAAACCTGAAGCGGCGCTCACAGCCCAGACTGACTGAAGCGATGACAGGCTCGGGGCCGAGTTCCCTCTCACTGTCACTGTGCCAGCCCATGTAATCCTCACCATTGCGGTAATGATTGATGAGGACACTGTTGAATTGCAGTCCGGTCAGTTCATTGATGTCATGGCAGAGTCTGTGAGCCAGTCTGCTCCAGGGGTTTGGCTGATGGTTCAGACCGCTGTAGTTGTAGGCAGCACCTGCATCGCCATGATAACTGACGCGTCTGGGTACCCGCACCGGGCGACCGTACATCATCAGCTCTTCCTGCTGCCAGCTGTCAAGATCCAGCAATTCTGTCATGATTGACTGCTGTCGTGATGGCGACAGAAAATCCGGGCAATAGGCAACAATCGCAGCTGATTCGGCAGCATTCATGTCTGACTGATCCAGCGTATCCGGGTCGTGCAGCAGGATTCGCTCAAAGCCTCTTGTACTTGAACAAAGATTGTCGAACAATACACCACCAGTTTTAATCAACACGGCACAGTCCGTCAAAGCCGACTCACCTGTCCCGCAATCACATGGAAACCATGAACTCCACTGATGATAACAGTGTCATTTTGCTCATGACCAGAGCCTGGTCACTGGTTGGATTCAGCCTGATACTGTTGTACGGCCTTTACCGGATGGGTGCCAGTCAGTCTGTCTGCATTGCAATACCCGATCGAATGGCAACACTGGCTTGTTCTGGCAACCGGCCTGCCCTTCATGATCTACACCGAAGGAATTCGTGGATTTCAGCAGCAATTCAGCCCCCGTTTCGTGCAGCGAACACTGTCGCTGTCGAACCGGTCACCGCTGAGCTGGCAACTACTGGCACCGTTCTATGCCATGTGCTTTTTCGCTGCACCACGGCGCCGGGTTGTCAGCAGCTGGATTCTGACCATCATGATCGTCGCGCTGGTGATCATGTTCCACCAGATCAGCCAGCCCATGCGCGGCATACTGGATGCCTGCGTGGTGGTTGGTCTGACCTGGGGTCTGGTCGTGACCTGGATCGAATACTACCGCCAGCTTGGCGAGAAGGAGAAAACCAAACAATGAGACTGTTACTATCGATCCTGGTATTGCTGCTGGCAGCATGCCAGGGCGACCAGGATGTGTCGGAATCCCAGACCAGCACAGTGGTCACGGCGCAACAACTATCCGATACCGATCAACCTGAATCCACTGGTGTCAGCGATGAACATTCATTCAGCACGCCCGATGATGTCGTCACTGAGCATCTGAGCCTGTCACTCAACGTCGATTTCGAAAAACGAGAATTGCAGGGCACCGCAGAGCTGACTCTGAAACAGATCAATCCAACCAATACACTGGTTCTCGATACACGTGATCTGATCATCGAATCGGTCACATCGGCCGGTCACACGCTGGACTGGTCACTCGGTGATGCTGACGAAAACCTCGGCCAGCCGCTCAGGGTCAGCATTGATGAAGACACCTCCGTTGTCAGCATTACTTACCGTTCTCAGCCTCAGGCGAGTGGGCTGCAATGGCTGACAGCGCAACAGACTGCGGGCAGGAACCACCCCTTCCTGTTTACCCAGTCTCAGGCAATCCATGCACGCAGCTGGATACCGCTGCAGGATACACCGGCTGTCCGTTTCACCTATGATGCCACCATCACTGTTCCAGCTGGTCTGCGGGCAGTCATGAGTGCTCACAACGACCCCAATGCCGTTGATCTCGAGCAATACAGTTTTTCGATGCCACAGGCGATCCCATCCTATCTGATGGCACTGGCGGTGGGCGAGCTGGATTTTCTGCCGATCTCAGAAAGGGCCGGCGTCTATGCCGAACCTTCCGTTGTCGTCGCAGCCCGTGATGAATTCATCGATACCGAAGCCATGATGGTGAGCTCGGAGAAACTGTTCGGAGAATATCGCTGGGGCCGCTACGACCTGCTGATCCTGCCACCAAGCTTCCCGTTTGGCGGCATGGAAAATCCACGATTGTCATTCATCACACCCACCGTCATCGCCGGAGACAAATCCCTGGTCGCACTGATTGCACACGAACTGGCGCATTCGTGGTCCGGCAATCTGGTCACCAATGCCACCTGGAATGACCTGTGGCTCAATGAAGGCTTCACCGTCTATCTGGAATCCCGAATCATGGCTGAGGTGTTTGGCGAGGAGCGGCGCAAAATGGAAGATGTGCTGGGTTATCAGAGTCTGCTGTCCGAATTGCCTGATCTCGACCCGGCAGATGCTCATCTGCTGCTCGATCTTGATGGCCGCGACCCCGATGACGCCTTTTCCAACGTACCCTACGAGAAGGGACGATTGTTCCTGGTGTTTCTGGAACATGCGGTCGGACGAGAGGCATTTGATGTCTACCTGAAGGATTATTTCGACCGATTTGCCTTCAGGAGCCTGACCACCGCCCAGTTTCTTGATGACCTGAATGAACATCTGCTCAAACCTCATCACGACAAGGTCAGTGCTGATCAGATCAACGCCTGGATCAATCAGCCCGGATTGCCCGATACGCTGATTGTTCCTGAATCAGATGTATTTACCACTATCGACAGCAAGCGAACAGGCTGGCTTGCAGGCACCATCAGCGAAGCCGATCTGGGCACTTCTGACTGGACGGTGCACGAATGGCTGTATTTTCTCAATAACCTGCCCGAGGACATGGACAGCAGTCGCATGATCAAGCTTGATGAGGCATTCAGACTCACATCACATGGCAATAACGAGATTGTCCACAGCTGGCTGCTGCTGGCAATAGCACACCGCTATGAACCGGCGATGCAACGCATGCAGGACTACATGAAAAGCATCGGACGACGCAAACTGATTGTACCGCTGTATGAGAACCTGATGCTGACTGACTGGGGCAAACCCATCGCCATTGCCACCTTCGAGGAGGCCAGATCCGGGTATCATCCACTGGCAGTCGGTACCATCGCCTGCATTGTCGACGAGCAGTGCGAGAACTGACCCCAGGATAGCACTGATGAAGCGGAACATCGCCGTTGTCACCACATCCAGGGCTGACTACAGTCATCTGTACTGGGTACTCAAGGCCATTGATGCGCATTCAGCGCTGAATCTCCAGCTCATCGCCTATGGCCCGCATCTGTCACCCGAATACGGGCTCACCGTATCGGAGATACAAAGCGACGGATTCGAGATCCGGGAGAGGATCGAATGCCTGCTCAGTTCGGATACCGATGTGGGGATGGCAAAGACCATCGGCCTGGCGACTTTGTCGCTGGCAGACTCGCTCGATCGGCTGCGCCCCGACATACTGCTTGTGATTGCTGACCGATACGAGATGATGGCTGCTGCCAGCGTCGCCGTTGCCCTGAGGATTCCCATTGCCCATATCGAAGGCGGCGAAATCTCGGCGGGTGCGATAGACGATGCCATACGCAATGCACTGACCAAGCTGTCACACCTGCATTTCGTGCCGCACACGCAGGCGGCAGAACGCGTCAGCACGATGGGCGAGCATTCATGGCGTATCACGGTATCGGGTGCGCCCTCACTGGATCAGCTGCAACACTGGCAGCCGCCGACACGCGATGAGCTACTCGGCAGACTCGAGATTGCTTCAGCAGATCCACTGCTCGTCATCGCCCACCACCCGGTCACGATGAGGGCGGACACAACGGAAGGCATCGAGGCGCTGTTTCAGTCTCTTGAGAAAACAGGCGGCACACAAGTGTTCTGTTTTCCCAACGCAGATACCGGTTCACACAGAATCATGGCCCGGGCCAAACAATACTGCCAGCAGCAAGAGCTGGCGAAACTGTTCGTCAATCTGCCACTGAGTGATTATTTCGGGCTGCTCAGTCACGCAGATGCCATCATCGGTAATTCCTCCTCAGCCATCATGGAATCCGCATCCTTCAGATTGCCTGCCGTGAACATTGGCGAGCGACAGCACGGTCGACTGTGTGCCGATAACATCATCTCTGTCGACATGAATCACGACCAGATCAACTCGGCGATCGAGACCGCCCTGTCGACCAGTTTCCGTGAAGGCCTCGCCGAGCTGGTGAATCCGTATGGCCAGGGAAATGCCGGTGAACTGATCGCCGAAGGCCTGGCCAGTTGCCCGCTGGGTGAATCGCTGCTGTTCAAGCATTCACTTGAGTCGTGAACATACCGCTTGCAAAACCCGATATCGGGCAGGAAGAGATCAGTGCCGTCATCAAGGTACTGGAATCGGGCATCCTCAGTCGTGGTCGTTTCATTGAACAGCTTGAACAGCGCTTCGCGACCTACACAGGCAGTACCCATGCAGTTGCCATGAGTTCGGGCACTGCCACCCTGCATTGCACACTGCAGGCGCTGGGGATTGGACCTGGAGACGAGGTCATCACAACACCCTACTCTGTACCGGCTACCGTCAATTCAATCATTGCAGCGGGTGCAACGCCGGTCATGGTGGACATCGATGAGCAGACTCGAGCTGTCACCGCAGAGACGATCGCGGCGGCACGCAGCCCGAAAACCCGAGCCGTCATGGCTGTCTATCCCTTTGGCATGCCGATCGGGATAGAAAACATCCTCAACTGCTGTATCGAGAACAGACTGCATCTGATCGAGGACAGTTGTGAAGCACTGGGTACGCGAATCGATGGTCGTCATGCCGGTACCTTCGGCGTCGCCGGCTGTTTCGGACTGTATCCCAACAAGCAGATCACGGCGGCTGAAGGCGGCATCTGCATCACGGATGACGAATCACTGGCCGGGAAACTCAGACTGTTGCGAAATCACGGCAGGACGATGGATGGCAGCTGGCTTGACCAGCGGCTGATCGGTCATAATTTCAGGCTCAGTGAACTGCACGCTGCTGTCGGACTCGCTCAGTTGAAGCGACTGCCAGAGATCATTGAAAAGCGACTGCAGGTTGCACGGCATTATTGCCGGCTGCTCAAGAACGAAGCACGCCTCCATGTCCCCTGTCATGATGCCATCATGCAGGAAAACTGCCAGACAAGTCTGTTCTGCTTCAACGTCGAGCTGCATGACCTGCCAGGCCTTCCGGAGTCGATCATGCTGATCAGGGACAGGATTCTTGACGCCATGAGCCAGCAGGGAATCCAGTGCAGCCGGTACTTTGCACCACTGCACCTGCAACCGGCACTGACGCGTCATGCTGGTTTCAATCCAGGAGACTATCCTGTGTGTGAACGGATCTGTGCCGCCACCATTACCCTGCCCTTTTTCACCTCTCTCAGCACAGATCAGCAAGCGACAGTCGTCGATACACTCAGCTCTGCTCTGGACGAGCTGATCTGATCAGTGCCGATGGACACGGTATCATTCTAAGAAAATTTTCGTACAATAGACCAATGAAACTGATTCTGACCCCATTGCTGTGCCTGATTACGTCGTTGCTGATGACAGCGAATGCGGTTGAATATGCACCCATCGAATTCAGTCTTGAGCGGGGCGGCCTTGTTCGAGTCACTGGTGACTGGCCAGACAGTTGTGTCCCGACGACAGAGTCGGCTCGTGCTGAACTGATCTCTGGCGTGATCACCATCACCAATGCCTCCAGGGCAGATGATTGTGATGACACCATCAGCGGCTTTTCAGTGGCCCTGGCAGTCAGCGGCATGACGACACCTGCACTGAAATCGCAGGCAACAGATGAGACAATGACCGTCCAGTTTCTGCAACAGGGTGACAATCAATCGTTTGCCAAACTGATCGCATTTGATGCTCTTATGCCCACAGAACGCAAATCGGCACGAGCACAGGTGTTGCCGGAAAGTGGGATCTGGTGGCCTCAGCGCGGCGGCGAATATGACACCTCAGGACCCGGCATCGGGTTTTCGATCGAACGACAGCATGACCAGCTTGTGACCATCATAAACTGGTATGACAATGACGGATCTCCCCTCTGGTTACTTGCCACCGGCCAGGTTGAACAGGGTATTTTCCGTGCTGAACTGAGTTCGCTGGAAGGTGGCCCCGGCCTGTTCGAGGATTACACCGAAGCCACACCCGTATTTGACAGGACTCGGCTTAGCATCGTATTTCACGGCCCGGCCACGGCAACCGCCTGGATCTCGCAACCGCTGACAGACAAACCCGGCAGTGAAATTCTGCTCAAACCATTGTCACTGGTCAGGTTCGCATTCGGTTATGACAGCATGAACCGATTCACCCAGGGACGCTGGTTACTGGTGGTTCAGGATGAGGAGCGGAAGGTTGAGTCCACGGTGCTTGACTTCAGGCAGAGTGGTGCTGAACGAAACACCATCACACTCAGAGACAGGAATCTGGGCTACTCGATGGACTGCACCATCAACCGGCAGCGCAGCACGACACCAGCCAGCCTGTGCGTGCTGAACGAATCCTTTCACGTCCCACTGGCCACATTCACCGAAGTTGGACTGGACAGAATGGTGGGCATCGATGAATCAGGACAGCAGGCACAATTGATCAGGCTTGATACCGGCTGGTAGACGTTGCTGATCACAGCAGCATATTCAGACCTGCTCAAGCAATTTGTCCAGCTCACCAGAGTGATGGCTGGCAGACAGGTCATCGAAGCCTCCCACATGATGTTCACCGATAAAGATCTGCGGAACGGTACGCCTGTTTGAGCGTTGCATCATCTCCAGACGTTTGTCAGGGTCCACATCGACCAGAATCTCGGTGTATTCCAGACCACGATCAGCCAGCAGCCTTCGTGCTGAAACACAGAAAGGGCAACTTCGCGTTGCGTACATCAGAATGGTTGGCATGTGTTTCTCTCGATCTGAACCTGCTATTGATCTGGGGGCACGGGGTTCAAATGCAACTGACCGGTTTTGGCAAGCCTGCATATCGGCAGGCCTGTTTGGCTGGCCCCAGAGGAAAAAGCTGGTACATCACACGTGAGGTGGAAAATTCTTCACCCAGCTCCACGGCAAGCGCCTTCAGCAGCATCCGCATTCCGGGGGCAGTCTGATACTGCCTGAAGAATACTCTGAGATAATCGATCACCTGCCAGTGTCGCTCAGTGAGCTCTAGCCCGTCATCGGCAGCAAAAACTTCGGCTACCGTTCTGTCCCAACTCTCGAAATCGAGCAGGTATCCATTGGCATCTGTCGCGATGGCGTCAGTCATCATTCAATCCCTTCCAGCGCGGAGTATCGATACCCCGGTACTGCGTCATGTCGTTCCTGTTCACGCTTTCTGCACCGTTCAGGGCCATGAAACACATCGCCGGTATTCTGCCATCAGCTGGTTCAATTCCCGAAACTCGATCAGGCTGATTTCTCCCATTTCCTGATTCTGCAACGAATCCGTCATTTGCTGTTCACTGTAACGGCTCTCAGCAGCTGGAATGGCCAGCGAATGGATCAACGCCGATTCAGGCAGCGACGGTACGGCAGCCAGGGCCTGACGAACACTGGAAGCTGTGGCCGTGATCAGTACGATGCAATCACCGCTGCTGCCTGCCTGCAGCAGTGATGACAGTAATGACTGCTGATCAGCAAGCTCATCGATGAAGATCAGGTGCAGCGTATTCATCAGCGCACCCACCGATATGATTGCAGCATGGATTCCAGCTCGTCTGGCGAAATCACTGTCACAGGGAACAGAGCAAACCCGGCAAGGTTCGGGCTGACAGACTGATCAATGAGTGCCATGGCACGACCAAGACCATACAACGGCAACAGGCCCAGCTTGGACTCAGCCAGCCTGGCAATATCGTTGTCAGTGCTCTTGCGGCTGAGCCAGTCGATTCCCCGACCGATGAACAGTACATCCACGGGCAAATCGAGAACCAGAGGAACAACGACGCGCTCTATGGCCTCGGTCACAGCCACCTCAGTGGCCGGAGCAGCAGAGATCTTGTACAGCAGGCGGTCAGTCATGACAGAACTCTCACAACACCAGATGCCTGTCAGAATCCAGAACCGTGTTCATCCACATCACCATCGACGACACCTCCGCTGAAGACAGAACAGCAGACTGATCTTTCTCATGCAGCCCGCGCCGTTCAAGTGCAGTCTGACAGATACTCAGACTCAGACCCCCGCTTGTCAGCAGTCGTTCCCAGCTCCGCAACAGTTCGCTGTCATGCTGGTACAGCAGTTCAACGGCATCCGAATAAAAAAAGACGCTGACATGTGTGCTTCCCGATTCGAGCAATGCTGTAACCAGACCCACACCCGTGTGATGTCTTGCTTTGTTATCAGGGTGTGCACCGATTTCAATCGACACCTGTTGCGATCCAGTATCGTTCACTGATCATCGCTCCAGGCAAATTTGAGACACTGACTGAAAGACATTGTTGGCACTTCTCGGCTGACAAACGTAAACTATACCGCTGATCAATCCCGTGATGCCATGCAAATGAAAGATTTCATATCGAACATCTTCGGCAAGTCACCTGTTGCACCACTGCAGGACCACATCCAGATCTGCCATGATTGCGCCAAGTGCCTGATCGACCTGTTCGAGGCAGTCGTTGCAGAAGACGACACGCGCGTTCATGAAATCAGGGAAATGATCGTCAATATGGAAGATCAGGCGGATGAGTTGAAAAGCAGCATCAGAACAAGCCTGACACGCAGCCTGTTCATGCCGGTCGCACGTCAGGATCTGCTGGAATTGATACTTGTTCAGGACAAGATTGCCAATCGGGCAAGAGACATCTCGGGTCTGGTGGTTGGCAGGCGCATGAAGATACCGGCTCCATTGAATGCGCTATTCATCGAGTATGTCAGAAAATCGGTCAAGGCTGTCAAACAGGCCAAGAAGAGCATCAACGAACTGGACGAACTGTACGAGACCAGCTTCAGGGGTGCGGAAGTCGAACTGGTCAGCGACATGATTCACAAGATAGATACCATCGAGACAGAATCGGATGCGTTGCAGCAACAGCTTCGTAACGAACTTTACCAGATCGAGCAGGACTATCCGCCCATCGACATCATGTTCCTGTATCAGGTGATCGGTTTGATTGGCGAGGTGGGTGACATGGCCGAACGCACGGGTCGGCGTCTCGAACTGATGGTCTCAAACTGAATTTGATCACACGGGGAAATCATGGAATTTGAACTCTTATTCATAGGCCTGGCGGTCGCTTTCGGCCTGTTCATGGCCTGGGGCATCGGTGCCAATGATGTGGCAAATGCCATGGGCACTTCTGTGGGTTCACGTGCGATCACGCTGAAACAGGCGATTATTATCGCAGCAATTTTCGAACTCGCAGGTGCCGTTCTGGCCGGTGGTGAAGTCACCTCAACCATACGCAAGGGTATTATCGACCCGTCCATGCTGGCCGGCACACCTGAAATTCTGGTCTACGGCATGCTGGCAGCATTGCTTGCCGCCGCCACCTGGCTGCTGATCGCATCAACCTTTGGGTGGCCGGTCTCCACCACTCATTCGATCGTCGGTGCCGTGATCGGTTTTGCCGTCGTGGGTATCGGATTTGATGCGGTGGCATGGGGCAAGGTAGGTTCGATCGTCATGAGCTGGGTGACCTCTCCCCTGCTTGCAGGAATCATCGCCTTTCTCATTTTCAGGACCGTGCAGACACTGATCCTGGATCAGCCTGACCCGTTGCAGAAAGCCAAGAAGCTCATTCCGGTCTACATCTTCCTTACCGGTTTCATGATTTCGCTGGTCACGCTGTGGAAGGGCCTGAAACACATCGGTCTGGAAATAACCCAGCAACAGAGCATGCTGCTGGCAGCACTGATCGGGGTAGTGATTGCCCTCATCGGCAAGTTCTTTGTCAACCGAATTCAGGTTGACCCGAAGGCTGACAAGGACTTCAGATACCAGTCGGTCGAGAAAGCCTTCGCTGTGCTGATGATCTGTACGGCCTGTGCCATGGCCTTTGCCCATGGCTCGAATGATGTCGCCAACGCCATCGGTCCTCTGGCGGCTGTCGTCAGTGTCGCCAAGACCGGAATCGTTGCACAGACATCATCTCTGCCCATCTGGATCCTGTTTATCGGCGGTGGTGGTATTGTGCTGGGACTGATCACCTATGGCTGGCGTGTCATGAAGACCATCGGCACCAAGATCACTCACCTCACCCCCAGTCGCGGCTTCGCGGCAGAACTGTCGGCCTCGACAACCATTGTCGTGGCCTCGACCTACGGTCTGCCGATATCCACCACACACACACTGGTGGGCGCCGTTCTGGGTGTCGGATTCGCACGTGGCATATCGGCTATCAACCTGACGGTGGTGCGCAATATCTTTGTCTCGTGGATCGTGACCATACCGGCTGGAGCACTGCTGGCCATCGGATTCTTCCTGCTGTTCAAGGCGACGTTACCGGCCACGTGACAACCTTCCCGGCTTCAGATGATTGTCGACTGAACAATGCCGGTTTCAGCGCAACACGTTGAACCGGTGCGTGATACACTGGTCAAACACAATGACACAGTGCCACACGGTTCGTCCGAATGCCGAAGTTCATCCACCAGCTCCTGATCACGACCACAATCTGCTGCGCACTCCTGTTGTCGGGACATTCAGCGGCACGTGAGATCCAGTTACCCGATCTGGGTTCATCTGCCGATGCCATCGTCTCAATGCAGGACGAACGTGACTATGCTGAGTTGCTGATTCGGGAATTGCATCGATTGGCCGAAGTCGTCGATGACCCTATGATAGACGGCTATATGAAGGACATGGGCTTCAGTCTGGTCGCCTACAGTGACAAGCCCTCTTCCGATTTTCACTTTTTTGTACTGGATGCCAATTCGGTCAATGCCTTTGCCGCACCAGGCGGTGTGATTGCCGTTCACAGCGCACTGATCCTGCTGGCCGATGATGAATCCGAGCTGGCCGGTGTGGTCGCCCATGAAATAGCTCACGTGACTCAGCGTCATCTGGTCAGGGCGATTGAGTCATCCAAGCGGCTCGAACTGCCACTGTTGCTGGCAATGCTCGGGGTTGCACTGGCGGGTGCTGGCGGCGATGCCATACAGGCTGCTGTACTTGGCTCACAGGGCATCGCGCAGCAGGCCAGGATCAACTTCACTCGGTCGAATGAACAGGAAGCGGACCGTGTCGGCATCCGGGTTCTGGCCAATGCCGGATATTCGCCTGAAGGCATGGCAACATTTTTCGAAAAGATGGGTCGTATTTCCAGAAATTACGGTAACGGGATTCCGGAGTTTCTTCGCACACATCCGGTAGAAACCAAACGTATTGCTGAAGCCAAGCAACGCGCAGGAAACCAGGTCATCTCTGACCATGCCACCAGGGACAAGGATTACTTTCACATCATCAAGGAACGGCTGCGCGTAATGACGGCACAATCCGAGGAGTCTGTCCTGGCCTATTACGAGGGCCGTGTGTCTCAGGGTACACAGACACCGTTTGACATGTATGGCAAGGCGCTGGCTCACCTCAAGCTGGGCGAAACCATTCAGGCATATGCATCCCTGAATCAGATTCCTGAACCTGTCCGATCGACCATTCCGCTGAAAATCCTCGAAGCGGAACTCGATCACCGCGCCGGCGAATATCAGCGATCTGCCGATCTGTTTGAAGCAATGATTTCAATGCATCCCGAGCATCTTGTCATCAGCAGCAGTTACGCCAGTACGCTGTTGCAGGATGCCGATGAAGAGACCGGGCGACGTGCTGAAGCCCTGTTACGGCCCCTGATAAGCCGTTACAGCTCTCAACCCTCATTGTTTCTGCTCTACTCACGTGCTGCCGAAGCATCGGGGATGTCTACTCGGGCCGGCGAGGCCTTTGCACAATACACCCTGCTGATGGGACAGGTCTACGATGCATCCAAACAGCTCGAGGAACTGCTCAAGGACAATGATCTGAGTTATTATCAGCGATCAAGAATCGAAGCCAAACTAGATCAGGTCAGGGTGCAGCTGGCGCGAATCGAACGGGAGCGCGGGTATGACCCGAGTGAAGGCAAGCATTCGCCGCTGACCCGTGTCTCTGCCGTTCAGAGATAGCACACACCGGTACCGCCTATTCCGCAATAGCCATCGGGATTCTTTGCCAGGTACTGCTGGTGATAATCCTCAGCGGGATAAAATGCCTGATCAGGAAGAATTTCAGTCACGATTTGTCCCCTGCCGGCAGCGGTCAGTGCATTCTGGTACTGCTGCCTGGATCTCTCTGCCGTAACCATGTCCTCATCTGACCGGCAGATGATGCAGCTGCGATACTGACTGCCGATATCGTTCCCCTGGCGGTCAAGCTGGGTTGGGTCATGAGATTCCCAGAACACAGCCAGCAATTCCTCAAGCGATACCTGCTGTGGGTCATGGACCACACGAACCACTTCTGCATGCCCTGTCAAACCTGTACAGACCTGCTCATAACTTGGACATTCTGAATGTCCGCCTGCATAACCGACCTGAGTAGTGTGCACACCATCCATCTCCCAGAATTTCCGCTCTGCACCCCAGAAACAACCCAGGCCGAAGAGAATGCTGTCGAACCCGCTCTCGACTGATCCAGTCATGCGATTGCCATTCACGTAGTGTAATTCCTGCACAATTGTCTCCGTATTCATGCTGCCAAATTGGATTTATGACGAGTTTGATGGTACGAGGTTCCATGCATTCTTTGCAGAATAACTTGAACATCGCTGTGACTTCATCAAAGATAGCCTAAATACAAAAGATGTGGGGGTATTATTCAAGATTAAAGTCTTTAATCTGAACAAACAGCAATTGGCCTTCGGAATCGGATTTGCTCTGATCTTCGCCGCTTCTGCCTATCTGGCAGATTTGTCTGTTCGTTCCGGTGGTCACCTGATCACACCGGTGTGGCCACCTGCAGGCATTGCCTATGCTGGCCTGATTCTGGGTGGAATCAGGGCATGGCCAGCGATACTGCTGGGCTTGCTCTTCAGTGAACTGATAACACCTCGCGAGCCCATTTTTCTCCTGTTCTCCATCATAGCCAATATTGTCGGACCCGTGTCAGGGGTTTACCTGATCCGTCACCACTGGTCACACAACCCATCATCCCTGCGATTCAGAAGCACGCTTTCCCTGTATATGGGCGGAGTTCTGCTGGCTGTGGTGTCAGCCGCTCTGGGAACCGCCGGTTATCTTATCAGTGGTCAGACACTCGAACTCGGCACTGCACCACTGACCATGGGCTGGTTTGATTTCTTCTTCGTGTGGGCGCAGGGCGACCTGTTTGGCGTGGTGGTCTTCACCCCAGCAGTGATTTCGATTTATCTGTCCCTGAGACATCCGGCACAGGGTGCCGAACGCTACTTCCGTTTACGCGAAAAACTGGCCTGGGTTTTCGTGACCTCACTTGCCGTTGTGTTCTGGCCACAGATGGTCGACCAGATGCCAAACTACCAGGTATCACTGATCTTCCTTCCGGCCATGCTGCTCGGCTGGGCGGCACTGCGTTTTGATCACCGGTTCACCACAGTCTGCGTCATGATGGTGCTGATCGGTCTGACGGTCTATGTCGGATATCTCAGTCACGGACTGCCACCTGCAGAAAACGCCTTTGAACGCGGTATGCTGATGTTCATCTTTTTGCTGATCGGCGTCATTCCTGTGCTGACATCTGCAGCCGTGCGCGAGAATCGGTTCCTGTCCAGTCAGCTGGTCTATCGCGCCAATCATGATTCACTGACGGGACTGCCTAACCGAGTTGCATTCGAGGAACAGACTTCTGCCCTGATCAACCAGATGAAAATACATCAGGGCAAGTCCACGGTCTGCTATGTTGACCTGGACAATTTCAAGGTCGTCAATGACACCAGCGGCCATTTTGCCGGTGACGAACAACTCAAGCAGATTGCCTACCTGATACGCAACAACATCACTGAGGCCGATGTGCTGGCACGACTCGGTGGAGATGAGTTCGGACTGTTGCTGGTCGATTGTGACGGCATCACGGCAAAAGCCAGGATCGACAGCCTGCTATCCATCATTCAGGACTACCGTTTTATCTGGCAGAACAATATTTTCAATATTACTGCCAGTGTGGGCATGGTCGAGGTTGGCCTTGAACACCAGTCCTATTCACAGGTCATGCGCCTGGCGGATGTGGCCTGTTTCGAGGCCAAGGACAAGGGTGGAAACTGTTCCGTGCTCTATGGCCAGACTGATCACATGGAATCCTCGCCGACAATGATGCACTGGGCGGCACAGATCAATGCGGCGCTTGAACGCAACCAGATGATGCTCTACGTACAGCAGATATGGCCCGTTGCAGTCACTGCCGATGACGGCGTCCACTTTGAAATCCTGCTGCGAATGCCGGATGAAAATGGCGAAGTGCTTGAAGCCAAGGAGTTCATCATGGCTGCCGAACGATTCAGGTTCATGCCCAGAATCGATCAATGGGTCATCGAGAATACCGCTCGATTCTTTGATCAGAACCGTATCGATTTCAACAAGACCAAGCTGATCTCGGTGAATCTGTCAGGACAGTCGCTGAGCCAACCATCCTTCCTGTCACAGGTGCAGAAGATTCTGGCCAGCTACCCTGATATCGCTGCCAGACTCTGTTTCGAGATCACCGAGACCACAGCCATTGGCGATCTGCAGCATGCCAAGGATTTCATCGAGAGCGTGCAGAAGTTTGGCTGCAAGTTTGCACTGGATGATTTCGGCTCCGGTTTGTCTTCGTTCCAGTATCTCAAGTTTCTGCCGGTGGACTTTGTCAAGATCGATGGCATTTTTGTGCGTGATATTCATGAGAATGCGGAGGACCGCACCATGGTCACCGCCATCAACAATGTGGCCCATGTCCTGGGCAAGAAAACCGTTGCCGAGTATGTAGACAGTGAGGCTGTCACCCATATTCTCAAGGAGATCGGCATTGATTATGCACAGGGGTTTACCTTCAGCCGGCCCTTGCCCATCACGGATTTTTTCAAAAGCCTCTCATGAGCCCCAGTGTGTGCGCTCAAGGTTCTGCTGACCTTGTGCTGATCGTATTGTCATATGAAAGACACCGTACCGGGTTTGATCTGTCCATTTGTCAGGACACAGGTTAAGATGTCGCCATGAGTGTAATTTGGCCTGATCAACATGCCATCGCTGTCCTGATTCTGACAATGGTGGCCCTGTTTCTCTTTACCCGCGAAAAGATTCCACTGGAGACTACCAGCCTGTTTATCCTGGTCGCTCTCACGGTTGGTTTCAAGCTGTTTCCCTACTCATCGCAGGGTGAAGCACTGGATATCAGCGAATTCTTTTACGGTTTCGGACACAAGGCGCTGGTGGCTGTCTGTGCTCTGATGATCCTCGGCTCGGGACTGGTCCGCACAGGTGCGCTGGAACCGGTAGGCCGATTCCTTGCACGTCTCTGGCGGCGCGGTCCATTGTTGTCATTGCTGATTACACTGGTGATGACCGCCTTTCTCAGCGCATTCATCAACAACACACCCATTGTGGTACTCATGCTGCCGATTCTCATCGGTGTCGCGGTTCGAAATGATGCCTCGCCCACCGGAACACTGCTTCCCATGGGTCTGGCCAGTCTGGTGGGTGGCATGGCCACAACAATCGGCACATCGACCAACCTGCTTGTGGTCAGCGTTGCAGAGGACATGGGAGTGGCCCCGTTCCAGATGTTCGACTTCCTGATCCCGGCAACCATTGCCGGTGCAGTGGCAATCGTCTATCTGTGGCTCATCGCGCCTCGCCTGCTTCCCGAACGCAAGATTCCCTTGTCTAATACCTCCTCACGCCTGTTTTCAGCCCAGATCGAACTTGAAGAAAACAGTCCGGTGGTCGGTGAATCACTGTCTGCAGCAAAGGAGCGTGCCGAGGGCAGACTCAGGATCGACAAGATTCAACGCGGCCCCGGGGTCTTCATCACACCATTACCTGATGTGATTCTGAGGGCGGGCGATCGTCTCACCATTTCCGATACACCGGATCGACTGCGTGAAATAAGCACACTGCTTGGCGGTACCCTGTATTCGGGTGAACACATTGTGGATGATGACCACCCATTGAACGAAAGCGGCCAGAAACTTGCGGAAGTGGCCATTACCATGGGTTCCAGACTCATGGGTACACGCCTGACACAGGCCAGATTGCTGTCGCGTTACGGGCTGCAGTTTCTGGCCCTGCATCGGGCCGAGAGCAAGATCAAGCGGGATGTCGATGCCATCATCCTGCGCGCGGGGGATGTACTGCTGGTGCAGGCTAAACCCGAACATCTGGCAACTGCCCGACTCAGCGGTGACTTCCTGGTTCTTGATGGAAGCTCAGAACTGCCTCACACCAAGAAGGCCCCATTGACCCTGGTGACCCTGATCGCCGTGGTTGCCATGGCTGCTCTGGGTATTGTCCCGATCGAAGTCAGTGCTGTGGCCGGTTGTTTTGTTCTTATTGTCACCGGTTGCCTGAGCTGGCGTGATGCCACCAACGCACTCTCGGCTCAGGTGATTCTCATCGTCGCCGCATCGCTGGCACTGGGTGTGGCACTCATGCGAACCGGTGGTGCCGACTTTCTTGCGCAAGTATTCCTGAGTGCCACATACGGTCTGCCCGCTTCCGTCGTTCTCGGTGGACTGATGCTGCTGATGGGTTTGATGACTAATGTCGTGTCGAACAATGCGGCAGCCGTCATCGGTACCCCGATTGCAATTCAGATCGCGACTCGACTGGGACTTCCCGTCGAACCCTTCGTGCTCGCGGTTCTGTTCGGTGCCAATCTGAGTTTTGCAACACCGATGGCCTACAAGACCAATCTGCTGGTCATGAATGCCGGTGGCTACAAGTTCAATGATTTCATCCGGGTTGGTGTGCCGCTGATGCTGCTGATGTGGATGACGCTGACCTTTCTTCTGGTCTACGCTTACCGTCTCTGGTAGCGAACTCAGCATCGTATCTGACGCGTTTTTCAAGGGTCGGGAACTGTCACCTCTCTTCTTCAGGATCTGTCGTGGCTTGACAATTGTTCCTTTTCCTGTAAACTTACTTACTAGTAAGTATAAAGCAGCAGCAAAACAATGGTAAAACTGACACAAACCAAGGAACGCATACTTGATCGGGCACGCCAGCTTTTACAGCGCAGCGGCTTCAATGGCTTCAGCTATAATGACATCTCGTCATCACTGGGCGTAAAGAACGCAGCCGTACATTATCACTACTCGAGCAAGGCTGATCTCGGACTCGCTCTTGTGAAGCAGTTCCGTGAATACCTGCATGAACGAACCGACCCGTTCATGAAACACGGTGGTTCTGCAATCGAACAGCTGGAAGGACTGTTTCAGTTCACACTGTCCGAATGCAACCAGAACAATGAACTGTGCCCTCTGGGCGCACTGGCTACCGATTTCATCGGGTTACCCGATGAAATGAAACGGGAAACCCGTCTGCTGATGCAGGAAACGCATACCTGGCTTACCCGGGTACTGGAAGTCGGTCGTGAGCAGAACGAGATTGATTACAAGGGAGACGCCTCAGCCAAGGCTATCGGCATACTTGCCGGACTACAGGGCCTGAGACAACTGAAGCGTATCTCATCGAGCCCATTGCTTGAAATCTCAATCAGGCAACTGAAAACAGAACTGGGAATTGAGTAAAAAAATTTGCACAAAACACTTACTTACTAGTAAGTATAGGAGCGGATCATGAGTACAAGTCACACAACTACGAACATGAACATATCGATGATGTCGACACCGGCATCATCTGCCCCCCTGTCAACAGGGCATACAGGTATCAGATCGGAGAACAGACCATCACTGACAGTACCGTCGTTACCGGGAGCACGCCTGATCGCGATTTCACTGCTGATGGCTGCACTGGCGACGCTGTTTCTTCTGGGGACCTACAGTCTGTTCGGTGCCTCAGCGGAAACGATACTGGTCATGACCAGTGGATTGACAGGTGTGCTGTATATGGCTCATGCGATGAATGCCACCAATGTCAGCCAGCTTGTGGTTGATGTTCTTATCGGCCTCGGCATGATTTCCATGGCGCTGCTCGCACCGGTGGTTCCCGGCAGTCTGCTGGTTGCAGGCTTTCTGATGAACAGTCTGTGGGCTGCATTCTACTTTGCGCAGAAACGTGAGACGGAAATTGCACAGACACTCTATACCAGCTGGTTCTCATTCAACATGGCGCTGGCACTGATCGTGCTGCTGACTGTACAGTAAACCCCTGAGCTACAGTTGTGACTCCGGCAGCCCCACCAGATGGACAATGAATTCCACGCCTTTCTGGTGGGGCCTGTTTACTGCAACCACCTTCCCCAAATGGGCGCGCGCTATCAATTTCACGATATGGAGCCCCAACCCCATGTGGACGGAAGAATCACTCTTGTTCCTGACAGAGACCAGCGAATTGAATAGCCGGTTTCTGAGCTTCAGGGGTAATTCAGGACCATCATTGGCAACACTGATCAGCGCCTTGCGCTTCTCCTGAGTCAGCGACAGGATAATTTCGCCCTCCTCCGGCGTAAACGATCGTGCATTGTCTGTCAGTTTGTCCAGCATCTGGGCAATCAGTTCGGGCGCGCCGTTGATAATGACGGGCTGATCCGGCAAGTCGATACGCCACTGGTGACAGTCATCCATCACCTGACAGGCATCGAAACAGCCACTGACAACATCGCGCAGGTCAAATCGTTCAGGGTCTGTTGCCTGAAGCGCCTGTTCAAGCCTGCGTGCCTCACTCATTGCCCTGATCATGGCCTGCAGTCGCTCTGCCCCGTCCTGTGCCCGTTCCACGTACTTGCGTGCATCGGTGCTGATGTTTTCCTGTTTCAGATTCTCAATCGATGATTTGACCACGGCCAGCGGCGTTGATATCTCGTGCGAGAGTCGGCTTGCCAGCGTTTTCAGGTAGTCATCGTATTCCCTGACATCGCCCAGCAGGCTGTTGAATCCCCGGGCAAGATCGCCTATTTCATCGCGATCTGTCTGACCTGGCAACGATACAGAGAACGGATTCTCACTGGCCAGAGCAAGTACCGTGGCATCCCGCAATCGCTTGACTCGTCGTGACAGCCAGCTGGCATAGAGCATGATCAGAGCTGCAGCACCAATCACGACAGCCAGTGAAATCAACAGCAGTTTGCCCAGTGTCTGGTTGGTCGCCAGCAACAGACGGTCATTCATCTGATCGATGACAAGTGCGCCGATGAGATCTCCGTTGTTCATCACGGGCATCATCAGGGTGGCAATCATGCCGTTCTGGTTTTCATTGGCAGACCAGTTGGAAATCACCTCACCCTCGAACACTCTGTCCAGCCGTGGATCGGTAATTCTGAGCAGGTAATCAGTGTTGCGGTCCAGCGGTTTGAGTGTTTGTCTTGATATCAACTGATAAAACAGGCGCTGCCAGCCAGAAGGCGGTTCATCAACAGCAGTGAGGCCTGTTCGCAGGCTGATATCGTCGGCAGAGGCCATGATCCAGCCCTGACGGTTGATCAGCCAGACCCGGGTTTCCTGTGGCAACAGCCTTGCCATGAATTGCGACCAGTCCGGCTGCCTGAAGATCAGGGGTAACTGCGCAATCTGCCCATTGATCATCGTCCCTTCGACAGTGTGACTCAACTGAAACTCGGAACCGCTGTCATGGGCTGTTATCCCCAGTGAATCCGAAACCAGCACCAGTGGAATGGCAATTTCAACCAGATACCCTCGATCATTCTCAAGTTCACGCCAGGCGCCACTGATGGGGGTATCTGACCGGTTCCCGTTACCATCCACCAGTTCGATTGAACCGGGCACACCGGGTACGATGCGAAGCTCACTCATGCCCCGCCGGCCGGTAATCTGCAGATTGAGGTGATCACCGTCCAGGAACTCACTCTGAACCACACGTGCTCGACTCACTGAGGTGTCATTCACCCTGGCCAGCAGATACAGATACTCCGAATCCCTGCTCAGCTGCAGTTGCAGCCGAATGACGCCGCTGTCACTGAATGACATGGCCCAGCGTTTCCAGGCCAGCCACTCGTCATCGTAGCCATCGACAAGAAAGGAATAATCGGTCTGGTTGACGTAAAGCAGATCCCCAGAAGCAGACAGTGACGACAGGTCATATGTCGCGAGCAGACTGGAAGAGATGGATTCTGCGATCGTTTTCTGTGACTGCAGACGCAGTTCCCGCAATGATGATTCAATACCCGAGGCAACCAGCCAGACGGCCACTGGCAGTGTCAGGAGCACCATTGTGGCCACCATCAGCTGGCGCTTGAGTTTCAATCAGGGCTCCAGCGATAACCGGCACCATGAATGGTATCGATCTGGTCGAAGTCACCGTCCACGGCGAGAAACTTCTTACGAATGCGTTTGATGTGTGATGTGATGGTCGATGCGTCGACAACAACATTGGCATCATCCATCAACTGATCCCGCGTCTTCACGTGACCGGGAAACCTGGCCAGTGTGTGTACCATCCAGAATTCGGTGACGGTGAGCTGTACCGGCCGCCCTCGCCATTTCGTGCTCATGCTTTCCATTTCGAGCACAAGATCGCCCTGTTCGACCACCGTTGAATCCGGGTCAGGTGATCGCAGTGCTTCAATCCGACGGAACAGGGCCACCACACGTGCCAGCAGGTGCTGCAGACTGATGTCCTTGGTCAGGTAATCATCGGCTCCCAGGCGAAGACCGGAAATGACATCAAGATCACTGTCACGTGCCGTCAGGAAAATGATGGGCAGCGCCCTCGACTGGCTGCGCAGTTCACGACACAGCTCGAAGCCACCTTCCGCTTCATCTCCCAGGCCAACATCAATGATCACCAGGTCTGGCAAGCGGTTGGCGAATGCCTGCAGTGCCGATGTCCTGTTCGGATAGCCGTACACCTCGTATCCATAACGTGTCATGGCAGACACATAGTTCTCACGGATCGCGGTTTCATCCTCAACAATTGCAATTCTTCTCGCCATATCTATTCCTTTTTTACCCGACGGCGACAGTGTAATACGAAGTACCGGACAGCATCAGCCGAACTCGGACGCTGCCATATCTTGGTCACAACTTGTCACATCAGACCCATCTCTCAACCATCGAACGGACGCATGCGTCATCGAAACTGAACATGCTCGACAGATGAGTCAACGGACTGACTCATCACTCTGACATGCCAGGGATGGCACAGCTGATTATACAAGGCAATGACATGCAAAAAAGGATTATTCAACAGCAGCTCATGGACGCACAGTCAGGTTCCGAACCCCGATTCGTCAGGCGTCGCAGACAGCGCCTGAACAACAGGACTGAGCATCAATCGGCCAGTCAGGTCATCACCAGCCCCCATCCGAAGCTGGATCGATCATCAACCGAGCTGACACCAACGATCGGAAACAATGCTGAAAGTGAACAACGCTGGTCATTCAGGCTCAACTACAAGGACATTATCCTGCTGGCCGTATTTCTGTTCTTCACCATTTCGTTTTCAATCAGGTCGCATGCAGCAGAGACGAACCTGTACCAGGCCGGCAACATGGCATTCCATGCTGACAGTGAAACC
Source organism: Lysobacterales bacterium (assembly GCA_965212525.1). Taxonomy (GTDB): domain Bacteria; phylum Pseudomonadota; class Gammaproteobacteria; order Xanthomonadales; family SZUA-38; genus SZUA-38. The sequence continues at coordinate 47,448 of CBDBVC010000029.1, forward strand.
CTTTATTCTCCAGGCATTCATACACGCGTGGATATGGTGATTTCAGGCATGATTGCAGAAGTCACGGTTGAGCAGCACTTTCGCAACCCGTCACTGAACTGGGTCGAAGGTCGCTACGACTTCCCGCTGCCAGACAACGCAGCCGTCAACCGCATGACCCTGACAACCAGTTCTCGTGTGATTGAATCGGAGATTCGGGAGAAGTCAGAGGCGAAGGACGTTTATGAGGATGCCCGTCGCGAAGGCAGACAGGCATCGCTGGTGACACAGAACAGACCGGATCTGTTCAGTACACAGATTGCCAACATCGCTCCCGGTGAAAACGTCTCGGCAAGACTGGTGTACAACCAGACACTCGACTACAACAACGGTGTGGTGTCCATCCGCTTTCCGATGACCTACAGGCAACGCTTCAATCTGTCTACAGAGGCCGAGCCAGCGGTATTCGAACCCAATCATGTACAGGCACACTCGGATGCTCAGGGACTGAGATCTGACGATGACTCACTGATCGAGGGCAACTGGGTCACGGGATCGCCTGCAACCCTCATCAATCCAGTCGAGTTGTCGGTCAGGCTTGATGCCGGCTTCGAACTGGTGTCATTGCAAAGCCATTACCACGACATCGACATCAGCAAACAGGGCAGCAATCAGATCATCAGCCTGAGTAACGGCCTGGTCGAGGCTGACCGCGATTTTGAACTGAGCTGGACACTGAAACATGGCAGTGCCCCAAAGGCCAGTGCCTTCAGACAGCGCATCGGAGACAGCGATTACGCCATGATGATGGTGATACCACCGCTAACTGAATACAGTGCTGTGCTGCCGCGCTCTCTGACATTTGTCATCGATACTTCCGGTTCAATGGAAGGTGCTTCAATGCTGCAGGCGAAAGAATCCGTTCTGATGGCGCTAGGCAGCCTGAACGATCAGGACCGGTTCAATCTGATTGAATTCAATTCAACCGTCTCCAGACTCTTCGATCAGTCAGTACCGGTCAACAACCAGACTCTGGGTGATGCGATAGCCTATGTTGATCAGTTGCTGGCCAACGGTGGCACCCGCATCGATCTGGCGCTCGACAGTGTGCTTGATCAGCAGACGCATGAAGGCTATCAGAATCAGTTCATATTCATTACTGATGGCAGCATCGAGAATGAGTCCCGGTTGTTTGGCCGTATTGAACAGCGACTTGGTGACCGTCGGCTATATACCGTCGGCATAGGCTCGGCACCGAACCGTTTCTTCATGCGCAAGGCTGCCGAATTCGGTCGAGGCACATTCACGCTGATCAGCAGCCTGGACGAAGTCAGCGAAAAAATGGATGCACTGCTGAAAAAGATCGAACAGCCCGTGATGAATGATATCTGCATACACTGGCCCGGTTACTCGGAAAGCTATCCATCTCGCGTGCCTGACCTGCATCTTGGTGAAGCGCTGCTTGTGATTGCCAGACTGGATATCGCCAGCGGTGACAGCGAAGTCTGTGGCCAGACCGAAGGTGAGAACTGGATGCAATCGGTCAAGCTGGGTACGGGTCCGGAAACAGCAGGACTGGGCGTCTTGTGGGGTCAGCGACGAATCGAGTCACTGCTTGATGATCTTGCACTGGGAGCCGATGAAGTCAGCATTCGTTCCGAAGTCATCAGCACCGCGCTCGAGCATCGCCTGTTGAGTCCCTACACCAGCTTTGTCGCGGTTGATCGAAAGAAAGTGGTCAACCCGATGGCCCATCTGCAACTGGCACACTTTGCCAATGTCACTCCCGATCCGGGCATCATGGCAACGCCAGGCATGCTTGCCGTAAACCCGGCCTCCCAGGCGGGTACGACATTGTCACTGCCGCAGACAGCCACCCCTGCCCTGATGCATACACTGCTCGGTCTGGTGTTCATCGTTGTTGGACTGGCCATCGTGATACGCCTCAAGGATTCACAGTGAGCCTGGTCAGTGGTGGTCACTGGCGTCGCCCACTCCGACTGCTGCCAGTGGCAATCGGCCTGTCCCTGATCGTGCACGCCAGCTGGATCCACATCAAGGCTTATATCGCACAGCATTTACTGCGCCATGCCTGGGCACAAACACAGGCAGGCGATGAGCCACAGCCGCCCTGGCCCTGGGCCGACACCTGGCCGGTGGGGCGACTCTCGGTGACACGACTTGATATCGACCAGATTGTACTGGCCAACGCAAGTGGCAGGAATCTGGCCTTCGGACCGGTTCATATCGAACCCTCGAATCTGCCAGGTGAACCGGGCCACGTGGTCCTCAGCGGCCACCGGGATACCCATTTCGGATTTCTGAAGTTGCTGCAAAGCGGGGATATCATCACCATGGAAGACAGCACCGGTACCACCTCTTACCGCGTGAGCTACTCGGAGATCATTGACCTTGATCAGCAATCATTGCAGTACCGACCTGAACGAAATCGACTGACACTGGTGACCTGCTATCCGTTCGACGCCGTCAGCAGTGGTACGCGCAAGCGGTTTCTGGTCCATGCCGCCCCGGTCACACAGCTCAGTCAGAACGGAAATCGTATGATCAGACTCTCAGGCTCAGGCATGAATGCGGTCAGGCCCGGATAGCCCGGCAATTGGCCTTCATCTGGGAAATGGTTTCCTCGTAGTTGCCACTGCCGAAAATGGCAGAACCGGCGACGAAGGTGTCGACACCCGCCTCGGCAATGCTTCCGATATTGTCGACCTTGACGCCACCATCGATCTGCAGGCGGATATCGTGATCCGACTCATCGATCAGCTGTCTGGCCTGCCTGGCCTTGTCGAGGACGGCTGGTATGAATTTCTGACCACCAAATCCGGGATTAACCGACATCAGCAACACCATATCCACCTTGTCGAGCACATGATCCAGATGATGCAGTGATGTCGATGGGTTGATGGCAACGCCGGCCTTGCATCCGGCATCACGGATCAGAGCCAGGCTGCGATCCAGGTGCCGTGTTGCTTCCGGATGAATGCTGATCATACTCGCGCCCGCTTTTGCAAAATCAGAGATCAGTTGATCGACTGGCTCGACCATCAGGTGCACATCGATGGGGGCCTCGATACCGTAACCGATCAGCGCCTCACAGATCATTGGTCCGATCGTCAGGTTGGGTACGTAGTGATTGTCCATGACGTCGAAATGGATCCAGTCCGCACCGGCATTCAGTACCGAGCTGACCTCTTCTCCCAGACGGGCGAAATCTGCGGACAGGATGGATGGTGCAATGACTGTTTTCTTCATGACAGGATCTGATTCTTGAAAGCGGCGATCAGTCTATCCTACTCACTCATTTCATACCACGGATGTGTTTTATTTTTTCATAGGCAACACGGATATCGTGAGTCTGCTGCTCAGCTGCCTCGATTGACACCTCACTCTCATCCCCCTGATGCTTGTCCGGGTGGAAACGACTGATCAAACGCCGGTAGGCTCGCTTCACCTCGGCATCGGATGCATCACGCCTGATATCAAGCACCGCATAGGGATCAGAGCCTGCCATCTGTCGTGTCGCACTGGCTTCCTGGCGTCTGAGCATGATTCGTTCCAGTTGCCACTGGTTGACGCCAATACGACGGCAAACCTGGTCAAGCACCACCAGTGTCTGTTGCGCCACACGTCCATTGGCGAGCGCTGTATCGACAAGCACCTCGACGAACTGGTTTTTCAATCCGGACTGCAGCCGACTGATTTTCTGTAGTTCATCCAGGGCATGATTGGCATTGTAGTCGGGTTTCTTGCCGTCATTGAATGCACGAATTGCAAGATTCCGCTGTTTCTTCGTCAGTTGCAGTTGCGCCATCACACGTTCGGCGATCCTGATCTCTCTCTGGGTGACTGTACCGTCTGCCTTGCACAGATGCCCCATCACACCAAACAGGCTGCTGAGAAAGGTCTGCCGGGCAACGCTTACGTTTAGCAGCGAAATACTGCCTGTATTGCTGTCAACCGCATGTCCGAGGGCGGCACCAATGAATGCGCCTATCGGTCCGCCATAACTCAGGCCAATGGTTGCGCCAAGCAACTTGCCAATCAGTTTCATGTCAGATTAGGTCACCAGCAGCCTGAAACGTCTGGAACAGGCCGAGCCCGACCAGGAGGCCGTGATGAATACAATTCCCGTCGCAATGGAAAACCAGATCGGATGGGGCATCCTGTAGAGATTCATGAATCCTGCCACCATCAACGCCAGGGCACACAGTACCGCGGGATAGGGATGCAGCCTGCTGATGCGTTCCACCACGATACCGGCGATGAACGAACCCGTCAGATAGGAGCCGATCATCAGCAGATACATCCATTGTGACCAGCTTTCGATGTACTGAACAAAGGAGGCAGTCTGAGTGGTATCGAGCGAAACATCAGGCGGAAACAGCCGGATGATCAGCAGCTGAACAAGAATCATCAGGATCGCACCGATGATCACGCCGGCGGTGATGCCGATCACCAGTCTGAACATGTTATCCGTTTGCAGGCTCATGGCCATATTGTCAGATGATTGCCTGACGGAGTCAAAAGCCGGTTGTCACGAAAAAGAGGCCTCAACGCCTGACCGGATGCTGTCACAGAGACCGTCATATCGGTTAAAATGCCGGATTCTCAAGGTTATCCATAATCACCATGACACCGACGTTCGATTCCGATTACCCTGATCCGGGCCTGCCGCTGGTACACCAGGGCAAGGTTCGCGATGTCTACGCCATTGGTGACAGTCATCTGCTGTTTGTCGCCAGCGACAGGATTTCCGCCTTTGATGTGGTGCTGCCCTGCACCATCCCGGGCAAGGGAAAGCTGCTGACACAGATCTCCAGATTCTGGTTCGAAAAAACCCGGGATATTGTCAGCAACCACATGACCGACCTGGAGCTGTCCGATGTGCTCGAAAATGCGGAACTGGCCAACGAACTCGCCCCCCGAAGCATGGTGGTGAGGCGTTTGAAGCCACTGCCGGTCGAGGCCATTGTCAGGGGCTATCTGGTTGGCTCAGGCTGGAAGGATTATCTGATCACGGGCAAGGTCAGCGGTCATACACTGCCAATCGGTCTGCAGCAGGCCTGCCGATTACCCTCAACCCTGTTCACACCGTCAACCAAGGCCAGCGTGGGTGATCATGACATCAATATCTCCATGAAACAGATGGCAGAACTGATTGGCGATGATCTGACGCGACAGGTCGAGGAGGTCAGTCTGGCGCTTTATGAATTTGCATCTGCACATGCCATCGATCGCGGCATCATCCTTGCCGATTCAAAGTTCGAGTTCGGACTGGACGACAACAATTCACTGGTACTGATGGACGAGCTGTTTACGCCTGATTCATCACGATTCTGGCCGGTGGAAGATTATCAGACAGGGATCAGCCCGCCATCATTCGACAAGCAGGTCATCCGGGATTACCTCGAGACACTGGACTGGAACAAGGCTGACCCCGGACCCGAGCTGCCTGCAGCTATCATCAAGCGAACACAGCTGCGTTATAATGAGGCCTGGCAGAAACTGACGGGAAATGATGATGAAATCTGTAGTTAGATGGCTGGATGAATATTCCCTGGCACACAAGAACCCGACCAACCAGACTGTTCACTGGATTTGTGTCCCGCTGATCTACTGGTCAGTCTATGCAGCGCTGTCTGCAATCCCTGTCCCCGACTGGTTCGTGGTCGCCGGTTACGGCATCCATTATGGACTGATTGCCATCGTCCTGATCCAGTTGTATTACTTTGCACTGTCCATGCGTCTGGGAATCGCGATGCTGCTGTTCAACGTGCTGATGGTGCTGGCCACCAACCAGCTGCTTGGGCTACTGACGATCCCGATCTGGCAGGTTGCCATTGCTGTTTTTGTTCTCGCCTGGATCGGCCAGTTCATCGGCCATCATATCGAAGGCAGCAGGCCGTCATTTTTCAAGGATTTGCTGTTTCTGCTCATCGGGCCACTGTGGCTGATGAGCAAGCTGATGAGACGACTGGGTCTGTGGCCGGCATCAGCCTGACTTAATACCCGGTCAATGGAGGACAGGGATGATGGGCATGCACCATCCCCGTTTTGTGATTCAGAATGCTCAGAGACTGAGCTGTTTCTGCCGCAGTTCCCTGCGTTCCTGTGCATCCAGTGACAAAGTGGCGATGGGCCTGGCAGTAAGCCGTTTCAGCCCGATCTCTTCACCCGTCTCTTCACAATAGCCGTAGGAGCCATCATCAATGCGGCGCATGGCAGATTCGATCTTGGAGATCAGTTTGCGGTATCTGTCACGTGTCCTCAGTTCGAGTGAGTTTTCTGTCTCGCGTGTCGCACGCTCGGCATCATCGCCCACATCACGGATTTCCGAACGCAGATTGTCAATGGTCTGCTGAGATTCCTCGATCAGTTCCTGACGCCAGTCGAGCAGCTTCTGACGGAAGAATTCCAGATGCTTGTCGCACATGTATTCCTCTTTCATCAGTGGCTTGTATCCCGGCTCGAGAACAATACGGGCATTCTGCGGCACATCATTCTTTGCAGACTTCTTGCGGGCAGTCTTTGCTTTGCTGGTCTTGGCCGGCTTGGCTGCCTTCTTGGATGTTGTTGTCTTTTTAGCCTTGGTTGCCATTCGTTTGTTACCTGATAATAGCTCTTTGATTTCGTTATGAAAATCGTCGTCCGTGAGTCGGCTTTTGATGATTTCGTGTCGATTTCTCAACCATCACAAACAACTCGGTGGGGTGTTATATCGTAAGAACTGATCTTCGGCAAGCCCCAATTCGTCATTTTTTTGAATCACCGCATCTTTAATGTAACCAGGTCACAATGGCAGCCCGGCATGATCGACTCTCATCTGGCTCTGACTGGTGAGACAAGTCATTCAGCCGGGAATTCCACCAGCAGGCCCGAATTGATCGCATTGCCGGGCAAGCTTGTGAGATACTGTCGCCACTGATAACTGTCCGAAGATAGCCGGCGCCACCCATGAAGACCATTGCCCTGTTGCTGTTGCGGGCGTACAAGACCCTGATCAGCCCACTGCTGGGCAATCGTTGCCGGTTTCATCCCAGTTGTTCAGATTACAGCCGCATTGCGATACAACGATTTGGCTTCATCAGGGGTGTCGTGCTGTCGGCAAAACGATTGTCACGCTGTCACCCTTTCTCAGAGGGTGGTATCGATCTGGTGCCAGAAACCGAGGAATCATTACGTGAGCAACACAACGCTGATCAAGAATGCGACCATTGTCAACGAGGGCCAGACAGTTGAATCAGACCTGCTGATCCGGGACCAGCGGATTGACCGGATCGGATCATCACTGTCCGTTGATGCGAACCGCATCATCGATGCCGACGGCATGATACTGATGCCGGGAATGATTGATGATCAGGTACATTTTCGCGAGCCGGGTCTGATTCACAAGGGCTGTATTCACACCGAGTCCAGGGCAGCAGCTGTTGGCGGCATCACATCGGTGATGGAAATGCCGAATACCTCACCACCGACAACCTCACTGGAAGCACTGGAGAGCAAGTTTGATATTGCCGCGCAGAACTGTGCGACAAATTACAGTTTTTATCTCGGCGCCAGCAATGACAACCTTGACGAAATCAAGCGTCTCGATGTCAACCAGGCCTGTGGCATCAAGATTTTCATGGGCGCATCGACAGGCAACATGCTGGTGGACAACCCGGACACTCTGGAGGCGATCTTTCGTGAGGCAAAAGTGATCATCGCCACGCATTGCGAAGACACTCCAAGCATCGAAGCCAACCTCAAGACCGCGATGGAGCAGTATGGTGCCGACAATATACCGCCAGCTGCTCATATCCAGATCAGGGATCACCAGGCCTGCCTTAAGAGTTCTGCCCTCGCCGTTTCCCTGGCCAGAAAACACGGCAGCCTGCTGCATGTCCTGCATCTGACGACAGCTGACGAACTCGATCAGTTTCAGGCAGGTGATATTGCCGGCAAGCAGATCACCGCCGAAGCCTGTGTTCATCACCTGTTCTTTTCGGAGCCCGATTACCAGACTCACGGCAATCTGATCAAATGCAACCCGGCCATCAAGACCGAGCAGGACAGGAAGGCGCTGATCAACGCCATCAACAGCGACAGGATCGATATCATAGCGACCGATCATGCACCGCATCTGCTGAACGAAAAGGAAACACGCTATCTCAGTTCGGCGGCAGGATTGCCACTGGTACAGGATGCTGTGGGTGTGCTGCTGGAGCTCAATCACAGAAACGAACTGTCCCTGCCAACCATTGTGCGCAAGACGGCACACAATGTGGCAGACCGGTTCCGTATCGTTGACCGGGGGTATATCCGCGAAGGTTATTATGCAGACCTGATCCTGGTAGACCCACTCGAACAATGGACACCACAGCGCGATGATGTGCTGTCACGCTGCGGCTGGTCACCGTTCGAACAATCTGTCTTCCATGGCCGCGTGAAAATGACGCTGATCAACGGCCACGCGGTTTTCGAAAATGGCCAGCTCGATGAGTCATTCCACGGCATGCGTCTGGAATTCGATCGAAAGTAGAACACAGCTGCATGGCACGACTGTGTCACCCGCCTATTCGGCAACCAGACAAAATCTGCTAGTATCATCGACCGTATGGTTCATGGGCCGTGATCACGCACTCGTCCGCTATCCGGCGCGATCTCTGGTAAACGGGACCATGCAGATGTACTGACTCTGCTTCGCTACTTCAGGAGAATCGAATGAAACGACTGGTTTCATCTCTGTTTCTGGCTCTGATCTGCACTTCGGTTCAGGCAGACGGACAACGACTGCTCTGTGGTCAACTGCTGGATACCGAGAACGGTCAGTTGCTCGGCCCCCACGTTATCGAGACCGAAGGCAACCGGTTCAGCGCCGTGATAGCCGTGGAAGACTATCAGGGCGAGGAGAACTGGATTGATCTCAGTGAATCGACCTGCCTGCCGGGTCTGATCGACATGCACGTTCACCTGACCAATGAAAGCAACCCCAGGGCCTACATCGAACGCTTCACACTGGATACGGCCGATTATTCATTCCGTGCCGTGAAGCATGCACGCACCACCTTGATGGCCGGATTCACCACTGTCAGGAACCTCGGTGATGATGGCACCATCACCGCATCGTTGCGCGATGCCATCGCCGAGGGAACACTGGAAGGCCCACGAATCTTCACGGCGGGAAAATCACTGGCCACAACCGGCGGTCATGCTGACCCGAGTAACGGCTATCGCGCTGATCTGATGGGCGACCCCGGGCCACGCGATGGCGTTGTCAATGGGCCCTCTGATGCCATGAAAGCCGTACGGCAGCGATACAAGGATGGCGCTGACCTGATCAAGATTACAGCCACCGGCGGTGTGCTCTCGCAGGCCAAGAATGGCCAGAATCCACAGTTCACCGATGATGAACTGAAGGCCATCATGACGGCTGCGGAGGATTACGGATTCAGGGTTGCTGCTCATGCGCACGGTGCAGAAGGCATGAAACGGGCGATCCGGGCCGGCATCAGCAGCATCGAACACGGCACACTGATGGACGACGAAGTGATGCGCCTGATGAAAAAACACGGCACCTATCTGGTCCCGACCATCCTTGCCGGTGATTTTGTTGCTGAAAAGGCGAAAATTGACGGCTACTTTCCAGAAGTCGTTCGTCCCAAGGCAGCTGCACTCGGACCGAAAATTCAGGAAAACTTCGGCCGGGCCTGGAAACAGGGTGTACGAATTGCATTCGGAACCGACAGTGGTGTCTCGCCACATGGTGAGAATGCGCGTGAATTCAGCCTGATGACCGAAGCCGGCATGCCGGCGATGGAAGCCATTCGTTCAGCCACAGTCCATGCCGCTGACCTGCTGGACCAGTCGGACTCACTCGGTTCCATCATAACCGGCAAACTGGCAGACCTGGTTGCTGTCGAGGGCAACCCGATCACTGATATCAGCCTGCTGGAAGACATCGGTTTTGTTATGAAGGATGGCAAGGTGTACAAGAATGCCGGGAAAGGCGACACTGACTGATCACTGACATGCATTCGCTTCACGACAGGGTGACCGCAGTCGCCCACCCGAATATTGCGCTGATCAAGTACTGGGGCAAACGGGACAGAGTGCTCAATCTGCCAGACGCCGGTTCAGTCTCCATCACACTCGACAGCCTCACCAGCACAACAACGGCAAGCCTGGCTGCAGAGCATGAGAAAGGAACGGTCACCATCAATGGCCAGGCTGATCCGCAGGCCGCTCGCAAGGTCCTGACCTGTGTAAACAACATGCTGACCGAGCAGTCTGATCTGCCTCGAATGGAAATAGAGTCCCTGATTGGACGGCTCAACATCTTCAGCGAGAATAACTTTCCAACGGCAGCCGGACTGGCGTCATCGGCATCCGGTTTTGCTGCCCTGGTGACAGCCATCGATACCCTGTTCAGCCTTGGCCTGACCGATCAGCAGCGATCCGTTCATGCCCGTCGTGGTTCGGGTTCGGCAGCCCGGTCCCTGTTCGGCGGTTTTGTACGGATGTTCGAAGGTGAGCAATCCGATGGCAGTGATGCCTATGCCCAGATGCTGCATGAAGCCAGTCACTGGCCACTCGAAGTCATCATTGCCGTGACCAGCACCCAGTCCAAGAAGACAGGTTCCACCGATGGCATGCAGGCATCAAAATCGACCTCGCCCTATCATCAGGCCTGGGTTGACAGTACGCGCAACGACATCGAAGCCTGTGTGACTGCGATCGCCGAACGTGATTTCACCCGACTGGCGACGCTGTCAGAACACAGTTGCCTGAAAATGCATGCCAGCATGATGGCAACGCAACCTCCCTTGCTGTACTGGAACCCTGCCACCCTGGCCTGCGTGCACCGGATCGTGGAACTGAGGGCATCAGGTCTGGATGTGTTCTTCACCATTGATGCCGGTCCGCAGGTCAAGGCCATTTGCCTGCCTTCGAGCTCAGAAGCGGTGAAGGCAGCCCTCAGTGATGTTCATGGCGTCGCTCAGCTGATGCACACACGTCTGGGTCAGGCTGCCGAATCCAGACTGGACCAGGCCGCATGATCGATATTCACTCCCCAGGCAAGCTGATGCTGAGCGGAGAATACGCTGTTCTCGAAGGTGCACCGGCCGTGCTGTGCCCGTCACATCATCAGGTTCATGTACACATCGGTTTTGCCGAAGAGCACCACATCGTCCGGTCAGTCACGATCGACGACAACCCCGCCCTGTTTCATCTCGAGGACACCCAACTGGTATGGGATTGTGATGAGGCAATGGCGAGCAGAATGGACCTGATACGCTGCGTGGTCGAGACACTGCTGGTTCATCGACAGATCAGACCGGATATGCCGCTGTGCGATATTCTCATCGATTCGCGGGAATTCATCGATGAGGAAAGCGGTCAGAAATTTGGTGTCGGATCCAGTGCCGCTGTGTCAGTTTCCCTGGTTCGTGCCCTGCTGCAATGGAACTGCCGGGCCATGAATGACCGGCTGGTATTCAATCTGGCCGCCAAGGCACACGCCCGATTCCAGTCCGGCAGAGGCAGCCAGGCAGATGTCGCCGCATGTACCTACAATGAACTGATCTGCTACCAGTCCAAGCGAACCAGCATCATCCCCTGGCCGGACGAACTCTACTGCGCTGCCATCTGGACCGGTGAAAGTGTCTCCACCTCATCATTCCTGTCCCGGCTGGAAATGTGGTCCTCGAACCAGCCGGTCAGTTACTACGACAAGTTCAACAGCCTCAAGGACAGCGCGGTTGAAATTGCCGATGCCTTCATCAACAACCAGGCCAGCACCATTGTGCGCCTGCTGGAAGATTATTCAGCGCTGCTTGAGGCCATTGGTCAGGAAGCGGAAATACCCATCATCAGCACCCGTCATCAGTACATCAGGAGCCTGGCAACCGATGCGGCACTCCGATACAAGCCCAGTGGAGCCGGCGGTGGTGATTACGGGCTGGTATTCACCCAGCACAGGGATCTGCTGGAACGGTTCATGAACCAACTGTCCGATCATAATCTGAGACACAGTTTCATGCTGCAATCAGACCGGCAATCGATTGCCTCCTGAGTCGAACAGCCAATGCGTTCATTGCGCTTGCCAGTCTTGAGTTTATGCCGTTTTTACCCCATAAAACTTCTGGATGACAGATAAAATCGGTATGATAGTGTTTATCCGGAACCAACGCCGTTTTCCAGCACAACGGTGACTGTGTCAACACTCAGGTAGAAGCATCGATGCAACAGCAGACAATTGATCATGCAATCAGGATGCAGGATAGGCTATTGCCTGGTGTTTCACGCACCTTCGCACTGACCATACCGCAACTGCCCGATGGCTTGAGAATTGCCGTCACCAACGCCTATCTGCTATGCCGTATTGCCGACACCATAGAAGATGATCATCAACTGTCTGTTGAAGACAAGTCAGCCTACCATCAGGCATTCACCGATCTGGTTGCAGGCCAGGGACAGGCTCAGGAACTCAGTGCCGACCTGTTTCACGCACTGTCAGGTTTCACACCCGGCGAAGAACTGGCCCTGATCAAGAACCTGCCCGAAGTAATCACCGTCAAGCAGAGCCTCAGTGAGCAACAGCAACAGGCCCTGTTTCGATGTATCTCTGTGATGTGCGGCGGTATGCCCGATTTCCAGCAGCAGACCAGTATCGCTGGCCTGGACAGCATGCAGGACCTGGATGATTACTGCTACGTCGTCGCCGGTGTCGTCGGCGAAATGCTGACCGACCTGTTCTGTGACTATTCACCGCAGATTGCCGAACATCGCGAATCGATGATGCCACTGTCACGTGCTTTCGGACAGGGTCTGCAGATGACCAATATCCTGAAGGATTTCTGGGAAGATCGCCTGCGAAAGGCCTGCTGGCTGCCTTCCGATGTCTTCAGGCGTCACGGTCTTGACCTGTCTTCGCCTCATTCCGAACATTTTGTTACGGCATTCTCCAAAGGCATCATGGAACTGATAGCCGTGGCACACCAGTGCCTGAGGGATGCCATGCAGTACGTCAAGACCGTACCAAGAAACGAGACTGGCATACGCCGGTTCTGCCTGTGGGCAATCGGCCTCGCAGTACTGACATTGCAGAACATTCGCAAGAAGCCGGGTTACCTGCATGGCGATCAGGTTAAGGTATCCCGACGTGCCGTGAGCATCACAGTGCTGCTGAGCAACATGATGTCGCGGTCCAATCGTGCACTGTCACTTATTTTCAGGCTGGCCTCTTCCGGACTGCCGGAACAGAACAAGGCCATCAAGAGTCAACCATAGCCCATGTCCAAATCACGCTTTCCAGATTTCTACAAACTCTCGGTCACCGATCGGGTCAAGGCCGTGCACGAACGTGGCTGGCTGACTGCAGACGATTACCAACGGCTGGAGAGTGGCGAACACACACTATCTGTCAGCAACGCCGACAAGATGATCGAGAATGTCATCGGCGTTCTCGGATTGCCCATTGGGCTGGGCCTCAACTTCCTGATCAACGACAAGGAGTTTGTGGTTCCGCTGGCCGTCGAGGAACCCTCCATCGTCGCAGCGCTGAGTTCGGCCGCCAAACTGGCACGTGACGGCGGGGGCTTCGAATCCAGCAGTTCTGAACCGATACTCATCGGGCAGGTTCAGGTGGTCAACACACCGCATTCCAGCCAGGCCAAGGCACGGCTGCTGCAACGCAAGGACCAGATCCTCAACCTTGCCAACAGCATGCAACCCAAGCTTGTGGCACGTGGCGGCGGTGCCAAGGACATCGAGGTATTCATCCACCCATCCACCGACACCGGTGACATGCTGGTGCTGCACCTGCTGGTCAATACCTGTGATGCCATGGGCGCCAACCTCGTCAACACCATGTGCGAGGGCATTGCTGCACTGGTCGAAAAGATCAGTGGCGGCAAGGTATTTCTAAGAATCCTGTCTAACCTGACTGATCGCTCCATGGTTCGTGCCAGTACCACCATACCGCTGGCATCACTCTCCGGCAGAAAGGGCTATGATGCCGAGCAGGTGCGCGATGGCATCATCATCGCCAGTGAATTTGCCGCCATCGACCCCTACCGGGCAGCAACGCACAACAAGGGCATCATGAACGGGATTGATGCCGTTGCACTGGCAACCGGTAACGACTGGCGCGCCATCGAGGCCGGTGCTCATGCCTTTGCCGCCAGGGGAACACGATATACCTCACTGACACAGTGGAAAAAGAATGACGCCGGTGATCTGGTGGGCACGATCGAGGTACCGATCAAGGTGGGTACCGTTGGTGGCCCCCTGCAGAGTAATCCGGCCGTTGCCATGAACCTGAGGCTGATGCGTATCAGCAGGGCAACCGAACTGGCTGAAGTCATGGCTGCCGTGGGACTGGCGCAGAACTTCTCGGCACTGCGTGCCCTTGCCACCGAAGGCATTCAGAAGGGGCACATGAGCCTGCATGCGCGAACCGTGGCTTCGGCAGCAGGTGCCACACCCGAAATATTCGACACCGTTGTCGAACGACTCATCAACAGCGGCGAAATCAAGGTCTGGAAGGCGCGTGAAATCGTCTCCACCGTGACGCGTCAGTCGCATATCGAGACTGCCGAGAGCCAGCAGGCGACAGAACAGACACCCGAACTCGCCGCCGGTCATGGCAAGGCCATCCTCATGGGAGAGCACGCCGTGGTGTACGGATCACATGCCATTGCTGCTCCGATCCCGCTGGCGATCGAATCTCGCATTACCGATCACAACTCGGGTGTGCACATCTCGATTCCACGCTGGAGTGTTGAACACGATCTGGAAATGAATGCCGAACGGCGACAGTCATTCGAGAAACCGGCTGCCATCATTCTGGAAAAGCTCGGCCTGATTGACACACCCATGAAGATCGAGGTTTATCCGAATCTGCCAAGAGCCATGGGACTCGGCGGTTCGGCGGCCGTTGCCGTTGCCATCATCAGGGCGCTGGACAATCGCTTCAGGCTTGGTCTCTCGGAGGAAGAGGTCAACAACCTCGCCTATGAAGGTGAGAAGATGGCGCATGGAAACCCGTCGGGTATCGATAATGCCGTGGCCACCTATGGTCAGATGCTGCTGTATCGCCGTGGTGACCCACCGATGATCGAAACGCTGACAACACCAAATCCCATCCGCTTCGTGATTGGCATGACCGGTGTTGAATCACTGACACTGCGCATGGTGGAAAATGTCCGCAAGAACTGGGAAAAAAGCCGGCGCATGTACGATCGCATGTTCAATGAGATTGATCAGCTGACCCTGCGCGCGCTGGAGAGCATCAAGTCCTTTGACCTCGAACGCCTGGGTCAGATCATGAATATCGGCCAGGGCCTGCTCAATGCATTGCAAGTGTCGAGCTGGGAACTGGAGGAGCTGATCCAGATCGCCCGCAACAACGGCGCACTGGGTGCCAAGCTGACCGGCGCTGGCGGCGGCGGCTCCATGATTGCCCTGTGTCCGGACAGCTCCGAAGATGTCTGCAAGGCGATGGAGGAAGCCGGCTACCAGGCGATGGAAGTCACCATCGGCTGAATGCCAGCGTCCTGAATCAGACAATCGCTCCTCAAATTACTGAACGGAATCACAACGCATGCATATCACCCGCGACAAGAAAACTGACGCCGCCAATACCAATGCCACCATCGTCTCATCCGAGCAGGAACGGCTGATTCTGGTCGACAGCGATGATGAGATCATCGGATACGACAGCAAGGCCGTCTGTCATGACGGTGAAGGCGTACTGCACCGGGCATTTTCGGTATTCCTGTTCAATGACGCCGGCGAATTGCTGCTGCAGCAGCGCTCGGCCGACAAGCGGCTGTGGCCGATGTACTGGTCCAACAGCGTTTGCTCACATCCGCGTGAGGGTGAGAGCCTGCAATTTGCAACACTGCGCCGGATGAAGGAAGAACTGGGCTGCGAGTCCGAACTGCAATACCTGTACAAGTTTCAGTACCAGGCGAACTTCGGCGAACTCGGATCCGAGAATGAACTCTGTTCTGTCTTCATCGGCCCCACCGATGGTCAACTCGACATCAATGAAACAGAAATAGCAGACTGGCGATTCATCGGTATCGATGCACTGAACCGTGAGCTGACTGAATCGACAGATTCATTCACACCCTGGTTTCAGATGGAATGGACACAGTTGATGACAGAATACAGGGGGCAAATCGACGAGCTGCTCAGACAGATCGGAAACTGAAAAACCCGGGCATGACCCGGGTTTTTTTACGTCAACGGCAATGCTCAGGAACGGTTCAGGGCATCACGGATCTCAGTCAGCAATTTGACTTCATCACTGGGCTCCGGTGGTGCCTTGGGTGCTTCCTCTTCCTGTTTCTGCAGCTTGTTCATGATCTTGATGGCCACGAAAATGGCCAGCGCCACAATCATAAAGTCGATTATGGTCTGGATGAATGCGCCGTATTTAAGTAATACGGCTTCGGCTTCACCCTCAGCTTCCTTGAGTACGTAGGCCAGATTGGAAAAATCGACCCCGCCGATCAGGTTACCGACCAGTGGCATGATCACATCCTTGACCAGGGACGACACGATCTTGCCGAAGGCTGCACCAATGATGATGCCGACAGCCATGTCCATGACATTACCACGCATCGCAAAGCTCTTGAATTCACTGAAAAAACTCATACTGTTCTCCCTTGTTTACCCTTACAGTTCTGTGGTACCTAAACAAGACTGAATGCTTCCACAGCCACTACACATCCAGTCGATGAACTACCGATAAGGCGTCTGCGGTCAGGAAGACCATCCAAACGTGTCGCAGACATCCACGTTACCACTCTGCAACCCGCGCCGTAGCCACTCGACCCGCTGCCTTGAGGTGCCGTGTGTGAACGATTCCTCGTCCACCTTGCGTCCTGCTCGTTTCTGCAGGCGGTCATCACCGATGGATGCGGCCGCCTGGATTCCGGCCTCGACATCACCGGGCTCAAGAATACGGGATTTCTTGTTGGCATGGTGTGCCCAGACGCCGGCCAGGCAATCAGCCTGTAATTCCATCTGGACTGACAATTCATTGGCCCTGGATCGACTGCCCGAGGACTGCTGCATCTGCCTAACGCGCGGCGTGATGCCGGTGATGGTCTGGATATGATGCCCGACTTCATGCCCGATCACGTAAGCTCTTGCAAATTCGCCAGGTGCGCCAAGCTGTTCAAGCTGACGGAAGAAACTCAGGCTCAGATACACGTTCTGATCACCGGGGCAGTAGAACGGACCTGTGGCCTCGCTGTTCACACCACAGCGCGAGCGCACGTTGTTGTCAAACAGCACCAGCGTGGGTTTTTTGTACTGCTGACCCTGCTGCCTGAAGAGTTCGGTCCAGACATCCTCGGTGAAGCCCAGCACGGTGACGGCAAAATCGGCCTGCTCCTGCTCCGCGGCAGAGCGTTGTTCGGGCGGTCTGCCCTGGCCCTGAGTAGAAGGTCCGCTGAGATTACTGCCGCCCAGCTGTTGCAGCAGCTGCAGCGGATTCTGACCCGTGATCAAACCGATGATGATGACCACGATGATCATGCCACCGCCCAGTTTCATTCCCCCCGCGGCCATCCGGCGTCCGCGTCTGTCATCCACGTTGGTACTGCGTCGCCCATGTCGCCAGCGCATTGTGTTCTCCCTTGCCTAGTCTTGTTGCTGTAACTGCATCAATGCGGTTACATACTATTCGAAAATGACCGAATCCCTGGTCGACTGCGATTCCGACAGGGTCTTGTACTGCGATTCAATCTTGGACCGCTTGATCTTGAGTGTCGGCGTCAGCATGTCATTTTCGGTGGTCCACTCATCGTTGATGACGATGATTCTGCTGACCCGCTCATGGCTTTCCAGCCCTGAATTGACCGATTCGAGCAGCGCTTCGAGTGATGCGCCGGTGACTTCCCGATCCATTTCACGTGATGTTTCGGCTAGCAGTGCAATCAGTACTGGCTGCGGCAATCCAGACCCCACCAGACAGACCATTTCGATGTGTTCATTTTTCTCGAACTGGCTCTCGATCGGAACAGGTGCAACGTATTTACCCTTGCTGGTCTTGAAGATTTCCTTGACCCTGCCTGTGATCCGTATGTAGCCCTCTTCATCGATGGAACCCTTGTCACCCGTCTTGAGGAATCCGTCAGCGGTCATGGTTTCGGCGGTCTGTTCCGGATTATCGAGGTAACCGGTCATCAGCGATCCGACCTTGATCTGAACTTCGTCCTGATCTCCGAGACGAATTTCCGCACCCGGACCGGCAATGCCGATGGTACCGATCTTGATGCGTCCCCCCTTTCTGAGCAGGGTGCCGTAGGCCAGTGTTTCGGTCATGCCCCAGCCCTCGGAAATAGGCATGCCAAGTTTTGCCCACCAGTCCAGCAGGCTGGGTGCGATGGGCGCAGAGCCACTCATGAACCATTCACACTTGTCCAGCCCGAGGCCCTTGCGAATCTTCTTGCGCACCATATTGCCGACCACCGGCAGTTTCAGCAGTTTATCCAGTTTGTGTTGCGGCATCTTGCCCAGGACGCCGAGCTGAAACTTCTTCCACAGCCTGGGAACCGAACCGAAAAAGGTCGGTCGGCAATAGACCAGATCACTGGCAAAACTTTCCAGTGAATCGGCAAAAAACAGCTGTTGCCGCTGGTACAACTGCGATGATTCCACATAGGCGCGCTCGGTACAGTGAGCCAGCGGCAGATAGGACAGGATTCTGTCGTTCTCATCAGTATCCATCTGACTGCCGATGGCCTTGCCTGCATAGGAAAAGCTGCGATAGGTATGTACCGCACCCTTTGGTTTTCCGGTACTGCCAGAGGTGTAGAGGATGGTCATCATGTCATCCAGATCAGGCATGACGATATCCTTGGCTGGTTCAGACTGCTCGATCATCACGCCCCAGCGATGTTCACAGGGCATCGAAGGCCAGGTCATGTCCATCCTGATGATGTCGGAAGGCACACCGGCTTCCTGCGATGTAAAATTATCAAGTTTGCCGATGAATATCGCCTTGCAGCCTGAGTGCTCCAGAACATAGGCGATCGTTTTTGCGTTGGCAGTGGGATAAATCGGGACAGAGACATAGCCGGCCAGCATGATGGCATAATCGGCGATGATCCAGTGGGCGGTGTTCTTTGACAGGATGGCTACCCGGTCACCACGCTCCAGACCCAGTTGTCGCATGGCAGAAACCAGACAACGCGCATCATGAACGGCTTCCGCCCACGACCATTTGAGTCGCATGTCATCCTGAGGCTGATCGAATGCCAGGTCATTTCCATGCTCCGATTCTGCTTCCAGCAGCAGTTCCTGCGGCAACGCCAGTTCATCAAGATTCACACCGATACCAATATCAACTGTCATATCCCACTCCCAGATAGTTGAAAAAATTGTATCACCAAATCGCGCTGGTGCCAGTCATTCGGCAGGACTAAATCCGAATGGTCGCCAATTTGTGTTAGACGCCCCGATGACAATTGTCCCGATTAAGCTACCGGCTGTCTGATACTTGAGCCAAATCACTGAAACATGAAACGCGACTCATACCTCAGTGCTCATTGATGTACTATGATGGAATCAAAGTCAGTTGATGGAGTTGCCAGTGAGACTGAAGCGAACATGTCTGGCCAGCGCCATGTCCAGGGTCATTGGTCTGGGGCTGGTCGGTATGCAGGGCGTTCATGCCGGTGATATTACTGTGACGACAACGTCGGACGTTACGGTCGCCGGGCAAACCACGCTTCGCGAAGCGGTCACGATGGCCAATGGCCTGCCGGGCAGCACCATTGATTTTGATCAGAACGTGTTCTCATCACCACAAACCATCACACTGCTTTCTGGTGAATTGTTCATCAGTGCATCCACCACAATCGATGGTCCAGGTGCTGATTTGCTGACAGTCGACGGCAACGGCACGTCGAGAGTGTTTGCCGTCACCGATTTCAACACCGGAAACCTGCTGGATGTCAGCATCAGTGGCATACGAATGCAGAACGGGGTGAGTGCTTCAGGTCAGCAGAATCAGCGAGCAGGTTGTCTGCTCTCTCTGGAGAATCTGACCCTGAATGATGCCATCATCACCGGCTGTTCGGCCACGGTCGACGGCGGTGGTCTCTGGAGCAGATTCGGCACACTTTCGATCAGCAATTCAACGATCCATGGCAATACAGCCAGTACACGAGGCGGTGGTCTCTACAGCCGTGATGTCGCGGCCACCATCACTAACACCACAATCAGTGGTAATACGGTGACCCTCGATGGTGGTGGACTGTTCATGAACGATGGCGGCTCGCTGACCCTCTCGACAGTGACCGGAAATACATCGACCGGCAACCGATCCGGCGGAATCGATGCCGCCTCATCCACGGCCACAGTCAACAACTCGGTGATCGAGGGCAATATCGGCAGTTCTGATGTGGACAACAGTGGCGTTACCCTGAACCTCTACAATTCGGTTGTCGGTGTGATCGATCCCACCGTGCTGATCAATGGCAGCAATAATTCCGAAGGGGTATCAGCTGACCTTGGGCCATTGCAGAACAACGGTGGCAGCACCCCGACTCATGAGCTTTACCTTGGGTCACCGGCCATCAATCGCGGCGATGATGCCTGTCTGGGCATCATGACCGATCAGCGCGGAGAACCTCGCAGTGATAACAATTGTGATGCCGGTGCCTTCGAACGCCAGAACGTGCCCGAGCTGGTTGTTGATACGCTGATAGATGAAACCACCACCAACGGGCTTTGCAGCCTGCGTGAGGCGGTCACCAATGCCGACACCGACAGCATGTTTTACGCTGATTGTGGGGCAGGTACCGGCCTTGACATCATCGGATTCGATGCCACGCTGAGCGGCAATACGGTGACGCTGGCATCGTTGCTGAATCCCGGCTCTGACATCATCTTCACTGGTGACACCACAGGTGACGGTGCTTCAGATGTGACCGTGGCAGCCAGTGGCGACCGGCACCTCTACAATGGTGGCAACAACGCGATCACCCTGTATGCCATGACACTGACGGGTGGATCGGCCACCACAGGCGGGGCACTGCTGTTTACCGGCGGCCAGCTCACGCTTCAGTCAACCATACTGACCGGCAACACCGCTACCCTCAACGGTGCCGCCATCTTTGCTTCGGGTACGGCGACGGTCAGTCTGATGAACTCCACGCTGACCGGCAATTCTGCCACCAATTATGGCGGCGCCCTGTTCGCGGAACTGAATGCTCAGCTGCAAATCAATGACAGCACTGTGAGCGCTAATACCGCGGCCTATGGCGGTGCGCTGTTCTCCAGTTCAAACCCGGGTACAGTCTTGAATCGTGCCACGATCACAGGCAACACGGCAGATCGTGGCGGTGCCATGGAAAATGCCAACGGCCCACTGTTTCTCAACGACACGACCCTGAGTAACAATACCGCCGCCACTTCCGGCGGTGGCATCTATGCCAGTGGTGGCGATCTGTTCATAGATGGCAGCACACTACATGCCAATACAGCCACCAACGGTGGCGGTATCAGCTCATCGCGCAATACCTTTGTCGATAACAGCACGTTTACTGCCAACGAGGCCACCAACACGGCATCGCCCCCCGGTGGCTTGCTGATTGGCGCGACACTGACCATGAATCACAGCACCGTCTATGGCAACACCGGTAGCGGTTTGTACGTCGCCGCTGGTAATCAGTCCTTCATCAGCAACAGCATCATCGCCGGCAATACTGATGGTGACTGCCAGATCGGCACGATTGATGGCGGCTCGAACAATGTCGCCATTCTGGATTCAGACGGCAGTTGTGACATCCTTGCGAGCAGTCACCTGACCGTGGCATCACCAATGATTGCAGCACTGGCAGATAATGGTGGATACACACAGACACATGCCCTGCTCGAGGGCAGCCAGGCCATCAATTCCGGTGATGTCATGTCCTGCGCGTCAAGCGATCAGCGCGGTCAGCCGCGTGACGCTCTGTGTGATCGTGGCGCTTTCGAATTGCCGGGCGGCCCAAGCATTGCCGTCACTACTGCCGGGTTCAACTTCATGCCCGATGGTCTGTGTTCATTACCCGAGGCCATCGACAACGCCAATGACGATGCCCAGACATTCCCCGATTGTGCTGCGGGATCCGGTGCCGACACTATCGCCTTCCTGCCCACACTCGCCGGTTCGACCATTGCGGTCAACAGTGCCATGCTGGTCAATTCTGACATCACCATTGACGGTCTTGGTGCCAGTCAGCTGACCCTCAGTGGCGGCAATGCGAATCAGATTTTCACCGACAGCAGCAGCGCCGCGCTCACACTCAGTGACATGACACTGACGGAGGGCTACGCTGCGCTCGGTGGTGTCATCAACAGCAGCGGCGATCTCACCATCAATGATGCTGTCATTTCGGCCAACACCGCAACCAGTGCAGGCGGTGCAATCACGAACTCTTCTGGCAGTCTGACACTCAACCGTGTCACCCTGGAAAACAATCAGGCCGGCACAACAGGCGGTGGTGCCATATACCACGCTGCATCCGGCACAATGATGACCGTCAACCAGAGCACCCTGAGCAATAACCGCTCGCTCACTGACGGCGGCGCTGTTCTGAGCAGCGGTCAATCCGCAGTGATCAGCCAGTCGACGCTGAGTGGTAATTCGGCCACCAGTTACGGTGGCGGTGCACATGTGCGTGTACAGCAGCTCAGTTTCACAGACAGTACAGTGTCCACCAATGAAGCAGCGTATGGCGGCGGTGTTGGCGGTAACACGAACGCCACCCTGTCGCTCCAGAACAGCACCCTCTTCGGCAATACCGCGGGCACCGGAGGTGCAGCGGTCTACCTGTCTTCGGGTAGCCTGGACATGACTAACAGTATCCTGGCCAGCAGCGCCGCAGTCGCTGACTGCATTGTCCCGACCATTGGCAGCAACATCAGCAACCTGGTCGAGGACGGCACCTGTAACATGAACGCGGTGGGCTTTCTCACCGGTGACCCCATGCTGGGTCCACTGTCTGACAATGGCGGAAACACCCTCAGCCATCTTCCCACAGCCATGAGCCAGGTGGTTGAGGCGGGCGACAATGCGAGCTGCACCGCCAGTGACCAACGTGGCGAAGTTCGTCCTCAGGACAGCGACGACAATGGCATCGCCGATTGCGAAATCGGTTCAATAGAGCGTCGTATCCCCCTGATTTTCTTCGATGGTTTTGAGTCCTGAGACGGGTGATTGGGATCGACCCGAACTTATCGGTTAATCGTCAACAAAAATCGTTGTGGTCAGTGTAGAATCGTTGACTGAGAAAAACTGAACCGGGGTGTTATCGTGATCAGACGCAAGCGACTTTCACTGGCCATCAGCCAGGCCATCGGACTCGGACTGTTCGCCATTCAGGGTAGCCAGGCGGCCACCTTCTTCGTCGACAACACCTCTGACATCGACAACGGCAACACCGACCCGGGCAATGTCACTCTGCGAGAAGCGATCAACCTGGCCAATGCCAGCCCGGACGTGGATAGCATATTCTTCGTGGGCCCCACGTTCGACAGTCAACAAACGATTATCCTGACCAACGGCGAGCTCACGATCAGCAACCCCGTCACCATCTTTGGGCCGGGTGCCAATCGACTGACGATCGACGGCAATGCAGACGAACGGGTGCTTGACATCAACAACGGTGACAACGGCTCGAATATCAATGTAACAATCAGTGGTCTGCGCTTTGCCAACGGCACAGGCACCGGGGCCGCCGACAACGAACGCGGCGGTTGCATTGTCTCGTTCGAAAACCTGACCCTGAACAATTCCATCGTCACCGGCTGCACAGCGACCGTGGACGGCGGTGGGATCTGGAGCCGCGTCGGTACCCTGGCCGCTCAAACAATTCAACCGTGTATGGCAAATTCGGCTCTGTTCAAGGGCGGCGGCATTTACACCGCGTGAAACGCCGGCACTGATCACCAACAGCACCATCAGTGGCAACACGGTCAGCAATCGTGGTGGCGGTATCCACTTTGAAAACGGTGGTGTTCTCCGCCTCCAGTACAGTCACCAACAACACCTCGGTCAACATGAGCACCAGTGCCGGTGTCTACGCCCGCACTTCCGGGGTGGTGCTCGACAACTCCATCGTCGAGGGCAATCTGGGCCAGTCAGACCTGGGCAGCAATGCCGGCGTAACCGTGAATCTGTACAACTCGGTGCTCGGTACCAGTGGCCCTGAAGTCAGTCTCAGCGGCAGCAACAATTCACTCGGGGCCAGTGCAGCACTGGGCCCGCTACAGGATAACGGTGGCACCACCCCCACGCATTCGTTTGACCTGACCTCGCCCGCCATCAATCGTGGCGATGGAAATTGCTCCGGTGTGAACAACGATCAGCGCGGCCTGCCGCGCAACGATGACGGCTGTGATGCCGGGGCATTGGAACGTCAGGGCGTGGCCGATATTCTGGTCGATACGCTGTCGTTCAGCACCGCAGCCGATGGCTTCTGCAGCCTGCCCGAGGCCGTCAGCAATGCCAACGGCGATAACCAGGGTGCTGCGGATTGTGCACCAGGCTCCGGCTTCGACATCATCGGATTTGACCCTGTCCTGACCGGTGGCAGCATCACACTCGGATTCCAGCAGTCGATCAGTGACGACCTGACCATCAACGGCGACAGTGACGATGACGGCGTGGCCGATATCACACTGGATGGCAACAACAGCGTACGCCAGTTCAACAACGGGTCGGGCAACACGCTGACCCTGCGCAAGATCACACTGCGGGGCGGTTCGGCCAGCAATGGTGGCGGCATCTACAATTACGCCTCCCAGCCTGACCATTACCGACAGCACCATCACGGGCAACACGGCCAGCGGCAGCGGTGGCGGCATCTGGAGTGATGGCAGCGGTGGCCTGATCACGCTCAACAACAGCACCATCACGGGCAATACGGCCACCGAAAACGGCGGTGGCATCTACAACAGCAACGATGTCGGACTGCAACTGGGCAGACAGCACCATCGTCGGCAATACGGCGGATCGAGGTGGTGGTATCTACAGCCGGGCCTTCAGTGGCTTTTTCATGGATCCGCAGCACGATCGATGGCAACACGGCCAGCAACTCAGGCGGTGGCATCTATAACTACCGCGGCCTGATGAACATCAGTGACAGTACCATCTCTGGCAATTCGGCCATCGACTCAGGCGGTGGGCTCTTTCTGACATATGATGGTGGCCTGTACTTCTACCGCAGCACGTTGTCAGCAAACACCGCGACGAATGGTGGCGGCATCAGTTCCACTCGCAGTATCACTCTGGACAATGCCACGGTATCCGGAAACCGGAGCACCAACACGGCCTCACCTGTCGGTGGCCTGCTCATGGGTAATACTCTGACCATGAACAACAGTACGGTATACGGTACTCAGGGTGTGGGTATCTACGTGACCAGCGGCAACCAGGCGTATTTCAACAACAGTATCATTGCCGGTAGCAGCGACGCTGACTGTAATCTGACCAATATCGCTGCAGGCTCCATGCTCAACAGCAATCTGGACAGTGACGGCAGCTGTAATGTCTTCGCCAACGATCACCTGACCTCAGCCGCGCCACTGCTCGGCCCACTGGCTGACAATGAAGGCTTCACCTTCACCCACGAACTGCTGGAGGGCAGCCCGGCCATCAACTCGGGTACGGACGCCTGCTTCCCGTTCGACCAGCGCGGTCAACCACGTGATGCCCTGTGTGATCGCGGCGCATTCGAAGCCCCGGGGGGACCCGGTATCGGTGTCAACACGGCCGATTTCAATTTCACGACTGACGGCTTGTGTTCGCTGCCCGAAGCCATCGACAACGCCAACCTGGATACCGCCGGCTTCCCCGATTGTGCCAGCGGCAACGGTGCCGACGTGATCGGTTTTTCACCGACACTGAACGGCAGCACCATTCTGGTCAACAGTACGGTGTTCATCAATTCGGAAATTACGCTGGATGGCCCAGGTGCCGACCAGCTGACGCTCTCGGGTGGTAACACTGAGCGCATCATGCGGACTACGAACAACTCGATACTGACCATCAACGACCTGGCACTGACTGAAGGCTATTCGGACTTCGGAGGCGCTATCAACAATAGCGGCGACCTGACAATCAACAATTCAACACTGGCCGGCAACACCGCGACTGGCGGTGGCGGGGCCATATTCAATGCCTTCCAGACACTGACACTCAACAACGTGACGGTCGAGAACAATCTGGCCATGAGCAGTGGCGGCGGTGGCATCTATCACGGCGCTTCAGGCACCCTGATGACCATCAATCAGAGTCAGATTCGATACAACAGCAGCGATACCCGTGCTGGCGGAGTGCTCACCACCGGTAACACGGCCACCATCAATCAATCCACGATTGTTGGTAACTCGGCAGGTGATGTCGGTGGCGGGGTCGAGGTTCGATTCAGAAACCTTCAGATCAACAATTCAACGATCTATGGCAACGAAGCCTTTTATGGCGGCGGCGTCGCAGCCGATGACAGCTCAGCGACCGTGACCATCAGTAACAGCACAATCAGTGGCAACACCGTGCAGATCAATGGCGGTGCCCTGTTCGCCCCCGATGCCTATGTCGATCTGTTCAACAGTGTGCTGGCCAATACGGCGCTGGCACCACCACGCGGTGCATCTGCCTGTATCGCTCCCAATATCCAGGGTAACCTCAATAACCTGATGGATGACGGCAGCTGTGCCGACAATGCCGTGGGTCAGGTGGTTGCCGACCCGATGCTGCTGACGCTGGCCGATAACGGTGGCGCCACACCCACCCTGCTGCCCATGGTCGGTAGCCCGGTGATTGACGCCGGTCATGCTGGCAGCTGCACCGCTGTCGACCAGCGCGGAGTCGCACGACCACTCGATGGCGACGACGACGGCATGGCCGATTGCGACATCGGCGCGGTGGAAGTACGTGGAGACAATATCTTCGAGGATAGCTTCGAGGACTGATAGATCTGTATCATTGCAATCCAGGACTGAATGACCCGGCAGGCTGGACACGCCGGGTGTTTCGGTTATGCTCACGCATTGACCATAGCCTTCCAGACCAAGGACATCCACACGAATGGCTCAACAGTTTTCGTCCAAATCGACGGATTCATTCCGTGAACTGCTGCGACTGTCCAACTGCACACTGCTGATCTCGACTTATCAGGCGGGTCAGCTGGTGGTGGTCAGACCTCAGGACAAGGGCATCAACACCCACTTCATGGGCGTCAGCCGGCCGATGGGCATCGCCCGCCGCAACAACGAATTCGCGCTTGGCGGACAGTCTACAGTCACGATATTCAGAAACCTGCCCGCCGTGGGCCCGAAAACCGGCCAGGGTGATGCCGTCGATGCCTGTTATCTGCCGCGACGTAGCTACCAGACTGGCGCCATCGACATCCACGAGATGGGTTATGACAGCGACGATGTGCTGTGGTTCGTCAACACCAAGATGTCCTGCCTGGCTACACTGCACGATGATTTCAGCTTCAAGCCCAGATGGCGACCACCATTCATCACCGCCTACGACCTGACCGATCGTTGCCACCTCAACGGCCTCGGTTTTCGAGATGGCAAACCCCGATACGTCACCATGCTTGGGGCCTACGACACCCCCGGAGGCTGGCGCCAGAACAAGATCTCGGGTGGTCAGGTGATGGATATCGAAAGCAATGACGTGCTGGTCGATGGCCTCTGCATGCCACACTCACCACGCTGGTATCGCAACAAACTGTATTTTCTCTCATCTGGTGCCGGCCAGCTGATGTCGGTGGTGCCGGGTCAGGCACCGGAAGTGGTGGCCGAATTACCAGGCTTTGCCCGCGGTATGGATTTCATCGACCGCTATGCCCTCATAGGCCTGTCACAGATCCGCGAAAGCTCCACATTTGCAGGCCTGCCGCTGACCAAGCGTGTCGAAAAACGCGAATCGGGTGTGTGGGTGGTTGACCTGGAAACGGGCGACATTGTGGCCTTTCTGGTGTTTACGGGTAATGTACAGGAAGTCTTTGAAATCAAGGCCTTGCCGCATCGTTTTGCCACCGTGGTTGACGAGGGAAATCCGCTGGTTGCCAACTCCTATGAACTGCCTGATGAGGTACTCAATAATCTTGCTCCGGTCGATCCGACACAGGCCGCCATGGAACAGGCCACACGCACTCACATGGAAGGCAAATTTGATGAGGCCATCAATGCATACCGAGACATCATCAAACAGCAGCCCGACCATCGTCAGGCCAATCATCAACTCGGGCTGTGCCTGGTGGATGCGGGCAAATGGACCGATGCCATCGATCAGCTGTCCGAAGTCGTGGCCGTGCAGGAGGACAATGCCGAGGCCATGAACAGTCTCGGGCTGGCATGGTCTGAATCGGGTAATCACGACAATGCCATGACCTGGTTCGAAAAATCGATCGCCACCGACAACCAGTTCGCACTGGCTCATTTCAACCGCGGTCTGCTGCTGTTGAAAAAAGGACGCTATGAGGAAGGCTGGCCCGAATACGACTGGCGCTGGCAGACACCCCAGTTCGTCCCCTTCCAGTGCAATCAGCCGCAATGGCAGGGCGAGGACATCAGTGACAAGCGTCTGCTTGTGCATTCCGAACAGGGCAATGGCGATCATGTCCAGTACATGCGATTCCTGCCGCTGGTGGCGAAAAAATGCAGGGAACTGATCTATGTCGGCCCCGAGAACCTGGCACCGCTGGTCGCCGAAATGGAAGGGGTTTCCGAATCGCGCGTTCCGGGACAGATTCCGGGCGACCGTTTTGATGTCTGGTGTCCGTTGATGAGTCTGACGCGCTGGCTCGGCATCACGCTGGAGGATTTACCCGCTGCTCCGGATCGTTATCTCTCTATCCCTGCCAAGGCCGTGGTCAGCGAACTGAAGGGCCAGTTCAAGGTAGGCCTCGCCTGGGCCGGATCACCCACCTTCAAGAGCGACAGGACCCGATCGATTGCCCTGGAGATTCTGACGCCTCTGTTCGATGTCGAGGGCGTCGACTTTTTCGCCCTGCAGATGCCGCTGAGCAAGGAGGAACGCGAACTGCTGGACAAGCATAATGTGACCAATCTGGAGCCGGAATTGCCGGGATATGCGCGTACCGCAGCACTGGTGGATCAGCTGGATCTGGTGATATCGGTGGACACCGCCGTCGGACACGTCGCCGGCGCACTGGGCAAACCGGTGTGGACCCTGCTGTCTGCCAACCCGGACTGGCGTTGGCTGGAGCAAGGCACGACATCCCGCTGGTACCCTACCGCCACCCTGTATCGTCAGGATCGTGAGCAGCCGGACTGGCTCGCTGTCATCGAGCGCGTCAGGGCGGACCTGGCCGCTAAAGTGAGCAACTGAAATTAATAAAAAGCCGGCACAAGCCGGCTTTTTTATCATTGTGGCAATACAGTTCTAGCGGGCATCTTCCCAGTCACCCGGAACCCACAGCGCATCCGCACCGAGGAACGACTGTCTTATCTGCAGCCTGTTGCCCAGTCGCCTCAGGTGAATCAGCACCGTCACCCTGCCCCGATCATCAACACCCTCGGCAACCAGAACAGGCAGTAGCCTGTTCACACCGGCCGGGTTGATGACCACATCCTTCAATTCAGCAACCTTGACGCGCTGGACGCGAGGCGGCAAATCCTCGAAACCGTCCTCGAACATGTCGGGTCCGACGATGGGATCACTGTCCACGCCGGTATTGTCCGTGATATTGGTCTCATTGATTCCCTTCGGTGCTGTCGCAGTCCCGCTGAGCACTACCGTATCCTGATCCTCGACACCACTGACCGTGGCACTGAGTGTATAGGTAACATCTCCACCGAACCCCACATCAATGATCTCGTTGATCTGTGTCATGCCCATCAGATTTCCACAGGCCGCATCACTTCCCGGCACACAGGTCCAACTCACACCCGTGAGCTCGACTGGTGGCATGACATCGATTACCGCACTGTCGGCATTGACCTGGGCGGCCACATTGTTGCTCACCACAATGGTGTAATCCACCATCTCGCCATCACGCAGCGTGGCACGGTTGTTGTCAACCATGACGGCCAGGTCCACACCGCCGCTGAAGGTGATGTCGAAACTCTGAACCTGGGAGGTGTCATCGCCGCCCAGATCAGTACCGCCATCATCCATCAGCTGGATCTCGTAGGTCGCCGTACCGGGCACACCGGACAGATCAACCATCAGTGTGCCTCCCGGCGAAACCGAGACGCCACTGACGATATTGTCGGGATCTGACACTTCATTCAGGATGTACTGCTGTAGCGACTGATCCATGTCTTCTGTGCCCGGGCCCAGATCGAACGAAGTAACAAAGCCCATCAGGGATTCGCTACCGCCGGTACCCGCACCGAAATCGACATTACCGATGATGGTGAAACTGGGTTCGTCGTTGATGCAAAGCACGGTGGGCACCACGATGGCACGGTCACCGCCGGTAACGCCATAGTCAAAGGTGCCCGGCTCACCGCGTGTGGGTGAGGTGTTGCAGTAGTCCGGGTCGGGTGTGTAAACCACGCGATCATTGCTGGCATTCACCATGATGGTGGCCATGCCGTCTGATGCGGTGCCGACGTCGGTGATCAGGAACGGGTCGCCTTCGACATCACTGTCGTTCATCAGCACATCGACCAGGGTGTTCTCACTGTCCTCATTCACGGTGAAGGCATCGTTCACGGCATCGGCCGGGTCATCAACACAGGTCACACTGACACTGACTCGTGCTGTTTCACCCAGATCATTCATGTAGCTGAAATCATCGGGTGCAGCGCCATCATTGCAATAGTTTTCATCGGGCTGGTAAACGATGCCATCCATGTCGATGTTTATTGTTGCCGTGCCGTTTTCCGGCTGCGTAATGCTGTCCACTGAGCTTGGAAAGCCCCTGTCATTGAGCAGGAGCTGGATATCCGTCATACCCGAATCTTCCATCACGGTGGCGTAATCCACACCGGCGTAATCCGTATTGATGTCAATATTGATGAACGGCTGTGGATCAAGTGGAATCAGACCTGTGCTGATATTCCAGTTGATGGTGCTGTTCAGTGCCGCAATCTGCGTGTTCGTGCGGTCCGCCAGCATTGGGCTGTACTCTACCCCGTCATTGCTGCCCACCGGGAAATTGATGTAGCCGACGTCGATGGGTGTGCAGTTGCAGTTGGCGTCCTGAACCGGATCGATGGTGATGGGAATGGTGTTCTGGGTGTAGATGAACGAGAAGATGCTGGTCACGGCCAGGTGCGGATTGACCGGGTCTTCCGAATAATACAGGTACAGACTGGCCGTGGAACCGAATCCCAGTGTCCCCTGTATCCGCGTGATCGTGCCCACAGATGGCGACAGATTGGTGCCCGATAACCGGTCGACAATCACCACCGTGCCCGCCAGACTGCCTCCTGCAGGTGGGTTCCAGACAAACACGCCGGCCGCGCCTGGGAACTGATTGGTCGCCGTGTCAAATCCTGTTGAGCTGATGTACAGATTAGCCGTGCCCGGGAAATCCTCGGCCAGCACAAAGGAAAATGAATTGGGTGCATCGGCATTGAGGCCGGTGATGATCGCCATCTGCTGTGCCATCAATGGGTTCAACAGAGTCAACACCAGCAGTGCCGGAACAAGATAACGTCCTGATCGCATGAGTCACCTTTGTTGTGATGGTTTCTGCCCCGGTGGATTGCGGAGCCATGCACATTATAGCGACCCGGACTCTCGGATGCAGCGTCAGAAAGCGGAGTTCAACCAAAATTCAGGATCTGACGAAGTGGACTGATTCACCCGATTCAGATAGCCTTCCTCAGACTCATCTTCTGACAGGACAGAAACGGCACTGGAATACGCTGCTGATCGAGGCTGCCATCCTGATCAGTCAGATCTGTCTCAACTACCCACTTGCCCTGACCCTGCATCATGTGTGCATCACTCATGGGTGATTGCGGCAGCGTAAACCGGATATCGACCATGCGCTGGTGCGGTTGATCAACAGTGATCAGTTCGACTTCAATCAGACGTTCATAGCCGTGTGAAGACACCAGTACGGACAGCGTGGGCTGATCAGGATCCATTGCATGATCTACGTGCCCGACAGCAACCAGCCTCACTACGAGTTGCTTCAGTTCCTTTTTCTGAAAACAGGATGCCGACCATTGTCGCAGCAGCGAGCGTATCGAGAACGCAAAATCACGACCATCCAGGTGTCTCACCACAGCCGTTTGCTGTGCCGATGGTGGCCAGACTCGCGCATTGCTCTGTGTATTCATCAGTTGCCTCGTCATGATTGATCCATTCATGTCAACTCATACGGATAAATGACAATTAGCCGCAAAAACGAACAGTGCCAGCATGAACACAGTTCAATTTCATCCGACTCGTTCGTTATCCTGAGCGTGATCATTTGCCCTCTCGAATGACAACGAACCCGGCCGGTTGCCGCAGCGTATGTGCTGACTGAGCTGGTAATCGACGATGACCTTGAAAACTGAACAACCATGACAACGATGTTCGGATTTCACGATCCAGACGTTTATCAATCTGATGATAGTGAGGAAAATCATGAACCTGCCAATCAAACTTCTGATGATATTTTTGGCCCTTGGCGTACAGCAACACAGCCAGGCTGCGGTTTACTGTGCCATCGACAGTGCCCAGATCCAGTTCTTCATGAACATTGCGGAGACAAACGGCGAGGCGGATGTGATCCGCATACCCACCGGAAGCTACGATATCCTGGCCGGCGGTGGCTTCACCTATGACGCCCTTGCACCCGTGGGAGGTGACGATCATGACATCACCATCAGCGGTGGCTGGACACCGTTTCTTGATAATCCCTGCGGTCTGCAACTGTCACCCAGTGCGTTCTCCACGGTACTGGATGGCAATGACAACGATCGCGTGCTGACCATTCGGGTTCGTGACAACTCGGATATTCGTGTGGAATACCTCTCATTGATCAACGGCTCGAAGGATCCGACAGCCAACGGCAGGGGCGGTGGCCTGCTGGCCGGTGGCAGCTCGGGCTATACCGGCCAGATCACGATCGAAAACAACGTCTTCATAGGCAACGAGGCAGAATTTGACGGTGCCTTGCACCTCGACACCGGAGATGTTGTCAGGGTGGTCAATAACCTGTTTCTGATCAATCATGCGACAGGAAACGTCGGAGTCACCTCACTGATCAGCAATGAAGGCACGGGTACGTATTTCATCAACAATACCGTTGTCCTGAACACCACCGATTCGGTGTCTGCCAATGCCACCGGTGGGGTCTACACATTCGTCAATGGACCGACACAATCATTCATCGCCAACAACATTCTATGGTCCAATGATGACCTGGACCTGCGTATCTCGGCTGCCAATACGGTCTATCTGTACAACAACGACATTGAAGATCAGCAGGGTGTGGCCGCGGTAGAAGCCATGAATGTATCCGTGCCGCCACAGTTTGCTGAAGGCTTGCTGAACTTCAATCTGGCAGAGGATTCGCCACTGCGAGATGCCGGTCGCAATCCGCCCACCATCTTCATACCTCCGGTTCCATTCCAGAACCGCTGGTCACTACCCGACAATGACCTTTCCGGAGACAATCGGATGCAGGGTATCAGGGTTGATATAGGCGCCCTCGAAGCCCTGCCGACCTACCTGTTTGATGATGGATTCGAGGACGGATAACCAGCAGGATCTGTTCGGTCTGCACAACTTGCGCATTTAACGGGATATGACGACAGGGAAGCCGTCCTTCACCTGATGTCACAGACCGGCTGACCTTTGATATGATGACCCCAGGGTGGAGTGATCCAGGATGAATAGAATTTACCACAACATTTGCAGACGCTTGCCGTCGCGACGCCGTCTCACGAGTCTGTTGCTTGGTGCCGCCATGCTGATCAGTGGCAGTGTTCAGGCCGAGATTTTCTGCGTCAATACACCAACCGGCATTCAGAACGCACTGATCAACGCGGCCGACAACAGCGAGTCGGATGAGATCCGGGTTGTTTTTGGCAGCTATGAAATTCCAACCGGACCGACGTCGGGCTTTCAATACAGTTCCAGTCAACCCGGCGGCCTGACCATTTCGGGTGGCTGGGGACCACCGTCCATGTCCGGTGGCCCGATCTGCGAATCGCGCAAGGATGACCCCCGTATCACCACATTCGATGGCCTGTTCAAGGTGGAAGGGCTGGTGTTCGAACCTGGTGCAGAAACCGGTGACATCATTGTCGAGAACCTGACCATTACGCAGGGGTCGTCGCTGACCAACGGTGGTGGGCTGTCTCTGGTCCCGGGAAATGATGACTGGCAGGGGAATCTCAGCATACGGACAGTTCGCTTTCTCAGCAACGAAGCCACCAATGATGGTGCCGGGCTCTATGCCGTGGTTCGCAACGGAGATTTTGAACTGGTCAATTCCGTGTTCTTCCAGAATGGTGCCGGAGATGATGTGTCCGTAGCCGATATCTATGTGGATGGCCCCAGCGCCGTGATTGCAAACAACTCGGTGGTCAACAATGTGTCGGGTGGTGCGTCCGGCAGCGGCATGCGAGTGTCAGGAACGACAGCGGCACTGATGATCAACAACCTGTTTTTTGACAACGGATTCGATTTCAATCTGAATAATGATGGGGTGACACTGCGGCACAATTTCTACAACAGCCGCCTCGGTGAAGAACCTGCAGAGGAATCGGGCATACTCTCTGGTAATCCGGTACTGGTGACGGGCTCACTCGGACTGGGCCCGTTCCTCGGATCACCACTGATCGACAACGGTCTGTTGCCGGTTCCCGCTGACCTGCCAGAGCGGGATGCAGAAGCCGGACAGCGGATCATCGGGCAACGAATCGACATTGGTGCAATCGAGGCTCAGATCTTCGGTGATGGTGCCGAGGGTGATG
The DNA here is from genome assembly GCA_965212525.1 of Lysobacterales bacterium. Lineage (GTDB taxonomy): Bacteria > Pseudomonadota > Gammaproteobacteria > Xanthomonadales > SZUA-38 > SZUA-38. The sequence continues at coordinate 82,347 of CBDBVC010000029.1, forward strand.
ACGACTGGACCGTACCTACAGCGATTCAGGAGTAAGGCGAGGCTCGGCACTCTCACTGGACAAAGCTGCCAGCCACAGTCGCAGCAATGCGCTTTCATGAACCAGAGGATAACCGGATTCAGCAATCCGTCGCTGCGATGCAGTCAATGCCGCAACCGTCTCAGTGTGTGTTGGACCGACCGGTTCTTCTGCCATGAATTCAGAATAGGCCAGGGCCGCATCAATCCAGGGTAACTTGACGTTGTTCTGAGGGTCCGGGTTGTCCAGAATCTGCTGATATTGTGCTTTTGCCTCCGTGTAGCGACGGGCTGAGATCAACACCTGTGCATAGCGGTCCTGGGCCGTCTGTTTGGCCTGCTTTACATAGTCCGGGTTTCTGAATAGCGCATCATACTGCTGCAGGGCCGTTAACTGATCACCCGACTGAAACCGCGTGAACGCAATCACTTCCTCGATATGGAGAAAACTGACATGTTCGGCTGGCAAGTGATTGCGCATCAGCGCCACGCTTTGTTCCAGCTGTTGCATGGCTTCGTCGTAGCGACCAAGCTTGCGCAGGGAATCGGCCATCGCACGACGGATAAACGAGGCATGGTAGATTTGACCCTGACCATCCTCGACCAGCAGTTGCATGGATTGCGACAGTGCCTCCAGTGCTTCCTCTGGCCGGTCGACCGCGTACAGTGAATAACCCAGGTTATAGTAATCAACGGCAGATTTGGCTGTGACCTCGCCGATCAGGGCAATTCGGTCCTCCAGAATCTGTCGATGAGCCTCCAACCGCTCATTCAGCAAGCCGCGCCTGCCCAGCAGATTGGCCAGCAGCGTGCGTCCACGAATCACGCCTATCGGACCTTCACTGTCTTTCTCGTATTCATCCTCGATCATGGCACTGAAATACTCGATCGACTGACGAATCGCCTGCTCCGCGCCTTCCAGATCATCGACGTCCTTGCGAATGGCGGCCACAATATTGTAATACGTCGCTTTATCCCTTTTGGTCGCCTGCCCGTGCTGCAGCATCAGCTCCAGACCCGATTCGGTGAGCATCAATCCGCGTTCTTCATCACCGAATCGTGCCAAACCCTGTCCAATGATCAACCGCATGTCAGCCAGGGCGACGGGATAGGTTTGCAGGCGTTCTTCGGATAAATCAGCCATGCGCTCGTACAGGCTCTGGATTGATACCGGACCGGTCTGATTGGTGGGTGACTGTCCCTGAACGCTTTCGACAATCAGATCCTTGACCACCTCAAGTTTCTGTCGCTCTTCGGTGACACGATTCAGTGCAATCAGACTGGATGACAGGCCAGCCACCAGACTGACAATCACGACCAGCACAACGCCACGTCGCCTTCGGCGTGCCGGCATATCCCGGATTTGCTGCAGGCGTTGTCTGATGCCCACATCATCGGGTCGGTGTCGCGGTTCGGATGACAGCAGGCTGGCCACCAGTGCGGCGAGGGGGCGCCCGAGCAGCGCTGACAGTTCGGCCTGGATTTCCGCAACGGTTCTGGTCGGTGTACCGTTGTCATGACTGCGCGGATAGCGACCGACAGTGAGGTGATACATCAACGCGCCCAATGAATACAGATCGGTCCATTCCGACATCGGCTTGCCGTGAAACAACTCAGGAGCCATGTAGGCGGGCGAACCATATTTGGGTCGCTTACCCAGATGCTCGGTAGCGCCAAAGTCCATCAGGATGGCCTGTCCGTCACTGATCATGACATTGTCGGCCTTGATATCACCGTGGACCAGCCCGTTGGCGTGAATGGTCTGCAATGCCGACGCCAGTTGCTCCAGCAAGTCCATGATCTGACCCTGTGAGAACACTCCCTCCGTTTCAAGCAATCGGGTCAGTGTTTCACCCTCGATCAGATCAGCCCACATGCCCACCATGTGATCGTTGATACCGGCACCGTGTATTGCCAGCACATTGGGGTGATTGACCCGGGCCAGTCGCCTCGCCTCGGCGATGTACTGACTGTTGCGCAGGTTGTCGCCCTGGTCCTGACGCTTCAGTTTCAGTGCCACATCGCGCTCGAGCAGTGGGTCGAAAGCCCGGTAGACGACTCCAAAACCGCCTTCACCAATGCGTTCGGTGATTTTCAGATGTCCCCATTCGTCCGGTATGGATTCGGCAGTCTGATCACGGCTGTCACCGTCAAGGCGCTTTGATCCGGTATCGGAAAAGGCAGTTTTTATCGACATGAGGATATCGAGATTTCTCTCGATGCGTGAGGTTTCCAGCGTATCCCCTGGGGCGATTTCAGATTCAGGCTGCTGTTTCAGATCATCTCGCAGTGATTCGAACAGCTCGGCGTCCGTCCCCGTCTTGGTCGATTTATCGTCAGTCATGGCATACGGGTTGCCAGTTCCTTCAGCCCTCTCTTGATTCGCATCCGCGCCGCATCTGCTGATGGCAGATCGAGCTCCAGTGCCACTTCAGCGTAACTCAAGTCAAATTCCACGTGCAGGATGATGGCCTCCCTGAAATCCTGTTTCAGTTCTGACAATGCCTTCTCGTAAGCATCAAGGGTATCCATTCCGATTGCAGAGGCGACCACGCTGTCTTCCGCAGCAAGCGACTTGTCCACAGATTCGGTGGTATCCGGTTTGCGGCCGTGTTTGCGAATCTCCTCACGAACCGCATTCATCATGATGGTTCGCAGGTAGGCAAAAAAGGCACCCCGTCCTCTCGATTCGAAGTCGTCTATCCTGTTTAATGCCCGAATCAGTGTGACCTGAACAAGATCTTCGGTTTCAGCCGTATCGCGTCTGTAGTGAGGCAGTCGCCCGTGTGCGAATCTGCGTAACATCGGCAGGGATCGACGGAACAGTTCCTCACGGGCAGACTTATCACCAGACTTGATCAGGCCCAGCAGAACAGCCGTTGATTGTTCCCCTCGTTGCTCACCCATCACCACGCTCCGTCTTCAGTTGATTTCGATCTGTGTGATCAATCCAATGCACCCGAAGATGATATCACAGCCCCCGGCATCTCATGCCTGACCCGCATCACCGTTTGCCGTTTTTGCGGGTCGATTCAACGAGCAATACCAGCGGTAGAGCGGACGCTCAACCCAGCGATAGAAGATGAGACTGAACAGAATGATCACCAGCATCAGAGACCAGAAGCCGGTCTCTACCCAGCCCTGTGCCACCCACCAGTCGCGGATTCCAAGGTGATAGAACAGCGCAAGGAAAATCGTGTGACAGAGATACAGCGTATAAGAGGCATCGCCTATCGCCACCGAGATACGATCTGCTCGTAAAAACCGGTTTGTTTCAAGTATCAGTGCCAGCTGCACCAGGCACACTGCGGCAAAACCGTAGCTCAGGCTGCGACCGAGTCCCCAGATCAGGTTCTGTGTCATGCCGAGGTAAACCCCGAGTACCAGACCAGGCAGGAGCAACAGGATCAGTCGTGGCGACATCAGTCGCGTACCCAGTCTGAACAGCAGCACACCCGCCAGAAATTCCAGCACAAAGGCTGATAGCAGAAAATCCGGCCACGCTGACCAGCCCGGGACTATCGTCGTCCCGGCGGCCGTGATCGCGATGGCGAGCAGAACCAGGATTGCAGCACGATTGATCGGGCTGAATACACTGATCAGGGCGAACAGACCATAGAAATACAGCTCATATGCCAGGGACCAGGCCGGTGTAACCACCGAATACTGTGTCAGTGGTGTGACCAGCAGTGCCGACTCGAGGATTTTCTTGTCGCCGAGAAAATCAGGATAGAGCTGGGTCGCGGCCAGCATGGAGATCAGAAAGAACGGCCAGTAGCCCAGATAGATACGGCCAAATCGCCGATACAGGAATTGTCCCGTGCTACGTTGCCTGCCATCCTCGGACGACATGGAACGGGCGATGACGTAGCCACTTAGGACAAAGAAGATGTCGACTCCGGCAAATCCGGGCCTGGCGATGGCGCTGAACCAGTCTGACTGCCCACCCATCGCCAGATAATGCGCATGGGCATGATGAAACAGCACCAGAATGGCAGCCCAGGCACGCAGTGCCTGCAAATTGACAAGTGTTCCCGTCATCGAAGTGGGCCGCAGCAGCTGCCACTCAGCTCAGTCAGCCGATCTTGACCGATGTTGCAACGATTTCCCAGGTATCGACAGGCAGCTCTCCGGCACCGTCCTCGGCCAGATGGGCACGTTTGGCCTCACTCAGACGCTTCAACTTCAGTGTACCCACCACTTCGGCTGGGCCGGTGGAATCCCTGGGGATGAAAAAGGCGTGATTGTTGAAATCGACACGCGCAAACTGGCCGTTGTTCTCCAGTATCATCCAGCAACCCTTTTTCTGGCAAACCGAAGTGATGCGGCCAGAAAACTTGCCTTCAAGACTGTCGCCTTCAGCCATACCTGTGATTGCATCGGCGATATCCATCGAATCACCCTTGATCCAGCGTTCGCCATAAACTGTTGATTCACCAATGGTTTGTGTCACGACAACCGCTGCCTCATCAGGCTTGTCGCCTGCCATAAGCAGGGCTGGGGTGATGCAGATGTGTCCAATCAGTAGTGCGCTCAACAATGCCTTGTATCGTGTCATTTCTCATGTCCTGCCAGAATTCTGTGCGTAGTATACGCGATCTGATGTGGTCTCACTCAAGTACAGCGCCATGCTTGGTGGTCTCTGCTGATCTATCGCCTCAGGATCGCGATCCAGCGATACAGGTTGACCATACTGGTCAGTGAGCCGGCCACATAGGTCATGGCCGCAGCCTTGAGTATCTTGTGGGCATGCGGTTTGAAGTGTTCCGGGATGTAGTTGCCCTGGTCCAGCAACGGCAGGGCCTTGCCGAAACTGGCATCCCATTCGACCGGCAGGGTGATCAGATGGACCAGCGTTGCCATCACCATGCCGGCAATGGCCAGCAGCAGCATGACCAGACCGGCACGCGGTGACCGAGCGATCACTGCCACAAACGGCATGGCAATAATGGCCACGGCACTGACTTTCTGCATCAGCTGTGCCCCGCCAGCCAGTACCATGCGCATGCGGAACAGTCGTGAGCGAGCCGCGTGCTGAATGGCATGTCCCACCTCGTGGGCAGCGACGGTGATTGCCGTCAGCGAACGCCCGTCAATATTTTCCGGCGATAACCTGACGGCTCGACCCAGCGGGTCGTAGTGATCCTGGCCGGACGCCGTTGCCTCCACCGACACATCGGGCAGCTGCAGCTGATCCAGCAGGTGCCGGGCCAGTTCACCGCCTGTACCTTCAAACAGGTTTTCAGGTTGATGGTACCTGGCCATGACTCGCTTCACCCACCAGCCTGGCAGGATGAACAGGCCAATGGCCAGTGCGATGGCAATGATGATCAATATGATAGGCATGTCATTATCGGTACTGATTACTGAGTCAGAATGTCCGGTCTGTCCTTTCTCATTTGGGCTTCACACTGCATTATTCAATCCTGTCCTGAACGTGCCAGAACTGACAAACGCCAGCTGGCCAACAGTCCGGCCAGCGCGATGACGGCCAGTAGCAGGAACAGGATCTGGTGAGCGGCAGCATCACGCGTCGTATCAACGATTCGTCCTGCGATCGGGGCAAAAAAGATGTCTGGTGAAAAGCCAAGTACCGATATCAGGCCAACAGCACTGCCAGTAAACCCGGCTGGCACCCGCGTTTCCTGTAACAGGGCGAAGTAGATGCCACGCATGGCATAGATCGCCAGCACACTCACAAACAGGTTGCTGACCATCAGCACCAGCCATAGTGCTGCATTCTGCCCCCATCCGGTCAATCCCGCAATCAGCAGATTGACCATGATCACACAGGCAAACAGCCGTACCAGCACACCACTGACGGCATCGGGCCTGCTCCATCTGCTTAGCCTGGTATCTATCCAGTATCCTGCTGCCACGGCACCGACCGGTCGCATCCAAGCCAGTGCGGCAGTCAGACGTGCAGACTCGACCTCATCCATTGCCAGCACGTCAACCGCATACAATCCGTAATAGTCGATCCCCTTGTAGGCACAATAGGCGGCCACAACCACCAGTGACTGCCAGGCAATACCCGGCAATGTCATCAGTTGTCTCATGCGCAGCATCAGGCCGTGCACGTGAAAGCCATTTCGTGGTGTGTCTTCCGATTGCTCAGCCGACTCTCCTCTTTGCAGCAACCAGGCAATCATGACCGCTGCAGAAGCTGTCGCCACGGTATAGAACCAGATGACCTGCCGGATGGCAGCCAGTCGCTGTTCTGGTGTGAGCTGAGTGATATCCGATGGAAAACTCAGACCAAGGATCCAGACAGCCACACTGGCCATGCCCGCGGCGGCGATACCGCGACCACCATCAAGCCAGCCAAAGGCCCTGCCCTGCTGCATCTGGCCACCCCACTGTCGCGTGGCCTTGATCATCGCCGCCCAGAACAGCAGGATCGAGGTAATTCCCCAGAAGGCGAACAGCCACATCAGTCCTGTTTCATCCGGTATGCGGGCCAGTACCACGCCACCGGCTGCCGTCGCCAGCAATGACGTCACCATCAGTCCCCTGGCAGAAAAACGGTCTGCCAGAACACCACCGGGAAAATAGGCCAGCATGGCTGTGATGCCGTACACAGCAAAGATATCACCCAGTGTGGCATTATCCAGCGCAAACACTTCCAGCAATGTCGGACGGAAATATCGGGCCACATGAAACGGCAAACTGAAAATCATTTCACCAGCAAACACCAGGCTCGCCAGCGTCAGCAGCCGTCCCGAGTCAGATTCCCTCATGCCTGGATCCCGTGTGAAAAGACAGCAATCATAACAAACACTGAGCCAGGGCCATCGGCTGCCACGATGACTCCTCAACCCAATCACGTTTTTTATACCATAATAGTGGAAATTATCATATTACACCTATATAGTGTATTTTATTGTTTTACACTTTTTTGGTGTAATCAGAAATCGGGAGAACACCGTGAAATGCATAACCGTCATTGGTGATATCGAAGATTCAAGACAGGTCTCAGGCCGTGCCAGTGTCCAGGAACGACTGAACGAAGTACTGAAGCAGCTGAATACCGAGTCGGACCGGTACGAGATCGCCTCCCCCTTTACCATTACACTGGGCGATGAATTCCAGGCAGTATTCTCCGGGGCAGAACACCTGTGGGAGAGTCTGTTCATCATCGAGTGCCAGTTGCACCCGGTCAAGGTCCGCTTTTCAGTCGGCTGTGGAGAACTGGTGACGCCCATCAACACGGAGAGAGCAATAGGGATGGACGGCGAAGCATTTTACCGTGCACGTGATGGCATCGAACGTCTCAAGAAGTCCGGCCACCTGTATCAGGTCACGGGGTTGCCGGCAGAGGTCAGCGTACTGGCAGAAAACAGTCTCAACCTGATCTCCGAGCAACGCAGAAAATGGAACCTGAATCGCCTGATGATCTTTCGCTACCTGTTGTCGGGTTACCCGGTGAAGAAGATCACGCCGATGGTCGACCTGCAGGGACAGAGCGGTGTCTACAAGAACATCGATGATGGTGCTCTGATGCCGATAGCGAATATACTCGGAGACCTGTCCGACAAACTCAACCGGATGATCTCGACACAATGACTGAATTCCTGCTGTATGCGAACCTGATACTGCTGACGCGCCTGGTGTACTTAAGGCATGACAAGCCACTTAGCTGGGACGGCAACCTGATCCTGCTCGGTGTTCAACTGATTCTGGTCGGTTTTGTATTTGAATTCAACGATGTAGTGGCATGGATTCTGGGCCTTCTGGCCGCTGTGGCACTGTGCAATGCCCTGCTGGAAAGCCGTATCGATCTGGACAGGGGCTACCGCATACTGACCCTGATTCTGGTGATGGTCATTCCGAATTATCTGCAGGCTGTCACCGGAGACCTGGAAATCCGTGAGTACATTACCGATACACTCGAACTGCTGAACGAGAACATCACGCTTGTGGTCGAACTGGGCGGTGATGAAATCCTGACGATGAATCTGGTGATCTTTGCACTGCTGTTGCTGGCCAATGAAGCCAACATTCTGGTCAGGGCAGTGTTCCACCATTGCAGACTTGACCCTGTGGAAAGCAACCAGGACCAGGCCGAACGAATCGACCGGGAGGAATACAACACCGGACGGGTAATCGGATTCCTGGAGCGCTGGCTGATGTTTCTGGTGGTGTTCTTCACTCAGCAACTCAATGCACTGGCCTTCATCATCGCGGCAAAGGGGCTGGCCAGAATCAAGCAACTCGAAGAGAAGAAATTTGCCGAATACATGCTGATCGGCACGCTGCTGTCAGCACTGTTATCGGTACTGACAGGTTACTGGATCCTGTCGTTGATGGATTGATCGCCTGCCAGCTGTTGCAATCGCAAGCCCCGAATGTACAAATCGCCCTTGCGGGCGATTTGCAATTCTTGTTTTCAGTCCTGAATTGAAAGGACTGATGCGTCAGGATCAGGCCGACTTTCTGCGCATCAGAACCGTGGCAGTCAGCAGCACCATAACAATCAGTATCGCCAGTCCGGCAGGACTGAGGGTAGGAATCGGTGGTGGTGGTGCAGAAGAACCGAACTGAAGGTTATCGATCAGTTCACCGCCGCCGATATCATCTGAGACGATGAAACCGCCGATTGATACCGGGCTGGTAAACCCGACAAAACCAAGGCCGGCGCCGTCCAGGGTAAGGCCGATGGTACCGATCGTGCCACCCAGGGTATCAAGTACCGTGACGGTGACCGTTGCTGCCGGGCCAGAGCTGGAAATGATGTCCACGGCAACGGCATCAATATTGGTACCGGTGAACGTTACATCGGCCGTGTCGGCAAAAAAGTTCGGACCAACAACCGTGGTTGGCTGCCCGAGAAAGCCGTCTCCGAGCGCAACCAGCCCACCGCCACTTGATGAGGTCAGGTTGAATCCGGCAACCACCTGACCCGGCAGAAAGCAGGGATCATTGGATGCTGAATTCAGTGGCTCGTTGCACACGTTCAATCCACCTGGCCCGGTGGCACCGCCTTCGAAATCTTCCGAAGACAGGTTACCGGCAATGGCTGCCTGGAAGGTCGGGCGATCCGGAAACGTGGTCAGGCCACCCAGTGCTGACTGAGGCGTGGGTCCACCGCCAGTACTGATGTCGGGTTGTCCCGCATTGTTCCAGTCTACGTAGTTGTCCGGTTGGGCCTGTACCTGTGATGCTACACAGATCATCAGGCAACAAAGAATAAGTCCCAGTCGTCTCATAAGTCACTCCAGCAGAGGTTGTTGTTTATTATCCCTACGATATTAGCGCCGATTGCGTTTCAGGTGAACAGATGAGAGGGGGAAAAACCGGAAAAAGTGCGCGGATTGGGCAAATTCTGATGAAAGTGGTACGAAATCAACTGAATTGACCTTGACATGCAGGCAATGACCGATCTTTTTCGAAAAGTACAATTCATCATCCATCTGTGTTGTAATCTAGGGTTGGTGGGTGTTTGGTAGTGCAGATGGCGCGTCAGAAAAAGCCGCATCGCTTCAGCAACAATATCAACAAGAAGCCTCGCGGGATCAGGCGATTACTGAGAGTGATGATGTACTGTGCCGGATTGTTTGTCGTCGGCAGCATACTCCTGGTCATGTCGTTGCGATGGGTTGACCCATGGGCATCTTCGTTCATGCTGCAGCGCCAGGTTTCTGCGTGGGTCAATGACGAGAAGGATTTCGAACTGGCATACACCTGGGTCGCCTACGAGAAGATCAATGCCGATCTGTCCCTGTCCGTGATTGCTTCCGAGGATCAGAAGTTCCTGATTCACAACGGCTTTGATGTCGAGGCAATAAGACAGGTTCTGAGGCAGCGTTCACGCGGTGAAACCACCCGAGGGGCCAGCACCATCAGTCAGCAGATGGTGAAAAACATGTTCCTGTGGCCTGATCGTTCCTGGTTTCGCAAGGGCATGGAAGCCTATTTCACCGTCCTGGTTGAAACACTGCTGCCGAAACAGCGAATACTCGAAATCTACCTGAACACCGCCGAGTTTGGCGATGGCATTTACGGCGCACAGGCCGCCGCCGAGAAAATCTTCCTGACCAGTGCCATTCAACTGACACCGCAGCAGAGTGCCCTGCTTGCCGCCCGACTACCCGCACCCAAAACTTACCAGATCAATCCGGCGAGTGATTACATGCTTCAGCGCGCCGACTGGATTCGACAACAGATCAGGCAGATGGGTGCCTACCGAACCCGCCGTAGCCTGGCACACAAGTGAGCCCTGACATCGGAGTTTGATATCCGAACATTCATCGACTCGTCGTGCAACAGATAGTCCATCTGGTTATATCAGAGACGCCCATTTTGGAAACTCTCTGCTGTAATCATTTGTTCCAGACAAGACACATGCAGCACAATTCACCTCAAACAAGCATCATATCTATCTGTTTTATAAGATTTTTAACAGAATCAAACTGACATATATATGTCAGTCCATGCTGGCAAGCGTAGACGAAACAGGATTATTGCCTTGACGAAAAAAATGCTTGACATTTATTTCCAACTTGGCAACTATCGCGCCATGAGACACGCAAACTCAACACAACAGCAGCCAGGCCAGAACGCCGTAACAGCGTTGGCATCTGCGCGTGTCCAGCAAAATTCAGTCGCAGCCCTGAACCTCGTCCTAGTGATTAGCCTAGTGATTGTCCTTGTGATTATTGGACCGGGGACGGGGTAATGTGATTCGATAAAAGCAACACTGATGAATTCCAAAACCCCGCTCCAGAAAAGCGGGGTTTTTTTTTGCCATGACCGAGGACTACAAGATGAAACAGGCAAACACAGCAACACAACAGGTGAACTCCCGACATTCGTCGCAGCAGCGCTCAGATGCCTATCAGGTAAGAACCTCACTGGAAATCAGTATCGGTGTTCCAGCCCTGAGCAGCACACATGATTACCACTCGGATCATGCCTGCAGCACTCGCCTGTCGCGGCAAGACAAGCGCTGACCGATCATGTCGAATGCCTTCAGTGAGGGTTATCAGCGGGCACCGGCTCGTGCCATGCTGCGCGCCACGGGTCTGACCGATACCCAGTTGCAGCAGCCCATGGTTGCCATCGTCAATACCTGGAGCAATGTCACGCCCTGCAACATGCACCTTAGGAGCCTGGCAGAACCCTTGCGTCAGGGTATCGAGGCCGGAGGCGGCACCGCGGTGGACTTCAACACCATCGTGGTCACTGATGGCATATCCATGGGTACGCCTGGCATGCGTGCATCGCTGATGTCGCGCGAGGTGATCGCTGATTCAATCGAACTGGCCGTTCGAGGCCACTCACTGGATGCAGTGGCCGTCCTGGTGGGCTGTGACAAGACGCTGCCGGCCGCTGCCATGGCTCTGGCCAGGCTGGACCTTCCCGGAATCATACTCTATGGCGGTTCGATCATGCCCGGACGTCACAAGGGTCGCGACATTACCATTCAGGATGTGTTCGAGGCTGTCGGTGAATACGCCCGCGACGGCATCACAGCCGATGAACTGGAACAGGTGGAACGCAGTGCATGCCCGGGTGCAGGTGCCTGCGGCGGCCAGTTCACCGCCAACACAATGGCACTGGCACTGACGGCTCTCGGTCTCTCCCCCGCTGGTGCCAATGACGTACCTGCAGTACACCCGGACAAAACCAGTCAGGCAAGACGCTGTGGTGAACTGCTGATGACACTGTTGCATGAAAACAGGACAGCACGTCAGTTCATCAGTCGAGACAGCCTGCACAATGCCATCACCATGGTGACCGCTACCGGCGGTTCAACCAATGCAGTACTACATCTGCTTGCCATCGCACGCGAAGCCGGTGTCGAGCTGGATCTGGAGAGCTTTCACTCGATCTCGCAGGCCACCCCCATCATTGCCGATCTGAAACCGGGCGGCCGGTTCATGGCACCCGACCTGTTCTTTGCAGGTGGATCATCTCTGCTGGCAAAGCGGCTGATCGAAAACGGCATGCTTTCTGATACCCCGACAGTCAGTGGCAGGACACTGTTCGAGGAAGCAGGGGATGCCACAGAATCAGAAGGCCAGCAGGTCATCCGCACCACACACGACCCGGTCAAGCAACGCGGTGGTTTTGCCGTGCTGCACGGCAATCTGGCACCTGAGGGATGTGTGGTCAAACTTTCCGGTCACGATCGACAGGTTCATTCAGGACCTGCCCGCGTCTTTGATGGCGAGGAAGCTGCCTTCGAGGCGGTGTCGGCATCAGCCATCAACCCCGGGGATGTGGTGGTGATTCGTCAGGAAGGCCCGGTAGGTGGCCCCGGCATGCGCGAGATGCTGTCGATCACGGCGGCACTGGTGGGCCAGGGACTTGGAGACAGTGTGGCACTGATCACCGATGGCCGGTTTTCGGGTGCCACCTATGGATTCATGATCGGGCATATCTGCCCCGAAGCAGCCGTTGGCGGCCCGATCGCAAGACTCGAAGACGGTGACACCGTAATCATTGATGTGGAGCGTCGTGTGCTCGAGACCACCGCCGATCTGGATTCCCGGCAGCCCACGATGATGACACGGTCAGAACCGCTGTCGGGCAGTTATGCCAAATACGCTGCACTGGTGTCTTCCGCGTCGACCGGCGCAACCACGGTACCGGTGCAGATTTCATTGAACGAACAACAACAGAACAGACTATCGGGAGAACGACATGAACAATAAGGCCACAGACTCAGCCGCAGCCACAGGCAATGCCGACAAGTCGTCAAGGCTCGGTACCGTCGTCGTCATCGGCTACGGTTCACAGGGCAAGGCGCATGCCAACAATCTGAAGGATTCGGGAACACGTGTTGTCATCGGCGCACGCGAGAACGGTACCAGCTGGCAGGCAGCAACCCGCGATGGTTTCGAGGTAATGACACCGGAACTCGCCTGTGATCAGGCCGACCTGGTGGCACTGCTGACACCTGATCTGGCGCAACCTCAGGTCTATGGGCAGATCGAGGCACACCTCAAACCCGGGACCACACTGCTGTTCGCACACGGCTTCAATATTCATTATGGCTGTATCACACCCAGAAACGACATCGATGTTGTTCTGGTGGCACCCAAAGGCCCCGGTGATCTGGTTCGCAGGGAGTATCAGTCCGGGCATGGTGTGCCCTGCCTGAGCGCAGTACACCAGGATGCCAGCGGACTGGCATCAGCCCGTGTACAGGCCTATGCCGCCGGGATCGGTGGCAGTCGTGCCGGCACGCTTGGAACCAGTTTTGCAGAAGAAACCGAAACCGACCTGTTCGGAGAACAGGCTGTTCTCTGTGGCGGTGTCAGTGAACTCGTCATCAGTGGATTTGAAACCCTGGTTGATGCCGGATACCAGCCTGAGGTGGCCTATTTCGAGTGCATGCATGAACTGAAGCTGATTGTTGATCTGCTGCATGAAGGCGGCTTCGAGAAAATGTATGAATTCATTTCGGAAACCGCCACCTACGGAGATCTGGTCAGTGGCCCGCGCGTCATTGATGGTCGCGTACGTGAAAACATGAAACAGGTTCTCGAGGATATTCGAAATGGCAATTTCGCTCGTCGCTGGATCGACGAAAGCAAACAGGGCATGACCGAATACAGCGCACTGATGAACCAGCGTACCGCCTTGCCGATCGAAAAAACCGGGCAGCAATTGCGCGCCCGGATGCCATGGCTGAAACCGGCCGCCGCTAGCGAGAAGAGCGCCGATGATGGCAAGGATCGCGCCGCCTGACGCGGCTGCCAGGGGGAGATGATCATGCAGGCAAGCCTGTCAACACCAGCGCCGCAGCTGAAGACGCCTGAAAACGGTGCCGAATATCTGATCTGGGCGCTTTGTCGCAAGGGTGTAGAGAAGGTATTCGGATATCCTGGCGGTGCCATCATGCCCGTGTATGATGCGCTCAGCCGCTACCCGGTACGACACATACTGACACGCCATGAACAATCGGCTGCCTTTGCAGCCAATGCCTGGGGCCGCGTCACCGGCAAACCGGGTATTTGCCTGGCAACCTCTGGCCCGGGGGCCACCAATCTGGTCACCGGCCTGGCTGATGCCTTCATGGACTCGGTGCCCATGATTGCCATCACCGGTCAGGTCAGCAACCAGCTGATGGGTACCGATGCATTTCAGTACGTCGACATCTTTGGTCTGACCATGCCTGTTGTGAAGCACAGTTTTCTGGTGCGCGATATCGCTCAGCTACCCGATATCATTGACCAGGCGTTCGAAATCAGCCAGTCCGGCCGCCCCGGACCGGTGCTGATCGACCTGCCAAAGGATATACAGCAGGCGCTGGCTCCGATGCCGCATCTGAGTACGGTATGCGATGATCCGCAGCCGCTTCTCGACCCGGCATCCATCGCCATGGCAGCTGAGATGCTCAGTTCTGCCGAACGACCATTGCTGTATGTCGGCGGTGGTGTGGCACTTGGCAATGCCGTGGCGGCACTGAGAGCATTCCAGCAACATCACCAGTTGCCTTCGGTGGTTACACTCAAGGGTCTGGGCTGCATCGAACCCGATAACAGGCTTTACCTTGGCATGCTTGGCATGCACGGCAGTCGGGCTGCCAATACGGCCGTAGCCGAATGTGACCTGCTGGTCTGCGTGGGTGCCCGTTTTGATGATCGTGCCACAGGCAATCTGTCTACATTTGCCAGCGACGCCAGCGTGATCCACATGGATCGTGACGAGGCTGAAATCGGCAAGCTGAGGCAGGCCGACTGTGCACTGCCGGGTGATCTGAACCAGTCTCTCGGTGCTGTTCGCACCGATCGGGCTACAACCGAACAGTGGCAAACACGATGCAGTGAGCTGCGTCAGGGCAGCCAGCATCCTTACGATGCTCCCGGTGACGACATCTATGCCCCAGCCCTGTTGCGTGAATTATCTGATTGTGGTGGTGACAATCTGGTCATCAGTTGCGACGTCGGTCAGCACCAGATGTGGGTGGCCCAGCACTGCCGATTTGATCATCCCCGCGATCACCTCACGTCCGGCGGCCTTGGTGCCATGGGCTTTGGTCTGCCAGCAGGCATCGGTGCGAAGCTGGCACGCCCAGGATCCACGGTTGTTGTGGTCACGGGCGATGGTTCATTCATGATGAATATACAGGAACTGGCCACACTGAAACGCTATCGAATCGATCTCAAGGTCATTCTGCTCGACAACAGCTGTCTTGGTCTGGTTCGACAGTGGCAGCAGCTGTTTTTCGAGGAAAACTACAGTGAAGTTGACCTCAGCGACAACCCTGACTTTTCTGCCGTCGCGCGCGTGTTCGGTGTCGATGGATTCACCATCGAGAAACGTGAGCAGGTGACTCACGGCATCGAGCGTCTTCTTGATTCGACAGGCCCTGCCCTGATGCACGTCAAGATCAATCCGAAATCAAACGTCTGGCCACTGGTGCCACCTGGCAAGGCCAATACCGAGATGCTGGAGGAAACACAATGAACCATGCACTGGAAATTCAACTGAAACCGGCGGAAGGTGCCCTTCTGCGTATTCTCGGCCTGATCGAGTGCCGTGGCTTCAGGCTGGACAATGTACACCTGCAGACGCCGGTTGCCGGCCAGCACCAGTTGTCGCTGGTGGTGAACTCGCCGCACCGCAACATCGATGTGCTCAGACGACAGGTGATGCGACTGATCGATGTTGTCAATGTCACGGTCAGTGCCAGTGAATCACAACCGAAAGCCGCTGCAGTGAGATCAGCCCGGTCTGCCATCGTCAACGAGGTGTCGACATGGATGCGTTGAGGATTTTTGACACGACGCTGAGAGATGGTGAACAGGCACCCGGCTTCAGCATGACCACAGCCAAGAAACTGAAAATGGCACGTGAGCTTGAAGCACTCGGAGTGGATACCATCGAGGCAGGTTTCCCTGCTGCCTCCGATGGCGACTTCAAGTCCGTGCAACGGGTCGCATCGGAAATCGAATCGAGCACGATCTGTGGCCTGGCACGGTGTCATGAGGCGGATATCGAAACGGCCGGCAAGGCACTCTCTGCTGCCCGTCGCTCTCGACTGCATGTGTTCATCGCGACCAGCCCGATTCATCGCGAGTTCAAACTCAGGCTAGACACAGACGAGATCATTGAACGCGCTGTCAGTGCCGTTCACCAGGCTGTCACGCTGACCGATGAAGTCGAGTTTTCTGCCGAGGATGCCTGCCGTACCGAGCCGGAATTCCTGGCCGAGATCTTCACCGCCGTCATTGAAGCCGGTGCAGGCACAATCAATGTGCCGGACACCGTCGGTTACACCACACCGGAGGAAATGGGCAGACTGATCAGTTATCTCAATCAGCATGTGCCCAATATCGCTTCGGCCGTGATCAGCGTGCATTGCCATAATGACCTGGGTATGGCCGTGGCCAACTCACTGGCCGCAGTCAGGGCCGGGGCCAGACAGGTCGAGTGCACCGTCAACGGTATAGGCGAACGTGCCGGCAATGCCGCGCTGGAAGAAGTAGTGATGGCCGTGCGTACTCGCCAGGCTTTCTTTGATTGCGATACGCGTATCGATTCGAAACAGCTGTACCGTGCGTCTCGAACACTGTCGGCCATCACTGGCAGTTTTGTACCCCCGAACAAGGCCATCGTGGGAGACAACGCCTTTGC
Source organism: Lysobacterales bacterium (assembly GCA_965212525.1). Classification (GTDB taxonomy): domain Bacteria; phylum Pseudomonadota; class Gammaproteobacteria; order Xanthomonadales; family SZUA-38; genus SZUA-38. Next base: position 98,954 of record CBDBVC010000029.1, read on the forward strand.
ACATGAGGCCGGGATACATCAGCACGGCATGATGGCGCATGCCAGCACCTACGAGATCATGAAACCGGATGACGTCGGCATCCCGAAGTCACGTCTGGTACTGGGCAAGCACAGTGGCCGTCATGCACTGGGAAAGCGACTGGACGAGATTGGCATCAAGCTCGAACCAGGCGACGGCGATCGTGTCTTCGAGGCGTTCAAGCATCTGGCCGATGTCAAATCCTACGTCTTCGATTCGGATCTTGAAGCCATCTGCAGCAATGACCCGACCAAGGCATCGCCGTGGTCACTGGGCTCGTTGAGAGTCGAGACGGGGACGTCGAGTCATCACTCTCCCACTGCAGTGGTTGCACTGCAGCACCGCGATGGCTATCTGGCACATGAGGCGGCAGTCGGTGACGGTCCTCTTGATGCCGCCTTCAAGGCGATCCAGCGCGTGACCGGAATCGATCTCAAGGTCATGGGGCTGAATCTGAGAAGCATTTCGGAGGGTGAGGACGCCCAGGGACACACCACGGTCCGTGCCGACTGTGCCGGTGAACACCTTGTGGGCCACGGTGTGGGCACCGACATCATCGTCGCAGCCACCCAGGCGTTTCTTGAAATCATCAACAATATCGCACGACGGGCGGGATACCAGGCTCCCAACCAGACCCGTCTCGCCGTCAACCAGTCGTCATGAATGACAATCAAGGAGATCGTGATGGGCATACAGGCTTCTGACACCATCTGGCACAACGGAGAACTCATCCCCTGGGAAAATGCAACCGTGCATGTACTGACACACGCGCTGCACTATGGCTCCAGCGTGTTCGAGGGCATCCGATTCTATTCAACACCTGAGGGTCCGGCCGGATTCAGACTTACCGAACATGTGCAGCGACTGCTCGATTCGGCCCGCATCTACCACATGCCGGTGCCATTCAGCCGCGATGAACTGGTACAGGGCTGTCACGATGTCGTGCTCGAGAACCGGCTCGAATCAGCCTATGTGCGCCCGATACTGTTCAGGGGCTACGGCACACTGGGTGTCTCGGCTGATCCGTCCACACCGACGGTGGGTTCGATTGCCGCCGTTCGCTGGGGCGCCTATCTGGGCGAGGATTCCAGACACAGGGGCGTCGACATCTGTGTCTCCAGCTGGAACCGGCCAGCTCCGAATACCGTCCCCGCCATGGCAAAGGCTGGTGGTAATTACCTCTCCAGTCAGCTGATCAACATGGAAGCGCATCGACTCGGTTTCGACGAAGGGGTTGCCCTGACCCCCGACGGACTTCTGAGCGAGGGTTCGGGAGAGAATCTGTTCATTGTCAGGGACGGCACCCTGCTGACGCCACCTCAGTCCTCGTCGATACTCAGTGGTATCACACGAGACACGGTGATCACTCTGGCGGCCGATCTGGGTATCCAGGTGGTCGAACAGACCCTGAGCAGAGAATGCCTGTACGTGGCCGACGAGATTTTCATGACCGGTACAGCCGCAGAGATCACACCAGTAAGGTCGGTCGATCATATCGATGTCAGGTGCCGAAAGGGCGATACCGGCTGCGGCGAAATCACCCGATTGCTGCAGGACACCTTTTTTGGTCTGTTCAGTCATCAGACAGCAGACCGCCACGGCTGGCTGGAACCTGCCATCAAAACGACACAGGAGTACGATCATGTCCAGACCGCTGTCTCTGTTTGACAAACTCTGGCAATCACATGTGGTGACCGATCAGAGCGATGAATTACCGGCGGTATTGTATGTTGATCTGCACCTGATTCACGAAGTCACTTCACCTCAGGGTTTTGCAACCTTGAGATCACGTGGACTCAGGGTGCGTCGCCCCGATCTGACACTGGCGACCATGGATCACAGCACCCCCACGCTGCCGGCCGTTTCTCTGGACGACATCGAGCCAGGGGCTGCCCGCCAGCTGGATCAACTGCAGGAGAACTGCCGAGAATTCGGCATCACACTGCATGACTGGCAATCAGCCGATCGCGGCATTGTCCACGTTATAGGCCCTGAACTGGGTGCCACCCAGCCCGGCAAACTGATCGTCTGCGGTGACAGCCACACCAGTACCCACGGTGCCCTCGGTGCACTGGCCTTCGGCATCGGCACAACTGAAGTCGGCCATGTACTGGCTACCCAGTGTCTGCTGCAGCGAAAGCCCGGATCCATGCGAATCATGGTCAACGGACGTTTAGCCGCAGGCGTTGAAGCCAAGGATCTGGCCCTGCACATCATCGGCAGAATCGGTGTTGGCGGCGGTACAGGTTATGCAATCGAGTACGCCGGCGAGGCCATCGAGGCACTGTCAATCGAGGAGCGCATGACCCTGTGCAATATGTCAATCGAGGCCGGTGCACGCTCCGGCATGGTCGCCGTGGATGAGAAAACCATCGATTACCTGCGCCACCGTCCGCTGGTGCCCTGTGGCGAGGCGTTCGATCAGATGGCTGAACAATGGCGCCAACTGAAAAGCGACCCCGGTGCAGTCTTCGATTGTGAAATCACAATCGATGCATCGACCATCGTGCCGGTGATCACCTGGGGTACCCACCCGGGGATGGTGATCAGCATCAACCAGGCCATTCCCGATCAACCCGATGCTGATGAGGCCCAGGCGCTGGAATACATGGGACTGGATAGTGGCCAGCCAATGATCGGGCAGCACATCGATTATGTTTTCATTGGCAGTTGCACCAATTCGCGCATTAGCGATCTGCGACGGGCGGCTGCCATACTCGGTGGCAGACAGGTGGCCGATCACGTCACTGTGCTGGTGGTGCCTGGATCCGAAGCCGTCCGACGACAGGCCGAACAGGAAGGACTCGACCGAATTTTCATTAATGCCGGCGCACAGTGGCGTCGTCCTGGCTGTTCGATGTGTCTGGCGATGAACGGTGACCGCGTCCCCGCAGGGAAATATGCCATCAGCACCTCGAACCGGAATTTCGCAGGCCGTCAGGGCACTGGCGCACGAACCCTGCTGGCGAGCCCCGGAATGGCGGCCGCATCGGCAGTCAATGGATGCGTGACTGATCCAAGAGATCTGCAACCAGACGACACTAGCCAAAAGACTACCGAGACACAGAGGATTTCGGCATGAAGAGCATTCATTCAGCGGTGTTGCCGATTGCACAGACCAATATAGACACCGACCAGATCATTCCTGCCCGTTACCTCAACGTGCTCGATTTCAGCGGACTGGGCCAGTATGCCTTTGCCGACTGGCGTTATCAGGAAGACGGCAGCTTGCGTGCAGACAGCCCTTTTGACACACCTGCAGCCAGGCAGTGCAGCATCCTGCTGGCCGGACACAACTTTGGCTGCGGTTCATCACGTGAGCACGCACCACAGGCACTGCTCGATTTCGGATTCAGAGCCGTGATCAGCACCCGTATCGCCGATATCTTCAGAAACAATGCACTTGGTTGCGGCCTGCTGGCCATCGAGGTGGGTGAAGCTGAACACCGGTGGATGATGAGACACCCGCAGAACGCCGTTCACATCGATATCGACAGCCAGACTCTGGAACTGGCGCAGGGGCACCAGTTCCACTTCGAACTCGAACCCTTCGCCAGGCACTGCTTTCTGGCGGGTACCGATCGACTCGGTTTCCTGCTGAAACAGGACCGGCAGATAGCCAGATACGAGGAATCAAGAACATGAAAGCCAGCATAACTGTCCTGCCCGGCGATGGCATCGGACCTGAAGTCACCGAAGCAGCCGTTTCGGTACTGCAGGGAATTGCTGATTGCTACGGGCATCAGTTCAGTTTTGAACATGCCCTGATCGGTGCGACTGCAATCGATGAAACCGGTAACCCGTTGCCCGAGTCCAGTCTGAAACTGTGTCGCGATGCCGATGCCATATTGCTGGGCGCCGTGGGTGATCCCCGTTACGACGATCCATCACTCGAGGTGCGGCCGGAACAGGGTTTGCTGTCACTTCGCAGGGAACTGGGTCTGTTTGCCAATCTGAGGCCAGTCAGCGCCATCCCTGCACTGCTTCATGCCAGTCCTCTCAAGGCTGAGATTCTCGATGGTGTCGACCTGATGGTTGTACGTGAGCTCACCGGCGGATTGTACTTTGGCGAAAAGAGCCGCCAGGCCAATGAAGCCACTGACCTGTGCCGGTATCATCGCGATGAAGTCGAGCGAATCATTCACGTGGCGGCAAAACTGGCCAGGACGCGACGTAATCGTCTTACCCTGGTGGACAAGGCCAATGTGCTGGAAACGTCCAGATTATGGCGGGAAGTCACCGTCGGGCTGATGCAGCAAGAGTATCCGGATGTCGAATTCGACATCTGCCTGGTTGATGCCATGGCCATGCATCTTATTCAGTGTCCCCGCCAGTATGATGTCATTGTCACGGAAAACCTGTTCGGGGATATTCTGACAGACGAAGCTTCGGTACTGGCCGGTTCCATGGGCCTGTTACCATCGGCATCTCTCGGCAAGGACGGCCCCGGCCTTTACGAACCCATACACGGATCAGCCCCCGACCTTGCCGGCAGCGGCAGGGCCAACCCGTTTGCCACGTTGCTCAGTGCCGCGATGATGCTGCAACACAGTCTGGGACTGATCTCGGAAGCAGCCTCTGTACACAATGCAGTGCATGAGTGTCTCGATACCGGACAGTGTACTGCCGATATTGGTGGCAATCTGTCAACGCGTGAGGCCACTGATGCCGTGCTCAGCCAACTGAAGCCGCTACAGGCGAGAGCGTCGTGAGATGAGCGCCGCTGTACACCAGCACACCGTTGACGACGGTCATGTGAGCGCCGAGAAGATCCTGCGCAGGAGCCTGATCGCACCGGTGTATGAGGTTGCCCGCAAGACACCACTGCAACAGGCCTGCCTGTTATCCGAGCGGTTTGGCTGTCAGGTGTATCTGAAGCGTGAAGACCTGCAACCAGTCTATTCGTTCAAGTGCCGCGGTGCGCATGCAAGCATCCGTGCCAATGAAAGCCAGGCACGTCATTCAGGTGTGATCACGGCTTCGGCCGGAAACCACGCCCAGGGTGTGGCCCTGTCTGCCAGTAAACTGGGCATACGTGCCACCATCGTCATGCCCGAATCAACCCCTGAAATCAAGGTTGATGCCGTACGACGGATGCAGGCCGACGTGATCCTGCACGGAGAACATTTCGATGCCGCCTCGGCACATGCACTCAAACTTTCCGAACAGGGTGGTCAGCTGTTTGTCCACCCCTTTGATGATCCCGACGTGATCGCCGGTCAGGGCACAATTGCCATTGAGCTGGGTCAGCAATGGCCCACCGTTCCCGATGCCATCATGGTGCCTGTTGGCGGCGGTGGTTTGCTGGCTGGCATTGCCAGTGTCATCAAGTGTCTGTATCCGAAGGTGCGAATCATCGGCGTCGAACCCGATGACGCCGCCTGTCTGACCGCGGCTCTTTCCTGTGGCAAGCCGGTGGAACTGTCTCATGTTGGCCGCTTCGCGGACGGTGCTGCCGTCAAGGTCGTTGGCCATCACAGTTTCAGATTACTCTCCGACCTGGTGGATGAGGTCATCACGGTCAGTGCCGATGAGATCTGTGCAGCGGTACGCGATATCTATGAGGATACGCGAAGCCTGGTTGAGCCGGCCGGTGCCCTGGCCGTGGCAGGCATCAAGAAATGGCTGCCCGATCAAACAGGCATGAGCAATGTGATCGGTATCAACAGTGGCGCCAACGTCAATTTCGACCGGCTCGGTCACTTTGTGGAACGGTCGGTGTATGGCGAACAGAATGAAATACTGCTGTCGGTCGAAATCGAGGAAACACCCGGAAGCTTCCTGCGCTTCTGCAAACTGCTGGGCGACTGCCGCATCACCGAGTTCAATTACCGCTTTCGCTCACTGCAGGCGGCGCAGGTGTATGTGGGAATCCGCATGGATGCCTGCACAGCAGACCGCGGGACCCTGATCAGCCAGCTGCGTGATCACGGGCACCGTGTCAGCGATCTGACCTCCAGCGAGCTGGCACGTTTTCATCTGAGGCATCTTGTCGGCGGCATCATGCCGCTTCAGGATCAGGATGTTTCACGCGAATGCTTTTATCGTTTCGACTTTCCGGAACAGCCACAGGCTTTGATGCGCTTTCTCGAGAAACTGGCTGGGCGATGGAATATCTCCCTGTTTCATTACAGCAATCATGGCGCGGTATCGACGCGCGTATTTGTCGGCTTCATGGTGCCGGATGACGACCGTCTGGCCTTTGAACGCTTTATCCGCGGAACCGGTTACAACTGGTGTGATGAGAGCAACAACCCCGATATCCTGCCGTTTCTGAAGTGAACGATGAGACGTAAATGACCATTCTGTGAAGCCTCAATCAGAAATCACAGCCGGCAGGCAATAAAACCATGAGATTGTTCACACTTTAGGCTATCCTTGCTGTTCAAATATTTCTGGGGAGAGATGAATGAACGTCATACAACACTGCACCCGACTGGGTGCTTGCCTTCTTGTAATCACACCAGCGGCACTGATCGCCGGACCCAAGGACGATCAGTCCGACAGGCTCAACGAATTGCCAGCCCTGATCAATCAGGCCAGAAGCAGCCAGGATATCAACGGCCTGCAGGACCTGACCACCGAGTACAACAATCTTTCCGCCGCACTGGGCGGCGATCAGGCTGCTGAATCCACAGGCGGCTCGAGCGCAGCGAACAATGTTCTGGGTGCGCCGGCGATACCGCCAAACACAGTCTCATCATCGGCAAGTTTCATGGATTCACCCGGGTCTGCCATCACCACCGGCGCCCCTGTTGCGGCCATGATTAATGTCACCACAGCAGATACCTATACCTGGGACATCGATCTGAACGTGAACATCACGCATACCTTCGCTTCGGATCTGGATATCACACTGACCTCACCCGCCGGAACCACGGTTACGGTGACAACCGACAACGGCGGTGGCAGCGATGATGTTTTCGCCGGCACACTGTTCGATGATGATGCGGTTGATGTCAGCCCACAGAACATCGCAACGGATTTCACTTACACGAACCTGGTTGCGGCAACCCCGCTGGGCATCGAAGCAGCACTGGCTGCCTTCGTTGGTGAAGACCCCAACGGCATGTGGACACTCGATATCGTTGATGATGCCGGCGGCGATGACGGCGTACTCGTGAGCTGGAGTCTGGATGTCACCACACTCGATCAGACACCGATGAATACACCGGCGATGGGTTCGAATGCACCTGGTGCGACCATCACAACGGGTGCTCCGGTTTCTGACATGATCAACATTGCAGGTGCAGGTAGCGTGCTGTGTGATGTCAACATGACCACCAATATCACGCACACCTTTGCATCCGATCTGGACATGACACTGACATCACCCGCCGGTACCGTGGTCACACTGTCAACCGACAATGGCGGTGGCAGTGACGATGTTTTCAACGGAACGGTGTGGGATGATGATGCGCCAATGCCGGTGACGGATTTCCCGCATGCCAACCTGACCACATCCACACCACTGGTACCGGAAGCATCCATGGGTGCCTTCATCGGTGAAGACCCGAACGGTAACTGGGTGCTGGATATCGTCGATGATGCCGGTGGCGATGACGGCATCCTGGCCAGCTGGTCGCTGGACATCAACACCTGTGCTGGCATGATGGTGCCGATGGACGCTGATCTGGCACTGGTACTGACCAGTAACGCTGTTCAGCCTGTCAATGCCGGTGATCAGTTCGACCTGACCATGACGGTCACAAACAATGGTCCCGCCGATGCCACCAATGTCGTGGTCAACACCACACTGCCAATGGGCACGGTCTTTGTCAGCTCAGCCTGTTCGGGCGCTGTCGGCAATACGATCACCTACAATGCCGGTAACATATTGAATGGTGCCATGGCCGCCTGTGCCGCCACAGTTCAGGTGAACGTTCCTGCCAATCTGAATTTCAGCGGAACCGTGATGGGTGACCAGACCGATCCGACGCCTGCCAATGATACCGGTGTGCTTGCCCTGGCCGGTGCTGCGCGAAATGTGCCAACTCTGGGACAATGGGGACTGATTCTGATGCTGGCTTCCTTCGGCATCCTGGGTACAGTTCACGCAAGGCGCATCAGAATTCGCAGTTAAGCGATAATTCGAGCGTAAAAAAGCCGCCTTTGTGAGGCGGCTTTTTTTTGACCGACATTCTTACTTGGCAGGCAATGATCCCGCAAATGCTGAACAACGCTGCAGCCAGGCATCCAGATCGGTCATGCTCTGTACGCCCTCATTTGCTACATACACCATGCCCTGCATCGGGCGCCCGGTAAAATCCATTTCACTGGCATGTGGCAGTACTAGACACTCGGCGTAGGCATCGGGTCCGACCCGCGCCATCAGGGTATCACCGAGGACGCCACAGGCCATATTTCCAGACAGCATGAAGGCCAGGCCACCAAACATCTTGCGCTCGGTAAATCGCGTGTCTCCGGACAGGACAGCCCGGATTCGGTTGGCCAGATTTTCATCATAGGGCATAGCGGTTTCCTCTCAAACCTCGACTGCAGCCATCATAATCGTTGCGGTTTATTTAATCAGTTACGGAGAGCTCAGTGAACATCTTCTGGGTGACTGTTGAGCAAGTCAGAATGCAAGGTTGCATCAGCTAATGAATCAGCCAGGTGATCACGCATCCTGGTGATTAACCATGTTGATCGATCCTGTGGATTGATCATGAGTGATCAGTTGATCACAACTCACAGGTCAGTGCCTTTTTTAATACTGAAAACAAACACCCTGGCAAGCCAGGGTGTTTTCTACATGCACGGCCAGCTGTGTAACAGCCAGACCATCAGCATTGTCTACTCCTCGAATCCATCCTCGAATAGAAAGTCGCTGACATCACAGACAACGGTGTAGCTGGCACTGCCATCGTTGGTCATGCCATCGCCATCAATACCATAGACACAGCTGTAATCTGCTGTGTAGGGTACAGTATCTGCAATGCTGGTATCGCAGCTGAATGTCTGATCGGTACTTCCGGCAGCTGCAACAACAGTGCCGACACTGATATCCGGGGCCACGGTAATCATGCCATCACCCGTCAGTGAGCACGCCAGATCGAGATCATTAAGACCCGCCATGGCCTGGTTCTCGAAGGTCAGCACCTGATCAGGCAAGGGTGTCCCGGCCAGCACGGCACCCGGACTGAAGTTGATGGTAGAACCAGCTACTGGCGTTGATGCAAAAATGGCCAGTGCCGGGTCCTCAATCACCTGGCAACTCAATGGATAACTGGCGGTTCCTGTCGTGTCCTCCCCGTCCGGGCCACCATCGTGTGTGCAATCCAGTGATGCAGTGTAATTACCAATGACGTTGCTATCACATTCAGTCACGATCATGGCTGCAGGATCAGTAGTGGCCAGGCTGAAGGCATTACTGGACACGATTGAGAAGCGAGCTGCATCGGTACCCGACACGGTGCAGCTACCCGTCAATGTGGTTCCGGCAAATCCTGAATTGGTGATGCTCAGTGTTTCCTGATCTGGCGTGTTGCCAACAATCACGGTATCAAATGTGATGGTACTGAGGGGGTCTGGCGTGGATTCGTATGCCGGCATCGGGATGAAAATATTGATTGAGCCATTCATGCTGCCATTGGGTGGAACATCGACCATACCGGGTTGCAGGTACTGTTCTGCACTGAGTGTGACTGGAACCAGTTGTGGTGTCGCCATTGCAGAGACATCAATGGTCACGGTCACGGCGTTTGGTGTATCGGGAACTTCCGACCCGGCAAGATCAAAAAACAGTGTGGTAAATGGATCGCCGGGTAAGGCGCACAGAAACAGAGGCGAATTACAGGTGATGTTGGTGACTGTGACATCAGGATTTCCGATATTGATATCAAACTGGCCAATCGTGACACCCGAGCCCGAACCCAGATAACTGATATTGAAGGTCGTGGTCTGGCCTGGCTGAACGCTGATATTTTCAACGATTGTGGCAGGCTGGGACAAGACGGTGAAGGGGAAAAACAGTAATACGGCAAACTGAGCAATTCGTTTCATGACAGGGTCATTCCATTTTCTGGCTGAATGAGAGCGATAGTAATTCATGATATCGCAAGTTTTTGCCGTGCTGATCACAATTTGTCATTTTGCTGACAGACGGTTGAATTGACCGGATCGGGTTACCGAACCCAGAACAAAAAAAAGCCGGGGCATTGCCCCGGCTCTCTTAACCGAATAATTCAGTTATTGCTGTGCTACTTACTGAGCCCTGCGGACGCAGTGTGAAGAAGCCAGCGCCAGCGAGGAACAGACCCATCAGGATCATGGCCCACTGGTTCAGTGTTGGAACCACTTGTGGCTGTACCAGGAACTGCAGCGGGAAGCTGACAGCGGTTGTGCCACCAATGCCATCACCGAGTGTGCAGTCAAGCGCGGCAGCCACTGGCATGCCTGTGCCTGGCTCGACGCCATTCACGGTAACCTGAACCGAACCACCAGCTGGTACTGTGGCCGGGAAGGCTGCTGGAGCAGTCACTGTGAACTGAGCCGCATCGACACCAGAGATTGAACAGGTGTCAATTGAACCGTCAACACCGTTGTTTTCTGTCTCGTTGAATGTGACAGAGGTGTTGCCCATGCCGCCAATGGCCGGAACCAGAATGGTACGCTGTGTGCCATTAGCCGGTGTCGGAACCACGTTGGCGAACGGTGGGTTCACGGTACAGGTCAGGGGATAGGAAGCCGGTGAAGCGTTGCTGCCATCATGTGAACAATCGAGAGATGCGGTAAATGTACCATTGACGCCGGTTGCGCAAGATACTGTTTCAGTGTCTCCAGCACCACCCTGGGCGATTGAGAAAGCGCCATCTGTGGTAATGGTGAAAGTACCGGCATCGGGACCACTCAGTGCACAGGTACCGGTCAGTGTTGAACCGGGGTCACCGCCATCATTGTTGATCGTGATGGACTGTGTCGGTGCAGGCGAACCGCCCAGAACCGGACCAAATGTCAGTGTAGCACCTGGCGCAGGTGTTGAGCCGTAGAGGCCAACCGGGCCGGCCGAGATCGTAATCGTGCCGTCAGAGTTGCCTACTGGGGGTGCACCGGAACCGAAACCGACGTCATTCAGCGTCAGCATGGTTGTACCTGCCACCGCCATCGGATTGATGTCGAAGGTAATGGACGGCAACTGACTGGGTACCCGCGTCGATGTTACCGGTCAGGTTGACGGTCAGGAAACGCAGTGAATTGGCATTGTCAGGACCGGGATCCTGGCATGTGGCTGTGGTTGTGCCACCCGCGGTGTTCATCGCATTGGGTATACAGCTGTTGACAGACAGGATCGCAGCATCATAGTCGATATCGAACTGAAGATTCTGTTCGTTACCGTCGCTGAGATAGTCCACATTGACAACGACCTGCATACCGATCTGACCAGTAGCGTCATTGACATCTATACCTGGCTGAGCGAATGCCTGGAATGAGAACAACAGCAGGGCTGCTGTAATTAAGGTATTTCGTTTAAACATGGTGAATTCACCTCTCCTCAATATTTTTATTATGCGCATTGGTCGCGAGTACCAATGCGCATTATGCCACCATATAAGCGGAATTCAAACGAATTCAGCCAATTATCTGGTGTTATTTTTTGTTGACTGACTCGTTGATTCCAACGCCAGACTCGACGTATGCGGAACCCTGAGGAGCAGGTACTCCGGGCGGAGCTGCCATCACCATACCCGAAACATCAATGCTGGGTGCTGATTTCATTCCGGACTTGTCCAGGTTCAGGGTGATATTACCCAGTGTTCCTGAGGGAATCGGCTCATTCGCCATGGAGAACACCAGAACGCGGAGCTTGCCATCGACGATGTTGCATCCGCCCTGATGACTGCCGGAAACACCGCTGATGCAGTTGTCGAAATTGATCAGCTTGGGTGACATGCCGTTCAGATCGATGTCAAACTGCATGGATGTGGCTTGGCCATCATTGACGAAATCGAGATTCAGCTGAGTTTGCTTGCCGTTCTGTACTGGGGTGACCAGAAGATCAGAGCTTGCTGCAAACGCTGAAGTGGACAGAAGCCCGAAAGCCACTGCAGCTGTAAGTGTTGATACTTTTTTCATTACGTATTCCTCTTTGAAATCTGTTTGCAGATCACTGATTAGCATTCAGCTGTTGCGTTACCCAGAATGAAATCGACGAGTAACTGGAGATCCTGGACATTGATTGTAGTATCGAGGTTCTCATTGGCGTTACACATGCCTGAACACGGCGCGGTACCGAGAATTTCGTTCACCAGCTCCTGAAGATCCTGTACGTTAATGGTGTTGTCCAGTGGTACGAAGGCATCACCAGGACAGGCTCGACCGATGGCTGAACTGCGGCGACCTACATAGTCATCCAGACCAACCTGAGTGAATCCACCAAGACCACCGATGGCGCCCATGCGAATGGAAGCGATGGTGTTGGCAGCGGCCGAGGTGCCTGAAGCGTCAGGTGTGGCACCTGGTGCTGCAGCATTGGAGTCTACATACAGATCAACGGTGCCGTTGGCTGTCCAGTGCAGCTCGACTGAATGCCAGTCAACCAGA
>CBDBVC010000030.1:0-239157 GCA_965212525.1 Lysobacterales bacterium
ATAGATCCGCCCGACCGTGCGGCTGATGCCCCAGCGGCTGCCCATTTCGCCGAAATGGAGGACGAAGGTTTGGATCAGCGGTGGCAGCTTCATCGGTTCCTGGGATTTCAAGAATTCCTGAAACATGTAGAAGCGCTGCGGCCGTCGTCAAACCCGAGTCCCCAACTGCGACATTCCGAATCCGCATAGCTCGGATGGGCGAGATGGCGACAGTCAACGGTTGCGTTAGGCAAATTAGAATGATTCTCGTGATCGCCGCCGAGGCTTGGCCGGCCGTCGACCTGCTCGGATTCCGTGCTAGTCTCCTGCCTCAGACGCCGCGCCCCGGGCCCGGGGCGACCGCGGCCAGTCCTTTGCTCTTTCCAGCTCGGAGACCGCCATGTCGACTGTGATCAAAGGGGGAACCATCGTAACGGCCGACCGCAGCTGGGCCGCCGACGTCCTGATCGAGGGCGGGGTGATTACGGAGATCGGCGACGGGCTGTCCGGCAACACGGTGCTGGACGCCGCCGGCTGCTATGTCATGCCGGGCGGGATCGACCCCCACACCCACATGGAAATGCCCTTCATGGGCACCCATTCCGCCGACAATTTCGAAAGCGGGACGCGCGCCGGCCTGTCGGGCGGTACCACCATGATCGTCGACTTCTGCCTGGCGGCGCCGAACCAGTCGTTGCTGGAGGCGCTGGCGCAGTGGCGCCAAAAGTCGTCCAACGCCTGCTCGGACTACTCCTACCACATGGCGGTGACCTGGTGGTCCGAGCAGGTGTTCAACGAGATGGCCGAGGTGGTCGACCGCGGCATCAACACCTTCAAGCACTTCATGGCCTACAAGGGCGCCCTGATGGTCGACGACGACGAGATGTATGCGTCGTTCGGCCGCTGCGCCGCCCTTGGCGCCATGCCGCTGGTGCACGCCGAGAACGGCGACGTCGTCGCCCATCTGCAGCAGAAATACATGGAGGAGGGCGTCACCGGCCCCGAGGGCCACGCCTATTCGCGGCCGCCGGAGGTCGAGGGCGAGGCGGCCAACCGGGCGATCATGATCGCCGACGTGGCCAGCGTGCCGCTGTACATCGTCCACGTGTCCTGCGAGCAGGCCCATGAGGCGATCCGCCGGGCGCGCCAGAAGGGCATGCGGGTGTTCGGCGAGCCGCTGATCCAGCACCTGGTCCTGGACGAGACCGAGTACCAGAACCAGGACTGGCTGCACGCCGCGCGCCGGGTGATGTCGCCGCCGTTCCGCGACCGCGGCCATCAGAACAGCCTGTGGGCCGGCCTGCAGGCCGGCAGCCTGCAGGTGGTCGCCACCGACCACTGCTCATTCACCACCGAGCAGAAGATGATGGGGGTGAACGACTTCACCAAGATCCCCAACGGCACCGGCGGGCTGGAGGACCGGATGCCGCTGTTGTGGACCCACGGGGTCGAGACCGGCCGGTTGACGCCGAACGAGTTCGTGGCGGCGACCTCGACCAACAGCGCCAAGATCCTGAACATGTACCCGAAGAAGGGCGCGGTGGTGCCCGGCGCCGATGCCGACCTTGTGGTCTGGGACCCCAAAGCGACCAAGACGATCGCGGCGGCCCGGCAGCAATCGGTGATCGACTACAACGTCTTCGAGGGCATGACGGTGACCGGCCTGCCGCGCTTCACCCTGACCCGCGGCATGGTTGCGGTAGAGGAATCCACGATCAAGGCGGAGCCCGGCCATGGCGAGTTCGTGCCACGCGAGCCCTACCCGGCGGTCAATCGCGCCCTGTCCAAATGGAAGGAGCTGACTGCACCGCGCCGGGTCGAACGCCGGGCGGAGAACATCCCGGCCGGGGTGTGAGGCGCGGATAGGAGCGAAGCGGACCGGCGCAACCGCCGCTCTACGACCCTGGCGTGCCGGTGTCGTCGGCGCCGGTCGGGCCGTTGGTCGAAGCCGGCGTCTCGTCGCCGGTGCCGGTCGTGTCGTCGGACGTTGCGATCGCAGCCAGCCCAGCGGCCGCAAGACCTGTCGCGGCGGCATGATGCGACGCCTTTGACTCGCCGTCCTTCGTCTCCGCTTCGGCGTCATGGCGCAAGGTGCGCAGCATCCGCTCCGGCTCCAGGTTGCGCAGGTCGCCGGACGGGCCGGGCTGCCGATCCTGGCTCTTCGGCAGGCTGGCGATATAGATGAGGATGCCCACAGACATCACGATCAACAGAACGGCGCCGGCAACCATGTTGCCCCACGCGCCGACGAGTGCGGCTGACGCACCGCCGATCAACGAAAACAACAGGATCGACGGCGGCAGCGACGGTGCCCGATTGTGGATTCTGGGCCGGCTTCCGGTTCTACTCCGGCGCCGTAGCGGGCGCCGTTTGGCACCGCATCGCACGGCCTTTCCGAAGGCGGCTGGACACTTGCTTCTGAGAACGCGGTCGGTCGCTGTGCTCATGGCTCTTCCTTCCGGGATCGCTTGACGTGACATCGACAACAGCGTGTCGATGAACGCTCCCTGCGCTTGACTTGCGCCTTTGCCTGGACCTCAGCTGTTTGGTTCCTGATGTTGGCCGGACAATAGACCAACGTCATCTGCGCAGCCTGTGACCGGCCGCACATGATTTGACGATTCGTCGCAGATTTTCAGCGAGATAGCGTTTGCCGAGCCTCGATGGGTCTCTTGCGCGCGGGAAATGGGCGGGCGCTCAGGTATGGCCCGAGACGCCGGGTGTTCCTTCCTGGCGTTTCGATCCTTGCGGCAAGGGTGGGGTGGCCGGTTCCTCGCCGAAGGAGCGCGTCTCCAACCAGTCTTCCACGTCGACGAAGTCGAAGTAGATCGCCAGGGCGCTGGGCAGGACGAAGATGACGAGGAGCGTCGACGACAGCAGGCCAAAGGCCACCGCAACGACGAGCGGCACCATGGACTGTGCCTGCGGGCTGGTCTCGAGGATGATCGGCAGCAGGCCGACAAACGTGGTCGAGAAGGATAGCAACACCGGGCGGAAGCGGTGGCTGACCGCGTCCACAGCGGCATTGATGGTGCCGCGCTTGCCGACCTCCATCTCGAAGAAGGTCAGAAATAGGATCGCATTGTTCACGACAATCCCGGCCAGCGAGGCGAAGCCGATGAAGCTCGGCATCGCCAGGTCGATCCCCAACGCCATGTGTCCCAGCACCGTCCCGACCATGGCAAACGGGATCGAGAGCATGACGATCAGGGGCAGGCTATAGCTGCGGAACTGGTAGGCGAGGATCAGGTAGACGCCGAAAAAGCCGAGCAGCAGGGCGGCAAAGATCGAGTTCTGCGTTTCCTGTTGCGCCTCCGTGGCGCCGCCGATTCCGATCTGCACCTGCGGAAAGGCCTCCAGAAGGCTCGGCCCCAGCTCCTCGGTCACCACGTTGGAGATCGCGGTGGAGGTTGTGACATCACGGTCGATCCGGCCGATGATCCGGGCAATGGCCGCGCCGTTCTGGCGGGTGATCTGAGGGTAGCTGACGGTGAGGGCGATGTCGGCGACGGCGCTTAGCTCCGCCTGCCGGCCATCGCCGAGGCGGACCGGATAGGCTTCCAGCTCGGAGATGCTCAAGACCGTATCACCAAGCTCCACCCACACCGTGCGATTGGTGAAGCCGTCGCGGAACCGGTCCGTTTCGGAGCCGGAGAAGGCCGATCGGAGCTGGCCCGCCAGGTCCTGCGGCGTCAGCCCGGCCGCATAGCCGAATTCGTTGAGGCTCAGGCGGATCTCGGGGCGGCGGCCGGTGAAATCGCGGTAGGCATCGACGACATCGTCCCGGGCGAGCAAGAGCCGGTAGAGCTCCGCCGTCGCCTGCTCCAAGGCTTCGAGGTCGCGCGACGAGAGCTGTACATCCAGATCGCTGCCGCCGGGGCTGCTGCTTGTCTGGACGAAGCTGCTCTGCATCATGTCCGGTATCGGGCCGGCGGCGTCCTGCCACGCGTCGAGGACATCGTCGGCAGCGACGTTCCGCTCGGTACTCGGCAACAGATCGACCGTGACCGTCGCCGCGTTGGCGCCGGGCCCCTTGACGTCGGCATTGGTGGCGTAGCGCACCAGCACGCGTTCGACGAGGGGCTGGCCGCCGTCGGTTTCCGGGGTGAACGCCGCGTCCACGTCGTCCAGGGCGGCGAGCAGGCGCGCAACCACGGTTTCGGTCCGCTCAAGCGGCGTTCCGCTGTCGAGGGCGATGCGCGCTTCGATAGTGTCGGCCTCGACCGTTGGGAAACCGATCACCTTGACGGCGCCCGACGCGATCAGACCGACCGTGACGATCAGGATCGCGAAGACGGACCCGACGGTGAGGTAGCGCCAGGCCACCAGCCATCGCACGGCGGGCAACACGACCCGTTCTTTCACGGCCTCGCTCAGCCGCGGCGCAAGCCGGCGCGCGTTGCGCTCGGGATCGAGGGTGACGTGGGACAGGTGGTTCGGCAGGATCAGAAAGGCTTCCACCAGGCTGACGGCCATCGTGACCAACAGCACGATGGGCACGGCCAGCAGGATCCGTCCCATCTCGCCCGACAAGAACATCAAAGGGGCGAAGACGCAGGCGGTCGTCAGGAAGGACGAGAGCACGCCCGGCATGACTTCGCGTACGCCCCGGATCGACGCCTCCTTTAGTGAGACCCGGCCGCGCCACTTGGCGATGTTGTCGGCGATGACGATGGAGTCGTCCATGATCAGCCCGACCGCCATCAGCAGGGCGATCAGCGACACCATGTTGATCGTCACGCCGAGCGCCTGCAGCACGAAGATCCCGCCGAGGAACGAGACGGGCAGCGCCATCGAGATCCAGAACGCTTCGCGCAGCGAGAAGAACAGGCTCATCACCAGAAAGACGAAGACGAGCCCATAGCCGGTGTTGCCCAGCACCAGGTTGATCCGCTCGCTGATGTTCTGCGTCGAATCGTTGATAACGGTGATCGCGAAGGGCTCGGGCAGGCGGTCGCGTTCGGCCGCGATCAGGGCTTCGACCTGGGCGAAGGCTTCGATGGCGTCATCGTCGCGGTTCTTCGAAACCTGAATGATCGCCGCCCGTTGCCCGTCGATGAAGGATGTCAGCTCGGGCGCCGACGGGGCGAGCGCTACCGTTCCAAGGTCCCGGAGCCGGACGAACCCGCCCGCATCCGTCTGCACGACCACCAGGTCCTCCAGATCGGTGATGCTCCGCCGCGCGTCGGCGTATCTGAGCGTCACGTCGCGTTGCCGCGTCTCCACCGTGCCGAGCGGTTGGCGCAGGCTGCGCGCGGCGATCGCGTCGCTCACATCCTGGGCACTCAGTCCGTATTGGCGTAGCGCGCGCTGGTCGAACGTGACGCGGAACTCGTTGTCGCTGATCCCCGACACCGTGGCGTCCGAGACCATGGGCAGCGCCGAAAGTGCCGCTGCGAGCTCGTCCGCATAGCGCAGCAGCCCGTCGGGGCGGTCGACGCCCGAGACGGCGAGCAGGGCGATCTGCTCGGTCTGCGCCGCGATCGAGACGATGGGTTCCTCGGCCTCGGCCGGAAGGTCGTTCAGGCCCAGGACGGTCGACAGGATGTCATTGTAGAATTGCGTGATGTCGCCGCTCTCGGACATCGTCAGGGTCGCGGTGGCGGCACCGTCGGTCGACACGCATTCCAGTTCGTCGAGTGCCGTGATGGCATCGAGCGCCTCGTCTAGCTCCTGGCAGACATCCTCATCGACGTCGACGGCCGAGGCGCCGGTGTAGATCACGCCGACGGTGACGCGGGAGGGCGTGAACTCGGGAAAGGTCTCCCGCTCCATGGCCGAGACTACGGACAGGCCGAGCAGGACCGCCGTGATCATCATCAGGTTCGCCGCATTCGGATGCCGGACGAAGTAGGCGATCATGGCGCGCGCCCTCAGTTCGTCGTCGGGTCGTCGTAGACGGGCTCCAGCGCCATGCCGATGACGGCGGGGTGCGGGTCGGAAAGCACGACGACGTCTCCCGACGACAGCCCCTCAGAGACGATCGCCCTGTCGTCGATGATGGCCGTGGTGCGGATCGGTCGCCGTTGCAGAGTCTCGTCGGCATCCATGACATAGACGAACGACTCCCCATCGGCGTCCGCCCAGAGCGCAGAGCGGTCAACCATCAACACGTCTCTCGGCGCCGTGGCCACCAGCTGCACTTCGACGAAGCTGCCCATGGTCAGCGGGGGGCGGCTTGCGGCGGGATCCGGGCGGTCCGGGTTGTCCACGCGGACCACCAGCCCGATCGTCCCGGTCGTCTGGTCGACGGTGCCGGTGTGGCGGCTGAGTGTTGCGGGCCAAACGAAATGGTGGTGGTGGTCGGTCCGGTGCACGGTTGCCTGAAGATCGAACCGGCGCAGCAGCTCGAAGGCTGAGGCGGCATCGTCCCGCTCGAACGCGTCGCCAAAGCCGTCTGGCAACAGGGCGCGGAGGATCGTGCCGAAGGCGCCCGGCTGGACTTCGGCCACAATCTCGGCCGCTGCCAAGTCTTCGACCGTCAACAGCCAGTCGCCGGGTCGGACGTATTCGCCGACGGACAGATCCTGGTCGGTCACCCGGCCTCGGAACGGCGCCCTGATGGTGGTGTTTTCCAGGGCGCGCTCCGCCTCCTCAAGCTCCACCTCGCGCGTTTGGATGGTGGAGCGGGCCGAGATGCGCTGCACCGGATAGAGGGCCATCTGGTTTTCGAGATCGAGCACCTGCCGTCGTTGGTTCAAGAGCTCGCGATGGGCCTCTTCCAGCGATGCCTGGGAAATCGTGCCCCTTCCCGCCAGGACCTGTTGGCGGTCAAACTGGGCCTGCAGAAACGCTTCGATCTCGCGCTCAACGGCCAACAGGGCCTGCGTGTTTTCCTCCTGAGCGTTCATCTCCGTCAGGTCCGCCTGCGCGCTTGCCAGATTGGCTTCGGCCGTTGCTTGCGCGATCTCGTAGTCACGGGCGTCGACGCTGATCAGGGGCGTGCCCTCGGCCACGACCGCGCCGACGGCCAGATCCTCGACCAGTTCCACGATGCGCCCGTCCACCTGCGAGATCGCTTGCCACTCGCGCACCGGCGCAACCCGGCCGAAGCCGGAGATGCGCGCCACGAACGGCTCGGGTGCCACCGCCGCCACACGGACGGGCGCTGGAGCCGGCGCCGTCGGCGGCCCCGTGTCGTCGGTCGATGGACGTGTCTGGACGACGAACAGACCGACACCGACCAGAACGGGTGGGACGAGGAGGAGCCTACGCCAGTCCATGCCGGTCGCTCTCGGTCTCGGTTAGAAATGGGCGTGCGGGTCGGTGTCGGCCGACGTGAACCTCGTCGCCGGGACCATGTCCGGGGCCTTGATCTGCCTCATCTTTTTCGATCTCGATCGTGAGGGGCGTTGCGGGCGGGCTGACGATCCGGTTGCCGCCGCCGCCCCGTTGAGCGGCGGGCGGCGGCAGTCCCCGTCACGCCATCACGCGCTTGAACGGCCCTGGCCCCGGAGTCCGTCGCGGACCGGCCTGAAATAATCGAAGAAAAATGATGCCGCGCCTGCCGGTCGATGGTCGACGCTCGGACGGCGCGTACGTCAATGGTGCCGGCGGCGGCGAGGCTCCGTGAGGAACCCCGCCGCCGGATCGGTTAGGAAAGTCCTTGGACCGCCGTTACTGGCCCATGCCCTGTTCCCAGACCGCATGGGTCCAGGCGCCCTCCGGGACCTCGGTGATGACCGGATCGCTATCGCCGCTCATCAGGACCTCGACCGTGCGGTCGAACGCCACCGGGTCGAGCCAGCCGAGACGGTCCGATGGGGCCGTGATCAGCGTGGCGATGTTGACCATCTGGCGGATCTGCACGTCTTCGGTGGCCGCCCCGGCCAAATCGGACTCCACCACGATCATCGCCGCTTCCTGGACGTTGTCGGCGGCGTACTCCCAGCCCCGTGCCGATGCGGCGATGAACCGGGCCAGCCGATCGACGTATTCCGGGTCCGTGAGGTCGTCCTCGAGCGCGTAGAGCCCGTCCTCCAGCGTTGCAACCCCTTGGTCCTCATAGAAGAAGGTGACGAGTTCGTCTTCGGGAAGGCCGGCATCCACGATCTGCCAATACTCGTTGTAGATCATCGTGGAGATGCAGGACGCCTGGTTCTGCAACAGCGGGTCGACGTTGAAGCCCTGGCGCAGCACCTCCACATCCGCGTCCGGGCCGCTGGTCGACAGGCCGAGCCGGCTCATCCACGACAGGAAGGGATACTCGTTGCCGGCGAACCAGACGCCGAGCGTGTGGCCGGCGAAGTCCTCAGGCGCTTCGATGCCGCTGTCGGCGCGGCAGGTCAGCATCATGCCCGACCGGTTGAAGAACTGGGCGACGTTGACCAGGGGCACGCCGCGTTCGCGCGCGGCCAGCGCCGCCGGCATCCATTCGATGATGACGTCGGCGCCGCCGGCCGCGATCACCTGGGGCGGCGCGATGTCGGGGCCGCCGGGCAGGATGGTGACGTCCAAGCCGGCATCCTCGTAGAACCCCTGCTCAAGGGCCACGTAGTAGCCGGCAAACTGGGCCTGGGTGACCCATTTGAGCTGGATCGTGAAGGGATCGTCGGCGTGGGCCGAAAACGACGCCAGCATCGCGGTCATGCCGGCGGTCGCCAGCAGGGCACGGGTCCCGGATCGAGTCATTGTCCACCTTACCTGTTCGTTTATCGGTCAATTCTTCGTTGCGCGCTGGGAGGGATGCCAGAACGTCGTCATCCTTTCCAGCAGGACCAGCATGCCATAAGAGGCGGAGCCGGCAATCGCCGCGACGACGATCGTCGCCCACACCTTGTCGACATTGAGCCGGGCCACCTCCGTCGAGATGCGGAAACCCATGCCGTAGATCGGCGTCCCGAAGAACTCGGCCACGATGGCGCCGATCAGCGCCAGCGTGGAGCACAGCTTCAGCGCGTTGAGCACGTAGGGCAGGGCGGCCGGCAGACGCAGCTTGGCCAGCGTCTGCCAGTAGCCGGCGCCATAGGACCGCATCAGGTCGCGCTCCATGGCCGCGGTCGCCTGCAGCCCGGCCGTCGTGTTCACCAGCGTCGGGAAGAAGGTCATGATCACGACGACCGCGGCCTTGGAATGCCAGTCGAAGCCGAACCACATGACCATGATCGGCGCGATCCCGACGATCGGCATGGCGCTGACCAGGCTGCCGAGCGGCAGCAGGCCGCGCTGGAGGAAGGGAGACCGGTCGATGGCCACGGCGACCGCGACGCCGCTGCCGCAGCCGATCAGGAACCCGGGCACGGCCGAGCGGATGAAGGTCTGGTGGAAGTCGACCCAGAGGGTCGGCAGGTCGGCCACGAAGGTCGCGAAAATGACGCTGGGCGCCGGTAGCAGGATCCCGGGCACGTCGAAGCCGACGGCCAGCACCTCCCACAGGAAGATCAGCAGGCCACCGAAGATCAGCGGGATGACGACGTGCCACACGCGCTCCCGCCGCGGCGCCAGCAGCCCCATGGTCCGCCACAGCAGCACCGCGATCGCCGCGATCACGATCCACGACGCCGCGCCGCCGGCGCCATAGACCAGCCCGTCGTCGAGCCGGACGAGCAGCAGCATCCCCAGCATAAAGGCGCTGGAGCCGATCAGCGCCGCGCGCAGGGCGCCGTCCGGAGCACCCGCTGCGCCGCGGAGGCCGACCCCCAACGCAGCGGCCAGCGGTGCGACGATCGCCACGGCTCCTTGCCAGGTCTCCGCCACCAGCGACACCGGCTGATCCGCGATCGCGCCGGCCGGGCCGAAGAACAGCAGCAGCCCCAAGCCGACGCCGAACAGGCCAGCCATACCTGCCGCCGGGGTCAGAGCACGCCTCCGCGCCGGGCGACCAGCATCCGCTCCGCCAGGGAGACGACGGCGATGCAGGCCAGCGCCAGCAGGGCGGCCATGCACAAGGCCGACCAGAGTTGGATGGTCTGGCCGAAATAGGAGCCGGTCAGCAGGCGGGCGCCCAGGCCGGCCTGGGCGCCGG
This sequence comes from Lysobacterales bacterium, assembly GCA_965212525.1. Taxonomy (GTDB): domain Bacteria; phylum Pseudomonadota; class Gammaproteobacteria; order Xanthomonadales; family SZUA-38; genus SZUA-38. The sequence goes on from CBDBVC010000030.1 coordinate 9,944, forward strand.
TCGGCAGTTCGCCGACGATGGCCCCAACCAGCGCTAGGGCAATGGCGACCTTCATGCTGGGCAATAGGAAGCTGATCGAGGCCGGCCAGCGCAGCTTCCAGAAGATCAGCGAGGATGCTCGATCGTTTGCCGTCCAGGACAAACGCGACTGAAAGGGAACTGCATCATGCAAACTAGACCAGCTGTTCTTTTTATTCTCACTCTGCTTCTGAGTTCCTGTGTACTCAATATCGACAGGACACGTGAGGGACGAACAGCCGGCGAGGTACACCGTCAGTTCGAACGCGATACCGCCAATCACCTGCGGTCGATCAGCGAAAAGGATATCGAACTGATGAAGACCACACTGCCTGAAACCGGTGAGCTCTATCTGACCCTGCCCGATGGCAGCATGACCACCACCGTGGAGGAATTCGTTTCGGGACAGTCGGAATGGTTCGATACCGTAGACTTCACCTTTGAAACGGAGTTGATCAAGTCAGAACACGGCCCGGAATATGGCTACATGCTGGTGTTCGCCGACTATCGTGTACCAGAGCGCGACGGCCGACCGTACTATCACCGCATGTTCGTCTCCTATGTCCTCAGACACGAGGATGACCGCTGGGTTGTCATCAAGGATCACGCCAGCACGCTGAGCAAGACGCACTGATTGGTCATCATTCTGACGCATTCTGCAGCAACAGTCGGGCAGTTTCCATGGCTCTAGCCGCCGCATCCGAATCGCCGGTGACCTGCGCCGTGACCGTTGCACCCTCGTAAAGCATGAACAGGCTGTCACTGAGCCGGTCGGCATCATCCAGCCCTGCGTTCTCACACAATTGCCGGAACCAGGCCTTGAGCTGCAATTTGTGCTCCCGGCAGGCATGCCGAATGGCCGATCCCGAATCCGGGAACTCGCCTGCAGCACTCATGTAAAGACAGCCAAAGAACTTCTCATCCTGAAACCACTCTCCTGCCAGTTCGTAAATTCCGAGCAGTTTTTCAACCGCCGTTGAATAACGGTCATCAACCGCCTTCATCATCGCATTTCTGGCAATGCTGTCCTTGTACTGCAGTACGGCCAGAATCAGCTCGTCCTTGGTTCTGAAGTGATGGTACAGCGTTTTCTTGCTGACATCGGCTGCCGCCACAATGCGGTCGATACCCGTTGCATGAAAGCCGTGTTCATCGAACAGCGCCATGGCAGACAGAATGATTTGTTCGCGTTTTGATCTCATAATAAACAGATTAGTTTACCACCTGAATGCAGATTAACTTAACATTTTTAACCTTTCCTGTCTACATAACAGCTATTTTATCAAAATTACTGCTTGACAAAGTAAACAGATCTGTGTAGTTTACGCATCACCAGGTAAACAGATCTGTTTACTTACAATCAAATGGAGATCATCATGAGCACTATTCAACCCATCGATACCTCAGACACCTTCAGTGAGCAGGCACTGGACGACATCGAGCGCGGCAAGCTGCTGCAGAACCTGTCTGCCATCCGTGATCAGAACGGATCCATCGCCAACATCTTCAAGACCATGGCGCATTCTCCGGCCGTGCTTGATGCCTATCTGGCATTCAACCGTTCACTGTCAGGCAGCCAGCTCAGCCCTGCGCTGCGTGAACAGATCGCTCTCACCGTGGCCGGCCTGAACCGATGTGACTACTGCGCGTCTGCCCACAGCCTGATTGGAAAGAGCCTGGGGCTGGAACGTAATGAGGTTCGCGACAATCTGATTGGCCGATCAGACAACCCGCATACCCAGGCAGTGCTGAACCTGGTCAGCCTGATCGTGCAACAGCGTGGTCGGGTAGACAGCAGGGCCATCGAAACGTCCAGACAGGCCGGAATCACTGACCGGCAACTGACCGAGATCGTTGCCGTGGTGGCGATCAATCTGTTCACCAACTATTTCAACCACGTCGCCGGAACAGATATCGATTTTCCGGTAGTTGAAACAGACAAGCTGGCCAATGTGGCCTGACTGGGAGAGCAGTCGATGAAACTGGCAGGCCATCACATGGCAACTGCGCTGATGCGCGTATCGCGACTGAAAATGAGAACACGACAACTGAGCCTCAACTCACTGTCATTCAAAACACGACAAACCAAGGAGACCATCATGAAATCAACCACCACTGTATTTGTCACGCTACTACTGGCACTGATCGGCAATACCGTATCTGCTGCCGACGCCATCGCCATCACTGCCGTCAGTGGCTATGACGTGGTGTCATACCACAGCGAATCCGGTCCGCAGCGTGGCAGTGGCCACTACACGTCTGTACACGAGGGGGCCATCTATCAGTTCACCGACCCTGAAAACAAGGCTGCTTTCGATGCCAACCCGGCACATTATGTTCCGGCCTATGGCGGCTTCTGTGCCTTCGGCGTCTCGGTGGGCAAGAAATTCAACACCGATCCGCTGGCCTGGAAGCTGGTCGACGGTCGCCTCTATCTGAATCTGGACAAGGATATCCAGGCACAGTGGCTGAAGGACATTCCTGGCAAGATCGCGGCTGCAGACAAGCACTGGCAGCGCATCGAGCACATCGCAGCCGATCAGTTGTAATTCATTGCAACCTCTGAAAAACAAGCCCGCTTTCGCGGGCTTTTTCATGTTCGCAGCTTATTGTTGACTATTCGGTCAACAACTGTTAAGATGCGCCTCATGCAACATCCGGAACACCGACATCCAGGACGACCACGCGAGTTTGATGAAGACTCGGTACTTCGTGCTGCCCGCGAGATGTTCTGGGACAAGGGCTTCGAAGCCACCTCACTGACCGACCTGACCGGCGCCACCGGACTGCACAAGGGCAGCCTGTACAAGGCCTTCGGCGACAAGCGTTCACTGTTTCTGCAGTCATTGCAGCACTACATGGACGAAATGTTCGCCGACATGCAACAACAGGCCGCCTCGCAGAAGACACCACTGGCACAGTTGCGGGCCATTCTGGGCCTGATGACCGACAAGGCCAGCGGCGAGGAGAATGGCATCAAGGGCTGCATGGCCGTCAATTCCGTGGTTGAACTGGCCGGCCATGACGAGGGCGTCAAGGCAATTCTGACAAACAGCTTCAGGAAGCACGACGACTTCCTGGCCGCCATCATTGCCGAGGCGCAGACTGCGGGCGAGATCACCGACCCGCGCGATAGCCACCTGCTGGCGATCATGCTGATGACGTTCATGGCCGGACTGTCGGCCATGATCAAGGGGCCACTGGAGCGCCCTCAGGCCGAAATGATGATCGAGGAATTCATCGCGGCCTGGTAAAAAAATTTCGACTATTGTTGACCGATCGTTCATTAACGAACACGACTGTAATCGACTATTTATTGACCAATTGGTCACTTAACCGGGTGTCGAACAGACACCGCAGGAATGAACACAGAACTGAACACTGGCGGAATTGCATGACGATTTACGTCAGATGGAATGCTCGATCAAGACGCAAAACACATCGGACGCTGGTCCGACGATGACACAGGAGAAACCTCATGGGTGGTTACTTTGACACCATAGACAAATTCGCAGTTGCACTCGCCAGATGGGTAATACGCAACCGCTGGCTGGTAATCGTGCTGGCACTGGTGCTGGCAGCCGGTATCGGTTCCGGTGGACAACGGCTGGAGTTCTCGAACAACTACCGCGTGTTCTTCTCAAGCGAAAACCCGGAGCTGAACGCCTTCGAAAACCTGCAGGCGACCTACACCAAGAATGACAATTTCCTGTTCGTGATCGAACCGGCTGACGGCAAGGCATTCACACAGGAGACCATGGCCGCGGTTGACGAGTTGACCACGGAGGCCTGGCAGATCCCGTATGCCATACGTGTTGACTCGCTCACCAACTTCCAGAACACCACGGGCATTGATGATGACCTGATCGTCGAGGATCTGGTGGCCAATCCGCGCCAGCTGAGCGACGAGGAATTGTCCCTGCGGCAACAGATCGCTCTCAATGAACCGCTGTTGCGCGATCAGCTGATTACTGCCGATGCCAGTGTCACAGCGGTGAATGTGGTACTGCAATATCCGGAAGAACGACTCGAGGAGGTTCCCGAAGCCGTTGCAGTCGCACGTGAATTACGCGACCGGATCGAAGCCGACTACCCCTCGCTTGACCTGACACTGACCGGCGTCTCTATGTTGAACAACGCTTTCTCCGAGGCCGGCTTCACCGACATGGGCACACTGGTACCCATCATGTTCGGCATCATTCTGCTGATGACGCTGCTGATCCTGCGATCGATCAGCGGGACGCTGACGACACTGGTGGTGATCCTGTTCTCCACCATGGTCGGCATGGGCATGGCGGGCTTCACAGGAATCAAGCTGACACCGATATCGGGTTCGGCGCCGATTGTGATACTGACACTGGCGATTGCGGATTCGATCCATATCCTGGTTTCGTTCCGTACCGTACTGCGTGAGGGACTGGAGAAACGAGCCGCCATCATCGAGGCCATTCGGCTGAACTTCATGCCGGTCACGATCACCTCGATCACCACCATCATTGGTTTCCTGTCACTGAATTTTTCTGACTCACCCCCGTTCTGGCATCTTGGCAACATCACGGCCATCGGAATTGCCGGTGCCTGGCTGTTCTCGATCACACTGCTGCCGGCGCTGGTCAGCCTGATGCCGTTCAGAGTCCGCATCAGCGATCACGAACCACTGTCACAGCGAATCATGTCCGCTCTGGCCGATTTCGCCATCCGCCGGCGGCGCCGACTGCTGCTCAGTGTCGGTGCCATCTCACTGGCCCTGATCGCCTTTATTCCGACCATTCAGTTCAATGATCAATGGGTCGAGTATTTCAGTGAGGAGATCGAGTTTCGCACCGAATCCGATCAGGCGCTGAAGCATTTCGGCATGTACCCGATCGAGTTTTCGGTCACGGCTAATGGCAGTGGCGGCGTCAGCGAGCCGGAATACCTGCAGTTTCTGGACGCCTTTGCCGGCTTCCTGAGACAGCAGCCTGAGGTCAGACACGTCTATTCGCTGTCGGACATCATGAAACGGCTCAACAAGAACCTGCATAGCGATGACCCCGACTGGTACAGACTGCCCGACGACCGGGAGCTGTCGGCACAGTATCTGCTGCTGTATGAGCTGTCCCTGCCGATGGGCCTGGACCTCAACGATCGCATCAATATCGACAAATCTGCCTCACGCGTCACGGCCACGCTGAACAACGCCACCACCCAGGAAACCAAGCGCTTCCTGGATGCCACCGCGACCTGGGTCGATACCAACCTTCCCGATTACATGCGGGCGAAACCCACCAGCGCCCAGGTCATGTTCACCTACATCACCGAGCGCAATGTGGCCAACATGATCGGCGGCACCATTGCTGCAATCCTGGCCATTGCCGTGATCATGATGCTGGCACTGCGAAGTTTCAGACTCGGTCTGCTCTCGCTGGTGCCCAATGCCCTGCCCATCCTGACCACTTTCGGCACCTGGGCGCTGCTGGTTGGCGTGGTCGGTTTTTCCGTGGCCACCGTCGCCTCGATATCACTCGGCATCATCGTGGACGACACGGTGCATTTCCTGTCGAAGTACCTGAGGGCCCGTCGTGAGAAGAAACTCGATGCCGCCGACTCGATCCGCTATGCATTCACGTCGGTTGGCACCGCCATCGTGGTCAATACCGTGATCCTGGCAGCAGGATTCCTGGTGCTGCTCACCTCAAGCTTCAAGGTCAATGCCGACATGGGACTGCTGACCGCACTGGCGATCGTCTTCGCCCTGATCCTCGATTTCCTGTTCCTGCCAGCGCTGTTGCTGCTGGGTAAGGACAGCAAGTCAGCAGACAAGGCAGCCAGCCCAGCTGCATCCGCCGAACCGGCAAAACTGATGCACGAATCGGGTTCGTGACAAGAGACTGAATCAACAACATGAGGACTGACAACATGACCGTACTGACCACACACAATCTGTTCAACCGGCTGCTGCTGGCTGCAGTGATCGGCTTGGGTAACACACTGACCGATCCTGCTCTGGCGCAGACCGATGAGGAACGGGGTTTTGAAATCGCGGCACGATCGGATCGCTCCGACCGAGGGTTCGGCGACAGCAAGGTCTCGCTGAAGATGATCCTGCGCAATGCCGCGGGCCAGGAAAGCAGCCGTGAGCTGGAAATCACCACACTGGAGGTGGCTGATGAATCAGTCGGCGACAAGTCGCTGGTACTGTTCAACAGCCCACGGGACATCGAGGGCACCGCCCTGCTGTCGCACGCCATGATTCTCGACCCAGACGATCAGTGGCTGTTCCTGCCGGCCCTGAAGCGGGTCAAGCGCATCGCCTCGGCCAACAAGTCTGGTCCTTTCGTCGGCTCCGAGTTCGCCTTCGAGGATTTCACTGCACTGGAACTGAACAAGTACACCTACAAGTACCTGCGCGAGGAAACGGTGGGCGGGCAGAACATGGACGTGGTCGAGCGCTACCCGCGCTATGAAAACTCGGGGTACACCCGCCAGGTATCGTGGATCGACCAGGCAATCTTCCAGATTCACAAGGTGGAATTCTACGACCGTCGCGGTGACCTGCTGAAGACACTGACGCTTGAGGACTATCGTGAGTACGACGGTGTCTGGCGCGCACAGGCGTTGAAAATGGTCAATCACAAGACCCGAAAGAGCACCGATTTCATTTATGGTGACTATGAATTCGGTATCGGCCTGGACGACAATGATTTCGTCAAGGGCAAACTGAGGAGCCTGCGTTGAACACCCGACATCTGTTGCTGCTGATAACGGCAGTGGCATTATCACCGGCGCAGCTTCAGGCCGAACCATGGCAGTTCTCTGCCGATGCCGGCATTGAACTGCGCGCCTTTGCCGATGATGCTGCCCTGCCGGGTCAGGACGATGATGCCCAGATCTCCGGACTGCTCAACCTTGAATGGCGCTGGCGCAGTGATGACGGCAGCCAGCGCGCCAGTATCCAGCCGTTCCTGCGGCTCGACTCGGTCGACAGTGAGCGCACGCACGCCGACCTTCGAGAGGCATACTGGGCATTCGAGGGCGAAGACTGGGAGGTGCTGGCTGGTGTCAACAAGGTGTTCTGGGGTGTTACCGAATCCCGGCACCTGATCGACATCATCAACCAGACCGATCTGGTGGAAGATCCGGACCAGGAAGACAAGCTGGGACAGCCGATGGTCAATCTCTCGCTGCAGCGTGACTGGGGCAAGCTGGACTTCTACCTGCTGCCGTATTTTCGTGAACGCACGTTTGCCGGTACCGATGGTCGGCTGAGGGAGCCGCTGGTGGTCGATACCGACGCTGTCAGCTATGAGTCCTCCTCCGAACAGAATCACGTTGACCTGGCGGTACGCTATTCGCATTACTTTGGCAGCGTCGACGTTGGCCTGTATCTGTTCGATGGCACCAGCCGCGAACCCCGCCTGTTGCCATCAAGTACGGGTGAGGGTCTGCAACCGTTCTATGAGCAGATCACGCAGACGGGTCTTGACCTGCAATACACCGGCGATGCCTGGCTGTGGAAACTGGAAGCCATGCACAGGGACGGACTCGACGATTCATTTTTCGCTGCCATCGCCGGCTTCGAATACACGCGGTTTCAGGTGGCTGACAGCAATGCCGATCTCGGTTTCCTGGTGGAATACCTGTATGACGGTCGTGATACCGAAGCCGCACCAACGGCCTTCGATGATGACATCTTCATCGGCAGCCGACTCACCCTCAATGACACCCAGGACAGCAATCTGCTGGCCGGCGTGGTGTATGACCCGGACAGTTCGGAAACCTTCTTCAATGTGGAAGCCGAACGGCGTTTCGGCGACAACATCAAGGCCGAACTGCGGCTGCGAACCTTTACCGGCGCCGACCCCGAAGAGGCACTGTTCTCCATCGAGCGGGACGATTACCTGCAATTGCGCATCACCCGCTATTTCTGATCCCGCTATATTTCATCGCCACATTGCAGCGATCATAGTGCGCCGCGTAGCGCTGCATGATGTCGGCATCATGCTCGAAGCCGGCCTTTTCATACAGGTGTATCGCCGGGGCACAGCGCCGGTTTGTCAGCAGGAACAGCTCATCGATGGGGAAATCACCAAGATCGTTGAGCATGTGATCTAGCAGCTGTTCACCCACCTTGAGGCCTCGGGCGTGTTCCAGCACGCCCATCTTGGTCAGCTCGTACACACCTTCCGATTCCCGGTGCAGCGCCACGGTACCGACGATGCCAAGTTCTGGGTGGGCTGCCAGCCAGATCATGCCGCCGTCGTTGATGATGACCCGTTCGGGGTGCTCCAGCATCTCGATATCCGATGCCTCCAGGACGAACATGGATTCGATCCACTGACGATTGATGCGGTCGAAATCGCCGGCATGACGTGGATGCCAGCGGTGGCATGTGATTGAGCTTGTCACCGGCTCAGACACCGGTGTCAGCGGTTTCGGGTTGTGATGCATGATGGTACTCCAGAGTGCGCTGCAGCAGGGATCTGTGTGACAGGGCCTGCTCAAGCCTGCGGATGGATTGATAGACGGCCTCGCCGGCCTCGTCACAGAGACTGATGGCCGCCTTCTCGACCGATTGCCACATCGGCTGCATGCGTTGCACCTGATCCCGCCCTGCCGCTGTCAGCGAGAGTTTCTTGCGGCGGCCGTCGTCCTGGCAGGCAGCCACCTGCACCAGCCCGGCTTTCTGCAGCTCACGCGAGAACTGGCTGATGGCCGGCTGAGTCACGCCCAGCTGGCGTGTGGCCTCACTGACTGACACTTCATCCTGCTGACTGAGCAGTGCCAGCAATGGAAACCAGCGTGACTGAACATCGAAGCCCAGTGCCCGGTAAATCGATGAGGCATCCGACATCATGCGATCACTGAGTCGCTTCAGTCGGCTGCCCAGGGCCAGCGGGCCCAGTTGATCAAGATAGTCCATATGGCTGTCTCTGATGAATATACATAATAATTTATATAATTACTTATATTAATGCAAGCCCTGATGGCATCATGATGCCATCGGCAATGATCCGATTGAGGTTTGACAAGAATCAATACCCATTGCCGGTGATTCACTGCTACACTGGAACCGGGCTGACATGGACAGCCCCAATCCGAGCACCAACACCGGGAAGCACATGCCAGCGATCAAGCCGCACAGCCTAGACGAATGTATCGACCAGATCATTGAGCAGGCCGGTATGAACCTGATCGTGGGATCACCGCTTGGCATCGGTAAACCGAATGTGATTCTCAATGCCCTGTGGCAGCGGGCACGGCAACACAAGGATATTCAGCTGGAACTGTTTACTGCCCTGTCGCTGGATGTCCCGACCGGCAGTTCCCTGCTGGAAAAACGCTTTCTCAAACCGTTCACCGACCGGCATTTCGGTGATGATTATCCAACTCTGGATTACCTGCAGGATCTTCGCGACGGTAACATGCCCGACAACATGCGGGTTTCCGAGTTCTACATGCAATCGGGCAAATCGCTGTCGTCTCCACTGGCCCAGCGCTGGTATACCAGCAGTAATTACACGCATGTGGCACGCGATCTGGCCGATCGGCAGGTCAATGTGCTGACCATCATGGTGGGGTGCCGGGAGGATGAAAAGACCGGGCGTACATGCTACAGTCTGGGCTCCAATCCGGATATCACAGTCGACCTGGTCAACCGGATCAACCTGGACCCGGATCGAGATATCCTCGTCGTTGCACAGGTCAACCGACACATGCCGTTCATGACTGGTCTGGCCGAAGTGGACGAGGACTACTTTGATATCCTGCTGGATGATCCGGAATTCGAACACGATATCTTTGCCGCTCCCAGACAGCCCATCAACACCACCGATTACATGATCGGCCTCAATGCCAGCACACTGGTGATTGATGGCGGCAGCCTGCAGATCGGCATCGGCTCACTCGGCGATGCCTTCGTCTACGCCACCGAAATGCGTCACAGGGATTGCGAACACTACCGTCGAGTTCTGTCAGCCACCAGAATCTCGAGTAATTTTGTTGATCAGATCGAATCTGTGGCCGGGCCGGTCGATTCGCTGACCTCGTTCAGCGAGGGCCTGTATGCGGCATCGGAAATGTTCACCGAGGGATTCGTTCACCTGTACCAGTCCGGCATACTCAAGCGCAAGGTCTACCCCGACCTGACCATTCAGCACCTGCTCAATGAAGGCGAGATCACGGCTCGGATCTCGATGGAGACCCTAGATGCACTGATGGCCGCCCGCGCAATCACCACACGCCTGGACGAGGTGGAGATCGACTGGCTGGTCTACACCGGCGTATTTCGTGAGGGCACCTGCCTGAACAAGGACAGAATCGAGGCACCGGATGGCAAACTGATCACCAATGATCTGACCAATCCGAAAGCCAGACAGCTGATCTACACACATTGCCTGGGCACCGTGCTCACAGGTGGTGCCGTGCTGCATGCTGCCTTCTTCCTCGGCTCCAAGGATTTCTACAACTGCCTTCATCAGCTGGACGATCGCGAGCGCGAGCTGTTCCAGATGACCGGCGTCGGTCAGATCAATGAGCTGTATGGCGGCGAGGCACGCGATCGGGCACAGCGCGTCAAGGCCCGGTTCATCAACACCACCATGAAAATGAGCCTGACCGGCGCGGCGACTTCCGACGGCCTGGAAAACCATCAGGTGGTCAGTGGTGTGGGGGGGCAGTACAACTTCGTGGCCATGGCACACGCACTCGAGGACAGCCGTTCCATTCTGATGCTGCGATCAACGCGTGAGACAGCAGCCGGCCCGATCAGCAATATCGTCTGGCAATACCCATACGAAACGATTCCACGGCACCTGAGAGATATCGTCATTACCGAATACGGTATCGCCGACCTGCGTGGCCAGTCTGACGAGGAGTGCATCAAGGCGATGCTGTGCATCACCGATTCGCGTTTTCAGCAGTCACTGCTGGCTCAGGCCCGCAAGTACGGCAAGATAGACCCACGCTGGCAGATCCCGGAGCCCTACACCAGCAACCTGCCCGATACGCTGACTAATGCACTGGCGCCCTGGAAGCTGGAGGGCCTGTTCCCGGAATATCCCTATGGCTGCGATTTCACCGACCTGGAATTGCGACTGATCCAGGCATTGCGCTGGCTCAAGCAACGGGCGCAGGGTCGATTCGGCAAGCTCGCGCTGTTACTGAAGTCGTTCGGGGCGAAAAAAACAGAGGCCGATGAAGCACCACTGGAACGCATGGGCCTGCTTGAACCCGCAACGCGGGAAGAACGTCTCAACCAGCGACTGCTATTGCTGGCCCTGAACGCCACCCGCTAGATTCAATCGTTGTCGGTACCAGCTGGCTGGTTCTGACAATCAGGAACGAACAGGCTGGGCTGCACTGCCCTGACGGCTCAACAGTCTGTCAATCAACTCATCCTTGTCTCGCCACAACTGGTTGACCCACTGCTGCAATGCCTCACGGTAGGAGGGATCATCACGATCGCGGCCGAGCAGTGCGTCGGGAATCCTGATCTGGCGAATATCCACCAGTACACGACCCAGCTCACCCCTGAGCATTGACCACAGTGTAGGCCGGCCCTCAGGATAGACAATGGTGACGTCGAGCAGTGTCTGCATCTTGTCCCGCAGCGTGGTGAGTGCCACCGACAGCCCACCGAGCTTGGGTTTGAGCAGGTGCCGATAGGGCGATTGCTGCGCATCGTGCTTGTCATCGGTAAAGCGGGTGCCTTCAAGAAAGTTCATCACCGAGAGCGGTATGCTTGAGAGTCGTTCACAGACCTTGCGCGTGGTTTCAAGGTCCTTCTTCTTCAGTGCCGGATTCCTTTCCAGCTGCGATTTCGTATAGCGGCGCATGAAGGGAAAATCAAGCGCCCACCAGGCCATGCCGAGAAAAGGCACCCAGATCAGTTCCTGTTTGATGAAAAACCGCATGAACGGAATGCGTCGATTGAAGGTGGACTGCAATACCAGGATATCCACCCAGCTCTGATGATTGCAGTTCACCAGATAGGACCCCTGCCGCTCCAGATCGGGCATTTCCTGCACATTCCAGTGCATTCCGCGATAGGACTTCAGCAGCAGATCATTGACGCTGATCCATCCGGAGGCGCACCACATCAGTGCGGTATGCAATCCCTTTCGCACAATCCTGATCGGCAGTATCAGCTTGAAGAAGGCCAGCAGGTAAATCGGTATTGACCAGAACACCGTGTTGATCACCACCAGCAGAAACACAGCGATGGCGCGGCATTGGGACAGAAAACGGCGAGTGAGCGATTTTCGCTTGCGGGATGGATTGTCGGTGGAATCGGATACGTCCATCTAGACCAGATGCGTCTGAGACAACTGCTTTTCAAGATGCATCACTGGTGACAACCGAATCACCGAGTCATCCACAGCGTGGAGTTACAAACAGTTACATAATCGCGTGTGCCCATGGCTGTCGATATAATGCTCACATGAAGACGACACGACGACGACACTTTCGCAGCGGGAATTCAATGCGAAACATACAGCTGTTGCTGCTGGGGATGCTCTGCTGCAGCCAGTCAATCCTGGCATCCGATGAAGACATTCTGCTTATCGAGCGCCCCTGGGATTTCGGCATTGCACTGGGCTACGGCGAACTGAGTAACCCGTTTCTCGGTTCGGACGACGTGCCGACGCATCTGACTGTCGATTTTGCCTGGTATGGTGAGAAATTCTTCTTTGACAATGGCACCCTCGGCTATACCCTCATAGACACACCCAGATTCGGATTCCAGGTGATCAGCCACTACAGCAGTGATCGCATCTACCACTCATTCTTCAATGACCTGGGTGTGCGACGTTTCGATGCCAATGGCAATTCCATTGTTGACCCCTCAACACTACCACCGGTTGATGTCAGTCCAGCGCCACCGGTGGTTATTCCCGAACTGGAGCTGCCAGACCGGGACTTTGCACTGAATGTTGGACTGGAACTGCTGGCAGCTGGCCAGTTCGGTGAGTTGCAGGCCAGCCTGACCACGGATGCGACTTCGAAACATGAGGGCCATGAAGCCATCATCAGCTTTTCCCGACACTGGCAGTTGCAGCGACTGGGCATCACCACCTCCGTCGGTGCCACCTGGAAAAGCGAAGAGCTGGTTGGCTATTACTATGGTCTTGAACCCGATGAGAATCCGGGCCTGATCATATCCTATGATGGCGAATCCACCACCAACACGGATTTCACGCTGGGTCTGAATTATCCGCTGAGAAAAAATACCAGCCTGATCGGACAGTTTTCCTATGTCAGGCTGGGCTCGGGAATCAGGAACAGCCCGTTGATTGAATCGGACCATACCCGCAGTGTCTTTCTGGGTGTGTTCTTTCATTTCTGACAGGTGACGCCCGCATGATCTCAACAGAGCGCAACGACAAGCCACAGTCTCTTCGATTTCGACATGTTCTCATCGTAATCACTGTCTGTGTCATGGCACCGATGAGCCATGCCCAGCAAACCCGACAGGCTGACGAATCGAGCACCGCATCATCCGCACAGCAGTCGTCGGTGAGCCTGAACATCAAGCCGTCCATTTGTGTGGCCCCTCGTGGTTCTCGACGCTGCAGCTCCGACTTCAATATAGACTGGCTCAGCAACCAGGCTGGACACTACTGCCTGACCTCAACCAACGAGTCCAGTGATTCGGATGATCAGCATCAGGCGGTGCGTCATGTTGAATGCTGGCAGGGCCTCTCATCCGGTGAACACATCGAATACGTGGTGCTGGAAAGTGACCTGATCTATCACATGAACGATCCGGACAATGTCAGCACACTTGCCAGGGCTAAAGTCAAACTGGCGATGCTCAAGCCCCATCGCAAATATCCTCGCCGGCGAAGTCGACTGCCCTGGAGTGTGATCAAGCCATGAGTGAACCCTTGAGCATTCTGCTGATTGAAGACGACCGCCGGCTGTCTGGCCTGATTGCAGCCTATCTGAGTCGATCCGGCCTGGTGATTCGAACCGCGACAGAGGGCCGCCCGGCTCTGGAGCAATGTCAGTTGAAACACCCGGACGCCGTCATACTCGATCTGATGCTGCCAGACATGAACGGCATCGATGTCTGCCGCGAACTGCGCCAGTTCTACTCCGGCCCGATTCTGATTCTGACTGCATCAGGCAATGATGTTGACCAGATCGTCGGCCTGGAAATCGGCGCCGACGATTACATCATCAAGCCGGTGGAACCTCGCGTGTTGCTGGCGCGAATCAACGCCGTCCTCCGTCGCACCAGCCCTGACGAGGGCCGCACCCGAACCAGAGTCATGCAGTTTGGCGGTTTGAGAATTGATGATGCCGCCAAGAGTGTCGAGCTGAACGAAGAACCGGTTCATCTGACCACGCACGAATTCGAACTGCTCGGACTGCTGGCATCACAGGCAGGCAAGGTATTGACACGTGATTCCATCTATACTGCCCTCAGAGGCTTCGGCTATGATGGTTCTGACCGTGCGGTGGATGTGAAGATTTCAAGGCTACGAAAAAAACTTGGTGATGATGCCAATGAGCCCAGGCGCATCAAGACCATCTGGGGCAAGGGCTACCTGTTTGTACCCTCCGCCTGGTCGCCCTGACCGTTCACGCACAGACAAGACAGAGACAACAGTCATCACAACAGATGCAGAGAAATTCAATGCCCCCGTCTTCGTCGACTGAACGATTCAGTGGACGCCTGTTCTACCGCGTCTACTTTGCAGTGGTGATCTGCATTGTCGTCATCGGGTCAATTCTCGACTACGTGGCTGGCCAGTCGGTTGAAGCCGACCGGCTGACCGAATTCGAGTCGCACGTGACCCCGGTTTTCCAGCTGCTCAACAACACACTCGACAATATGCCAGCGGTACAATGGCAGACTGAGGTAAACCGGCTATCACAGGTTTCAGGCCGTGATATCGGCCTGTATGATTCCAGTGATTTCTCAGCCGACCCGGACTTCAATGCTGAGCTTGAAACCGGTGCACTGATCGCCCTGTTTGATGCCGAAGATGAATTGACTTTTTTCCAGCGCATGCCGGAAAGTGATCGGATACTGTCGATTACCGCACCGGACTTCAACACGGCCGCAGTCAGTCAGGTATGGCTGGTGACCACGTTCTATATCCTGGTCGCCATTGCCATCTTTTTCCTGTTCCGGCCCTTTGCTCGCGACCTGCTCAAGCTGAAAATGGCAGCATCGACACTCGGCCAGGACGACTTCTCGAGCCGTATTGCCGTCACCGGACGCTCATCTCTGATGCCCGTGCTGCAGACCTTCAATCGCATGGCTGACAATATTGAACGACTGGTCAATGCACAGCGCGACCTGACCAACGCCGTGTCTCATGAACTGAGAACCCCGCTGGCGAGGCTGAAATTTGCCTTCGAGGCACTCGAATCAGAACAGCCGGACGCGATCAATTCCATTGATGCCATGCGAGTTGATGTCGAGGAGCTCGAATCGCTGATTGAGGAAATGCTCTGTTATGCAGAGATCAACCAGATCGATACCTTGTCCACGACCATCGTTCCGCTGCACTCGATCATTGCCCAGGCCGTGGAATCTGAGCGAACCGCTGAGACGGCCATCAGCACTCGGGTCTCTGCGGACTGTGACGGGCTACTGATCGAATGCGACTCTCACCATCTGATCAGGGCAGTACGAAACGTACTGCGAAACGCCATTCGCCATGCAGAAAGCCAGTGCAGACTCAGTGTGATGATGGAATCAGGCTGGATCTGTGTGGATATCGATGACGATGGCGCAGGTATTGCACCAGAACATCGTGCACGCATATTCGAGCCATTTTACAAGAGCGATCAGAACGCGTCAGAAGGCTTTGGGCTCGGGCTCAGCATCGCCCGTCGCATCATGCAAAAACATCTGGGCGAACTGAAACTGGCCCAGAGCAATCTGGGTGGAGCCTGCTTCAGGTTCAGCCTGCCGAAGCAGATCATTCGCTGAGCAGCCAAGCGCGCTGCTTACACTCGCTTACAACTTCTCACAATTGTTCAACAGACCTGTTGCTCGCCAGCAACTAAGGTGAAATCAACGATCGATGCGATCGACCACTCTTATCGGGAGAACGAACAATGCGAGCCAGATACCCAACCCTTTGTCTCATGCTGCTTTTGATTGCAACCGTCATGCCTGTGGCGGCACAGAACCTGATCAGTGACACACCGAGCATCAATGTATCCGGTGTCGGTGAAGTCTTGGTCAGTGCCAATGAAGCCACAATCTCGGCCAGCGTCATTACCGTATCCGACAGTGCAGATGAATCCCTGATGGCCAACAGCCAGCAGATGCTCTCCGTATTCGATGCACTCAATAGCGTCGGGATTGGCGAAGATCAGATCAGCACCAGCCAGTTCAGCCTGTCACCCCGTTATGAGCGCACCAATGGCGTACGGGTGTTCGTGGGCTACGAGGTGAACAACAGCATTCTGGTTACCACGGACAACATCGAGTCAGTTGGCCCATTGCTGGATCTGATCATCAGTGCTGGCGCCACCCAGATCAATTCAGTCGGTTTCGGAACCGAGGATGTGGAATCCTTCAGGCAGGAGGCGATACGCCTGGCCAGTGTTGATGCAATAAACAAGGCGGAGCTGATCGCAAGCCAGAATGGTATCGAGCTGGGTGAGGCGATCAAGATCACCCTGAGCACTCGCACCGGGTCGATCACACCACCAAACCTGGTGGGTGTCGATTTCAGCCCGGCACCACCCATATCCGGCGGCGGTCGCGGCATTTCTGCCACGGTTCACATGACCTACGCCATTGCATCAACGGGCACAAAGCCCTCGATTCATGACTGAGCTCATGCCCTGCCGATCAGTCCGTGTCTGAGATCAACCACAGGACCGGGCTGATCAACACCCGGACATCAACCAGGGACTACTCAGCCCTCACTCTTCACCGGAACACCACGGCAGTATCACACCCGGCAGGACCGTTCCTGAACGCTGGCTAATCAGCCCGGCTGCGCTGTTAATGGTGGCCATGATCCGTCTATAATCCATCTCACTCCACGTCCGATCACAATCTCGTGATCGGGTGTCGCTGATCATTACGAGGGCCTTGCGCATGCTGAGTCGACTGCATTCACGTTTACCGTTCCTTCTCCTTCTTGCCACCCTGTGGGCAGCATCGGCCCTGTCGCCGGCTGCGGCAGCTGACGCAGAAGACAACCCACTGGCAAAGATACCGCTGCGTCACATCGGCCCAGCCATCAACTCTGGCCGAATCTCTGAATTTGCCTTTCACCCCGAACACAAACAGATATTCTATGTAGCAACGGCCTCCGGCAACCTGTGGAAAACAACCAATAACACCATCACCTGGGAACCGATCTTCGACAATGAAGGTTCGTACGCCCTGGGCACCATCAAACTCGACCCCAATGACCCGCAGACGATCTGGGTCGGAACCGGTGAGAACAACTCGCAGCGCTCGGTTGCCTATGGTGATGGCGTGTACAAATCAACCAACGGCGGAAAATCCTGGACCAACATGGGCCTGGCCGATTCGGGGCATATCTCCCAGATCTGGATTAACCCGGCCAACAGCGATCATGTGCTGGTGGCGTCCCAGGGACCACTGTGGAACGACGGCGGCGACCGCGGCCTCTATCGCAGCATGGATGGCGGCGAAAGCTGGGAACGCATTCTCGACATCGATCCGCACACGGGGATCAATGAGTTTGTGGTCGACCCGAACAATCCCGACACCATTGTTGCCAGCAGTTACCAGCGACGTCGACATGTCTGGGTGTTGATCAATGGCGGCCCTGGCAGTGGTATTCATCGCAGCACCGACGGCGGTGCCACCTGGTCAGAGGTGTCCAGCGGTTTACCCGGCAGCAACATGGGTCGAATTGGTCTGGCCATGGCTCCCTCAGCCACAAACACGCTGTATGCCATCATCGAGGCCAATGACAAGGACAAGGGCGTCTACCGAAGCCTGGATTTCGGTCAGACCTGGCACAAGCAATCCAGTTACATGACCAATTCGCCACAGTACTACAATGAACTGGTGGTGGATCCCCACAACCCGGACCGACTGTATTCGCTCAATACCTTTACCAACATCTCCGAGGATGCAGGCAAGACCTTCAAGCCTCTGTCGCTGGATCACCGTCACGTCGATGACCATGCGCTGTGGATCGATCCTGACAACACTGATCACCTCTACATCGGCGGTGATGGTGGCATCTACGAAACCTGGGACCGTGGACAGACCTGGCGACATGTTCGCAACCTGTCCATCATGCAGTTCTACCGCATTCAGCCCGACAACGCCGAACCGTTCTACAACGTCTGTGGCGGCACCCAGGACAACAACTCATTGTGCGGCCCATCCCGTACCCCCGTGGTGCACGGCATTACCAATGCTGACTGGACCACCGTGCTGGGCGGCGACGGCTACAAGCCTCAGATCGACCCGAATGACCCGGGATCTGATTTATGCACAGTATCAGTATGGTGGTCTGGGCGCGTTACGACAAACGCACCTCGGAACGGATTTACATCACGCCACACCCGGATAGTGGCGAAAATGCCTACAAGTGGAACTGGAACACACCGCTGCTGATCAGTCCGCACAAGTCCACCCGGCTGTATTACGCCGCAGAAAAGGTGTTTCAATCAGATGATCGCGGTGACAGCTGGAAGGCCATCAGTCCCGACCTGACGCAACAACTGGATCGCAACAGGCTGGACGTGATGGGACGCGTCTGGAGCGTGGACAGTATTTCCAAGAACCGTTCCACCTCGATGTACGGCAGCATCATCGGTCTGAACGAAAGCCCGATTGAGGAAGGCCTGATTTATGTGGGCACCGATGATGGCCTGATCTCGGTCACTGAGGACGGCGGTGCCAACTGGACCACCACTGGCAAGTTCCAGGGCGTGCCCGAAATGTCCTATGTGGAAGACGTGATTGCCTCTCATCACGATGCCAACGTCGCCTATGCGGTCGTGGACAATCACAAGCGCGGCGACTACAAGCCCTACGTGCTCAAGAGCACGGACAAGGGTCGCACCTGGAAACAGATCACCGGCAATCTGCCCGAGCGCGGTTCAGCGCACACCATTGCCGAAGATCATGTCGACCCCAACCTGTTGTTTGTCGGCACCGAGTTCGGCCTGTTCGTCACCCAGAACGGCGGTGAAAGCTGGTCGCGCATGAACACCAGCTTTCCCACCATTTCAGTTCGCGATATCGAGATACAGCGCCGCGAAAATGATCTGGTGGTTGGCACCTTCGGCCGTGGCATCTATATTCTGGACGACTACACGCCACTGCGAACGGCGGCATCAGCACTGTCCTCGAAAGAGGCCACATTGTTTGACGTTCGTGACACCTGGCTCTTCATCCAGGGTGATCGCTGGGAAGACCGTGCCAAGGGTTCCATGGGCAGTGCATTCTTCGCAGCAGACAACCCACCCTTTGGCGCCGTGTTCTCCTACTACCTGAAGGACAAGTTCAAATCCGAACGGGATGTGCGACTGGCCACAGAAGCGGAACTGGAAAAGGAAGGTGAAGATACGCCCTACCCCGACTGGGAAGTGCTGCGTCGCGAAGATCACGAAGAATCACCTGCAATCTGGCTGGAAATCAGGGACAGCGACAATCAGGTGGTGCGCCGCATCAAGGGCAAGAACAGCAAGGGCTTCTCGCGCGTTGCCTGGGACATGAGGCTGCCTGCACCCGATCCGGTGAACCTGAGCACTCCCGGCTTTGTGCCTTACTGGGTCACACCACCCACCGGACCGCTGGCCTTGCCTGGAGAGTATTCGGTCACCCTGATGAAACGGCAGCAGGGTCAGCTGGAAACCCTGGCCGGACCGAAGTCATTCACACTGAAGGCACTGGACCGCAGCCCTGAAATGACAGACGATCGGGAAGCACTGCTGGCCTTCCATCAGAAAGCAGCTGACATGAAACGAACCGTGTCGGGTGCCAGCGCCAAGCGCGGCGAACTCGGCAATCGAATCCGGCACCTGAAGGCGGCCCTGTCGCGAACCGCAAGAGCGGATGAATCACACGAGCAGCAGTTACGGGACATTGAAAGACGTCTGACCGATCTCAACCGCCTGCTGTCGGGTGATCGCACCATCGGCTCACGCAGTGAACCCGTGCCATGGTCGGTCTCTTCCCGTATCAACAACATCTACGGCGGCATGCTTGACTCACAGTGGCAGGTGCCACAGAACTATCGCGATTCCATGGCCATCGCCGAGCATGAACTCGATCAGGTGTTGTCTGCCATGACTGCCGTTGAAACCGATCTTGACCGACTGGAGACCGAACTGGAGAAACTCGGGGCACCCTGGACACCGGGCAGGCCCGTTCCGCAGCGTTAGCCGCCTCTCTGTTCAGTCGCTGTTCATTTGCATTCAGCACAATGACTCGAACTGAACTGAGGGTGCAGGTGAGAACATGAGTGTGTTGCAATCCGGACGACGGCTGATCATGGCCGTTGCCTGCCTGATGCTGCTCTGCTCGATCATGGTCAGCACAGAGGCCATGAATCGGGTGGATGGTGAGCGCTGGGCCTATCGGATGGATCGCTTCATACCAATGGCGATGCAGATTGATGTCAACGGCCAGCCATATCTGTATGTGGCACAGAAAAACGGCGGCCTGGCTGTGGTCAACAGCAGCGGGCGATCAGCCGGCCAGGCCGTTGCACGATTGAGAATCAACGACTTCAAGGGCCTTGATGTCACCCACCTGCATCAGGATGGCCCGTTTCTGTACCTGTCGCTGGGTAACTTCTTCAATGCCGCCGGTTCCAGGCATGGCATGGCCATTGTCGATGTGTCCAAGCCGAAAAGACCTTCTGTGCGCTCGGTCTGGGTTTCGGATGAGATCACCCGGGGCAGTTCCGGGATCGTGGTTCATGATGGCGTGGCCTATCTTGGTGCCATGGATCAGGGCGTGGTGGCGCTGGATATCACCAGGCCGGACCGCATCCGCTTCCTGTCGCTGTATCAGCCCGATATTCATTTTCCACGACGCAACCCGGGTCGCATCCAGCATCCCAATGCACGTGGCCTGGTGATTCATGAGGGTACCCTCTATGTCGCCTATGATGCCGGTGGCCTGAGGGTACTGGACATCAGCAACCCGAATCGCATGCGTGAAATCGGCCACTACCTGAATCCGTCAGCAGCAGCGCGCCGAAAGCAGCAGGCCTACAACAATCTGCTGATTCACGGCAGCATTGCCTATATCGCCACCGACTACTGTGGCATGGAGATTGTCGATATCAGCAATCCTGGTGATATCCGGCAACTGGGCTGGTGGAACGAGTGGTCCTGTGATCAGGCCAGCAACAACTGGTTCAATTCACCCGGTCACACCAACCAGCTGATACTTGATGATCCGCCGCGCGGTGATTTATCTCTCCAGTGGTGATGCCGAACTATCTGCCATCGATGTGCGGAATGCTCGACAACCACGCACCCTCTGGCACCTGGGAGAACACCGCAACAAATCAGGAACCTGGGGTGTCAGTGCAGATGAGTCAACCATCTACCTGGGTTACATCAGGACGTTTGTTCCGTTTCAGGGTCGCTGGTCGGGCATCAAGGCGCTGGACCGGCAGTTGCTTGATAAGCAGGGGTCAGTGCGACACTAGCCCTGGCCATCACGATCGTCATCCTCGAATTGCCGGCTGCCGAGTGAGCGTCGCCGCACATCAATCTCCAGTTGCGCCGTATTGCCCTGCTCATCAACCAGGGCGATCTGGTTTCTGCCCCAGTGTTGCAGCTGCAGACTGACCGCAGCTGATTCAAGCCGAGAGGCCACCGGCGTGACCGGCGAGCCATTCACATACCAGTAGCGCCTGCCGTAGCCACCGACCGTTTTCAGTGATACCTGCGGCAATGTTCCGTTCAGGACCGTGATGATGCTCTGATCATCGAGATTGACAATATCAATACCATTGGCCGCGATTGCCGGTGCCCGTGTACAGGATGGATCCAGTGCAGGCAGCAGACTGCTGCGTCTGAGACGCCGGGGCAGCCACGGTTCGATCTGCTTTGGCCACAGGGCCACCGTTTTCCGGATGCGATTCGATCCAGCACAATGGGCTGCAGTCATCAGGCCGCTGTCTTCATCCACCTGATAGTGATAGGGATTGGGATGGTTTTCATTGTAGTCACTGGCCAGCAGTGTCTGTGGTGTCGTTCGGTCGAGCACCCAGGCCGAATGACGGTCATGACAGTGCGCCGGATCGGTCACATCGGCAGCCAGCCCCAGTGGCCAGCAGATTTCCCGGCGCGTCACACTGGCCGGCTGTAACCGTGGTGCCCGCTCGCTGCCAGGCAGACTGCTGTGAACCCGAAACAGCAACGGTGCGGCCGTGCTGGCGCCGTAATGGCCCGGCAGCGGTGTGCCGTCCGGACGTCCGACCCAGACACCGATGGTGTAGCGATTGCTGTAACCGATGGCCCAGCTGTCACGATGCCCGTAGCTGGTACCCGTTTTCCACGAAAGCCGCTCACCCATAGCACCAGTCCAGCCATGTGTTCCAGAACGACGCTGTGCCCGTGTCAGCAGACGGTCTCCCGGCGCCGGCTGATCCAGCAATTCACTGATGATCCAGGCACTGCCCGGACTCAGAAGGAAGCGTCCGTCGGCCGTTTCCTCATTGTCTGAACGGGTGTCGGCGATATCGTCCAGCAGGAATTTCAGCGGCATCACCTGCCCGTCCGTGGCCAGTGCCCGATAAGCCATCACCAGTTTCTCCAGTGAAATGCCGGTGCCGCCGAGAATGATGGACAGATTCGGTTTTTCACCGGTGGACAGATCGAGCCCGACTGACCTCAGTCGGGCATCGAAACGACTGCTGCCATACTGCGCCAGCAGATCGATCACCGGTGCATTGAGTGAGCGCCTGAGAGCGGCACTGACCGTAACCGGACCTGAAAAGCCGCCACTGAAGTTGCCTGGCCGGTACTGGCCCCAGCTGCGCGGTACATCAGCCAGCAGTGAATGCGAATGGACCAGCCCATCATCAATGGCCAGACCGTACAGCAAGGGCTTGAGGGTGGAGCCGGGTGAACGCACGGCCTGAACCATGTCGACATGACCGGCCCGGTCCGGGTCACCAAAAAATGCCGTACCGACGTAGGCCTGAACAGCCGCGCTCTCATTGTCCACAACCATGATCGCGGCCGAACTGCCATCCGGCATTGCCTGCACGTGATCCCGCGCCATCGACTGCATCAGTTGCTGCAGCGGCAGGTCGATGCTGCTGTTGAGCACGCGCACATCGCGATCGATCGACGAGGTTGTGTGATCGGCAACCAGACGCCTGGCCAGCAGCGGTGCCCACATTGGCTGGCGCAATGACTGTGAGATGACAGGCTCGAGCTTGGCATCGGCCACCTCCTCTGCTGACCAGACCGACAGGCTGACCATCCTGTCGAGTACCTTGTTGCGTGCGCGTTCGGCGCGATCCGGATGCAGGTCGGGTCGGTAACGCGTCGGCGATTGCGGCAGCACGGCCAGTAGGGCGGCATCGGCGCGGGTCAGCTCACTGGCCGGCTTGCCCAGATAACCGTAGCTGGCAGCCTGCACACCCTCGATCGTGCCGCCAAAGGGGGCGTAATTGAGGTAATACTCGAGAATTTCATCCTTGTCCCGGTGCCACTCCAGTTGCAATGCCCGCAGGATCTGGGTCAGTTTGCCGCCCAGTGTCTTCGAATGCGGGTGAAACTGTCTGGCCACCTGCATGCTCAGTGTCGACCCGCCCGACACGAAACGACCCTCAGTGACACGCTGGCCCAGTGCACGCATCAGCGACAGCGGGTTCACGCCCGGATGATAATAGAACCATCGATCCTCGTAGGTCAGCAACGCTTCCAGATACGCCGGTGAGACATCCTCAATCCCGATTCGGTAGCGCCAGATGCCGTCGCCATCGGCGAAGGCCCGCAGCGGCTGTCCCTGCCTGTCGGTCACCACCGTGGCATAGGCCTGCTGCTCATCGGGGAAGTTGAAGGGGAACAGACGATCGAGCAGCCACAGGCTGCCGGCAGCGACCAGCAGCATCAGTGCAATGGCGCTGAGCAGACGGTGCCGGCCAGCAGCGGACCACAGCATGGCCAGCCAATGTGTCGTCACTCGATGCACCGACGCCCTCACCATCATCTCCTAGCGGTTCCTGACCGTTACCCGATCCTGTTTCAGGCCAATGGCCCGGTGTTCGGGCTGGTACATGTCCTCGACAAAGGCCGAGGGCACCTGATAGGTACCGGGTGTCACCGCCCGCATCAGGTACACCAGATGTGCCGGCTGATAGCGGTTGGCATCAATGGCAGCCACATAGCGATCATCGCGGTATTCCTGATACTGGATATTGCTGTGCTGCATCAGCTCGGCCAGCGGACGCTCATCTATTCTGAATTCGGCCAGTTTGGTGGTGTTTTCAAGATTCTGGTTCTCCAGCTCGAATCCGGCAGGAATCAGATCGGCCACCAGTGCATCAGGCGTGCGCTGCTCGGCATCGACACGAAGATGCACCAGCACCATCTCACCGGTACTCACGCTGGTAAGGGCATCCATCGGCACCAGATTATCGCCATCGATGCGATAATACTGACGTGAAATCGACAGTGCCTCACTGACCGGTTCAGGCGGAGAAACCGGATAGCCGTTCACCGCCAGGTTGACAAACACCGGTTCTGGTGACTCCAGGCTGACTGCCAGTGCCGAGGCCAGATCATCCGCATCCAGACTCAACCGGTAACTGTCCTGCTGGTCGACCTCGAAGGTCTGCCCGGCAATGTCCAGCGTGGCACGGTAGCCCTGATTCGACAGCGCCCTTGTCGACAGACCAGCCAGGAACAGGGCGATATGATCCTGTGTGCTGAGGTATCGCCGTCGCTGCATGGCCGACACCAGATCCAGCATCAGCTTCTTGATGCGTGCCGTTTCTGCATCGTGACTTTTCAGCAGGTGTATCATCATTGCAATATCCCGAACGGCACTGCCGTAGTCGCCAAGGTAATCCTCACCGCGATCAATGTCGAAGGCCTTTGCCATCAACTCGTCACTGCTCTTTTCATCGCCCATGGTCTTCATGGCCAGTGCCAGCTGAACCAGCGGCAGCGCCGAGCGTGAATGCGACGCCTTGTTCTTGAGCAGTCGCATTGAAGCCAGATTGACCTGATTCATCTTTGACAGCACATAGGCGGCATAGGCGCGATAGGCGAACTGGTAATGATCGGGCGATGCCGAGTAGCGCACGGTGCCGTAGATTGATGTCGCATTGACATAGTTCTTCAGCCGCTCAACAGATCGGGTGAACAGGGCGTCGGGCACGGCATAACCCTGATTGCGTGCCGTGACCAGAATATCGGTGACATAGACTGTCAGCCAGTGCTCTTCATAATAGGCATTGCCCCACAGTGAGTAACCGCCCTGCTGGTTCTGAAGATCAGCCAGTCGCGCCAGCCCTACCTGGATTCGCTTGCTGCGCTCGGCATCGTCGACACGACGCATCTTGAAGTGACGCTGGGTATCCTGATCGGCATACAGCAACGGGAACATGCGCGAACTGGTCTGTTCCAGACAACCGTAGGGGTAACCCAGCAGGTATTCGAAGTGGCTGGCCAGGTTGAGTCCGGCATCACTGGAGAGCGACAGGTAACCGTGTCGTGTGGAGGCGTAACTGTCGGCAAACTCATCGAACCATTGCCTGCGTTCATCTTCACCCAGTACCACGATTTCCTGGAAGGTCGATGCCGGATAGGCCGGCCGTATCCCGAGTGTCCAGGAGCGGGAAATATCATCCAGATGATCGCCGCGAATCTCGGCACGAATGCCGGCAGCGCCAAAACCGTCTGCAGCTGTCGCCTTCAGGTACAGCGTCTGTTTCTCATCATCTTCAAGCGTGAGCTGTTGCTGCCCGTCCTCGATCAGAAGCAACGGGTCTGAGTCCAGATCGATGCTGATCTGCTGCTCACGGCCACTCTTGTTGTGCACATCCAGTGCCAGTGTGGTCACATCACCGGCCGCCAGGAATCGTGGCATGGACAATTGAGTCACCATCGGTGACACCACGGTCACCTCGGCTTCGCCATGACCGAACGCGTTCTCATTCCAGGCCACTGCCATCAGTTTCAAGCGGCCCTCGAAGTACGGCACCGACAGGTCGATGCTGGCCTCTCCCGCATCATCAACGGCTACAGCGCCCTGGAACAGTGACACGATCTGCACCTCGGTGGCCGGCTTCTGTCCACCACGCGACAGATCGGCATCGCCACCAAAGCGCAGTGAGGCCGTCTCGAAATCGTTCAGTTCGATCAGCCGGCTGTACATGTCACGGGCATCAACGCCGAAGCGGCGCTGGCCGAAGAACCCGTCATGAGGGTCTGGAGTCTGGAAATCGGTGATATTGAGTACGCCCACATCCACCGCCGCCAGCGTCAGCCAGGCCCTGCCCTCGATTGGCTTGCCACTCACGTCGCTGAGCCTGACGCGGGCATTGAGTGTGCTTTCCGGTCGAATCTGTTCGGCCAGTTCCGGCCAGCTGACCGACAGCCTGCGATCCTCACGATCGATGGGCAGGTGAATCACGCCCAGTGCCCTGTCCGGCGTAATCCGGTTTTTGTCATCACCGGGCTTGAAGGCAATCACCGAGACATAAATGTCGTGGCGCTGCCAGTCTTCCGATACCGGAATCTCGACGGTGGTGCCGTTACCGTCAAGCGTCAGTTTCCGGCTCCACAGCAGCTGATCCGACTCAACCAGGACGATGCCCTCACCGGATTGTGGCGGCACCACCTGCAGGCGTGCTGTGCCACCGGCACGATAAGCGCCCTGATCAAGTGCCAGCTTGACTTCATCGGGCCGGGCCGCCGCACCGCCGTACTGGGTTTCACGCCAGTTGCGGTACCAGTCGTAACCGGCATGAAAGCGTACCGAGGTCACCAGCCGCGTGACCGGGTCGGTCACCTCCAGACGGTAGTAACCCCACTCCACTTCCATCGCGGTCTGGGCGGCAATCGTCTCTGTCAGGTCGATGGTCTGGGTGACGACCGGGTATTCGCTGTCAGTGTACTGATAATGCCAGCCCTCACCCGTGCTGTATTCCCAGAAATACTGCCGGTCTTCACGAATCAGGCTGATTTCGGCATCGTCGACGGCAACAAGGTTGCCGTCACGATCCGACTTGATCATCTCGAAACGCACCACCGAGTTGGCTGTCGGATTCTTGTCACCAAAACTGGTGCGAACACCGATCAGTTCACTGGCCGGCAGTATGGTGCCGTTCCAGCTGCGGCTGACCGGTCGGCCTCCCGATTCGAACAGGCTGCTGTTGATCCGGATCGACAGGGGTGATTGCGTCGAGGCCCAGCTGTTGCCACCGGATCCCGCCGGCAGCAGGATGGTGCGACCATCACTGTCCAGCAACACCTCAGGCATGGTATATCGCTGCAGCAGATCGGTCTGCCGAACATCACCAAACTCGTAGTCCTCATGTGCCGGTATCGGGTGAGGCTGGTGGTCGATCACTACCGTGCTTTCCAGACGGTTCCCGGCAGCTGGCGCACCATACAGATACTGACCGTTGACGGGTACCCTGATGACTTCATTGGCCATGAACAGACTCTGCTCGGCCTCGAAATCCAGTGTCATTCGCTCGGGTAGAAAATCCTCCACCTTGAAGTCGTAATTGAACTGTCCGGCATCCACGTGGGTGACGCGGAACTGCCAGTTGCCGGTGATGGCCGTTTCCGGCACCGTCAGCTCGTATTCGTAATAGCCACCCATGTCCTCGCTGTTATCGTTGCGTGGTTTCCAGACAAACTCCTCAAGCACCTTGCCGGTGGCGGTACGCACTTCGACCGACAATGGCACGGCATCAACCGGTTTGCCGTCCTGATCACGGATCAGCGCCGAAAAGGTCGCTGTTTCACCGGGGCGGTAGAGGTCACGCGGTGCATAGAGGAACACCTCGACTGATCTAGATTTTCGCTGCCCCAGTTCGAATGCCGACAGATCCAGTGCCGGCGACTGCAGGTAGAGCGCGGTCAGTGATTCCCCCTGCTGGGCCAGCACGACCCGCCCCACCTGACCGTTGTCGGTGAAGCTGGCAAGTCCTGAGGGACTGGACTTGAGGGCATCCACCACGCGTCCGGCAGCATCCAGTAGCGTGACCTGGGCACCACCGATGGGCTTGCCTGACTTGAGTGAGGCCAGATGCACATCCAGCCGGCGATCATAGTGACGCGCATGCAGGCCAACGTCGGTGACGCTGTAGTAGGTGATTTCACGTTCGTAATTGAGCTGACCGGCAATCGACATGATGGCCACGTACATGCCGGGTTCATTCAGTGCCTTGATCGAATCGACCGGCAGCACGAATTTCTTGCGCGTGTGCTCATCGGCATCAAGCTGAAACTGACCGCTGTAGGCCAGTTCGGTGATCTGGTCGAATCCATACAGGTTATATCGATAGTAGCGATCCTGAACACGACGGAAGAACTCGTGGTACTGCTCCGGCAACACCCGGTGAAAATCCACCTGAACCTTGTTCACATTCACGGCCGTGACAGGCAGGCCTCGGCTCAGATCAGCCGGCAGGAACGAACCGCGTGATTCGAAACTGACACTGGCCGAGACTGGACGCGTGGTCAGATCCTGGCTCACATCCATCGGCAGCGACCGCCCCGAGGCAGCGAGGAATCCGGAGTACACCTTGACCCGGTACGGGGTAGACGGCTGAGAGGCTGCAAAATAGATTTCGCGTCCATTTTCCGTCAGCACCCAGTCTCCCTCGATGACTCGCGCCGGCAACTGGCCACCATTGCCATCATTGGTGGGCAATTGCGTGAGTGAAACGTGGGGTCTGAAATCGATGCTGCCATCAACCGGCTCGGAAAAGATGACGGCGATCACGTTGCGCTCCACACCCGTTCCCATCGGCATGCTCTTTTCCTGGATTTTCAGTACCGAGAATTCACCGGCGACCGGAACCGGCATGGTCTGCGTCCCGGTGGCTTCAGCGCCTGCCTCCACAGGGTCTGCCGTTTGCGCTGACGGCGTCTGTTCCGTTACCGGAGCGGCTGCAGCCGTCTCTGTCGATTCAGGCGTATCGTCCGAACAGCCTGAAACGATCAGGCAGGCGATCAATGCAAGCAGTAACAATCTGCAACGGCTGCGAAGTTGGTTTGGCATGGTGTGTTCCCCAGATCAGTTCAGCCCTAGTATACGGCTTGATGACGGGTAACAGGGTGTCGCAGTTATGCCGGGATTGTGGCAATCAGCCTGTCGGCTTGAGAGCGTTGCTCTGGATCAGTCGCGAAGATCAGAAAACAGCGGTGGATCAGCCGCGAGGATCAACTCAACCCAGCGGCTGTAGAATGCTGACGAGGGGTGCAGGCCATCGGAAGCAACCCACTCGGGATGCGATGCCACATTCAGGCTGTCTGGTGTGATATCGACGTGGAATACCCCGACCTCGGTCGCCACCTCGTGCACCACCCGGTTGTAGGCAGCCATGGCATCACCCTCATGATCGAGATCACGATCCAGGGTTGTTGCGAATGGCGTCCTGCTCCAGTCCGGGATCGACAGCACCAGCACTCGATCCGGCCTGCCGCCTGCAAAATCAATGGCCCGGTTCAGCAGCTGTCGAAACTCGGATTCGAAATCTGCCACCGGCCGCCCGCGAAACTGGTTGTTGACACCGATGGACAGCGACACCAGGTCATAGCTGCCGCTGATCACCGCACGATCGATGGCCGCATTCAATTCGTCCGTTGTCCAGCCGGTGCGGGCAATGATGCGCGGGTTGGCCAGTTCCAGGCCCTGCTCGCGCAGCCGTGAAACCAGTTGCACCGGCCAGCGTTCCTCCGGGCTGACAGCCTCGCCGATGGTGTAGGAATCCCCCAGTGCCAGAAATGTCATTGTGTCAGTCCTGTCCTGTTGTCCATTTGCTGCAATCGTTGCTGACAGCATGACTGTGATCGCCAGCAGCCAGAGCCACAACAGTTCGCGCGCTGGCATTCAACGGTCCCGCAGGCCTTCGCCGTAGGCCAGCACGTGTTTATTGGGCGGTAATTGCAGGTAGTAACCCGGATCAGCAAGCGATGCCCGCACATTCTGGATGTTTACCTGCGCCAGGGACTGCCGCTTGTCCAGGTCAATCACCATCACCTTCTCCAGCGTGCCCATTTTCTCGAGCAGCTCGTCGGGCACGCTGTCGGGTGAATCACCACGATTCAGATACAGGTAGGCATCGGGATAGCGGCTTCCCTTGTAGACCTCGCACCACATGAGATCAGAACTTGGTGGGTGCCGGCGGTGCCTCAACCGTCTGTTTCGGATTGTTCTCCAGCTGCTCCAGCAGGTAGGCCACCGCACGATCCAGCGACGGGTCTTCCCCTGCCGCAACCAGTTCCGGTCGATCCCAGACTTCGATGTCAGGAGCAACGCCTTCGTTTTCAACCGCCCAGTCGCCATCGGTATCCATGAAGCGGAAGGTGGATGCCAGAATCATGCCGCCGTCTGACAGGGTGGGATTGCCAGAAATACCAATCAGGCCACCCCAGGTGCGGGTGCCGATCAGCGGCCCCAGCCCCAGTTTTCTGAAATAATACGGGAAGGCATCACCGCCCGAGCTGGAATAGTGATTGATCAGGGTCGCCTTGGGTCCATCGTGTGCCACCAGCGGTGTCTGCTGCGGTTTCAGTCCGCGACGCTTCCAGTAGTTGAGTGGCTTGCGGCTGACAATTTCGATCATGCGATCGGGTATGAATCCACCGCCGTTGTAGCGGGCATCCAGTATCAGCGCCTCCTTGTTCACCTGCGGACCAAAATCCTTGTTCAGTTCCCGGTTACCCGGGCCAGCCGTATTCGGCAGGTGGATGTAACCAATACGCCCACCCGACAGTTCATCAACCCTGCGCTTGCGTTCATTCACCCAGTCCAGGTATCGCAGTGGTGTTTCCGAAGCGACCGGCGTAACAAACACATCGCGTGCACCTTCATCGCTGGCCTCATCGCTGACGCGCAGCAGGGTCTGCTGACCGGCGGTGTTTTCCATCAGCTCATAGAAATTGGACACCTCCGTGGTGGCTCGGCCGTTGACGGCAATGATGAAATCACCCTCGTCGATATCGAGCCCCGCCACGGTCAGCGGCGAGATGGTCTGCTGGTGCCAGTTTTCACCGTCCAGAATCTTGCTGATCCGGTAATAGCCGGAATCGTGCTTCTCCAGCTCGGCACCGAGAAGACCGCCATCGATACGGTCGACCGAGATCTCGTCACCCGACTGAACGTAGATATGACCGGCATTCATCTCACCGGCAATTTCACTGAAGATATAGTCCAGATCCTGGCGATGACGCACGTGTTCCACCAGCGGCAGATAACGGTCATGAATGGCCCGCCAGTCCTGGCCATGCATACCCGGATCATAGAACCAGTCACGCAAAATTCGCCAGCCATCGGTGTACATCTGGCGCCACTCCTGCAGCGGGTCAATGCGCACCATCATTCGATCCAGATTGAGCTTGTCATCCATCTTCTGATCGGGCTTGGCATCGATGATGGCGAAGTCGCCATTGCTGCGAACCAGCAGTTTCTTGCCATTGCCCGACAGGGCATACCCCTGAACACCGGCAAGCACCGCTTTTTCTTCTTCGTCATCGAGTTTGAACATCTTGAGTTCGGGCTGTCCGTCGCCGAATGCCACATAGAAAACGGCACTGTCGCTGGCACTGAGTCCGCCAAAATTGCCACCGGCACCCATCAGCGCCTGAATGCGGTTGTTGAAGCCGTCAAAATCGATGGCCACCTCGACAGCCTCATCCTCACCGTTGTCATCGCCATTGCCGTTGCCGTTATCGCCTTCATCGGCCGCAGCAACCTCGTCGCTCTTCGGCTTGAACAGCGCCGGGGCATCCTGGGTCAGACGTCCGGCATAGACCCGTGTCGCATCGGTATACAGGTAATTGAATTCATAACTGGAGAAGGTGAGATTGAAGTCCCGGTTGGAGAGAAAGTACAGGTAGCGGCCCTTGGGATCGAATACCGGGGCCGTTTCTCCGGAAGCGTCTGTGGTCAGCTGCCGGGTGGTCTTCGAATCGACACCGTAGACCCAGATGTTGGTGGTGCCGGCAGCATTGTTCTTGACGTAGGCGATCCAGCCGCTGTCCGGTGAAAAGCTGAAATCGGTAATGTCATTGTAATCCGAACGATCGGCCACGGTGACGCGTCCACTGGCAACGTCGACCACGTTGAGGTTCTGGTTCTTGTCACCAAAGGCCAGCAGCTTGCTGTCGGGCGACCACACCGGATCAAAGCGCCAGATCGCGCCATCGGTGGTTACTCGACGTGGCTCACCGTCACCTTTCTGATCGGCCACATAAACCTCGTATTCGCCACTGGCGTCACTGAGCCAGGCGATGCTCTGACCGTCGGGTGACCAGCTGACGGATACCTCACGCGAATCACCCGAACCGGTCAGGTTTCGAATCCGTCCGTGCTTGGCCGGTACGGTAAACACTTCACCGCGGGCGCCGAACACGGCACGCTCACCGTTCGGTGACAGATCAAAGGATTCGATCGAGTCACTGACCGACTTGAATGACGGCCGCGACTCCGGAAAGTCGTCGATGACTGCAATGTTCAGTCGTTCTGCACCATCGCTGCCGGGTGCGTATCGGTACAGGAATCCACCCGCTTCATAGACCACTGCCTCGGGGCCTGCACTGGCCCATAGCACGTCGAAGTCCTCATGATCGGTGACCTGAACCGGCTCACCGCCTTCGACATGGCGAAACAGGTTCAGTGTGTAATTGCGATCCGAGGTGAAATAGATCTCGTCACCGATCCAGACAGGCTGATGATCGGTGGCGTCATGCGTGGTCAGTCGACGGCTGCTGTTGTTCTCCAGATCGTAGGTCCAGACGTCCTGGGCCCGGCCACC
Source organism: Lysobacterales bacterium (assembly GCA_965212525.1). Taxonomy (GTDB): domain Bacteria; phylum Pseudomonadota; class Gammaproteobacteria; order Xanthomonadales; family SZUA-38; genus SZUA-38. The sequence continues at coordinate 42,889 of CBDBVC010000030.1, forward strand.
ACGGTATCGCTTCCATGTGCGGAATTCACGATCAATGGGTGTGTAGACCAGAGTCTTGCCGTCGGGAGAAAACATGCCGGCACCGCCCTCGGGAATGGCCAGCGGGGTTTCCATGCCGCCATTGACCGGAACCAGATAATGTCGACCCATGCGAACGCCCCAGGGCAGGCGGTTGGCGCGCACAAGAACACTGGAGCCGTCCGGTGTCCAGTCCAGCACACGGTAATCGAAACCCCCTCTTGGCGGCATCGGTCCGACATCGTTGTACCAGGTCAACTGACGCGGTGTGCCACCGGCCGTGGGCATGACATAGACCTGCCTGGACCCACTGTATTCTGCCGAAAAGGCAATCATGCTGCCATCAGGCGAGAACTTGGGGAACAGCTCGCTGCCATGGTGCGAGGTCAGGCGTCTGGCCAGGCTCTCGCTCTGACCGATCTGTGCGACATGAATATTACCGGCGTGAACAAAGGCAACCTTGTCCTTGTGAATGTCGGCATAGCGCAGTATTCGGGCGGGTTCGGCCGAAGCGGTCGAGGCCAGGACGGTGAGAATCAGAATCAGAACGGGCAGACGCTTGAACATGAAGGGCTTCCATCAGTGAAAAAACCTGCACAGTGTAACGCTGCACCTGATCCGGTGCCACTGAACTGATGAACTAGTTCTGCGGTGCTGAAATCGCTGTTCAGGAAAACCCGCGCAGCATACAATTTGACCAGTCACGACTGATGACACATCTTCGCAGCCGTCAATCGGTGCACACTGACAATTACACGGGAAATCAACAATGGGCATTCAGATACGACAGGCCATCATCGACGACCAGGCCATCATCACACAATTCAATCAGAACATGGCCATGGAAACCGAAAACCGGACACTCGATGATGCCACCATCGGTGCCGGTGTTGCTGCCGTGCTCGGTGATAGTAATCGAGGCTTCTACCTGATCGCCGAGGTCGATGGACGGCCAGCCGGGTGTCTGATGGTGACGTTTGAATGGAGCGATTGGCGCAATTACTGGTTCTGGTGGATTCAGAGTGTCTATGTGGATCAGGATTTCAGACGCCAGGGGATCTACCAGAACATGTATCAGGCAGTGAAAGACCTGGCTGACGATCGGGATGACGTCGGCGGCTTCAGGCTGTATGTCGAGACCGAGAACATTGCCGCACAGAAAACCTACGAACGACTGGGCATGACACGCTGCGACTATCTGATGTACGAGGCGCATTAATGCCCTGTTCACATACAATGGTGTTTAATGGGCCACATGGATGAGAAAACCACAGTTTCCCTGATATTCATGGCCGGCTTGCTGCTCGGCATGAGCAGTGTTGCCGATGCCGGTGAACTGACACTGGTTCAGCACAGGGCCGATGTCGCCGTCAGTGATGCCGGGCTGAAGCTGACCGCCGGACGGCGCAATGGCTTCAGCCATGAAGGCAGACGTGTCGATGTCGGCGATATCACCAGGCTGATCGAGTCACTCGAGACAACACCGACCTACATCTATATCTCTGGTGATGATCTGAGCATGCACCACCTGCTTGAGCTTGCCCGGCTGGGCCAGCGACTGGGCTTCAGAACCCTCTATCACCAGAAAGGCGTACTCAAGGTCATCAGCCTGGAATAGGCGATCAGCTGCATGGGCAAACAGGCCCGGATTCGATTGCCTGTTCATGCCGCATTCTGCCTGAACGCACCTCACAGACAAAAAAAGAGCCCCGTGCGGGGCTCTTTTCAATTATGGCCTGATAGATCAGTCTTCGAATCCATCCACAAATATCGTACCCACATCCAGCTCACAGGACTGGATCATGACATCATCAATATCCCAGCCTTCATCACTGACAGCGCCGTCCGTGGTCATGCGGAATCGGAACTGTACCGTCTGGCCGGCATAATCATCGATGTCAACAATCGAATTCAGGTACGGCTGTGGATCACCACACCAGCCATCTTCACCGAAGATCACGCTGTTGCTCTGGAACGGACCGTCATACGGATCGGTCAGCATCTTGTCAGTCTGGATCGTGATGAAGTTGTTACCACCGTCGGTGGATACTTCAAGCACACCGCCGTCCCAACAGGCAGAGGGGCCGTTCGATTCCATGTTCTGATAATTGTTGAACTGCAGCGTCAGCGGTGACTGTCCACTCGGCAGTGCAATCGGTGGCGACACCAGAACGGTATCACTGGCCGTGGCAATGTCATCGATGTGCCAGTGCTGCGCACCCGTGTCAGGATTGGCGGTCGACAGATTCCAGCTGTTGCTGCCACTCAGTGAAGTGGATGTCCAGCCTTCGGCGTCAACTTCAAAGGTGTAGTTGTTGATCTCTGTCGGGAACGATCCCGCGAGACAGTCTCCGGGAAGTGGTGCCGTGGTGAAACTGAACACCTGTGATGTGGCACCGTCGCCGCACAGGTTGGCTGTGGTGACCCGCCAGTAGTAGGTTGTTTCAGCATCGAGTGCCAGAGCGGAGGTATATCCCGTACCACCGACTGTCGCAGTTTCGATGATATTGGTGAAGCCAGCATCGGTTGCCAGTTCAAATCGGTACGAGGAGGTGTTGGCCATCGCTGCCCATGAGAATTCGCGGCTCTGGGTCGATACCAGCACGGCAGCATCAGCGGGTGCAGTCAGCGTTGTACCGTTCGGCAGACCATCCACAACCGTCAGTGCCACATTGGCATCAAAGGTGAGCGATGCGTTGACTGAATCCGTCGCCGTCAGCGATATCAGATAATCACCGGATGCGACGCCTGTACTCAGGTCGGTCAACTGCAGCTGACTGTCGGTGGCCGGGTTGATCACGGGGTTGACGGAGAAGCCGCACACGGCACCTGCAGGACAATTGTTGACCGTCAGGTTTGTGCTGCCATTGAAATTGCCCGCCAGCGTCAGATCGTAGCTGACCGCATCATCGGCTGAACAGACCGCCTGGCTGGTATTGCTTGTGACCACAGAAACACAGTCAGGAAAATTGAAGGTACCCACGCGGGTCTGCCAGTTGGCATTGCCCGAGTTCTGGATGTACTCAGAGGTGAACCAGAAGGTGCAGTCATCCGCCGGATCGACATCCATCGACGCATAATCGCCCCAGCGGTTGGACGAACTGGTCTGAACACCGGAGCCTTCAATCAGGCTGGCCTCGGTTCGCATGGTGCCCGCAGGATCCGATTCGCGCCGGCCGGCATAACGAATGCCGGGAAACACATTACCGCCTGCGTCCAGAATACTGTACACCATGCCAATATCACCCTGACCGTTCATGGAGATACTCGGCTCCCAGCGATTGGCAGCATCGGGAGCCTGTGTGCCTTCCTGAAACACACTCCAGCCCGAGCCACGAGTGCTGTCCCGGCGCAGTTCAAACCAGCGTGGTGCGGCCTGATCTCCAGCAGCCAGCACATCAATCGTCCAGGTTCCCAGCAGAGTTTCGTGGGAACCAAAGTTGCGATACTGGAATCGCTGCATTGGCCACCATGAACCGCTGTCCAGTCCAACGCCAGTGCCAGGCTGGGGCAGGCAGTTGGACTGGAAGAAACCACAGACTGTCCAGATGAAATCGGTGATTTCAGGGGGTGCGAAGCTGTTCACCATGGTGAACGTGGAATTGGCCGCATTGCCCCAGTCGACATCGTATTCAAACAGGTCGATTGAATCGTTCGCTGGTGGTGGAGTACTGAAATAGTCTTCCCCACCCGCAATGATGGTGTAAAGCAAACCCGGAGAACCCTGTGGCGGTGGTAATGCACCGTCTGAATCTGCCGGCATCAGCAGGTTCGGGAAGCTCTGGAAAAACTGTGCTGGTCTGGGCGTGACACCTGCCAGCAGACTTTCACGATCGATCGCGTACACATCGTAGGCACCCGGCGTGCCGGAATTGGTGGTCATGAAATAGGCATTGTTATCAGGTACCGGCCAGACACCCAGCTTGTAGTAATCGGGAAATCGTTGCGCCGGCAGTTCGTACAGAAAATAGGTACCCAGAGGATCACTGGTGGTTGAGACCGCAAAACAGACGCTTTGTGCACCGCTGACGGCAAACTGGGTCAGCACGTATCGGTCAGCCTGCTGGTCATACAGGAAAATGGGGTCACCGTTATTGGTGTTCTGACAGGGACCACCGAAACCGGTCCAGAGGGTGTTGGTGTTGGAAGGGCCGGCCAGCAGCGTGCCAGATTTGTCGAACACAGCAAACGACAGATTGATCGCCTGAATAAAGTGATTCGGGCCAACTGTGCCCTCGATATCCGGTGGCAGAACACCGTTCACGTTGCCCAGGCCTTCGAAATTCAGAGCAGGTGCCGGTGTCGGATCACCATCGGGTACCTGAGTGGACAGTCCGGCCAGCGCATCGTCAACGTCTGCCGGGTTTTCCGTACCGAATCTTCGGCCGTTTGCGTCAAACAGCACCTCATGACGTGGAGGGTTCACTTCCTTTTCGACAAACGGCAGGTTCTCGCGAATCACGGGCAGTGAACTCAGCGGTTCACTGATGTAGGGTCCACGCATTTCGACGGTATAGGGATTGGTGCGGCGACCACGCATCAATTCGATCGCATTGGCTGTCAGCGCGGGCTTGAGCGTAACGGCCTGCGTGGCAGTTGTCTGTGAACGCAAGGCAAATCCCTTGCTATGCAATTTCCCTTCGCCCGTATCGGCACCCGACAGCGCCAGGCGCGTCTTCATCGAATGTCCGGCTGGCTGGATGCCAATCAGTGGACCATACAGTTGTCCATCTACAGAAATCTCAAGCAGCATTTGTGAGTGCTGACTTGCCAGAGACTGAAAGTTCATCGTTGAGGATTTGCCGATCAGCAACTCGAATCGTCCGGCTTCGAAGCGAACATTTGCAAACTGTTGTTTGGCAAGCTCGCGATTGGCATCTGCCATCAATCTGATCGAGACCGGAAACATGCCGTCTATGGCCTGACCGTTTTCATTCACCAGCATACCCTTGTAACTGAAATGCTCCGGATAGGGTGACGATGGGTCGTTGGCGTGTGATGCGCCCAATGCCAGAATCAGCAAAGCTGCGATCATGAATAGCTTCTTCATTTATTTGACCTCTGTGTGGGTTGTTGCCGCGACTGAAAGAATTTGGTTCGCGTACGCTAATGGATCAAATGTGAGGGTAGCGTTAATAAAAACGATGAAAATGATTCTATCGTCAACACCTGCAGAATGTGATGACGCCCTCCCAAGGTGCGACATTCTGGAGCCTCAGTCTCAACTCGTCAAGCGGTGACAGCAATTCGGCGGACTGATTCCGGACGATGTGTGTCTTCTAGTCTTGTTTACAGGCCTGGATGGTACCGATCAGCGACTGACGACTGATACGGATGAAATTCCAGCAGACTGTATCTGGTCAACTACACGGATCAGCACACCATTGCTCGACAGCACATCGGCAACCACAGCAGCACGCACTTCAATGCCTGATTGGTCAATGGCATGCCTGCTTGCATTGACGCGAACGGCATCGATACTGATCTCACGCTGACCCAGATGAACACGGTCATTGGCATCGATGCGAATGGCAAACAGCTGACTGACCGGGTTGTTGTCTGTCGAGGCAGCTGGTCGTGATACCTCAAGCGCAGTCTCGCGCTGAAACGAAGTGGTCACAATAAAGAATATCAGCATGATGAATACCACATCCAGCAGGGGCGTCATGTTGATGTCCTGTCCGTCCTGAATGCGTTTCGTTGCAATGAATCTTGTCGACATGGTACTTCCCCGATGACTGTGATGCCCTGACTCTTTTTAACGGCCCTTGCGACAGAACGGGGTTTGATGTGGAGGCGAAAAAAAAGGGCACCAAAGTGCCCCTTTCCAGTTGCTGTGATGATGCGGATCAGTCGGCAGGGCAACCCTGTACCGAGACATCATCGATGTACCAGCCTTCATCACCCACGGCGCCGTCCGATCCAAGCCTGAAGCGGAACTGAACCGTCTGACCGGCGAACTGATCCAGGTCGACGATCGATACCGTTTCCTGGTCACCGCTGGCCGCGACGATATCATCAGCACACCAGGCATCCAGTCCGGAGATCGGGCTTGCGCCATTGGTGGTGATCGGTCCGTTGTACGGGTCGGTCAACAACAGGCTGCCGTCTATCTGAACGAAGTTGTTGCCACCGTCGGTCGAGATTTCAAGCAGACCGCCGTCCCAGCAGGCGTCTGTGCCGGCACCGGTATTCGCTTCCATGTTCTGGAAATTCCAGAACGACAGTGTGATCGGTGACTCGGCTGCACCAGGCAGGGTGATTGCCGGTGACACCAGGTACTGGTCTGAGGAGACAGTCGGGTCGACGGCGAAGAACGAGGCCACACCGCTGTTGACGCGTGTTCCCGACTGAGTCCAGGTATTGCCTGGGCCGACAGGATCAGGTGGCAATGTCCAGTCAGACACATCGCCCTCGATATCATCAGTAAAGACGACGTTTGCCGTTGTGCCAGCGGGACAGGTTCCGGGGACACCGGTGGTGAAGCTGAAGGTGCCGGAAACGGTGCCGTTACCACAGTTGTTGGATGTGGTGACGCGCCAGAAATACTGGGTCGATGCATCCAGAGAGGTCACGGCCGTGTAGTTCGAGACCGTCGACGTCCCGGTTTCAACGATAGTCGTGAATCCGGCATCGGTGGCAATATCAATGGTGTACAGCAGCGTGTCTGCAACTGGGTCCCAGCTGAACGCCGGCCGGGTCGACACATCAACCGCGGCATCAGCAGGCAACAGCAGATTGGCAGCGCCAGCAGTGCCGTTGGAAATGACCAGATTGAATTCCAGTGACTTGGAGATTGGCGGCGTGACTGAATCACCCAGAATGAAGACAGTCATGTTGTTGACGCCTGCATTTTCAAGATCGGTCAAAGTGGCCGTTGTACTGGCCGGGAACATGGTCAGCGGATTATCGGCAAAGGTCACACCGGAGGTGCCCTGGAAACCATTACCGGACAACGTCACATCACTGTTGAAGCCGGCAAAGGCAAACACGTCGATTCCGATCACCGGATCAGGATCCACGGTACAGACATCGATCTGCTGAGGCGAGTCTGATCGCAGTGCGAAATCGGGATTGCCGCACTCTGGGAAGCGGAACGAGCAGATCCTGTTTTCCCAGTTTGCCGTACCCGTCACGGCATAGTATTCGACCGAGGTCCAGAAAGTGCACTGATCGACCGGATCAATACTCATCGACGAGTAGTCGCCCCAGCGACCGGCCCGACCGGATGAGTCGACAAAGGTCTGCACACCGCCACCGATCACACAATTGGCTTCTTCACGCAGTACACCTGCGGGATCGGAAGCCAGTTTGCCGGTATAGCGTACAGACGGGAAGGTAGAAGTGCTGGAGACAGAGTACGCCAGGCCCAGGTTACCGCTCTGATCGAGAGAAATGGCACCCATCCAGCGGTAGTCATCGTCGGGCGAGTAAACACCCTGATCAATGATCGTGGGGTTATCCAGCAGTGCATCGACGGGAACAGGCTCCTCGAAGCCATCAACAAAGATATCATCGGGACCACCACTCGCCGGTGCCGTAACCGGCAGTGACAGGTGAACCCAGCGCACACCGGCAATACCGTTGCCGGCATTGGTGACGTGGTTGATCGCCATCTCGACAGGCAGTCCGGACACATCCGGATAGGCCCTGGCGCTGGCTCGGTACATGGTGTTGCCGGAGAATTCATCCAGCTCCGAGCCGGCAGGTGCCGGTGCGGGCTGAGGAATCCGGTTGACGCCGTTGTCAAACGGCGCACTGGCTGCCAGCTGTATGGCTGGTGTCAGACTGGCAGCAGCCGCATCATTCCAGTCCACACACAACTGCCACAGCAGATAGGCATCCAGATCTGCCCGGTTGTGGACAAACGGCGCGCACATGCCGGCCGGAGGTAATTCAACACTCTCCAGATGCGGTGGCAGGGCCCCGAACGAGGACAGACCAAAGGCACCGGTGTTGGTGATGCGCACGAACTGGGCCGGCAGTCCGGCAATCATGGCATCGCGCTCGACCACACCGAACGAGGCCTGCTGGAACTGCGGTGGATTGACCGAGAAATCAAAGTCATGCGTCACATAGTAGTAGCCACTGCGTGCACCGGTCTCGTCGTTCCAGATCCCGATATGCGGGTAGTCGTTGAACGAGCCTTCAAATTCGAAGGCATAACGGAAGAACGTCGTGCCCGGGTCGGTAATGTCCTGCCGATCGGAGATGGCGAAACACTGGGTACCTGAATTGGTGCCACCATTGAAGGGCGTGAACTGGCTGAACATCCAGACATTGGCTGTCTTGTCGAACAGCACAATCGGATCGCCTGCATTGGTGGTCTCACAGATGCCACCGAAGCCGGCCCAGAATGTGTTGCCTTCGAGCACACTGCCAACCAGTGCGCCGTTGGTCTTGTCGTAGATGGCCCAGTCCGTGTTGATGTACTGAACGAAATAGTCGATGCCGACATCACCGTTGGTGTCCGGCGGCAGACCTCCACCCGGTGCATCGGCCTGGCCGATGCCGTCGACCGAAATGATGGTGGGCGGCATGGGATCACCGAGGAAGGTCTGGCGTGATTCATTCATCTCGCCAACCACGGTGCGGTCAGACTGATCCAGGTGTTCAGGATTGTCGGTGATATTGGGATAGGTGTAATTCGGCGGCTTCAGCGGTGCCGGTGAATTGGTTCGTCTGTCTTCCATGATGCGCTTCAGTTCGGACAGCGGTGCTGAACGATCATGGCGGACGGCGCTGTCAACCGTCACGGTCTGTGATAGCGGCACCTGCTGCTCGGCTGCCTGCAATTGACTGCCCGCAACCGCGGCAATCACACACAGCATGAGACGGCTGCTTGGTTTGTGGTTCATGGGATCTCCCTCGTATGACGTATTGGTCCTGCTTATTGGTAGTATCAGTTCTGCGACAGACTGTAGCGCCGCATGTGATCAACAATGATCTCGCGGCTGGTTCTGTCCAGAAATGTCTGATTCAGTGCATTGCTCAGGAAGGCCTCCTCATTTTCGGGATCAATCCTGTGCAGTGCATCCATGGCGGCTTGCAGCACACCGGTGGAATTGGTGTGCAGCCAGCGTGCAATCACTGACGAATCCTCCGGCTGCGCCAGTGGCTCCAGCTTCTTCAGGCTGGCGCGTATGAACGCCGGTTGCAGACTGGTCAGATCCAGCCTGACCGGGGTCTGGCTGATGGCATCCAGCAGTAATGACCGCCGTTCACGATCACTGAACACCGATTTCGGGAAAAGGCCATTGACCAGCATGAATTCGCGGGTTCCCGGCAGGGTGTTTGCATCAGCCAGCAAGGACAGCACCCGGCGGTACTCGCGCTTGCTGAGACTTTCCATCATCGGCGCGCGCGTCAGCAGCTCGGTGACGAAGAAATTGAGTATATGTGAATCACGGGTTTCAAGTCCGGCCATCAGCACAGGCTTCATCGCTTCCGGACTCGTCATCGATTCGTCCAGCGGCCAGGACAGCAGCCGACGGATATTCTCGTCATCATGGAAGATGGCCGGATCAGCGCCCGGCAAATTGGCCAGAATCGCCGGTCCCTTGCGCAATGACACTGTCCTGGGGTGACGATTGATGACATGGATATTGAAGGCGATGATATAGGTTCTGCCCGCTTCCAGGCGGCTGGCATTGAGCTCGTCGGAGCCTACCCGAAACTCATCTTCCGCCGTGTTGTGAAGATCGGCCACCTTTCTGAACTCGAGCACATGGCTGTCGGTGATATTGACCAGTTCGGCAACGGCCACATTGGCCAGGTTGGCACGCAACTGAATGCTGGGCGGACCTATCTCCGGCCTCGCCAGGCTGCTCTGGCTGACTGACAATCCGATGAGGAAAAGTGCAAACACGACAGGCGTGCTGATTCTACTAAACATGATGGCCCTGAAACATTCAGAAACTGATGATCTGTGATCACCAATGTGGCGACACAGGCTAGGGAAATTTCAAACCCTGGTCAAGCGAACAGCGAATTAAACACCACAACACCGTGAAGAAGACGTGAATCCGGCATGATCCGATATGTATTCAGGGGTTTCGGGCTTGAACCATGGCCGATTGCGGAATCAGCCAGCCAAGTAACAGACCCGCGAGCAGACCCAGGCCATTGGCCAGAATATCCATCAACTCGAATGCACGCCAGGGCAGTACATCCTGGATGAACTCGATGATGATGCCTAACAGTACCAGTAACAGCAGACCCGTCAGACGCGCACGGGTGTTCGCCCAGGTAAAGCAGAACCAGAACATGAGTACCACATAGGCCAGAAAGTGGCCCAGCTTGTCGCCATCCTCGACACCGATCTCGACATGACTCATATCGATGACTGACAGCACCAGCAGCAACACCAGGCCCAGCAGAAAGATGCCGAGACGGAAACGAAAACCAGGTAACAGGGGACGATCAGCCACCCGAAATCACCCGGGTCGCCGTCATCACCCTGAAGCGGTCACCCATCTCGGATGGCAGTGTCAGCAGTTTGAACTCATGCAGCCGTTTCATTCTGTCCGCATCCGTTTCCGGTTCATCGACTGCCAGCCTGTCAGCCAGTCCGTGTTCGAGCAGGAATGAGGCCTGAGTCTGAACGGATTCGACCGAGAACGAACAGGATTCCGCTGCCTCGGCCAGTGCGGTGAAATTCACACTGACCGACAGATCCGTCAATCCGGGCCAGACAAACACGTCATCGAGCGCACGATGACGGTAATGCCCTATCAGGGTGCCCTGGCTGCGTTGCGGATGATAGTACTCGTGCTGCATGTAACCGTAGTCCACCAGCAGCAGATGTCCGCTTGTCAGGTGTTTGCTGACCGAGTCAATCCAGGCACCGAGCATGGGCTGATATTCGGTGACATAACCCTCTGGCAGTGGCCAGGGCAAACCCGCCGTGACCCGGTTCATGGCCTCATCCACCCGTTCGCAATCTGCGGCAGACCAGCACAATTCGCCATCACGCAGATCAATCCGCAGTGACTGCCAGGCATCCTGATGCCTGATCACACGTTCGGCAGCGATCGCATCAACCACTTCATTGCCAATGATGACGCCGCTCCATGACTCCCGCGGCGCCTGGTTGATCCAGCTGACCCGGTCCAGCAGCCCGGGGCAGCGTGCAGCCAGCGTTGATCGTTGCCGTTCGATAAGATCGGCACTGCGATCCAGTATCAGGTAGCGTCGTGGCAGGCAGCCCAGCACCTCAAGACGACACAGCAGATCGGCAGCCAGGGCGCCGGTTCCTGCACCCAGCTCGAGTATGGTGTCCTGCGCGTCACAGCCGGCAAACCAGTCGGCCAGACAATGTGAAAACTGAGTGCCAAGTTCAGGTGCGGTGACAAAATCACCTTCAGCACCGAACTTTGCCGACCCGGCGGCGTAATAGCCCAGTCCCGGCGTGTACAGACAACTGTCCCAGTAATCGGTGAGGCTGATGGCACCCTGTTCACGGATGCGTGAGGTGATCATGGCCATCAGCTGTTCGGACAGGGCCAGTGCATCGGCGTCGGGTGCTGGCAAATCGATGTTCATTGATGCTCCGTTCATGCTGTGGCGTGCAGTATAATTGATCGGACTTCAGGCACAATGAATAAACCATGACCAGACAAGACAAGCCAGTGGCACTGATCACCGGGGCTGCCAGACGTATAGGCAGGGAAATTGCCTGCCACCTGGTTGAACAGGGCTGGCGAGTTCTGCTGCATACGCGCAGTTCATCGCTGGACGCTCTGATTGATGAACTGAACAGCGGCAAGCCTGTGCAGGTCGCTGCCGGCGTCAGCGCCGAACTGGCCGATCTGGCCGAGATCACCACGCTGGCCGAGGTGGGTACCGGTGTGTACGGTCGCATCGATGCCCTGATCAACAACGCGTCTGAATTCTACCCGACACCGGTAGAAGCGATGACAGCCAGCGACTGGAACCGCCTGTTTGCTTCCAATGCCAGTGGCCCTCTGTGGTTGTCGCAGGCACTGCTGCCCGAACTCAGGCGGCAGCGTGGCAACATCATCAACCTGATTGATATCCACGCCGAAAAGCCACTGAAGAACCACACCATCTACTGCATGGCCAAGGCTGCCCTGCGCATGATGACGCTGTCACTGGCGCGCGAACTGGCACCGCAGATACGAGTCAATGGTGTCTCACCGGGCGCCATTCTGTGGCCCAATGAAGACACTTCAAGCGACAGTATGACTGATGCTGTCAAGCAGGAGATACTGGACCGGGTTCCGCTGGAGCGACCAGGCGATCCGTCCGATATCGCACAGGCGGTGGCCTACCTGCTGAATGCCGATTACGTCACCGGCCAGATCCTCGCCGTTGATGGCGGCCGAACCCTGTCGATGTAACGACAACACAGCTGACATGAAAGGCCTGCTGATATCTGCCTATGATGCTGACTCACACCGGAGCTGGCATCGTTCACTCACACGTGAGCTTGACCAGTTCAGCTGGACCGTACTGACCCTGCCGCCACGGCATTTTGCCTGGCGCATGCGTGGTAACAGCCTGTCTCTGGCATTCGATCAGGCAGAAGCGCTGCAGCAACCGTACGACCTGATGATCGCCACGTCGATGACCGACCTGGCTGCACTCAGGGGGCTGGTTCCCGCACTGGCTGGCACACCCGCTGTGCTCTATTTCCACGAGAACCAGTTCGCCTACCCGCCCGGACATGATGACCGCAATCGCCTGCAGATACAGCTGACGTCGATTCTGAGCGCGCTGGCAGCCGATCTCTGTGTATTCAATTCAGACTGGAACCGGCGCAGTTTTATGGCTGGAGCCTGCAGATTGCTCGACCAGATGCCAGATCAGGTACCTGCAGACATCGGTCAAAAGCTGGCACAGTCCTCTGCCGTGATACCGGTCGGCCTCGAAGCCGAACTGTTTGATCGCGTGAGACAGACCGAAGCAGATGAATCAGTCTCACTGCTGTGGAATCACCGCTGGGAGTACGATAAGGGTCCGGACAGGCTGCTGCTGGCATTGCGGCAGCTGAAACAGCGCGGTCTCTCATTCAGGCTCAATCTGCTGGGCCAGCAGTTTCGCAATCAGCCGGCCGAATTCAACCGCATCCTGAGTGAATTCGAACAGTCTGTCGCTCATGCCGGTTTCATCGTGGATCGAAACGATTACATGGCTATCGTGGCTGAGTCCGATCTGGTGCTGTCTACCTCTGTGCATGATTTTCAGGGTCTGTCGATACTCGAATCGGCCGCCGCCGGTGTCCGGCCGGTGGTGCCCGATCGTCTGGCTTACCCGGAGTGGTTCAGTGGCGACTGTCGCTACCGGTCATCGGATGATGCCGAACAGGACGCTGCTCATCTGGCAGATCACATCGAAAAATGGGTACAGCAGGGTCGGCCGGTGTTTGACCGCAACTCAATCAGACAATTGGCCTGGCCGGCCATCGCCGATCAGTGGCGTGAACTGCTGACCGGGTTCTGTTCCAGCAACTGACGGTAGACGGCAGCCACCTGGGCACAGAAGCCGGGTGTATCGAACAGCGGTGATGAGCCCCTGGCTTGTTCAAGCCGGCTTCGCAGCGCCACTCGAGCCGAATCGTCCTGACCCAGGTGTATGGCACGCAGACGATAATCGTCGACTGAGTCGGCCACCAGTTCATCGGCCAGCCCGGCCGCCGTCACCAGACTGGCCGCCACGCGCGAGGCAAAACTGCGCCCGGGCAGGGTCAGCAGGGGGCACCCCGCCCACAGTGAATCCGAGGCCGTGGTGTGGGCATTGTAGGGCCGGGTATCGAGAAACAGATCGGCCTGCTGATAACAGGCAAGGTAATCGAGATGAGGCCGTCTGGACAGGAATACCAGACGTGCCGGATCAATACCACGACGTTGTGCCTCAGCCCGCAGATTGTCCGAGGTAGATGTCCTGGCCTTGCCATCAAGCAGCCACAGCACACTGCCTGGCACGCTGTCCAGAATGTGCATCCAGTCATCCATCAGTTCGGGGGTGAACTTGTAGGAGTTGTTGAAGCTGCAGTACACCATGGCATCCTCGGGCAGACCGAGTTCGGTACGCGAGGGCCCGTTGGTTCGAAGCTCACGCCTGGTGTCGTTGGGCTGGAACCGGTGCGGCAGCCGAACCACACGTTCACCAAATGCCTCTTCACTGCCCTCGGGTATCACCGTGCTGTCCGCCAGGATGACGTCGATGAACGGTGCCGCCATGGTGCCCGGATAGGCCAGCCAGTTGACCTGAATCGGGGCCGGGCGCATCGCCAGCACGCCGGTCACGGCACCACCGCCATAGCCGCGAAGATCGACCAGAATATCAATGCGATCATCACGTATCTTTCCGGCCAGTCGGCTAACGCTGAATTCCCGGCAATCGGTGAATTCATCACAGGCGGCCACCACTCGATTGCGCAACTCACTCTCGTCATCAGGCCCTACAGAATAGGCATGAACCCTGAACTGATCGCGATCATGACATTCAAAAAACTCGACCGTCAGACAGGCGGTCGGGTGGTTGTGAAATCCGGAGGAAAGATAGCCAATGCGCCATGGCCCCACAGTTGTCGGTGATACCGGTGGCAGCGGGGTGATCTCGCGTATGCACTGCCTGGCCCAGAGTGCGGCACACTCTCGCTGCAGAACGGGATCATCACTGGCCGAGAGCAGTGTGAAGGGTTTGAGTCCATCCAGCCCCTGATCGATGGCATCACCGAATCGTGTATCGAGCGCTGACAGGCCGCCCCAGTCACACAGGCGACGCTTGAGGAAAATGCAGTCGCTGAGCGCAGCACCGTAATCCTGGCGCAAGGAGAGTGCACGCGACTGGGCATCGAGGGCATTGTCCCACTGCCCTGCCTCATCCAGTGCAACACCGAGCTGATACCAGCTTTCAGAATCACTGTCATCAATTGACAGGGCACGCTTCAGCTGTGCAATGGCCTCATCGATTCTGAACAACTGGAGTGATGCCACGCCAAGACATTTCCAGCCTGCCGCATGATCTGCCCAGCGATCGGTCAGGCGAGTTGCCGTCTTCAAGGCCGCGCCGGAGAGTCCGAGCTTCAGCTCGGTCGCCGCCAGATTGGCATGATAGTCGGCCACCGTGTCATCCAGTGCGCAGGCTTCGACATAGTGCGTCCTGGCAGTGTCGGCTTGCCCGTCCTGCAGCAGCGCCGATGCCAGTCCGTTATGAATTCTGGCCAGCAGAGAATGGTCACTGGGCCCCTGAGATGTCGCCAGTTGAAGTGTCTGGTTCAGTGCGTCGATGGCAGCGGCATGATCGCCCAGCTGTCGACAGACATGGCCAAGGTTGTAGCAGTTGTCGAGCCAGTCCGGTCTCAGGCTTCTGACCCGTTCGAATTCTTCCCGCGCCTGGCTGTAGTTTGCCTCGCGGACACAGAGCAGGCCGTTGAGGTAACGGGCCTGAACCTGGCCGGCAGCCATCGACAGTACACAATCCAGTGCCGTTCGTGCCCGCTGCTGCTCGCCCTGGGCAATCAGCTGTTCTACCACGGACAGCGCTTCGCCCAGTGTTAACTCACGTGAAGGATAATCATTGCCGATTGACACACTCAGACGTGTCGACGTGAGCACATCATCGGCGTTTTGCTGCCGATCATTTGCAGGGTCTGTTGGTTCCTGTGTCACGCGCTGTTGCGGGCGTGCCTGTTCAGCCCTGCGTGGCGTCGTTCCATGCCAGGATACCGCCTTCGACATTGTACAGGCGGGTGTAACCCTTGAGCCTGAAATGTTCTGCAGTGCCTGCACTGGAATTGCCGCGCATGCAAATGAATGCGATCGGTGTGTCCTTGTCCATGGATTCGATATCGGCCATGGCCTGCCTGTCCAGTGCCACGGCGGCATCAAAGGGCTGCTGTTCGCGCAGGGACTCGGAGCGCACATCGTAGAGGTGCATGGCCTCACCCTGATCGAGTTTCTGTTTCAGCTGGTCGACAGAGAGCTGATTCACGGCCGGCGGTGCCTGTGGCAGATCAACACTGAGCCCGCTTCCCTGCATTGTCTCGATCCAGTCGATATGCATGTCGCGTGCCTTCTGCGCCGTGACGATGTCCATGTGCAGCTCGATGCCAGCGGATTCGGCATAAATCTCATGACCAGTCTTGGGCGACAGGAAAAACTCCCCCTGCCAGCGATCATCGATGGCAAAGTGCAGCACTTCCGGGCCGGTATCGGGCAGCGACTGACGAATCATGTCGGCTGCAGCCTGACTGATGCTGAAACTGGGCGGTGTGCGGTCAGGCTGATCCAGCCCCAGCACATCGTGCAGTTCACCCGAATTGAACATCTCGGTAATGATGTCCGATCCGCCAATCAGCTCCTTGTTGATATACAGCTGTGGAATGGTGGGCCACTGGCCAAATTCCTTGATGCCCTCGCGCACTTCCATGTCTTCGAGCACGTTGAAGGTGGCGTACTGATCCACCAGTGAATTCAGGATGCCGGTTGCCTTGGCAGAGAATCCGCACTGCGGCATCTGCGGCGTGCCTTTCATGAACAGCACGACATTGTTGTTGTCGAGCAGATTACTGATGGTATCCCGGGCGTGATCGGTCAGGGCCATAATTGCATATCCGTTTGATTGATACTCCCGATTTTGGTCTTCTTCATCAGGAATTCAAGATGATTTCGTACGCTTTGACTGGTTTGGCTGCGCTCAGTCGAGTGCCTTGCCGACAATTTCGGACACATCACGCGACAGACCATCGCGTGAATGGATGCGCTGCAGCGACTGACGCATCAGCCCGCCACGTTCCGGCTCCAGCTGTTTCCAGTTGTTGAAGGCCGACACCAGCCTCGAGGTCACCTGAGGGTTGAGCCTGTCCAGTTCGATCACCTGATCGGCCAGGAAGTCGTATCCTGAACCGTCTGCCGCGTGAAACTGCAGCGGGTTGGCCCGGCTGAATGAACCGATCAGCGAGCGGATCTTGTTCGGATTACTGCCGTCATAAACCGGGTGTGTCAGCAATTCACGCACGCGATCAAGCGTACCCGGCTGTGGACTGGTGGCCTGAACCATCAGCCATTTGTCCATCACCAGCGGATCGTGCTGCCAGCGCCTCAGGAAATCTTCGAGTGCAGCATCGCCATCATGCAGACCGGCATGGACCAGTAACATCATGGCATGCAGTGATTCGGTCATCACCTCGGCCTGATGATACTGATCTGCGATCAGCCCGGTGTACTCTCCGCCCAGTGCCGACAGACAGGAAAGCAGGCGGTTCTGCAGTGCCCGGTTTGCAATCCGTTCCGGGTGCAGAATCGGCAGTGACTGTGTCACATCATGCTCCGACGCATACAGGCTGACATAACGGCTGTAGATTTCGGATTCAGCGGCTTGAGCCATCGATTCGATCAGCTGTTTGCGTACCGAATGCAGGCGAACCGGATTCAGTTCATGCAACAGGGTTGCCAGATAGTTCTCATCAGGCAGTGCCAGCGATACGGCGACCAGCGCCGGATCAAGATCGCCATCCCTGAGAATGGCCAGGGCCGCATCGTTGTAGATCTGCACCGATGCCATGCTGCCGACTGAATCAGTCTTCTGCTCGACAGCCGACAGGATGATTCGTTTCGCCAGCGTCTGACCGGCATCCCAGCGATTGAATGAATCACTGTCATGCGCCATCAGGAATGCGAGTTGCGAATCGTCAAGATCCTGCTCGGTGATCACCGGTGCCGAAAACCCGCGAAACAGTGACGGCACCGGCTCGGCAGTCACAGCCTCGATCACCAGTGACTGTTCGGCCCCGGTCAGCTGGTAGAGGTCTCCACTGAGGGCCTCATCATTCGATGACAATGGCAGGTCGTTACCATTGCTGTCGAGCAGGCCGAGTCTAACCGGTATGTGAAACGGTTCCTTGGCAGAACCATCGGCACTGGCATCAGCGACCTGCCTGAAGTTCAGTGTGTAGGTCTTCTGCTCGGGGTCGTGACGTGTGCTGACCTGAACCCGTGGCGTACCTGCCTGCGAGTACCATCGCTCGAACTGGGTCAGGTCAACGTCATTGGCATCGGCCATGGCAGCACGGAAATCATCGCAGGTAACCGCCTGGCCGTCATGCCGCTCGAAATACAGCGACATGCCGCGCTGGAATCCGGCCTCGCCGAGCAGCGTGTGAACCATGCGTACCACCTCGGCACCCTTCTCATAGACGGTCACCGTATAGAAATTGTTGATTTCCTGATAGCTGTCGGGCCTGACCGGATGAGCCATGGGCCCGGCATCCTCGGCAAACTGCAGGCTGCGCAACTGGCGCACGTCATCAATTCGCTTGACCGCCCTCGACTGCATGTCTGCGGTAAATTCCTGATCCCGGAATACCGTCAGCCCTTCTTTCAGGCTGAGCTGGAACCAGTCACGACAGGTGACGCGGTTGCCGGTCCAGTTGTGAAAATACTCGTGGCCGATCACCGCCTCGATATTGATGAAATCGGTATCGGTTGCTGTCTCCGGCCTGGCCAGCACGTATTTGGAATTGAATATGTTGAGCGACTTGTTTTCCATCGCCCCCATATTGAAATCATTGGTGGCCACGATGTGGTAGATATCCAGGTCGTAGACCAGCCCGAAACGTTCCTCGTCCCACTGCATGGACCGCTTCAGCGACTGCATGGCATGGTCGACGCTGTCCATGTTCTCCTTTTCGGCAAACAGCTTTAGGCTGACCTTGCGACCATCCCGGGTCTGGAACTCGTCTGCCACATGCTCAAGGTCTCCGGCCACCAGCGCGAACAGGTAGCACGGCTTCGGGGCCGGATCATGCCAGGTCGTGCGGTGACGGCCGTTATCCAGCTCGACCGATTCAATACAGTTGCCGTTGCTCAGCAGCACCGGGAACTCAGAGGCATCGGCATTCAGGTGAACGGTGTAGACCGTCATCACATCGGGCCTGTCGGGAAAATAGGTGATCTTGCGAAAGCCCTCGGCTTCGCACTGCGTCAGCAGGAACTGTCCGGAGACATACAGCCCTTCCAGTGCGGTATTGGCCGCCGGGTGTATGCGCGTCACCAGCGTCATCTCCACCTCATCAGGCAGATCGGTGAGCTGGATGGCCTCTGCCGTGGTCTCGATATCGTGCTCAGGATCCAGCGCCCTGCCATTGACGCTCAGCGACAACAGTTCCAGGTCGACACCGTCGAGCTGCAGCGGCGCACTGGCTGTGTTTCTGTCCCGGCTCAGCGACAGCTGTGAGGTGACCTCGGTCTGTTCACGACCGATGTCAAAGCTCAGCTCGACTGAATTCAGGCGCCAGGGAAAGGCCTGGTAGTCTCGCCGGTAAATGGTGTTCTGTGCTGTTGTCTCGCTTGTCATGGCATGCCGTGCGGTAGCGGGCCGGGTAGCCCAACAACCGTCTTCATCAGTGGGACTGTCAGGTTACGGATATTGTCGCCACAGTCAATCAGGGGCAGGCAACCCTGCAACAGGCTGGCTCAAAAAAGCCGATGCCGATGATCAGCCTTGCACGTATAATCAGCTTCAGGCCGTCAGCCCGTGCAGACGCAACAGAACACCACCGAAGGATAACTCGCATGCAGACCGCGTTGCTCGACTACGATGATATTTTCCGTGCACACCAGCGCATCGAGCCGTTTATCCATCGCACACCGGTGATGACCTCCGATCGTCTCAACCGCATCTGCGGTGCCGAACTGCACTTCAAGTGCGAGAACCTGCAGCGTACCGGCTCGTTCAAGCTGCGCGGTGCCACCAATGCCATCCGCATGCTGGTGGAAGCAGGCCACACTGGACCGGTCGTGACGCATTCATCCGGCAACCATGGTGCCGCCCTGTCGGCCGCGGCGACACGTGCCGGTCTCGAGGCGCATATTGTCGTACCCGAAGGTGCCGTTGCCTCCAAGCTCAAGGCCATCGAAGCCTATGGCGGCATCATTCACCGCTGTGAGGCCACCCAGCAGGCACGCGAGGCCGGGCTTGCCGAACTTGTCAGTCGTCTCGACGCCCATCCGGTGCCGCCTTACGATGATGTACGAATCATCGCAGGCCAGGGAACGGTGGCACTGGAGCTGATGCAGCAGGTCGATGGTCTGGAGTGCCTGATCGCACCGGTCGGTGGCGGCGGACTCATCTCCGGCACCGCCGTGGCGGCAGCCTCCCGGGTACCGGCGATCAAGACCTACGGTGCCGAACCCGAACAGGCCAATGACAGCTACCGTTCACTTCAACAGGGTTCGCGGGTTAATGACCATCATCCCGACACCATTGCCGATGGCCTGCGCGCCATGGTCGGTGTCAGTAACTTTCAGATCATGCAGGAACTGGAGCTCGAGATTCTCTGCGTCAGTGAACAGGACATCATCGACTCGCTGAAACTGTTCTGGCACACCACCAAGCTGATCATCGAACCATCCTGCGCCGTGGTGCTGGCTGCGATCCGCAACAATCAGCCGCGCTTCGCGGGGCTTCGTGTCGGCGTCATCCTGTCGGGCGGCAATATCGATCTGGACAATCTGCCGTGGTAGCGCGCTGCCCGTGGTGTGAAGGGGATGAGCTTGACATCGCCTATCACGATGCCGAGTGGGGCGTACCGGTGCATGACGACCGCAAGCTGTTCGAATGCCTGACCCTCGAAGGTGCCCAGGCCGGCCTGTCCTGGCGAACCATCCTGCACAAGCGGGACAATTACCGGCGGCTGTTCGACAATTTCGACATTGCCACCGTCGCAGGCTATGACGATGAGAAACTGGCCCAGCTGATACAGGATCCGGGTATCGTTCGCAATCGCCTCAAGCTGTCATCCACCGTGGGTAATGCCCGTCTGATCCTTGAACTGCAACAGCAGCACGGCAGCTTTTCAGACTGGCTGTGGGGATTTGTCGATCATGCGCCGATCCACAATCAGTGGCAAAGCATGGCCCTGGTCCCGGCGACCACGGCACTGTCCGACACGCTGTCGAAAACCATGAAGAAAATGGGCTTTCGATTCGTCGGCAGCACCATCTGCTATGCTTACATGCAGGCCATCGGCATGGTGAACGATCACCTGACCGGTTGTCACAGACATGCGGAATTAACACCTTGAACCTGAACAACCTCATCATCGGTCTCATTCTGCTGGCGGGCCTCAGCACCCAGGTTTCACTTGCCGACAGTGCCATCACAGGCGAGGACTATGCCCATGGCCACGAGCAACTGCAGCAGATGCTGACTGACCGGCCGGCACTGAACAGAATCCTGGTGAAGGATGACCCACTGATGATCTGGACCGCTGCCCAGTTTGCCGGTACCCAGAGCGGTTTTCGCATCTACTGGGACAACACCCATCCACCCGATGGCATCGAGGCGCAGCATCAGTCGGTACACGACAGTGAGGACGGGCTTGCAGAGCGTGTCCTGGTGCACCCTGTCTACCAGACCGGCAGCGAACGCGGCCAGCCAAAGACCGCTCATAATCTCTGGGCCGACCTGATCTATGAACTGCACAACATCCGTGGCAAACCGGTATTCGTCGACGCGTACCAGCAAGCCATCAGCGGTAAACTGGGCTACGACGACTGGCTCAGAACCCTGACTGAGGCCGAACACCGCGCACTGGTGGAAACCGCCGAGTTCTACCGCACCCGCTGGCGCATCTGGATGCGCAGCCGCAATCTCAACCCGGCATCTTCGCACTGGATGGGCATCCTGTCGGTTCCGGCATCCTATTTCGAGTGGATCTCTGCCTACACCGATCCCGATGACTATCCCTGGTCGGCCTACGGTGCCTATTATCGGGATGAAATCCAGCCGTTTCTGATCCGGCGCAACCTGCAGTACCGCTACAACCCCTTCAGCCTGCCACCGGCGGGCAGCTCAACGCCAGAACATGTAGGCGGCCAGCAACAGCAGCAGCAGTGAGAAGATGCGTTGCAGTACTTCTCTGGGCAGACGATGTGCCAGCCTGGCACCAAGCGGAGCCGTGAGGATGCTGGTCATGATGAGCCCCGCTAGCGCAGGCAGATAAACAAAACCGATACTGCCCGATGGCAGCCCGTCAATGCGCAACCCGGAAAGCAGATAACCGGCAGTGGCAGCCACGGCAATCGGCAGGCCACAGGCAGCCGAAGTGGCAATCGCATTCTGGATTCTCATGGCATGGAATGTCAGCCAGGGTACGGTCATCGAGCCGCCGCCGATACCGACCAGGGCAGAGACAGCACCGATCACGGTGCCTGCCAGGAACTGACCGGGTGCCGCAGGCAGGGCACGCTCCGATTGCGGCGTCCTGAGCCAGAATGAAGCCGCCACCAGCAGGCAGAACAGTGCGAAGATCATCGACAGCACATCCAGATCAATGCCGGCAGAGAAGAATCCTGCCAGCAGGGAACCCAGCAGCAGACCCGGGCTCAGACGCCAGACCTGTAGCCAGATCACCGCCTGTCTGCGGTGGTGTGCCCACACCGATGCCATGGCGGTGATCACAATACTGGCCAGCGAGGTGCCCAGTGCCAGATGCATGTTGT
This sequence comes from Lysobacterales bacterium, assembly GCA_965212525.1. Lineage (GTDB taxonomy): Bacteria > Pseudomonadota > Gammaproteobacteria > Xanthomonadales > SZUA-38 > SZUA-38. Next base: position 65,379 of record CBDBVC010000030.1, read on the forward strand.
ACTCGGGCGATGTCGTGGTCAGTGCAAGTGACAGCACTGGCACGATCACCAGACCTCCACCAATACCCAGCAGCCCGGCCAGGAAACCGGCCAGCAGGCCACTGGCTGCACCCACCATCAACAACTGCCACCAGAGGGGATTCATTCAGACTCCTGACTCGATCGGAAATTGAAGCGCAATTGTACCCGATTTGCGACACCAGCCGCTCGGCATGAGGCTTGCAAACCCGGTTCAGCAATGCCCGCAATTTGACCGATTCAGGTGTTTACAGGCCTGGGCAAATCGACCAAGATAGGAACAACAGGACCAACGCGAGAATGGATGATTCGGGTGCCAGAACGACGACTGATGGAACAGGGGGTAAAAACCGGTGATGGCTTGCGCCACAGCCGGCTGCTGAGACTTGTCTTCAGCCTGCTGATCATCTCACTGTTGTGCTCTGCCAACGCAACACAACAGCCAGTAAAACCACAGCATGGCCAGGGCAAGACAGACCGTCTGCAGTACATCGCCGCCCGCAAGGCACTGTCGGCCGGTTCCATGACGCTCTATCGCACCCTGTCGGTAACACTCAAGGACTATATCCTCTACCCCTATCTGGAAATCGATGCGGCTCAGCGCAACATCGACAAACTCGATGCCGACCAGGTGCGTGAACTGCTCAGCCGGCACCGCAGCGTTCCGAGAATCAGGCGTCTCAGAACAGCCTGGCTCAGGCGCCTGTCGCGCGAGAAGCGCTGGCAGGCCTTTCTTGCCGACTACCTGCCAACTCGCGATGCATCGCTGCGCTGTGCCGCACTGAAGGCCGAGCTGACCCACCTGAAGACCGACATCCCGTTTGATGCCGCCAATCAGGACCTGTGGTTGTATGGCGAATCTCGCGGAAAGATCTGCGATGCCGTCTTCAGTCACTGGAAAAAACGCGGCCTGATCACAGAATCACATCACTACCAGCGTGCCCGGCTGGCCGTTCAGGCAGGCGAGGCCCGACTGGCGCGATACCTGGTACGCAACCTCGATGCCGAACGCAAGGCCGTGATCGAGCGCTGGATCAAGCTCCGGTCGAACCCGGGGCAGGGGCTCACCGATGCACGCCACTGGCAGGATACGGCGGCCAACCGGGATATCATCAAGGCCACCCTGCTGAAGCTTGCCAGCAGCCAGAATGACCTGGCGCGCCGTCACTGGAAATCGCTGAAGGACGATTTCGCCTGGCAGGCCAGCAGCATTGCAGCCATCGAGAAGGACATTGCACTGTTCTATGCCACCGACTACCCGGATGATGCGCTGGCCGTACTCGCTGCCCTGCCCGATGCCGCCGTGACCCAGCAGATACGCGAATGGCGCGTACGTGTCGCCGTACACCAGGGTGCCTGGCAGGCTGTGCTGGATGAAATCTCAAGCTTCCCGGCCGAGTTTCGCAGCCGCGACCGCTGGCAGTACTGGTCGGCAAGGGCCCTGGCTGAACTGGGCCAGCAACAGCAATCACAACAGCTGTTTGAAGCCCTGTCGAAACAGGCCAATTATTACGGCTTCCTCGCCGCCGAGCGAACTGGCCGTTTCTATGCACTCTGTCCCGAGCTGCGCAATGCCGACGTCAGTGTGATCGAAAAACTGCTGGGCATCGAGGGCCTGATGCGAGCGATCGAGCTGTATCATGTCAGGCAGCTTGGCGAGGCCCGCAGCGAGTGGAATGCCGCCACCCGTCTGCTGACACGCGAGGAAAAACGCCACGCTGCCATGATCGCCGAAATGGAGGGCTGGTATGATCGCGCCACGCTGACCCTGGCCGACACCGGACACTGGCAGCAGTATCAGCTGAGGTTCCCGCTGGCCTGGCAGTCACTGGTCGAATCCCAGGCGCGTCACCGTGATCTCAATCCGAGTACCATCTACGGCGTGATGCGATCCGAATCGGCCATGGTCACCGATGCCGTTTCAGGTGCCGATGCACGCGGCCTGATGCAGCTGACACTGCCCACCAGTCGACGCGTTGCCCGCAAGTTCCAGCTGCCGCAACCGGGCAAACGCTCACTCACCGATGTGGAGACCAATATCACACTGGGAAGCGCTCATCTGGCCGAACTGTTTGGTGAATACCGCAATTACCTCAAGGTGCTGGCTGCCTACAATGCCGGCCCTGCTGCACTGAAAAAGTGGCAGAAGATGTCACTGCCGGTGGAAGCCGACCGCTGGATCGAAACAGTGCCCTACTACGAGACGCGCGAATACCTGACCCGCGTGCTGGCCTTTGCCACCCTGTACGACTGGCGCCGCGAGGGCAAGATGATTCCGCTCAGCACCCGCATGCCCAACCTCGATCAGACGCCGGGCACCTCCGATGCCTCACTGTCGGGCAGCATCATTCCGGTGTGCCCGGGCTGATGAAAACCTATCTGGTGGGCGGCGCCATCCGCGACGAAAGGCTGGGCCGTCCGGTCAAGGATCGCGACTGGGTGGTGGTGGGCGCCACGCCAGAGCAGATGATCGCTGCCGGTTTCAAACCCGTGGGCAAGGACTTCCCGGTATTTCTGCACCCCGAAACACATGAGGAATATGCCCTGGCCCGGACCGAGCGCAAGAGCGGTCGTGGCTATCATGGTTTCGTGTTCAACACCGACGTTGATGTCACCCTGGAGCAGGATCTTGCACGGCGAGACCTCACCATTAATGCCATTGCCCGTGATGCCGATGGTCAGTACATCGACCCCTTCGGAGGCCTTGATGATCTTGAACAGGGCATCCTGCGTCATGTGTCGGGTGCCTTCGCCGAAGATCCGCTGCGCGTACTGCGCGTGGCACGCTTTGCCGCCCGCTATCACCATATTGGCTTTTCGGTGGCCGATGAAACCCTGGCATTGATGAGCCATTGCGTCGAGGCAGGCGAACTGGACCATCTGGTGGCCGAGCGCGTGTGGCAGGAAATCGACGCTGCACTGAACGAAAACGATCCGCAGCTGTTCCTGCAGGTACTGCGTGCCTGTGGTGCACTCGAGACGATACTGCCCGAGGTCGATTGTCTCTATGGCATACCGCAGCCGGCTGAATGGCACCCGGAAATCGACACCGGCATTCATATCGAAATGGTGCTGAAGCAGGCGGCCATGATGGCACTGGATTCACCGGCACGATTTGCTGCACTGGTTCACGATCTGGGCAAGGGCATCACGCCTGCCGAAAAACTGCCCTCACACCCGGGCCACGAGGCTGCCGGGGTGCCGCTGGTCAGGGACGTCTGCGAACGCCTCAAGGTTCCGCGCAAACACCAGCAACTGGCCGAGGCCGTGACACGACATCACCTCAAGGTGCATACCGCATTCGAGTTGAAAGCCGGCACCGTGCTGAAACTGCTGCTGGCCACCAATGCAATCAGAAATGCCGAATTCTTCGAGCAGTTCCTGCTGGCCTGTGAAGCCGATTCGCGCGGCCGGCCGACCTTCGAGGACAGGGATTACAGCCAGCGAGACTACCTGCTGGCTGCCGCCGCTGCAGTACGTGAGTGCGACCTGTCCCCCGCGCTTGATCGCGATCAGGACAAGCAGCAGATGGTGCAGCAGATTCAGGCACTTCGCATCAATGCCATCAGGCCGGTACGGGCACACTGGCGACAACATCCGGAAGGCCTGACTGACTGACACCCTGCGCGCACGCTATCCGTCACTCTGAAGAAGATAGTCGGCTGGCCAGTTGTGTCCACTGACTGTCCGCTGCGGACAGTGACAGTGTCCGATCGGACACATTTGTCTGTCAGCGCCGGTCCTGCATCGGACACAGCCCCCGCCAATCCTCACTTTCCGAAAGTTGGCACGGTTCTTGTATATATCCTGTCATGGATAAAATACGCGACACCGCCGGTCAGGACACACTGATCACACGCAGCAGCAAGAAACGCGCCTGGCTGATCGCCATCGGTATTGGCGCGGCGCTTATCGGCAGCTTGCTGATCATTCCCTCATTTGCACGATGGGCCAGCATCAGTCAGTCGATCTCGGCCGAACGACTGCGCTATGCCACCGTGGAACGCGGAGCGTTCACGCGTGATGTCATGGTACAGGGCCGAATCGTTGCCGCTGTCAGCCCGACGCTGTACAGCCCGGCTGCCGGTACCGTCTACCTGCTGGTCAATTCAGGTGACACCGTCGCCGTCGGCGAGGTCATCGCCCGCGTCGATTCGCCGGAGCTTGCCAGTCAGCTGAAGCAGGAACAGGCCACGCTGGACGGTGCCATCACCGAATACAAGCGACTGGACATCGACAGCCGCAGTCGTCAGCTGGCACAGCAGAAGCGCCTGGACGACGCCCGCGTCGCATTGACAGCTGCCGATCGAGAAAAGCGTCGGGCCCAGCTGGGCTTCGAGAAGGGTGTCTACGGCGAGATCGATTTCGAACAGGCACGCGACACCTTCACCACGGCCGAACTGGAGTTCAATCACGTCACCGCCGAGACCGAACTGCTCAACGATGCCATCGCCTTCGAGCTGGATACACAGCAGAGCAACGTTCAGCGTCAGCGACTGGTGGTCGATGAACTGAAACGGCGTGTCGATGATCTCGATCTTCGCTCACCGGTTGATGGCATGGTCGGCGACATTGCCGTCAGTGAACGCGCCTTTGTCGATGACAACCAGGCCCTGCTGGCCGTGGTCGACCTGAATGCCTTCGAGCTGGATGTGGACATACCCGAATCCTACGCCGATTCGCTGGCATTGCAGATCCCCACCGTCATCACCAGTGGACAGAACCAGTTTGATGGCATCATCTCGGCCATTTCACCCGAGGTGCAGAACAACACCGTCACCGGTCGTGTGCGCTTCGTTGGCGAAACACCACTGGGCCTGCGTCAGAACCAGCGCATGTCGGTACGCATCATTCTCGAATCGAAGGACGATGCCCTGATCGTTCGCCGTGGCCCGTTCTTCGATTCGGGTGCCGGCCGCATTGCCTACGTGGTCAACAATGACATCGCCCGTCGACGAGACATCGTCGCCGGTGCCGTCAGCGTCGACCGTATCGAAATTCTCTCAGGCCTCGAACCGGGTGAACAGATTGTGCTGTCCAGCCTGGAACCGTTCGATGATGCCGAGTCCGTTTTACTGAATCAATAATTACCAGAAATCTCACAAGGAATCTCAAAAGGAACTGACCATGCTTCAGATGACCGATATTTCCAAAGTCTTTCGCACCCGACTGATCGAAACTCATGCGCTGCGAAGCTTCAACCTCACCGTTGATGACGGTGAATTTGTTGCTGTCACCGGCCCCTCCGGATCGGGCAAGACCACCTTTCTGAACATCGCCGGCCTGCTCGAGGAATTCGAGACTGGCGAGTACCTGCTTGATGGCGAGAACGTCAGCAAGCTACCCGACAGCCGCCGCTCACAATTGAGAAACGAGAAGATCGGATTCATATTCCAGAGTTTCAATCTGATTCCGGACCTGAATATCTTCGACAACGTCGATGTGCCGCTGCGCTACCGCAGCATGAATGCGGCCGAGCGCAGGGAACGCATCGAATCGGCACTGGAGCAGGTAGGATTGTCCTCACGCGCAAAGCACCTGCCCTCGGAACTGTCGGGTGGCCAGCAGCAGCGCGTCGCCATCGCCCGTGCCCTGGCAGGTTCGCCCCGGTTCCTGCTGGCCGATGAACCCACCGGCAATCTTGATTCGGTAATGGCCCGCCAGGTGATGGAACTGCTCGAATCGATCAACGACAGCGGTGTCACGATCATCATGGTGACACACGATCCTGAGCTGGCACGGCGCGCCCATCGCAACATCTATCTGCTCGATGGCCAGATCAGTGACCTGGAAGATGTTTCGACCCTGTCACTGCATGCCAACGACACCCGGGAGGCCGCTCATGCTGCTGTATAACCTCAGACTGGGACTGCTGTCGATCCGGCAGCACCCGATTCTCTCGACCCTGATGATCGCGGCGATCGGCGTCGGTATCGCCGCCTGCATGACCATGCTGACGGTGTACTATCTGTCGGCGCAGAATCCGATTCCGGAAAAATCCGACGTCCTGTTCGCGGTCCAGCTGGACAACACGAACCTGGGCCAGGACGAAGACCCGGAAGATCTGCATCCGCCACCGCAGCAGCTCAGCTGGACCGATGCGCAGAACCTGCTGGAAAGCCCGCTGCCTGTGCGTCAGGCCGCCATGTTCAAGGGGGCCTTCTCGGTACAGCCATCGAACTCGGATGTGCCGCCATTCCTGTCGCTGGCCCGTTTCACCAGCCGCGACTTCTTCACCCTGTTCGATGTCCCGTTCCGATTCGGTGGCGCCTGGTCCGAAGACGAGGCGCTGGCGGCATCACAGGTCGTGGTGCTCTCGCGCGAGACCAATGACAAGGTGTTTGGCGGCGAGGATTCCACCGGTCGTACCCTGATTCTGGATGAGCGTGAATTCCGCGTCGCCGGCGTGATCGAGGACTGGCGACCGAGTCCGAAATTCTACGACATCACCAACGGCCCGTTCGACGAGGCAGAATCCCTGTTCGTGCCACTGTCGCTGACCATCCCGCTGCAGATGGACAGCTCGGGCAACACCAACTGCAATGGCGAGCAGATCGACAGCTACGACGCCTTCATGGCCTCCGAGTGTCGCTGGATCAGTTACTGGGTGGAATTCAACCAGCCGGCTGAAGCCGAATTCTACGCCGACTACATCGAGGCCTATATCGCGTCACAGAAGGCCATCGGCCGATTCGAGAAGCCGGCCAACTATTCGGTTCTGAATGTGACCGACTACCTGGAAGAGCAGAACGTGGCCGATGATGACAGCAAGATCATGGTCTGGCTGTCGTTCCTGTTCCTGCTGGTGTGCCTGCTCAACACCATCGGGCTTATCCTGGCCAAACTGCTGGCCCGCACCCCGCAGATCGCCCTGCGGCGCGCCCTCGGTGCCAGCCGCATTGCCCTGTTCAAGCAGTACATCATCGAGATCATGATGATTGGCCTGCTGGGCGGGTTGCTCGGCATTGCCCTGTCGATGCTGGGACTGAAAGGGGTCAAGGCGCTGATGCGTTCGGATGCCCTGCTGTTCAGCATGGACTGGAACATGGTCATGGCCGCCATCGGCATCTCACTGGCCGCCAGCCTGCTGGCCGGCCTGTACCCGGCGATTCGCGTATCCGGCATGCCACCGGCCACCTCACTGAAGACACAATAAGGAAACATCATGGAAATTCGTCCCATACTCAGTGCCATGACCCGCAACAAGCTGGGGGCTATCCTGATCGCCGCCCAGATCGCGTTCACACTGGCCATCATCTGCAACGGTGCCTTCATTGTCTGGCAGCGCTACGAGACCATGACCCGGCCCACCGGCATGGACTTTGACAACATCTTCGCCATCAACAGCCAGGGCATCGGCTCCAGCTTCGATTCGCGCGCCACCGTGGCCAGTGATCTGGAACTGATACGCAATATCCCAGGTGTCATCGCCGCTACCAGCACCAATGCCATTCCGCTGTCGAACGGCGGCTGGGGTGAACGCATCCAGGCCAGCATGGACGAGGGCACACCGCAACATTCGACCGGGGTCTACATGATGAACGAACAGGGAATCGAGGCACTGGGTGTCACCCTGGCAGGCGGCCGCAATTTCACGGCTGATGAAATGGTCTATCCGGAAGAGAACAGCGGGGTGATCTCCAACGTGGCCCTGATTACTCAGGAGCTTTCTGACCTGCTGTACCCGGAAGAAGGTGAAAGCGCCCTGGGCCGAACCATCTTCTTTGACTCCAGACCCGTGGAAGTGATCGGCATCATCGAACACATGCACGGCTCCTGGGTCGGCTGGGACGGTCTTGGTCAGGTGACCATACTGGCCGGCCAGCAGTTGCGAAACTCAAGCCGTTACCTGATTCGCACTGAACCGGGCATGCGCGATGCCGTCATGCCGCAGGTGGAGGAAGGCCTGGCTGCCAGCAATACACAGCGCATCATTCGACGACTGCGCTCGCTTGAAGAGTACGCAGCGGGCAGTTATTCGAGAGACAATACCGTTGCCGTCACCATGATGACCGTCATTATTCTGCTCGTCATCATCACCGCCATGGGCATCATTGGCCTGGTCAGCTTCCTGGTCAGTCAGCGCACCAAGCAGATCGGAACCCGCCGTGCACTGGGGGCGCGCAAGTTTCACGTGGTGCGCTATTTCCTGGTGGAAAACTGGCTCATCACCACCATTGGCCTGAGCGTGGGTCTGATACTGACGGTTGCACTCAACATGCTTCTGGTAGAACATCTGGCCATGACCCGTCTCGATATCAAGTACCTGCCCATCGGCCTGATCGCCATCTGGCTGCTCGGCTTCCTGGCCTCGCTTGGTCCGGCGCGCAAGGCGGCGCATGTCTCGCCAGCCATTGCCACACGGACGGTGTAATCACCCGATGTCGACCATCCTGATCATCGAAGACAACACCGGCGTGATGGACGCGCTGGCACTGATGCTGGATTTGCACGATTACCGCTGCCTGACAGCCTCATCACCCGAAGACGGGGTGAGGCTGGCAGCGCAGCAGCAACCCGATCTGATTATCCAGGACATGAATTTCGATGAGGATTCCACCTCGGGCGATGAAGGTATCCGTCTGTTTCACCAGCTGCGCGAACTGGATGCCGATGTTCCCATTATCCTGCTCACCGCCTGGACCCATCTTGAACATGCGGTCTCGCTGGTCAAGGCCGGTGCCGCCGATTACCTGCAGAAACCCTGGGATGATCAGAAGCTGCTGACCACCATCCAGAACCTGCTGGAACTCAGTCGCCACCGCCGGGAGCAATCGGCGCGCAACAGCCGGATGGCAAAACAGCGCGAGGAGATCAGCCGGAAGTTCCAGCTCGGCGGCCTGATCTATGCCAGTGATGCCATGCACGAGATCGTTACCCTGGCCACCCGCATTGCACGCTCCGATGTACCGGTACTGATCACCGGCCCCAACGGCTGCGGCAAGCAGATGATTGCCGAACTGATCCAGGCCAATTCGGCGGTGGCCGACAAACCGCTCATCACCGTCAATGCCGGCGCCCTGCCCGAAAACCTGATCGAGGCCGAGCTGTTTGGCGCCGATGCCGGTGCCTATACCGGTGCCGACACAGCCCGCGAAGGCCGATTCGAGGCCGCCGACGGCGGCACCCTGTTTCTCGATGAAATCGGCAACCTGCCTCTCGAGGGCCAGAAGAAACTGCTGCGTGTGCTGCAGACCGGTGAGTTCGAGCGCCTTGGCTCCAGCCGTACGCGCAAGGTCAACGTGCGACTGATCAGTGCCACCAATGCCGACCTGAACGCGGCCGTACGTGAGGGCAGCATGCGGCAGGATCTGCTGTACCGGCTCAATGTCATTGAGCTGGACATCCCGCCGCTGAAATCGCGCGTTGCCGACATCATGCCGCTGGCCGAACATTTTCTCGGCAGCGATCACCGTTTCAGTCCCGAAGCGGTTGAAAGCCTGATGCAGTACGACTGGCCGGGCAATGTACGTGAGCTGGAAAACCGAATCAGCCGGGCCAGGCTGCTGACCACAGGACCGCTGATCCGGCGTGAGGACCTGGGTTTCGACGCCGCCAGCAGCACATCGGATGAACCCAGCGCCGCCGAAATCCGCAGCGCACTGGAGGCGGCCAATGGCGTCATCGCCCGCGCGGCCCGCGCCCTGAACCTGTCCCGACAGTCACTGTACCGTCGCATGGAAAAGCTGGGCATCGATGTCTCCGACAAGGCCGGCTAGGGCAATCACGAGAGGCCAGCCTGCCTGCATGCTGTGACCGCAGCCGGCTGTCCCCTATAATCGCTCCATGTTCCGATCATCTTCCATGGAAGGCCGTCTGGCATTACTGATTGTCCTGGCCATCAGTCTTGCTCTGCTGGCCTACACCCTGCTCAATCGCTGGCTGCCCTCACCGGTGTTTGTCTGGACACTGCTGATTGCACTGATCGTGATGCTGGCGATGATCATTGCCCGCATCTGGACCGTCCCCCTGACCTCGCGTCTGCGTGCACTGGAATCGGGAACGGCCAGCTTCGTCGACAGTGATTATTCCATTTCGCTGTCGGAAAAAGGGCCGCCCGAACTGGTGCCGATCATTCGCAGTTACAATCAGATCGGTACCCTGCTGCGCGAGGAACGTCAGACACTGCACCAGCGCGAACTGTTGCTGGACACCGTTATTCAGGCCTCGCCCATCGCCATGCTGCTGCTCGACTCCAGGCAGCGGGTGATCTATTCCAACAGTGCCGCGCGCAAGATGCTGTATCAGGGCCGCAGGATGGAGGGCATGGACTGGGACAGTGTGCTGGAGACACTGGATGCATCGGTGGCGCGTGGTCTGAGACAGAACCAGGGGGGCGTGTTCTCGATCGAATCGACCGATGGTGACCCTGAAAGCTGCCTGGCCGTGATCAAGGAATTCAGGCTCAATGCCAAACCACACCGGCTCTACATGCTGCAGCGGCTGACGCGTGAACTGAACCGGCAGGAGGTAGCCACCTGGAAGAAGGTGATCCGCATCATCAGTCATGAGCTCAACAACTCGGTGGCACCTATTACCTCACTGGTGCACTCCGGGCGCATCCTGGCTGAACGCGGCGACCGGGATCGCCTGATACGTGCACTGGACAGCGTCGCCGAACGCGCCCGGCATCTGGCCGGGTTCATTGGCCATTACGCCAATTTTGCACGCCTGCCTGAACCGGAACAGGCGGCCCACGACTGGGCCGCTTTCCTGTCGCCACTGCAGCAGTCACACGGCTTCAGACTGCTCGAACCGTTGCCACAATTACCCGGCTGGTTCGACGCCACTCTGATGGAACAGGTACTGATCAACCTGATCAAGAATGCACTGGAAGCGGGCAGCAGCATCGACGATGTCGAGCTGCGCTGCATCAACCTGGAACAGAGTCAGTTGCTGGAGGTTCGCGATCGTGGCACCGGCATGAACGAGGTTGAGCTGAAACAGGCGCTGGCACCGTTCTACTCCACCAAGAAATCCGGCTCGGGCATTGGTCTTGCGCTGTGCCGCGAAATCATCGAAGCCCATGGCGGTGACATCAACCTGCGTAACCGCAGCGCTGGCGGGCTCAGCGTACAGATGACCCTGCCCCTGCGTGAACAGCTCGACTGAGTCACCCGGTTCAATACAGAAAGCATGCTCATCGGTCCACGCCAGCGCAGGCCCGACATGACAGGACAGACACACGGCGCTATGCTGCCCTGCCTGTACTGCGCAACATTCCACCGAGAGCGACACGCCATGCACGAGAAGACATCACTGCCCGTTCTCTACAGCTTCAGGCGCTGCCCCTATGCCATGCGCGCTCGCATGGCCATTGCCAGCGCCGGGCTCAGCGTGGAGCTGCGTGAGGTGGTACTGAGGAACAAGCCGCCGGAAATGATCGAGACCTCACCCAAGGCCACGGTACCGATCATCGACGATGCCGATGCCGGTGTGCTGGATGAAAGCCTGGATATCATGCACTGGGCGCTGGCCAAGTCCGATCCCGAGCAATGGCTGCCGCAGGATGATGACAGCCGCGAGGCGTCCGACGCCCTGATCCAAACCTGCGACGATGAGTTCAAATCCTGGCTGGACAAGTACAAGTACGCCGACCGGCACCCCGAACACAGTGCCGAGTATTACAGAATGGAGGGTGAGCGCTTTCTGGCACAACTCGAATCCCGGCTCTGTGATCGGCCCTGGCTCATTGACGAAGTGCCGAGGCTGGCCGACATCGCCATCTTCCCGTTCGTGCGCCAGTTCGCCCACGTCGACCGGAGCTGGTTCGAAGGCAGCAAATACACGAACCTGCGCCACTGGTATCAGCGGCTGCATGAATCGCCGACCTTTCTGTCGGTGATGCAGAAATACCCGCCCTGGAAGAACGGAGATGCGGTGACACTGTTTCCGGAGCCGTCAGCCGCCTGAATTGTAGTTTTTCTCGATCGCGGCCTGCATCAGCTGGCAGGTTAGGCCGGTGACCTCGCCCTGCTCGCGTGTGATCGCATCCGACATCACGGCGATCATCTTCTTCTGAATCTCGAGACCTTGAAGTGCCATCGCAGTGCCATCATCGGTGAGGAAAATGCGTCGCTTGCGGGCATCGCCTTCGTCGGCACGGCGCTCCAGCCAGCCACGCGCCTGCATGCGGTCCACCAGTCCCGACACGTTGCTCTTGACCACGAAATTGCGCTGCGCGATTTCCTGCTGCGTGCGACCGTTACGGGCCAGCAGGCAGGCCAGAATATCGTACTGCGCCAGTGACAGGCCCACCTGAGACAGCTCGCGCTGCATGGCCCTCTCGCAACTGCGGAAAACGCTCACCACCGACAGCCAGTCATTGATGCCCGGAATCGTCAGGATCGGATTGTCTTGATTTTTGTTCATATGTGAACTATTATAGTTCATATGAGAACTATATCCATTGATTGTATGGAACCAACATCATGACTGCCATCAAGAAACTGATTCCCGTTTTCTTTCGCCTGTTGTCCAGTGTAACACCCGGCATGGCTGCCAGGCTTGCCCGTCGTCTGTTTAGCCAGCCCCTGCGTCCGGCAAACCGGCCGGATGACCTGACCCTGGCACGCAATCGCGCCATACTGGATCAGTCGAAACAGCGCCAGCTGATCACTGGCAGCGGCGAAGTGCAGCTGTATCACTGGCCGGCGAAGGCAATCGATGCACCGCGCGTGCTGGTTGTGCATGGCTGGACCTCCAGCACCGATCACATGCTGCACTTCATTCAGGCGCTGCACCGTGCCGGCTGTGACGTTCACGCGCTGGATTTCCCCGCTCACGGGCGATCACCGGGTGACATACTGACCCAGCCCATGGCGGTTGAGGTGATTCGTGAGGTCTGCTGGGATATTGGCCCGGTTACCACACTTCTGGGCCATTCCTTTGGTGGTGCCATGAGCCTGATGTCGCTGCAGGAGCCAGACGGCACAGCCAGCCCGATTGCGCCGCAGCAGATCATCACGGTCGCGGCACCCGCCAGGCTCGAGCACGTGCTGGACCGTTTTGCCGACATGATCGGCCTGGGTCAGCGAGCCACGGTGAAACTGAAACAACAGATCGAGAATACCTTCTCCACGCCCCTGTGGCGCATGACGCCCGAACATGTATCCAGTCTCTGGGAGGGCGAGCTGACAGTGATTCACGATGCCAGTGACCGCGAGATCCCGCTGGCCGATGCGCGCATAGCGGCAGCAGCATTCCCTGCGGCGCAGCTGCACATCACCGAAGGGCTGGGCCACCGTCGCATCCTGAGGGATGATGCGGTTGCCGAGCTTATCGTCTCGGCCATTGTCGATACCGCACCGACGCCTGATCTGAAACAGGCCGCCTGAGGGATCTGCACTCAGCCGGCCTCAAGCACCTGCTTCAGCCGCTCCAGTTCCTTGCGCCGCTCCTTTCTGAACATGCGCCGGATCAGCGGCGATATCAGCCGCATGAAAATCCCCTTGGGATGATGCTCCGCCGTAAAGGTCAGCTCGGTGCCCGACTCCAGCGGCTTCAGTTCATAGCCGATCCAGCCCGGCATCACTTTGACGTCGTTGCTGAATTTCATCAGGCGATCGGGTTCCCATTCGATCACCGTTGAAACGATATCCATCTTCTTCGGAATATCCACCGAGATCCTGACACGGTCACCGACACCGCCCTTCAGCTCGCCGATCGGAACAACGGCGACAATGCCATTGACCCATTTGCCCAGGCAGTCATCGTCGTTGATGAATTCGAAGATGCTGTGCGCATCGCGGTTGATGATGATCGTCTGATGTTCGCTAATCATGGTTGCTCTCCGGGCAGGTTCAGTATCGGGATGGTGTTCAGCGCTTCGTTTCGATGGGCAGGTACAGATCGGTCCAGGTGTGATCATTCAGGGCAGAGGCCTTGATGTCGATCAGGCACTCGAACACCTGGGCCGGACGGATCTGAACACCCGGCCAGCCCATCACCGTCTGGAACAGTCGCGGCCAGGCTTCGGCCAGGGTGGCATAGGGGCCGGCATGCGTCAGTACGGCATACTGGCCTGCGGCAATGTGACTGTGAAACACGGGTGCATCCGATCGTTTTGCCGTAAAGGCTGCATCGACCTGAATCGCCATGTCATAGCGCAACCGATCGTCGGGCGTGGTGCCCGGGGCATCCAGCGGAATGCCAAAATGCACCAGCGGCAGCGACGACAGCCCCCTGTCGAGCACAAAGGCCGACAGCCGCTGCCAGGGGTTGTCGCCAACCGAGGCAATCAGCGGCACCTGCTCGTAGGGGCCGGTATGGCGAATCGCCGCCAGATGAATCTCAGGCAACATCACCCGTCGCACCGCTGAAGCAGCCTCGCCCGCCGAATGGGTATTCTCGCCATCTCCAGACTGGCCGGCACCCAGGCGCTGCTCTGCCGAAGGCGGGTAGCCAAATACGCGCTGATAGGCCCGGCTGTAGGTTTCCGGTCGACTGAATCCATAGCGCTGAGCAATGTCGATCAGGCGATCGGTGGTGATGCGAAGGTCGTAGCGCGATTTCTCGATCCGCAGTCGCTCCACATAGGCCCGCGGCGTTTCATCGAGCTGCTGTCGGAAGGTGCGGTGGAAATGCGTTGGTGACAACCCAGCCTCGGCCGCTACTGTCTCCAGCGACAGATCAGCATGCAGATTGTTCTGGATATACACCTGTGCCCTCACCAGTGACGGGTTGAGTTCGGTAGCTGTACTCTGGCTTGTTGCTGTCATGTCAGATTCGTGTGTGATGCGTTATGGCACACAGACTAGCAAAGGGCATCAGGGCTGTCTTGACGATTCTTGCGGTTGTGATTGAGTGCCCACACGGGTGGCCATGGGCGACAAATGGCCATCAATCGGCTAGAATCGCGCGCCACAGCGCCGGATTTACGCTCCGGTCAGCCGAAAAGGAACGAACATGACTGAACCCACCATTGTGGCGGCGATGTATCACTTTGCCCGCCTTGAAAATCACACCGCCCTTCGCGACCCGCTGCTCGATCTCATGAAACGACTCGACATTCGCGGCACCCTGCTGCTGGCCCATGAAGGTATCAACGGCACTGTCTCCGGCAGCCGCGAGGCCATCGACAACCTGCTGGCCTGGCTGAAACAGGACGAGCGCCTTTCAGGGCTTGAGCACAAGGAATCACCTCACGAGGGCCACCCCTTCCACCGCAGCAAGGTCAAGCTGAAGAAGGAAATTGTCACCATGGGCGTTGAGGACATCGACCCCAATCACATCGTCGGCAGCTATGTCGATCCGAAGGATTGGAACGCGCTGATCAGCGATCCAGAGGTCACCGTGATCGATACCCGCAATGACTACGAGGTGCAGATCGGCAGCTTCGAGGGCGCCATCAATCCGCACACCGAAACCTTCCGCGAATTTCCGGACTACGCCGAAAAACACCTCGATCCCGAGAAACACAGTAAGGTGGCCATGTTCTGCACCGGTGGCATCCGCTGCGAAAAATCCACCGCCTACCTCAAGGCGCAGGGCTTTGACGAGGTGTATCACCTCAAGGGCGGCATCCTGAAGTACCTGGAAGAAGTGCCCGAGGCGGAATCGAAATGGCAGGGCGAGTGTTTCGTTTTCGACAACCGCGTGGCCGTCGATCATTCACTGGAAAAGGGCAGCTACGATCAGTGCTACGCCTGCCGCTACCCGATCACCGAGCAAGACAAGCAGAGCGAGCACTACGTGCGGGGCGTCTCCTGCCCGCACTGCATCGACCGTGATATGGATCGGGACCGTTTCGCCGAACGAGAGAAGCAGATGAAACTGGCCCGCGCCCGCGGCGAAGCCCACATCGGCGGTGACGCCATCGATGCCGCCGAACAGCACCGCGAGGAAAAACGCCAGCGCATTCGGGAACAGCAGGAACGGGAGTAAAGGACTGATCTAGTCAGAGAAGGTTGTCACTGATTGCCTGACCCAGACTACAGATCTCTCCACTCACTTCGTTCGGTCGAGATGACATAGTACTGTCGTCCCGAGCGCTGCCGAGGGACCTGCGTCAATGAGTGCGCATAGTCGAGTCACTCAATGCCATGGGTCAGTTATCGTTGTCGTCCCGAGCGCAGTCGAGGGACCTGTACCAGTGAGTACACATCGTCGAGTGTCACAAAGAAATCGGAACAGTTGCTAACGTCATTCCCGCGCAGGCGGGAACAACAAAATCTGTTGTTAGCTAATCTGAATCACTGCACCAGGCACTTCCCCCTTTGCAAAGGGGGATTGAGGGGGATTTCCTGCCAGGTATCCTTACTCAAAGAAAATCCCTCCAACCTCCCTTTACCAAAGGGAGGCTATAACCCAGTCACCGCACCAGCCACCTCCCCCTTTGCAAAGGGGGATTGAGGGGGATTTCCTGCCAGGGATCCTTACTCAAAGAAAATCCCTCCAACCTCCCCATTCGACAAGCTCAGGGCAGGCTCTTTACCAAAGGGAGGCTAGAAACCAGTCACTGCAGCAGTCAGCTCCCCATTCGACAGACTCTTTTCCAAAGGCTGGCCAGACAACCTACTGACACTGCGCCGCATCCACAGTCGCCAGCTTGACTATCGGCAGCGAGCCGGCCGTGAAACCCTGCAGTGTGGGTGCCCAGCTCACCTCACCGGAACCGCAGTTCTCGAACACGAATTCCATGCTGCCCCATTCAACCACATCGACGTTATTGACGTTGAACAGCGGCGGGAACAGGCCACCCTGGGCCGTGAAGGCCGTGCCCGAAATACGATTCAGGGAGCGCACGCCGTCAAAGATCACCCAGTGACGGTTACCCTCTTCATCGAAAACATACCAGTAGGCCAGGTAGCGGTTGTCGCCCAGTTCTTCCAGGCTGAAACCGTGACCCGATTGTTCCGGGCCGCCAAACCAGGAGCCGGTGTACTGATTGAAACGCGGGCCTGGCTCGACAATGCGAACGGTGCTGTCAATGACCGCGCCGTTGATCACCTGACTCTGCCCCGAGGGCCAGTTGATTCGAATCTCCCTGACTTCGGTGGCCTGACCCAGTCCGAACACCAGCTCCAGCGGGTTCTGATTACCACGGCCGGTACCGCCACTCAGTTCCTGGACGGTGGTGCGAATGTCGGTATCGACTTCCACTCGGGCACCGATGCCACTGGCAGCCGCACCGATGAGATTGAGCTTGAGAAAACGATTGCCGCCGGTACTGTCATTTCGGTACAGCTTGTTGGGCACATCGTCGTCGGCCGAAATGTAGATATCCTGATCGCCATCATTATCGAAATCGGCGAACGTAATACCGCGCGAATCGGCCGGCATGTCGGGCAGCAGGCTGGTCACATCGGCAAAGGTGCCATCACCCTGGTTGTGAAACAGCACGCCCGGTGTGCTGATATCGGCAAAGCCGTTGGTGACGTAGAAATCCATGAAACCATCATTGTCCAGATCACCGATGTTGGCACTGATGCCCCAGCCGGAGGTATCGGCCGTACCGGTGGTTTCGGTGACATTGGTAAAGGTGAGATTACCATTGTTGCGGTAGAAGGCATTATCGACAAAAGGCTCCGTGTCGCCGGGCCAGGTGGTCCAGTACAGATCGAAATCCAGATCGTTGTCGTAATCGAGCGAGATCACGCCCATGCCCAGTCCCAGCGCGGTAATGCCCGATACGGTGGCAATGTCGTTGAAACTGCCTTCGTTGTTCAGGTACAGGTTGCTGGGCAGGTCCGAGCGATTGCCGACAAACAGATCCGGCCAGCCGTTATTGTCGATGTCGGTGGCCACCACGCCCACGTCACGTCCATCCGGGTTGATTCCCAGTGCACCGGCCACGTCAGTAAAGCTGAGATTGCCATTGTTGCGGTACATGATGGATTCGCCCGAAGCGAGCACATAGATATCGAGCAGGCCATCCCGATTGTAATCCACCAGCGTGATGCCCCGCGCCGAACGCTCGATGGTAACGCCGGCCGATGCTGCCACGTCGGTGAACACCACCGTGCCGGCATCGGCATCAAAGCCGTCATTGCGATAGAGCTGATCATCACCGGTATTGATGTGGCTGACAAAGAGGTCCAGATCACCGTCGTTGTCCAGATCGGCAAAGGAAACACCTATGCCGTCTCCATCGACCGTATCCGGCCCGGCCACACCGGCCGCTTCCGTGACATCGGTGAACACACCATTGCCATCATTCCGAAACAGCTTGTTGGGGCCGCGATTGGTGAGGTAGAGATCCACATCGCCATCATCATCATAGTCACCCCAGGCGGCCGACTGATTCAGCACACCGGGCAGCTCAAGGCCTGAGCCTTCGGTCACGTCGGTGAATATGATCTCGGCCTGTGCAGGAACCAGCACCATCGACAGACAAATAAACAGTAAAAATTGGTTTTGTATCGAGCGGCGACGCATCATGACAGATGCCCTCCCATCTGTTGATCAATGATCACCATGCTAGATCAGTGAAGGATAAGATTCCGTTAAGAAAAACTGTTGAGAATGTGCAGAACTGTAACAGGATGTTGCAGTAAAAAGGCCGCACCCGAAAGTGCGGCCGCCCCGCTTACACGTGCCCCCCGTTAAGGGGCACCCCTGGAATAAGTCAGGCAACGATCAGGGACAAGCCACCCCATCGCATCGATTGCCGCTGAACTGGCTCATCGTACCCAGATCGGTAATGTGGTAGCTGCCGTGCGATGCAAACCAGTTGTTATCGACCAAGGTCTTGATATTGCCGGCATCGCCGATCAGCAGGCCGCCATCACCGCCACGTATGGCGTTCTTGTAAAACTGATTCTTGACGTTGTTGAGCGTGGTGCCAAAGGTGGAGAGGTATACTCCGCTGCGGTTGTCATAGATCTTGTTCCAGAAAATCTCGTTGTAACTGCTGTCGGCACCGCCACCGGCTGTGGTGGCAATGGTGATGCCGTTCATGTTCTCGATTACCCGGTTGTAGCTGAAACTGTTTCGGCTGCCGCTGGTGATGGCAAAACCGGTCTGGTTGTGAATCAGATAGTTGCCGGTCACCTCGTTGCGCGAAGCGTTGTACAGCCAGATCGCTTCGGAAATGACACCCGCGATATAGTTGTCCGAAATCGTGTTGTCCTGCGATAGCGCACCCTGCAGGATAATGCCATTGATACCGCTCACCACCTCGTTGCTCTTGAACTTTGCATTGGCCACATCGATGGCATAGATGCCGCTTTGGTTATCCTGCATCAGCACGCCCGAGACCACATGACCATCACCTACGTTGAAGGCCACACCGGTGGCAAATTCCCTGATCGTGCCCGGGCCGATCACCCGTACATTGTTGAATCCCGTGGGCACACCAATGCCGCTGGAATTGCCAATGCCGTCAATCGTGTGACCGTTCAGTCGAACCGTCACGCCACTGGCTGCCACCAACAGGCCAGTGTCCGGGCAATTGATCAGGTCCGTCGTCAGTGTGACTGACGACACCACCACATCACCACAACTCTGCGCTTTCACATCTGAAAATGTAATCGCAGCTATCATGGCCAACGCACATACAAATCGTTTCATCACGCTCTCCTTACCGTGCACGACCACCCCCCGGAGATCGAAGCCATAGCATGGCAAAGCATGGCGGTCGCAGCCATCCGAGATGGAATGACCCGTTGTAGGAAAAAGGCGACAGGCCTTGTCTGTGGGGCAGCATTGTGTGATCTGTGTCACAGTTTTGGCGGTTTAGTGTCGTGAATTACCCGGTTCGACAACGACTGGCAGTGATTCTGAACACACCTATACAGTCATCCTGAACGAACGTGAAGGATCTTGTGCATCACGGCACGGTGACAAGATTCCTCATCGCTGCGCTCTGTCGAAATGACAACTCAGCGTGTATTCGAATTGGCCTGGTGTCATTCCCGCGCAGGCGGGAATCCATTGAAAAAAGGTATAAACCGGAGACATCCTTTACACATTAAACCGGACACATGGTTTACAGGGTGTAATGTGTCGGCAAGGAGGACAAGCCGATGCCCTGGAAAGAGACCTGTGCCATGACTGAAAGACATGCCTTTATCAAAGCCTGGCTAAGCCGGGAGTTCACCAAGACCGAATTATGTCGCCGATTCGGAATCAGTCGACCAACCGGTGACAAATGGATTTACCGCTTTTACGAGCAGGGATCAAAAGGGTTGATCGACCGGTCACGAGCACCGCAGCATTGTGCCAACAGAACCGAAGAGGCGTTGGTCAAACAGATCCTGGCCCTGAAGCATCGATATCCAACCTGGGGGCCAAAGCCCCTTCGGGACAAGTTGATCAGAGATAAACCTGACATCACCTGGCCTGCGACCAGTACAGTTGGCGAGATACTCAAACGGCACGGCCTGGTGAAGCGAAGAAGAAAACGTCATCGCATCCCCCCGCACAGCCAGCCGTTACAACATGCCATCGCACCCAATGCGGTGTGGAGTGCCGATTTCAAGGGCCATTTTGCGATGGGTAATGGCAAACGCTGCTACCCACTGACCATCACGGATAACTACAGCCGATTCCTGTTCACCTGTCAGGGTCAGTACGGCTTGAAGCTTAAGCCTGTACAGGTTTGCTATGAACAAGCCTTTCGTCGTTATGGATTGCCTGATGCGATCCGCACCGACAACGGTTATCCCTTTGCGCAGGTCTGTCTGGGTGGCTTGTCTCCACTGAGCATCTGGTTGCTCAAACTCGGTGTGAAGCCGGAACGCATTGCGCCCGGTCATCCGGAACAGAACCCCAGACATGAACGCATGCATCGAACCCTGAAAGCCGCAACGGCCAGTCCGCCCAAGGCGAATCTTTCAGCACAGCAACGGGCGTTCAATCGATTCCTGGAGGAATACAATTACCAGCGTTCACATCAGGGCCTGGGCATGGGACGCAGGCCGGCTGACGTCTATACATCATCAACACGACCTTTTCCGGAACAGCTGCCCGAGGTGGGTTATCCGGATCAATTTGAAGTCCGCAAGGTGAAATGTGGTGGTCAGATGAAATGGCATGGGCGAGCGGTCTATGTGTCACGCCAGTTGATTGGCGAGTACGTTGGCTTGAAACCGCAAGCCCACGATCGATGGCAGATCTATTTTGCCCAGATGCCCTTGGGGATATTCGACCCAAGAATCGGTAGAATCATCAGACCAAATCGAAAATAGGTGTAAACCATGTGCCCGGTTTGGAATGTAAACCATGTCTTCGGTTGTACAAAAAAACTCAAAATGGGTTCCCGCCTGCGCGGGAACGACGAATCTGGTGTCGTCTCGAACGTAGCCGAGAGACCTGTACCATCGGCTACGCGTAGTCCAGGTCATTGAAATAACAATCGGGAACTCCATCCCCCTTTCTCAAAGGGGGACCGAGGGGGATTTGCTCTTGGAGAACACACCACATAACCCAACGACATTGGCCAACTCCACCCCACCATGCCAGAATGAAATCACAGGCTGCACTCAGGAGATCATTCCATGGCAGAACTACCCAACCACGTCACCGGCAGCTGCCTGTGCCAGGCCATCGAGTACACACTCGCCATGCCCAACCTGTGGTGTGCCCACTGCCATTGCCACATGTGCCAGCGTGCCCACGGCGCCGGTTACGTCACCTGGGTGGGCTTTTGTGATAACGACATTGAATTCACACAGGGCGAAGATCAACTCAAATGGCACGACTCCTCAAAGGGCGCACAACGAGGCTTCTGTGACGAATGCGGCAGCACCCTGTTCTTCAAATCCGAAAACTGGGCCGGTGAACTGCACGTGACGCTGGCCAACATCAATGAACAGGAACATTTCAGGCCAGCTGCACATGCCTACTACGACAGCCATGCCGAATGGATGGCGGTGGATGATCGACTGAGGATTGTGTGACCGCTTATCTGATCTATTCCGAAAGTACTGCAAATGAAACCTGAATCACGTCAATGTTACAGTTTCTTGGTTTGTTCAACGTGTGGGCAATTGGCGTTTCCGATTCAGCCGTGAGCACTGCATCAACCGTATCTTCAAACAGAACGCCCAACAATTCACCGTACGATGAATCGGTCCATACCATGGCTCGATAGTAGAAGCGCACCGCCAGGACATCTCCGGATTGGTTGGAGGCCTCGAATGTCACCTCGCATGTGTCCTCACCACAGGACCACTGCTTGTTATCAATCACGATCCCCTGCCCAAATGCGTGATAGGTCATCAGGCCAGCCAGCAATAACACGGCGACAATAAGATAAGTCCAGAAATTATTCACGGGATCAGTTCACTTGGATCCATACTAACCCTGTCAGCTGACCTGCGTGATGATATAGACGTGTCTTTGCTCAGTTGTGGTGCCGAAATAGTAGCAAGTATTGCCGATTAACAATTCATAGTGCCTGAAGGCTGACCTCTCCTGATCACCGGACAGACCAATCATGATCTGAGGATCTGCATTGTCGTTGATCCTGAATTCCAGATATGGTGCAAGCTGGAACACAAATTCGAGTGCATCATTCTCGCCATACACGCCAGGTGATTCATCTTCCAGAACCCATGTTGGGTCATACAGCAAACCGAAAACATCAGCAGATATATTTGCTGATGAGCTCAATGCCCTGAATCGGATCTTATCCTCATACGTATCACACCTCACACCCAGAGCTGTCTCAAACACTAGACAGCTGAAGTTCTTCATGTAGTCAATCAGGAATCCATCCGGAACACTGACACCCGGTAATGGGCCATTCAACATCTGAGGAATAAGTAAATCATTATCTGCACAGGACGTGCAGCTAAACTGCGCCAACGTCAGTCCTGACCAGACATGCTCCTCAGGAAATACAATCTGAAAGTAAAACGTCTATTCACAACCACAAAGTGAACAATCAGGAATGTCGATACCGTTGGGTAATTTTGGCTTCCCCCCAATAAAACACGATTGAGTCGCTTGCGCTTCGTTTTCATTGCCAAACACGATCACGCTATCCATTTCATTCCTTCAATTGGCGCTACTGGATGTAGCATTTGCGTCAAGACAGTCACTGGTCACCCACTGCCAGGTCAAGTATATCTCATCGCCCTGCCTGTCCGACAAGCCGCTGAAATTACGCGAATTTAGTGCAGGGACGTAAAACCTGCATTCTTCATCTCATTAAAGGAGAAAACATCATGAAGAAATTACTCGCATTGACAGCACTGGCTGTCTTGTCCGGGCCTGCAATGGCCGCCACAGGAGATGGCACGGGCTCCAAGGCCGTCAGTGATGGCACTGGATTGAACGCCAGCGAAGACGGAACAGGCAAGCCTGTTCTCTCGTTCCTGTGCAAGACCATTGGCCTGGGCTGTTCTGCCCTGGATTCCATTGATGACGGAACCGGCCTGAAATCCAGTGATACAGGCACCGGTGGAAAACCGACCACCAAAGCGGAAGATGGCACCGGCCAGAATCCCAGCGACAAGGGCAGCTAGCCCCCAACAGCGATCCGGGCTTGCCCGGATCGATTCATAGTCTGAAGGAAAGGTGACAACTTACGCTATCAGTCCACCTCTGTCATCCACTCGTTTGGTTTATCAACCAGAGCGACGAAAACCCCAGCAGTTGGCTGACATTGAGATTCAAAGTTTTAAGTCTGAATCGAATATTTAAATTCGCGCCTTCCACTTTCTTCATTAAGAACGATATCACACCTGATTTCTTTGCCTTATCGCAAGGCAATGGAGACACTCCTGTTTTGACTTCTAGATTTACACCCAGAAAATTGGCATCTTCACCCATGTACTGACTTGACCCTCTAGCCACCTCAGCATTAACCTCTCCAGTCCATCCGCTGAATTCATTGGAAAGGATAACTATTATCAGATCATTGTTTTTGAAATCTACCGACCCATACTTTTCTTCACCAAATACTGATTGGCCATCAGTGTTGTAAATTTCACTCAACTCTTCATGATTCGATACATGAAAAAACCGTGTACTGGAAGACCCGCCATCAACTTTAGTCAATGAATATAACTCTAGCTCTAACTTCTCATTTCTTGAATCACATGAAGACAAAGTAAACAGAACAATAAGAGCTATTAATATCGAATTAATATTCATCAATATTGCACCAAGCGAAGTGACAGAAAACTACACTTGTGAAAAGGTTTGTTGAGAGTGTTATCCACTGATTAATCCTCAAATCCATCCATGAATATGGGATCGATCACTAACTCGAAGAACTCGAAATCATCCACTGCGACGTCGCCTTCGAAACCCAACCCCGAATGCACATAACGTAATCGTATGTGGATGGTTTGTGGAATGAAGGGCTCGAGTGAGGTAAACACCGACTGCTGCCATAAGTCAACATTATCGTTGAGGGGTGGAATGATGTCGCTTAAAAGAAGATTCATACCTGAATCCAGCACATCAACATGAAGTGTACCCATGTCTGCTCCGAACATGTGGTACCAGAAAGAAATATGCGGGTTGCTGGTAGTCAACAGTTCCAGTGGCGGTGAAATCAGCATGCTGACATTAGTCTGGTTCGAACACGGTGATGAGGCTTCAACATACAGGTATTGGCCCAATCCGGTGCCCAGTGTGTGATCCACATCCGGGCCAGTTCCCGCAGACCCGGTACCACCCGAATCAACCAGCCAGTCCTGATCATCCATCACGGCCTCGTTGAGCCACCCCGTGGTACTCAGTACACAGGCAGAGGTACAGCTGTTAGCACACAGCGGCTCGGACTCAAAGTCCTCAAAGTACGGCGGCGTCACAGCATGCGCCGATGCCACAAAACAAAACAGAACTGTCAACGACTGGGCAAGTGTGATTTTCATGTCTACCCCCGAATGTGATACCCGGACACCCAGAACCATCTTGACACAGCCACCTGCGACAGACAAATCGTCCCCAATCGAGGACACACGCCATTTGACAGCCACCCACAGTGTCGTATGATCAAACCTCAATGGACTGAATTGATGACAGGAGGTCGTCATGACAATTGCCCGCAACAGGCAGGTGTGCCTGGATTCCACCCCTTACTACCACTGTATCTGTCGCTGTGTGCGCCGCGCCTTTCTATGTGGCGAGGACAAGCTCACAGGTCAATCCTTTGAACACCGACGCGGCTGGATAGAGGATGAGCTGTTTCGATTGGCCGAAATCTTCTCACTACAGCTGGTCGGCTATGCCGTGATGCACAATCACTACCACGTCATAGTCAGGATTGATCGCGAGAGTGCGCTCGAATGGAGCATCGAAGAAGTGGCAGAACGCTGGGGTCGTCTCTACGCTGTGCCCGAGATCATTCAGCAATACCTGACCGGTGAACTGGAAGCAGCGAATCATCTGGATACCATCATCGAACAATGGCGCAACCGCCTGTGTTCATTGAGCTGGTTCATGAAAATCATGAACTACAACATCGCTGTGCAGGCCAACAAGGAAGACAACTGCACAGGTCGATTCTGGGAAGGACGATTCAAATCACAGGCCCTGCTGGATGAGGCTGCACTGCTGCAATGCATGGCCTATGTGGACCTGAACCCTGTCAGGGCGAAGATTGCCGCGACGCCTGAGCAATCCGAATACACATCCATCAAGAAACGACTGGATGAAACCATTCATGACCTGATGCCCTTCAGGGAATCAGGGCAAACCCATCTTGAAGATCACATTGATGTGATCCCATTCACTTTCAACGACTACCTGAACCTCGTAGACTGGACCGGACGAATCATCCGGGAAGACAAGCGCGGCGCCATTCCTGAAGACTACCCGCCAATACTCGATCGAATCGGTAAACAACCGCAGGAATGGATGAAGTCGATGAAACCCAGGCCCACATGGACGCAAAAGGCATTGGGATCCAAAGAAAAAATCAAGGCGTACTGCCAGGCTATTGGTCAGAAGTGGCTCTGGCAGTCAGAGACGACCGTCGCAAGCTAGAAAAGCAGGCCCAGTAAATCAAATCTCAGCGCATCTGGGCTACCAGAGGGATTCGCTTGCCTCGAATCTGGCCATATCAGGTCAAACGATTCAATTCCCCTGCTGATCTTTCGAAAACACACACAACACTGCACATGAAACTAGTTAGAGAGGAACACTGAATGAGATCTTCCCTGATCTCTCATTTTGCGTGTGTCCTGGATATTTTAAAGACTCTATGTATCTGGGCTTCCAAAGGGATTCGCTTGTCTTGAATCTGGCCATATCAGGCGAAACGATTCAATTCCCCTGCTGATCTTTCGAAAACACACACAACACTGCACATGATACTGAGCTAACAGGCATAACACGTGAGATCATCCATGATCTCTCAATTTACGTGTGTCCTGGATATTCTGCTCTACTCAGTCAATGAGCTGGTCGCAACATATCTTGAAGGTGGTGATCTGAGTGAATCCGAACGATTACAGGTAGATGCCCAGATCGAGTCCTGGCGAAGTAACCTGTTCAATATCAGCAAGTTCATGGGGTATCTCAATGAGAAGATAGCCCGACAGGCCAATGAAGAAGACAAATGCAAGGGCCGCTTCTGGGAAGGCCGGTTCAAGTGTCAGGCCCTGCTCGATGAAGCAGCCGTCATCCAGTGCATGGCGTATGTGGATCTGAACCCCGTACGAGCGAAAATGACAAAGACACCAGAGAAATCAGAGTTCACCAGCATCTACAAACGACTCACTAAACCCGACAACAACCTGATGCCCTTCGCACAACAGAAACGGTCATTGGATGAGCTGGACACCTGCCTTCCTATCGAACAGGCCGACTATCTTAATCTGTTGGACTGGACGGGCCGAGTCGTCAGACAGGATAAACGTGGGGCCATTCCAGAGGACTACCCGCCCATTCTCGACAGACTTGGCAAGACCCCGAAGGAATGGATGAAAGAAATGACACCAAATCCGGATTTCTTCGAGAAGGCGAAAGGCTCAATAGAAGCCATTCAGGCTTACTGTCACGCGCTCGGCAAACGGTGGTTGTGGCGAAAGGCAACTGAAACGCCGTAAGACACCCTTCACCAACCAGGTATACCCGCATTCTGGACAAGCCAGAGAACCCCACTCGCGTAGGGTTCAGCCAAAACAGTTAAAAATCACTGAACTCGACTGATTTCTGGTGTCTCCAGCGCAATCAACACACATTCACTCACTGAACCTAATTGTAGATGACCATGTGGTGTACAATCCAGATTGTATGGATGTCCACATTTACTCCAGGAAACCTAATCATAAAAAAGCCCCGGCATGATGCTGCCGGGGCCGAGTTTGCAACTACTTGACTTGCTATTACTCTCGAGGTGCACATCTTGTTCGACAGCAAATCGCGCCGAATCCACCCTTACAGCATTGGGTTCCTGTCTGATTCTCACAGTTACCACCACTACAGTTAATGCCCATGACTCTGCAAGTGCTGCTCCCAGTGAGACAACCTTCGGTCAAGCAATTTGGACACTCTGCAAATTCTGGACAAGCGGGGCCACCTTTCAGTGCAACCAATGCCTTTTGATCCTGATAGAAAGACTTTTCACTGATGAATGCAGCGGGACGGCCCATCACATCAGCGATACTGCGCTTGGACATGCTGTTACCTGTTTGATCAACCGCATCAGTAATTCTCATGTCAGTACAGGAAGATCCACTTACCTGCTCAACAGAGCAGGTGAACTCTACTTTCGCGAGTGCAATCGGCTGACCTTCTTCGCTGAAATTAAGTGCCAACTGGTAATTCAATTTTCCATTTGCCAGCATGATCCGGCTATCTACATCCCCGTGATTACCGGGGCCAACTGGAATTACACGATCGAGATCATCGTAATGCAACGTCATGAAGCCATCCAATGGCTCAATAAACGCAACCTTCTGATTGTAGGAATTTACATAATTCAGCCGGGGGCGATAACGAAGAGACAGTGAAAACGGGGTTTTTTCTGCAGACTTGTCATCACTGAAACCCAGAGAATGAAACTCCAGCTCCATGAATTCATCTGAACCACATTCGTACAGGGCCAGCGATGCATCATCGAGCCATTTCAGCATATGCCCAGATCCTTCTGCTGTTTTCAGCTCGGCTGATGACAGTTCCGCATAATAGAAACTCGGACTGACTTTGTTCGCAAATATCACATCCTTTGAAGACAATGCCTTCGAGATATCCGATGTTGCTATGCGTTGATTTGCGAAAATCTTGAGTGGTGAGAAGATCACCACAGATGCCTTGTAGTCTTTCGGGTTATTCAGATCAAATCCAACAATGACATTTGTCTGTGCCAGTAGAGCGTCGGTGTCCAGGTCATACAATCCGATCGGTGCTTCGAACGCAAGATGATTCGGGCCCGTTGTTGAATTGTGGTGGAACAATCCGATCCATGTGCCACGTGTTGAGAGGCTAACGCGAGCAACTTTATGACTGGAATCAACAGGTCGAATAGTACCTCTGATGGCCTCGATCTTTGACACAAATGCAAGATCCTTTTGCATGGTCTGCCCAAGAGTGAGTGTCAGATCCATATCAACTGGATAGGGGATTTGACCGTCACCCTCAATGTATGCATTCTTCCAGTTGATCTTCACAACGTCAGAATGACCAACAATGGTTTTCGGACTGATACCGAATAACCGATCCTTCGTTTGCTCTGAAAGAGTAACCTCGCCATCACCAATCAACCTTGTCTCGCGAGGGGGTGTCTGCAGATCCTGTGAAAAGATTGCGCTTGAGAATAGAAGAAAGAGTAGTGCTATCGTGATTGTTACTCTAGACATGTTGTACCTCCTAGGTGAATTTCACCTGGTAGCGCCTAGATATCAATCCATATGATAATACCGCAAACTCAGCCTAGTCCAGTTGCCAATAAAAAATGTGATTGATTCGTTAAGTTTTTGAATGTGATGCTGTGAATGTGATGCTAATGTGATGCTGGACACCCAGAATCTGTGCGCCAATACTCGATCGAATCGGTAAACCACCGAAGGAATGGATGAAGTCGATGAAACCCAGGCCCAGCTGGACGCAAAAGGCGTTGGGATCGAGGGAAAAGATCAAGGCATACTGCCAGGCTGTTGGTCAGAAGTGGCTCTGGCAGTCACAGACGACCGTCGTAAGCTAGAAAAGCAGATGCAGTAAATCAAGACTCTATGTATCTGGGCTTCCAGAGGGATTCGCTTGTCTTGAATCTGGCCATATCAGGCGAAACGATTCAATTCCCCTGCTGATCTTTCGAAAACACACACAACACTGCACATGAAACTGAGCTAACAGGCACAACACGTGAGATCATCCGTGATCTCTCAATTTGCGTGTGTCCTGGATATGTGTGTGTGTCCTGGAAATTATGCTGGAAATTATGGTGAGATCTTCCGTGATCTCTCATTTTGCGTGTGTCCTGGATATTTTCTCAATTAGCGTGTGTCCTGGATATTTCATGAATCTGCTCGACTGGACCGGTCGTATTGTCAGACAAGGCAAGCGTGGTGCCATACCAGATGAATATCCTCCCATACTGGACAGGTTGGGCAAGTCACCGAAGGAATGGATGAAGGAGATGACGCCGAATCCGGACTTCTTTGAAAAGGCCAAGGGCTCGATTGAAGCCATCCAGGCTTACTGTCAGGCACTCGGAAAACGTTGGTTGTGGCGTCGGGCGACTGAAACGCCGTAAGACACCCTTCACCACCAAATCAACATCTCAATCTGGACCACCCAGAGAATTCCGCTCGTCTTGAATTCATCAATTTGTGGCTGAAACACTAGAAATCAGTCGATTTCTAACATTTCCACAGAAAACTTGTTCTCACTCGTGAAACCAATGACATTACCAGGATGCATGGGCGTGGATAGGGAGTTTCACGGGTGTCCAGGTTTATTCAGCTGATTTCTGGTCCATCCAGCGCAATCAACACACATTCACCAACTGAACCTAATTGTCGATGACCATGTGACGTACAATCCAGATTGTATGGCTGTCCAGGTTTATTCAGGATGCACGTCCAGATTTACTTCTTATTTGCAAGCAAAATATACTCACGAAAATATGATTTTTTGTACAATAGTTGAAATATTACAAAAATTAGCAATGCTGAAATTACACCAACACGAACCAATAGCACTGCTCTTAATTGGTTTTTAATTGACTCGCCTGCAGAAATTAATTCTCTACCATTAACCTCAATACCCAATGCATACTTTGAACTAGAATCACGAACCACATCAACATAGGCTTCATCGTTTATATTGGCTAAATGCTCTATCAAATCGCATTCATTTTTAGTTTTATACTCAGCAGTATATATTCTATTATTATGCTCAACCAATACGTCAATATACAGAAATCCTGATCTTTTACGAGTTGGGCTCTTACAATTAACATCAATTACTTGACCATACTCTTTCACAAGCCGCCCCGAGTCTAGCGAAAAAGATGGCCGCATAACTATAAAAGCAATGCAAAGCAAGCCGATCAAATAAATAACAATCAAATAAAACGTCCTTCTTCGCTTAACTTTCTCAGTTATTTTTTTCACAGTATATTTACCTATTGTTAAAACCTGGGGGCAAAAATGGAAATGGTGCAATACTATTATAAATCTCCAAAGTATCTCTCACTTCTCCGTTCACATCAAAAATACCTGCCGATAATTCAATCGTATCTGAAAGCACTTTAAAATCTGTCAAGATATTGTCAGTAATTTTTACAGCGTTCACTAAGTTATCTACTGATTTACAAGTAGTGATGCAGGACACCCAGAATTTGACATCCTGACACAGCCCCAGTAGATTCACAATCAAGGACGATCAACGACAAAAGGAGTTTGTCATGACCATGCCCCGTGCTACCCAGGTATGCCTGGAATCCACCCCCTATTACCACTGTGTGTCGCGCTGTGTGCGACAAAGCTACCTTTGCGGCTTTGACCGCCTGACAAAGCGGGATTATGAACACCGTCGAGAATGGGTGGAATCCCTCATTCTTCGGCTCTCTGAAGCCTTCTGTATTGATGTCGCGGGCTATGCCGTGATGAGCAATCACTACCACGTCATCCTGCATGTCAATGCCGATCAGGCGCAGTCGTTGACAGTTCATGAAATTGCCGAACGCTGGGCCCTTCTCTACTCAGTCAACGAGCTGGTCGCAACATATCTTGAAGGTGGTGATCTGAGTGAATCCGAACGATTACAGGTAGATGCCCAGATCGAGTCCTGGCGAAGTAACCTGTTCAATATCAGCAAGTTCATGGGGTATCTCAATGAGAAGATAGCCCGACAGGCCAATGAAGAAGACAAATGCAAGGGCCGCTTCTGGGAAGGCCGGTTCAAGTGTCAGGCCCTGCTCGATGAAGCAGCCGTCATCCAGTGCATGGCGTATGTGGATCTGAACCCCGTACGAGCGAAGATGGCTAGAACACCTGAGAAATCAGAGTTCACCAGCATCTACAAACGACTCACTGAACCCGACAACAACCTGATGCCTTTGGCACAACAGAAACGGTCACTGGATGATCTGGATTCCCAGCTGCCCATCGAACAGACCGACTATCTTAATCTGCTGGACTGGACGGGCCGAGTCGTCAGACAGGACAAGCGCGGTGCAATTCCAGAAAACTACCCGCCCATTCTCGACAGACTGGGTAAATCACCGAAAGAATGGATGAAAGAAATGACGCCAAATCCGGATTTCTTCGAGAAGGCGAAAGGCTCAATAGAAGCCATTCAGGCTTACTGTCACGCGCTCGGCAAACGGTGGCTGTGGCGAAAGGCAACTGAAACGCCGTAAGACACCCTTCACCAACCAGGTATACCCGCATTCTGGACAAGCCAGAGAACCCCACTCGCGTAGAGTTCAGTTAAAACATCAAAAAATTATTGAATTTAGCTGATTTCTGGTCGATCCAGCGCAATCAACACACATTCACTCACTGAACCTAATTGTCGATGACCATGTGGTTTACAATCCAGATTGTATGGATGTCCGCATTTACCGTTCATAAGGAGAGCTCACCATGAAGAAGTCCAGATACTCAGAAAGCCAGATCATTCGAATCTTGAAGGAGGTTGAAGCAGGTCGAACAGTTAAGGAAGTGAGCCGCGAGTACGGCATATCCGAGGCGACCTACTACAACTGGAAAAGCAAATACGGCGGCATGGAGGCTTCCGATATCAAACGGTTAAAGGAGCTGGAACAGGAGAATCGCCGACTCAAGCAGATGTATGCCGACTTGAGCCTGGACCATCGTATCCTGAAGGATATAGTGGAAAAAAAGCTTTAGGGGCGCGGGTACGAAGACAGCTCGTGGACTACACGATCACACAGCATCAAGTCAGTTGTCGCCGAGCCTGTCGCGTAGTCGGCATTCACGACAGCGTGTATCGATATCGCCCCAATCCTAACCGAGACGATGCCGTGATAGCTGCGCTGCAACAAGCGGTGGAACGCTATCCGGCCTATGGCTTCAGTAAACTGTACAAGATCCTGCGTCGCTGGGGGCATGTCTGGAATCACAAGCGAATCTACCGGGTGTATTGCCTGCTTCAGCTGAACAAGCGACGACGTGGGAAAAAACGCCTGCCCACTCGAAACCCACAGCCGTTGGTGGTGCCTGAGGCAATCAACCAGTGCTGGTCACTGGATTTCATGAGTGACAGCCTGTTTTGTGGCCGGCGCTTTCGAACGTTCAATGTGGTAGACGATTGTAATCGTGAAGCCCTGGGCATCGACATCGACCTGAACTTGCCTGCGCCACGTGTCATACGGACGCTTGAGC
The DNA here is from genome assembly GCA_965212525.1 of Lysobacterales bacterium. Taxonomy (GTDB): domain Bacteria; phylum Pseudomonadota; class Gammaproteobacteria; order Xanthomonadales; family SZUA-38; genus SZUA-38. The sequence goes on from CBDBVC010000030.1 coordinate 98,096, forward strand.
GGATCATCGCCTGGCGAGGCTATCCGAAGCGATTGCGAATGGACAATGGCCCGGAGTTCATCTCGGTGGCCATGTCGAGCTGGGCTGAGGAATGCGGGATAGAGCTGGACTTCATCAAGCCTGGCAAGCCGACTCAGAACTCGTATGTAGAACGGTTCAACCGAACCTACCGAGATGAAGTATTGAACATGTATGTCTTCAGAACACTAAATGAGGTGCGGGAGATCACAGAAAAATGGATCAGGCAGTACAACGAAGAAAGGCCCCATGACTCGCTGAATGACCTGACACCAATAGAATTTATGTTAACGACCATGAAGCCAGAAAACTCTAGTTTAGGGTGCCAGTAATTTGGGGAGGGTTACAGCGGGGCTGTAAAATTTTTTTATTCTGCTATTTGACAATGACACTTCACGGCATTTAATAAAATTATAATTACCTTTAAAAACCCTACATCTTATTTCCTATTCAGATCCGCTTTATCTGATCTTTGAAGTATTTAATAGCTTGATTTGTTGCTGTCTTCATTGCATCAGTTGGTAAATAAGCATCATTCACAATATCTTGACCTGATTGCCAAATACACCTTTGTTCACCATTTTCATTCTCTACAAGTAATACGCTGAACCTATCGAATGATGACATACCTAAGTGTGTAATATGAAACCTTGAAAAGATATTTTCATATTTCTCTTCAACAAACCTAGCATCTTGATTGCCTGGTAACACAGATGAACACAGCAACAAATATGCACGGTCTTTATCCATTTCATATAGACCTGGCTCATATCTGTCTCGTGGCTTTTCCACAAAATCTTCTAGCCAATTAATACAACCCTTTAGGTCTACACTAGTATCTTCTGGGTCGCCCACCATTAAGCCATCGATCCAGAACAAAAAATTACCTACTACCCATCTATCATAATGATCTAAAATTTTTATTTCTATAGCGAATTTTTCTTTTTCTCCAATTACCATATTTTACAGACCATTCATCCTATCAATAGCATATTGTGTTAAGTTTCTCACACCATCACCAACACCATCTATTCCACTGAAGTGAGCAGTTCCATCATTACTTAGCGAGAATCTGTATATCTCACCATCTTTGTTCTTTCCAAACCAAGCTGTTGGATTCACGGGATCGTTCGGAACAGCATTTTGAAAAACCTTTTCTGCATCGTCGGGTAAAGGTGTCTTCCCTCTATGAAACCCTCGCCTACCAGGAACATGTGCATCATTTACATGATATGTCGGCTTAGGTCCATCATATCTTTGTAACTTACCTGAGGATTTGAGTAATTTTCCACCTTTATATAATACACCCCCTCCAGCAGCTCCAATTATTACATCTTTTGCATCATGTGGCATCATGGCATCGACACCATCTGCTACTGTTTCTGCGACTTCACCAACCTTTTTAAAGGCTTTAGAAGCACCACATGAACCAGCACCCTTTAAAATCACACATTGTTCATGCCTGATGCGAGTCATTCTCTCTTCTAAAGTCTCTTCCTCAGACGATTCAGAGGCGCCATCTTCATTAAACCGTAAAGCTGGTGCACCAATTTCAGATACATTAGATTTCAATCCATCTGCAACAAATGGCTTAAGCGGCTGGTTGTAAGTAGCTCCATTTCGATTTTGAGCACTATGAAATTCATAGCCAGCTGTCCCCTCAAAGTCTATTACAAAACAATTTCCACCAGCACCACCTTCACCGCAAAGCTCACGCTTATAACCCGTTGGATCTGTACTGCTTAGAGGATTATTTAATATGTAACTGTATGGATTCAAGCTTTGACTATTATCAATCTCTTGAATAAACGGATCAACAGACAAGAATCGACCCAGATTGTAATCGTACGCTCGTCCATTCATGTGAATCAGCTCAACGCTGTTCAAATGCTCGTGCTGTGTAAACCCTCTCGTAGTTAGATCATCCCTCACAAGACCTTCAGCAGAATCATCCCCGGTATCACCATCGCGTGGCTTCCCGAACGGATCATAGCCCCGATTACTGTCTTCCTTGAGCGTACCTCCCAGGTTTGTAATCGCACGCACACTACCCAACCGATCCTTGTGCAGGAAGTGAAGACCAGCATCCGCACCTCCTACTGACCAGTAAGCATAATCACCAATGTAGTACTTCTCAGTGATACCGTTGATCTGTTCGTAAATCTTGTCCAGATAGACCGTGACACGGTTGTTCTGATCATACTGATAAAAGCGGGCATTGTTGCTGCCATACAGGAAATTCAGTGCTGCGTTATCGCGCACCATGGTGAGCGGCTTGTTGAAGCCGTCGTAGACAACACTGAGGTGTTGCTGGCTATCATTAGCCACCACTTTGAACCCTTTGGTCAGGTTGCCGTTGTCATCATAGTCATACTCCATACGCGTTTGACCAGAATCCATCATGGTGAGTGACTTGACGGCATTGGGCTGACTAGGGTTGTAAAGATAACCCTCTCCGTAATCCGATTTGCGGGTGATGTTGCCAACCGGATCGTAATCGTATTCCACCAGGCTCTGACTGTTACCCGATCGCGATGAGGTCTGCAATCGGTGCAGTTTGTCATAAGTGAAATCTTCGACATAACCGCTGCTGACGATGTTCTGCTGCGTCAGGTTACCAAACACATCATGAATGTAGTCTATCTCCAGTATCTGACCAGCCGCGGCATCTACACCATTCATCTGCCAGGTACGGGCGTTGTACTCGTAGAGTTGGGTCACACCGTTGCCCAGCAGTTCTTGCGAGATCTGCCCGGTTGGCGTGACCGCCTGAACGGTTCGCAGTAACTGGCCGTTAGTGCTGTCGGCTTCCTGCTCGGTGATGGCGATACCATTCTTGTCATATATCAAATGCGTTTGAAGTCGGCTCGGATAACTAATCGAGATTGGCCGCGCAAAGTAGCTGTCGTTCAGCATGGCGACTGTCAGTACGGGCAATGTGTTGTTATCAAAAGGTTGCAGCGTGGTGCTGTGCTGAGTGAGCAGGCTGTTTGCCGTGTCGTAGACGTAATCACGCTTGTAGCTGATATATTCACCAGCGACCCCTGGGTTCAGGGTGCGTGTTTCCTGATACAGCACGCCATTGACGTCCCCGTCATAGACCCAGTTATCTGCCGTGGGTGTCAGGTTACCGCCTGCGATGCCGCGTGACAGCATACGGCCAAGCACATCATAATCAAACGTCTGACTTTGCCCCTTGGCATCGAGTTGAGTGAGCACTTCACCCAGACCGTTGTAGGTGAACTGCCAATGGCCCATGTTGGGATCGAACAGTTGAGTACGATGACCCAGGCTGTTGTAGCTGGCCGCAGTCAGGCTGCCCATGGCATCGCGAATCAATGCAGGGTTGCCCTGTCCGTCATTCCAGAAACGGGTGATACCGTTGTGGGCATCGGTGGTGCTGTACAGGCTGCCATTACTTAAATATGTTCTGCGCACGCAAAGGCTGCTGCCCAGTTGCTCTTCGATAAATGAACAGATGAGCGGCGAGGTCAGATTGGTGATGTTTTCGGATGTCACCTTGACTGTGGTGATGAGGCCGTCGTAACGGTAGTAGCTGTATTGTGTTCCCGAATTAGCCGGTTGTGACTTCTTGACCACACGCCCCAGCTCATCGTATTGGTAGGTGCTGCTGAAGCTGCTCGCGGCGCTCTCAAAATGCGGCACCGTTTCAAACAACTTATCGCCACGGGCGTTATAGCCCATTTCAACCACCACCGTTTCGTCGTTCATGCTTGTGGTTTCGGTGCGATGCACTCGACCGACTGCATCCAGGTAACTGACCGTTTGCGGTGCACCATCGGTTGATGCTGTGCTACAGAATACGACATTGGGATTGCCCGGCAGGCTACAGGATGAAATGGCGCTGCTGGATCGTGGGGCATAGTGCTGTCCCGTCGCATTGAAATCATCGCTGTTGTTATCGGGGTAGAAACGGTGTGTTTCTGCGCCAAAATCATCGTAATCGATCACTGTCAGCAAATTGCTGACGGGATGGACACTCGTGATGAGCGTCGGGTTTCCATAGGCTGGATCGACATCAGTGATTGTCTGATGTCCCTTTGCATTGGTGACCGTCTTCGGGAAATACCCGTCCGCACTGTAGCCCAGCGTACTGGTACGCGCCACAAAGGGATCGGGCTGTGCTGCAACAACTGTGGTTTGTGTTACTGCACCATACGCGTTGTAGCCGTAGCTGGTTTTAGTGCCGGTTGAGTAGTTGATACTGCAGCCTGCAACACCACCTGCTGTCCCATCCACCGTGTATTGACAGGCTGGTTTGCGGTACTGATCCGTGGTGCCATCCCAGCCGAAGCGACTGGTAAGTGTCATTGGTCGTTCCGGGAACCGGCTCGGTGTGTTATCAACCTGCTGATAAACCGAATCGGCCGACTGGTTGTAACTGACCTGGCTGGTCACTTCACTGCTCAGCAACTTGTCCAACCACCAGTTGGTTGTATCGGCATTGGCATACGCGTTGACGACCTGCTGTGTGTGCGTCATGTAGCCATGATCGATGGTGACCGTTTCCTGCCAGGTGTTGTTTCCGTACTGATCGTAATCGCTCGTGACGGCAGTGTGGTTGATGCTCTGACTGTTGCCCGATTGATGAGCAGACAAGTCATTGGTATTCGATGTGGTCGACAGCAACAGCGGCTGATAAATGCGGTTGCTGGTGTTGCTACCGCTGCCTAACGAGTACGCTGCCGAATAGGTTACGTCAAAACTGCTGTCGATGTAACACGTGCCCGCATAGGGATTACCCGGTGCACCCTGTGGCAGGCGGCAACCCCAGTTGTAAGCTGTCGATGACAACGCAAGCCCCTGTCCCGCATCGCCAGCCGTGTACGGCTGTGATGCCAGTTGCGAGTAGGTACGCTCGAGCTTGCCTGCCAGCGGGAAGATCTGGTGGAAGATCGAGATGTTCCGGATAGCATCAGCCGTCATACCGGCCGGTGTGTATTCGGATGCAACTTTGCGAAAGCCCTGAAAGCCCCGTCCGAGATTGTTGAAGATTGCCTCTTCATAACCATATTCCGTTTTGTTACGTGAGCCCAGGCCATTGGATTGCTCAAAGGAAGACACCACGCGCATGGATGAGGTGAAGTAGAAATACTGGCCACTGTCGTCCTCTTCCACATAGCCAAGACCCGCATCGCGTTGCGGCACGCTGTACAGCGGCATGCCGTGGCTGCTGGTGACATCGGCAGACAATGGGGCATAGAACCATTCCGATTCATTACCCAGTCCGTCCTGACTATAGTTCATGAAATCGGGAGCCAGTTTCGGTGACCATGGATCCTGCTGTGGCTGTGCAGTGGCGATATTGATGTATATTCTTCGATTGTTGTGCGAGCAAGGTGTAGAGGCATTATCTGTACAGGCTGTGCTTGGCTCATCTGGTGCACTGCCCAGCGGGAATGATTGTCCATGCACATCCTGCATGATCAACAGAAGTCGACTGTAAGTTATTGGATCGAGGTCAAGCTGATCCGGAATACTTAACAGGTTGTTGTAGCGGGCACCAATGATGGTCATTGGATCGGTCAGGCCATCGCCGTTGATATCCTGCAGGATGAGGCCATTGGCCGCCGCAATCAGGCCTGTCTGTTCAGTGACAGTTGCCTGGCCTGAGTTGATACCCATGGTGTCGAAATCGAGTGTGGCATATTCGTAGATGCCATTGTCGTGTTCGCCGTAGGTTTGTGCGTTGTTCACCGCATCGTACATATCATCGCCACAGACAATTTCAGGGCTGCCCGAGCGAAGCGGTGGGTTTACACTAGTCCAACTGCTGTTGACACAGCTTTCATACAGGCGCAAGGAAGGAATCATCAGTTCATCACGGCCGTCGTTGTCGATATCTCCCACGCGAATACTTGCCGCATATTTGGGACGCCACTGATGAGTTTCGCAGTTTTGTGGGTTGTTATCGCACCAATCCCATCCCTCCAGACCATAACCGAGACCAGTATCCACAGGTGAACCATACAAGCAGGCATTACTGCTGGCATTCTGTCCGAGATTGAATTGAATCTTCCAGGTACCTGCATTGGGTGGATTGATGGATGTCACCTCATCGTGATAAATCAGATCACTCAAACCATCCCCATTAAAGTCCCCATACTGATAGTAAACATTACTCAAGAACTGATCGGTACCCAGACCGGTTGGACAGGTACCCCCAGAAGACCGATAAGACCTGAAATCAAAGCTCAGGTTGCCGTTGATGTCTCGGGTGGTCATGACGGCACCGTCGTTGATATCATCATCACCGCTATTTTGCAGATATGCAGCTCGGTCTATCCTGAAATCAGGCAACCCGTTGCCGTCGATATCTTCAATTCCAGTAAAGTTGTCTGGGTTGTAGATCGATGTGAAGAACTCGGCGAAACGCATCAGCTCGACTTCATCCTCACTTCGAGACATGCAGTGGATGAGCTGTCGACTACCGAATGTGGGCATATTGTCGATCAGGCCGGTATTCTGATACCACACCAGCTGGCGATTGTCGCTTGAACCAGAACAGCTTGGTTCCGCGACCTGTCGCTCGTGAATGACTATGTCCTGCAAGCCATCACCGTTCACATCCGTCACATACAGCGAATCACGTGGCCCGTAGGTTTGATAATTGGCAAAGTTTATGGCGATGATTTCACTGCTCACCGTGCTGATATCAACGAATTCCATACGGTCTTCAAGCGTGACTGCACCACCGTTTGCTGGCCAATCCACCTCGCCTCGCCAGCTGCCAATGCGCAGATTGATGGGCGCAGTGGGGCTGACTGTGGCCGGACGGGACCAGCCGATGATGTCAATGCGACCGTCGTTGTTGATGTCGGACTTCGCTGATCCCGGATAGAGTGAGTTGGCCATCAACTGGTGATTACCCGTGGCCAGGGGATTGATGTCATCTGACCCGTTGACGAGATCGGCACCGGACAGAAGGTAGGTTTCGCGCGAATCGTTCGTTGCACCGGTATCGACACTGTAAAGGATCTCACTGTAACCATCACCATTCAGATCACCGTAGACTGACATGCCCGCCGGCATGATGGCATCTTCAGGTTCTGACTGCGGGTCGGAGTTACCGTCAAGACCACTGGTGGGGTCGTAGATGTCCTTGAGGTCAAAGTAGCGTGGCCTGTGGCCCTGTGCCACCTGATCCCAGGTGAAGATGGTGGCTGGTTTGGCTGAACTGCCAGCGCCTCTGGATACTGCATTCAGCAATGTTCGGCCCGTGGCCGCAGATTGTTCATAACTGAACTGATAATCACCAACCTCGACGATTGTGAGATCGGTTTCAGACACCGGGGCGTGCGTAGTGATGCGATCCAGACGCATGGTTTGTTCTGTGCGGTGACCAGACAGGTAACTGAATGATGCGTCGGGCCGGGACAGGTAATGGAAATCAACCCGACGATTTCCTGCTGCGCTGCCCGCAGTGCCCGTGTAGTGTATGGAATCCACCAGCACCTCGCCATCGCCATATGTGCTGTAGGTGTAGCGTATGTCATTGCCGGCAGGGTCGGTTTCACTTGTGATAAACCAGCTCAGCGGCACTGTTGGGCTTCCTGCCGGAATGACAGGCGTTTCGTACAGCCGTACGATTCCTGATTTACTGAAGACTTCAAATCCGTTGCTAGTGGCACGCACACGGGCATAGCTGTCGATCTCGGTCTGGTATTCGGCTGTGGATGACCAGTAATCCCCTGTGGTTCTCAGCATTAATCGCTGACCATCCAGACACAATCGATCGCTGTCATCAAAGGTGACTGTATCAAGCATGGTGTCCTGTGCGACTGTTTGCGGGCATCTGTGAACGGACGAGAGCCCCGACATGGACCAACCCATGCCCAGTACACCGTTTCCACCGCGGCTGCTGTAGTTGACCGATATAGCCGGTTGCATGCCCTGACGACCGGGCGGCAACTGGATGGGTATGGTATAGGTGGCCGCACCACCACTGACACCACCTGAACCGCCGACAGTGCCGATGTAGCTGTTGTGTCCTGGATGCGCGTGTGCATTCGAGGCGGACGAATCGGGAACCGCCTGCCCCTGAGCTGCCGGCACAGAGTCTGCCGTGACGGACAGCACTGATGATTTGGCGATCATTGCGATGGTGTGATTCGACACGGGTGCTTCGAGCCAGTTCTGCTTCATCAGGGCAAATTGATAACTGCCGGGCGAACTGATCGAGCACGCAATATCTTCTTTCACGAAGCCCGACGTGTTATTCACCGAACTGTCACAGGTAATTGGTTCATTGACATTCGTGGTCAATTTATTCCAGTTAACACCGTTGTCATCCGTGTAGTAGGCAAATGAATCTGGGTAGTAACCGTCCGTAAACCAGGTGATTGAGATATCACAGGTGAACTGCCCAGGCCCTGTACTGTTGATGTGACAGCTCTCAACCGTTTCCGGTGATTCGCCGACGAAATATCGAATGTCATGGAAACTGGCAGCTTTCTGGTAGTAAGTTCCAGATTGCGGCTTACCTGTAGGGTTTGATTCTGTACCCAGATCCAGTGTGCCACTGCGATCGTAGTTGAGAATCTCACTCAGATCCAGTTTGCCCCAGATTTCACCTCGTCGCAGATTGTCAGAATGGAACGTGCGGCCCAGCAATTGGTCAATGCCTCCTTCGTTCTTGACAATGGATTCCAGCGGCGAATCACTGCTGCCGCCCCAGAAACCCACTGGTGTGTTGCCAGTAGGATCAAATCCATAGGGCACCGTCACGACATCAAAATCAGTCTCGCCGAGACTGCTGTTTTCACAATCACCACTATCTGTCGTACCACGATCAGCACGCCCCCAGATGGGCTCGCCGTTATCGTCATAGAAAACGATCTGGATTGATTCGTAGTTCTTCTGAATCTGATTGAACACGGCAAACCGTTCATCGACCACGGCTTCGCCGTTGGGACCAGGCGTGACGTTCCACCACATGCCGCTGTAATGATCGATAGGGTTGTCACTGCGATCATCCCAGGACGGAGTGCAGAGACCCGCAACGTTGTTATCCGACGCGAAATGCTGCAGTTTCAAGGTGTCCGAGCCGTCCACCAGATTCAGGTACATGCCCCGATCCTGATTCGCCTGTATGACGACTTCAACGTATTCATTGGGGTCAATATTAGTGTCCGGACTTGGTACCTCGTAGTGCACCGTAATGGTGCCGATGTTGAGGTGCTGGTCGCCGGAAACGTGTGACTCTCCCGCCGGATGGTTGTGATTCGGATGATTGATGCCCTGTGGATACAGTAGCGATCCTCGATAGACGTTTTCGGAGCTTGCCGTCTCGACGTGCTTGAGCTGAGCGAAATACCAGACTGGACGCCATTGGTCATCGCCGTCGATCGCCCGATAGGTGTACCAGACAGCAATCAGGTCGTAGGCATCTTTGTACAGGTCTTCGTGCAGAGAGGGATATCGCAGTTCGTTGGCCCAGTAAAAGCTCCAGCCTGTGCCCGACCGGTCGGGATCCCACCATTCTCCCGGAATCATCTCGCCTGGACCACCCTGAGAACGCGTGCTGCATCCATTCCCAACGCAGTCGTAATTGGCCAGTGTGCCCGGTCTCGGTACCAGCGGCGTGCTTACCGTGTCATCGGGAGGATTAGGATTGGTTGTCGGGTCGGTGTCGATGATGGCCCCCGGAGCGATGTTGTCACAGATATGGCCGAGCTGATTCGGGATGAAACTACTGTTGATGACAGCCGGCGTATTGCTGTTTTTCTTGCAGGCCCACACACGCCAGTCACCGCGATCGGTCATGACGTCGGTCACCCAACCGGTGGCATCCCAGTTCTGCGCGTGCAGGTAACCTGCCGAGGCGTGATTGTCCTCATTTCGGAAGAAGAAGAAATCCGGTTTTTTCTCTGGATCCTGGAAGTTGATGATGTTGTAGTCCCAACGTAACTGGAACCCAGACCCTGTGACTTCGACCCATTCAAGATTGGTTACCTTTTTCGGACGATCATTATCATAACGAAGCGTGACGGACTGAATCGTGCTCCATTGACCACAGGGGTCTGTGGCGACCGTATCGCGACTACATGCCCGGACGATGTACCTGTAATAGCGTGCAGTCTCCTGATTTCCCGCAGGATCGCTGCTGTGCTTTTTCAGGGTTCGCTCGAACTGAATGGATGTGTTCTCGGTATAGAAGATTTGACCGCTGACGTGAAGCTCATTTACAGAGTTACCGTGATAATAATCATCGAAATTATTGATCAGCTCCATGACTTCATAGTAATCAACATCACTGTGATTGACTTCAGTCCATGCCAATGCAAATGCCGGGTTGTCAGTTTGATTGATTGCCGCACCGGGTTGCCAGACTGGTGCAGGAAAGTCTGCAGTACCAACGAACGTCAGATCGGTAGTGACCCATTCGCCACAGTTTGACCCGATACAAGCCTGAACCCGATAGGCAGCACCTGGGTATGCTGCATTGTCGATGACCATACTGGTCCAGGATGATTGCCAACCATTGGTGACAGACACATTCTCTATCGTGCTTGATGACATCACGGGTTGAATGTTGAATGAGCTGATGTCGCCGGCGGTGGTGGTGAACTGGTCTTCGGGATAAGACCAGGTCAAAATCAGATTTTCATCCTGTCCAGGGCTTTGCCAGGTATAGCCCAGGTTGGTCACCTTATTAATACCCGTCACGGTCGGCCCGGGCACGACACAGCCCAGAGGATCGTAGCTGTACTGATGGCCGTAGCTGGCCAACACGTCCTGCAGTTGCTGCTGTTCTGAACAATCGGCCCCGCTCAGGTCTATATTGAGTTGCAAACCACCGATGTTGTAGTGGCCGGCCAGCATATCCATTATGGGGGCGAGACTCACGCCGCTTGCCACACCGGTTAGATCCAGATTGGCCATCAGGTACTGATCGGCCAGCGCGTTCAGGCTGCCAATGCCACTCAACACACCATTGATATGTAGCTGCGACAGGTTCTTACCCGACACAAAGTCGATATTGGAGACATTAGGGTCCAGAACCAGCGATTCCAGATTATTAAGAGGCGAAATATAGCCATGACTGGTGTTCTGGTTTTCGGACAAGTTCAGCACCTTCAGATTCGAGGCGCTCGCGATCGGTGTGAGACTCAAACCAAACATGCCCTTGACGGTCAGTTCTTCCAGAGCAGGCATGTGTGCGACAGTGATGTGGTCCAGGGTTGAGATCGGTGCATCGAACACATCAATGAAGCGCAGACTGCTGGCACCTGAAAATGCCGACAGATCAGTCAGATTTGATCCTTTGGCATGCAGTGCTTCCAGAGACGATCCTGCCCAGTTACCAAGCGTTGTGACAAAAGCATCTTCCAATTGCAGAACAGACAAATTAGGCAATGAGGTGATCGGTACCAGACTGGTTAGCGTTGAACCATTCAGCTCCAGCCACTCCAGTGCGGTGACACTGGCCATCGGGGTTAGATCAGTGATTGTTGACTGTTCAAGCTCAATCCGCGTCAGATTGGGGTAGCAACTGACGGTATTGTTGAATTGATCGACAGTCGTACAGGCCAGTGCATCGATATCCGCAAAACTGATAGAAGCGAAGGCGAGATGTTCCACTGATGTAAATACTTCCAGGCCGTCCAGGTTTTGTATTCCCTGAGTCCCTACACACTTCAGCAATGTAACCTGTGTGACAGGCGTTGTGTCTGGGTCATTGACTGCCCCCTGGATACATTGAGCCAGGTTATTATCGACGACGTGTTCTGCCACTGCAGCTGTCACATACAACGTTGTCGTTGACAAGGTGTCTCCAGGGCTCGTCCACCAGCTGGTGCACTCAGACGCGTTACACGAACGGACTACGGTAGAAATGGTAATCAGAATTTTGTACTGGTGTATCGATGATGCTGGAGCTAGTGTCTGCCTGGAACACATTGACTGTACTGAGCGGCACCCAATTACCTTTTACACCATAGCGATACTCAAGCTCGAAGTATGTTGTGCCCTCACCTGACCAGGTCCAGCTGATACCAAACTGACCGGGCGCAGGTGAACCCTGACCACCAAACCCGTTACCTTCTTCTATGGTGACTGAATTCAGAGTCGGCGAAATGACATCACTGCTGATACGAATTGTTGCAGATTGGGCCAATAAGTCACCGGTTGCGCTAGTTCCTGCATGCAGTGTGAAATGGTGGCTCTTATCATCAACGAGTGGTGCATACACATACCCTTGTGTGGTCTCAGTTGTTGTTGTCACCAGTGTTGAGACGGTTCCATTGTCATATACACTCGCCGTAGCATCATTATCCAGTGACCAGCCAATGTTCAGATCACAACTACCGTGTACATAGGTTGAACAATGTGTTGCAGTTGGATCGCCATTTACATCAAACCAAATCGCTGAGACACCCGTTTGTCGTTCAAGTGGCAGGTAATTGCTGGATGAACCCAGATAAAGAGACCCGGGACGTGAAGACGGAAGGTAGAGCGCGCTGTAGACATCGCCATCGTTAACATCGAAAAATTGTCTGAAAAATCCACCGCTTGCAACCTGAAAGTTACTCAGTGTGTAGTTGGCAGGCTTGTTCCATGCAGGAGAATAGCCTTCGGTTACATACTGAGTAACGCCAAATTTAAAAGCGGGTGTGATGTAGGACGTATGTTGCTCGCTCTTCACCCAAACTGGCAGCCCAGCATCATCATAAAAGGAGAACACTGCTGACCAGTAATCATCGCGCATGAACTCTGAATAATGAAAATCATCATTCAATATTGTCGAGTTGATGCGATTATTCCAGATTCCATTGAAATGAGAGTATGGTCCTGGCGCAGTACTAGGCAGTGAATCTCCGAAAAATTCGACAGAATCAGTTCCTGATGCAGGAAATCCTGGGAACTTAACATTATCCAGTGTCCAATCGAATGTTGCGACAGTATTACTAGCTGAAAAAGTGATGGTGAGCTCACCAGCATCGGAATTTGAGGTTTCACAGTCAACAACGTTGTTAATCTTCTGACAGTAATGCAGATCACCCGTGTAGTTTCCGTTCTGCTCCTGAAGATTTCCCTTGAGCCATGCTGGTTTCCAATTGGAACCCTTATAACCAACACTCTCTTCCCGATAGGTATACCAAAAGACAGTCAGCTCATAGGGATTTGAGCCGGTCGCGTTGGAACTAAGATCGTTCACCCAGTAAAGGTCCCAGCCGTGCCCTTCCTTGGCCGGGTTCCACCACTGACCGGGTTGCAGCTGATCAACACCACCGCAGCTGTCGCCGGGGCCACAGACATCTCGTCCGACACTGGACGCCAGGTTGATCTCCACCATTGCAGCACTGCCCTCTGAAACACAGTTCAGCGGCGGTCTTGTACCAGGTATGCCGATGTTATTGCCGGCCCGACAGGCTTCCAGCATGTACTGATATCGTCCGTTTCTGGGCTTGTAGAATGAAACTTCACCACGACCAAATGCAGGGTACTCCTTGCGACTTCGGTCTGCCGTGAGCTCGACTATTCTGTATCGCACGCCCTCTTCGCGCTTGAAGCCAAGCGTAAAACGGCCATCACTGGAACTGAGTCGGGTTTGTGCAAAACCAGCATTGCCAGAACCGCCCAGCGAGCCCGGCTTGCCGTTGGTTTCATCTGGCTTGCTGGAGCCTCCCGAGCTGCCGACAGGAACCGCAAAGCCCTGCCCCCAGGCAGTGCCAGTCGCGATAGCCAGAGCAAGGAATGTGATGAGAGAAAGGTGCTTGAGTGTCGTTTTCATCATTGTTACCAGTAATCAAAAATGTGTTACCCGTACGCTTTATCGCAAACGCGATCTGGAAGCGATCACGGAAAAATGCAAAATGTGTCGATTGTTGTTTGCCGGGGTGTCGATTCCGGGCTTTTTCTGCCTTGTGGACAGATTTCGGACACGCAGGGTCGCACAGGCAAGTTACTGCCTTGTGTCAGAACGATGGATTTTCCCTGTTACTCGTGTCTAAGGTTTTCGGGTGTTTGAGGCTCCGGCATTTGTACAGGCGGCGAGCACCACCTCTGTCGCCTGGCGGGTGATCGGGAGGGTAACGCACCGTCTCCCAACGGGGCCGGATGATAGCGGGTTTGCTTGTGTGGATCAATGCTTGATTGCTGTGTCATGTATATTCGCTCGATTCTTGTTCTTCAGCTGTCATTCTTGAATGATTTATTTAAGGATCTGTTCACATGATTCGAATAAGTTTTGCCGAAGCCGGTCTATTCGGATTCACTTCAATACCGACTGAAAGAAAGTCCAACCATGAACTCAAACACATCTTATTTGAAGCATGAGGACGTCCCTCTGGGTTGAGTCTGAATTCGCGCCACTCAGTGTTGCACTTCGCTTATTTGGAAAAACCAAAACTCACTCATCGCGCCTCGATTGACACTAATTCAGTCACAACAGTACTCATTCGAACCATGAAACAGATCCTAATTGAAGAGGTTCTCAAAGCATGAGAATTTCAGACAATGGATTTGAAAATGAGCCGCAGGGTGTCGCTGGATGAGACGCGGCAGATTGGTTTGGTTTGCAAACTGCAGGATTAATAACTGATTCAGAATTGTGTACTCCAATCAGATCAAATCTGACTGATCAATCTACTGATACAGACACAAAAAAAGACCCTGCGATGTGCAGGGCCTTGGTAAATACATGTATTACCTTCAAATCATTATCGGTGTTCTGTCGTTCAATCCTCGAAGCCGTCATCAAAGATGAATGAAGCCAAGAAATTTCCATCAGAAATCTGTACCACGGCATTGGAACTGACATAGTAAATATTGCCATCCTCGTCCTCGGCAAACCCGCGAATGTTGGTGAACGCATCGGCCAGCAGGTCGAAGGTGGACCAATTGGCACCATCGAATACGCTGTAATATAGCTCACCTGCACAGAAGTCGGCGTATATGTAGGTGCCTGTCCAGGTAAACTCGGGCCCACGGTATCGGTAGCCACCGATTACCGAGCAACGGCCGCCGGATCGCGGGTAGTCCAGTATGGGATCCACAGCGCCCGGTGCAGTGCAGGTGATGCCCGGTGTGGCGATAAAGCCCTCACGGCAACGCCATCCGAAGTTCTGACCACTGGATCCAGCTGCCATGAAATCGACTTCCTCACGCGCGCCCTGCCCGACATCCCCCATGAAGATGTCACCGGTCTGACGGTCGAAGCTGAATCGAAACGGGTTGCGCAGGCCATAGGCAAAAATCTCGCCGCAATCGGGGTTGGCATCGCTGAACGGATTGTCTGCCGGGATACCGTAGTTGACGCCTTCGGCGCAGGCATCGCCCACATTCATTCCGGGGTTGTCGACATCAATACGCAGCAAGGCGCCCAGCAATGCCCTGGAATCATCATTGCCGCCAAAACTGGCATCGGGGGCGCAAGCGCCACCGCTGGCCAGGTCGTTCGGATCGATGGTCTGGCCCCGGTTGCAGGGATCATTACCATCACCACCATCGCCCATCGGAATATAAAGATAGCCGTCAGGGCCGAATTCCAGGTCACCGGCATTGTGGTTTGAGAAATCCTGATCAATGGTCAGGATGATCAGGGCAGATGCCGGGTTGGCGATATTGGCATCGCCAGCACTGACGGTGTAGCGGGCAATGACGGTATCGCCGGAATTGTTGGTGTAGTTGACGTAGAAAAACCCGTTGTTGCTGTAATCGGGATGGAATGCAACACCAAGCAGACCCTGCTCGCTGCCACCGGAAACCAGTGATGTGATGTCAAGAAAGGGTGTTGCAAGGGCATTGCCCATGTTATCGATGACCTCGATATCACCGCCCTGTTCCACCACAAACAATCGCCCGCTGCCATCACCGGCTGGCTTGGCCTGGACCGCTCCGCTGAAGCCGTTTTCATAGGTGGTCAGCACCGGATCCAGCGGCGGTGTACCGGCAAAGGCAGTGCTGGCGACCATCAGGATCACAATCCAGAGAATTCGTTGTTTCATGTCTCTCCCCACATAGGATTTATCGAGTGCCGGCGATTGCACCACGTTTGGAGGCACATTTCAGCAGGCTACGTCGCATTTTTGGCCGTATTCTGGCCAGGCGCGGGTCATCTTACAGCGGTTGCTTGAAAATGTTGTGAAAAATTTGCCGGTTTTGACGGGGTTGTGTTGAATGTGTGCGGTGTGTCGGGGTTGCTGTCGGGATTGTGCCGGGTTCGGGGAAATCCCCCTCGGTCCCCCTTTGGGAAAGGGGGAGGTGGACCGATGACGCCGCGACAGTGCCAGAGAGAGCGACACCGTCGTTCCCGCGCAGGCGGGAACCCATCTTGATCTTGAAAAATGGATCCCCGCCTGCGCGAGGATGACAGACTGGCATTCTGTTTAACCTGTTAAGCGTGACGAATGTAGCTCTGGTCGAAGGCATGGCCGCGTCACGGATGAAGCGATTGGCACTGGACGTACCCAGTGCAGCTTCTATAATGCGACTTTGACTTGTTGTAAAAATACATCATATGGGATCACCAAGCATTCTGGTCGTCGATGACGAGCCGGATATCCGCCAGTTGGTGCAGGAAATCCTTCAGGACGAGGGGTATAAGGTCTCCATCGCCGAGAATGCCGATGCCGCCCGCGAGATGCGCAAGGCAGGCAAGATCGATCTGGCACTGCTGGATATCTGGATGCCGGGCACCGATGGCATTTCACTGTTGCGCGAGTGGTCCGAGGGCGGGCTGCCGTTCCAGGTGATCATGATGTCGGGCCACGGCTCGGTGGAAACCGCTGTGGAGGCCACCAAGCTCGGCGCCTACGACTTTATCGAAAAACCCATTTCCCTGGCCAAGCTGCTGCTGACGGTGCAACGTGCGCTCGAGGCCGGCTCGCTGCTGCGCGAGAACATTGGCCTGAAGAAGAAACTTTCTGCACCGCAGGAGCCGATCGGCGTCAGCCCGGCCATGCGGCAGCTGCACGATACCATCGAGCGACTGGCCCAGCATGACACCTGGGTGCTGATCAGTGGCGAGGCCGGTGTTGGCAAGGCCACGCTGGCCCAGTACATCCACACCCGCAGCCAGCGGCGCGAAGGGCCGTTTGTCGACATCAAGTTCGGCTCGATTGCGGCCGAGAACGTTGGCAAGGAACTGTTTGGCAGCGAGGAAGGCGACGAGATTACCTACGGGCTGCTGGAACAGGCCGATGGCGGCACGCTGTTTCTTGACGAAGTGGCCGACATGGATGATGACATGCAGACCCGGCTGTCGGCGGCGCTGGACAGCGGGTCGATTCGCCGCGTCGGCGGCAGCGAAGCCATCTCATTCGACGTGCGCGTCATCGCCTCCTCTCGCAAGAATCTCGAGGAAGAGATGGCCGAGGGCAATTTCCGCAAGGAGCTGTTCTACAAGCTGAATGTGATCCCGCTGCTGATACCACCGCTGAGGGAACGACCGGAAGATGTGCCCGAGCTGCTGCGTTTCTACAGCGAATATTTCCCCGGACGCGAGAATCTGGATTACCGGCCGTTCACGGTGTCGGCACAGAACACGCTGCGCAACCATCCCTGGCCGGGCAATGTGCGCGAGCTGAAGAATCTGGTGCAGCGGCTGCTGATTCTTGGCAGCGGCGAGATTGACGAGGTGGAAGTGAAGCAGGTGCTGGGCAGTAGCAGTACGCCGGTCACTCAGGCGGTTTCAGGTATCGATTATGCCCTGCCGCTGCGTGAGGCACGCGAGCAGTTCGAGCGCGCCTACCTGGTGGAGAAGCTGCGTGAAGTCAGTGGCAGTGTCGGCAAGCTGGCGCAGGCCGCCGGCATGGAACGAACCCACCTGTATCGCAAACTGCGCGCACTGGATGTTGATCCGAAGAAGCTGAACGAGCAGGACTGATGAAGATAATCATTCTCGGTGCAGGTCAGGTGGGATCCTCGATGGCGGCCAGTCTGGCCCGTGAGGAAAACGACATCACGGTGGTGGAACACAACCTGGAGCACCTGCGCGAGCTGCAGGACAAGCTCGACATTCGCGGCGTTCACGGTAACGCCTCGCATCCGACGGTACTTACCCGTGCCGGTGCCGAAGATGCCGACATGATCATCGCGCTGACTTCATCGGACGAGATCAACATGGTGGCCTGTCAGGTGGCCTACACCATTTTCCACACCCCCACCAAGATCGCCCGCGTGCGCGCCGGCGAATACCTGGACTACCCCGAATTCTTTGGTCACGAGCATTGCCCCGTGGACGTGCTGATCAGCCCGGAAACGCTGGTGACCGAACACGTGCAGCGCCTGATCGAATACCCCGGCGCGCTGCAGGTGCTGGATTTTGCCGACGGCCGCGCCCAGCTGGTGGCGGTGAGAACAGTCAAGGGCGGGGCGCTCACCGGTCACAAGATCAGCGAACTCAAATCCCTGCTACCGGACGATATCGAAATTCGCGTCGCCGCCATCTTTCGCGAGGACAAGGCCATCATTCCCAACGGCGGCACTGAGCTGCTGGCAGGAGACATCGTGTTCTTCCTGGCGGCACAGGGCCATATTCGCACCGTGATGACCGAACTGCGCAAGCTCGACAAGCCAGCCAGGCGCGTGGTGCTGGCCGGCGGCGGCAACATTGGTGCCAGTCTGGCAGCCCGGCTGGAGGAGCGCTACCGGGTGAAGATCCTGGAGCGAAGCCCGGTTCGCGCCCGCGAGATAGCCGAGACACTGGATTCCAGCATCGTGCTGGTTGGCGACTGCGCCGACGCGGACCTGTTGCGCGAAGAGAACATCGACCAGACCGATATTTACTGCGCCCTCACCAACGACGATGAGGCCAACGTGCTGTCGTCCATGCTGGCCAAGCGTCTGGGCGCCAAGAAGGTAATCTCGCTGATCAACCGCGCCGCCTATGTGAACCTGATGGAGGGCGGCAATCTGGATATCGCCGTCTCGCCACAATCGATCACCATCGGTGCCCTGCTGGCGCACATTCGCCGGGGTCACATGGTGCGCGTGCACGCACTGCGAAGTGGCGCGGCCGAGGCCATCGAGGCGGTGGCGCTGGGCGATGCCCGCACCTCTCAGGTCGTGGGCCGGGCCATCGAGGAAATTCCTCTGCCGGCCGATGTCACCATTGCCGGCATCGTGCGCGGCAACGACCTGATCATTGCCCATCACGACACGCTGGTGGAAAGCGAAGACCACGTCATTCTGCTGGTGCTGGACAAGAAGCGCCTGTCGGAAGTGGAAAGCCTGTTCCAGGTTGACGCCACCTTTATCTGAGTCCGACCTGATGATGACTGCAGACATTGACTGCCAATCACCCGCCGAGTCCCGGCCTGACAATATCAGGGTGGGTTTCTGCCTGCGCGGGAATCTCTCTGGTGTATCCGCGTTGCCGCTTTCAGCTTTCTGGATCGCAAGATCTAGGGCAAATCCCTCCAAACCTCCCTTTGGGAAAGGGAGGCTTTCAGGGCCTTCGAATCATATCAGCGCCCCTTCCCACCGTGAACACCTGAGGCTTTCACGAACAATGCCGAGCAGCACTGCCTCCCCTGATTCGCAGGTGAGTCTTATACGTTCTGCGGTTGTTCATGGGTCTACCTCCCGCTTTGGGAAAGGGAGGCTTTTCAGATCATCCTCAGGCGACATGATTACCTCCCCCTTTGGCAAAGGGGGATTGAGGGGGATTTTTCCTGCAAATGAGATCAGGCCTGCACCCGAAATTATCACCCTGACAGGGCACGGAGGCTAGAGAATGCAGTTTGCCTCCATTCAGCGCATCGTCGGTATTCTGCTGGTGCTCTCGAGCCTCACCATGGTGCCGCCGGTGCTGGTGAGCCTGATTTATGGCGACAGCTCCTGGAAGGTGTTTCTCGAAGGCTCGCTGAGCCTGATTGTGCTCGGTGCGCTGTGCTGGTATCCGGTGCGTCATGTGCGGCGCGAATTGCGCATCAAGGACGGCTTCATTGTGGTGGTGGCCTGCTGGCTGGTACTGGGGCTGTGCAGTGCGGTGCCGTTTTTCATGTCGGCCGCAATGAACATGTCGCTGACCGATTCGGTGTTCGAAGCCATGTCGGGGCTGACCACCACCGGCGCCACGGTGCTGACCAATATCGACAGCCTACAACCGGGCTTCCTGTATTACCGGCAGCAGCTGCAATGGCTGGGCGGCATGGGCATTATCGTACTGGCCGTGGCCATTCTGCCGATGCTGCGCATCGGTGGCATGCAACTGTATCGAGCCGAGACGCCCGGCCCGATGAAGGACAGCAAGCTGACCCCGCGCATCGCCGAGACGGCCAAGGCGCTGTGGTACCTGTACCTGACGCTGACCATCGTCTGCGCCGCCGCCTACTGGATGGCCGGCATGAAGGGTCTCGATGCCATCGGCCATGCCTTCTCAACCGTGGCCATCGGCGGCTTCTCCACGCACGATGCCAGCATCGGCTTTTACGACAGTGCCGTGATCGAGAGCATCTGCATGCTGTTCATGTTTCTGTCGGGCATCAATTACGCCCTGCACTTCGTTGCCTGGCGCCGCGCCACCATCAACCCCTATCTGGGTGATCCGGAGCTCAAGGCCTATATCGGTATCCTGGCATTCGCCACAATCATCTGCACCCTGTTCCTGTTCATCACCGACACTTACGACGGCTTTCTCGAGTCGTTGCGCTACGGCATGTTCCAGGTGATCTCGATCGGCACCACCACCGGCTTTGCCACCGACAGTTTTCTACCTGTGGCCCGGGTCGCTGCCGCTGATGCTGCTGTTGCTCAGCTGCGTCGGTGCCTGCGCCGGCTCCACCGGAGGCGGCATGAAAGTGGTTCGCATCCAGCTGCTGTTCAAGCAGGGCATTCGCGAGATTACCCGGCTGGTGCACCCCAACTCGATGGTGACCGTCAAGCTGGGCCAGCGCAGCGCGCCGGAAAAGGTGATTCAGGCCGTCTGGGGCTTCTTCTCGCTCTACGTGTTCTGCTTCATGGTGATGTCGCTGGTGCTGACGGCCTTCGGCATCGATCTGGTCACCGCCGTCTCTGCCGTGCTGTCCTGCCTCAACAACCTGGGCCCGGCACTGGGCGAAGCCGGCGCGCACTACGCCGACCTGGCACCGGCCGCGAAGTGGGTGCTGAGCCTGGCGATGATCATGGGGCGGCTTGAGCTGTTCACAATAATGGTACTGCTCTCACCCGTCTTCTGGCGCAACTAACCTGACGTTCTACTCAGGAAGCACCATACTGCGTTGGGCGCACGATAAAAAATGCTCACGTACCGATGTACGCTGCGCTTTTTGATCGCACCCCCGCCTTGTCTGGCACATCCTGAACGAACGTCAGCCGTGTCAGAGACTTGCGCTTGCTCAGAAAGCACCCGCCTTGACTTGCAGCACCTGAGCGAATTCCAGCCCGGGGAATTGTTCTGAACCAAACCACACCCTTGTGATCCCGAACGAACGTGAGGGATCTGGTCTGAAGGGCACGGTCTCCCAGATCCCTCGTCGCTGAGCTCTGTCGGGATGACAGTCCATCTGTCGTCCCGAGTGCAGTCGAGGGACCTGTGAGTAGTCGAGGTAATGTCCCGAATACACAACTCGATCCTGACCGTGCTCGATCCCCTAAGCTGTCATCCTCGCGAATGCGGGGATCCATTTTCAAGTTCAAGATGGGTTCCCGCCTGCGCGGGAACGACGATCGGTCTGACGTTCTGAACGACTTCCAGCCCGAGCCTCTGTTTAATGATCGGCTCACGTACCAATGTACGCTGCGCTGTTTGATCGCACCCCCGCCTTGCCTGACCGCACGTGAGCGAATTCCAGCCACATCATGACGAAAACCTCGCTGTCATCCTCGCGAATGCGGGGATCCATTTTCAAGTTCAAGATGGGTTCCCGCCTGCGCGGGAACGACGATCGGTCTGACGTTCTGAACGACTTCCAGCCCGAGCCTCTGTTTAATGATCGGCTCACGTACCAATGTACGCTGCGTTTTTTGATCGCACACCCACCTGCACGGTAACGATGATCGGTATTGTCGTCCCGAGCGCAGTCGAGGGAGCTGTGAGTGGTCGAGGCAAGTTTTCGGGCTCACTGTATTCCCTCGCCAGAACTGAGACCGTGACTCTGTCATTCTCCTTCAGTTGCCAGTTGAACCAGGTGCACCCTTGAGTACAGGTCTCTCCACTGCGGGCGAGACGACAAGTGGATCACATCGCCTGCCCCTGACGCGACCTGATTGGTCTGTTCGTGTAGAATACCCCGGCCCTCGCGGGCACCGTTGCAGCGAGATGAGAGAAAACCGATGAAACGCCTTGTAATCACCACACTGGTAACCCTGATGATGATGACGTCGACCAATGCCGAGAACCTGTCACTGGAACGCATTTATGCCAGCCCGTCCCTGAACGGTGCGACGCTGAGCAAGCCGGCGCTGTCGCCTGATGGCAAGCGCGCCACCTTCCTGCGTGGCAAGGAAACTGACCGCAATCAGATCGACCTGTGGGAATACAATATCGAATCGGGCGAGCTGCGCATGCTGGTCGATTCCCTGGTACTGCTGCCCGACGAGGGAGAGCTGTCTGAAGAGGAAAAGGCACGCCGCGAGCGCCAGCGTATCTCCGGTCAGAAGGGTATTGTCGATTATGTCTTCGCCAGGGACGGATCGGCCCTGCTGTTCCCGCTGGGCGGCAACCTGTTTCACTTCGACCTGACCAAACCGCGCGGTGAGGCCGTCAAGCAGCTGACTTTCAGTGAATCGTTCGACACCGACCCGCACTTTTCGCCCAAGGGCAATTACGTCGCCTTTGTGCGCGACCAGAACCTCTATGCCGTCAACATCGCCACGCTGGAGGAAATCCAGCTGACCACCGACGGCCGTGATCACATCAAGAACGGCATGGCCGAGTTTGTGGCACAGGAAGAGATGGACCGCGACACCGGTTTCTGGTGGTCGCCGGACGAGAGCCAGATCGCCTATTTCCGTGTCGATGAGTCACCCGTCAGCATCACGCGTCGCTACGAAATCTATGCCGACGAGTTCCGTGTGGTGGAGCAGCGCTACCCCTACACCGGCGAGAACAATGTCACCATGAAACTGGGTGTGGTGAGCCTGGCCGATCGCAAGACCCGCTGGGTGGGCCTGGGCAGCGAGACCGATATCTACGTGCCGCGCGTCAAGTGGTTGCCGGACAGCCAGCACCTGTCGTACCAGTTGCAGAGCCGCAACCAGCAGTCACTGGAACTGAAGGTAGTGAAGCTCGAGGACATGTCGCAGCGCAGCCTGCTGACCGAGACCAGCGACACCTGGATCAATCTGAATCACGGCCTGCGTTTTCTGAAGCAACAGGATGCCCTGGTCTGGGCATCGGAGCGCGACGGCTACAACCACCTGTACCTGTATGACCTGAACGGCAAGCTGATTCGACGCCTGACCGAAGGTGACTGGCAGGTGGACGAGGTGGAAGGCATTGACGAAGCCAACAACCTGATCTATTTCACCGCCACCGCCAAATCTGTACTGGAACGGCATCTGTTCAGCCAGCTGCTGGACACCAGACGCCCGGGCAGTGTGAATCAGATCAGCGAGGGCGAAGGCAGCCACTCCATCACCATGAACGCCAATGCCAGTATCTACATCGATGATTTTTCCAGCACTGACCAGCCGCCACAGGCCTCGCTGCACCGTGCCAGCGGAGAGCACATTACCTGGCTGCTGGAAAACAAACTGGACGAGAACCACCCCTATCATCCCTATGCCGACACACACCAGTCCTACCGCTTCGGTACACTCAAGGCCGAGGATGGCCAGACCCTGCATTACCGCATGCTGACACCGCCGGATTTCGATGACAGCAGGAAACACCCGGTCATGATCTACACCTACGGTGGACCCGGTGTGCAGGTGGTCAACAAGCAATGGTCACGCCACAGCCTGTTCCAGCAGTACATGGTGCAGCAGGGCTACATTGTGTTCTCGCTCGACAATCGCGGCTCCAAGCGTCGTGGCACGGCGTTCGAAAACCCGATCTATGAGCACATGGGCGGGGTTGAAGTGGTGGATCAGCTGGTGGGTGTCGATTACCTGAAGTCGCTGGATTATGTCGACGGCGACAATATCGGCATCTTCGGCTGGAGCTATGGCGGCTACATGACGCTGATGGCCCTGATGCAGCACCCGGATGTGTTCGCGGCCGGTGCCTCGGTGGCCCCGGTGACCGACTGGCACCTGTACGACACGCACTACACCGAGCGCTACATGAACCGGCCCCAGCTGAACGAGGACGGTTACCGCGATTCGGATGTACTCACCTATGCCCATCAGCTGAAGTCGCCACTGCTGCTGATCCACGGCATGGCCGATGACAACGTGCTGTTCGAGCACACCACCAAGCTGTACAAGAAACTGCAGGATGAAGTCATTCTGTTTGACACCATGGCCTACCCCGGCGGCAAGCATCGCCTCGCCGGCCAGGCACGTCAGACCCATGTGTTTTCATCCATCGCCACCTATTTTGATACGCACCTGAAGGACTGAGGACGCCCGCATGCATTCACGAATACCGCTGACCCGATACCTGATCGAACAGCAACGCGACAAGAAGATCATTGACGATGACCTGCGACTGCTGGTCGAGGTGGTGGCGCGCGCCTGCAAGGCCATCTCGGCCTATGTCAACAAGGGTGCCCTGGGCAATATCCTGGGCAGCGCCGACAGCACCAATGTGCAGGGCGAGGTTCAGAAAAAGCTCGACATCCTGTCGAACGAGATCCTGCTCGATGCCACCGAATGGGGCGGGCACCTGGCCGGCCTGGCCTCGGAAGAAATGGATGAGCCCTATTCCATTCCCAAGCAGTACCCGCGTGGCAAGTACCTGCTGGTGTTCGATCCGCTGGACGGGTCATCGAATATTGACGTCAACATCTCCGTCGGCACCATCTTCTCGGTGCTGGAACACGTCGGCGACAACCAGGATGTCACCGAGCAGTCGTTCCTGCAGCCGGGCTACAAGCAGGTGATGGCCGGGTACACCGTGTACGGCCCATCCACACAGATGGTGCTGACCATGGGGCACGGCGTTGATGCCTTCACGCTGCACAAGGAGCTGGGCACCTTCATGCTCACCAAGAAGGGCATGACGATTCCCGAGGACACGCAGGAATACGCCATCAACATGTCCTACCAGCGACACTGGTACCCGCCGATGAAGCGCTACGTGGATGAGCTGCTGGCCGGTGAAACCGGTCCTCGCGGCAAGAATTTCAACATGCGCTGGGTGGCCTCGATGGTGGCCGATGTGCACCGCCTGCTGACCCGTGGTGGCATTTTCATCTACCCGCGCGATCAGCGTGATCCCTCATCGCTGGGTCGTTTGCGGCTGCTGTACGAGGCCAACCCGATGAGCTTCATCGTCGAACAGGCTGGCGGCATGTCCACCAATGGCCTCATCCGCCTGCTGGAGGTGGAACCGCAAACGCTGCATGAACGCGTGGCCGTGTTCCTCGGCTCGAAGAACGAGATCGAGATCGTCACCCGCTATCATCAGGAATACGCTGCAGAAAACGAGGCGTGATTTGATTGCAGAGCATGAAAAAGCCGGTCATCTGACCGGCTTTTTTTGTGGGCACGTCCTTGCCGTTGCGGTCAGTTCCTGCGCAGTGCCCAGACCTGTTTGCCGGCATCCCACAGGCACAGCAGTAGCAGCAGGGTGAGCACGATGGTCTCGACGATGATCAGCGATTCGGACAGGCGCGGGTCACCCGGTATCGGCAGCGGCTCGACCACCAGTGGCCGTTCGGTGAGCAGGCGACTGATAATGACGATGGCCGCGAAGTTGATGGCAATATCGACCATGCGCCAGTGTCGCTGCCACATGCCCTTGATCAGCATTACGATTTTCAGCAGCAGATCGGCAATGAAGACGATATTGATCGGCCAGAGATAAATGTGCAGCTCCGGCTTGAAGCTCAGTGTACTCACGTGTTCGCTGATGAACCAGGGCAACACCAGCAGGCCATTGAGGAGCAGCAGTGCGATGACATCGATGACGATATCGGTGATGGCGTTGTTGCGATTGACCACGTTATCGAGTTCGAAATCGGTCAGGTTTTTCGGGTCCCAGTTTCTCAGTACCGGTTTGCCGTCCCACCAGTACTGGGCCAGCATGAAAGCAAGCGTGACGTAGGCAAAGGCCTTGAGCACCTCGGAAAAGATCTTCTCTGCCCAGTTGAACAGGTCGGGTGCCGATTCCCATCCGGGCTGGATAATGACCGGACCAATGATCACCATCAGTGCGATGGCCGGGATCACCACCCACAGCGTCATCTTGTACAGCGGCATCAGCTCGGCCGGAAACAGCGGCTTGTTGCCCTTGTAGGCTTCAGCCACACGCAGCGGGTGGCCCATCTCGCGAAGCACATCATCGACCGTGGCCTCATCGATTTCGGCATCGGTTTGCCTGGCCTCGATTGAATCCAGCAGCACGGATGTCAGTTCCTGTTCGATGTCTGCCCGTTGCTCGGCCGGCAGCTGCAGACCCACGGCCTGCACGTATTGCCTGACTTTTTCTGTGTACTTGAAACTCATGATTCGTTTACCTCGTCATTCTCGATCAGTGCCTGCATGACACCGCTCAACTGCGACCATTCCTCGATCAGCCGTTCCAGCACCTGCCTGCCGTTATCCGACAGGGCGTAGTATCGCCTGGCGCGCGGGCTGGCTTCCTGCCAGTGGCTGTCCAGCAGTCCCTGCTGTTCCAGCCGCCGTATCAGCGGATACAGGGTGCCTTCTTCGATATCCAGCCCCTGTTGCAGCAATTTCTGACGCAGGGAATAGGCGTATTCGGCCTGCTGCAGCTGTGACATCACGGCCAGCACCAGTGTGCCGCGTCGCAGCTCCAGGCAAAGTTTGGCCGTCTGTTGTTGTGGATCGTGGGTCATGTTCTCTTTACTGTGTGTTGCACAGTACTAATATACTGTGCGTCATACAGTAATGCAATCCTGCCGAAAGTCATGTCTGTCCATGAACTTTGCAAGTAACTGAAATGTCTGATTATTTGAAGAAAGTACGCGATATTTGTCATGACAGGACGGTTTTTTGCTGTTTTCGGACATCGGCTTGACCACCCTGCCCTGGCTACCTAGGATGAACTCAAACGATCACCGCAAGGAGATGACATGAAGCGCAACAGAAACAAACGAACCATCGTATTGGCTGCCATTGCAGCAGTCAGCATCACCCTTGGACTGACCGCTCTGGCAGAAGGTCCACACGGTGGACAGACGCCACACTCCGACCCCATGTTTTCGTGTTTCCACAATGGTGTTCTCTATTTCATGGTGATCAACGGCGCCTGCCCCGAGATTCCCTACGAAACCACCCCCGACGGTGAAGAAGTGCATTATTTCCCCAAGACCCATAACGAGGTTGATTGCATCATCAGTCGCCAGCTGATGTTCCAGCGCTGAAACACCTACTGGCTGACCGCAAGGAGACTCGCACATGAAGGACAAGTTATCCGATCTTCACCATCACCTGTTTGCCCAGCTGGAACGGCTCAATGACGAAGCGCTCATCGGCGAGGACCTGAATGAGGAAATCGCACGATCGAAGGCCATCAGCAAGATTTCCGGCAATATCATCATGAACGCCAACCTGGTACTGAAGGCCGAGATCGCCATGCAGGAATCTGGCATCCGGGGCAATGTACCTGGGCTTACCGGTCCGGACGGACTCGAGGCACAGCGATCATGACCGCCTGGTTCTACAACGACGAGATGGTCGAGTTCCTGGCGGGCAATCAGCACCTGTCCCGCCAGGCGCTGACCAGAGCCTTCAACACCCGCTTCGGCTGCAGCAAATCGGTCAAGGCCATCAGTTCGGCCTGTCAGGAGCGGGGATTGCACAGCACACAGAGCGGTCGCTTCAGCAAGGGAAGCCGGCCCTGGAACAAGGGGCTCAAGGGCGAACAATCCCTGAATGCCGGGTCATTCAGGAAGGGCAACCGACCGAGCAATCACATGCCGGTCGGTGCCATCGCAAGGGCTTCGGGCAGCAGTCACCTGAAGATCAAGGTGGCCGAGCCCGACTGCTGGGAATTTCTGCACCATCAGGTCTGGCGGCAGCATCACGGTGAGGTCCCCGACGGCCATGTCATCACTTTCATTGACGGCGACGTCAGCAATACCCGGATCGAGAATCTGGAACTGATACCACGCTATGAGCTGCTGGTTCGCAATCGCCTGAAAATCAACAGCTTCAACAACGAGGCCCGACCCACCATTCAGACACTGGCCCGACTGATGTTCCGCACCTGGGAATTGCAACAGCACAACTAGCGATCGATTCTCGACGCAGGGGGCAGCACGCACGATGGTGAGGGGGTGGCCACAATCTTGTTATACTGCCGGCGTGAGGACAACACGCCATCATGCCACACCAGAGAACGACTCAGACGGCCTGAACACCCATCGATGGTTGCGTCTGATTGCCGCATTCTCCGTCCTGTTCTGTCTTCTGTTCACAACCCCAACCGTCTCTTCCACAGCACGTTTCGATTCGATCTGGGTTGATGACGGGCTGCCCGGTAATCTGGTCTGGACCATCAGTCAGGACAAGCGCGGGTTTATCTGGTTTGGCACATCGGACGGACTGGCCCGTTACGACGGCTACCGGATGAAGACGATGCCGCTGCCTGATTCGGTCAAGGCCAGAAGGCAGGTTCCGAATATTCGCAGCATCCATGTCGATTCCCGCGACCGCCGGTGGATCGGCACGTTCCGCAATGGCCTGTTTCGCCACAGCATTGATGACATGGTTTCTGTACCGCTGTTCGATGAGTCTGCTGATGGCACTTTGCCACCGGTGCTCGCCATCACCGAAGATGTGGCCGAACGAATCTGGATCGGTACCGGTGACGGTCTGTATCGGCTTGATGAAACGGGTTCGGTCGAGACACGGTTCAGCATGGATACGTCACTGGGCAGCAGTCTGCCCGGCAACCGTATCATGGATCTGATCGCCGGTGATGACGGGACAATCTGGGTTGCCACCAACCAGGGGCTGGCACGCACCACTGACACCGATGGCGTGTTCGAGCTGATCCCGCTGACCGAGGGCAGGCAACCGATGGTGCGTAGCCTGCATCGCGATCCTGGCGGCTCACTCTGGATCGGCACCTCGGTGGGGCTGTTTCGCGAGTCGGCCGATGAGCTGTATGAACACATGAACGAGATCGGTGCAGTCAATGTCCTGGCGATCAGCTCGGATGAAGATTCCACATGGATAGGCACCCAGTTCAATGGTCTGATGCGCATCGAGGCCGGTGGCATGGTACAGCAGTTCCATTATCAGCCTGGGGTTGAAAATGGCTTGTCTGACTCGGTTATCCTGTCACTGCATACCGATCATTCCGGCGCACTCTGGATTGGCACATTCAATGGTGGTGTCAACCGGCTTGATCTGGCCAGCCTGAAGTTCGGCTTGCATGACGACAGCGCCAGTGGCATCGGCTGCCTGCCGAGCCGTGTCATCTACGCCCTGTTCGAGGACAGTGATGGGACCACCTGGGCAGGCTCCCGCGAGGGTGTCGTGGCCTACAATCAGCGGCTTGGTCTGTGCCGTGTCTTCGCAGAGCCCGCAACAACTGAAAGCTCGCCGATGAGCCTGACCTTCTCCTTTTTCAGGGACAGTCAGAGCAGGCTGTGGGCGACAACATCACGCGGATTGCAGCGAATCGACGAGCAGCGAGGAATCGTTTCGCCAGGCAGTGAGACCCTTCCCGCCACCAGCACTTATTTCGTCAACGAACTGGCCGATGGCCGCCTGCTGCTCGGTACCAGTCGCGGTCTGTACGACTATCATCTCGAGACCGATGAGGCAACACAGCGAACGACAGCGGACAACAGCCTGGCGGCGGCTGCGTTCATTGCCAGTGCCCGGGATAGTCAGGAAAGACGGTGGTTTGCCACCAGCCGCGGCCTGGCCCGACTGGACAGGGACGGTGAACTGATGATGATCCCGCAGCAATCGGATATCGATGGAATCACACTGGACAGCATTCACATCGATGAGCAAGACAATATCTGGGTTGGTGTGGAACGGCGTGGTCTGGCCTGGCTCGACAGCGAAGGGAGGCTACAGGCCTTGTACCCGCTCGGTGAGGCCGACACGCCCGTTTCGGTGGTGGCCGGTATACTGCCCGGCCGCAATGGCGATTTGTGGGTCAGCACCAACCGCGGGCTGATCCGCTTCGATCCGGCCTCGCAATCACTGCAGCGATACACTGCCCGAGATGGCCTGCAAAGTGAGGTGTTCAGCCGCGGTGTCAGCTGGCTGGCTGCCGATGGACGACTCTATTTTGGTGGCCGCAAGGGCTTCAATGCCTTCTACCCGGGCGATATCCACGACAACCGCGTACCGCCTGAAGTGGTACTGACGGGTTTCAGCCGGTTCAACGAATTCCAGTCAGACCAGCCGTCGACTGACGGATTTCAATTGCCCGGACCGATCGAGTACATTCGCGACATCGAGCTCAGTCACCGTGATTACGTCGTCGGAATCGAGTTCGCGGCACTGCATTACGCAGACCCGGGTCGCAATCGATACCGCTATATCATGGATGGCTTTGATCCCGGCTGGACCGAGGTCGGTGCCGACAAGCGGCACATCAGCTACACCAATCTGCCCGCCGGTGATTACACCTTCAGAGTCCAGGCGGCCAACAAGGACGGTTACTGGGGCAATGCCGGGGCCAATCTCAATGTACGGGTGTATCCGCCACCCTGGGCCAGCCCGCTTGCTATCGGCCTGTATGTGGCCAGCCTGGTATTACTCACGTTGCTGACCATTCACCTGCGCACTCGCGCCGCCAATCGTCGAGCCGCAGATCTGGCAGAAGAAGTCTCGATGCGTACTCGCGAAGTGGCCGAACAGAAGCAGACCATCGAGGAGCTGCTGACCCGCAAGAACGAAATGTTCGCCAATGTCTCTCACGAGTTTCGAACACCGCTGACACTGATTCTGGGGCCGACAGAAAGCCTGATGCAGACGACGAGCGATCCGCAGCATCGCACCGTGTTGTCGATGATCCGACGCAATGCGCGGCGCATGCTGCACCTGGTGAACCAGTTGCTCAACCTGGCCCGGCTGGAACGCGAAGAATCGACACAGACCGTGATTCAGGATGTGGGCACCGTATTGCGCTATCTGGTCAGTGCATTCGAATCGCTGGCTCAGCGCAAAGGCATCCAGCTGAGCCTGCATGGTGATGAGGCACTCTCTGTCGCCGTTCTGCCCGATTCACTCGAGACCATCGTCGGCAACCTGATCTCGAATGCCATCAAGTACACGCCCGGAAACGGCAAGGTGGATGTGCGATACAGACGATCAGGCTCCCAGGTACAGATCGAGGTCGAAGACAACGGCCCCGGGATATCGGAGAAAAACAGTCAGCGTATTTTTGAACGCTTCGTGCGGCTGGATGAACATGCCAGTGAACCGGGTACCGGTATCGGCCTGGCGCTGGCCAGGGAGATGAGTGAGGCGCTGTCGGGTCAGCTCACACTGGACAGTGCAGCTGGAAGGGGCAGCCTGTTCAGACTGTGCTTGCCACACGTCGATGCAGCTGCCTCAGAGACGACCGTTGCATCGGAGGGCATCACGCCCTTGCTGGATCCCGATGCATCGGCAGCAACTGATTCGCAAGTTCACGATCAGGTTCAACCCAGTCAGATGAGCGAGGAGAAACCAGCGCTGCTCATCATCGAAGACAACCGGGATATGCAGCACTTCATTCGGCAGTCACTGGAGGACAGCTATCACTGTCTTGTGGCTGGCAATGGCCACGAGGGAATAGAACTGGCGCGTCAGCACATGCCCGATCTGGTGGTATCGGATGTGATGATGCCGGGCATGGACGGATTCGAGGTGAGCCGGACCTTGCGCGAGGACGCCACCACCTCACATATTCCGATCATCCTGCTGACGGCTCGCGGCGACAAGGACAGCCGCATGCAGGGCTGGCGAGAGCAGGTGGATGAATACCTCACCAAGCCATTCGATGCCGATGAACTGCGCCAGCGCATCCATAACCTGCTGGCGATCCGCGCCATCCTCAGGCAACAGGCCGGTGAACAGCTTGCCCGGGGTGAGTTGCCGCATCAGCTCAATCCATGCGATCAGCAGTTCATCGACAAATTGCAGGCATCCATAGCCGATCACTACCACAACCCGCTGTTTGGCCGACCCGACCTGGCCGACCTGATGGCCGTCAGTGAGCGTCAGTTGCAGCGCAAGCTGAAGGCCCTGACCGACCGCAACCCATCGCAGGTACTGAGGGAGTATCGCCTGGCTCGCGCGGCCGAAAAACTGCTGCAGGGCATGCAGGTGGGCCTGGTGGCCGAGACCTGTGGTTTCAGCTCTGCCTCGCGATTCTCGAAGTCATTCAAGGAGCACTACGGACAGACCCCGAAGCAGTATCAGAGTGGCGCCCTGGTGTCAGCTACTGATCAATGAGATAAATTCAGGATTGAGCCAGAAGATCATGATAATTGGAATTAGCGGACCGAGTAATGTGAGCGTCTGGTGAATAAACGTGCCCCGGATTCTTGAATTCGATCGCTCGATCAAGTTGTTCAGTTGCGTCAGGCAAAATCCGTAGAACAACAGGTTAAACAGGTGATAGAAGCCAACCATACCCCACAGTAACGAGATCAGGGCCATGGTCAGTAGACAGCTGTCGAACAACATCAGCCAGAAAATATTCATGCGCACTCTATGGTCTTGAGTGTAGTGTCATGATTTTCTGACTGACAATAATGAGCCAGGTTCAATATCCTAGCTTGCTGGAGCTTGCATCGCTCTGTTTGATGAATCGACTTTAGTACTTCGCCAGATGCCTCGTATATCTATCAGTTTCAGAAATCCGAATCACGTTTCAATCTGAATCTGACCTCGAATGTCTGAACCCCATCGACCACGCTGACCTCCCTCACCCAGCCAAACTCACCGGCCTTTTCCGAGCGCTTTCGCTCGCGATCAGAGACCAGTGCATCGTCTGCGAAATAGACCTTGCGCGCCCATTGACGCCCATAGTCAGGTGAGATCAGCGTAAAATGCATATGGGCAGCCTCACGACCCATGTGATCGACCGCCGGGCGGATGCTATGAAAGCGGAACCGGCCGTCTTCGGATGTGCGCGCCCAGCCCTGCAGACGCCAGGTGCGGGTGGCTGCATCACCCGGACCGAAATCGAAACCGTCACGATCCCGATGATAGGCGTGCACCAGCACGTCGCCAGCCGGTGATCCATCAGGGTTCACAACCTCACCGGACAGGATCATGGCATCACCGGGTTCATCCGGCGCTGCAATTCTTGCCTCGGATGTCAGCACTTCGGGCCTGTCCGACCAGGCTTGATTCCATTGCCTCAGCCACACCGGATCGGCCTGACTGTGTCCGCTGACGGGCAACATCAGTATCAGGCTGACCACCACGACAGTCAGTGTTACATGCAATTGCCTGATCATGGTTCAGTTCCTTCACGTGTGCAGTTGATACCGGATTGCAGTCTAGCAGAGGCAGTCAGATACAGTAGACCTTTGAGATATGCTGATTGAGTTTTCCGACAGGTTGCAGTACGAACCGACTTTCACCACAGCGCTGCAAGTACCATGAAACCGCAGCAGTTCCATGCCAATGTCCTCTGTTTTATCTAATCCGTCCTCTGCATATCAGAAAACGAACAAATTGATCTTTTCAATAAATTATAATTTTTTCAGCACCTTACAACGCAAATTTGGGCATCACAGTGTGATCCAGTCAGTACTGACAAGACACACGATTCATGACAATGAAGAGATCAGATTATGAAACACTACAGAACAATATTTCCGTTTATTCAGGCCATTGTGCTACTGATTGGCCTTTTTTCATTTCAACCCACGCGGGCGGATACCCATTCAGCAGATCTGGCCATCGGGCTCATCAATTCCGCCAAGTCAGTCACCCAGAATCCATTACTGATTGATTCTCTGGTGCCATCCGATGGTGCCGCTTCCGACCGTTTCGGCTTTGCCATGGCGCTCACAGAGAACCAACTTGCCGTCTCAGCCATAAATCATGACAACCCTGACATTTCCAGCGGTGCTGTATATCTGTACTCAATGACAAATGGCCAGCTTATCGAAACTCAGAAAATTACACCGACAGACACGCATACTGTTCAACGATTTGGTCACAGGATTCTCTTTCACGAGGGACAGCTGATTGTCAGTTCTGAACGTGATAACGAACTGGGCATTCAGGCCGGTGCTGTCTATGTGTATGAACAGGTGGCCAGCCACTGGGTGCTGAATAGTAAACTGACCGCATCTGATGGGGCCGCAGGCGATCATTTTGGCTGGGATATGGTCATCGCGGCTAATCAACTCATCGTCTCGGCCTACTCGGATACAAACAACAATCACGCAGACGCGGGCGCCCTCTATGTATTCGAGAAATCAGGCGGAAACTGGCAACAAGTCGACAAGCTCACTGCCTCGGATGGTCAGGCAGGTGATCGCTTCGGCATCAGTCTTGCGAGCAGTCAAGACCGAATGGTCGTGGGCGCACACACGGCCGATGGTGCCGCCATCGACAGTGGCGCTGTGTATCTGTTTGAATTTGATGGCGCGAGCTGGCAGCAAACCAGACGAATAGAAGCGTCGAATGGTCAGTTCGAAGATCGATTTGGCACTGATCTGGCTATTGATGGAGACACCATCATGGTTGCCGCGCAATTCACCGATGTTGACGGTGATAACACCGGATCAGTCTATGTATTCGAATCCATCGATGGAATCTGGTCAGAAACACAGCAAATTCTGGCGACAGACCCGTTGCCAGAGCAGCGATTCGGTGAGACGCTTCAGTTCGACGGTCAGACTCTCGCGATTGGAGCAGTGACCGCGAGCGCAATGCATCCCGCAGATGGAGCTGTCTTCCTGTACACCCAGCAAATGGATACCTGGTTACCCAGTCAGAGCCTGCTACCGAAGACAGCCGGAACTGATGGCGCCTTCGGAAAAAGCCTGCTACTGGATCAAAAGTATCTCCTGATCAGTGAACAGTGGGGTGGAACAGTC
Organism: Lysobacterales bacterium; assembly: GCA_965212525.1. Classification (GTDB taxonomy): domain Bacteria; phylum Pseudomonadota; class Gammaproteobacteria; order Xanthomonadales; family SZUA-38; genus SZUA-38. The sequence continues at coordinate 133,174 of CBDBVC010000030.1, forward strand.
ACAAACACTGGTACCCTGCACCGATTCGTGTGGGACAACCTGTTTGCTGATGGTTTCGACTGACAGCTTGCCGCCTGGAACGCAGACTTGCGAGTCGGATGATCTGGTGCTTTGGTAATCTGACATCATTGAACAAAGCGTTTCTGCTGATTGTTCAATCACGCATGAATCACTGGCGGTCCTGTCAATTGTTGAGATAATACCGCTGCTTTTCAGCTGAATAGACCATCACCAGATCACGTTCCATGCGGTCACTGCCATCGAATGTTTCATCAAAGGTATAGACCGTACCGTTGTCACTGATAACGGGACTCATGTTCAGGGCAGCCTCGAGATGTCGCTTGAGATACGCCTGGTTATCACCGATGAAATCGTCCGTCAGCTGATCGAGGGTCTCGTCCTCCATCAGTTCTTCAAGATCTACCGGGGTGGCATAGGTTTGAATGAAGTCCTTGATCTTTGCACGATCGCCCGATTCGAGCGCCGAGACCATCTGTCTGATCTGATCGTGCAGGGCTGCCACGCTGTTCTCGGCACCCGCCGTGACGGATGCCAGCAGGCAGAGGATGAGGGCGATTGTTCTGATTGTCGATTTCATATCGGTCTCCGGGTTCAAATTCTCTGGATGATTGGCATCAGTGAGGCGTTGATGCAGGCACGGCGGGCTCACGCACCGGGAAGCCCTCGAACAGCCGGTCGAAACCGGCCTGACTCAGATCGATCTGATTGACCCGGTTCTTCCACAACAGCTGACCATCACGGCTGTCGATCAGATAGGCAAACGATGATGCCGATCGCTGGTTTTGCAGGTCAAATGAGGCATAGCTGTAATCACTGGCCTGACTGACACCTACGCCAAGCAATAACAGACCAAGCCGCTTCATCAGCGAAACCGAAGGGTCGTGGTATTGCACAATCAGCAGCAGATGATCGGCATCGGGTATCACTTCGGCCATCTGCTGGCGATAGTTGAACAGGTTGAACTCACGCAGCCATTGCCGCCGCACCTCGATGTCGGCCAGTTCCCGGGCCAGCACAGGATACAGGTCGGCCACCGCTTCGGCAGCCACCTCGGACATGCCGGTATTGCCGATCAGGAATGGCGGATAAATGGGATCGGGCAGCTGTTTGCCATTACGGTAATGATCTACCGCCAGATCCGGGTGCAACCAGATACCACTGCTCACCAGGGCCTTGTCTGCCGGCAGAAAGCCGTGTGATTCAATCTGTGCCACCAGACCGGCATCGGCCCGGTTAAGTGATCTGACGTGGGCGTTCTCATCAAAATCCCAGTGCTGACCAACATCATCACGAATACTGAGAAAATCAACCGCCAGCAGTATGGTCGCCGGTGTCTGATCCGGTACCAGCTCGGGACGGGTGTACTGATAGGTGGTACTGCAGGCGGTCAGGCCAGACAGGCAGAGCACGAGCATGACGCAAATTCGGGACACGGTTTTCCTCTTCATCGAAATGGTAGCATGCATCAGTAATCACAGGCGGGTACGTGTGTCATGTCATCGAGTGTAGCGTGGGGCACCCGACTTTAGAAGACGCCCCCCAGTTCATCTGCGAGTCATCCACAACACACCCATCCAGCGATCCAGTCAGGGACTGCAAAATGCCAGATTCTGCGTGAAGCGGCGAATCTGTGGCAGGCTGTCTCTGGATGACCACAGTGTCGACCAGTAGCGAGCGCCGCCCAGCCTGCCTTGATCTGATGAGGCAACCAGGCCGTCATTGTCGACCCAGGTGGCGAGTATGCGGGCACCGCAAGCCAGGTTTACGGCTGGGTCGTGCAGATCCTGTTCGGATTCAACCTCACAGCCATATCGCGCCTGACGGGCGCTCTCGTAGGAGAGCTGCAGCAGGCCCCGGCTGACAACGGGCTGCCCACTGCTGTCACGAATTGATGATTCGGTATAGGTGGTCCCGGGATCGAAATTGCTCTCGTGCTTCACCATGGCTGACAGCAGAGCGACCCAGAACCTGATCCTCGATGGCTGCCTCAAGACCGCATAAGCCGGACAGAACTGATCGATATCATCGGGCAACAGATCAGCCAGTGAGGTGTTTTGAACCGAAGCCTCCGCCAGGTAAGTCCACACGCCATCGCCATCGATCCTGGACCAGGCCGCATAGTTAGCTGATCCAGGACTCTGCCGATCGATGTGACATGAGGTCATGGTCGCCGTAATCATCAGCAGCAAGACTGCGATCGGCGCAGACACGCCCTTGTCATGAACTCTGCGGATGCGATCAGCCCTTGCGGGTCGCCAGCTTGCCACCAATCCAGGCCATGGGCAGGTAGGCAACACCCAGATCCAGCAGGTTGAACCACAGCGGTGATGGCAGCAGGACCACCATCGTGATGCCACCGGCAAGGAAGATCACCCCAATGGCCAGTGCAAATCGCATCTTGTGGCTTGCCGCCAGCATGGCAGCGATCAGTGCACCGACAAGTGTACCCAGTGCATGGGCAACAAACGGCGTGATGAAATGCCTGGGTTCAAACAGTGGCATGGCCGCCTTGAGCCCATCCATGGTGGCAAGATCCGCACCCTGAGGTGGCGGTATCAGCTGTGGCCCGAGGGTGATCAGACCCATGTTGACAGCGCCACCAATGACAAAGCCGGCGACGATAGCCAGTGTATTGCGAACGATTGGATTCATGATTCCCCCTTTTCGAAATGAAAACCTGCGGCTGCTGTCAGCCCAGAACCTGTAGACAGTCTAGCAGATGATTCTGAGTCACAAGCATGCAACACAATCGGTGACTTCGGCCATGACCTGATTATGATTACTGTTCGATCATCTCCGAGAAGACCAGATCACCTACAGCACTGATGACCTTGATGTCGCCATCAATCACACCATAAACGGACGTTGTAATGGTGACTTCATTGACATGCACACCCATAATATTAGCAGTGACGGTGGTCTTTTCTTCGATTGTGCCCTGGTTACGTTCACAGTCGATCTCGATAGAAAGAATCTCGTTGCTGATTTTGGCATCGGCCATCATCGCCATGCCCATCTCGGCCAGCGGCATGTAATCGTCATAACTGATCTCCTTCTGGCCCTGTCCGGGCGTGGGGTCCAGGTCAATGATGATGCGTGATGTCGGGTGCAGGTATTTGCTGATCACGCTGAAATCATTTTCCTCCATCGCGCGGACCAGCTCCTCACTCACGTTTCTGAGCCCTGCTTCTGTGATCCGGGGTTCGGCAAAGCTGCTGCCTGCTGACAGCAACATGACAATCAATACAATTCGTTGTAGCACCGCTGATTTCCTCCGTTTTGACTGGTGTATTGCTCGGCAATCCCGCACACATACGCATGACAAGCTGTCTTTGCGGGATTTGCGAGAAAGACTATCAGCGTCTCAGGCAGTGGGCGTGGTTGATCCGTCAGGTTGTCAATGAAGGCGCTTGACAGTCTGTCCAGTGATCACGAACTGCCGCCAGGGCCTACTTGCGATGATTTCAGGCGAGAGGCTCTCTGCCGAACAATGCGGCCACCCGGTCAGAGGTAAGAAAGTAGCGTGTCCAGATGATCGCCCAGATGAATCCAGTCAGGGGAATAACTGTCAGGATCAGTGTCTCGTTCAATTGCAGGCTGCGCTCCATCTCAAGGACAGCGTAGACAATGCGCAGCGAAATCAGCAATGCACCCAGCCAGAGCACAGCGATATTCCACCCTGGTGCAGATGTTGTTTTCAGCAGCAACAGCAGCAGGGGTGTGGCAAGCACGATGAAAAGCCCGAGAAACAGGGGCATGGGATAATCATAAAACCAGCCCGACAGTCCTGCCGCATAGAACAGCAGCACCCCTGTTGTGCCGATGAGATAGACCAGTAACCAGCCTTTCAAGACAGTCATGACTGCACCTGTTCAGAATGAAGCACTACACTAGCGCTGCATCACCCCGACTGCAAAAAGTCAGTGTCCGGCATCATGTGACAAGGCTTGCGGTACTGTCACAGGATCCGATGCCTGATGAAGCCTGGAGAGACCGGATAGCATTCGAGAGTCGTCCCGTCTGCAACCCATCCGGCCAGGAGTTCAACTCATCAGACTCAATTCGTCGCACACGCTGACAGGTATCAAAATATGATACCAGACAAGCGCTCTTTGAGGCTTCAGTATCTCATTAATACACTCTTGGTGACATCAGACGTTTCGTCATGACAAACAGGAGTATTCGAATGATCATTCTGCTCAAGGCCATATTGGTGACCCTGCTGGCCGATTTCGTATCCGGCGTGGTGCACTGGCTGGAAGATGTCTATGCCAGACCGGGTATGCCCGTGGTACACCGGATCGCGGTGGAGAACGAACTGCATCACCGCAAACCACGGGCCTTTCTCGACAAGAACTGGTGGCAAAGCTCCTATGACGTGCTGATCGCCTCGGTGCTCATCCTGCTGCTGGCCTGGTGGCTCGATGCACTGACCTGGCCAGTCGTCCTGTTCGCACTACTGACCGCGAATGCCAACCAGATCCACAAGTGGGCCCACCAGAGCACGCGTGAGAAACACCCGCTGATCACCTGGCTGCAACGTGTGCGCATCCTGCAGACACCGCGCCATCATGCCAGGCATCACAGTGGTGAGAAGAACTCGCACTACTGCGTGATGACCAACCTGCTGAATCCTGTGCTGGAACGACTGCGATTCTGGCGCCGCCTTGAACGCATTATTGCCCGATGCTGATGCAAGCTGATCTGATCATCACAGACCCAGAGGCCAGTTGAGCCGTTTGCTGTGTTCTCTCGTATGGTTTTTCAGGACATCTGTGAGTTGAGTCTTTCGAAAACGTGACATGAAAACCTGATTCATCATCGATTTCAGTCTGTGGCAGGATTTTCTGATATTTTTCAAAACCTTGAAGTCCGTCACAGTTTTTTCACGTTTACAATTGTTCACAATTAAATTTGCTACACCATTGTCTGCTACCTGCATGTATGAGAACATTCATTGCTAAATCATAAAAATAACAATAAAAACAAGCAGTTTGGCTCAACCTGGCTTGCAATGAGCATGGGTTGAGAAAATATCGGTATCAAGGTGGAAAAATTATGTTGTCATTTCAATGGTGTAAACCGTTGATCAGGACGTGTGGGACACGTTCTTTCAGCGACGATGAACTGAACGCAGAAAATACAGGATCTCGTGTTCGCGGTGCAGCCATGCTTGCACTGCTGGGTCTTTTTCTGTCATTCACGGCAAACGCCCAGATCGCACAGATTTTCTATGTGCCGGTCGATGAAACGCATTACCGGGACCTGGCCATCGCGGTCAATACCGCCGATGCCGGTGATACCACGGCACCCAACCCGGATACGGTACACACGGTCATTTCCTTGTCTGCCTTCGTGGATGCCACCACGGTGTACTACGATCACTGGGAAGACGGCTATGAAGTCGATCCGGTCAACCCGGTACAGGCATCGTCCACCACAACTGTACTGAACGCTGGTGATTTCCAGGTTCTGGAAAGCGATGTCTTCGCCAATCCGCGCGACCCCAGTAATATCCTGTTTGATGCCCGCGACCGCATCACCACCACTGAACAGATCGCCGTGACCCGAGCCGGCTGGCGTCTGCAGGAAGCCACACTGCTGGCCGGTGCCACCGCCGTATTCCCCACATTCGACTGGGGCACCGAATTCGAGGTGGCGATGGGCGAGGATGTGGCCAACCACAACATGTTCGAATACACCTCTGTTTCCATCACCACCGGTGACCGCGGTGCCATCGTATCGGTGGATGCCAATGCCGACGGCACCTTTGAATCCAATATCACCATCAACCCGGGTGATACGGCCATTGTCGACAATGTGCAGCTGGGGGCACGCCTGCTTTCCACTGACCCGGTGCAGATGTATGCCCTAACCGGTGATCGCGACACCACCTATGCCTCTCGCTGGTTCCTGCTGGTGCCGCGTGATCAGTGGGACAGCAACTACTTCAACCCAACCGGCACCGTGGATGGCGGCGACCCGGCTACCGTGCATCTGTACAACCCGCACGGCAGCGCCATTACGGTCACGCATGAAACCCTGCAGACCACCACGGTGACCAACACCTACGACAACACCACAAGTGGCACCATTGATGGCGCTACCACCTGTGGTGCACCGCTGGTCCGGACTTTCGTCGTACCCGATACGTTTACGGTCAACAGTGTCCTGCTTGGATTCAACGCCTCGCATACCTATCGGGGTGACATCCAGGCCACCCTGGAATCACCGGCAGGTACCCGAGTTCAGGTGATTAACAGCAACGGTGGCGATGGCGACAACAACTACGACATGCTGCTGGACGACAGTTCGGCCAACCCGCTCGACGATGGCGGTGCAGATACCGTGGCCGCACCGTTTTACGATCGCACTGCAGGGCCGAGTAACTCCATGGGCGCTTTCAATGGCGAATCCTCCAACGGCACCTGGACACTCGAAATGTGTGATGTCTTCGCGACCGAAGACGATGGCACCTTCAACCGTGCCCAGCTGCAGCTGCTTGAATCCACTGGCTCGATGATCGTTCAGGGCACGGTCAGCGTGCCCTCAGGCGGCCTGACCGAATTCACCATGCCGCTGGACACGGCCGGGCGCTTCTTCACCACCAGCGGCGAAGACTTCTTTGCCTATACCACGATTGATTACGACGGCATCGCCCACGACTGGGGCTTTACCCTGTTGCCGGAAGAAAGCCTGACCACCACGCTGGCGGTGGGCTACGCGGTGGGCAGGGACCCGACGTCAGCCGTCAATCCGACCGAAAACGGCTCACCGATCTGGGTCACCACCAACGGTGCCACCGATATTTACGTGGACTTTGATGGCGACCCGAGCACGGGTGCACTGACTGATCCGCTGGGCAATATGTACGATCAGCTGGTTACAGCCGCCGAGCTGGAACTGATTCGCCTGTACGACGCCGGCGACGGCAACCAGAGCGGCATGCGAATCTATACACTCGATGGCACCCTGCTGTCGGCTTCCTACGGACAGGACCCGACCACCGCCAGTGGCGGCCAGCCTGGCCTCGACCTGGGTACCACCGTACTGCCCATCCGGCGTGTTCGCGTCTCGAAGGAAGGCATCCTGGTCAATGATCTGGATGGTGATGGCGGCATCGACCCCGGTGACACCATTCGCTACCGAATCGAAGTGACCAACGTTTCTGACACACCGATTGCCGATGTATTCACGGAAGACAACGGACTCGATGCGAATGTGACCTATGTGCCCGGCACCACGGAGATCGACGGTGTGGTGCAGGCCGATGACACCGTGGGTGCCACCGTGTTCCCACTCGATGAGGGCGGCGTGAATCTGGGCACCATGCAACCCGGACAGGTGATCGTGATCCTGTTCCGTGCACAGATCAATGATCCGTTCCCGGTCGGTGTACCTGCCGTCACCAACGGCGTCGAAGTACGAACCGACACCGAGATCGAGGTGGACACCTCAAGCTCTCCGGTCGGTGATCCGACGCTGGCAATCACCAAGGTCTCCGATGCCACGACCGATCTGCTGCCGGGTGATACCGTCAACTACACCATCACGGTAACCAACAACAGCGCCGTGACCCAGAATGGTCTCAGCGTGGTCGATTCGCTGCCCACGGGCACCATCTACGATGCCGAAACCACCATGGTCGACGGCTTTTCGGTTTCCAATGCACTGAACCTCTACAGCACCACCAGTGGCGGTGCCGTCACTGACGGGACGACCTGTCTGTCACCGCTGGTGCGACTGATCAATGTGCCCGATACGTATATCGTGGGTGACATCGAATTTGGCTTCAATGCCGATCATAACGAACGTGGCGACATACAGGTGACCCTGGAATCGCCGGCCGGAACCCGTATTCAGGTGATTGGTACCAGTGGCGATGGCGACAACAATTACGACGTGCTGCTGGACGATGCCTCTGCCAATGCACTCGACGATGGCGATGCCGATAACACGGCGGCGCCCCTGTACGATCGCACGGCACAACCGAGCATCGTGCTCAACGCCTTCATCGGGCAACAGGCCAATGGCGATTGGCGCGTCGAGGTTTGTGACGACGACGTTAACGGCGTTACCGGCACTTTCAACAGTGCCCAGCTGCAACTGACCGGCCTCACCCAGTTCACACAGGAAATCAAGACCAACCAGGCGGCCGCAGCCAACCCGCTGCTGGACGGTGTTCCCACCGATCTGGTGCTCTCGCCCGATCAGTTTTCGCTGGCCTCGGCACAGACCATGACCATCACCTATTCAGTGACGCTGGAAGATCCGCTGGACATCAACGTCATCAACATCAGCAATACCGCACTGGCCACCAGTCTGGAGAATCCATTCCCGGTCGTCGCCACCGTGGTTGACCCGGTTACCGCAGGGGCTACCATCGGTGACCGAATCTGGCTCGACACCGATGGTGACGGCATTCAGGATGTGGGCGAACCGGGCATCAACAATGTCACGGTAAACATCTTCAATACCGGCCCCGATGGCATGATCGGCGGCGGCGATGACTTCCTGGCCGGCACACAGACCACAGACCCGAACGGCAACTACCTGTTCGAGCGTCTCTACCCCGGCAGCTATTATGTGGATGTTGACGCCACCACACTGCCCGCAGGGCTGACCACTTCTCCCGGCACGACTGATCCAAGCAGTGTGATCACCGTGGCAGCCGAAGAGGTGATCCTCACGGTGGACTTCGGTTACACCAACGCTGATCCGACGGCGGGCATTATCGGTGACTACCTGTGGTCTGATGCGGATGCCGATGGCGTGCAGGATCCGGGTGAACCCGGCATTGGCGGCGTCACCATGCAGCTGGTTGACAATATGGGTATGGTCGTTACGAGCACCACCACAGCAGCGGATGGTTCCTATCTGTTCGCCGGCGTCACACCGGGTGAATACACCGTTCGTGTTGAAGCCAGTGAACTGCTGGCCGGTGGTACACTTGAGAACTTTACCGCCACATCCGGCCCGCAGAGCGAAGGTGCCGATCAGAGTGATCCGGTGACTGTCACGGCAGGCGATGTGATTCTGGACGTTGATTTCGGTTACGTCGATGCGGCCACCACCTACAGCATCACCGATTCGGTCTGGCTCGATGTGGATGCCGACGGTGTGTTTGATGCCACCGAAAACGGCATCAATGACGTCACCGTCAACCTGCTCGACAACATGGGCGTGGTGATTGCTTCAACCACATCCGATGCTACGGGTGGATTCAGCTTCAATGGCGTCAGCCCGGGTGACTACACCATCTCGATTTCCGACAACAACGGCGAGCTGATCGGCCTCTCCGGCACCACAACGCCGGGCCAGAACCGCAGCCTCGCGGTCACCGTTGTCGCGGCAGATGTCACTGGCATCAACTTCGGCTACAACGCACCAGGTACGATCGGTGATCGCATCTGGTCAGACGCCAATGGCGATGGCGTACAGGATCCGGGCGAAGTCGGTATTTCCGGCGTCACTGTTGAACTGGTTGACCGAAACAACATGGTCGTGGACAGTCAGGTGACCGGACCGAACGGCGATTACCTGTTCGACGGCGTTGCTCCAGAGCTGTTCACGGTGAGAGTGGTTCAGGACGCAGCACTGACCGGATACACACAGACCGGTGATCCCGATGCCACACTGGACAACCAGTCCTCGTTCACCCTGCTGCTTGGCGAAAGCAATCTGGATCAGGACTTTGGCTATCAGAACACGGCCCTGCCTGAACTCAGCGGCACGGTCTTCAGCGATCTCAACGCCAACGGTGTCGAGGAAGGCGGCGAACCCGGCTTCCAGGGCGTCAGCCTGGACCTGCTGCGCAAGACCAATGCCTCACTCAACCAGACGGCCTCGCAATCATCCACGCTGGGCGGCTTCGTTGCCGGCAATGCCGTGGATGGCAACACGTCCACCTTCAGCCACACCAATTCAGGTGATCTGACTCCGAGCTGGGAAGTCAATCTGGGATCAACCCAGGAGATTTCATCGATCGAGATCACGACGCGTTCCGGTTGCTGTACACCGGAGCGGGACTACAACCTCATCGTTGAAGTACTCGATGCCGGTGGTAATGTGGTCTTCACCAACCCGACGCTGAATCCGTGGGACGGTACCGGTACCCCGCCGGTCGTGGGTGCACCGGCAATCTTCGATGTCCAGCTCGGAACGGCCGTTGCCGGCCAGCGGGTGCGCATCAGCAAGAGTCCGGCGTTCAGTGCCACCAGCAACAATGAAGTGCTGCAACTGGGTGAGATCGAAGTCTGTGTCTTCAACCGGGTTGGCACCACGTTCACGGATGCCCTGGGTAATTACACCTTCTCCGATCTGCCGGCCGGTGACTACCGCGTCTCGGTGACCGATACCAGCACCGTGCTGGACGGCTTCAACCTGACTTCGGGTCTGGACACCATTCCGGTCACCATGGCCGGTGTGGATGTGACCGATATTGATTTCGGCTATGCCCGCGATCCTGACATTGCTCGAATCACCGATTTCGTCTGGCTGGATTCGGATGCTGACGGCATCTTTGACTCCAACGAACAGGGCATCTCGATGGTGACGGTAAATCTGTATGAAGACACCGATGGCGATGGCATGTTCGACCCAATGAACGATACCCTCATCGCGACCGACCTGACCGACCCGGACGGACGCTATCTGTTTGATGGCCTGCCTGCCGGCAGCTACTTCGTTGATGTGGTTGAAGCCACTGTACCGGCCAATCTGGTACCGACAACCTTCCTGCCTGGTTTCTCCAACCTGATCGCGCTGTCCGAGGGTGAGACGGCTCAGGAAGCAGCATTCGGTTTCACCCCCTCACCGACCACAACGGCATTGAGCGGAACCACCTGGGTGGATGCCAACAATGATGGCAACCGTCAGCCCGGTGAAGCGCCGATTTCGGGCGTGGACATCACCGTACTGAGTGTGGCCACCGGCCTGCCCGTTGCCACAACAGTCACCGCCGCTGATGGCACCTGGCTGGTGACCGGACTGTCACCAGGCGATTATGTGGTGGTCTATGACGACGCCGATATTCCGGCCGGTCTTGATGAGACCCAGCCCACCAACCTGCCTCCGGGTGATGATACCTACACGGTCAGCCTGGCTGCGGGTGAATCGATCGGCAATCTCGACTTCGGCTTCTTTGGCGCCGGCGCCACCTTGCGACGCATCGACGGAACGGTCTACAACGACGAGGACACCAGCTTCCTGCAGAACGGCGCAGAGCCGGGTATCGCCAATGTCACGCTCGAACTGCTCGACAACATGGGCAACGTGATTGCGACCACCACCTCCGATCTCAATGGTGACTACAGCTTTACCGGTCTGCTGCCAGCCGTCTACTCGGTTCGCGTGACCGATATCAACGGCGCCCTGGACAGCTTCAATCCGACCCAGTTGCTGCCGGCCACCACCGATGTGACCGCAGCCGACGCCATGGATGTGGATGCCGGTTATGTGGCCGGTTCACTGCTCGGCTCGGTGGGCAATCTGATCTGGCTGGACCTGAACACAGACGGTATCGCCGACAATGATGAGCCGGGTATCTCCGGTGTGACGGTACAGTGCTGGCTTGATACCAATCGCGATGGTGCCATCACGCTGGGTCTGGATAACCTGATCCGTGAAACCCGTACCGACCTCAATGGTGAGTACACCTGTGATTCGCTGCCGAGTGATTACTACGTCGTCACCGTCACTGATGAGGACAATGTGCTCAGTGATGCCATCAAGCAGCTGGCACCCGGCAATGACAGTCAGAGCTACAGCAATGTGGACAACGCCTCCAAGGTAGACCCCTACGGCCTGATCACCATGTCGCCGAACCTGACAGCAGATTTCGGCTACGCAGGAACGCGCGATCTGTCGGGCACCGTGTTCGCTGATGCGGACAACGACGGCATGCTGGACGGCGGTGAAGACCGCGTCCTCAACGCTACCCTGACGCTTTACCGTGATCTGAATGGAAACGGCCTGGTTGATCCCACCGATGCCATCTTCGGTACCACCATGTCAGCCGTTGACGGCACCTACTCGTTCACCAACCTGCCAGCGGGCAATTACATCGTCACTTCTGATGTCAGCAGCACGCCAGTGGCCGGTGATACACAGACGACCCAGACGGCAACATTCGGCGTTCAGCCGGTTGACCTGACTGGTGGCAACACCAGCTCCACCGGCAATGATTTCGGCTACTTCCAGCAACCGGTGACAACACCGGTGACACTGTCGTCATTCATGGCGACCGTGATTGGTGCTGACCTGAGCATCACCTGGACCACTGAAACCGAAGTGGGCAATGTCGGCTTCTTCCTTTATGCCGATGATGGCGAAGGCAATCTGAGGCCACTGGGTAATCTGGTCGCCTCACATGTGGTTGATTCGGTCACGCCGCAGTCGTATACCGCACACATCGACAATGAGTCATCCAGCACCCTCTGGATCGAAGACATCGATGTGCTCGGCAAGCGCACGCGGCACGGCCCGTTCTCGGTGGGCACTCAGCACGGGGCTCCGGCTGACATGCAGCTGCTGGCAACCAACTGGGATGGCATCGTCAGTGAATCCGAGAACAAGGAGCAGCTGCGTCGCCTGGCACAGGGTATTCGCAATTCGGCAGAGCTGCGCGTCTCTGATACCGGTATGCAGCGTGTCACCTACGAACAGCTGCTGGCGTCCGGTGTGGATATGGCGGGTATACCGATGGATCGTTTACAGCTCACTCTCGGTGGCGTGACACAGCCCATCTATGTTGCCGGCCCGGATTCGACCTTCGGCGCAGGTGCCTACATCGACTTCTACGGTGAAGCACTCGAGTCACTGTACACCCGTGAAAACGTCTACCGCCTGGCTCAGTCCAGCGATCCACGCATTGTCCGAATCCTGGATGACACCACAGTACCGGCTGAAGTCGATCCGGGTGTCCACTACAGGCAAGTGACCTCCATTGACGAGAACAAGCGCTACAGCTTCGGTTCACCGAACGGTGACCCCTGGTTCCAGGACGAGCTGCTTGCACATGGCGGAAATGCATCGGTAAGCTACAATGTGCCCGTGAGTGAGCTGCGCGATGGCAATGCGCGAATCACTCTGGATCTGTGGACTGTGACGAATCTGCCCGATGTGGTCGATCATCGCATCGTAGCCGAGCTGAACTCGCAGCAGTTAATGGATGAACAGTTCGATGGTCTTCAGGTTGTTGAACGCCAGTTTGACCTGTCCACGGCACTGCTGGTCAATGGCAACAATCCGATTGATGTCGAGGCACGCCTTGAAGATGGCGTATTGTTCAGCCTGGTCAATACCGAGGCTGTGTCGATCGACTATCCGCGTAATCTGGTGGCCATCGACAATGAACTTGATTTCATCGCGATCAATGCCAGCACACCGAATGCAGGGGCAGCCAAGTCGGGTGATTCGATCTTCAGCGACGGCTTTGAAGTCAATACCAATGGCACAACGATCGAAGTCAATGGCTTCAGCGATTCGAATATCGTGGTCTACGGTATCGGTAGCGACTCTGCTGTCCGCATGAGTGCTGCCAGTCTGGGTGGCCAACCGGGTAACCATTCGGTTCGCTTCGTCACCACCACACCAGGACATCACTATGTGGCCACGACTGTGGCTGCGATGAAGACACCGTCTATTGAGGCGATGTCAACACCGCAGGATCTGCTGAGCGGCAGTTTCGACTACCTGATGGTGGTGCATCCGGACTTCATCACCGATATCACACCACTGGTCGATCATCATCAGAACACTGGTCTGACGGTTCGCGTCACCAATCTCTATGATGTGTATGACATCTTCAGCGATGGCGTGGTGACACCGACGGCGATTGATCAGTACATTCAGTACGCCGTGACCAATCAGGATGCCGAGTTCGTGCTGCTGGTCGGTGGCGATACCTATGACTACCAGAACTATCTGGGTCTGGGTGTGAAGAGCTTCGTTCCATCTCACTATGTGAGAACCGGACCAATTGTGGCCTACACGCCAACCGATGCGCCATACGCCGATTTCAATAACGACCTGCGCCCCGATGTGGCTCTGGGCCGATTGCCGGCAAGAAGCAGTGCGGAGCTGCTGGCCATGGTAACCAAGACTCTGGAATATTCTGCTCTGAATACCGGTGGTCTGGCCGTGTTTGCATCCGACCTCAGCGGGCCTGATGGCAACTTCAAGGCTGAGAGTGAATCGCTTGAGCAACTGCTCTCGGGTAACTGGTTCATCACCACGGCACATCTGGATGATCACCCGGTCGCCAGTGCACGTCAGATCCTCAATGATGCCATTCATGGCGGTGTCGCGATGACCAGTTACTTCGGTCATTCCGGACCGACCACCTGGAGCTTCGAAGGTCTGTTCACGGCCACCGATGCTGCCGCCCTGACCAATATTGGCCTGTCGACTGTCGTAACCCAGTGGGGTTGCTGGAACACCTACTACGTGTCTCCGCACAACGACACCATGGCGCATGCCTGGCTGACCGGCAATAACGGTGCGGCGGCGGTTCTGGGTACAGCCACCCTGACCCAGACCGAGTCTGATCGCGAACTGGGTGAGTTGCTGATTCCGTTGATGACGCAGCCCGGCAAGACACTCGGCCAGGCATTGATGGAAGCCAAGCAGACGCTGGCCGCCACCAATCCCGAGCTGATCGACGTCCTGCTCGGCTTCACCCTGCTGGGTGATCCAGCGATGACGCTACAGACCGCCAACTGATGCGAATGCGTTGATCGAAAAAAGCCGGGCTCCTGCCCGGCTTTTTTTGTCGCCACAAGTCAGCAACAGTGCCTCATGATCAACGGTTCTGTCAGACCCGGGACGAAATCATTAGACATCCGGACATCCGGTTCAATCGCCCTATGACTCAGTGGAAATGCAGTGTACTGTGTGCCCTCGCAGCGACAGCATCAAGCACTGATACACACTCGCATACACAGAACGGAGAAGTAGACGCATGACCCGAATGAATCGAATCGACTACCGCGAAGAAGCCGATCGACTAAGCTGCAGCATTGCTGACTTCATGCAATCCATCGGTGACCCACTGGTTTCGACCACTGCCCTGGTCGGGAATGATGATGGTCTGCAGGCGATACCATCATCGGTTGTCATCGGGCGGTTTCGAACTCTCGATTCTGTTGCTACGGATATTGGCGTCGCAATCTCGGACACCCTGCAGATTCTGCTGGCGGATCTGCCTGCCATTGGGCTGCCTGCCCTGTTGCGACAACCCTCCATTCACCCTCAAGATGTGAAGTTCGATTCATGGATTCGTCACTACCGCAGCGATCAATGGCTCTCGACCGAGACTACTGTTACCCGTTATGCACGTATCAATGGAGTCGCGAACATTGTCTTGGGTGAGGTTGCTGCCAGTGACAACAGCATATCCCTGTCACTCACACACCGCCACCTTGACAGCAATCGGACACCAGCTCAGGTACAGCTTGACGCGTCAGATCATGTGACACTCATCGCTCAGGCAACGATCTGGATATTGCAGCAGCTCGGCATCACGCTGGATGATTCTCAGCAACAGTTGATCACTGCGCAACTGGATGAATCCCAGTTCATTACCTACGTGGAAGTGCTGACCGAATTGCATGCCAACGGCTGGACAGTCAATCGAAACCTGGCCGAACGTCTTGAGGAAAACTCCTTTCTGCCGCTTGAATATCTGCGCTTGTTCCTCAAACCCAGGGCACTGTTTGAAGAGCCCGTCGAGGTGTATGCACGTTACGATCAACTCGAGTCTCAATTCAATTCCCATACCGACCTGATGATCATGTCATGGCGACGTGAACCAGATCATGATGAATTGAACGTGGACCGTGATATCGCTCAACGCATGCTGAACCGACTGCAGCAACACCCAGACAATATCAAACTGGCCATCGACACGGCACAGGCGTTGTGTGTGGCGGAACAGTATCGACAGGCTGTTGCACTGTCGATGGCGGTGGTTGAAGCCCTGCCCGGTCATTACCGTAGCTGGTGGACTCTGGGCTTCACGTTGAAGGAACTGGCCTGGGATTTTCGTGGCGAAGACTGGGCGTACAACGTCTCGGATTCACAGCAGGACGCCTTTCGCGAATTGCTGGAACTGGCCACCGAAGCGATAGACACGGCGCTCACGCTGCATACAGACAACCCTGCACTGGTTCACATGCGCATGCTGCTGGAAGCCGGCTGTTCCGAAACCCTGCTTTCATTACTGAAAAAGAGTATCGATCTCGACCCTGGCTTCGTGGACAGCTACAGCACAGCGCTCAATTTCACCATGCCACGCTGGGGCGGCGAGCTGGATGTTCAGATGTGGATCATCGCTGAAGCGCTGCACCACAACCCGGATGAGCGCTGGCCGATTACATTCTACAAGGACTTCATTGCCAGCAATGAGGACTACACACTGCGCACCCGCTTCCGTCTGATGCTGGCCCGACTCAGTCGCCGCTGGCCTGACAATGTGATGGACTGGTTTGCGTGAAGCTGAAGGCCTAGAGATTCGATCGATCACGAGGCGGACTCTTGTGATACCGCAGCAAACGGATTGACAGGCCGATGAACAGGGCTGAAACAAGCGCCGTCTGCGCCAGCCAGGCCGGCCAGCCATAACTGTCAATGCACTGCTCCAGCGAATTCAGCCACCCTGCTTCACCTGCCGCAAGTTCACACGCGCCACTGGATACAGAGACGAATATGCTGATGACATAATAAGTGCAGCCAGCGACCAGCAATGCCAGCGCAACCATTCCACGCTTCGGGTATTTAATCAGCAGCAACGTCACAGTGATGGAAACAACCAGAAGCGTCATGTTGAATACATGTGACCCGATGCCATTCATGTTCTGAAACCCTTGTCAGTGATACCCAAACCCTGGTTCAATAATCCCGAAATCACGTTACGGTCACTCTGTCCAGCATAGACATCGTGTTGAGAACACAGTGTGCCACAATCAACGGCCACAGGTTTCTGCCAAAGGCCACATAACCGATACCCATGGCCAGGCCTATCAGGCCCACCGTGATGGATCGTTCCGACAGATCGTAGGTGTGCCTGAATCCGAAGATGACGGCCTGTGCCAGCACTGCCACCACGGTGGCAAACCAGGTCGATGCCAGCATGCGTTCGAACCAGTTGATAAGAAACCCACGATCGAGTAGCTCTTCCAGCGTCGACTGTAGCCAGATGACGGGGATGATGGCGAAGAACAAGCCCCAGTTGCCCTGCAGATCACCAAACTTGTGTACAGCAGATTCATTGGACTGATCTGCCGGCAGTCCGGGTGCCAGCTGATCACGGATCAACTGAAAGACGATGATGCTGATCACGGTGAACAGAAAAATGAACACCGTTGCCAATAGCGCCTTTTTCAGGCTGGCTGGTTTACACAGCCCCAGTTGCTTCCAGGACACCCCCCGCACGCGCATACGCCAGCTGGCGACGGCCAGTGTGGTCAATGACCAGAACAGACCATTGGTCATGAATCCCGCTTCGGCGATATAAACTTCGCGAATCAGAAACATGACCGAGATGTAGAGAACAAGGTCCAGAAAGTAAGCGTAGCGTGCGGGTTGTCTGACAAGCGGTGATTGTGCAGTCATGCGTCAAAGTGTATCAACACAGACGCATCAGCGATGAGGGCCATAAGTTTGTTTGTCTGGCACTCAGGTTACGCTCGGGGAGAGACGCTTGAGCTCGTTGTGACACACTAGTTGCCGAACACCTGTTTGAGCAAGTCGGTGCTGCGCGCAAGTGGATCTTCTCGAATCATCTCTTCCTGTTCAGCCAGCTTCAAAAACAGGCCATCGATGGCCCGGTCAGTGATGTATTGATCAAGATCCAGTTCATCGCCACCTCCGAGCAGACTGAACAGCGCATTGCCGCCGACGAATTCCTTGTAGGCTCTGGAGACCCCTGTCTGACTGGTTGCATCCTGAACAACAGGCAGGATGACATCCTGCAGTTTCGCCTGACTGTGCTCACGGAAATAGTCGGTGGCAGCATGATCCCCACCGCGAAGGATCGCCTGAACATCTTTCAGCGTCATTGATTCAATTGCTTCGACAAACAGCTCTGTGGTACCTGCTACCGCACTTTCTGCTGCCCGGTTCATGGTATTGATCAGGTCGTCAACCTTGTCGCCCTGGCCAAGTCTGCGAAGCGTTTTCTCGGATTTCCTCAAGGCATCCGGCAGCCGGATCCTGACGTCATGATCATACAGAAAACCACCGTCCGCCGAGAGAATCTCGATGGCCTTGCCAACGCCTACAGTCAATGCTTCTCGAATCCCGGAACTGGCGACATCGTCGGAGACTGAGACTGTGCTGGTTTTACGCTTGAACCAGTCACGAATGTCAGCATTCGAAGACGGTGACCACAGTAGCAGTGACAGGAGCAGGCAATTGATGAATCGCATGATGGCTTTCCTCCAGCGTTCTGTTTACCAGTATACGCCGATTGCAAGGCTCAGCCAGTGTGATGTGATGAGTTAGATCCGTTGTGATTGGGTGCCGCTATACAAAATCCCAGCCATCGCGAACTCACACAACGTGACGATATGGGTCAAGGCAAATTGACTCATGTGTGATCAGAATTGATACCCTGGTGCACGATGGGTTGATCAATCTGATCAACAGATCCCAGGATGGTATGTACAGACAGATTCAAACAGGGTGCTTTATCGCATCGGTCTGATTGGTCAGAACTTGCCGTTCTGATTTTTACAGCGACTTCGCGGGGGGATGTAATCCAGCGTGTCCCAGTGCTCCACGATGCTGCCCTGATCGAGTCGGAACAGGTCATAGAAGGAGGCAGGTTGCCCATCCAGAGCCCCTTCACAGGCTGTCAGTACAAAATTGCCGTCGGCCAGCAGGTGGTGCATCTGCTGGTACTGAATGAGCCGGCTGCCGTCCTTGCCTGATTCTGCCAGCGCCGCGGCAAGCGCATCACGGTCGTTGCCGAATCGCGGGTTATGATCGATGAATGCGGCCTGATCAACAAAACCCGATAGCTCATCCAGCTCCTTGCCAATCAGCACCGTTTCGATGAATGAATGGATGCGTTCGCGGTTGGATTCGGTCCGGTCCTGATCGGTGACCTCGGCTGGCCCGTCGACCATGCTGTGGCCGCCAGGGTTGGGCCCCTGTCGCGACTGGATATTGTCCCAGTGTTCAACAGTCTGATCACCTTCAAAGCGGAATACCTCGAAGCCGACGCGATGCGTGCTGAAGTCATATTCGGTGTGTGCGAACACGTATTCGCCATCGGCAAACACGCGCACGATGTTCACTTTCGGGTTGCTTTTGGCGAGCCGCTTGAACAGGGCCGCCAGCCCCTCACCGCCCTCCCGCGTTTCCGGGTTGTGCTGGATATACTTTTCCGGGTTGACGACAGCTACCGATGACGGATCGCCTGTTTCAATACCCTTCAGCAGGGCGCAGATCGCCTGTTTGCGCCCTTCGCTCACCCGGCAGTTTCCAGTTGTTCTTCTGGAACGGTATTTCTGTACCTCAATGATCGGCCCAATACCTCTCTTATCGCCTTCTCATCGGTATCCTCAGCCAGGCCGAAGTACTCGGTATCCAGATACCCCATCAGCGCCAGTATCCTGTACTGTTTGTCCCTGACAAATATCGGTTGTATCGTGAATGACTCGAACTCGGAAAACTCCCGTTCATCGTGATCCCCATTGTATCGGTAGTAGGGCTTGTTGTAGCGGGAGATGAACTTGTCCGTGAGCTTGATGTTCGACACCCGTTCTTCAAACCAGATACAAAGGAACATCATCAGGGTCACACCCAGCGCCATCAGTGCACTGATGTGCAGATCTTCGATCAGAAAGCGATCAGGACCAAACTGTGCTTGTTGTTGAACATCAATTGAAATATCACAGTCATCATGATGAACATGCCTGGAATAATGTACCACGGCATTTTTTTCCGCTGCGATCGAATCCAGTTCCTGGCTTCCCGGGGCTCGGCCCAGTTCATGTTGAACTCGCAAGACATGTGAAAACGTATACTCACTCGGCGATTTGGTACTAGCAAGTTTATCCTGCCCTGATCTTCACTGCATGCGCTGATCATCCTGCACGAAGCCTTTGAAACAGGATCTGACGACTGACGATGTCGTAAAGCGAGGCCGGATGAGGCATCACTGCTCAAGTGATGCCTCAGCTGTCATTCACAAGACCATCCCCGCGCACCACCTCGATCATGCGATTGGTGAGCGACTGGATCACGAAGGCATCGATGCCGCCGGCGTCCTCATTGGCCATGGCGATGACGACAATGGGTGGCGACTCACCGCCGTTTTCCAGCAGCCAGCCGTGAGTCAGCACATGGAATCCGGCACCCGAGGACAGTGAGCCACCCTTGTACCAGACACGGTTCCAGAGATTGCGCACATTCGGCTGGGCTGCCTGCGAACCCCATGGCCTGATTCACCAGATCGAAGGCACTGTTCGTCTCATCCGTATCACGCAGGCCTGCCATAGTGCGACACAGATCCATAGGGCTGGCTCGCCAGCTACCAATGGTCAGCAGTGAGGAATGAAAGAACGGCTGTACTGGTGGAAAGGTGGGCCCCAGCGGTACGATCTGGCTGTCCAGAAACTGCTGCTGGAATGCTTCGGTGCCAAACACATACGATTCCGAGGTGGCCAGCGGGAAACTGAAGAACAGATGAAACTGTTCGCTGACGCTGAGCAGCGGCAACACCTCATCGGGCTGCGCCAGTCCCACGTTCTGAATGAAATTACCCACCGCCTCACGTCCGACCAGCTCGTGCATGTGGTCGGTAGCCGAGTTGTCACTGTTGGCCATCATCAGGGTCGACATCTGCTGCACGGTAAACACCGTTCCAAGCGGTACGTTGTTGATGACAGCACCCAGTGCCAGTTCACTGGCCACCAGTGGTATCGGATCGGTGCTCTGAACTGACCCATTGATCACATCATCGGCCACGGCGCCCAGCACCCAGGTCTTGAACAGAGACCCGGTCGCCCTGGAGGTGTCTGACATGCGCTGGACGATCGGCACGCAGGCATTGTCCTGATCCAGATAGGCAATCAGCAGGCTGTTGTCGGCGTGCAGTGCCTGAAAGGCATCGGCTGCCTGTTCAAGGTTCAGATTCTGATCACCGGGAAACTGGACCGAGCCGCCAAAGTTGCTGACCTGAAAGAAATTGATTTTCTGATCACCGGCAAAGTCGGCGCGCAAGACGACAAAACCGGCCTGCGGCTGCCCGCCCGGACTGTCCCACACAAAGGTGGCCTCGATGTCCGTGATTCCGATCAGATCAGTGATGGTGGCATCGGGAAACAGCGGCCTCAGGGTGTCATTGAAGAAGCTCTGCATGGAGGCCGGATCGAATCCTGATATGAAATTGTCCTGTATTTCCTGCAGTGTGGTGGTTTCACCGGCAGCCATCTCGCTCAGCACCCATTGCAGCCTGGATCCGGTGGCGTGGCTGGGAAGAACCACCTGGCCATTGTCTTCGGGGAACAGCGGTTCGATGGTCTCCCCCTCCATCCCGGCAAAAAAGATGGTATCTCCATCGAGCAGCTGGGCCGGAAGCGGCTCCAGTCCCGTCAGCAACAACATCAGTAATATCAGTCCCCACTGCCAACGCTTCCTGTTATCCGTATGCATGTCTTGTCTCCTCCGCACATCGTTTCCCGATCATCACAAACTGATCGATTCAGACTGGCTTATTGAGTAATGCGCAGCAGCGCAAAAAAACGTATCATCGAAAACGAACAAACGGGGTGGCAGATGCCGAGGATTGCCAGCGCTTGAGCAACACAACCGTCAACAATGTGGAACAACTGACTGGCCTGCTGAAACTGTGGCAGGACGGCGATGACTCCGCACACGAGCGTTTCCTGTCACACGTCTATCACACACTCAAGCGGCTGGCGCGCGCCCCAGCTGGCCGGCGAACGCCGCGACCCCATGATCAATCCGACACTGCTGGTTCATGAGGCATTCTTCAAATTGCAGGACTCGAATGTCGAGTGGCAGGACCGTCAACACTATCTGGCCGTGTTTGTCCGCGCCATGCGACAGGTGCTGATCGACCTCAGTCGTCGGCGTCATGCAAGACGTCAGGAGATGCATTGCACCATCACGGTCAACCTGCCCGACAAGGCACAACAGGCGATTGATGTGGTTGACATGGGACCGTGCGCTGACCGAACTCAAACGTGTCAACGAACCGTTCGCACAGGTGGCAGAGCTTCGCTATTTTGGCGGCCTCACCGTACCCGAAACCGCTGAAGTCATGTCCCTTTCGGTGCCCACGGTGAATCGACACTGGCGTGCCGCACGCGCCTTCCTGCTCACCCAACTGAATTCAGCCGCATGAGCAACGCGATCGGGGTGGATCTGGGACAGGCGCTGGCCTGGTTTGAACAAAGCCTCGATCTGCCTGCCGAGCAGCGGCGTGACTGGCTGGTGGAACAGTGTGGTGGTCACGCAGAAACCATGCAGCTGATCGATCTGTGGCTGATGCAGGATGACACTGAGGGTGACCTGGAACTGAGGATCGACCCATCCCTCGCGCAGCAGACGGATCGTCAGGGTGATCGCATTGGTCCATATGAGCTGATGGAACCCATCGGCAGCGGCGGCATGAGTACTGTGCACCGAGCCAGACGTGTCGACGGTACCTTCGATCAGGAAGTCGCCATCAAGCTGTTTCAGAATACCTGGCTCAACGACACGGCACTGTTGCGATTTCAGAACGAGCGACAGATTCTGGCCAACCTGGAACATCCCGGTATTGCACGGCTGATGGATGGCGGCACAAGCGAGGACGGGACGCCATACGTGGCGATGGAACTGATTGATGGCGTGCCGATCAATGAATATTGTCGCACCCACCCGATGAGTATCGCTGAACGGCTTGAGCTGTTTATTGCTGTCTGTGAGGGTCTCGAGGCGGCGCATGCACAGGGCATTATTCATCGCGACATCAAGCCGTCGAACATACTGGTCAATGGTGCCGGTCAGCCCAAACTGATCGATTTCGGCATTGCCAAGCAGACTGGGGAAGTGTCACATTCACTGGATCTGCCGGAAACCCGTGCTGGCGAAGTCTTCCTCACACCAGAATACGCCAGCCCGGAACAGGTGCTTGGCATGAGCGTGAGTGAGGCAACCGACGTGCACGCACTCGGTCTGATCCTCTACGAAGTCGTCACCGGTTACCGTCCCCATCGTCCTGGACAACTTCACTGCCCGGGAGATGGAACGCACCATCTGCAACACCATACCGGAAACGCCCAGCACGCTGGTTCGCAAGAATCAGCGCCACCTGGCGGCATGGGTGGGTTCGGCCAGAACCGTAGCCCAGGCACTGCGGGGCGATGTCGACAAGATCGTCATGACCTGCCTGAAGAAATCGCAGAAGGAGCGCTACCGGCGCGTATCCTATCTGCGCGACGATATCGAACGTCATCTGTCAGGTCAGCCCATCGTCGCCCGTGGCACCTCCAGGTGGTACCGCATGCGAAAGTTCATGGCACGACATCCGACCGCCACGGTCGCCAGTGCTCTGGCCCTGCTGACCTTGCTGACGGCCATCTGGGTGGTCAACAGGCAGGCACAGGAAGCCAGCCGGCAGGCCCAGCAGGCTGAGGCCGCCAAGAGCTTTCTGATCGAGATGATCGGACGCACCGATCCGTTTGTCGATTCGGAATCAATTACCCTGCTGTCCTCGCTCAAGGCGGCCATTCCCACCATAGACGAGCGCTTCGATTCGCAACCCCTGTTGCAGGCCGAGCTGCGCTATGCCATTGGCTATGCCCTGCAGAATCTGGGTGAAACCGAACAGTCACGCGCGCAATTCGAACGGGCATTGCAGCTGCGTCAGGCAAACGGCAATCGCGTCGATCAGGCAGAAGCCATTCAGGGGCTTGCCATTGTTGACTGGTGGGAGAGCCGCTACGAGGATGGCACGGAACGATTTCAGACAGCCCTCGAGATGCTCGAATATGAAAACAGTGATCGTGCGGTTGTTCTGAAGATCAACACACTGGCCAATCTTGCTGCCATGCAGACCGAAATGAACAATCACGAGCCCAGCCGTGCACACTCCCTGCTAGCCATTGAACTGGCAGAGGGTCGCGAGGACATCAGCGATGAAACGCGTGCCAATCTCTGGGGCAACCTGGCAACCGCCGAAGAAAGTCTCGGCAATTTCCTGGCAGCCGAAATTGCCTTCGATCAGACGCTGACCCTGTTGAAGCAGTCGGTGGGTGAGTCCCACCCCAGTGTCGCCATTGCACTGAACAACTACGCATTCCTGTTTTACTCGCAGGGCACATACGATCGTGCCATTGAATTGTTCGCCGAGTCTGTGAACCTGCGCCGCACCACGCTGGGCAATGACCATCCGCAACTGGCCAATGCCCTGAGCAACCTGGCAGGCGCGATGATTGCGGGTGGCAAGGCAGAATCGGCGCTGAAGCCCGCCAGTGAGGCCCTGTTCGTGGCACAGCGTGGATTCGCAGCCGATCACTGGCGTATCGGCAAGGCGCATCAGATGCTGGCACGGGTGCATCAGGCGAATGGTTCAATCAATCAGGCTCTGATCCATGCCCGCGATGCACTCGAAATATTGTCAGCCGCCGAAGGCGATCACAGCCGGGCACTGGAAGAATTGAATGGAATTCTCGAACTTAACCAATCCCCACCTTGACAGTGATCAGCTAGCCTCAACGAGATGATCAGATCGATTAACGCAGCTGACTGTCCTTGCTGCCGCGTCGGTTGATACTCTCGCTGGCCGATTGCTGCTGCTCCTGCTCTGACTGGCAGTTGATGCACAGGCGTACGCCGGCAACGGCCTTGCGCCGTGCTTCGGGAATGCGGGCATCACATTCCTCGCAATTTTCAAGACTCTCACCCGAGCCCAGACGGTCACGGGCCTTCTTTACCGCGTCTTCGACACTGGCATCGATCTGGTCCTGTACAGCGCCATCACGCGCCCATCCACCGGCCATGCGGTTCTCCTGCATTGATCAGTATTCAATTCATTCTAGCCAACGATTGCCTGCCCGACCATTCCTGGCGCAGGTTCGAACTGCAACAATCAGTGGCCATAGCTGATCACGCGATGAATTTTCCAGTCGCCTTCGCGCCGGGTCCAGACATGGACAAACTCGAAGGTGCCGCAGTCCTGCTGACCGTTTACTTGATGACAGAAGCGATTTGACCGATCTGGAATGCAAGCCGTGCGCGTGCATCCAACATGATCATGAGCAGGCAGCATCTGGATCACTGGGTTTTCGTCTGATCAGTTCTGAATTGAGGCTGCGGTCACCGACAGCGGTTTGCTGAGTTCGATTCGGGACACTTGCGACCAGCGCAGGTATTCCGCTTTTTCATTCCCATTCACAAACACCAGCAGGCCGGCATTCTCTTCACCCAGATCACCCTTGCGCTCCAGCTCGATAACCTCGCCATTGTGTAGTTCAACCCGGCCCCTGAGCGGATCAATCGCAGCCAGCATGCCGAAGGGAATACTGTAATCCACACCCTGACTAGGCGCATCCAGTGTCTCGGTGGTTTCACTTTCGTCCAGGTCGTACACCAGCCGCCCTTTCAGCTTGCGCCCGTCACGCGTGATGACCTGACCGGTCAGTGACGAGCCGGGTGAGAAGGACAAAAACCCGGGGCCACTGTCCATCGAACCAAAATCGATGCGCTCGAACGCTTCCCAGGACACAAGTACGCGACCGAATCGAACGTCGTTAACGTACAGGCCGCGATTGCCGTGACCCGTATTTCGTGTGCCGTGTAACTCGAGTTCACTGCCGTCATGGTGCATGACCAATACCCTGTCATCACCACTCTTCGTGATGGACGAAATGCTACCAAATCGAATCTGCTGAGGGCCGTTATCGCTGTTGCCATCAAGCGTGTCAGAACTGACGCCCTCCTCCCGATCCCACTGGATGTGCCCGCTAAACGTACCCTGTCTTGATTGCACGCTTCCGTAGAGACGGCGTGAACTGATCGCAAGTGGTGGCGTATTCTGAAATTCGATGGACCGAATGTCCCACTCGCCAATATCGATGACATCGCCACTGGCCTGCCAGACCCGAACACCATCGGCCAGGTCATCGGCTTCATAACGATCAAGTCTGACACGAGTGCCGCTTTTCAGTGTGACGTGAAAATGGCGCTGCTCGGCATCGATCCGCTCGATGTCGCCAAAACAGGCCATGAAGGGTCGATCCAGGTTGAGGCGATGTTCGCGCTTGCCCACACTCATGCCGAGGAATGTCGATTCACGGCTGACCGTGAGTTTGTCCGGATCGGCATGAGGGGCCCAGGCATTGCCTTCGCGGGCAGCGTTGAATGATTCACTCCAGAATGCCTCTTCGTCACCACCGAAGCGCAGGCGGCCTTCATACATATCGTCACCAACTGTTGTGATGCGGCCGTAGAGAAATCCCTGACCAGTATCGGCCATGGTTGAAACTGGCATCATCAGGCACGCTGTGGCGAACAGGCACAGGACCATCGTCGTTGTGCAGTAGTTATGGTTCAATCGATTCATGAGCAAGCACCCTTCTGTCAGTCACCTGACATGAAACATCGTGGCACAGGCTATGGAGGGTTTCAATTCAGTCAGATTCATGACCAGAACTGTCCATACGGTGTCACAGGGCCGGTGATGATCGCCGGCCCTGACGAGAATTGAGTCAGTTCAGCTGTCGATCTTCTGTTTGGCGTCACGCCCGACCAGGGCAAAACCAACCGAATTGAAGTTGAAGTTCGCCACTTCATCAAAGTGTCTGGCCGCAGATTCGGCATCACCACTGGCCTCTTCCGCCAGTGCCAGCTGATAGCGTATATACATGTTGTTGGCATGATCGGCCAGTGACAGGTGCTCGACTGCTGTGGTGTTATTACCGGCCTTCAAAGCAGCCATGCCCAGCACATAGTAGGCCGGTTCCAGCTTGCGCTCATTGTCGTCATCGGCCACCAGCGCCATGATGGCTTCGGCATGCTGTTCAGCTTCAAGGGTCTTGCCTTGATGAGCGGCCAGCAGACCCGAGAACAGATGGGTATTGGCCTGTTGCAGGCGCCTGGCATCGGCAGTACCGACATCCTCGGCGATGGCCATCACCAGATCATTGCGGCGTTCCACCAGATCAGCTGCCTTGTCGAGCATACCGGCGTGCATCGCGGTGGTGGCTGCACTGGTCAGCGCAAACACCTTGGCACCCTTGACCTGATCGCTGGGCGTTCCCAGCGCCTCAATGCCCTCGGCCAGTGCTTCCAGTTCGGCAATGCCCGTTGCGATGTCTCCCTGGTGGATTCGTGTGAACGCCTTGTAGGTTGCGGTGGCAGATTTGTTTTCAGGCGTGGCCAGTTCGATGCCGCGATCATAGGCTGCTCGCGCAGCGTCGATATTGCCGAGGAATGAATTGACGTGCCCGTTCTTGTGTGCCGCCAACCACAGGGTTGGATCCACTTCCTCTGCCTGAGCATAGGCCTCTGCAGCACCTTCCAGATTGCCCAGTCCTCGATGAACATCACCCAGCATTTCATAGGCCTTGGCTTCACGCGGGTAAGCCTCGATGTAGACATAGGCCCATTCTTCGGCAGCCTCGAAATCCTTCGGCTCCCCGAACAGGTAACTGGAGGCCAGCCCCGATACTGCCGCGATTGAATCCGGCTCCAGCAGCAGCGCCTGCTCCAGATCATCACGTGCCCGGGTATTGTCGTTCTGACCACCCCTCGCATTGGCACGTACAATAAATGCACGCGGACTTTCAGGATACGCCTTGACCAGCTCGTCGGCCAGCCTGAGTCGCTCACCGGCATCGTTGGTGGTGAAGGTGCGGTTGATGGCGATCATCAGGCGCTCACCCTCCGAGACTCCTTCCAGATGGGCTTCCGCCGATTCCATCGATTCCTCGAATTCCTTGAATGAGAGAGCCGCATTGGCACGCCCGTAATAGCCAAGCGCAAACGTCGGCTCAAGCTCCACCGCTGCCATGAACTTGGCCCGCGCCTCGATATTTCGGCCCACATCCAGCAGTGCCTGACCTTCCTCATACAGTGCCTTCGCCTGATCGTTTTCGGCACTGATGGGGATATCCTTGCCAGCGCTCACCTCAGGCGCCGGTTCGACAGTCGCTTCAACGACTGGCTCCGGTGTGGTTGTCACTTGATCCGCCTGTTCCGATTGATCGGAACAGGCCACCAGAATCAGCACAGCAAACAGAATCCAGTGGCGTGACAAGGTAACTGTTCTGAACAGCATCGTTTCACCCATAGTCTTTCCCTCCTACGTGTTACTTTAAGTATAGACCATGGCGTGTGTTTAGCGAGACCGCACACGGGTGAAATATTTACCAAATGACTGAATTCATGGCAATTATCCGGGCAACCCGGAATTCATGATGAGTGATTGATCGGATCTGGTCAGCGTTTTGATTTCGGATACAGCCAGGGTCGCAGCAACTGACTCAACCAGGGCATCACCGGATAACTCATCAGCGCCGAGACGGCTATCACCGAGATGAACATGCCAAGCAACTGAGGCAGATCGCCAAGCAGTGGCCCGAGCAGGAGATTGACCAGCAGGATCAGTGGGTAGACGGCCATGACACCCATGATCACCATCTTGTAGTAGGGCGGCTGCATTGTTTTCGTCGAACGTGACCCGGGCAATGTGAACCACAGCTCCAGTCCGCTGGACTGCTGAATCTGAGTGTCCTCACTGATCACCATGTCGCGCGACTGCCTTATCCAGTCATGGCACTGTTCAGAGGACTGCCACTGCCTGAGATTGTCACAGGTATCAAAGCGGACGATGATGACGTACTCCGGATGCTCTCTGTCCCTGGGTCGGATGATATCCACGCCGAGAAAGCCCTCGAAGGTCTCAACAACCCGATTGATGCCTTCAAGCCAGGTTTCGTAGTCATCGACGCGATCCGGATAGACGACATCCGAGACCACAACGGTGACAGGGTCGATCTTCTGTTGATCAGCAGTCATAGAGTGCCCCCCTTCATGCGCAAGACTCATCCGATAGCCATCAGTCTAGGCGATCAGAATCATGAAGACACTAAAAAACTGGCATTACCCGCCAATACCCCGGCAATCCGCTGTCGATATTCGATATCGCAATGGCTGTGCTAGTTCGGCGTCAGCTTGAGCAATCGCCCCTGGCTGCTGCCGCGATCGTCCTCCAGCACCCAGAGTGCACCATTCGGTCCTTCCACCACACTGCGGATTCGGGCATTCATCGGATAACGTTCAACCTCACGCGCCGTTTCACCCTCCAGGGCCACGCGCACGATTGCCTGGGAAGACAGGCCCGCCAGCAGTGCATCACCACGCCAGTCGGCAAACAGGGATCCGCCATACACCATCAGGTCACCCGGCGAGACAGTGGGTGTCCACCAGACGGCAGGCGCGGCAAATTCGGGCCGGGTATCGTGATCGGGTATGGGTCTGCCATCGTAGTGTTCGCCATTGGAGACGATCGGATATCCGTAATTGGCACCGCGCTTGATGTGGTTCAGTTCATCACCGCCGGCGGGTCCCATTTCTGCCACCCAGAGCTGGCCTTCAGGATCGAGTGCAATGCCCAGCGGGTTGCGGTGACCCAGCGACCAGAACTCATTGTAGACACCTATGTCATCCACCAGTGGATCCTGCTCGATATAGTTGGCAAACGGGTTGCCGTCAGGAATGGTGCCATCGTCGTTGAGTCGCAGCACCTTGCCGATATTCGACTGCATGTCCTGCGAGGGCGTGAACTTCTGCCTGTCACCGGAGGTGACCCAGAGATGGCCGTTGTCATCGAACAGCAGTCGGTGACCATAATGACCGTAGCCAGACACCTTGGGATACTGGCGCCAGATGACCTCGACCCGGCCAAGTGAACCGCCGCGCGGGCTCAGTGTCAGTACGCCACGTGCCACGGCTGCACCACGGGTATCACCCTTGCCACTTTCGACGTAACTCAGGTAGATCATGTTGTTGCTGGCATATTCCGGGTGCAGGGCCACGTCGCCCAGTCCGCCCTGACCAAAATAGTCCACATCAGGCAGACCAACGATGGGGCGTGACTGCTGCCCATCCTGGGTGACCACGCGCAACAGCCCCTTTTTCTCGGTCACCAGCATGCGACCATCAGGCAGAAAGGCCATCGCCCAGGGCTGGTCCAGTGAGGTAATCGGGGTAACCTTAAACGGCAGATCGGACTGAGCGCCTGCGTTGGAGAAGGTCAGGCTGGCCAGACACAGCAACAGGGTAAATCGGGTCATGGGAGCACCTCGCATGTAATTTCGCTCAATCCTACAAGCCTAATGTGAATTACGGATCATCACAACTTGGGCCATCGCGAAATTGACACGACTGGTCGTGCGCCATGGCACCCGGGTCTTCAAAGGCGAAACTGAACATGAAATATTGTATGGTTGATTTGTTGACGGGAGGGACTGGTCATGAACAGGCAAACCATCGGGACAGTACTGATCGCCATATTGTCGGCGGCCGTTGTGGTCGCATTCTTCTTTTTCGAGCCAATTCCGCAGGACCCCGCATACCACAGTTTTTCCGATACGGAGACCATGCTGTCGATACCCAATGCACTCAATGTGCTGTCCAATGTACCGTTTCTGATCGTCGGCCTCATGGGGTTGCTGGCACTGGCCAGGGCACGAGACGGGTTTGTTACCATCCTGGCTTCCAACCACTGGGCCTACGTCACCCTGTTCCTCGGCGCCGGTCTGGTCGGTTTCGGCTCCGGCTATTATCACCTGTGGCCGAACAACGAAACCCTGGTGTGGGATCGCATGCCGATGACCATCGCCTTCATGGGTTTTTTCTCAATCATCATTTCCGAGTACGTATCAGAGTACTGGGGCAGACGATTGCTGATCCCGCTTCTGATCATCGGCATCGGTTCGGTGGTCTACTGGTGGGTGACCGAAAGCCAGGGTGCCGGCGATCTTCGCTATTATGCCGTGGTACAGTTCTTCCCCATCCTGTGCATCCCGATCATGCTGCTGTGCTATAGCCCACGCTACACTCATGTTTCGGGTTACTGGCTGCTGCTGGCCACCTATGCCGCTGCCAAACTGTTCGAAACCTTCGATTCACAGATCCACTCGACACTGGTCGTGATCAGCGGACACAGCATCAAGCACGTCTTCCCGGCAATCGGGCTCTACCTGCTGATCCGCAGCTATCGACAACGCACTCAAGTTCTCGAAACAAATCCTGAAGACTGAACAGCCATCTACATGCAATGCCCGAGAGACCAAACTACCTTGCGAATCGATCAGCACACGAATCGGGACGCCTATCTGTGCCGAGACTGTCATGGAATCTTTCTGGGGCACTCGGAAATACCCGAGCAGTACCGGATATCAGAGCGCGGCAAGACTGATCTGAAGTTTTCAAACCTTGGTTGCCCATCCTGTCAGAAGCCCATGCGCGAGCTGTGCTACAGGCACCAGGTCATCGATCTCTGTATTTCGTGCCAGTCCGTCTGGCTTGATGCAGGCGAACACAAGGAGTTTGCCGATCAACTCAAACGAATCAAACAGCATTCCGGTTTCGAAATACCCGACCTGGTTGCCGAAGAGGCACTCGAATTTCTGCTTGAGGCTGTCACCGAGTACACCATCGAGGCACTCATGACTCTGATGGATTAACGCCAGCAGCAGCTGCAATTCTGATTACTCAGTTATGCCAATCCTCGCAAGGCCCTCCAGCGCAAGCACCTGCTGAGGATCTAACTCGAGCGCCGCCTGATATGACTTCAGCGCGTCATCAGCCTGATCCATCAATTCGTGCGCACGTCCCAGCCCGGCCAGTGCATCGGCATTGCCCGGAAAGTCCCGGTTGGTGAGAAACAGCATGAAGTAACCTGGCCGGATCAGCCCGTCATCGAGCAAGCCGTGGGCTACACTGATCAGTTCGGGCACTGCCGCATGATGGTTTGTCAGGCTGCCATCAGTCTGAAAGCGCTGATACTGCAGCAGGCCGTTCTGGACCTTGTCCTTGCGCAGCTGTTCTGCCACCTGCAATGCCAGCGATGATGGCGCCAGATATGCCAGTGCCGATTTCAGTGCAGGATCGCGTCCGGCAAGGTAGTCGGTCGACGTCATTGGTGCATCGATATGTGGATCGATGGCATCACGAAATTCATTGGCAAGCCAGCTGTGCCAGTACAGTGTGGAAACCCGCAGCGTGAGCCCGCTGTGATCAAGCACCACCCGACGGGGATCGCTGAAGTGACTGGGGCTGGCACCACCGGGTTCGCCGACAAAGATGGCATTGCTGTACTCCTCGAACTTGTGCAGCAAATGCTGTGCAGCCGAGTAGGTGCTGCGCCCCATCAGCACGTAAAGTTGCCCGTACTGATTGTATTCACTGCGCGACAGGCCCGTGATGAACGGAATCGTCCAGGCACCTATTCCGCCCGTATTGTGGCGCAGATCGATGACATATCGTGATACACCCGCCTCTCGCGCGGCGCCGAGTGTTTCGGCCACGAACACGCTGTAGGGGCGCGGCGGATTTTCCGCAAACTGATTCACCTGCACATAGATGGCATCGTTTTCGGGCAGCACTTTGAACCATTCATGCCGATTCCGATGACGCTGCCACAGTGGGGAAAGAACCCCATCAGCAAGACGGATCTGATCATCAGGACCCATTGGCTTCAGCACGGTCTGTTGATGTGCAGTATCGCCCTTTTGAGTGGTCAATCTCAGCCGATCTGAAGAAGCCGTGATTCCGAGTATCGACAATACCTGCGGCAGGGCCAGTCGGTCAGGTGCGATCAGCTTTGCGCGCTGATCGTTTTCATGAAAACTGGTGGCCCTGACCCGTTCGATGGCCTCTTCTACCGGCATCTCGTCGAAAGCGATAACCCTGTGACCCACCAGGGCTCGGTGCTGTTCGGTGGCACCGATCACAAACAGACCATCGGCAAACAGCTCGAAGCGAACAGGCAGCTGGCTGAATCTGAGCGCCTCGATTTTCGGCGGCGCTGTACCGCCATGACCCAGCTCTGCCTCGAGCGCCAGATCCGGATGCTGCCGTGGCAGGTGAAGGCGGGTGTGACCATCCCGCAGTAGCGCCACAATCTTCGCCATCGAGACAATGATCTCGGCATCACTCTTTTGTGGAATGGACTCGTTCAGTGAAGATACTGCCGCATCGAACGCTGTTTCCGGTACCTGCGTAAACGGTTTGAAATGAATCTCGCGAATGGCGGTGACCGCCTGCTTCAGATCCTCACGCCACTGCTGATCGGTCAAAGCCCGGTCGCCGGCATGGGCCAGTCCGGACAGGAAGATGAAACAAAGAATGACCACGAAATGTGATCCACGATTGAATACCCACATAGACAATTCCTCGATATAGTGGGTGCTGCATGAAGACTTGGACGCAGGCCAGCCAGAATAGGTTTAATTGCTGAAGATCTGACACCGGTGGCACACATTGCGCTCAAAGACCGAATACAGAGAAAACAAAAGGGGCTCAAGATGATGACACCATTCAAACTTCCATTCTGGCCAGGCGCAATACTGGCTCTGATACTGATCGGTTCAGAGTCAAGCCATGCAGAATCCGAAACACGAGAGCCGATGTCGGAAACCGGCAAACAGATCATGATGCAGATGATCTCCGATCACGCGCGCTGTTCGGCATTCTACGATGCCTTCGACAGGGAGCTGCGACGCCGGCCTGAAGTGGAAAACAGTGAGCGGGCGGCGATGCTGATCCAGGTGCACCTGAAGGTCGCCTCCGCGGCATCGATGAATCTTGACGAGGTGAAAGATCCCAACCAGTTTGCCTACAATGAGGTCCGCCATCAGGGCAGGCTGCTGACCGATGAATCACGGGCAGCAGAGGACATCAGTGACTTCATGCAGACCAACCTGGACTTCTGCATGGACCTGATGAACGAACTGAAAGAGCAGCTCGGCAAATGAGAGTGTACACTTTCGATATCGCACTGTGCCTGTTGCCTCAGCCAGGCAGATGATGTCGCATTAGACGATATGCAGGATGTGACTTCAGGAGACAGGTCTGGATGCTGGGTCGAAAGACATGATTGAATAGGGGAACTGACATGACAGAATGCTATTTACTGCACAACACCCGTATGTCCAGGAAAACGATCACGGCTGTCTTGCTCATCTTTCTGCTGGGCTTCCCGCTCTACACAGTGGCGCAATCCGGTTCACGACCCATTGCAGATCTGATTCTGATTGAAAGTTTCAAACTGCAGGAGATCATTGCATCACACTACAATGAAGAGCAGAACTTTCAACTGAAATATCTGGATGTATTCTGGCAGAAACCTGACGACTGGGAAGACAGTGGTGTCCGTGATATGGGCGTCATCGAACAGGGCGTAATTCAAATCATGTTTGATGACCCAGACGATTCAATTATCACATTATCACCTGTTATCTCGGACGATGGTCTGCAAGTGACAACGTGGCAATGCGAAACCGGTGATATTCCAGACATTGCACTGACCTGGCTCGGTTGCAGTTACACGGGTGAAGCACAAATCAGTAACGAACTGATCATGATTGTGAATGAAGTTGCCAGGTTCAAGGCCCTGGTATCCGGCGAGTACATGATGAACGGTTCACTTCCGGATGCGGGCGACATCAACCACAGTTTCAAGCCAGACTGGACCGGCACACGCGTGGCCTCCATCTCGTTGCAGGATAACGGCCTGGTGGAATTGAGACTGATTGCCGATGAGGATTCTCCGGCCGGGGTTGTTCTCTACACACCCGTGGTGACAGAGGGAGATGAACAGGTGAATCAGTGGAATTGTCACTCACCCGACATACCCGATATCAGGGAATTGCTGGATCAGTGCATCTACAGTTCCTGACCAATCTTCACCAGTCCAACCCGATTGGAACTCGACTGGTGGATCAGCAGGTCACCATCACGCGTCACCCAAACGTGTCGAATGATGCCAACGCCCGAGGGAATAGCCCAGCTCTGGAAGGTTTCTGTCGCCGGGTCAAATCGCACCAGGGCATCGGGTCGCATGGCCGATTCGTTGTACCAGATCACATCGTCGATCACAGCGATGGCATAGGGATGTGATTTTGGCCCGCTGGGCGAGTCCCACTGTCTGATCTCGGCGGTTTTTGGATCCAGCCGGCCGATCTTGCCGAGTGATGAATTGACGAACCAGACACGACCCTTGCTGTCCAGATCGAGTCTTCGAATGCGGGTTCGTTCATCCGGCACCTCGTAATAGGTCAGCTCCATGCTGTCCGGATCCATGGCGGCCAGCATGTTGATGCCATTGTAAGCAACCCAGACTGTCCCGTCTGCAGCCACTTTGATGCCATAGGGACGCGGTTTGGTGTCAATTTCCTTCAGCGCTCCCGTTTTCGGGTTCAAGCGGCCGAGTACTGCGGCACGCTGTGCCGTGAAGTAGAGATTGCCGTTGGGATGAAACACGGCCGTGTGCGGGTCACCGGCTTCTGTGCTGTATTCAGTAATCTCCCCGTTTTTCGGATTCAGTTTGCCGATGGTGGCGTTGCTGTTGCCTGTGTACCAGATGAAGCCCTCATCATCGGGCAGAATACTGTGCGGGCGGGCCGAAGGCGGTAGTGGATACTCCTTCATTTCACCGGTTTCGGCATCGAGCCGTCCTGCCAGACTGGCCCACATGCCCGTCCACCAGATCTTGCCGTCGGGTGCCTCGATCGGATCACGCGAGCGCTGCCCAAGCGTCGGCACCATCCATTCGACGATCTCGATCTCGATCTCGATATCGCCATCGACCAGTGTCGGCCGTCGTGAGCTGTCTTCGGGAAAATGCTGCATCAGATAGGCAGCCAGCGTGGCGGCATCATCGTCGGGCAATACAATCATGCTCGCCATCACATTCTGCCACTGTTGGGCCGTACTGTAGCCGGCAGTCCGTGTGATCTGACGCGTGCCATGACAACTGAGGCAATACTGCTCGACAAGGGCCTTGCCCTCGCCATCAGGAAATTCATCGGGCAGTTTCGATTTTGCCAGCACCGCCTGGCCCGTGAGAATAATCGATAAGATGAGTGCAATCGTCAGCCTGTAGATCATGAGTGTCCCCGGTTTTGTCCCGCAATTACCTGCTGACCTGAAGACAGCAGCCACACAGACACTCTAGCGAGTCACGGAGTTGTGGGCAAATGGCGGCGGCTCGCACGGTGTGATTCACTTTTCAACACAAGCCATGTCTCACTTTGTAGCATCATTGCGCGAATCTCTCCAGACACAAGACATGCACACGGATGTCTGGCATCGCCGACATCCGTCTGACAGAAAAACCGGAGAGAACATGAACATCAAGATCAAATCAAACAGACTGCATGGCGGACTCCTGCTGGGTGCCGCACTGATGAATCTGTCGACCACTGCCATGGCACAGGACGAGTCGCTCAGGGTGTACCCATCGAGCCTGGCACAGGACGTTCCCTTTGTCGTCGATTTCACCGAACTGGATCCTTGCCTGATATCGGCCAGCAGCATTGAAACCTACACGAATCAGTTGGACTACGAAATCCGTCTGGTGAATGACGGTGACATCATCTGCAGCGGAGTTTTCGAGCCCAGACGCTTTACACTGGGAATGTTCCGCCTTGACGAGACCCAGAACAGCAACGATGTACAGATTCGTGTGACACTGCAGAGCGGCATGAACACGACACCCGTGCTGCTGCATGAACGAACGGTTGATATCGTTCAGTCAGCCGAGCAGATCGAATACCAGCGCCCCTCCAGCGGCACCTGGTGGACAGGCCGTCCCAGTGGCAACGGTTTCACACTGGAGAGCAATGCGCAATATGCCTTTCTTACCGCCTACACCTTCGACAGCAACGGAGACAGCCAGTGGTTCACTGCCCAGGGCGACATGAATGGCCCCACACTGGATTCGGAGTTCCTGAGCTTTGAGGACGGTGTGTGCCTGTTTTGTGGTCAGGGAGGATCGCCAAGACAGACACCGGTAGCCTATGACATGTCGATCGTCTTTGCCGATACAGGTGAGGCCTTCCTGAGCCTGTGGGATCAGCCCTTCAATCTGCAACCGCTGCGACGCTTTGCGCTGTCTGAAATTCAGTTCAGCACCTCACTGGACGGCTCTGGTTTGCGCATGCCCAACCTGAATGGCCAGTGGATTTTCACCGATAAAACAAGCGGAGACTTTCACCGTATGGTGGATCTGACCGCTGTTGCACTGAAGCAGCGCAACAGCGAACTCTTTTTTGAAGACGTGAATTCGGGTTTCACCCTGCGCTGCGCATCCGAAGAGACGGCCGGACTTACATTCAACTGCGAGATGCTTGCGGATGGCCAGTTCATGGCCTCGTTCAACCAGAACAACGTTACGCACGATCGCATTGAATCCGATCAATTCATCGGTGTCAGGCTGGACTAGCCCGCCGGACACCCTTCCCGGGAATCGGGCCTCCCTCCCACCACTGGGCCCGATTCCTTTTTCACTTGATTGTTCCTCTGGAGCGGCGAAACGGCCTGGGCCGCACCCAGAACCAGCTGGCGGCAACCAGCAGACCAAACAACGTGTAGGCGAGTGTGAATACCCATGCCGGCGCATTGTAATAGAGTATACGTTCCAGCCAGTCCGCCATGAATGATTCTGCATAGCCTGCTTCACCTGCCTTTGCCCGCAAAGCGTTTTCAAGGATCGTCAATGGGCACAGCAGCCCGAACCATGACTGCAGCACCACAGTCGTAATGACAATCAGGTGAAATAACCTGAACCAGGGATTTCGAACCCACGACCAGGCCAGCAGCTTGCCTGCAAAGATCAATACCAGACCGAAAACAACACAGGCAACCAGCAGGACATGGATGAACAGAGTCAGATCAGCGGCGAGTGAATAGATCGATGTCGATGCCACGGCAACTCCGGGGAAGATTCAATCAATTAACCAGTAAGGCGACTTTTCAGTCTTGTGCACCAGTATCTAGACGTCATTCGGACTCCCGATCCTGATTCATGCTCTGTTTCCGGACCCTGCTCAGGAATCTGATCAACAGTACGATGATCACCACCAGCACGAGGACAACCAGACCGTACCCCCAGAGAGCGGCGACAGAACCGATTCCGGTTGTGGCGAAAGCCGGCAAACTGGAAGTTGCCAGCAAGGCAAATAGCATCAGATTCAGAATTCGATTCATGGTGTGACTCCGGCTAAATCCGCTCAGCACAACTGACATGCTTGCACATCGTATAGTTTCGCTCAATTACCATCGAAGCCAGACTGATTGCCTTCAACAGCAGGCCATGTCCTGGCAATGGCTGAATATCAGACGTTAATTTCCGTGAATACCGGACAGAGCCGCCTTCACGTGAGTCTGACACACTCAACCTAGAATCGACGCATGACTATCGCAACACAGGTAACCGACCGCCATGACTCGCCTTCGACGTTTCACGCGCAGATTGACTATCGCGCTCATCACTAGCCTTGGCATGATCTCCACACTGGCTGCCACGACCAACCCGATCGATTTTCAGGATGAAGGCGAATCTCGGCAGTGGCGTGTCATCAATGACACCGTGATGGGCGGGCGCTCACAGAGCCTGACCATGTTCGAGGAAGGCTATACCCACTTCTGCGGCATGCTGTCACTGGAGAACAATGGTGGATTCGCCTCGGTCAGGCGACTGTGGTCTCCGGATGAAAGCGCCAATGGCCAGAAGGTCGCCCTCAGGTTCATGGGTGACGGTCGCCGCTACCAGTTGAGGTTCCGCACCAATCGACGCTGGGATGGCGTTTCCTATACGGCCACCTTCCAGACCGAGCGCGGTCAGTGGTCCGAGGTGAGTTTTACCGAGGACGACTTCAGGCCCACGTTCCGTGGCTGGACGGTACGCGATGCCCGGCCCTTTCGCTTTTCAGACGTGGAACAGGTTGGCCTGATGCTGGCCGACAAGTCACCCGGAGCTTTCTGCCTGTCTCTTGACAGACTCTGGCTGACGGACAGCTAAGCTGTTAATCCTGGTCCTTGTCCGAGCTGCGTGAAGCCGTATAGGCCTGACACGACTCAAGAAAATACCTCGCCAGTTTCATCGCTATCTCGTTCTCGTCGTGCAGCAGAATTGAATACAGCGACACGGTTTTCCTGCTGGCGAAACTGAGATTCAGCACCACCAGTTCACCCTCCTCTACAGGCTGTTCGATCAGGTGTGCGGGCAGCCAGGCAAAGGCAGCACCACTCCTGATGATATTGAGCGAGGTATACATGCTGGAAACAGTCCAGCGCTGCTGCGCCTTGAGCCAGCCCGAGTCCACCTGCTGAGCCATGCCCGAATCGGCCACCACGATCTGGCGATGCCTGATCAGCTCACGCGAACTGATCTGATTCATTCCTGCCAGCACATGACCGGGTGCGGCCACGGGCAGAAAGGTAATGTCCATCAATCGCTCACCCAGCATGCCAGGGGGCACACGGTAGCCGATACCAATCTCTGCCTCCTTCTGTCTGACGCGTTCTTCCACACCGGTCAGCACTTCTTCGCTGAGCCGAACCTTGCAGGCGGGAAACAGATCTGAAAAACGCGCCAGCGCATCGAGAATGACCGGATGTGGCAACACCGCGTCGATGGCGATGGACAGCTCGTTACTGAATCCGGTATTCAACAGTGCCGCTGAATCAATCAGGTGCTGTCTGTCATTCAGCAATTGCTCAGCCAGTGGCAGCAGAGACCTGCCATGCTCGGTGATCTCCAGCCTACGCCCGACCTTTTCAAAAAGCTCGACTGCGAGTTCCTGCTGCAGCTTGTGCAGGGCATGACTCACTGCCGAAGGACTGCGGTGAATGGCCTCAGCCGCGGCATTGACCCCACCGGTAGCTGCGATCTGACTGAAAACGGTGAGTTGGTCCAGTGTAATGTTCATATATATCGAATGATTAGTGCATAATTATGCGATTTTAATTCTAAATAGTTGCATATAAAGTGTTCTTCAACAAGCAAAACCACACATGGAGAACACAATGAACAACATCACACTGCTGACAGGTCGCCTGCTCATGTCCCTGCTGTTTCTGGGCGCAGGTATCAACAAGATTCAGAACTACAGCGCCACCGCAGGCTGGATGGATTCGCTTGGCGTACCCGGCATGCTGCTCGGGCCCGTGATTGCACTGGAAATACTCGGCGCCATCGCCCTGATCATCGGACTCAAGGTGAAATGGACCAGCCTGGCACTTGCCGCTTTCACGATCGCAACCGCCTTCATGTTCCATCTGGATTTCTCGGATCAGACTCAAACCACCATGTTCATGAAGAATCTGGCCATTGCCGGTGGCTTCCTTGTCATCGCCGCTGCCGGTGCGGGAGCCTTCAGCCTGGACCACAAACTGTCCCGACGCTCACATTCCTGAGTGACATCAGAAGAAGGAGTTAATCATGAACATCATCGCTATCAGCGGCAGTTTGAGACAGCATTCACTGAATACCCGTTTGCTGGAAGCCGCCGCACAGCACGCAGATTCATCGATGAGCATCAGGGTACTGGATATCTCGGCTGTACCGCTCTACAACGAAGATCTGGATACAGACAGCAAACCTGCTGCCGTCAGTGAACTGCTCGAACATATTTCCGCAGCCGATGGCCTGCTACTGGCGTCACCGGAGTACAACCATGCAACATCGGCCGTGCTCAAGAACGTCATCGACTGGGCCTCCAGACCGGCCTTTCAGTCACCGCTGGCAAACAAGCCCATCGGCCTGCTCAGTGCATCCATGAGCCCGATTGGCGGTGCAAGGGCCCAGGCCGACCTGCGCAATGTGCTGGCCAGTACGCTGAGCCTGGTGGTGCCCGCCATCGAGTTCCTGCTGCCCAATGCTCACCAGGCCTTTGATGAGGTGGGTAACCTGACCGATGAGACCGCGCTGCGGCGCCTGAATCGATACCTGAGCCAGCTGGGCGACTGGATCCAGCAAACGCAACCTGAGGCATCACTGACATTGGAGGCAATATCATGAACATTCAGCATCACCCGGCACAATCCCGCGGACACGCATCTCACGGCTGGCTCGACAGCTATCACACCTACAGCTTCGCGTCCTACTACAACCGCAATCGGATGGGACTGGGAACGCTTCGCGTGATCAATGACGACACCGTTGAACCCGGTCGCGGCTTTGACACCCACTCACACGACAACATGGAAATCATATCGATTCCGCTGTCTGGCGCCCTGGCTCATCGCGACAGCATGGACAACGTCAAGGTGATCCGTGAAGGCGAGATTCAGATCATGTCGGCCGGAACCGGCGTGACGCATTCGGAATACAATCATTCAGACAGCGAACAGGTCAACTTCCTGCAGATCTGGGTGCTGCCGAAACAGCGCGATATCGAACCACGCTATGAACAGCACCTGTTCGATCAGGTCGATCGCAGGGATCAGTTCCAGCTGATCATCTCGCCGGACGGTGAAGGCGATTCACTGACCATCAATCAGGATGCCTGGTTTTCACTGATCGATTTTGCGGACAGCGATGCGGCACGATATTCAGCGCGCGGTGATGACCATGCCATCTATGCCTTTGTCATTGAAGGTAGCATTGAGGTTGATGGTCAGTCATACGGCAAACGGGATGGTCTGGAAATCAGGGATGTGGCTGATCTGGACATCAGCGCTGATAGCGGCACACGCCTGCTGATCATGGAGGTGCCGCTGGATTGAGTTCAACTTGAAAAGCGCGATCACCCCGCTCTTGTATCTTGTGCGGGGTGATTTGTTTCTCAGCCAGAGATGATTCAGATTGTTTGTGCTCCAATAACGAGGATCGCAAGCCAAGATACAAGATAAACGGGTGTTCGCAAATACGGTATACCCAGCGTATACACCAAGGCATGCGCAATACGGGCAAAGAAGAAAAACTTGGCCCAGAGTGCAATGGTCTCGTACGACTCGGGTGACGCCAAGAACCCGGCAGCGACGACAACGGCAACAAATGCGGGCAATGTCTCAACCATATTCAGATGTGCACGCTGCGACCTAACGGCCCATAGTGGGGGTTCAGGTTGCTCCCTGGGAAAGCCCTCTGGGTAATTGTTCAAGAATGTTGGAATGCCCCAGGTCATTGCCCGGGCCAAAATGTAGGGTGTCCAGAGCAGCACCGAAAGCAGGCCGCTGAGACACATGTAAAAATATGCT
This sequence comes from Lysobacterales bacterium, assembly GCA_965212525.1. Taxonomy (GTDB): domain Bacteria; phylum Pseudomonadota; class Gammaproteobacteria; order Xanthomonadales; family SZUA-38; genus SZUA-38. Next base: position 175,426 of record CBDBVC010000030.1, read on the forward strand.
GTTTCCATGTTCATGCTCCAGTTTTACAGATGACCCACTCCTGGCAGTCACCCACCATTGATTTACAGTGATGCAGGTGATTTGTCCCTGATTGTTCGCCATTGGTCATTAGCCAGCTCTATCCTGCCTGGCACATCCTTGAGCCATTCTGATTGTATGCCCGTATCAAGATTCAGATACAACGTGCCATCAACCAGTCGCCAGACTTCTGGATCGCCAATAAATTTCTTACCCACAGAAACACCGAATGCGCAGTAACCGTTATAGGCAGGTGTGTATTTCGCAGGGTTCGACTCAAACACCTTTTGATTGGCTTCGCTGGAAAACAGGTAGGTTGCGCCATTGTGTTCGTATACAAAATTGCCATTACCGCGAACGGGGCGTTTGCCTGTGTGATATGAGACCACATCGTAACCTTGAACAGCGGGTGTGCTGTGTCGGTAATCTGCAGCCGTGACCAGCCCAGACAAGGTGAACAGAGTCAGAAATGTGACCCACTTTGCTTTGATACTCATGTTTCATTCTCCTGATTAGTTTCTCGAGCAAGCTGCTCGATTTAAGTTGCAGGAGCGATTGTGGGAATGCTGATACGATTGATCAATATATCAAGATATGATTGGGAGATTATGCAACTTTAATGAGACGATATGTATAGTTACTGCGATGTTTGTCGAAAAATTGTGGGTGGAATTCCAAACTTGCCTGAAAACGCACGGGTAAAGGCAGACGCCGACCGATACCCGAGCTGATCGGCAATCTGCTGAACATTCATCCGTGAGCCCTGTAGCAGGGCGAGTGACTTTTGAAGTCGCCACTCAGACAGGTACGCCATGGGTCCCGTACCCAATAGCGCGCTGAAGCGGTTGGCAAATCGACTGCGCGACATCGCCACTTCAGAGGCCAGACTCTCCACGGTCCAGTGTCTGTCTGGTGAACGGTGAATCAATTGCAGTGATTTTCTGATCTTCGGATCACCAAAGGCTTCCAGCACGGCTTGCATCTGGGGACTCTGATCAATATCAAACCGAAGCAACTCGATGAAGACGATCTCAGATAGCCGAGTTACCGAAGCTGTCGAGCCCAATTCGTCAACGAAAATACGCCGTGAGATCAGCCTCAATGTCTCATCCAGTAACGGTCGCTGCATCCTCATGGCTGCTGAGGTAATCATGCAATCGGGCAAAGCCCTGAGCAGAGGATGGTCAGCACCATGTCGAAAACTGAAATGACCGCATACCAGTTGTGTCGAGGCGTGAGGAGTAGATTCACCCAGTGCAAGCACCCCATTACCGTCGTAATTCAGGTCCTGCAAGATCGTCTCCAGGGGGGGCGCTGAATCGACCGGAGTGTCGCTGATAATGTGCTCGCTACCTCGGGGAATCAGGACAAGATCACCTGGTCCCAATTCAATCGGGTCCTGATCTTTCACCTGTATCCAACAGCGTCCCTGAATTACAAGATGAAACCGTGCAACCTGCTCATAGTCAGGCACCGTGACACCCCAGGGTTCAGAAAAGTCTGTACGAAAGTACAACACGCCCTTCAGATCGAGGGTGCTCAAGATATCATCAAGTATATCCATTTCTGTTGATTATCAGTCAAATCATGCTAGAAAATAGTACGAATTGTATAGATTTACAATTTTCTATTTGCAAAATGGCTGAGAAACGTCAATCTGTGTATCGTACCTGAGATGATCAGAGTGGCTGTGAATATGCTCATGTCTGCGTGCTTCAGGTGACATTTCACCGGGCAAACACCCGGTGAATTGTGGTTCAGCACTATTCAGTGCTTCAGATCAGGATCTGACCCGTGCCTGCATCAGCTCATCAACCAGTTTCCAGTAGGTCGGGTTCGAGACGCCGCCGCTGGTCAGTCCCCACATGGTCAGGGTACCGAGCTTGGCCTTGTGTGCCACCACCATGTTTACCTCGGGGAGCACGGTAATGAACTGGCCACCCCAGCCAGTGGCACTGAAGGCACCGGCGTCGTAATCCTTGTCCGGATCATCTTGCAGCAGCCACCAGTACGAGCCATAGGCCATCGGTACGCCATTGGGGCCCTGCTGACCATAGCGCGCGTTCACTTCATCGACGCTGGTAATCGGGCTCACAGACCAGTCGTACCATGAAGACGGAATCAGCTGTTCACCATTCCACTGGCCCTTGTCCAGCATCAGCTGACCCAGCTTGGCCATGTCCCGGGTGGACAGGTACATGTGATAGGCGGGGTATTGTGATCGGCCGTCCTTGTGGTATTTCTTCTGTGCATCCAGCCGCCAGTCCTGAAAGCCCAGCGGCTTTGCCAGCTGCGTGGTCATGGCCTGGTAAATATTCTGGCCTGTCTGTTGTTCGAAGATATGCCCGGCGACGTTGAAGTCCCAGTTGTTGTACAGGTAGTATTCGCCGGGTTTGACACTACCGCGAGGCAACACATTGGCCTCATCGTAGCCGCCATTGGCGGGGCGGTGAAACACGCCGGAACGGGCACTCATGATGTCGCGGATCGTGGCCTGCTTTTCAATCGGCAACAGTCCATCGACATCATCGATACCCATGTCGCCCAGTGTTGTTGACAGGTTGATGGTGCCATCGGCCACGTGTGGGCCATACAGCATGCTGAGAATGCTCTTGCGGCACGAGGCCAGATAACTGACCACAGAGGTGTCACCGTACTGATACACCACCTCTCCGTCCTTGAGAACCACCACAGAAGTGGTATCCAGATTCTCCAGGGTGTTCTCGAGATTACTGAGCTTGTTTGTGTTGAACAGTTCGGTTGCCGGCTGGCTGGATTTGACCAGCGGGCTGCCGACAAAATCGGGCTGGCTGCTGCATCCGCTCATGAATGTCATGGCCAATGTCGTCAACCAGAGCAGGTTTGTCTTGTTATTCGTCATGGGAGGCTTGTCCTCGTTTGTTGTCACGAGGCGGCAGATTGCCCCAACACAGGGGCTCAAAACCTCTCAAAACGTTTTTTTGAGAGTCGAAAGTTGAGAAATTACAGGAACGGCACAGGTTATGGGTCGGACTTTGCGGTTTTTCTGCGATTCCTGAACGGTGCGATGATCATCCGGACTGAGATCACTACGGATGCAAGATAGATCACAAGATACATGGTCGCATTGATGTGCCCACCCACAATGTAGGCATAGAGTTCATACATGCTGTTCTCGCTGCTTCCGATAATGGCTTTTTCAGGCGCACCAGGCAGCGTGAGCATGCTTACGCGATCAAAGACCAGCAGTTTGGAGCGAAAGCCTTCGACCCAGCGTTCACCATCAATCTCAATGAGGTAATAATTTTTGGGTCGCCTTCGACTGGTATAGCGATCCGTATCACGGGCAATGATCAGGGCTTCCTTCTCGACACCCTCGGACCAGTATCGGTAGACATTCCCGAACATGAACCAGGCGATGGCGATCATGAGAATCAACACCCCAAAGCATTGAAATGCCGACATCAGTTCGGATTCACGATCCACGAAAGCTCTACCTCGCTATCACATCATTACCTTGCTGTTCTTCGCAGAAGACAGTACTGCTGACACACATTGATTCTGCATTACCTGGGCTGCGACAGGCGCTGGATATCAACCTCCTCTCGCAACCAGTCACCACCGGGGCTGTCCTGCAGTGTCACAGACAGCTCGTGAATGACATTGCCCTGGCCTGGTGTCGACGATGGCGTGGTCAGTGTAAAACTGATCTGGCCTGCGATGCGATCACTGAATGTGGCATCCATATCCGTACGTGCAAAGCCGTCACGCTGAATCAGGTCTGCAGTAGTGCGAACACCGGGTTCAAAGTCGTCAATCTGCGCCAGATACCATACCGGCTCACCATTGGCATCATACACATACAGAATCATGAACAGCAGATCCCGATCGTCCAGCGCGATGGATTCGATGCTCATTCCCCAGCCCTGATCGTCCAGACCGGTAAACCACAGACCGCCGAAGTCAGTGTCACTGATGCTTTCAGGGCTCACCAGTGATTGCAGGCACCACTCGCGGTTCTCCTCCTCGATCTGCCATTTGAGCACTGCATCACCGCTTCGACCTTCACAGGCCGGACTGCGGTCCGGATCGTTGAATGACATGACAACTCGGCCAGTGCGCGAGTCGTCAGCCCGCTGAGGTGGAAATTGACCCGTCATGTACTGGTAGCGCTCCAGACTGTTTTCACTCGGCAGTCGCTGGCCAATGAAAGCCCCGTTACGCATGCGGCCGATGGCCTGATACCACTCGGGTGTGCCATCCTGGTTGTAACTGTAGAAGGTCAGCACATAGACATCCACGCCCGCACCATCCTGACCGGCCAGACGGAACTCCAGGCCGTGACCGTTGCGCTCCGGATCAAAGTAGAAACCGGTCACGGGATTCGAGTCCGGCACACTGTGCCAGCCCATGTCCTCCATCATGGATGCTGCAAGCTCGACCGATCGGGCGGCCGCAAGCCTGCAGCCGAGATTACTCGGTACCAGAATGTCACAGGGCTGTCTGTCGACAGTGAGCAACGAATTGCCGCCAAATTCCTCTGGAGAAAAGATGCCGATTCGCGCCGCATTGTCGACATTGTCGATATCCTGATTGGCCTCGCTCAGATTGGCCAGATCACCAGACCAGAATAATTCTCCACTGGTGTAGGCAGCAGCTCTTTCATCATCGGTAAGATCTGGATTATCAAGGCTGGCGAATGCGTCACCGCGACGTAGCATCACCTGCTTTTGCAGCACATCGATAATTGGTTCACCGTCACTGGTGAGCGGCAATTCGCCAGATTCTGTTGCCAGAGTTTGAAATGCCAGTATTGACAGCAGGTTCCTGACGGCGCTCTCCACAAAGTCAATTTCACCGTCTGGCAGCTCAGAAGGCGTCAGTCCATAGTAGTACGTATCTCCTGAAGGTGTTCTTGGCAAACCGAATGTCATGCCAATTTCAGGCAATTCGCAATCGGCCTCTCCAAACCAGCTGCAAAAAGGTGTACCGACCAGGCGAGTGATCGTGGCTGAAGGATAAGCCGTGAGGGGATCAGCTGAACCCCTGAAACCCGTGAAGAAGCCCTGATTGTAGGTGAACGGTGTTGTCCCGCCAGTGTACCAGCAGGCATCAAGCTTGAATGGGACACGCGATGTCAGCCTCGCCTCTACCAGACTGACGGCGTACTCCATCGCGATCCGCCGGGCTTCACCTCGTGTACTCGCCATATTGCCGCCTTCGGGAATATACGCGGCCTCATCATTCCAGGGGAGACGACTGCAGGACGACCAGCGGGTCGGGCCGGAATAGACAACCTCTATGTCAAGCGGCGGTGGCGGTTCATACCCGATCACTGCGGTTAATGTCGCTGCAGTTGCTTCACTATCGATACCACCCAAAGCCAGATAAAGCCGCTGACCACGTGGATCAGGCCTGGCGATTTCCTGAATATACAATTCAGCCGGGATTCCTGGTCCGATTGATATGTAATCCCCTGGAGTCTGGTCTGATATATTGCCATCAGCTACCTCAAAGGGTGAGCCCACACGCACCAGAATAACGACATTGCGATCCAGATCATCGGCCTGGAGAGTGAATTTCGCGAAACTTGCATCCTCGGGTAAATCGATCGCGTAATCATTTGTCACGATGTTACCCGTATCAATCTCGACACGGACGGATTCACCATCCTGCAACAGCGTCTGGGCCATCAGGGGTGAAACCAGGCAACACATAAGACCGGTCAGCAACCGGATTCGGATCAGATTTAACATGCGGAACTCTCGACATTTCTTGCGATAATTGTGTTTCGCGTAATACGAATTGAATTCAGGACATGTCGAGAGTTTCTGAAGCAGCACATACTCCGATTCGCCTGATGACTGCATTCATGTCCTGATTTTCGTATCAATTCCGCGAATAACATCAGAATCATTCAAAGGAAACCAGGATGCTGAAACAACTGCGATCAGTCTTGATCCTGCTCTGCATGGCAAGCATCAGTCACGCAGGACCGGACTCAACAGCCTATTACTACAACAAGCACGAAATCATCTCGTCGCAGTCACGTGGAGTTCAGTTCTTTCGCTACACGCTGGGTGACATCACCACGGCAGAACTTGTGCGTCAGTTTCCAGCCAATTCGGTAGCGGAAAAACCTTCCTCGCTCGAATGGAGTCAGGACCTGAGCACACTCTATGGCATCACATTGCCCGGCTATCGCCTCATCACTGTCGATGTGTCAACAGGCGACATTACAACCATAGGCACCTTGAGCGGTTTACGGGAGAACGACCTGCCTGGCGGTCTCGCCATCGACGCCCAGGGGAATTGCTACGTCAGCGCCTCTGGCACGGAAGACTTCACCTCGGCACTGTACCGCTGCGATCTTTCCACGGGTGAACTTGAATTAATTGGTACCACCAGTGTTGCACAGCGCCTGCTTGAAATCGTGGCCACCTGCGATGGCCGCCTCTTTGGTGTGGAAATCGTCAACGACAGCCTGTACGAACTCAACCCGCAGGACGGATCAGCGACACTGATCGGCCCGCTGGGTTTCGACATAGCCTACTCCCAGAGCATGACACTGGACCGTGAAACAGGTGACATCTATGCCTATCTCGAAGACATCAGTGTCACCAGCCGCTATGTGCGAATCGATCGAGAGACCGGCGCGGCCACCCTGCTGGCAGAACCCTTCCAGTTTCAACACCACGTCGGTGCGGCTGCAACGTCCTGCGACATGAAGACGCTGCATGCAGGCTACAATGGCGCCTGGTTCAACCCGGAAACCCCAGGCCAGGGCGTGCTGTTAGACGTCCTGCCAGATACCGGCCAGCTGTTTCTGGCCTGGTTTACCTACGATGTGGATCCGGTGATGAACACCAGTGCCGTCATCGGTGATCCCGGACATCGCTGGTTCACGGCTCAGGGCACGCTGTCGAATTCAGGCACACAGTCGCTGACCCTGTTCAATACGTCGGGTGGCATCTTCGACAGTGGCGACAGCGTCACCACCGTGGCCATCGGTTCCATGACCCTGACCTTCGACGATTGTGGAAACGGCAGAATCGAGTATGTGCTGGATGAAAGTGGTCAGACAGGCAGCTTCCCGATCCAGCGCATTGCCAATGACAATGTGGCCTTGTGCGAATCCATGAATGCGGACTGATTCCAGACAACTGGCTATTCACGCAAATGGTTTCAATCGATCACTCTGGCTCAGGTCCGGATCAAGCCAGCACAGAGAGCTTGCATGTTCGTGTGACTCGATTAATCAGACGATGAGACTGAATCGAGCCACTGTCTCAGCAACAACAGCGGTTCTTCAAATCCATCCTCGAACAAACCATCGGTTGCCGTGGTATCGGTGGCCATGTTGTTGTTCGTGTCCGGGTCCACCAAACCCGCTGGAGGGGTGACACTCACGCTATAGCTGATGATGCCACTGAACTGATCGTCCACAGTGGCGGTGAGCACATAGTTCGCCGAGCTGCCAACTGGCAGATCCACCATGTCACTCAGGTTGCCCGACTGATTTGCCGTGCACACAGCGCCGTTCATGGGCATGCACATCCAGCTGGCCTGACTCAGTTCGGCCGGCAGGACATCCGCCACCTGTGCCTGCAGCACATCGAGCGGGCCGGCATTGATGACTTCAATCATGTAGCTGACAGGGTCACCGGGCACGACCACATCAAGGCCATCGGTGACAGAGACAGCCAGATCAGCACTGGGCGCAGACGACAGAAACTCATCCACATCGAGCACGGTATCGGAAAACCGGATTTCATCGATCAGCCCATCCAGCTCGAATCCCGTCCGCCCGGAAAGGCTCCAGATTGTCGAATCAGGCAGCACTGGATTGTTGTCCACCACAGTGTTGTCGAGCTTCGAGTTCACATAGTAGCGGTAGGTGTGCGAGGTGGGTGAATCGATGGTGCGCGTGATGGCGATGTGATTCCAGACATCCACGGGCACTGACGCCGCGCCCAGGTTGTGCAGAGCACCACCGGGTTCACGGTAATCCAGCTGCAGCGATCCACCGGGGTTGATGCTGATATTGAAGCGATTGCGATCCAGGTCACCGTCCCTGGTCCAGAAGATGCTACTGTGCGACTGTGTGGGGATTTTTATCCAGAACTCCAGCGTGGCTCCACCAAAGGCATCATGAAAGATAAAGCTCTGGGCCGTCACGTTGGCCTCCTCAGCGCCACTGAACTCAAGACTGAAAAAGTTGCCCGCCATGGTATTGGGAATGCTGTTGCCGAACACATCCGCCGAATAGGCCGCACTGTGCGCGCCGTCAACCGAGGCATCCGTGGTGTCAATCATGCTGGTGCCGAGCCCTTCCTCGAAACGATAGTAGGCAACCGTCACTGCGCTGGCTGTCTCAAGAGTCAGCATCAAGACCAGTATGATCACACCCGTACTCTTGACTGAATAGTCCCGATTCATGTTCTACCCCTGATTGTCGACATGTCTGACTGTGTCTAAGCTACCAAGATGTCGCCACACATTCCATCAGCGGCGCATCTCAATCAATATTTCACCTGTCTTCGAGACGAAAGTACAAGGCTGGACAAATTTCCCCCAGGTCATCTGCCAGACGAGTACACAAGACTGCACCAGAGCGGGACACGCCAAACCTGTTCACTCACATTTTTCACCCTGGATTTTCTGGATTTTCTACTCTATTCGTGTCTGAGAAAATCCGCAGTTTACGAATAACAAGATGTCGATAGAGCTTGCAATGAGGAAACATGATCAATATCTACGAGTCAGGCTCCAGAACAGAAGATATACAGGACAACAAAACAATGAACTCGATTACCAGAGCACTGCTCTTCTTCGCAGTGAGCCTCATGCTACCCGGCACCTTGCTCGCAGAACGATGGACCTTTCAGGAATCACCAACCAGCGACCCGCTGTTTGTGATTGCATCGAGCGACGAGCTTCATGTCATAGGTAGTCTTGGCAGCATTCTCACCAGCCCCGATGCTGTCAACTGGACTGTGCATGACGTTCCGGACGTTGAAGCGTTCCAGGGCGCACTCTGGAACGGTGAACTGTTTGTCCTGGTTGGCGTTGAAGGCATGCTCTACACCAGCCCGGACGGTTTGACCTGGACCAAACAGAACCCTGGCACCACCGAGAATCTGTACGAAGTCGACTGGAACGGTGAACTGTTTGTGATCGTGGGCAGCGAAGGCACCGTTCTGACCAGCGTTGACGGCATCAACTGGACACCACAGGACTCAGGCACCACAGAATGGCTGGCCAATGTTGTCTGGAACGGTGAGCTGTTCCTCGCTGTAGGATGGTACAACACCATCGTCACCAGCCCGGATGGCATCAACTGGACCCTTCGAGAAGCACCCGAAAGAGGCCTGCAAACTTCCGTCAATCTCTGGCTCGAAGGCATTGTGTGGACAGGCGAAAGATTCATCGTCGGTGGCGTTCAAGCGACCTTCTACACCAGTACCGATGGCATCAACTGGTCAAATCTGGAACCGGAAATCGACCATCATCTGTTCAACAGCGGTATTCAGAACATCACCTGGAACGGCTCAGAGTACATCGCCACCGGTCAGAATCGCACGTTGCTGACCAGCCCGGACGGTGATCACTGGACATGGCATAACCTGCATGGGTATGACATGCCGCAATTCACCATGCTGGGCGGCGCGGTCTGGACCGGCGAATTTTTCCTGCTGGCCGGTAATGGCGGCACCATTATCACCAGTACACCCCAGATCCCGGAAGAGGGCTGGTGGGTTTCACCATCAGCCAGTAGCAATGGCTTCGCACTGCAAATCCAGAACGGTTTTCTGTTTGCAGCCGGTTTTACCTACGATGCCATGGGAAACCCCACCTTCCTGACTTTTCAGGGTGATTATGAACTGCTGCCCAACAACCCGGACAACGCCATCGGCGAATTCAGTTCTACCCTGTTTCAGACCGAGAATGGCCCCTGCCCGGGCTGTGATAACACATCGGGCACCACCATGGAAAGCGGTTACGGAGACATCGAGATCCGCTGGTCAGACAACCAGAACGGCATGCTCACCTGGAACGGAGTCACCATCCCGATTACACGGTTCCTGTTCAACAGCACCGAAGATGACGACAACCGTGAATTCAACTGGTGGATATCGCCCGACATCAACAACAACGGCTTTGCCATCGAGATCCAGAACGACATCGTCTTCATGGCAGCCTTTAGCTACGATGACTTTGGTGTACCCACCTTCTTCACCGCCCAGGGCATCAACGAAACCATTGATGGCGACTTCAGTCACGAACTCATCTCTCCCCTGAGCACCACGTCAGGTGGCCCCTGCCCTGGTTGTACAAACACACAGGGCACAACCGTCATGTCGGATCTGGGCGACATCGTCATTCGGACAACAGACAACCAGACTGGCGAGCTGATCTGGAATGGCGTCACCGTTCCGATCCAGCAGTTCAGGTTCAATTAGTCAAGAGCGTCAGAAAACGTCAGGTACATCGTGAACCCGTGATCTGGATTCCGATGCCATCAAATGAAAGTTAAAAGGTATATGAAATGAAAAACTGGATTGCTGCATTATGCATGGTACTGGCGCTGACTGTATCGACTGCTTCAGCTGAACGTGACAAGGGGCAACTGTTGCTGCTGGATATTGAAACCGTTGGGGCATCACGACTTGATGAGATCAAACAGCACGTGGCGGTCGAGTGGTGGCTGGAAATGGGCGACCGGCTGGTGGCCAGGACGTCTGCTGCAGAACAGGCCGGGCTGTCAAAAATGGCCGACATCATCGCGGTGAGCGATGCCGTCGATATCAATCAACTGGCATTCCAGGCACAGGGTCACTGCAGCCACAGTGAGCAGGAACACGCCCAGATGGACGGGGTAGATATCCTGTTCAGCGGTGGAAACTCTCACCTGGTGACAATACCTGAATCGTCACTCAAGGCAACACATGTGCATTCAGAGCTGATGGCACTTGAGACAATGAAGCCGTTTCAGGAAAACACGGTGTTGTCCTACCGACTGTCAAACCGAAGCAAATCGTTGTCGCGTCAGTCGGACCCTCAGATGACAGCCATGGTAAACCAGGTTAATCAGAACCGCTGGATGCAGGGTGTCGATTTCCTGGCCAGCCTGAACCGACAGACCGAAGCCGGTGTGATCGCCGCCGCTGAATGGCTGGAACATAACTTTCAGGACCTGGGATTGGAGACCAGCCGATATTACGTGACATTCCAGCCGGGTTTCAATGTGTTGGGTGTTCAGACTGGCACCACACGACCCGACGACTGGTACTTCATCGGTGCCCACATCGATTCCAGAAACGAGCGCCAGGATCTGACTCGACCTGCACCGGGTGCCGAGGACAATGCCTCGGGTTGTTCCGCGGTTCTGGAGATCGCCACCATACTCAGTCAGTATGAAACCGACGCCACCATCATCTACAGTTGCTTCAATGCAGAAGAACTGGGATTACGGGGCAGCCGGGCACTGGTGCAGAAATATATCAACGAAGGCGATCTTGACAAGATACAAATGATGCAGAACATGGACATGATCAGCTATCGCCAGGAAGGTGACAATCGAGCCATTGCTGGAATCGACCGCCCGGAAAATCAAACCCAGGCTGAAATACTGGCGGCCAATGGCGATACCTACTCGGACCTGGACTGGGTAATCAGCTTGAATAGTTGCTGCACCGATTTCAAGTCCTTCGCCGATGCGGGCATTCCTGCCATGACGTCCAATCAACCAAATATATGGACTTATCCTGACTACCATCGAGTATCCGATGTGCCAGAAAACCTGGATCCAAACCTGGCCAGGGGCATCATGCGAGCCAATCTGGCGACGCTGGCCGAAGTGGCCGGCGCGGATCTCTCTTCGATCGTGACGTACCAGATCAGCGCTGCACAAAGTGGGCTCTGGTACGACCCAGAACAGGACGGCCACGGACTCAGTATCGACGTGTTGCCGAACGGTCAGATCGTGGCCATCTGGTACACCTACGACCAGTCGGGCAATCAGATCTGGTTACTGGGTGTGGGCGAGTACACGGGGTCCACCGCGATTCTGGGCGTCACGATTACCGAAGGTGGTGTTTTCCCACCGGGTTTTGATCCAAATGATGTGGTGCGTAGCGACTGGGGCGAATTCCAGCTCGATTTCACGGACTGTGACAACGGAATCTTTTCATGGTCACCAGCGGATCCAACCCGGTTCGAGGCAGGAAGCATGCCAATCACACGGCTAACCTCGATCGATACGCTCAGTTGCCAGAACTAGAGGCAGGAAATTTCTGATTCTCACCATAAGGGACGATCGAAGCCATCCTCGGAAATTTGGGACATCCATTCAAATAGGGATGTCCCGTAGTTCATTCCACCAGTCACGGCGTTCGATGCTGTCTCGATAACTGCCGCCAGGTGGAATTGGTCGAAAAGCCATCAGGCAATCGCTGTTTCACGACCGGGATCATCTTCTCAGCCAGCAGCTTGAATCCCTTTGATGATTTGGGGTGAATCTCGTTGTGCCACTGGCTCTCACGGGTGAGCGTGCCTATCAGGTCGACGTAATCGAATTTGGCGTGGGCATTCTTCAGCCCTTCCAGCACATCGCGAAAGCGATGAATCATGATGGCAATGATGTCTCGCCTGAAATCGGTATCGACAGGTGTGTTGATGTCATCCAGCTTGTTCCTGATCCAGGGCCCCTTCTTGATCTTGAAGATCTTCAGCGGCTTGCCGGTCGGGAACGGAATATCGTAGGTGTGTGTCAGCACGGGGCATTTCGCAATACCAATGAACTCGACCAGATGATCCCTGATGTTGGTCATCATGGCATCCAGTGTCTGCTCATTGACCCAGCTGGCCGGGTCATGCTGATTGCCCGGCTTGATCAGGGTTTTGAATGAATCTCCCAGAATGTCATTGCCGCCGGCAGACAGCAGGATCAACTGAAAGTCCCAGTTGTTGATGTCCCTTTCCAGCCGGGGCAACTGCGCGTTGCTCATCATGTCGTCGATCAGTTCATCGCCGGCCCGTTCCTTGCGCAGCACATTGAATGCCCCGGCACCGTAGATATAGTCATTGAGATCGTACCAAGGGTAATTGAACCAGGAATCGCCTTCACTGAGTATGCGCGGCGCGCTCGGGTAATCACTCATGTCCTTGGCAAAGCGCACGAAATAATTCGAACTTCGGTGCTTCGCCAGGCCGTCCAGTCGTCGTCTTGTTCGGGTGTTGTATTTCATGCGATTCAATGCCTCATCTCAAATTCTCGCCAGTCAATCATCACTCTACTCATCAAGCAGGTGAACGTCATATCGATTTCCTCTCACAGGTACGTAGGACAGGATCCCACTTAATCGAAGGAATCGTGACCCAGAGTTCTTGTTCTGCAGAGTATTACCCAATCAATCACAGGTTCTGATCTTTCCTGAAAGATTCTCACTGACAACTGACGATGGTAACTGCTCACCCAAGCCTGAAACCGATTCGATGTTCTGATTGATGGCTCTGATATTGTCCTGTGACATCGAACCGACATTGATGCCCATGTAATCAATCAACTGATTGGAAAAATAGATCAGCCGGTTGCAGTGATTGCAGTTCTTGCGAATGGCCATGAGCGTTGACCACTTTCTGTTATCGGAAATTCGTGCCCGGGCGCTCGTTCTGTTTCGATTGCACCTTGAAATGTTTTCATGGCATGCACCGAGCAAGTGCCCAATTTCATGGGCAAAGGATCGATAGTTCATGGCACACTCTCGCTTCACCACCGCAAAGCCTTCCTCGGGTCGAATGGCAGGGCTCGCCACCGCAAGCCCGCATTTATCGGATTTCTCGACCAGTAATACCACCAGATCAATGTCGTGAGCTTGTCTCACCTTGTGGACATCGTCGTAAATACCGTCACCGGATGAAACCAGAACATTTCGAATCGTGCCGATATCATCGCCAAAATCCCGCTCGTCAAGCTCAAGCAGAATTCTGGGCTGAATCACGATATCAGCTGCGCCACTGCCATCGAGTGCAGCCTGAAGCTCAGACATTGCCTGGCATGCGGTCGGGTTTCGCCGGTGACGCCGGTCACCGTATCTGGCATCAGAGGTATAAACGACGAGCACACCCAGTTCATGTGAGCCGCTTGATGTTCTTGTTTCATCGACTGCATTGATGGGCACAAGTGACTCAAAATCATCCGGGTGATCGGCCAGTGGTGTTATTTCCGTAATACTGCTGACCGTCGGTGACAGCGGGATGATTTCGAAATCACCATCCTGTGTCAGGAGCGTTCCACTCAAGCCGTACTCTGTCGCGGACAAGCGCGCAAATTCTGTACCGTCCGAATTCACGCCTTCCCATTGTGTGACGTCATCACTCAGAAGCGTAATGCCGGTTCGAAGAAACTGATTCGAAACCAGCCCGGATTCCATCGGCACCTGCAGTTCAAGCGACTCCAGGTCTTCCGATACAAAGGCATGTTTCATCAGTGGAACGGGGTTCGTCCTGATCATCAGACTCCTGTCGTTATCCAGCAGACGAATCGTCCCGGTAAACTCGTCCAGATCAATCGGGGTGTAGGGTCGATCCATTTTTGTGATCACCGGCTCTCCCTGATTGATCAGATAGGCTTCGGAGATCACATCAGACCGACCTGAAGGCTCGATCTGATCCGGCAACTGAATAAAGACGCCGTTATCCATCCATCGTTGAGGGAACTGTTTCAGACGCTGATTCCGGGAAATCTCTTCGGTGAGCGATTCGACTTCATCGGTTGACAGGAAAACACCGTAATCGGATAAATCGGCATCCCACTGAATGGTCTGCTCGATCTCCGGCGGCGGATTTTCCGTTTGCCCTGTCGCTTCAGTGCCGGGCCCAAGCATGAGCCATAATAGGATGATCAGCCTGGACCCGACACGCAACATGATCAGAACGTTGCCTGGAAGGTGACACCAACGATGCCCTTCTCAATGATAAATAGTCGGGACGTGCCCGCTTGACTTTTCCAGGTCAGCGATGCAGTTGCACTGTCATCACCAAACTTGGTGGAAGAATCATAACCAAGTCCGAGTGTCACGTCTTCTGATGCCTTGTAGCCGACACCGGTAGACAGTGCGAAATCATTTTCCGATGAGCCGGCATCAAAATCTCGGTAGATCCAGCCGGCAACCAGACTCCACTCGAACTGACTGCCCGGCATCGAATCTGCAAAGATCAGCTGCGGCGTGATCTGTTCGAATGAGTCTTCACGATCAGAATAGGCGACCCTGAAAAACAGTTTTTCACCCGTCACCCAACCCTTGGCGAATTGAGTATAACGAAGGCGTAAGTCCTTGATGGAGTCAGCTGAATCCGGATCGATCACCTGATATCTGAAATCCACTTTCTTCTTGCCCGAATTCACGAGCTTTGCCGACAGCTCAACACCATAGATATCGAGACCATCATCGGTAAAATAGGCAGGCGTCAGACTGAACAGATCGACTTCCGGCTCATCGCCGTCATCCAGTAGCGCTAAATCAGTATCCACGACATCAGGCACTTCAATCCCGCCAAAATCACCCGTAAAGTCAATTGATTGTGCACTTGCTGTGGCATGAGCACAGACAATTAAAACCACAACGACCCGACGTACAACCCACTCATGATTCATAGTTTAATCCCCAGTCACTTTGTTGTTTGATTAACTCTGTTCGTTTTCACGCTATGAATCAGACAGCACCAATCATCCGGCTCAAAGGTTTGAGCATTCGAAAAACGGTCTACTAAATCCGATTTCATTCAACGCTTATTGATATAGTGATTTTCATGAACAATTCCTCTCACTTGACCAGCGCAGGATGCACAGGCCCTGGCAATCCATAGTTGTAGCCTGTCCACAAAGTCATGCGATTGGGTAACAACATCATGCAAACCGACGGACTGGCACAGGCTCCAGTGATCGGATGCTCATCAGCTCAGTAACAGAAAACACCAGGCAGCACTGAGCCAGTCCCACTTGCTATTCATTTACGAGAGGTTTTCCTGCCACAACAGATGAGAGGGTTCTCCTCGATAAACCACTCTGTTCATGTGGCCGATCAACAAGTCACACCCAACAGAATTGAGTCAGGAGAACCATGATGAAGATTGCATTACTGTTATCGCTGTTTTTTGCTACCACAAACGTCAGTGATTCCGAACTTGAACGAGCAATGGCATCCAACTGTTTTGACAGCGTCGAAGAGGCCACGATGTTTATTGCTGCAGCAGACCAGGATGAAAAGAAGTGCTATGACGGCCCACCGTGCAACGGTAAATGCCCGACGGGAAAGACCTGTGCGAAGCTGTCTTACAACACCTGCCAGTGCAAGAAGGATGAAACGGTTCTCGATACAGTCGACGCCCTGGACCCGACTTTTCCTGAACGTGACTGAGTAGTGCTCTCTCGAGAGTCGTCGTTCGACGACTCTCATTCGGGCTGCTGGCGACAGTGACTTCTGTGCGATTGACAAACCAACACGCTGAGCCCTAGTCTAATGGGATGAAAACACAGGAAATTCCTGCCATTCCGGCACCACAGTCGCCCAGTCGCAAGAAGGCTGAAAGACGGGCTTCGCGCTACCTGAAACAACCCGGTCGACTGAAGCGCCTGCTTGAGAAGGCAAAGAACAAGGCGACAACTGCGGGCGGTGCGCTGGGCAAGGGTCGTGACTTTCTCTTCAGTGCAATTCGACTGCTGCGGGCCTACGCAACGGGCAATTATCGAGATGTGGAGTTCAGGAGCCTGCTCCTGATTCTCTCTGCAGTGATCTACTTCCTCATGCCGGTCGACGCCATTCCTGATTTCATACTGGGCTCTGGCTTTATCGACGATGCTGCACTGCTGGGCTGGACATTCACCGCCGTTCGTCACGAGATGGACAAGTTTGCTGATTGGGAATCTCTTCAAACAGAATCAGCACCAGAAGACCTTGATCACAATCCTCCCCGCCTGACTTGATCACTGGTTACACGCTCGACATCAAACGATTCTGCCTGATGATAGAGGCTAGATTACAATCGTTTTGCGATAGATTTCCCTCGTGATTCAATCGACGCTACACTCCAGCCGATGAGTCATCTGCCCAATATCAATGCTGGCATTATTGGCAAGATCTGCGCTGCCTGCAGGCATCAGCGCAAGGCCAGTGACCGTGCCCCCAGACATCGTTGCCCGAATTGCGGTGAAGCCTATTTCATCTCCGAACGACTGGAACTCAGCAAGGAACGGCTCTATTACGATTATGCAAAAACAATCCATTTGCCCGAAGGCAATGAAATCGCCTTTGTGGTCAATAAGCTGCGTGTCAGTGACGATCTTGCGGAAAACCGACCCTCATCATCTCAATCCAGGCGGGTTTTTTTCGAGTGGATGCGAAAGACCATCAATCTGGGCCGCAATGAGCACATTTTGATCGTTTTGGGTGTATTGCAATACCTTACCATCGGGCTTTTTTTTGCACTGTGGTTAAAAGGCTTCACGCTCACATCGACCATTCTGACCAGCCTTTTGATGTTTGATATCTTATTTCTTGTCAGCATCTGGACACCGCTGTGCATTTATCTGGCTGCGCTCCCCATGAGTGTGATCAGCGCCTGTATGGCCTGCGTGCACTTCCTGCACCAGCAAGGCACCACTCCCAGTATCAAGTTGTGTTTGTCCATAGTCCTGCCCAATATCAGGGACATATGGCGCCTTCAATGGTGGGACAGCAAGGCAGCACTGTGGCGATTTGGCAGTGCCAATCTCTGACCTGACAACCTCACCCCGTATAACCCTAGACTGGAATCAGAACAGTATCTGTTTTACATCTGGCGACTAGGATCATCTGGCGTACTGGCCGGCCTGCTATCTGGCCGAAGTCTCGAATACTCGGCGCGTAAATCAGTTGAATTCGTGATCAGGAATCAGCGCGAGGTGGCCTTCATCGTCACGGCGCTGGAGAACCTGAGATTCATCCTTTGGGTGCTGTGCCTTCTAATCATTCTTGGCTGTGGAGTCACTGCAATCGCTCACATGAACGTAGACAATGCCACTGCCCTGATGCATACCCTGTGGGCAATGGCACTTCTGCTGTTTTGTCCCACCCTGGTTTACCAGCTTCTGATCAAACCCACCTACCTGATCTCCCTGTGCGAACTGCATTACCACCATGTGAACGGCCAGCCCGCTGTGGTACCAGCGACCTCAAATCCAGATACCGATTGAAACTCATTTTCGATTCAGGACAAACCCCTTCCGATACGCTCCACCACTAGATTGCACAGTTATCGCCTAGCATCTGAATCAGATTCCTCGGAAAAACTACACATTTCGTACTCAGGTCTGAATTCGATAAGGAATCAATGATTTGAAACTATATTTCATTTAATTCGTTAAATACGGAAATTTATTCCATCTAAAATGAATACTATCGAATCTAATTGACTTATCCCTGATCACTTAGCATATTTCTATTACGAACCCCTGGATTATTCGAAATCACCTCATGGTAAGTTGGTGTCGGTAACACTGACAGTTTCCATAACTGAAATGTAACAAATCGCGCGATTGATGACAGGTGGTACTTGAGTCAATCAGACAGGTGTGCAGGCGATTTGTAGTCGGTCATCCGATCAGGGAGTGCAATGCAGTTTCGTTCCATCATTTGTGTCGTCAGTGGCTTTCTTGTGATGCAGATTGCCTCGGGCACTGATGATGAGAAAGTCCTGAGACTGTTCAACTGGATGGAATTCATGCCGGAAAAAGTGCTTGAAGATTTCCAGAAGGAAACCGGCTATCAAATCAGGCAGATCTACTATGATTCTGAAGAACTCAAGGATGAGTTGATCTATGCCACGCAGGGAAAAGGCCTGGATCTGATGATTGGAAGCCGATTCAGCCTGATGCAATATCAGGAAATCGGCGGAATTCTGGCCAGCATTCCGGATGACAAATTCCCCAACAGATCAAACATCGACGAGAGGTGGCTGAAGAATTCACAGCCGCTGAAAGACATGGGTGTCCCGTATGCCTGGGGCACGCTGGGCATTATCTATCGATCAGACCTGGTAGATCAGCCTGTCACGAGTTGGCGCCAATTGTTGCAACCAACTGAGACTCATAGAAACAAGATAATCATGCTGGATGATGTGCGTGATTCAATGTCTGCTGCCCTGTTGATGCTTGATTATTCCATCAATACAACTGCTCCAGAAGAAATCATGAATGCAGGTCAGATATTGAGCAAGCAACGGGAGTATGTCAGAAAATATGAATACATTGATATCGACGAAGACTCTGAACTGTTAGTTTTTGATGTTCACATGACCATTGGTTACAGCAGTGATGCATTGCATCTGCAGGAATATCATGACTCGATTGAATACGTGATTCCAGAGGAAGGCACGGCACTGTGGGCCGATTATATTGCTGTATTCGAGGCCAGTGAAAACAAGGAGATGGCATACGCATTCATCAATTTCATCAATGAACCGGCAAGAGCGGCGTTCATCGCCGAAGAGCTGAGCGTGGCGTCGGCCAATGCGGCGGCAAGGAAGCACATGAGTCAGGAGCACCTGACGAATTCGTTAATCTACCCTCCAGAGACTATACAGGATAATGCGGAGTTGCTGCAGATCATAAACCCACGCGCTCAGAGTTTGTACAACATCATATTCTTGAACATTTCCAATTGAACTGAATTATGCGGTTGAAGCAAAAAATATTTGGCCCATTGCTGCTGATCACCCTGATCCCGATGATCATCATTGGTGGGTTTGCATATTTTTATATTCGTACAACCACACAGCAAACCATATTGAGCAATGTGACAGATGTCTCCCAGACTCTGATCCATGCAATTGAAAATCGGATAAGCACAGCAAAGGCCAATCTGAAATTGTTTGCCAATTCCAGGCTTCTGCAGGATTACATCAGAAGAGGAGATGAACGATTTGGATTGCTTCAAAGCTCCCTGATCAGGCTGTTCATGAACTATCAAGATGTGCACCCTGATTATTTTTCAATCATGCTGCTGGATGAGAATGGAGAAGTAGATACCTATGTTGACAGTCGCCCGGGGGCTTCAGACCCATACACTCACTCAAGCTTGATATCTGGAATATCACTTAAAGACATCACGCCGGGTCAGGTGATTGAACAGATTGTTCATGATTCTGATCAAACAGATCCGATCATGAACCTGATCATCTCGATCGACCGTGCGTCGTCAGAGGTCAGTATTAATTCGCCTGACATTGAAGAGCAGTCGCACCTGGTATTGTCCATGTCACTGGTTTACGTCCAGGCAATTCTCGACACCCTCGCCTCAGAAAATTCGGGAATGCATCTCATCACAGATCGAACGGGACGAGTTCTCTATTCGAACCACGGATCATTTTCTCCTGATGAACTGAGCCCGAATGAGCTGACCCCAAATGACAGTGGGTACCATGAATATGTCGGACCTGGTAATCGATACGTCACGGTTATATCGACAATGAACTCGGGATTGACACTGTACTCCATGGTTTCCATGAACCGGTTCGATGAATCAGCCAACACACTGGCCACCCGAATGCTGTTCGCTGTCCTTATGGTGATCGTGTTTATCCTGCTGATGAGTTTTTTCTACATAAAGCGAATCCTGCTCGATCCCATCTATCAATTGCGCTCACTGGTCACAGATATAGGCAATGGCGTGATGGATAGTGAACCCAGTATTCGAAACCGTGATGATGAATTGAGTGATCTGTCTCAATCGATATTTTCGATGCGAGAAAACATTCAGGCAAACAACAGGCAAATTGAAAAGCTGGCCTACTTTGACACACTCACAGGGCTGCCAAATCGCGTTTCCTTCAAGATCCAGTTGAAAAAAACACTAGCGCTTTGCGCTCAAGCACAGCAGCAATGCGCCATCGTCTTTCTTGATCTGGATAATTTCAAATACGTCAATGACACACTGGGTCATGACGTGGGTGACAAGCTGCTCATCGAAGTTACCAACAGAATCAGAGCCTTATTGCAGGACAAGGAATATGAACAGAACAAGCAGACAGCCCCGGATCACCACGAATCTGTTCTGGTCAGGTTGGGTGGTGACGAGTTCACCTTGTTGATTACTGCAATACAAGACGTCGACAGATTGAATGTCCTGTTACAACAGCTGCTTGACTCAATTTCAACGCCATTCTTGATTGATGGAAATGAAATGATTGTTGGCGCAAGTATAGGCGTGTCCATGTTTCCGGATCATGGCAAATCCCCGAGTGAGCTATTGAAAAATGCAGACCTGGCCATGTATGAAGCCAAACGCAGTGGCAAGAACTGTTTCAGATATTTTTCTGAAGAAATCAGAGACAACGCCAATGAAAGCCAGGCCATGGAATCGGAACTCAGATTTGCCCTGGAACATGATGAGTTTTCACTGCATTTTCAACCAAGGTTACACACCGATGGAAGTGGCATTGATGGATTTGAAGCATTGATCCGATGGAACAATATCAATCTGGGTGAAGTTTCTCCACGCTCTCTTATCCATCTTGCAGAATCCAATCTGCAAATCATACACATTGGTGACTGGGTGCTGGATCAAGCCTGCTCCAAGATGTCTCAATGGAAAGAGATGGGTTTTGATGACATTTGCCTATCAATCAATATTTCTCCGATCCAAATACTTTCAGATGATTTTTACACGAAAATCAAATCTGCCATGCTGTGTCATGGCATTGATGGCAAGAACCTTGAACTTGAAGTTACCGAGACCAGTTTGCTGGAAGATGAACAACGCACCATCCAGGTATTGAATAAAATACGATCGCTTGGCGTTCGAATTTCTCTGGATGACTTTGGCACCGGCTATTCTTCATTGAGTAAATTGAGAATCCTGCCCATCGACATCATTAAAATTGATCGAAGTTTCATAAAGGACATTTCCACCAATTCCGATACAGCAAAAATTTTCGACACAATTATTAGATTATCGAGAACCCTTAACTTGAAAACAGTGGCAGAAGGCATCGAAACCGAAGAACAACATCAGCAAGTGATGAGTGCACACTGTGATTTTGTTCAGGGTTATTATTATGCAAAACCGATGCCGGAACAGTTTGCAGACAAATTCCTGATTGGTTGCTCTTCAGAATCAGATCAACATTCTGTTGTGTCATGACCCGGCTTGTGACTACAGCATTGTGATTCAGCGAATGGACACCTGAGCCCGGACAAGTTCTAAACAACAATCCTGCCCACTAACTGAGATGTCCCTGAATCGTGAAGAGCATTTCCCATCATTCAATTTCACGGTAATGATGGACGTTATTGCAGAGTTTTTTTGTTGTCTGCTCCCTTTTCGATCCCTGAATTCTCCTCAATCGCGACCTCAAACCTGAATCTGACTGGCCACAGGCCAAGATTTGGTCTACGCTCAAAATGTATCCGGGCCTGGTGAGCCCGGATTCAGGTGAAGCAATCCCACAATGACGACAGCGAGCAACGAGAGCGATCGGCTCCGGAAATCGGTGATGAAATACACCCGATGGGCGGCGCTCGCCTACCACATTCCCGTGGTGGCAGCCTATCTTGCACTCATACTCGGCCTGGCCCGATACGAGTTACTGGACATGATGGCGATTCACGCTGCAATCCTCATCAACTCGACCTTCTTTATCATCCTTGTGAAACGAAAGCGAGAGATCACCAAAAGTGATGTCGACTTTCAGCTGCTGGTACAAATCAGCATCTGGCTCATGATTGTCACTGCCTGGTTTCTCATCATGGATGACCTCAGAATCCTCATCCTGTTTGCCTCGGTGCTGGCACTCTTTTTTGTCTTCGTTCAGACCGAGTTCCTGCTGTCACTCGGCGCAATCCTGCTGGTTTCTCTCGTCTACCTGCTGGTTGCCTATATCGGCATCAACCACCTCGGTCAGGCGGGTCAGTTCGGTCGCGAACTTCTTTATGTTCTGGTCTTCATGCCGGTTTCGGCATTTGTCGCCTATCAGGCCTACACCCTGCGTCAGCAACACCGTGAGATCAGACTTTCGGCAAAGCGCCAACTGCTGCACGAAGAGCGCGAGCGTGCGCAGCAGGCAGAACTCGTTACCCTGCAGCAGGCCGACATACAGAAGGAAAAACTCGTTGCTGAACGTACGGCACAACTGGCGGCTGCAAACAGGGAGCTGATGGCGCTGGCCACCCGCGATCCTCTGACCAATCTCGCCAATCGCCGCCATCTTGATGAACTCGCCGAGCAGGAGTGGCGTCGTAGCGCGAGATTCGGGCGACCCATTTCGATACTCATGATCGATATCGACGACTTCAAGCAATACAACGACAGCGTGGGCCATCAGGCCGGCGATGAATGCCTGGTGGCCGTGGCGGCAGTGCTGATGGAAAACGGACAGCGGCCGGGTGATGTCGTTGCTCGCTACGGTGGCGAGGAATTTCTCACCCTCCTGTCGGAAACAGATGCAGACACCGCTGCCCATCAGGCGGAACGAATCAGATGGGCCGTTGAAGCACTCGGCATTGAACACCCCGGACTGGATTCCGCGGCCACCGTCTCGGTTAGCATTGGTGTGGCCAGTGAGGTCGCCAGCGAACAGGGATCATGGAAACAACTGGTCAGCCTGGCCGATGACGCACTCTACCAGGCCAAGGCCAAGGGAAAGAACAGGGTGCACGTGTCGGGCAACCAGAAACATGTTGAGGACACCCATCATTCGAGATCATCAAATTGATGGGTGTCCTTCATCTGTATTAGCTGTTTATCAGCGATATTTCGCCAATCAGTGCAGACTAAAATTGTAGCTCGGCACCAAGTTCTGTCGCGAGTTCTTCCATCATGTGGCTGATCTGCGCGATCAACTCAGCCTGATGCGTCTCGCTCAGATCGGTTGCCACGGCTCTCATCGCCGCCAGCTGGCAGAGCGCGTGATTCACCTCGTCGAATGGCACATGGCCCGAATGATAAAGACCACTTTCGACCGGTTTATTACAGATTTGCCGTGAATCGATGGCACGTTTCAGAAACGACGCGTGAATTTCCTCAACCAGCCAGGGCGTGGGCTCGGGGTTGAGTACGGCGGTGATCCAGGGGGTTGGGTCAGGGCCCAGTTTGCTCACCATCCAGGGCGAATGCTTCACGATTCGATGATCACCTCGCGTGATGACCCACAGCCCTGACTCAGCCACTTCAAGTACGTAGCCAGTCCGCTCGAGTGACTCGCTCGCCGAGGCAAACAGCTGCTCGGCCAACTGCCCTGCCCGATCCGTTCGCAGCTGTATTGCAGTGTTTGACAGTGCCTGCAACAGCGCCAGATCCGAGGCTTGCTCGTTCGGCAGCCAGGGTTCCGGGTCGGGCTCCTGTACTGCCTGCCAGGCAAACTTGCTCAGGGTCAGGATAGGCATGCATTGCCGCTCACCCCTATCAATCCTGCCACTCTCATTCAGATCCACCCAATGGCACAGCTCGGCTGCATCGACAGGGTTAGAGACGCTCAACGCCACAGATCAAGATGGCAGATAACTTCAGGTGTAGTCCTTTCATCATTCATTTCCTCATCCAGTTGAAGTGTCACCGCGAATATTCGCGATGGTAATGTCTATGAATGACGACCGACTGGAAACCGAACAGACCGCTGTAATTTTGCCATCCCTGGGCATAATAGTGTTCATCGTGTCTCATCAGTGGTAACAAATCCCGCTGATGGCCGTTAGCATTCAGAACCATTAAAAAAGCACGAGTGCGACGGGCGAGACGGAGAACAATGAGGATGGCGATTAACAGACTGAATTTTCTGACAACACTGATCCTGATGGTGGTGTGCTCACTGTCACTAGCTGAAACCGGGCCTGAGGCCCACGTCTGACAAGACCATTGGCGACACCGAACTCAGCACCTATGTCTTCTACCCGGAAGATTTTGATCCAGGCAAGAAACATGCGGCCATCGTCATCTTTCACGGCGGCGGCTGGTCCATGGGCGAAGCCTCCTGGGGGTTTGGCCTGGCCAAGCATTTCGCTGACAAGGGCATGATCGCACTCTCGGCCCAGTACCGCTTGCAGCAGGACAATGAGATTACACCAGTGGAATCCATGGCCGATGCCCGCAGCGTGATTCGCTGGATGCGTGAGCATGCTGACAGGCTGGGTATTGATCGCGACCGCATCGCTGCTTATGGGTGGTCGGCCGGGGCCCGACCTGGCGGCATCGGCAGCTGTGTTCAATCACGACGATGAGTCGGAAACCTACTCTTCTGCACCCAACGCGCTGGCACTGTATTCACCCGCGCTGTCGCTGATGCTGTACGAGGGCTTTGACAGTCGACTTGGCGGCAAGGCCAGCACCATTGATATCTCACCCGCAGAACACGTTCGTGAAAACCTGCCGCCGTCGATCATCGTCATCGGTCGAACAGACACCGTTACCCCGCTGTCAGGTGCTCAGCTCTATCACGACAACATGCTCAAACACGGCAACCGCTCGGAGCTGCACGTGTACGAGGGCGTCGGTCACCTGTTCACGCCCTCAACCGAACCCGACGACGACTGGCCCAATCCAGATCCGGAAAAGCGTCAGCAGGCGCTGGACGAGATTGATCGCTTTCTGTCCTCGCTGGGGTATTTCTAGTCCCCAGCACTGCAAGGGTCTAATCGACCATGCCGACAAAATCACCGCGCTCGAACAGCCACTGCCCGCCAGCCTCATGCATGGTGATCCTGAAAATCAGCTCCGGTATCACCCCAGCTCTCGATGTTGCCGCCTGACCAGCATCGTCACTTCAGTATCGTTGCTGTATTCACCTTCCAGAAAGGTCAGTGACTGTGGCAGCATCATCTCCAGCCGTTGCCTGACTGAGCTCAGGTTTTCCTCAGGCGTGTTCCACTCTTCCCGGAACTGGCTTGCCTCTTCCTCAGTGTGCATACTCAAAATGAGTTCCAGATCATCACCAGCACGGGCTTTGTCCAGTTTCGATAATGCACTCATCTGTGCGGCACCATTGTTCTCCAGTGGTTTGCCGGGCGCCTTTGCCATCACATCGCTCTTGAACGCAACCTCGAGTGACCAGCTGGATCCACTCGCCGTGTTCACAGGCTTCTGAGTACTCACTTCACAGGCCACCCGCTGCTCGGTGTTTTCCGTACAGCTGGCTGACAACGAACCTTTCTCGCCAAAAATCTGTCCGGAGGAATCAATATATTGCACACCACCAATTGACGCATTCAACTGAACCACACCATCGGGCTTGATCACCAGTGACAGATAGTCCTCGGCTGCAGCCGGGTCATTGAGTGGCCACCGCATAGGGGTCATTGGCCTCGGGCAATGGCTTCACGGTCAGGTACCGTCTTGGTCAACATCACATAGGTGTTGAAACTCTGAACGTCACTGCGATCGCGAATTCTGAAGGCCGAAACTTCGGCAAAATCCTGCGTGGCGCCGTC
Organism: Lysobacterales bacterium; assembly: GCA_965212525.1. GTDB lineage: Bacteria > Pseudomonadota > Gammaproteobacteria > Xanthomonadales > SZUA-38 > SZUA-38. The sequence goes on from CBDBVC010000030.1 coordinate 201,881, forward strand.
CAGCGTGAAATTTCCCTGCGATGCCCCTGCCTGCGCGTGCAGACCGAATAAAAACATACTGGCTACAAGACAGCCTGTGGTTTGAAATCTATTCATTTGCTTCTCCCCCTGGAATTACCCATATGAATCTTAAATGCATTGCCCACCACCGATTGCAACACAGCCAAACGGTTACCACCAGCATTCGGCAGCAGTCCCTCTAATAAATGTGGAAGATCGAGCAAACGAACAACACAGCAACAACCAAGCATCGTATTCCCAATTCGGGACACCCACATACGCAATTCGGCGCAATTCGGGACATATATGAACGCCCCAAATCCATCAAGTTATTCTGGCACGATCAAAAACGGTTACTGACATATATCCGGCCTGTTTGTGAGGCATGAGTGACCTTCTGGCCTTTGATGAGATCCGTGCCTGGCTTTGCTTATCACCCACAGGGTCTCGAGGACCGTGTCCAAAATCAGTCTAAAGCCAGGCCGGGTTACCTGTTTGTTCATCATGCACGCTAACTTGATTGGTGGGGTTTCTCCTTATCTTACTTGTCTCGTTAAATGCTTAACTCATATCAGCGACAACTGAGCGCAACCTCTGGCCGATACGACTCACCCCGTGACAGCATGGCCCAGATGATGCGAACCATCTTGTGCGCCACTGCCACGCAGGCTATATGCTTGCCGCGTCGCTCCGCAATGCGATCAGCAAACCGCTTCAGCGGTTCCTCCTTGTCCTTGTACAGGTACACGATGGTTCGGGCACAGTGGATCAACAGGGTCCGCAAGTATCGGTCACCGCGCTTGGAGATGCCCTGATTAACGATCTTGCTGCCACTGGCCTGATGCTTGGGTACCAGCCCGATCCAGGCCGCCATGCCCCGTCCACTACTGAACTGTCGGGCATTGCCCACCTGGCTGACCAGGGCAGACGCTGTCAGCCAACCCATGCCAGGGATATCCCGCAGTTGATGATAGCCCGACTGCTCACGCGCCAGTTCGGTGATTGAGTGTTCAACCGGATTCGACTCGCTCATTCAGGTCAACCAGCTCTTCCATCAGCGTGAGCAGGATGCGGCGACATGGCAGGGTCAGCTCATTGTCAGCATCCTCTATAAGCAAGGGCAGCTCATTCAACAAGGCATGTCGCCCAGGCTTGATCAGCAGCCCATAGTCACTGAGGATGGCGCGGATCTGATTGACCAGGGCGGTTCGATCCCGTACCCAGCGTTGTCTCACACGATGCAGGGTCTGGATGTCCTGTTGTTCGATGGATTTGATCGGCACAAAGTGAATGCCTGGCCGAAGAGACGCCTCGGCGATGGCCAGGGCATCGTGATGGTCATTCTTGTTGCCTTTAAGGAACGGTTTGACGTGTTGCGGTGCAATCAGCTTGACCTTGAAGCCATGAGATTGAAACGTTCGACCCCAGTAAGTGGCGGAGTAACACGACTCCATCACAATGCAAATCGGGGTGCAGCTGAAGAACCGTCTCAACCAGCTTTGCTCGTTGCACGCGTTTGTTGCTGACCACCTTGTGATGTGCATTCAGTGCACACAATTGAAAGACATTTTTTGCCAGATCGATGCTGAGTAAACTACACTGTTTCATGATGAATGCCTCCTTTGGGTTACTTGTGGTATCAACAACAAGTATGGCGCATTGTGACGCCGTTATAAGGGGGCGTTCATCACATCACCCACATTTCAGAGATCCCTTTCCCATTTCGGGACACCCACAATTCACAGGCCGAATTAGCCGTTACTGAGCCCTGTTTGCCAGAGTCAATCACCCGGTCAGCCTCACTGGCTATGCTGCAACAACAAATCCCAGGCAAACCGTAAGGCATTGTTATCAAAGTAAAAATAACTTCATAACAACTCGAAAAGGACTTTTTGGCACCGCCTGCAGCCATGGTGACCCTGACACAACAGGAGAACCACCATGATGCGGAATCTGATTACGCTTGTGGCAGTCTGTGCTGCCACGACAGTTCACCAGCTGGCCGTTGCCCAACCCGACTCACCGCCCCGTGGTGCCGATATCGGAATACAATGGCGCCGCCTGCGCATTCAGCAGCATTGGCACCGCCATCCAGGCGGCCTCATCCGGCGACACCATCTACGTGACCCCTTCGTTCAGGGCCGGCTTTATCGGCAAGATCGACAAGAATCTCACCTTTTTGCCATCCGAGGCTGCAGGGCCCGGATTCAGTGGCTGTGAACAGGAGATGGCAAGCGCAGAATCGGACACGGTGATATTCGACGCCAAGAGTTTCAGCGACGATGCCACCGGCGGGCTGGCCGAGATTCAGAACGGTGCCGATGTCACCTTTCGACACATGTGGTTTCGCACGGCCAGTGCCACCGATGGCGGTGTACTGGCGGTGACCGGAGGCAGCACGCTGACACTTCAGGATGTACTGGTGACCGGTGGGGTTGCCAGCAACACTGGCGGCCTGATCTACGTGTCCGGTACTGCCGGTAACCCAAGTAGCCTCATTCTCACCAGTGACACCAGGCTCTACGGGGGTACTGCGACCACGGGCGGGGGGCATCGCACTGGTCAATTCCAACCTGGAAATCAACAATTCCTATGTTGGTGTCAACAATTCCCAGTTCAACACGGCAACCGGCAATGGCGGTGGTATCCACGCCCTCAATTCCACACTGGATTTCATCACGCTCGCGTATGTGCAACGAAACGTATCGGGCAATCATGGCGGCGGTATCTATGCCGAGGACTCGATCATCAACATGAACTTTGGCCGCATTGACGACAATCAGGCCGAATTCAGCGGTGGCGGCTTTTTCCTGCACGACACCAACCTGATTTCCCTCAACACCCGTTTCGAGGCCAATGTGAACAACAACCAGCAGCCCAACAGTGGTGGCGGTGGCCTATATGCCGAGACCAACAGTCTTGTGACGATTCGGGATACCGATTTCAACCTCAATGTAGGCCACCTTGGCGGTGGTATTCATGTTCGAAGCGGTTCGACGCTGGACATCGACAACAACAGCACCCTCACCGGCAATTTCGCCACAAACGGTGGTGCCATCCATGCTGAAACTGCGATCACGCTGGACGATACCACCATCAGTAATAATCTCGCCGCCGATAACGGCGGCGGCATTCACTGCTTCAGCTGTGATGACCTGGACATCAGTCTGAGTCAGATCACCAACAACACGGCCGATTCAGGCGGCGGGTTGTACGTCACCGATTCGGACACGGTTGTCGACATCATCAGCACCAGCTTCGACCTCAACAACGCCACATCTACCCTGGAAGATCAGGGCGAAGGTGGCGGTGTCTACATGGCAGGCGGGCTGTTGACTGTCACCAATTCTGTCATCGATCAGAATTCATCCAGCCTGTTCGGCGGTGGCCTGTATCTGGAGGGAACACCAACCAACAGTCTGATGGCAAATATCGTCAACACGGCAATCACCTCGAACACAACCACCGTGAACGGTGCGGGCAACGGCGGTGCAGGCCTGTATGCCCGTACGACAGATATCATGTTTACCGACGCGCTGTTCCAGCTCAACCAGACACCGGGCGTCGGTGGCGGTGCCCGTTTCGAGTTAGCCAGCATCATCGATATCTCGGGTACCGTGTTTGACCAGAACATTGCCGAAGGTTTTGGCGGCGGTGGCATCTACGTCAACAACTCCACGCTCAATGTTCACAGCCAGTCACAGTTCACCAACAACGATGGCGATGCCTTTGGCGGCGGTATCAGGCTACTGTCCGGATCAGCTGTCATCCGCGATGCAGTCATCGCCAACAACTACGCACGCTTTGGTGGTGGCATTCAGTCTCAGTCAACCACACTGGAAGTGGTGAACAGTCGCATCGTCAACAACTCCGGCATCTTCGGTGGCGGGCTTTATGCCAACAGGGGCAACATCGAATTCAGGGCAGAAACCGGTAGCAGCCCGAGTGCCTGTGATCCTGCGCAACTGGCCAGCAATGAGTACTGCATGGAGATTTCAGGCAACAGCGTGACCGATACCGGCGGGGGTGTGCACCTTATCGCCCTGACCAGCGGCAATTTTACCGGCACATTCGATCAGGTCGCATTTCAGAATAATCAGGCCGAGATCCGTGGCTCAGCGCTGGTGTTCGACTCTGACAACGCGTCCCCTGGTTGAACTGAACAATCTGCTGGTTGCAAACAATGGCAACCTTACGGATGAATCGACGGTGATCGAATCAACCGGGCAGGTATCCATGTTGATCGACAGCGCCACTGTAGCGGGTAATTCTGGCAGCCCACTGTGGGTAACAGATGTCATGAGCAGCCCCACCCTGACCAATTCGATCCTGTACGAAAACTCGATTGGCCCCAACGTGGCCACAGGCGTGCCATTCTCCCGCAGCTGCAACAATGCACAAACCATCGCCACCGGCAGCCAGAGCATGAACGGCAATCTGGGCGATCCATCATTCATCACCACGATCCGCGGCGACTATCGATTGCCCGGAAACTCGGTGAGTGTAAATCAATGCGTCGACGGTCCCATTCGGGATCTGGATGGGCTGTTCCGACCCGACGTCAGTGGCCTGTACGACCAGGGTGCCTTCGAGTTTGAAGGGCTATTGATGCTACCTGATGAGCTGTTCGAAAACGGATTCGAGGACTGAAGCCGGGGGATGATCATTGATGACAGCGCCTCCAACCCACCAATCGGTCCCGACTGCATCTCCTGTTGTGTCACAGTGCAGCTCGGAACCGAACCGGAGGCGCTGTTCATCGGTGATTTTTAAGCGCGCACCTCTTTCTGCTGATTCTTTCGACTAAACACCTTCGGGTTAGCAGCTGTTCTGGCCCCGCTCTACCGGTGATTAATCACACCGTCAATTAACCGCGCTATCTTTCAAATGTTCGGATACACGCAACTCGTCGTTTTACAGTCTTAGACAGCCATTAAACCTGACCTGAAAACGTGTCAGGACCTGCAGGACAGTAAACATGCGACCAGAGACAGAGATCGACAAACCAGCGATACGCCGCATCGCTTCTCACAGCCTGATCGCATTTCTTCTCTGCTGCTCGACGGCCCTGTCACAAAGCGGTGGTGATTACGAAATTCGCAAATCAACAATAGATGCCGGCGGTGGCCGATCAACGGGTGGTCGTTTTGAACTGACGGCCACCGTCGGGCAGCCGGATACTCAGAAATCGACAGGTGGGCGCTTCTCCTTGCAGGGCGGCTTCTGGACTGCGGCACCGGTGCCGCTGGAAGACGCGCTGTTCAGCGATGGGTTCGAAAGTCCGTAACCGAAATAAAGACGAGCGGCACACAGGGACGACTGTACTGCTTGCGAACAAAAACCAGGGGTAAGCACATGACAAGAATAATGACGATGATAACCATCCTGCTGGCATCAGGTACCGCTGCGGCTGAGCTGCTGGGTACGGGATTTACCTATCAGGGCGAACTGTTCGACAACAGCGCCCCCGCCGATGGTGACTTTGATTTCATGGTCGAACTCTATGATGAGGCCAGTTCAGGCATGCAGATTGGGCAGACGCTCATCATCGAGAACCTGACTGTCACCGATGGCATCTTTACCGTGGAACTGGATTTCGGTGTCGGTGCCTTTGCCGGTGATCAGCTGTGGCTGGAAATCGGCATACGCGATGGCGCCAGCACGGGCGGCTTCCAGGGTCTGTTGCCACGGCAGAAACTCACGGCAGCGCCCTACGCCCTGCATGCCGAGATGGTGGCCATGGACGCCATTGCCAGTAATGAAATCGCCGACAACTCAATCACGGCCATTGATCTTGCCAGCAACACCCTGACCGACAACGAAATTGGCATGAACGCCATCGGTGCCTCCGAGCTTTCTGACAACGCCGTCGATTCATCAGCCATACAGGACAATGCCATCAACTCCGCCAAGGTGGCCGATGGCACACTGACGGGCAACGACCTTGCTGATGATTCCATCAGTGGTGATGAAATTGCCGATCAATCCATTTTCGCCAATGATCTGGCAACCAATTCAGTCACCAGCAGCCAGATTCTCAATGGCTCCGTCTCGGGCGATGACATCAACAGTACCGAAGTGCAGCGCCGTATCAGCGGCAGCTGTGCTTCGGGCACCTACCTCTCAGGCATCGCGCAGGACGGACAGGTGATGTGCAACACGTTACCAATCAGTGTGAAGTCCACGGTAGCCACCGCCGGCCTGGTCGGCCGTGACAACAGCATCGCAATCCGCCAGAACGGACTGCCCATTATCAGTCACTGGGACAATGGGCTGGATGATCTGAAAGTGTTCGACTGCAGTAACGAGATCTGTAGCGAGGGTACGAACCGAACACTGGACAGCACGGACATGGTGGGTGCATTCACCAGCATGGCCATCCGCAACAACGGCCTGCCCATCATCAGCTATTATGATGAGACCAATGCTGATCTGAAAGTATTCGATTGTGGTGATACCCAGTGCATGACAGGTACGGCCAGAACGCTGGACAGCGATGAAGACGTCGGCATGTACACCAGCATCGCCATTCGCTCCAGTGGCAACCCCGTGATCGCTTACTATGATGAATCAAATGCCAACCTGAAATTGTTCGACTGCAGCGATACTGGTTGCAGCACAGGTACATCCCGGACGCTGGACAACGATATTGATGTGGGCAAGCACACCAGTATCGCCATTCGTAATATCGATTTGCCCATCATCAGCTATTACGATGAAGACAACCGCGACCTGAAAGCCTACGTCTGCAGCAATTCGGCGTGCTCTGCTGGCACTGACTTGACACTGGACAGCTCGGGATTTGTTGGCGAATACACCAGCATTGCCGTTCTCGGCAACAACGTGCCGATCATCAGCTACTTTGATGAAACAACGGATGACCTCAGGACCTACAATTGCGGCAACCAGAACTGCACATCAGGCGGACCGACAATCATTGATTCAATTGGATCGCTCGGCGAATTCACCAGCATTGGTATTCGCAACAATGGTTTTCCCATCATCAGCTATCAGGACACCGGTAATCTGAAAATCTTCGATTGCGGGAACTTCAACTGTACATTCGGCACCGGCCGACTGATTGAGACTGGCGGCTTCGACGGCGTCTTCACCAGCATCGCTGTACGACCAAACGGCAACCCCATCATCAGCCACTTCTCAACCTCAAGCGTTGACCTGCTGGTCTACAGCTGCGGTGATTCCCGCTGTGAGAATTGATTTAGTATCCCTGGAGTACAGCCTGCTGAATTAGATTGATATCGTGGCTCACACCAAGAGCAGATACCGTAAAAAGGACCCGAACCCTTTTTCCCAGTGAGGTGTGACACACCCTCACTGGGACTATCAAGGCGTCACCAGATCCAGGGACCATCTCGGAACAGAAAGGTCTCATTTCCACAAGCGTCTATCAGGAAGTGATCATAGTACGTTCCCAGAGTGCCTTCAAAGTCGCGTACGACAAATCTGGGAGGCCCCTCCAGTTCACATTCGATTTCAGAATGGTAGGCCTGCGACACCCCGGTAAAGAACAACAGCAACATTAACACCATAGATTTGATCATGACAATTCTCCATTAGCTTTTAGTAAATACATTCTCGGCAACGCATTGTTGCCTTGAAGTACAACGCGCTAAAAGGCAGGAGAATGGGTCAATGAGCCGACCATTCAATTCCATTCGAGGGGCCAAAGACCCTGTCCCAGAGTGTCAGTCAAATGTGGCGAGCATCAGGGTGTCCGCATCTAGTGTGGATGTCCGGTGTCCCTGATCAGTCAAAATTTGTGGGTGATGTGATGAACGCCCCCTTATAACGGCGTCACAATGCGCCATACTTGTTGTTGATACCACAAGTAAACCAAAGGAGGCATTCATCATGAAACAGTGTAGTTTACTCAGCATCGATCTGGCAAAAAATGTCTTTCAACTGTGTGCACTGAATGCACATCACAAGGTGGTCAGCAACAAACGCGTGCGACGAGCTAAGCTGGTTGAGACGGTTCTTCAGCTGCACCCCGATTGCATTGTGATGGAGTCGTGTTACTCCGCCACTTACTGGGGTCGAACGTTTCAATCTCATGGCTTCAAGGTCAAGCTGATCGCTCCCCAACACGTCAAACCGTTCCTCAAAGGCAACAAGAATGACCATCACGACGCCCTGGCTATCGCCGAGGCGTCTCTTCGGCCAGGCATCCACTTTGTGCCGATCAAATCAATCGAGCAGCAGGATATCCAGACACTACATCGTGTGAGACAACGCTGGGTTCGTGATCGAACTGCTCTGGTCAATCAGATCCGCGCCATCCTCAGTGACTACGGGCTGCTGATCAAACCTGGTCGTCATGCTTTGTTAAATGAGCTGCCATTGCTGATCGAGGATGCCGACAATGATCTAACCCTGCCCTTGCGCCGAGTACTGCTCTCACTGATGGAAGAGCTGGTTGACCTGAATGAGCGTGTCGAATCGGTTGAACACTCAATCACCGAACTGGCACGTGAGCAGTCGGGCTATCATCAACTGCGGGATATCCCTGGCATGGGTTGGCTGACAGCGTCTGCCCTGGTCAGCCAGGTGGGCAATGCCCGACAGTTCAGCAGTGGACGGGGCATGGCGGCCTGGATCGGGCTGGTACCCAAGCATCAGGCTAGTGGCAGTAAGATCGTCAATCAGGGCATCTCCAAGCGCGGTGACCGCTACTTGCGGACCCTGTTGATCCACTGCGCCAGAGCAGTCGTGTACCTGTACAAGGACAAGGAGGAACCGCTGAAGCGGTTTGCTGATCGAATTGCCAAACGGCGGGGAAAGCATATCGCCTGTGTGGCAGTAGCGCACAAGATGGCTCGAATCATCTGGGCGATGTTGTCGCGGGGTGAATCGTATCGACCCGACGCGGCGTTGAGTTGCCGCTGATAGAAAACCGGATTTAGTAGAGACAAACAAGGCAGGAGAAAAACCCACCAATCAAGTTAGATTGCATGATGAACAAACAGGTAACCTGGCCTGGCTTTAGACTGGTTGTGGACACGGTCCTCGAGACCCTGTGGGTGTAAAGCAAAGCCAGGCACGGATCTCATCAAGGCCAGAGGTCAATCATGCCTCACAAACAGGCCGGATATATGTCAGTAACCGTTTTTCTTCGTGCCAGATCAACTTGAAAAGTTGGGGGCGTTCATATATGTCCCGGATTACTCTCAATTGTGAAGAAGATGAAGATTACACAGACCTATCAGATAAATACATTTCGGATGGTTAATCAGCTTTGAACACAACTCCATAGCAGATGCTTGCTTCACAATCAGTCACTAGAATGCTGATGTCGATTTCAAGTTGACTAGAAAGGCAGATCAATACCGAAACAGGCATAACATTTATCAAGCTTCGCTGAAAACACACTGGATACTAATTTCACTAGTAAGCTAAGGACGCCCCAGTGAATGACCTGAAAAGTCTCGTCCAGCTTCCATATTTTGCTCGAAGATTTCTTCCCAGTTTATTTCAATTCATTGACTGCCCGCCGGCACCGGATCAATTCGCTGTTTGGTTCGATGTTTCGTGATACTGCCATAATTGCCGACGACATCCGGTCCGAAGCTGATATTGTTTCGAATGGTTTGAACGCTATAGCCAATGACTGGTAATCCGTGATAAACACGCCCTTCCTCATCAACGAGCTGTCGATCCATCATCGAGACAGGATTCGTTCCCAGGTCAAATTTCACCCAACCTTTTTCAATCTGTGTCATCGGCTCATCGACCGCCAACAGACCCGAGTTAAAAATGGATCCGTTCGACAAGCCAGGAAATCGCACAATATTATTTCCGTGACACAGCGTTAGTGTCGCACCTGGAGCGGCCTCTCCCGGCTCAGCATCACGCGTATATGACTGTGACCTTATGTCCTCACAGGCACCGTCCTGATTGGGGTCCGCTACCAGATACAAGTCCAGAAACGGTGGTATGGCCTGCGGGCCCACCAACGGTCCATCCGTGTAAAATCGTTTGGTTGGAAATCCAACAAGCCATTCAGTGGTCGCATTAATGGCAAGATCGCGAGCCAGGTTATCTGATATCTGATCAGACATGAACAACGCAGAAACAGCATCGATACCCCTTGCCCAGCTGGACTTGATCACCTCGCCAGTCATCGGGTTCTGTATGTAACTATCGACAAACAGATCGGCGTCAACATCAAAGTCTGCAGCACCCAGTGATGGAAAACTGTCACCTGGTGAAGTGTGTAGCGAGCTGGTCGTAAACCCACCAATCGCCTCGGCTCGATAGGTCATCTGCACAGCCTCAATCACATCAATCATTGACAGTGTTCCAGATAACCCGCCTGTCGGGGGTTGCGTATCGGTTGTTGGCGTTGTCACCCAGTAAGCGCCGGTCGCGGCCATACCCTGATCTGTTGCCCATGCTCGATTAATCTGTGCACAGTCATTGACTTCGCCATTGACGAGGGAAGCTGCGGTTGCAGACATTTCCGATTCGTCTGTGAGTACGGCCATTTCAATGACTTCAATCATGCCATTTCGCGTCCGTGACACATCGTCTGGCCCTTCATCGTCGCCAAAGCCGGTATACAACTCGTTACTGAATTCAAGATAACGAATCCCTGAGTTCATGGGCAAATCAGGTGCCAATGTCGTCTGGCCAATGATATCGGGAACCGTACAGGAGTTATCCAGTGTAATCAGTTTCGCTGCATCGCTGCCATTGAATGAAAACAGAGCACCTGCCCAGGAATCAAACGCACCCAGGTACAGATGAAAAGAGGCGACAGAGCGATGATTGCTCCCTTCTCGAAAGCGCACACTGACCGCTTTCACTTCATCGGTCGTGTTAACAATGGTCAACAGGTTCTGGAAGCCTTCATCGACTGCGTAAAAGGGAAACAGCAGCACCTGACCCGTTCCGTCCTGACTCAAATGGACGGCTTGACTCGTTTTCGTGCCAATGGTCACAAAAAACAATATCACCACACTCAGAAATGTTTTCATGCTCATCCTCCCACTGATTGTCACTTTGTTCTATTCCTGATAACTGGAAACCCACCAACTTTCCCAGAGCATCCAGACTCGTTTGCCTCTGGTTTTCACAACGCACTTTGACGACGAAAATCAGGCCTCTTTAATTAGTGTGAAGTTCAGTCGGTCATCCTCTCACCTGTCACAGTGGTCTGCCCCATATTCATTCTATGCATATTTTTGAGCCCTGGAGCACCATGAAACTGTCAAATACGTCGAATTGACGGTGTGAACACTCATGAGTCAGGCTGCGTGAAGCCCAAACCGCCCATTGCTATAATCCCCTGAGATAGCCTGGCTGCGGTCTGGCCTGCTCAACAATCAAGGGAAAGCACACCATGAACAAACTCTTTGCGCTGGGGCTGATTGTGCTCCTGATCGCTCAAATCTCATTCTCGGTTCCTGCCGACACCATCAACCTGAAGGAGCCGATCGATTTTATCCACTGGGCGCTGCTGATCGGCATTGTGCTGATGATTCCCTACTCCCTTACCTTTTCCCATGGGCTTTATCACAGAATCGGGGCACCAATCACCTTTGTCGGCCTGGTGTGCAACATTGGCATGTGCACGGTCGATTTTGTGATTTGGACATACAGAGACAACGCCGATGAATGGAACGCGTTTGTCGAGCACCTGATGGACGAGCCTGCGGTATGGCAGGTGTTCATCACGGTAGGCCCACCTCTGATATTCGTCGGACTCGCCATTCAGGCGATGGGGTACCTCAAAGATCATGCCATCGCCAGCATCAGCGCCTTCATTGGGTCTTTGATCATCGGCGTGGGCGGTCTGGTGTTTACAGACTATCGAATAATCTTCATTGCCGGGTACGTGATCTTTGTGGCGGCACTCGTTTACCTTGCCTTCAAGGATAATCGTGGTCCTCACAGCTCGGCTGTGAGCACATGAGCCCATAAACCAGCTGGCATGTGAGTAGTGGGGTGTAGCGGGGTGCCCCGTAATTCGTGGCTCCGAATTTCGCGATACTGTTGGAGCAAACCCGAATCACATCTCACACATAGTGAAACGTTTCTCGTTATTCACATGTCCATCCCTGACGAGAATTTGCGCAATGCCTCATAGAGCCGATGCCGGTCAGACTTTGTATCTGACAAATGGCGTCTTGACGAGCCCACAATCCATCTGTCGCTCACATTGGACATGGATTAACAATGGATGAGACCTAACCAATGAAATTTTCGATTCTGAAATCCGTACTGGCCGCCACAATGGCACTTGCAGGTACAACCGCCCACGCCCAATTGTCTCCAGGTGGTGGATCTGGTTCGAACAAGAAATATATCGTCAACATCAACAATCCCGACCGGGTAGATAACCGATATCTCGTTGTCTTCAAGGACAGTGCAGTGGAGAACGCATCCAAAGCGAGTTCGAGCGGCACATTGTCCACAAAAGAAATATCCCACCTCTATACGGAAGACATAGCCGGCGTCACCAACAGTAATGTCGTACATGCATTCACAACCACGTTCTATGGCACCACGATATACAACGAAAACCAGTCTGCTGTCGAAGGCTTACTGAACGACAGTCGAATTGACAGAATATATGCTGATGTTGAAATCGGCATCAGTGCAATACAGCACAATGCAACCTGGGGACTGGACCGCATAGACCAGGTTCACTCGCAACTGAACCAGCAATACCAGTATGACTATACTGGTGATGGCGTAACGATTTATGTGGTCGATACTGGCATCAATAATTCACATAACGAACTAGGTGGACGTGTTGTGTTTGAAAAGGATTTTTACACCGGATCAGGCGATAGTGGTACTTGTGATGATCTGCCACCAGACTTGTGCAGTCGCAACATCACGAGCCCAACTGGGGATACCGTGATTGGGGATCCACATGGACATGGCAGCCATGTTGCGGGCACCATCGGTGCCAGCATTCATGGCGTTGCCAAAAACGTGGAATTCTATAACCTGCGCGTACTTGGCCCTACTGGCGTTGGAAATGCAACAGATCTGATAAACACACTCAACTGGATCTCAGAACAGTCCAGATACCCTGCCGTTACCAATCTAAGTCTCTACACCTTGACTTATTCTGACGAGATGGAGAATGCCATCAATGCTGTTGTAGACAATGGTGTCACTGTCGTGGCGGCCGCCGGAAACGGTCACCGACACGGCTGCGCTCACCCTGCGTCCTTTACCAACACCATTGCTGTCGGGGCAACGCAGCGTGATAACGATCGTCTGTGGGTCACTACGCCTGGTTCAGTCGGTTCAAATTACGGCGCCTGTGTGGACATTTTTGCACCAGGCAAGGATATTCGTTCCATCCACAATTTGAACACAAGCCTGACGGTATTGAAAACAGGCACCTCAATGGCTACACCGCATGTCACAGGTGCCATCGCACTCTATCTAGAGGCCAACCCCAGCGCTACGCCAGGTCAGGTGAAAGCGGCCCTGATCGGTTCTGGAAGTGCCGGGCAAATTCAAGATCCAGGTACGGGATCACCCAATCTCATCGTCAATGCACTGGCAATGTCTGGTGCAGCACCGGTGATCACACCGGACGAGTTTGATGACATCAACTTCAGGGGATACACCGACAATGTTGTGGGTGATGCCGTTCACTGGCCTGGCACCTCAGGCGGGCCAGATCTCCACAACTTTCACGAACAAGGCGATGTGGACTGGACCATCGTTGCCGTGACCAATCGCACCATCGATATCCAGGCCCAGATGGTGGGCAGCTCATCACAAACCCGAATGAGTGTGTATGAATGGCTCAGTGCAGATCAGAACCCGACTGATCCCGACCGCTTCATCAATGTACAACAGACACTGCTGGGAATGGATCACACATCGGGACAGGCACGATTTACTACGTCTGTTCTGGGCGAGACGAAAATCATCGCAATCAAGGTAACCTCGTTCAACAATCAGTCAGGAGAAAACACGGAATACCAGCTAAACATCACTGACGGGTTCATCAATGACCAATATGATGACGTCCCTGAACAGCGTTCATATTCTGATGACTATCCCGGCGATGCCGTCTCATGGGGAGCTGGAGACAGCTGGCATTTTCACAACTTTCATTCAGCTTCTGACCAGGACTGGACCTTTGTCTGGGTCCCATCAGACAATCAACTTGAGTTCAGGACTGAGATGCTTGGTACGCATTCCGATACGTCCATCGAAGTACAGAAACTGACTGAACTCAGAGTCAATGACGCGGGCCCTAACCGGTTTTTCATTGATGACATGGCCCTCATGGGTTCTGATGATAGCCCTGGGAATTCAAGCGTCATTATTGATGCAGAAGGCGGTTACCTGTATGCCGTCAAGGTCACCTCCCGAACCGGTCAATCGGGCTCTAGAACCGATTACAAACTGAATATCAGACACCTCTGAACAGTCACTGTCGTTTACCAAAAGGCTGCTGGAAACGGCAGCCTTTTTATGACCAGATCTTGTGGGTGTCCAGGACTAAGGAATCTATTTGCAAAACACATACCTTTATGCCTGTCACAGACCAAGTAATCAAACGCTGCCGCTTTCACAGTGACTGCGGTAGGATGTGAGATCGCTACTGAGATGCTCACACTGCCATGACCACACTGTTTCTGGATCACTCCTATCGTCGCGATTTGCCTGAACTTTGTTCGCCCTGTGATCCTGTGCCTTGTCACAAGCCGTCTTTGCTTTATTTCAATCAGGCGCTAGCTGAGTCTCTGGGTTTGCCTGCTGAATTCACTGATGAGGAGCAGCTGGCCATGTTGTGGTCTGGAAATGAGTTGCTTGAACAGATGCAGCCGATTGCGCAGGCGTATTCGGGGCATCAGTTTGGACACTTCAATCCCAATCTTGGTGATGGTCGGGCCTTGATGCTGGGTGAATGGGTAGGTGCCGACGGTCAACGTGTGGACATCACGCTGAAGGGTTCGGGGCAAACGCCCTACTCTCGTGGTGGAGACGGACGGGCGGCTGTTGGGCCGATGCTGCGTGAGGTGTTGGTCAGTGAGGCGATGCATGCCTTGGGTGTCCCGTCCACACGATCATTGGCTGTGGTGGCCACGGGTGAGGCAGTGTTTCGTGAGCGACCCTTGCCTGGTGCTGTGCTGACGCGCGTCGCTGGCAGTCACATTCGCATTGGCACCTTCGAATACCCAGCCTCGCGTCAGCAATTCGATAACCTTAAATTACTGGCCGACTACACCATCACGCGACACTTTCCCGATCTGACCGAGGCCGATCAGCCATATCTTGAGTTGCTGCGCGCGGTGCAGGTCCAGCAAGCTGAGCTGGTCGCCCAGTGGATGAGCCTGGGATTTATCCATGGCGTCATGAACACGGACAACATCAGTATCGCGGGCGAAACCATTGACTATGGCCCATGCGCCTTCATCGAGCACTATGATCCAGCAACTGTGTTCAGCTCCATCGACCAGCAGGGTCGCTACGCCTATCAAAACCAGCCCGCCATCATGAACTGGAACCTGGCCCGACTGGCAGAAACGCTTGTGCCCCTGATTGATGAAAATCTCGAGAAAGCCATCGAGCAAGCAACCGAGGTGGTTCAATCATTTGGGCAGGCCTATCAGGCTGCCTGGCTAAGGCGATTCAGGGCCAAGCTTGGATTGACGAATAAGAACGATGTCAAGGAAGCCCGTGATGCCATGTTGATCAATGACTGGTTGACGATCTTGAATGATCAGCAGATGGACTTCACGAGATCCTGGCGATTCCTGGGGGATGTGATGCTGAACAAGACACATCGCTTGCGAGAGGAATGTTCGGATTGGGAAGCATTAGAGAAGTGGATCAAAGAATGGAAGGTACGCTGTGAACAGGAGCCTGGGGAGATCTCAGACGAAACGCGTGCCCAGCAGATGCAACAGACTAACCCATGGATCATCCCAAGAAACCATTATGTGGAAGCCGCACTGGAGAGCGCATCAGACGATGGAGATCTGGAGCAGTTTGAAGCATTGTTGAACGCAGTTGTGAAGCCTTTTGATGAGATAGAACTAGTGGAACAGTATGGCGAAGCCGCCTCAAGATCGTTTACGCAATGTCATGAGACGTTTTGTGGGACGTGATGCCTCTTACGACATAGGGCAGCCATAATTATGCATGTACAAATACTGGGTGGGGAAATTAATACAAAAATCATGGGATCTTTGGGTATCCAAGATTAAGAACTTGACATCTAAGGTGAGAGAATTATGTTCTGAATTTCACCTTAATATTGGTGCGTTCTACATATTCAAGGAATCGAAATGAAAGCTATTGCGTTCATGTTTTCTATATTTTTTTCCACCCATGTTACATCGGTATACTCAGACACCCAAGTCAGCACAGACAAAAGTGCTAACATGGAACGCTACGTCAGCTTTGTGAACGAGCTATCTGAAAGACGAAATGTAAATCGTCTATTTCCAAACATCAAATCAAGCACACATGGAATACAAATCGACTACGTGAACACGTCGACAGGTTCACTGACATTTGCGAAGCGAGATCTCGTGACATTAGGTCGCATGCCTATTGTAATAACCCGCTTATATGATTCAAGTAACGCAATAGGCAGCTTTGGAAATGGGTGGGGTTTATCATACGACGAAAAAGTTTCAACCTCAAATGACACACTGACCTACATTGACGAAACAGGCTCAAAGTATTCGATGTACACTAATGGGTCACATCCATTCATTGGAAATCGCTTAGACGTCAGCTCTTATTCTATTGAAACAGACAGTATTACTATATTTTTCAAAAGCGGTTGGAAGAAAATATTTGAAACCTACAATGGCGAATTTCGCCTTAAGTATGTTTATAACGCATATGATGAAAATCTCGAATTTCACTATGATGCAACAGCTCTCAATAAAATCACTAATGGCATAAGAACTGTATTCTTAGAGCGAAACTCTCTTGGTTTAATTACAAGGGTACGGGACGATCTTGACCAAGTAGTTGAATACAACTATTCAGACGGTTACTTGCTATCCAACTTCACACAACAAAACCAATCCACTTGGCACTACAAATATTCATCTTTGAAATTATTGAGAGAAATGATCGACCCTAACCACAATGCCCCACTTGAAGTTAAGTGGAATGATGATCTTGAAGTGAAATCAATAAATATCAAAGGGGTAGCGAGTAGATTTTCATACAATGAAAACCTTATTGATGTATCCAAAGGTGCAAATAATTTTATACACATAGAAAAATATGAAGATGGCACGACTAAAAGCACAACAAATAATGATGGCTTGTACACAGAGATTAGATATGACTCACGAAAACGTCCCATTATGCTTTATAGTGGCTTCTATGATGAACACTTTAGTTTCAGTCAACTATTTGAAGATTCAAGATTCCTCTCTACTGAGCTTGAGAATATAACTGGTGGAAAAACGGTGCTTGTATTCATGTCGTATGACAGTAGTAATAATCTAAGCGGTATCTCTGAACTCAAAAATGGAAATTTTCACTATACGGATATAAAACAAGAAACTAGCCAATCAACCACCATCACTAGTTCAGGTGATGTATTTGTAACAAGATTTAACCATGCCAATAAAATCGAATCTATCGAACTTAATGGACAAATATATCTGTCACATAGATATGACAGCAATGGCGATCTATTAGAAATCAAAAACAATAACGGCAATATCCAGTTCACTCACAACAATCTTGGCCTTGTTGAATCAGTCACCATCAATAACTCAACACCAACAATTATTAGTTATAATGAATTTGGTGCGCCATCCTCAATCGATTATAGTAATGGCACCTCAGTTTCTTATATATACGACAACAATAATATTAGAAGTCAAAGCCATTGGAGCAATGGACTAAAGCAAAGTTACGGTTATGACAGTAGCGGCAATCTTACAAATGTCGAAACTTACGACAGCAATGACAATTTGATTGATTACAGGTATTTCAATATAGATGAACATAATAGGATAAATTCGATAAACACAAATGATAACATCACACTACTTGGGTATGATTTTGAAGGTAATTTAACCGCAGTAGAATTGAATCGCCCCGTATTTATCGGAGACAGTTTTATTTGAGTCACGCGGCTTTCTCGCGTAGCTCGGTTTGCTGATCATACATCATTTCATATTCGGCGGGCGGGATGTCGCCAATGGGGCGTAGCAACCGCCTGTTGTTAAACCAGTCCACCCATGTCAGCGTTGCCCGCTCTACTTCATCCAGCCCTTTCCAGGGGCCGTCTTTGTGGATCACTTCAGCCTTGTAGAGACCGTTGATGGTTTCCGCCAGTGCGTTATCGTAGGAATCACCCACGCTACCCACCGAGGCGTTGAAACCCGCCTCCATCAAGCGCTCTGAGTAACGGATGGAGAGGTACTGGCTGCCCCGGTCACTGTGGTGTATCACGCCTTTGGGTTTACCGCGCAGCCACAGCGCCTGCTCAAGGGCATCCAGCACCAAGTCGGTTTGCATATGCTTCAGTGCGCGCCAGCCAACGATATAGCGCGAGAACACATCAACCACGAAGGCCACATAGACAAACCCGGACCAGCTGGGTACGTGGGTGATGTCAGCTACCCAGAGTTGATTGGGGCGGGTGGCGACAAACTCCCGGTTCACCAAGTCCATTGGTTTGTTGGCTGCATCATCCGGTATCGTCGTAATGCAGCGCCTGCCGCGCCTGACACCTTCAAGGCCCAGTCGCCGCATCAGGCGTTCAACGGTACAGCGGGCTGCAGGTATCGACTCCCTGTTCAACTGTTTCCAGACCTTGCGAGCGCCATAGTTACGATGATTCTCTTGCCACACTCGCTGAATTTCTGGCATCAGCTGATCATCCCGTTGTGAACGTGCGCTGCGGCGCTCAGGATACTGCGACAGTGCTTTGCTGCGGTGGTAGGTGGAGGGTGCAATCGGCAATAGCTTGCAGATCGGCTCGACACCGAACGCTTCCCTGTGTTTATCAATAAAGCCCACCATCACTTCGGTTTGCGGTCGAGCTCCGCCTGGGCGAAAAAAGCGGCTGCTTTTTTGAGAATCTCATTGGCGCGCTTCAGCTCACGATTCTCTCGCTCCAGTTCTTTCATACGGGCAGCTTGATCGGTGGTCACCCCAGGCTTCCTGCCTGAGTCAACTTCCATCTTGTTAACCCATGATCTTAAGGTTTCCGGGGTGCAACCAATCTTTGCAGCCACTGATTGTATGGTCGCCCAGCGAGAATTGTGCTCGTGTTCGCTTGTTAACACCAGACGGACGGCGCGTTCGCGAACTTCAGGTGAGTATCCAGGTCGTCTTTTCATTGGCTAATCCTCTCAAGAAAGATAGCCTCCGATCAACCCGGGGCGATTCAAATCATCAATTAACTATTCATTTGATTACGATAACCAGAATAGACTTGTTGAAATATCTCTTAATGGTATTACGGTTGGATCACATGATTATCAAATGCTAGAAACAGACATAAGAGATCAGTACGAAAACAAAACACCAACTTCAGTTTCAGTTTTCAACACATCAAATCATACTTATGGTGATATAGGATCTGTTTTTTACCTAAGAAGTAAGAAATCATATAATGGGATTTTGGATTTTAACTCTAAATCTGGACAATTCACGATCGTCGATAACAACTCTCATATTCTATTTGCATCAGACAACACTGCTCAATACATCAATAGAACGGCCTTTGCTAATGCAGATAATCCTCTTGAGTTTAATAGATTATCTAACTCATTGTTCCAACCACCGCAGTTTTTTTCAATGAATTGTTGCGTACCCGTATGCGAAAATGATCCGATATGTCCAGAGCCAGAAAGTGTTGGAAACGATAAGGAAAAGAAGCCTGGTGAATTTACTAAAGATCCTGGTGTTATTTGCCCACCAATTGGAGTAACGGACGAGCCACAAAGTAGAAACAACACTGGATTTGGTATTGCAATTCTTGGTTCATCAAACCGCCTTCTTCCTTTTAACGATACTGTGATTGAAAATTACACACGCCGCACTTTCTTTAATGCAAGCAATGGAAATGTCTTCGGTAGACAATCCATCGCTGCCACAAGCTTTGATACCACACGGGCTCAATGGAGTCTTAGTCTTGGCATCGACAAACTGACTGGAAAATTAGCAAGCCGAAGATACATCAACACACTAACACCAACTTCTTTTGTTACGCTTGTTAACAACCCGTTCCAAAACATGCCAGGCTCCTTTACGGCCACATCATCAAAACCACAAGCATTACCGATTACTCTCGATGCTACTATGCAAGTTCGAGTTGACGGTCTACAATTTGAACTAATAAATGGCGCTCAAGTTGCTGCAACTATTGTATTAGACCATACTGACGTAGATCTTGATTGATTATGAAAATTAAACCGCAATACATTGTAACCGCTATAATTATTATCGGCTTATTTATTTACAGTTTTTCGCTGTCTAATGAACCAGACTTTGACAATGACAATATTCCAAATGGTAATCAAGAGACACAAAATAATACACACATAACGACAGAAGATAATGACGTCAACATTGAACTGAAGACCATTAATAAACTAATTGGCCTTTTTGATATTCCAAGAGATTACTCATCGATCGAATCCTATATTTCTGAAAAACAACCCTTCTTGGTTAACCCAGAAACGTATAAAACTGTTCAAATTTCCAGCAGAACTTTAGCAGACGGACTTAAGCGTGTAAAAAACGGGGAAAATGCCGAAGCTGTTTATGAGGATATTGCAATATATGGCATCTCTCAATCTGTCTGGAGTTCCAATACAGAGCTATTAAAATCAAGCCCAGAAATAATTGAGAATTTTGAAGGACTCGCTTCTAAATCAATTGAAGAGCACATTACTGATGCATTAAGCTCAAAAACCGTGATTGAATATTACCTTTCTGAAAACATCAAGAATAAAATCTGCAAGCTTGATGATGTTCAATCTCGTATACAGCACCACATCAGTGTCACATCTGGCACAGATAGTCAAAACGGCACACTCAGGCCAGACGAGCTAGACTATCTTTGCGCGCTATATGCTAGAGACTGGTTCAAAACATATCATAGTGAGTTACACGGTCAATCAACCAAGTCTCAAAATATTATGTTCCAAAGCCATGTGGAGTATGGCGATGTAAAGGCAATACCAAAACAGTAGCCAATTCTAATTAACCTAACAAAACCTAATAAATATATCTATGGATCATTCCAAGAAACCATCATGTGGAAACTGCTTTGGAGAGCGCATCAGACGATGGGGATTTGGAACAGTTTGAATCGTTTTTGAATGCAGCCGTGAAGCCGTTTGAGGAGCTGGATGACATGGAACAATATGGTGAAGCCGCGCCAAAATCATTTACACAGTGTCACAAGACGTTTTGCGGGACGTGAGGTGAGTTAGTTCCAATCTGATCTGACACTTCGTAAGTTTGTCAATTGCCCTGCCAATAGCTTTCTTTTATTTCAGCAATATTGAGGTAAAACTGCTTACCCCTTTCATCACCATCTTGGCTGTGAAATGTTATCTTTTTCAGTGAGTCGCCTTCATAGTTGAGATCAAGTATTGGGTTAGTATCAGCATAATACCAATCAAGTGTAAACCCACTCGTAACAAACACCCTGTTGCCATCACCATCTGCAGATTTCATTCTCGAACCAAACCTCTCCAGCGAAAGTGAAAGCTCCAGAGAGCCATCCGTTCTGAGGATCACTAGATGATCATCTGAAGCTACTTCCTTACTTAAGCAAACAATTCTGTCAGCAGTTGCATCATAGTAGTAGTGAGACAAGATTGGCACGGGAATTCTAAGCGTATGCTCATTAATCTCAACACAGAGCTCCGAAAGGCGATTATGTCTGGAGACTGATGGTATGCCGCTTTCCATCATATCCAACCAGAGTTCCCAATTCTCAGAGCCTCTTGGATCATTGCAATAGTCAAGACTCACCCTGTCTTGCAGATCAGTGTCACCTGCAATTGAACACCCAACAAGAATAGAAGCCAAGACTAAATTTTTTAGCACCCTGAACACCCTAAAAAACCTCCTCTAGTTAAACGGTGATCTGTAAATCGTCGTTTCAAGTGATGGGTCTGCATAGGCGTCAGCATTGGAAAGGTGGCCATCGACTTGCCCCACCTTGGTCACGACATTACCGTTCTTGAACACTATCAAAAGCCCGTGTTCTGGCTCCCAGCTGCACTCACATTCGAGCGAAATGTAGACACCTTTGTCTCCATATGCCCGACGAGAGACCATTGCTTCATTGCTAATAGAGATGTGATCCCATACCAGAGATGGCTCAACTATCTCGATGTACTCGGGGTCACCCCTGGCCCACAATGCATTGAGATCCTCATAGTACCTGTAAATGTGGGGCTCTGCTGCTTTTAGTGGTGCTTTGGTGGAGTCCAGAAAATTTTCGATAGCAGTATCGAATTCTTCTGGAAAATCATCTGTGTCGTAGTCCGCAACCAAGAAACGGCAAGGATTACACCCCAGCATTCCTGCTGGCACCATCCTGCTTCTGTGAAGTCCGTATTGCTCATCCCGCTCTAGAGACCCAAGGGCTGGGACTGTCAGTATGCCTTTCAATACTCTATCCAAATCATATTCATTGTTTCGG
The DNA here is from genome assembly GCA_965212525.1 of Lysobacterales bacterium. Lineage (GTDB taxonomy): Bacteria > Pseudomonadota > Gammaproteobacteria > Xanthomonadales > SZUA-38 > SZUA-38. The sequence goes on from CBDBVC010000030.1 coordinate 224,535, forward strand.
GTGATTTGTATTACTTGTTAGCCGCATAAACCACTCTCTGACAAAGAGCCACAAATTCATCTATTGAAAGATCGTTTTTTGCATCGTTTGTACGCCAAGCGCAAATTTTGAAATTTGCTGGACCAAGACCATCATCGACATGGTCAACAGAGGGAAGTAAGGCAAACTGACGCTTGTATGCCCTACCATGTGCTTTCGACTGCTCGTTATCGTACTTACTCAATAGCGTCCAATCGAGCTCTTCATTCGTATAGGCGTCAATTCCTTTGCATTCGATCACTGCAGCGTGGATAGCAATTTTGTATGCTTCAGTTGTGGCAGTAGCATTACCTCTTGCACGATCTCGGCGAACGTGTGCAACTGCTTTTCTATGAAGCCATTTTTCATAAGCTGTCTGATCTACAGTATCAGATAGAAAGCTGGGCATTTGATATTTACGCATACTTTTCTTCAAATAACGGGTGAGAGACATGAAGTGAATAGTAGATCCCATCCAATAATTTGGCACCAGTGTAAGATTCTATTCTGATCACACTCTATGATTACATCCTCACATAACCCAAATTGGTTCAGAATCGTGGCCAACCATCAATATTACATGATGACTATCCATGCCCTATTTATCCATACATGCTTAGAGTCAGATGGGTGAGGAATGTTCAGATTGAGAGGCAGTTGAGGACTGGATAGGAGAATGGAAGACACGCTGTGAACAGGAGCCTGGTGAGATTTCAGACGAAACACGGGCACAGAGGATGCAACGTACCAACCCCTGGATCATTCCCAGAAATCACCATGTGGAAGCCGTACTGCAGAGCGCATCAGACGATGGTGATCTTGAACAGTTTGAGTCATTACTGAATGCAGTAGTGAAGCCCTTTGAGGTGCTGGCTGAAATGGAACACTTTGGCGAAGCAGCCCAAAAATCATTTACGCAGTGTCATAAGACGTTTTGTGGGACGTGAGAAATCTCAATGCGGAAAACTCATACTCTAAAGTAACTAAAGCAAGGGCGCTTAGAATTTCAGTCCAAATATTAAGTATCAATGTATATACTTAATAACTCCAATATTTAGCATTTTCAAAATCTTCACTTGAATAACTAAGCCCAATGTATTTAACGCTTTTGGGTCGTACATTCGCATTTATATTTAAATGTTTTTCTGCCTGAACTTTTTCAGAAAACTTGATCAGATCATTTTTGTTTTTAAACATTTCTATATTGTTAGAAATATTTGTAAAGACATTTAATAAAATATGATCCGTAAAATACACATCTTCAATGTTGATCTGATCAATCGTTCCAGCATGCACAAGATTGCATCGTTTCTTATAAGCATGATGCAACTTGTTTTCGAAATTGTTTACAGACCACTCCATTGACCAACCAATAAAAGCTTCAACACGCTTTGGTAGCTGTTCTGATTGTTTATCGCTATCACATGTCAACATTGATTCAAGTGCAATCATGTTCCACAGAAAAGCAAGTGGCAAATTTTTAGATAATTGACTTTGACCTGATAATATACATGCGTTTTTTATATTACTATACCAGCTAGACGAAATACGATAATTTTTACGAATAATATTTAAGATGTCAAAAAAAAACACATTCTTTTGAAAATTCATCCAACGTGAATCTAATGTTAACTTACTATAACCACTGACAGCGTTTGCACTCATGGACACGTCTCCACTTTTAGTGTCAACGACTAAGTAACTTTGACTTCTACTCGGGCTCTCGCCAAGAATGCATAGTTGAGAGTTTAACCTTCTCCTAGAATATCCTAGCTGTGACAAGCTCAACATCATCAATTCATTACGTATATCTTGTAACACTTTGTCAAGAATTTCATCAACGATTCCTGTCCTAATTACTATTGCATATATACCAGATTTACTATCTAGAATTCGAGCAACAAAAGGATGTCGCTTCGATATATTACTAATAACGACCGGAAACATAAATCGCTTACGCACACGTTCTAGCCTGGACTTTGTGACTAATGTTACTTTATCAATTTTGTACTCACATGATAGATCTTGAGATAGTCTTAGCCCATCGACTGGAACGACAAAAATCCATGTTCTATATTTTTTTTGATCCATTGATCTATAAATGCAACATTAATAGAAATAAATTTTTACTTACCTACAGATTTATCGAAATTTGTTAATAACAGTTAACTTTGAACTGAATCAAGAAACTTTATTAAATCATGTGTCTTTTGACTTACCAATGGTCGATGCTCAAGATCTTCATCCAATTGATAAAATATCACACCTGAAAATATATTAAGTACTACAACTAGGTTATCAGAGGATCCACCAATGATAATTTGCCATACACTACCACCACTCATACCCTCATAAGACTTCAATCCATCACTGCACTTGCTTCCTTTCATATTAAACTTTAAAAAATGATAGCCTGAAAGGATATAGTCACCCTCAAGATCCAACAACGTTAACTGGCCAAATACCCTCGTCCCCTCCTTGAGTCTCTTTACTTTTTCTACTGGAAAGCCTGTAGTACACCATAAGCTATTTTCCTTTTTAAAAACCATGTTAGATTTTATGTCTTGTTGTTTTTCGATATCTAGGAAAGATTTTGCGGCTGATACTTTACTTACATCAATTGGGTTTAATTTTATTACCCCAAGATCAGGCCCCGAAACAGTGTAGTCGTAAGCCTTCAGCATGAATGATTCATAATACTTTGTTTGGAGCTTGATGATATTTTTTTTATCGCGCACTAAAAAACCAAAGAATTCATGATCCCATATATTCTCAATGACATGAGCAGCTGTTACAACATAATAGAAACCCTTAAATAGGATAAAAGTACCAGAACCGCAATGCACAACACCATCATCATGGTAGTAATATAACGATGTAGTGTAATTTTTTATATAGTTAAAAATTTCAACACCAAGCTCATCCAAAACTTGTCCATGCGTGAAGCACTCCATTCCTAATTAACTCCTGAATCAGCTTAAGAATTATTACTATACAAATTACGAATATATTTCAGTCATTTCAATTGACAAAGTTTCGTCACTCAAGCCGCACTTCCAAACACTCACATCAAGCCCGCTTTTTTTGACTACATCAAACATTCTTTCTATATCATTCTCTGGAAAACTAACACCAAGAATAATTCTATTTATTAGTCTTGAATTAAACACTTTAATTCCCCACCCATCGTTTTCCTTTGGCCCAGACGACGGATTAAAAACCCTATATTCTTCTTCATAAGACCAACATTTCGCTTTGCGTGACATTTTCTTTAGTATTTGGTCGACATTGTTGTATGCACCAATACTAACCCTTTCATCATCATAATCCACCTTAATTACCCTACCTGCTTCACCATCTGAGTAAAATGCATCTTCAATACAATTTAATTCAATACAAACCCCCCTATGTCCGCCAGCATAGTGTGACCACATCAAAATGTTATCGCATGTACCTGACAAACATATATAACCAGCTCTTTTATAAATAGCATCTTCAGTCTCAAACCCATCAAAACCAACGCCTTTTAGTTCAAATGGGTCATTAAATGACTCAATGTTTGAATAAAATATTTCACCATTTAATATTTCGGTCAAAGCATCAAATCCATTTTTATTTCTTAAGCCAGCCATACCTTCTATTTTAATATTAAATTCTGAACCCGTATCTAAATACTTATACAAATATCGCGGCAATCGCACCTCAGGCCTATTTTCAAACATTTTATGCCACCTCTCTTGCTTGGATACGGATATACACCATCAACCGAGTCATTTCATCTTTTGAAGCTAAATTCAACTTTTGCAGCGCAGCAATTATTTTTTTCTGAATTCATTCTCAAGAAACCTAAATCGTCTCCAACAAAACAGACAAAATCGTTGTAAATGCTGCCAGAAACATTGAACCCAACGTTGCCCCTGCAAGATCCAGCTTAAACGACCAGTTGTGTACCTCATCCACGCGATATCTGCGTTATATTGGATGATTTAGGTGTATCTTTGTTATTAGTGTGAACTTCATCACACTTTTCTCTCACCTCAAGCCCAACTTTCTCAGGCCCATCAACCCCTCATTTGATCTGGGTCAAACCTCGATTCATCAAGTTTTGAGGCACATTCGGCCAAGAGCCTGGTTCAGTTACAGGTCTCTCCGCTCACTTTGTTCGGTCGAGACGACACGGCATGTGTCGTCCCGAGCGCAGTCGAGGGATCTGTGGTTCATCAGGGCACAGATCTCTCACTCCTTTCAGTCGGTCGAGCCGATCGCTTGAAATTTTTCTTGAAATTTACTCCAAAGTTTCTCTATCATAGAGAACGTTTGGAGAACATTAACCACCATTGGTGTTCACCCGACCTGCATTGACCCGCGGCCTGCCTCATGGATGGGGCAGGTGGCGGGTTCTCTTCCCGATGCAACGATAGACTCTCCCAGGGACGGCACCCTTGCACTGTACTGCTTACTCACCAGAACGGTGCCAACCAGACGGGCGCTTTGTCCGTCGCTGATTACAGGCCATTGCCATGCCCACAGAAACAGGACAACGCATTCTCGATTTCGTGACTTCCTACATTCACGAGCACAACCACAGCCCCACTCTGTCGGAGATCGGCAAGCACTGCGGCATCAAGTCGGTGGGGACGGTGCACCGCTACATCAGCCAGCTGCTGGATGAAGGCCTGCTGCGCCGCGCGGACGAGTCGGGCTGGCGCAACCTCACCCTGCCCGAGCTGAAGGTGACCGAGCTGCCCCTTCTGGGCCGTATTGCTGCCGGTCAGCCCATCGAGGCGATTGAGGAACAGCAGCACGTGGACCTGGCCGAGGTGATGCTGGGACAGGATCGCTTTGTGCTGCTGGTGAAGGGCGACAGCATGATTGACGCGGGCATCCTGGATGGCGATTCGGTGATCATCAAGCAGCAGTCTCGGGCCGACAACGGCGATGTGGTGTGCGCGCTGATCGATCAGGAGGAGGCCACGCTGAAGCGATTCTACAAACGCTCGGACGGCATGATCGAGCTCAAGGCCGAGAACAGCACCATTCCGCCCATGATCTACAACGCCCGGCGTGTGCGCATACAGGGCGTGCTGAAAGCCTCGTTCAGGACATACCGATGAACGGCTTCAACATGCATTACGGGTCGGGCACACGCAACCGTCGCTGGGAGCGCGCCATTGCGCTGGTGGACATGAACGCCTTCTTTGCCTCCATCGAGCAGCTGGATTTCCCCGAGCTGCGCGGCCGCCCCGTGGGCGTCACCAACGGCAAGCTGGGCAGCTGCGTGATTACCTGCAGCTACGAGGCGCGGCAGCTGGGCATCAAGACGGGCATGCGGCTGAAGGAAGCGAAGAAGCTGGCGCCCGATTTCGTGCAGTGCCCGGCCCGGCCCGAGCGCTATGCGGGGGTGTCGTCGTCCATCATGGCGGCGATGGAACACATCACGCCCGACGTGGAGATTTTCTCGGTGGACGAAGCCTTTCTGGACGTCACCCACTGCCAGCGACTGTGGGGACGGCCGGAAGTAATCGCCCGCAAGATCAAGCAGGCGGTGTACGAGGCATCAGGGCTGCTGTGCTCGGTGGGCATGAGCGGCGACAAGACCACCTGCAAATACGCCGCCAAGCAGAACAAGCCCAACGGCATGACGGTGATTGAGCCGTGGAATGCTGCCGCTGCCCTGGCCGATGCGCCTGTGACCGACATTTGCGGCATTGCCCGTGGCATTGGCGATTACCTGGCCGCGCGCGGTGCCGACACCTGCGGCAAGGTGGGCCAGCTGCCCGTGAGCGTGCTGGCGCAGCGTTGGGGCGACATTGGCCGCCGCCTGTGGCTGGCCTGCCAGGGCAAGGACCCGGCTGAGGTGCTCACCACTGTGGCGCCACCGAAAACCTGCGGCCGCGGCAAGGTGCTGCCGCCCGAAACGAAAGACCGCGACACGCTGGAGATATACCTGCTGCACATGTGCGAGAAGATCGCCGCCTGGCTGCGTCGCCACGATTTGCAGACCGATCAGCTTTCAGTCGGCCTGCGCACAGTGGGGCGGCTGGGTGGGCGGCAAGTACCGCCTGCTGCCCACGCAGGACGGTCACGCCTTCATGCAGCAGTGCCTGCGCGTGCTGAACGAGGAATGGCAGGGCGAGGGCGTGTGGCAGGTACAGGTAAAACGCCATCAAGCTGATGCCCGTCACGGGTCAGGGCGAACTGTTCAAATGGCAGGAAGCCCCGCGTGCCCGCGCCAACAACGTGATGGACCAGGTGAACCGCCGCTATGGCGAATTCTCACTGTGCCCGGCCAAGATGCTGGGGCGCTCGAGCATGCCGAACGTGATCTCGCCCTCGTGGAAGCCCACCGGCCACCGCGAGACGGTGCTGTGAGGCAGCCCATGCCTTGCATATTACCTGGTAGATTAACTGGGAGGGTAGTTGGCTGAATAATCATGTGTACCGGGGTGCTCTATTCAATCGGCAACCGCGACGTGCGTGTGCTGTTCCCGGCCCGCACCGCCATGCTGCCCGTGGTGATGCGCAGCGGCCGCGTGGAACAGGTGGCCTGGGGACGACGCAAGCACCAGCAGGGCCAACTGCCGCTGGGCGGCTGGGTACGCCGCGAAGCCATCCTGGCCGGCAACTGGGACCGCTTCATGCCAAGGCCCGTGAAAATTCCCGTACACGCCTTCATGGAAACCGACTACGAAGGCGCCGAACACTGGTACGAACTCACCAAGGGGCAGTGGCTGCAGGGGCTGCTGGCAAAGGAGAAGGATCGGTATCGGGTTTATGTGGTGACGATTGAGCCGGCGTTTGAGGATTCCGTTCACGAACGGTGGCCACGGATCGTGAGTGTCACGTTGAGTTGATCGGGTTTCGGCCCGATGTGACGATGGGTCTTTTCTTTTGGGAAAAGTAGCGGGAAACCCATGGGGTGGTCGTCACACATCAACGCACCTCCCCCTTTGCAAAGGGGGATCGAGGGGGATTTTTGTTTTAGGTGAACCCGATAAAAAGACAAATCCCTCCAACCTCCCTTTACCAAAGGGAGGCTTTAAACGCACTGCGATACTCGGCTGCGCCGAAGGGACGGTTATCTCCCTTGTCGTCCCGAGCGCAGTCGAGGGACCTGTGGGTGATCGGTGCATTCTATCGACATAGGCAGAACGGACTGTTGATCACTATAGAACAGACGGAGATACAGTGGCTCATCAGGGTACAGATCTCTCCACGCGCTGCGCTTGGTCGAGACGACAAAACAGGTGATGCGCTAGGCGTGTCGTTGCTGCCCCTTCAGCCAGAAATCCACGAAGAATGGCAGGGTCATGCGGCCGGTTTCCTTGCTGTCGCCAAAGTACACATTGGATTTGTGCAGGGTTTGTGAGTTGTAGATGATGAGGCGGTTGTAGACGTTGCCAATGATGTCGCGTTCGCGATGGTTGTCGTCTTTACCTTGTTCGTACAGGATGGTGCCGCTGTTGGGTGCTGGGTTGGGGGTGAGGTAGATCAGGCCCGCCATCTGGTAGGCGCCGTCGTCGGTGTGTACCCAGCTGTCGCCGTCCGAGGCGTAGCAGATCTGGAACGAGGAGGCTGCGCGGTAGTCGCAGGGCGGCAGGCGCAGTATGCCCGACAGCACCTGATTCATCAGTTCGGACAGCAGCTCGGGCCAGATTTCGTGCAGGGACGCGGTGCGCAGGCCCGGCCAGGTTTCCTTCTTGCCCAGCTTCTCGGTGTACCAGTCCGAATCGTGAAAATCGAACGACAGCGCCCGCTGCCGAATCGCATCCGGATCGGCAAAGAAGTTGTCGATGATCATGGTGGGTACTGTGTAGTGCTGAGCGTTCATGACTGACGTGTTCAGGCCTCTTCTCGGTCGGGGCTACTCTACCACAAAGGCTGTTTGCGGATTTTGCTTTTTCTCAGGTGGGAGTCTCTGTACTGGCCTGACCACTTCTCTATGACTGGGTCATTCCCGCATGCCTGTCCTCGCGAAGGCGGGGAGCGGGAATCCATTGCCCAAAAAATCAAAATGGGTTCCCGCCTGCGCGGGAACGACGATCGATCTGTCATCCCGACAGAGCGAAGCGACGAGGGATCTTCTTTTGCGTGCCTCACCAGACCAGATCCCTCACATGCGTTCGGGATGACATGGGTATGGACTGGGGAAACAGTCGCGCTTTTACCGTCGCCTGCCTTTTGTGCTACTTTCTGACCAGTGATGAATCATGCCAAACATCCTCATGCTCACCAGAAATTAAAAACCTGAAGCCAGGCGGAAGAGACAGAAATCGTTCGACCTCAGGGAGATACTCTGAGATATGACTTACATGAAGTGGTTTGAAAAAATCAGGTTCTTGTGACATTTCTTCGCCGCACCAGACATACCAACCACATGTTCCATTCTCCGGATTGAGTCGTAAGCCATTAATTGGAATCTTGCCAATTGTTTCAATGGCAATTCCCATTTTCTCCTCTCCCATGCTTGGGAGTGGGATAGCTTCATATTGTTTACATATGTCCTTTTGGTTCGGCACGTTATTTCCAAAGGCAGGCATCGTGATAATTATAAAAGATTCCCGCAGTCGCGAGGATGGCAATGCAGCTAGGTTTTGACTTATCGTCCACGTTGACGCAGCCGAGACGCGCAGGCTGGACAGGGAAACAAGCGAGCACTGTCTGAGCCCGAAGGGCGAGTTGCCCCTCTGGGACTAGCTTCGCGTCACCCCTATGGGACTAGCTTCGCGTCGCGCAGCGCCCTGTCCAGTTGAGCATCGAGGGCACCTGACCACACAATGCGAAGCATTGAGTGGTCGGGCAAGACAGTCGGGGTGCGCTTCTTTTGGTTCCTTTTCTTTCGCACAAAAGAAAAGGGACTCGCCTTCAGGCGAAACCTGAGTCAAAAAAAGAGGAAGAAACCCAACTAGCCATCAGGCTGGAAAAGAAGAACCCCAAAATGAAAACGCCGACTCAAAAGTCGGCGTTTTCATAAATCGTCGTGTCGGGCCGAAACCCGACAAGGTCATGCCGTTTTGCGGTCTACTTCGATGCCCTGGCTGTGCAGGTAATCGTCGTAGGTGCCCAGATAATCGACCAGGCCGTCGGGCTTCATCTCGATGATGCGCGTCGCCAGCGAGGAAACAAACTCGCGGTCGTGGCTGACGAAGATGAGGGTGCCTTCGTAGTGTTCCAGAGCCAGGTTGAGGGCTTCGATGGATTCCATGTCGAGGTGGTTGGTGGGCTCGTCCATCAGCATGATGTTGTGCTGCTGCATCATGAGCTTGCCGAACAGCATGCGACCCTGTTCACCACCGGAAAGCACATTGACCTTCTTCTTGACGTCGTCCTTGCCGAACAGCATGCGACCGAGCACGTTGCGTACGGCCTGGTCGTCGTCGCCCTGGCGGCGCCATTCGCCCATCCAGTCGGTGACGGTGGTGTCGGATTCGAAATCGGCTGAATGATCCTGTGCGAAGTAACCGACGTGTGCGTTCTCGGCCCACTTGATGGTGCCGCTCTTGGCTGCCAGATCTTCGGCCAGGGTGCGCAGCAGCGTGGTCTTGCCGATGCCGTTGGGGCCGATGATGGCGATGCGTTCGCCGGCTTCAACGCTGAGGTTGAGGCCTTCGAACAAAATCTCGTCGTAACCGTTGGACAGGTCTTCAACCTTGACCGCATGACGGTGCAGTTTCTTTTCCTGCTCGAATCGGATGTAGGGGCTGACGCGACTGGAGGGTTTGATCTCGTTCAGCTCGATCTTCTCGATCTGCTTGGCACGCGAGGTGGCCTGGCGGGCCTTTGAGGCGTTGGCCGAGAAGCGGCTGACAAAGGTTTTCAGCTCGGCGATCTGCGCCTTCTTCTTGGCGTTGTCCTGCACCAGGCGCTCGCGCGCGGCGGTGGAGGCCACCATGTAATCGTCGTAGTTGCCCGGGTAAACGCGCAGCTCGCCGTAATCCAGATCGGCCATGTGCGTGCACACGCTGTTCAGGAAGTGACGATCGTGCGAGATGATCACCATGGTGCTCTTGCGCTGGTTCAGTACGGTTTCCAGCCAGCGGATGGTGTTGATGTCCAGGTTGTTGGTGGGCTCGTCCAGCAGCATGATATCTGGATCGGCAAACAGTGCCTGGGCCAGCAGCACGCGCAACTTCCAGCCGGGGGCGACGGCGCTCATCGGGCCGTAATGCTGTTCGACCGGAATTTCCAGACCCAGCAGCAGTTCACCGGCGGTGGATTCGGCACTGTAGCCGTCCAGCTCAGCGAAGCGCATTTCAAGGTCGGCGACCTTCATGCCGTCTTCCTCGCTCATCTCGGGCTGAGCGTAGATGCGGTCGCGCTCGCGCTTGATTTCCCACAGGTCTTCATTGCCCATGATGACGGTGTCGATCACGGAGAATTCCTCGTAGGCGAACTGGTCCTGACGCAGCCGGCCGACGCGGATGTCCTCGTCCCAGGAGACTGAACCCGAGGTGGGCTCCATTTCCTTGCCGAGCAGTTTCATCAGCGTGGACTTGCCACAGCCGTTGGCGCCGATCAGGCCGTAGCGATTGCCATCGCCAAACTTGACCGAGATGTTTTCAAACAGCGGCTTGGCGCCGAACTGAATGGTGAGGTTTGCGGTTTTGATCATGCTGAAAATCCGTCGTACTGTGTTGACGCCTTCGGCGCCATTTTTGAAAAAAGCCGCGAATTCTCTCAGAAAACGAGCCAGAATGCCAGTAAAACCGATGGTTTGAGGGGTTATTTTTCAGAGTGTTTACAGAGGGTTTGGGCTGCGATAGTAACCGCAAATGACGTGATAGCCTCCCTTTGCCAAAGGGAGGTTGGAGGGATTTGTTCTTTTCACTTCACTCAACACTAAAACCAAATCCCCCTCGATCCCCCTTTGCAAAGGGGGAGCTTGCTTCGAGGCTGATCAGTAATTGTGGCCGATGGTCAACTATGCGTACCAATCACCCACAGGTCCCTCGACTACGCTCGGGACGACACATGCTGTGATCTAAAAGCCTCCCTTTGGCAAAGGGAGGTTGGAGGGATTTGTTCTTTTTACTTCACACAACCTTAAAACCAAATCCCCCTCGATCCCCCTTTGCAAAGGGGGGGTTGCTCTGGTGTCGATGGACAGCTAGGCGTACCGATCACGCACAGGTCCCTCGACTGCGCTCGGGACGACAACTGCTGTGATGTAATAGCCTCCCTTGGAAAAAGGGAGGTTGGAGGGATTTGTTCTTTTTACTTCACACAACCTTAAAACCAAATCCCCCTCGATCCCCCTTTGCAAAGGGGGGAGGTGATTGGTACTTCGACATACACCTTGGGATAACTGATTGCTGAGCCCTGTCCATAGTGTGCCTGTCATTGTCATCCCCAATATGAATTGAAACACGGGCGGGTTAAACTGGGGTTTTGATGTGAGATGAGGAGAACCATCATGCCGATTCAAGCCGGACAATCGATTCCTGACGCCACTGTGCAGACCATGACTGAGGACGGGCCGTCCAATACCACCACGGCCGAGCTGTTTGGCGGCAAGCGTACCATGCTGTTTGCCGTGCCTGGCGCGTTCACGCCCGGTTGCTCGATGTCACACCTGCCCGGTTTCATTGCCAATACCGACGCCATTCTGGACAAGGGCATTGACCAGATCGTGTGCATGGCGGTGAACGATGCCTTCGTGATGCATGCCTGGGGCGAGGCTCAGGGTGCCGGCCCGATCGTGATGGTGGCCGACGGCAATGGCGACTTCACCCGCGCGCTGGATCTGGAGATGGACGGCACCGGTTTTGGCATGGGCATGCGTTCGCAGCGTTTTGCCATGATCATCAATGACGGCACGGTGGAACACATCAACGTCGAGCCGGGCCCCGGCATCAACGTCAGCGATGCCAACACCATGCTGGATCTGCTGTAGGCAACGATCCGAAATTCAGCACCAGCCACCCGTCGCCTGTCGACGGGTAGACTGGCAACAACCCGGCTGCCCGCCATGGAGACCAACACACTCATACGCACCGTCTGCGCGATCAGCAGCAGCCTGTTCCTGCTGGGCGGTATTGTCCACACCAGCATGACACCCATGTTCATGGAGGATTTCTCGATTGCCACCATGCGATTTGTGGCCCACGGTCTGCTAGGTGTGGTGGTTGGGCTGTTCAATCTGGTGGTGCTGCGAGCAAATCTGCATGACCGGTTCAGTCGTGTGGTGATTCATCTGGTCAACCTCCTCACACTGGCGTTTGTGCTGTTTTATCTACAGGTCGATACCGATCCTCAGGGTTATGTGATGGGCGCCATCGTGCTGGTGATGGTGTTTAGCCAGTGGTGGGTGCGGCCGGTTGAATCCAGGCCTGCTTCAGGCTGACTGTGACATTTGTTCACTTCCTGCACAACACGCAGTGACTGATGACACATAGATCCTGAGCGCTGATGCACTAAGGTTAGCGGGTCTACAGCAGCTTACGCGGGAGCATGGTTCGTGAAACGCCATCTCATCACTGTCGGGTTCCTGATCCTGGCCATTATTTCCTACTTTGCCGGCTTTGCACCCGGTTTCCGAATCTTCATCGCACTGGGCATTATTCTCGAATGCATCTTCTGGTTCCGCCTGGTGGGGCACAACCGTAACGCCAGTACCAGCAACGGTGCCGACCCGGGCGCCTGACCCGTCTGCTGCCGATGTCGACACCATCGGCTGAACGACTCACACCCATCAATACCAACAAATCAATCACTGACCGCTTCGAAGGCGAGGTGGCATGAGACATCGCCATACGCTGTGGGCGATTGTGTTCCTGCTGCTGATGGCCGGGCTGTCGTGGCTGATGCGCACCGGTGGTGTGCTGATGTTCCTGCCCGCCCTGCCGCAACCCTATACCCTGTACGCCCTGTATGGGCTGTTTGCCGTCGCGGCACTTCTGATCACAGCCTGGTTCTGCAAGCGCGATGGACTGTCTCTACGACAGTTGGGCATCGGCGTGGACCGCAACAACCGGCGTGATTTTGTCTGGGGGCTGTTGATCGCCATTGCACTGTGGGGCGCCATGGCGCTGGTGATGACCGTCACCGCCGGCATACGCTGGCAGTGGCATCCCGAGTTCCTGTTTCCGAATCTGATTATTGGCCTGGTGTTCATTTTCGTGGCCGATCTGGGCACCGAGGTAGCCTATCGCGGCTATGGCCTCACTCGTTTATCACAGGGCATTGGCCCCTGGCCGGCCATACTCTGCATTGCCGTGTTTGTCGGCCTGCAGGCGTACTCGCCGGGAAGGCAGGAGAGCATGCAGGTCTACGCCATGCTGATTCCGGCGCTGCATGCGGTTTTCTTTGCCCTGTTGTATCTCTACACAGGTCGACTGGGTGCCTCAGTGGGTCTGCACACCGGCGGCAACCTGGCCAGCATCAGCCTGTTCGATTTCGACGGCAATGTGCCCGGGCAACTGATCCCGGCCGGCGTGTTTCAGCCCGGCGAAACCGTGATGACGAATTCGGCGCACGCGATCCAGCTGCCGTTCGTGATCACGGCATTGCTCATCATCCTTGCGCTGGTGCTGCTGTGGCGCAGACGACCTATGGTGGCGCTTAGCCAGAACTAGTACGGCTGCGGCGACCCTGTCAGAATGGTCCTACAGCACGCATCGCCGTTTTTCATATACACACCCCTGCGGCTGTACTAACCTAATAAACAGATGTGATGATGCCCATCACACTCATCCACACTACAAGGGGAAGCCAATGAAAATCCGTTTCGTCTCAGCCTGTTCTGCGCTGCTGCTGATGTTTGCCGTCTCTGCCCAGGCCGGTGTCTACACCGATGAACTGTCCAAGTGTCTGGTCTCGTCCACCAGCAAGGACGACCGCATTGCACTGGTACGATGGATGTTTGCCGCGGCCTCGGCACACCCTGCAGTAAGCTCGATTGCTGCCACCACGCCGCAGCAGCTGGACGATGCCAACCGCTCCGTGGGTGAGTTGTTCATGAGGCTGACCACCGTCAGCTGCCGTGAGCAGACCAAGAATGCCATCCTGTACGAGGGCCAGCTGGCCATCCAGGGTGGTTTCGAGGTGCTGGGTCAGGTGGCCGGCACAGAAATGTTCTCCAGCCCTGAAGTGGCCGCAGGCATGGCCGGCCTGGAGAAGTACATCGACAACACCAAGATCTCGGAGCTGGTTGGGCAGTAAGCCACCCTTCCGATTCGACACTGTTGAGGCCAGTCGAGGTTTTCGGCTGGCCTTTTTGCTGAACCAGATCTAATGACGTCATTCAATCTCACCCCGGATTTTGTTTCATTCCTGACAGCTGAATTTCCCATGCCTGCCATCATGGATCATGAGGGCGATACCATTGATGTCTGGGAGATTGACCCGGGCCTGGGACCCACCTGGTACATGACGTGCGATGGTCAGATACTGGTCGACGGTAGCTCCTGGGATGAGAGCCCGATTCGTCCAGCAACTGAAGATGAATCCATTCAGGTTCTCGTCGCCGTCTCCCGCAAGAGATCACTACCCAAACTGCTCACGCTGTTGCCTTCACCCCCTGCCGATCATGAAACCTGCAACACCTGCCAGGGCGAGCGTTTTGTCGATCACATTCCGAATAGCGAGCAAGTGATTACGCTGGTGT
>CBDBVC010000031.1:0-23937 GCA_965212525.1 Lysobacterales bacterium
ACATCGACGATCTGCAGGCCACCCTGACGGCCGGTACCTGTTCTTCGCGTGTTGTATTCAATGTACCTGAATCATCCAGCACCGGTGTAGAAATGGAACTGGCGCTGACACCGACCGCCAATCTGGATCTGTCCGTTTCGGCCAGTTACACCAATGCCGAGCTGGATTCCACAGTGACCTCGACCGATGCCGCTGGCAATGTGTCTGTGATCGCTGGGATCGAAAGTGGCAATCGCCTGCCGACCACACCAAAATTCCAGATGGCCGCCAACGTCAGCTACTTCTGGCCGCTGGACAATGGCTGGGACGCGTATTTCAGCGGCACCTACCAGCACGTTGGCTCGCGATTCACACAGATTGGTGACCAGGCAGATGGTTTCGGCAATGTCGACCTGACGGTGTTCCCGATTGGCGATCCGAATCAGGACAGCTTCTCGTTCGATCCGGAGCTGCCGTCCTACAACACCGGTAATATCCGTTTCGGCCTGAAGAACGAGCAATGGGATGTGTCCCTGTTCGTCAACAACGTCAGTGACACCGAAGCCCGTCTGGCACTCGATCAGGAGCGTGGCACGCTGGCCCGAGTCGGTTTCCTGACCAACGACCCGCGCAGCATCGGTATTACGGCACGACTGAACTTCTGATCCGTCTCTGAAGCAACAAAAAAGGGAGATCAGCTGATCTCCCTTTTTTATGAACAAGTGAAACCTGATCAGTCAAGCACTCTGGTACGCACCTCACCAAAGCCGATGCGAACACCGTCACGAATGCCGTGGCCGCGCATGATGACGGTATCACCATCCAGAATGAACCGTCGCTCAGTGCCGTCCTTCATGCTAAGCGGCTTGCTGCCACGCCAGGACAGCTCCAGCATCGAACCGTAGGCAGATGGCTCATCGCCACTGATGGTACCCGAGGCCAGCAGGTCGCCGGCGCGCATGTTGCAACCGTTGCAGGTGTGATGAGCCAGCTGCTGCACCATCGACCAGTACATGTGTTTCAGGTTCGACTGACTGACCACGTTTTCCTCGCCATTGGGTGTTTCGATGATGACATCGAGACTGACATCATAGAAATTGTCACCTTGCTGTTTCAGATAGGGCAACACTTCAGGATCCTGCTCTGGACCGGCCACCCGGAATGGCTCCAGCGCATCGAGTGTGACAATCCAGGGCGACAGGCTTGATGCGAAGTTTTTGGCCAGGAAGGGGCCAAGCGGCACATATTCCCATTTCTGCACATCACGGGCCGACCAGTCGTTGAACAGACACAGTCCGAAGATGTATTCCTCGGCCTCGGCCGTGCTGATTACCTCGCCCATTGGTTTGCCGTCAAAGGTGATGAAACCCATTTCCAGTTCGAAATCGAGCAGCTTCGAGGGACCGAACACCGGATTGTCGGCATCATCGGCCTTGGTCTGACCCTGTGGACGTCGAATCGGTTCGCCTGAAACGATGATGCTCGAGGCGCGCCCGTGGTAGCCCACAGGCAGATGCTTCCAGTTGGGCATCAGGGCGTTGTCGGGATCACGGAACATGCAGCCGACATTGAAGGCGTGCTGCTCGGATGAATAGAAATCGGTGTAATCACCCACATGGACTGGCATCAGCATGCGGGCATCCGACATTGGCACCAACACTGCATCCACATCGGCCGCGCTGGATTTGAGCTCATCACTATCTGCATCAAGCAGCGACGAGAGGCGATTTCTCAGCTTGCGCATGCCCTGCTTGCCAGCCGCCCGCATCAGCGGGTTCAGCACGGCCTGTGCATACAGCCCGTCATCCAGATCCAGGTTCACCAGATACCCGCGAGATGCCAGCTCTGCCAGGTCGAGGATCGAATCGCCAATGGCAACTCCGGCACGGGCACTACGGCTGCCAGTCTCGAAAATGCCGAACGGCAGGTTCTGGATGGGAAAGTCACTGTTCTCGGGCACATCGACCCAGGAACGGAGGTTGGGATTATTGGCTGCAATCATTGGCTTCAACGGTCAGGCGATTAAAAGTGCGCCCATCATAGTGGATCAAAGCCAAAACGCCAGTACATGGATCAAATGAAAGTGACTTTCTGGTTCTAACCCCGCTCTGTGGCAAACATCGTTAGAGAGATCAGAACCAGAGGAGAACCACACCATGACTGATCAGATCCTGCCCACCCTGCTGAGCAAACTCTCGCGCGGCATACTGGCCGTTGCCGTCACCGTCGGTCTGTTTGTCTTCATGAACAAGCTGATCACCCAGGAAGCCAGTGCCTTTGGCAAGGATGATTTTCTCGATGCCATCACGTTCGAGAACATTGATCTGGAGCCCGAGGAAACCGAGACCAGCCGCCGCAAACCACCGCCAAAGCCCGAGCCACCGACGGAGCCACAGCGGCCAAAGATTGACATGGACCCCACTGACCTGGTCACACCGACACCCGTGGCGATCGATATGCCGACCTTACCAACAGGCACTGGACCCTCGATCAACATCGGCCCACAGGGAACCGGCTTTGGCGGCAATGGTTCCGTCCGCATGAAAAGCGGCGTACCGCCAATGTACCCGCCCACCGGCCGCGGCCGTCGTGGTGAGGTCACCGTCGAGTTCACCGTCACGGCCACCGGACATGTGATTGACGCCGTGGTGATTCATTCAGCCCCGAAACGGGTATTCGACCGCGCCGCCCTGCAGGCCATCACCCGATGGACCTTCTGGCCGCGAACAGTCGACGGCGAACCTGTCGCCACACGTGTCACACAGACCTTCGATTTCACGGTCGAGGAGAGTTGAGGTTATGACCGGCCTGCTCAGGTCCACAGTATGTCTGGTCATCGGCACTCTGGTGTCGATGGCCCTGTTTCTGGGCATGCAACTTTACGCACTCGCGCCTGATCCGGATGTTGACGATCCATTGTTCAGCCGAGCCGCTCCTGTTCAGTTCGTCGACATAGAACAGGTCATTGAGCAAGATGTCGTATTCACAAACCTCTGCGGTCAAGGCTGCATCGATCTGGCATGGACCTGCACCTTGCCTGCACTCGAGATATCAGAACACATCTGGCCAACCCCGGTATCCAACCACTCTGGACTCAATATTCTGGCAGCTCAGGCATTGTTGGTGTCAAAACTTGAACAGGAACGACAGATCCAGTCACAACTTGCGGTTAGCACTTGTGCCCGAATCGGTGAAATCACTGAAATTAATGAAAACCCCAATCAAGTCCTGACCTGTCATGATTAACCGTATCTGGTATGGATGACCGGATTGTTATGCCCTGCCCCGCTGTTTATACTGCGCCATTGCTTAATATGCCTTGGCGACCTCATGCCCGATTGCCAGATCACCGAACTCATCACCGAACCGCAGCAGCCCGAGGCGGGCAAGCCCTGTCATGTGGCAATCTCGTTTGCCATTGAGCCGGCGCTGGTTCCCGATCTTCAGTTCGAGGTCAACTGGGTCAACCAGCAGACGGGTGAGATCGATCACCGTTCCGACTCGGCCGAAGCCGGCATGGACATTGCCTGGTTGCCACGTGGCTCGTTCCGGATTGACTGGCTTTGCCCACAGCTGAATCTGTCGTCCGGCGACTACAGACTGCACATCAATGTATTTCGCAAACGCCTCAGCGAACAGATGCTGGCGGCACAACTGGCCATCGATGTCAGCGTCAGCGGAGAGCACGACAGCGCCGGGATAACGCCTTCGTGGCAGTTGAAATCGCTGACAGAGGGCATTGATGTCGACACGCTGGCCTGGAAACAGGGCGACAGCAACTGGTTCTACCGTCATTTCGATCACGCCTGCCGTGTGATTGTCGATTACATGCTGGGTGGATCGGATCTGCTGAAGGGACACATTCTGGATGTAGGCTGTGGTGATGGCATCACCGATCTCGGCGTTTTTCACCGCTGCCAGCCGAAGTCACTGATCGGTGTTGATCCGTTCTGTGGCTACAAGCGATTGCCCGAGATCTGTCGCGACCACCAGATCGAGCTTGGTGACCTGCCCAACGGCCTGTCCTTCATGGATGCCAGCGGCAACAAGCTGCCATTCGAGGATGACAGTTTCGATGTGGTGCTGTCCTGGGGATCGCTGGAACACATCGCCGGCGGTTACCGCGAGACACTGCTGGAGATCAAGCGGGTGCTCAGGGACGGCGGTCTGTTCTTCGTACACCCTGGCCTGTATTACTCCAACATCGGCCACCATCTGGGCGAGTTCAGTGACGAGCCGTTCTTCCATCTCACCCGCTCGGACCAGGAAGTGAAGGAGATGGTGCTGGGCACCACACCCGACTACATGGACCGGGCCGGTGAATTTGCCTCACCCGAACAGTACTGGCAGTGGTACAAGGAACTGAACCCCATTCGGGTCGACGAATTCGAGATGCAACTGAAGGAACTGGGCTTCGAGTTCTACCGCGCATCACTGCGCGTGGCACACCAGATCGAGTATGTGCACCCGCGCATGCAGCAGTACCGCATGCAGGACATGGCCACCGACGAACTCTACCTGTCAGCCTTCAATCGCAAGTAATCATTAGTCAGGGAGCTGGCTGATGGCCTCGAAACCTCGCTCACAGCCTGCCAGATATCCGGAACCGAACAGGTTGTAATGATTCAGGTAATGATACAGGTTGTAGATCTCGCGCTTGAGCGGATACACAGCTGAGCGTGGATAAACCGAATCGTAGGCCTTGAGAAAACCGTTCCCGAAACCACCAAACATCTCGGTCATGGCGATATCCACTTCCCGGTCACCACGGTAGACCGCCGGATCGATCAGCCAGACATGGTCTGCATCAAACATGACGTTGCCTGTCCACAGGTCACCATGAACCAGCGAGGGGTGGTCGCAATGGGTATTCAGAAAGGCAATCAGACGGTCGGCGTGCATGCGCAGGCTATTGTTGAATTGTTCGCGAATCCCGGCCGACCGGATCATGCCCACCTGAACCGTCAGTCGCTGCCTGAGGAAAAAGTTCCCCCAGTCCGGGGCAACGGCGTTACGCTGCGGCGACAGGCCAATGTAGTTGTCCGACTCATAGCCGTAGCTGTCGAACCGGACACTGTGCAGCGCGGCCAGCCCTTCGCCCAGCTGTTTCAGCTGATCAGCTACAGCCGACCGACCCGCAATTCGGCGCAGGCAGATCGATTGCTCGTCAACGGCAATCACCTCGGGAATGCGAATGTCATCGATGCCCTGCTTCTCGAGCACATCCGACAATGCTGACAGGCCCTCGGCTTCGCAGTAAAGCGCGTCGCTGTACTGACTTGCATTAGATTTGCTGAAAACATCCATTGCGTCACATTGTTGCAGATCTGAGATCGTGTTCCACCGTTTGTTCGACTATGATGTGCGCTTGCTGAAACACACCTTGAGACGAGACGTGCCCACAAAAATACGAACAATCCTTGCCTTGATGCTATGGCTAAACCTGCCTCAGGTATTGAATGCTGCCGTAATCGAAGTCGACACCACGGCGTTCGATCTGGTTCAGGACAAGGCCTGCTCGCTGCGAGAGGCAGTCAGGAATGCCAAGAATGACAGCCAGTCGTCTATCGACTGCGCGGCTGGTTCCGGTGCTGACATCATTACTTTCAACAGCAGCCTCAATGGCACAACGATCACACTCGACAATCGTCTGGTGATCGATTCCGATATCGCCTTTCATGGCCCCGGCGCCGATCTGCTGACCCTGTCCGGCGGTGGCGTGACCCGAATCTTCATCAACAATGCCAGTGGTACGACGACCCTGCGCGACCTGACCCTGAGCAACGGCTTCGCCGATGATGGTGGTGCGCTGTCATCGTCAGGTGTGCTGCTGGTAGAGCGCTGTGAGTTCAGCATGAACCAGGCAACTGCCGCTGGCGGTGCCATCCACATCAGTAGCGGCATGGCCACAATTGCGGACAGCACGTTCACGGGCAACACGGCATCAACCGGTGCTGCTGCAATCGACACGGCTGGCAATACCAGCATCATCAATTCGGACCCTGTCTGCAAACGTGTCTCCTGTCGCGACACTGTCCAGCAGCAGCCAGCTTGATCTGAATCACATCACCGTGTTCGACAATGCCTCTGCCGGGCTCCTTATTTCGGCCGGCACCCTCTCCATCAGCAATTCAGTGATTGGCCAGTCCAACGACGGCCCTGATTGTAGCAATAACGGCACGATCAACCAGAACAGCGCCAACCACATCAGTGACGGCAGTTGCGCAGCGGCGTTCAGCGGAGACACGCAACTGGGCGCACTGACAGATAATGGTGGGGCAACACTCACGCACCGTCCTGCTGATGCCAGCCCACTGGTGGACGCGGCCGACCTGGCCAGCTGCGCCGCAACCGATCAGCGAGGCCTGCCACGGCCCTTCAACGCCGGCTGTGACATCGGTGCTGTTGAGATCATTCCCGATCTGGTGTTCAGCGACGGGTTTGAACAATGATGCATCCACCCGTTCAGTGTGCTTAAAATACCGGCATGAGCAAAAAGAACAAACCCATTCCGGTGTTCAACCATCCGATCATCGAAACGCACTGTCATCTGGACTACCTGAAGCAGGACACGACTGCCGGCATCGTCGAACGGGCACAATCGGTGGGCGTGGAATCGCTGATCACCATCGCGGTTAACCCCGAGAACCTGGCCAGTGTTCGTAATCTGGTGGATCAGCACGATGTCGTCTACGGCACCCAGGGTGTGCACCCGCATGATGCCCGACTGTACACAGACGAGGCCGACGCAGAGATCCGCGCGCATCTGAATCACCCGAAGATAGTGGCCGTCGGCGAAATCGGCCTGGACTACCATTACGACAATTCACCGCGTGAACGTCAGCGTGAGGTGTTTCACCGGCAACTGGAGATCGCCACCGAATTCGGGATGCCGGTGGTGATTCATTCACGTGATGCCGATGACGACATGATGGCAATCCTGTCCGAGCACGTGGATGCCATGCCGCACAAGGGTGTTATTCACAGCTTTACCTCCGGCCAGGCCCTGGCCGAATACTGCCTGGATGTCGGATTCTGCCTCGGCTTCAACGGCATCATCACCTTCAATGCGGCACAGAATGTACGCGACATCGTCCGTATCACGCCGCTTGATCAGATCCTGCTGGAAACCGATTCACCGTTTCTGACTCCGGTGCCCTACCGTGGCCGCGAAAATGCCCCGTTCTACATCCCGTTCGTGGCAGGCAAGGTTGCCGAGATACTCGATGTCGACATCGACGATGTGCTTCAGCAGGCGTACGCCAACTCCAGACGCGTGTTCGGCCTCAACTGAATCACCACCCTTTCGAGATTGATTCTGTTCGCCTGGGCCCGACTACCCATTTCAGATAAAGAGAGCGACAATAGCCGTCAAGAGCGGAGGGATTTGATATGGGCATGATGTCTGGCAAGGACTTGAAAAAGGGCGGCGGCTGCATGATCGTCTTCGGGCTGGTGTTCTTTCTCGCTGGCCTAGCGCCCGGCATCATTGCCACCAACACCCTGATCAAGAATTTTCGAGCCCAGAGCTGGGAGGCCGTTGATGCGCGTGTGGTTTCTGCCCGGCTGAACAGCAGTACCGATTCGGAAGGATCGACCACCTATTCGGTCGAAGGCAGCTTTCGATACCGCTACCGCGGTGCAGACTACGTTTCCGATCAGGTCAGTTTCGATACCGGCAGTGACAATATCGGCAGCTTCCACCAGGATGCCTACAACCAGCTGGCTTCGGCCAGACAATCCGGTCAGTCCATCACGGCCTGGGTCAATCCGGAATCGCCATCCGAGGCAGTGATATTCAGGGATATCCGCTGGGGCATGGTGCTGTTCCTGTACCTGTTCCTGCTTGTCTTTTCAGGTGTGGGCCTTGGCATCATGCTGTTTGTCATCATCGGCATGCGACGTCTCAAACGTCAGCAGAAGAAAATCGTCGAGCGTCGTGCGGCAAACCAGCTTGAACCACTCAGCGCCCTTTCCAGTGGCTCAGAATCAACGGCACAGTTCAGCGACTGGGAACTGGCCTTTCCCGATCACGAGATCAAATCGGGCTCTACTGGCACCATGTGGTTCGTGCTGATCTTCGCTGTAATCTGGAACCTCATCTCGATGTCGGTGTTCTTCATAATTCCAGATGCCATTGAAACCGGCGATTACATGGCACTGATCGCACTGCTGTTCCCGCTGATCGGCATTGGCCTTGCGATCTGGGCAGTCCGGGCCATCATCCAGACCCGAAAATTTGGCCAGTGCATGCTGATGATGAACAGCTTCCCTGCCTCACCGGGCAGCATGCTCAGGGCCACGCTGGAGATACCCAGGCCTGTACAGGCTGATGAGATGGAACTGTCACTGGCCTGCCTGAAGCGCACCACATCCGGCTCGGGCAAGAACCGTTCAACCCGCGAATCGCTGCTGTGGGAGGATCACCTCAGAACACAGGTACTCAACTATGGTGATGAAGGTGCTGCTGTCCAGGTGCGTTTCAGTATTCCGCGCGATGCACAGTCCTCGAGCGGCTTCAATGGCAGTGATGGTATCGTCTGGCGCCTGAGTGCCAGTGCGGAAGTACCCGGTGTCGATTTCAGCCACAGGTTCGAGTTGCCCGTCATCGAAACCGACGCCCGCATCGAGGCGGCCGATAATCTGATGGATGCGATCTCCGAGCCCTTCAGCCAGCCAAAGTCTGCCGTTGCATCGGTGATCGAACAGATTCAGCAGACTGCACAGGCCTATACCGACGCGGATGGCAGCCGCGGTGACTGGCACAAGACCGGCGCGGTGTTCGACCCGGTGATGAACCGCTATCATTTTCGTGGCAACCGTTCCTGGGCCGGTACGCTGATCACAGGCTTGGTTCTCCTGGTGCTGACAGGCGCCTGCATGGGCTTTTTCATGTCAGGGCATCCGATCGTCGGCGGCATACTCAGCCTGTTCGCAGCGGCACTCGCCTATGCCTTCTACAGCATGCTGTGCCGGACCGATATCGATGTGACCGTTGAGCACCTGAGGCGTGCACGCGGCATTCTCATCATGGGTGCGGGTCGTCGCTGGCAACGGAATGACATCGACCGGTTCGAGATCGTTCCGGGCACCCAGGTCAATGGCCGGCAGTACTACCGCATCAGGCTCATCAACCGTTCGGGTGCGCATCACACGCTGGTCACCCTGATCCGAAATCGTCATGACGGACAGGCCCTGATCGATCGCTGGGCACAGAAGCTGCGATTATCGGCGACCTGAACACAGCGTTACGACCCTCGGATTCAACCAGGCCATTTGACCCATGCGCGCCCTGACATTGGTGTTATCATGGGCCGTTTGACTGATCATGAATCGAGTACTGCACCTATGAATTCCACCCTCAAACTGATCCCGTTGATCGCCCTGCTGACCGCAGGACACAGTCTTGCCGACAACATCGGCAGTGCTGACACCGATCCCTACCTCTGGCTCGAGGACATCGACGCCGAGAAATCTCTCGACTGGGTACGCCAGCTCAATGACGACAGTGCAAAGCAGCTCAAGAAGGGGCGCCTGTTCAAGTCGCTGTATGCCGATGCCCTGTCGGTACTGGATTCCGATTCACGAATTCCCGGCGTCGGCTATCAGGGCAATTGGCTGTACAACTACTGGCGCGATGAGAACAATCCGCGCGGTGTCTATCGTCGAACCACGCTGGAAGAGTTCCGCAAGGATTCACCCAACTGGGAAACGGTACTCGACATGGATGCCTTCAACCAGGGCAGTGATGACAACTGGGTGTTCAAGGGCATGAACTGCCTGTCCCCTGATTACAGACATTGTCTCGTGTCTCTCTCACCCGGGGGTGGCGATGCGGTTGAGATGCGTGAGTTCGACATGGAAAGCAAATCATTTGTCGAGCTGGGCTTCAGGCTGCCAATGGCCAAGATGAACGTGGGCTGGCGTGATGAGAACAGCCTCTATGTCGGCACCGATTTTGGTGAGGGCAGCATGACCGATTCAGGCTACCCGCGTATCAGCAAGCTGTGGAAACGCGGCACACCATTGTCCGAAGCCGAGACACTGCATGAAGGCGCCCAGTCTTCTGTCTCTGCTGGAACATTCCGCATGAGAGATGACACCGGCGACATCGACCTGGTTTACGAGAGCACCTCGTTCTGGACCTCCGAGATCCACCAGCTGATCGACGGACAGAAATTCAAACTTCAGATTCCGGACAGCGCCAATGTCAGCGGTAATTACAAGGGACGCCTGCTGATCTCTCTGAAACAGGACTGGACCGTCGACGGAACCGACTACGTTGCAGGCTCCGTACTGCTGGCCGACCCGGCGAGGCTGCGTGGCGATGAAGGCAGCATCGAACTGCTGATCAGGCCTGATTCGCAAACCGTGATCGACTCGGTACGCACCACCAAAAAGGGCATTCTGGTCACACTGCTGAAGGATGTGGTGAGCGAGCTGAAACGCTACGAGGACAAGGCCGATGGCAGCTGGCAGATTCGCGATATTCCATTCCCCGAGAACGGTGCCATCTCGGTTGGCAGTGTGGACGACGAATCCGGCAACTTCTTCGTCAATTATGAATCATTCATCACCTCGCCCACACTGTATGAAGTCAGTGGCCCAACCTGGTCACCCGAGGCGGCCAAACAACAGGAACCCAGCTTCGATGCAGACGATTATGTCGTCAAACAGTATTTTGCCATTTCGGCCGACGGCACCAAAGTGCCCTACTTCGTGGTCATGGGCAAGGACATCGAATTTGACGGCAGCAATCCGACTCATATCTTTTCCTATGGCGGCTTCCGCAATTCGCTGACACCATCCTACTCCGGCTCGTACGAAAACCTCTATGGCGCCTACGGCAAGCTGTGGCTCGATCGTGGTGGCGTGTTCGTCTCTGCCAGTATCCGAGGTGGTGGCGAATATGGCCCGGCCTGGCACCAGGCGGCTCTGCTGAAGAACAAGCACAAGTCATATGAGGATTTCGAAGCTGTGGCCATGGACCTGATCGAACGACGCATTACCTCACCGGAGCACCTGGGTATCGAGGGCCGTTCCAATGGCGGGCTGCTGGTAGGCGCCACCATGACACGTCGGCCTGACCTCTACGGTGCCGTCATCTGCGGTGTGCCACTGCTGGACATGAAGCGTTATCACAAGCTGCTGGCAGGTGCCAGCTGGATGGCCGAGTTTGGCGACCCGGATGATGCCGACATGTGGGAATACATCAAGACCTATTCTCCCTACCAGAATCTGAAGACCGATACCGACTATCCTGCCGTGTTCTTTTATACCTCCACCCGCGATGACCGGGTGCACCCGGGTCATGCCCGCAAGATGGCAGCACGCATGATGGAGTATGGCTATCCGGTCTGGTATTACGAAAACCTCGAGGGCGGGCATGGCGGTTCTTCCACCAATGAACAGCTCGCCTATCGTCTGGCACTGGCCTACTCGCACCTGTGGCAACAGTTGAAATAGACAGCCACCGGCAATCCTGAATAATTAAAAGGCCTGATCATTCAGGCCTTTTTTTGTGATCGGCCCGTCAGTTGACTGGTCTTTTCCATGTCGCCTGTCAATATTCGATATACTGAAATCAGGCAAATCGAGATCCACTGACCCCGAGGAGACCCGTATGAACTGGCTGGCATTACTGATTGCCCTGTTGACCGTCGTTGCGCTCAGTTATCACCGCGTCTCACTGCTGGTCTGGGTCACCACACTGGTGTCACTGATCGTGTTCGGGTTCTACCAGTCAATCACCCTCTGGCTGCTGATACCGATGATCATCCTAGCCAGCATGCTGTGCGTGCTGATGTTCTCGTCGCTGCGAATCAGTGTCATCTCAGGCCCGTTATTCAGCTGGTTCAAGAAGGCATTGCCCAATCTGTCGGATACCGAGCAACAGGCACTGGATGCCGGCACCGTCTGGTGGGATGCCGAGCTGTTCAGCGGCAAGCCGAAATGGAAAACCCTGCTGGATGCTCCCAAACCCGATCTGACTGAGGAAGAACAGGCCTTCATGGATGGGCCGGTCGAGGAATTGATGACGATGCTCGACACCTGGCAGATTACACAGGATATGAATCTGCCCGATGAGGTGTGGGATTTTCTCAAGAAGAACCGTTTCTTCAGCATGATCATCCCGAAGGCCTACGGTGGACTGGAGTTTTCGGCACTGGCCAATTCCGCCATCGTCATGAAGATCGCCAGCCGCAATATCACCGCGGCAGTCACCGTGATGGTGCCCAATTCTCTCGGCCCGGGTGAACTGCTGACCCATTACGGCACCGAAGACCAGAAAAAGTTTTACCTGCCACGTCTGGCCGATGGCACCGATATTCCCTGTTTTGCGCTGACCTCACCCTCGGCCGGCTCCGATGCCGGTGCCATTCCGGACACCGGTGTGGTGTGCAAGGGCAAGTGGCAGGGTGGCAATGTCCTGGGTTTCAGGCTCAACTGGGACAAGCGTTACATCACCCTGGCACCGGTGGCGACACTGCTGGGTCTGGCGTTCAAGGCCAGGGATCCGGATGGCCTGCTGGGCGACACCGTGGATCTGGGTATCACCTGCGCACTGGTACCGACCGACCTGCCCGGCATCACCATCGGCCGTCGACACCTGCCCTCTAGCGCGGCCTTCATGAATGGTCCCACCCAGGGCGAGGACGTCTTCATACCGCTGAGCCACGTCATTGGTGGTGAGCAGCAGATTGGTGAGGGCTGGAGCATGCTGGTACAGAGTCTGGCTGCCGGTCGTGCCATCTCCCTGCCGGCACTGGGCACAGCCGGAGGCAAGTACGCTGCCCTGATGACCGGAGCCTATGCCCGCATTCGCAAACAGTTCAAGATGCCCATCGCCTATTTCGAGGGTGTCGAGGAAGCCATGGCCCGCATCGCCGGTTATACCTACCGCATGGATGCTGCACGACAGCTCACACTGGTGGCGCTGAAGATCGGCGAACGACCCAGTGTACTGACAGCCATTGTCAAATATCACCTGACCGAGGGCAACCGTGTCGCCGTCAATGATGCCATGGACATACATGCCGGCAAGGGCATCATCCAGGGCCCCAGCAACTACCTCAATCTGCTGTACCAGACCATACCCATCGCCATCACGGTAGAGGGTGCCAATATCCTGACCCGCACCATGATCATCTTTGGGCAGGGTGCCATACGCGCACACCCTTATCTGCTGAAGGAAATGCAGTCAGTCAAGCAGGAGGACCGCAACCGCGGCATCAGAGCATTCGACAAGGCCCTGTTTGGTCATATCGGCTTCACTATCAGCAATGTGGTGCGGTCACTGGTGATGGGCCTGACCGGTGCCCGCTTTGTCAAGTCACCAGTAAAGGATGAGACCGCGCACTATTTCCGTCAGCTGACCCGCATGAGCACCGTCTTCGCCCTGGTGAGTGATCTGGTGCTACTGGTGCTCGGTGGTGCCTTCAAGTTCCGCGAGAAAATCTCCGGCAGACTGGCCGACATCCTGTCTCACATGTACATGGCCTCTGCCGTACTGAAACACTATCGTGACCAGGGCAGCCACGAGGAGGATCTGCCGCTGGTTCACTGGAGCGTGCGCGACAGCCTGTTCGTGATCCAGAACCGTCTGGTCAATGTACTGCGAAATTTCCCTATCCCGTGGATGGGACGGCTGATCAAGTTCATCATCTTCCCGACTGGCCACCCCTACAAGGAACCGAGGGATTACCTGGGCAAGCGCGTGGCCCGCATGCTCATCAGTGACAACCCCAGCCGCGACCGCCTCACCGCCGGCATCTACCGCTCCTGCAGCGATGACGCCGCCGGTATTGTCAACTGCGCCTTCGCCGCCGTCATGGCCGCCGCCCCGGCCGACAAGAAGATCAAGGCCCATTACCACCGCGTGGTCACCATTGACAACTACGAGGAACTGATCGAGAAGGCACTGGCCGATGATGTCATCACCGAACCCGAAGCCGAACGCATCCGCACGGCGCAGGAACTCTCGTACAGGGTGATCTCCGTCGATGATTTCGCCCGCTCGGAGGTGGAGCCTGGGTACAGGGAATAAATGCACAGGCTGTCTGCTGTTGCTTGCGTTGACGGGTCCGACCAGTGCGCTGTCTGGAGAGAACAGCATCTGTCATGGCACAACGTCTGATGGCGCCCTGATCAACGGCGTACAACTGCCCGTCAGTGGACCCAATTTCCAGACTTACAGTCAGGATGCCGCATTGAGAGAACGCGTGTTTGTGCACGGCCGCGTTCTTGATGTGTTGCTGCGAAGCTTTGAATCGTTACACCAGACGATGCCGGACAAACGGTTCAAATATGCCGAGACCGGCCTCCGAAACGGCGGCCCATTCCCACCACACAAGACACACCAGAATGGGCTCTCCGTCGACATCATGGTACCGGTCATTGACGGTACAGGTAACAGCATCCTGTTCCCAACGGAGGAATCGAATCGCTACGGCTACGACATCGAATTCGATTCATCTGGCCACGCTCCTGATTTCCATATTGATTTTGATGCCCTGGCCGCATTGATCATCGCAATCGAGGAACAGGCACGATCACAGGGCTTCGACATCTGGCGCATCTTCTTCGCCCCCGACCTGCAGGATGAACTGATGAACACTACAGGCGGTAAACAAATCCCCGAATCGATCCGATTCAATAAAACCCAATCCTGGGTCCGCCACGACGAACACATCCACGTCGACTTCAACATCCCATGCGAACCCAAATCTAGCAGTGACTGATATTCAGATTGTGATCGCTTTGCACCCATCATCGCTTCGATACTTGGCTGCGCCGAAGGGACATTAATAGTGCACAATCTAGTGTTTGTTTTCATATCCCCGTTGACGCAGCCGAGACGCGCAGGCTGGACAGGGGAATAAGCGAGCACTGTTTGAACAACTGTCTGCTCGCGACTGTTGTGAGTTGCCCCTCTGGGATTAGCTTCGCGTCACGCAGCGCCCGTTCGAACGAGAAACGCAGGGAATCTGAGCACCCAATGCTGAGCATTGGGTGGTCAGACAAGACGCAGGGTGCGCTTCTTTTGGTTACTTTTCTTTCGCACAAAAGAAAAGGAACTCGCCGACAGGCGAAACCTGATCATCAAAAAGAGAAAGCCTGACTCACAGCCAGCGGCTCAATGATTCACAAAGAAAAAAAATATGGCTACTTTGCCAAAGTAGCCGCACATCACGGGGCGATCCGTGAAAAATCCCTCTTGACAGATCTGATTACACATGTAAACATTAAGTTGTTTACAACTGTAATCGAAAATACATGAACAAACCGCAACTCGATGAAACCGTGATCTCGGATGCCGAAACCGTGGTGCTGGAAGTACTCTGGCAGCATGCGCCGCTGACAGCGCAGGATATCTTCAATCGCATTGAAGATCAGGACTGGAGCATGGCCACGGTGAAGACGCTGATCAACCGCCTGCTGAAAAAGGGTGCACTGACGCACACCCAGAACGGCCGTCAGTATCTATACTCACCCCTGATCGAGCGTGATGTGTTTCTGAAAAGCAGGAATCGATCATTCCTGCAGCGCTTCTACCAGGGCAAGCTGGGTCAGCTGGTTGCCGAGTTTGCCAGTCATGAAACACTGGATGACAACGAGATTCGAGAAATCCGCGCCATTCTGGATGCCATGGAGAAACAGCATGACTGACGGACTCATGACACTGTTTGGACAGCAGGCGAGTACCCTGATGCAGGCGATCGTCGTCTGGAACCTGTTACTGGCCATTCTGCTGGGCCTGCTGTTGGCCTGCCGATACCTGCTGTACCGACTGAACGCTTCCGCCGTGGTGATTCATCGCCTGTGGCTGTCAGTCCCTGCATTCATCCTGATCACAGTGATCGCCCTGCTCTGGCCTCAGGCACCCGAGCCGGTCAGCATCAGCCAGGGGGCTGTGTGGGGCATCACACGATTGCCGGGCATGCTGATCACGGCTGAATCATCGGATTCGCCAGGACTGTACCCCTGGGCCTTTCTGTGCTGGCTGCCAGTCTCCCTGTTTCTGGGCTACCGACTGATCCTGATGTACCGTCAAATGCTGTCACGACTGAAACTCGACCCGCTGTGTCGCACTCAGCCATGGGTATCCAGTGCCATCAGTTCCGCTGTCTGCATCGGTATCATGCGACCCAAAATTGTCATCAGCGATCAGTTCGAATCCCGTTTTACGGCGCAACAGCGGCATCACCTGATGTGTCACGAGAGCGTGCACCAGCAGCGACTCGATCCAGCCTGGCGACTGTTTTCAGAAATTATCCGTGCCGTGTGCTGGTTCAATCCACTGGTACACATTGCGGCAGCCCGCTTCTATCGCGACCAGGAAATCAGCTGCGATGAACGTGTGCTTCACAACCGGCCCGCATCCGAACGTATCGCCTATGCCCGCCTGTTGAGCCAACTCATTACCGAACACAACAACCCTCCCCTGGTCTGCACCTCGGGATCCACTGTAAAGGAACGAATCATGCGAATAGCCCACCTCGACAAGTACACGCCGGGTCGCAGACTCAGTCTGCTCGGCCTGCTGATGCTAATGAGCACCGTCGCCATCGGTGCCGAACTGGCCACACGTTTGCCGGTGGCAGCTCTGTCGGCACAATCCCCTGCCGATTCCGGTCAGATCGAACGCGAGCTGGCAGACAAGGAAGCCTCATTGATATCAGCCCGCGAACAGGAACTGGAGCTGGAACGCGTCAATGAAACACTTCGCGCCGAGGAAGCCCGGCTGGCGGCCGAGGTTGAACGACTGCAACTGAAACAGGAAGAACTCGATCGCAAGCAACGAGAACTGGAGCAGAACCGAGAGGAACTGGAGCAGCGCCACCAGGACATGCAGCGTGAGCAACAGGAACGCGCCGCACTGGCCTATCAGGAAGCACAGCAGGTCAGGCAGCAATCACAGGAGCTGGCACAGGAGGCCCGACAGCAACAACAGCAGGCCCAGCAGGAAGCACGCGAAGCCACACGTGCACGTGAAGAGGCAGAACAGCTGCGCGAGAAAGCCGCCGCCCTGCAGGCATCGCAAACCCCGTTTGAAATCGTCTCGCGTACGCCGCCCAAGTATCCACGCACTGCGGCAATCGAGCGCATCGAGGGCTTTGTCGAACTGGAGTTCGATCTGATGCCCGATGGTGAGATCGTCAATATACGAATTCTCGAGTCGGTGCCGGATAACGTGTTTGACAAGGTCGCCATTGACGCCGTCAGTCAGTGGCAGCTGGTCAACAACTCGGATACGTTCATCACGCTGAGCGAACGGCTGGAATTCCAGCTGGACGAGTAAGCAATCAGGTGCAGCAGAAAAACAACAATCGACTCAGGCAGATTGCGGCAATCGCAGCAGCAATCATTGCACTGTTCGTGAGTGCGTCCTGCACACCCAGCAAGAGGCCGGCCGACCCGGCAGTCGGCACGGTCTACATTCTCAACACCCTCACCGTTCCCGAACGCAAGGCACACCGGATCATCGTCAACGGTGAATCAATCGGGGAGCTCAACAGCCGGCAATACACCCGGTTCTCGATCACACCGGGCGTTCACGAGATCACCATCACGGGAACCCCCCTGTTCGACAATCGGCTTTCCGCCAGGCAACTGACCCTGCGTTCCGGTCAGACGCGATACCTCGTATACGATCAGGAAAACAGGGCGCCCTACCTGCTTGAATACGACGCCGGTCATGCCGAGACATGGCTGAACAAGGCACGCTTCGTCTCCAACCGACTACTGCGTCGCAATTGATAAGCCAGACAGCCCCTGCTTGAACACAGCCATGGAGACGTCATGTTGAATCGAACGTTGTTCGGCTGAATCAGCTAATCAAGACAATAACGTACAAACGCGATTGCGCCCTGATGACTTGGCTTCGTAAAGCGCACGATCGGCTCTGCTGAGAATGTCCGACAGCAGACTGTCTTCAGCATCGCTGACGGTACAGCCAAAACTCGCCGTCAGTGACAATCGCTCACCCTTGTAGATGACTTCGAGAGATTCCAGGCCACCCCTGAGTCGTTCAGCATAGTGTTCGGTCTCTGCTATATCGGCGCCAGGCAATACCACACAGAATTCTTCTCCACCGTAACGTCCCGTGATTCCCATGGCTGGCACCTGCTGTCTGATGAACTCAGCCGCCTTGCTCAGGGCAAGGTCACCACCACCATGACCATGATCGTCATTTAGACGCTTGAAATGGTCCAGGTCAATCATGATGACACCAAACCCTGTGCCGGATCGGGCAAGCTGCTTGAATGCAGATTCAAGAAAGACGAACAGCGAACGACGGTTGGGGATTCCGGTCAGTTGATCCGTGGTCGACAGGGTATGCAGTCGCATGTTCCTGTCAGCCAGTGCGTCATTGAGTTCACGCAGCTGTTCGGTCCAGTAGACCACGATTCTGCTCGAAAAATAGGCCACGAACAGAATGACCAGTCCAAGCACCCAGACCGGGTAAAAGACTTCGCCAAGCGCGCGATCAAACTCGGCGATCAATGTCGGATCAGTCATCTGGGCGGACAGATCAATCAGTCGCCTTGCGGTCAACTCGAATGCGACCCAGATGAAACTGAGCAAAACGATGGTGATGCTGGAGATCGCAGCCACGATTTGCCAGCCTTTCAATGGCTGGGCGTCCCTGCTCTGTATCAATGAGTTTTTGTACCGAATGAGTGGTCTCGAGCAGAGTAGAATAATGGGCAGGCTAAAGAGCACTGATTGCAGAAAACCACCGATCCACCAGCCCTGCCAGACCGGATAGACGTTACTGAATCCAATGTTGTTGGTATGTGCCCAGATAAAGGCACCCGCCGAGCCGGCCAGCGCTGCCAGCAGGTTGATCATGATGTAACACAGCAGTGAAAACAGTGTACCGAGATCAACCCGGATCGGCACCAGACGATAGACCATCACCAGGATGGCCAGCGTCACTGGGTTGGAAAATGCAAAGACCGCATTCCACAGAATCGGCATGTCGCCCAGTGTCCCGACCAGGAATGAAGAGACGTAGGCCGGGATTGCAGCCCAGAGGTAGCCGAAGATCAATGCGATCGGAATGCACAGAATCAGGGGCAGGTAAATGGTGATATGCACTTCCAGCCCGAATATTCCGATGGGTATGCCGGTCAGTTCATAGATTCGGGTCAGCATGCCGGATGGCATGATGATCAGACAGGCCAACAGCCACAGCAACACAAAACCACGTTGAGTACCGCCGTTTCTGAGCAGTTCCAGTGGCCGGAATTGGACTGGCTGATATTCCCGAGTGCGCTCCATTGGTTTCCCTGACAAGTCTGTCCGTGCGATCAAACCCGGCAGATCATCATGCACGGATGTACTCTACCCGCTGACATCGTATACTCATGATCGCGATACGTCACTGACCTCAACAGGAATTAACAAACAAGTCACATGCTTCACCGAATTCGCAATGCACACGTTTATGCACCCGAGGATCTGGGGATCTGTGAGCTGCTGATTGCAGCAGACAGGATTGTCAGCCTGACACACAGCGATCACCCGAGCATCGACAAACGGCTGCTGGCGAGTGATCTTGATGCTCAGGGTCGCCGACTGATACCCGGCCTGATTGACTACCATACACACACCACCGGGGGCGGGGGTGAGGCCGGGTTTGCCACTCAGGTGCCGCCAGTGCCTCTGAGCCAGTTTACCCGTGCCGGGGTCACCTCTGTGGTCGGGCTTCTCGGAACCGATGACCTGACCCGTTCCACCTCATCACTGATAGCGCGTACCATGGCGCTGCGTGAGGAGGGGCTGAATGCCTGGTGCTACACCGGTGGATATCACCTGCCACCGACCACGCTGACCGGTTCGGTGCGCAGTGACATCGTTCACATCGAGTGCATCATCGCCGTCGGCGAACTGGCCATCAGTGATCACCGCTCGAGCCAGCCGACATTCGATCAGCTGTCGCATGTGGCCTCTGAGGCCCATGTGGCCGGACTGATGACTGGCAAGGCCGGGCTGGTACATCTGCATCTGGGTGATGGGCCACGCGGACTGGAGCTTGTGCGTCGCGCCATGCATGAAACAGAGCTGCCGGCACGTGTGTTCAATCCAACTCATGTCAATCGGCGAAAGGCGCTTTTCGAGGAAGCCTGCGACATCGCTACACGCGGCTGCGTTATCGACCTGACCGCCTTTCCGGTCGAGGAAGGTGAAGATGCCTGGAGCGCGGCCGATGGTCTCGAGCGCTACATGAATGCCGCCTTGCCGGGCGGCAATATCACCATCTCATCCGACGGTGGTGGCTGCCTGCCGGTGTTCGATAATGAAGGCGAGCTGGTGTCACTGGATTACGGCACGTCACAGTCACTATCGGCCACACTGGCTGAGTTGCTGAACCGAGACCATGCCCTGGACACCATCTTGCCGGCATTCACAAGCAATCAGGCACAGCTGCTGAAACTGCACGGCAAGGGCAACATTCGTCCCGGCCTGGACGCCGACCTGGTGCTGCTTGATGATAATCATCAGCCCGGTGATGTCATGGTACGGGGACAGTGGCACATGCTCGATCACGCCCTGAAGGTCAGTGGCACCTTTGAAAACGACTGATCAGCCCCCACATAAGCCGATCAGAACACAATCCGAATTCGAGTCTCCACCCTATGTGCCCATCTCCCGTTGCTGAACACGCTGAACGCGGTTACGTCATCCCCATGGGTGGCGCCATTCGTCGCACCAAGAATCCGATTATTCTGGAACGTTTCCATGCACTCGCCGGCGGTGACAGGAGCCGCATTCTGGTCATTCCGACCGCCTCGGAACTGGAAGAAACCGGGCCCGAGTATGTCGAATTCTTCGAATCCCTGGGTGGCGAGTCCATGTACATTCCCGTGGATCAGCGCGAGGATTGCCTGGAGCCGACCATCCTCGAGAAGATGGCCACGGCGACCGCAATCTTCATCACCGGCGGCAATCAGCTGCGACTGTCGACCATACTGGGTGGCACGCCGGTGGCAAGAAAGATTCGTCAACTCAACGCCCAGGGCGTGCACGTGGCCGGCACCTCGGCCGGTGCTGCCATCATGTCCGAACACATGATCGCCGGTGGAGCACCCGGACCGACCCCCACCGAGGACGGCGCCACCATGGCACCGGGCCTGGGCCTGACCAACAAGGTCATCATCGACCAGCATTTCAGGGAACGTGATCGTCTCGGCCGTCTGCTGGCCGCACTGTCCTACAACCCCTTCATGTGTGGCCTGGGTATCGATGAAGACACCGCTGCCTTCATTGCACCTGACGGCGAGCTCGAGGTTGTCGGCAGTGGTGGCGTCACTGTGGTGGACCCTTCCGATCTGTCTCACTCATCCATGCACGATGCACGTCACATGGACGTAATCACCCTGATCGGTCTCAAAGTTCATATTCTGGGGTCCGATGCCCGCTTCAATATCGAGACCCGGGAAGTCTATCCCGAGTAGATTACTGCTGCCTGGCATCTTTCCAGGACAGTAAAATTTGATATTCACGATCGGTTCTCATTAGAATCACAGAACGGTATCCTGTCTGCTGACCTGCAACCTGTCCGACTGTCCATTTTCGTCACAGGCGCAGTCGCTTTTTTTTCAGTTACGCTGATCAGCCGGTGTCTTCACACGGTCCCGGACAGGGCTATCGTGACCAGCCTGTAAAACATCGCATCCATTCGGTCTCAGATCAGTGGGTCGCACGGAAGGAGATGAGGGAACACCATGAAAATCCTGACCACCAACGTCTATGTCGGACCCAACCTGTATGCCCATTTTCCGGTCATACGACATCAGATCGACATCGGCATACTTGAGCAGTACCCGTCGGTCAAACTCGGCCAGGATTTCATCAACGGTCTGATTGAAGCCCTGCCCGGTATTCAGGAACACGGCTGCTCCTACCGCGAGCCAGGTGGTTTCGTGCGGCGGCTGCGTGAGGACGAGGGCACCTGGATCGGACATATCTGGGAACATGTCATTCTCGAGCTGCAGAACATCGCCGGCTCCAGTGTCAGCTTTGGCCGTACACGATCGATGGACGAGGAAGGCTGCTACAACGTGGTGTTCCAGTACAAGCAACGCGACGTCGGACTGGAGGCGGCCCGTATCGGGCGTCAGCTGCTGTTCACCCTGATGCCCGAGGAGATCCGTCAGCAGCTGGCTGACGAGATCGATTCCGATTTTGATTTCGAGGAAGAACGTGACGATTTTGTCCGCTTCGCGCAGCGAAAGGAACTGGGACCGAGCACAGGTTCACTGGTCAAGGCCGCCGAAGAGCGCGGTATTCCGTGGCTCAGGCTCAACAACTACTCGCTGGTGCAGTTTGGTCATGGCAAATACCAGCAACGCATCCAGGCCACGATTACCAGCAAGACACGGCACATCTCGGTAGAGATCTCATGCGACAAGGAAGACACGCACAATCTGCTGAGCGATCTTGGCTTGCCAGTTCCCCAGCAGCGACTCATCTATTCTTCGTCAGCAGCGGTTCGGGCAGCACGCCGGATCGGTTATCCGGTGGTACTCAAGCCACTCAACGCCAATCACGGTCGTGGTGTTTCCATCAATCTGACCGAGGATCATCAGGTGGAGACGGCGTTCGATGTGGCGCGTGAGAAGGGGACCGGACGTTCGGTACTGGTCGAATCCTATATCACCGGTTTCGATCATCGCATGCTGGTGGTCAACGGTGAGCTGGTGGCCGTCGCCAAGCGCGTACCCGGTCACGTCATCGGTGATGGCAAGCAGACCATCGAGCAGCTCATCGACGAAGTCAACGAGGACCCGCGGCGAGGCATCGGACACGAGAAGGTCCTGACCAAACTTGAACTGGATCAGCAGGCCAACCGGTTGCTCGACAAGGCCGGCTACACCAAGGACACCGTACTGTCGGACGGCGAGGTATTCTACCTGCGCTCGACGGCGAACCTTTCCACCGGAGGAACCGCCATCGATCTGACCGACACCGTTCACCCGGACAACCGTGACATGGCAGTACGCGCCGTGATGGCAGTGGGCCTCGATGTCGGCGGTGTGGATTTTCTCACCGATGACATCAGCAAGTCCTACAAGGAAATCGGCGGCGCCATTGTCGAGGTCAACGCAGCCCCCGGTTTTCGCATGCACGTGGCACCCTCCGAAGGCGAACCACGCGATGTGTCCGGCAAGGTCATGGACATGCTTTTCCCGGCCGATACGCCCAGCAAGATTCCGATTGCTGCCATCACTGGTACCAACGGCAAGACCACAACCGCCCGCATGCTGTCGCATATCCTCAAGGTCAGCGGCATGACCGTGGGCTCAACCTCCACCGATGGTGTCTATATCGATGGCCACCTGACCGTCAAGGGCGACATGACCGGCCCTACCGCCGCCAATATCGTGCTGCGCGACCCCTCGGTCGACTGCGCCGTGATGGAAACGGCGCGAGGCGGCATCCTGCGTGCCGGGCTTGGCTACGATGAATGCGACGTGGCCGCCTGCCTCAATGTCAGTGAAGACCACCTGGGCCTCAAGGGCATCAACACCGTCGAACAGCTCGCGGAAATCAAGCGCGTTGTGGTCGAGGTTGCCAATGATACGGCCGTGCTCAATGCCGATGACCCGCTGTGTCTGGCGATGGCCGATTACACCCGTGCACAGCATCTGTGCTATGTGACCACCAATCCGGCACATGCGCTGGTGAAGGAACACATTCGCTCGGGTGGTCGCGCCGTGGTGCTGGAAGCTGGCATCAACGGTGACATGATCACCATTTATGACAACGGCACACACATACCACTGGTATGGACGCACCTGATACCGGCCACCATGGAAGGCAAGGCCATTCACAACGTACAGAATGCGATGGTGGCTGCCGTGATGGCCTACAGCATGGGCAAGTCTCTGGAAGACATTCGCCATGGTCTGCGCACCTTCACCACCACCTTCTTCCAGGCACCCGGCC
>CBDBVC010000032.1:0-248191 GCA_965212525.1 Lysobacterales bacterium
ATCGTTGATAAATTCTTCCAGCAGGGCCTTGTCCCCTGCGTCCAGTAGATCGATATCGATCGGATCCGGCCGTTTTCGCCAGGTATTTCCCAGCGCCTGCTTGCGTCGCCAGCGTGCAATGGCAGCGTGATCTCCACTGAGCAACACTGCTGGCACATCACCCTCTGGCATATGCTCCGGACGAGTATAGTGCGGACAATCGAGCAGCCCATCTGCAAACGAATCCTGCTCGGCTGACTCTGCCTTTCCCAGCGCTCCCGGAATCAACCGGATCACGGCATCAACCACAACGGCTGCTGCCAGTTCACCACCGCTGATGACATAATCCCCGATGGAGAGTTCTTCATCAACGTAGCGGGCAACGAATCGTTCATCGATGCCCTCGTAGCGACCGCAGATCAGCACCAGGTGCTGACGAGTGGCCATGTTTCTGACCTTTTCATGTGTCAGTACCTCACCCTGAGGGCTGAGATAGCTGACCACTGCCGCTTCTTCCGAAGCGCCGGTGACCGACTCAAGCGCCTGCCTGAGGGCGGGTCAACCATCATCACCATTCCGGGACCGCCACCATAGGGTCGGTCGTCAACCGTGGCATGACGGTTACTGGCAAAATCCCGCGGATTCACGCAGTTGATTGTCACCAGCCCCTGATCAATGGCTCGGCCACTGATACTGAAGTTGATCATGTTGTACACGTCTTCCGGAAACAGCGTAATGATGTCGATCTGTATCATTCACTGTCCCAGTCGACTGTGATGCGTCCCTGATCGAGGTCAACCTCGATCACGTATCGGCCCGGCACCCAGGGAATCAGTTCCTCTGAGCCCGTGTCTGCCAATTGGACAGCCATCACGTCGTTGGCACCGGTTTCCAGCATACGGACCATTGATCCGATTAACTTCTGGCGCTGGTCGTAAACGTCCAGGCCAATCAACTGGTGCCAGTAATATTCACCTTCTGCCGTCTCTGGCAATTGCGACGACAGTATTTCGATGTCTGAACCCACCAGTGGCTCTGCACTGGTTCTGTCGTCCAGACCTGGCAGCCGGATCATCAACCCCTTCTGATGGGTCTTTGACTGGTACTGCCGGTATTCATGTCCACCCACCTGAATGGGCGAATACTGAGTCAGCTGTTCCGGTGGGCTCGCATATGATTTCACCTTGAGCCAGCCTGCCAGTCCATGAACCCCCACGATACTGCCGATAATTATCGGACTCGGGCTGTTCATGATGCGATGAGTGATCGTTCATCGCCTTTCAGTTCACAATCAGAACCGGACAATTGCCGGTTTCAGGAAGCGGCCTGCTCGTTGCGGGCTTCCTTGACCAGAGTCGAGACGCGATCAGACATCTGCGCACCAACACCCAGCCAGTAATCAACGCGATCTGTGTTGACGTGCAGGGCGCTTTTCCTGACCGCGCGCGATCGGATTGAAGTAACCGAGACGCTCGTTGTTTCGACCATCACGCTTGTTGCGGCTGTCAGTCACCACGATGTGGTAGAACGGACGTTTTTTTCGCGCCACCGCGCGCCAAACGAATTGTAACCATCTGTTTCCTTGCCTCTGCCCGATCATCAGGCATTGTTCGAATTATTCAGTAATGGGGCGTTGTTGTCTGCTCACTGTGACGCCCTGTTGATGACAGGATTGTCTCTGACACAGGCAAATCTGCTTGCCGCCCAAACAAACCGACAATTTTACGCGTTTTTCAACAAAAAGAAAGCTTTGTAAGCAATAAAATTGACTAATTTCCGGGCTTGGCCTGTCTGCGATACCCGCCTACATTCCGGGGAATCCACCTGGTGGCAGTTTGCCCTGCAGTTTCTTCATCATGCCCGCCATGCCGGCACCCTTCTTGCCGAACTTCTTCATCATTTTCTGCATCTGGGTGAATTGCTTGAGCATCTTGTTCAGATCCTGGATCTGCGTCCCTGACCCCTGGGTGATACGACGCTTGCGCGAGCCCTTGCTGATCAGGTTGGGAAAGCGTCTTTCCTTCGGTGTCATTGAATTGATCATGGCAATCATGCGTGAGGTTTCCTTGTCATTGACCTTGTCCTTGACGGCGTCGGAAATCCCGCTCATGCCCGGCAGCTTGTCAATCAGGCTGGACATGCCACCCATGTTCATCATCTGCTGCAACTGTGACTTGAAGTCATCAAAATCGAATTTCCTGCCCTTGCTGACCTTGCGTGCCAGTTTTTCGGCTTCATCACGGTCGACCTTGCGCTGTACTTCCTCGACCAGTGACAACACGTCACCCATACCCAGAATTCGCGACGAAACACGCTCCGGATGAAATACCTCAAGGTCATCAATCTTCTCGCCGGCACCGATGAACTTGATCGGCTTGCCCGTAACCACCTTCACCGACAGTGCCGCACCACCGCGCGCATCACCATCCGTCTTGGTCAGCACCACACCCGTCAACGGCAGGACATCACCGAAGGCCTTGGCCGTATTGGCGGCATCCTGACCGGTCATGCTGTCTACCACGAACAGGGTTTCTGTCGGTGAAATCGCCTGATGGATCTGTCTGACTTCATCCATCATGGCCTGATCGACGGCCAGTCGTCCTGCGGTATCCACCAGCAGTACATCAGCCGCCTGCTGCCGCGCAGACTGCAGGGCACCACTGGCGATTGCGACCGGGTTATCCTGACCGGTGGATTCGATGAATCCGACATCTACCTGATCGGCCAGCAGTCGCAGCTGTTCGATCGCTGCAGGACGGTAAACGTCACAACTGACCATCATCACCTTCTTGCGATATTGCTCCTTGAGCAACTTGGCAATCTTGGCGGCCGTGGTGGTCTTGCCCGCGCCCTGGAGACCGGCCAGCAGCACGATCACAGGCGGTGTTGCCTTCAGGTTCAGTTCCGAGGTGTCGCTACCGAGAATATCGGTCAGCTCATCCTGAACCACCTTGGTGAACATCTGTCCCGGACTGAGGCTCTTCAGCACTTCGACGCCGAGCGCTCTTTCCCTCACGCGACCAATGAACTGCGTGACCACAGGCAGGGCGACATCGGCCTCGAGCAACGCAACCCTGATTTCCCTCAGCGTAT
This sequence comes from Lysobacterales bacterium, assembly GCA_965212525.1. Classification (GTDB taxonomy): domain Bacteria; phylum Pseudomonadota; class Gammaproteobacteria; order Xanthomonadales; family SZUA-38; genus SZUA-38. Next base: position 3,073 of record CBDBVC010000032.1, read on the forward strand.
CCTTGATATTGTCCTCGGATATCTTTCCCTGACCTGTCAGTTGCTTGAAGCTGTGGTTGATGCGATCTGCCAGATTCTTGAACATAGTCGTGTTCGCTCCGCTCTGTCTTTATCTCGGTGTCACAGTCCTGATTCGGCAAGCACAGGCTGCGTTGTGATCATCAATGGATCAATTCACCATTATACCAGCTCGATGAATGGCGTACACAGCCGAAGCTGCTGAACCATTCTGTAACGCTTATTTGTCACAGGGGCTTGCCAGTATGAGTGAATATGCGATCATTGCGCGATGACTGTGATGATTACTGCCCTGGCGGCATCGGTGTTTTACATTTTCGGCTTCGGCTTGCAGCTGAAGCATCTGCGCAGTAACACTGCCATCAATCCGATGACACTGCATGGCGTCATCATGCCTGCGCTGTGCCTGCATCTGATTGTGCTGTGGCTGACGGTGTACTCGGGATTGCACACGGATCTGCGTTTTTACAACGCCCTCTCGCTTATCCTGTTTCTGTCCTGTACGGGCATTTACCTGGCACGCGCCCGTCTGATGCAGCTAAATCTGCTGCTGATCTTCACCCCTCTGGCTGCCGTGGCACTGCTGTTGCAGGGCATGTTCCAGTATCCGGATCCGGTGGCACAGGGATTCGAATGGCAGATACAGATTCACATTGCACTGGCTGTGATTGCGTTTTCCGTGCTGGCGATCGGTGCCGCACAGGCACTGGCACTGGCATTCCAGCAGCGGTCCCTGAAGACCGGCATGGAAGGTCGATTGATGGGCTGGTTTCCTCCGCTGGACCACATGGAAAAGCTGTTGTTCCAGATGATCGCCATCGGTTTCGTGCTGCTGACGCTGACCCTGCTCAGCGGTGTCCTGTTTGTCGAAAACCTGTTCGAACAGGCCCTGGTACACAAGACCGTCCTGTCGGTCATCGCATGGTTTCTGTTTGGTGGCCTGCTGATCGGACATTTTCGATTTGGCTGGCGTGGCAACAAGGCAACACGTCTGACACTGATCGCCATGGCCCTGTTATTGCTGGCCTATCTGGGCAGCAAACTCGTTCTGGAATTGATATTACAGCGCTGATACCATAGATCCGACGGTATCGATTCACGAGAGTTGTCAGGACTTCATTATTGGACGCCATTCCCTATAGCACCCTGGTCACGTTGCTGATCATACTGCTGATACTGTCTGCCTTTTTTTCCAGCTCCGAAACCGCATTGATGGCGATCAATCGCTATCGACTCAAGCACAAGGCCAAGAACGGCAACAAGGCCGCCATTCGAACACTGCGGCTGCTGAAAAAACCGGATCGCCTGATCGGCATCATCCTGCTGGGTAACAACCTGGTCAATATCTTTGCGGCCTCGGTCTCGACAGTGATCGCCATCAAGCTGATCGGCGACAAGGGCCCACTGGTTGCTCCGCTGGTGCTGACCCCGCTGATGCTGATCTTCTCCGAGGTTGCCCCCAAGACCTGGGCTGCGGTGAGACCAGAGTCGCTGGCCCTGCCCGCGTCAGCTCCATTACTTGTCCTGCTCAAACTGTTCTACCCGGTTGTCGCCGTCATCAACAGCATTGCCAATCTTTTGCTGAAACCCTTTGGCCTTGATCGGTCGGAAGTGGAACATGCCGACCAACTGTCACTGGAAGAGATAGAATCGCTGCTCAACGACACCAACAAGGACAACGATCGTCATCACAACATGCTGTTGAACATCCTCGACCTGCAGAACGCCACGGTGGCCGATATCCTGGTACCGCGAACCGAGGTCATGGGCATCGATCTGGAGGATGACTGGGACCAGATCATCGAACAGATCACCAACAGCTTCTACACCCGACTGCCCATCTACACCGGTAACATCGACAACGTTATTGGTATATTGCATGTGCGCACCGTGATCTCCAGGCTGGCACGTGGTGAACTGGACATGAAATCGTTGCGGCAGACCGTTCGCAAGCCGTATTTCATTCCCGAAACCACAACACTGACCCAGCAACTGCTCGAGTTTCAGGAGCGTGAGCGACGGATGGCACTGGTGGTCGATGAATACGGCGACATTCAGGGGCTGCTGACGCTCGATGATATTCTCGAAGATGTGGTGGGACAGTTCACCACCGAACCGAAGAGCCGTCTCAGTCGAGTGCACAAGAATCGTGATGGTTCATTCATCGTCGATGGAGGTGAGAATGTCAGAAGCCTCAACCGCCGACTGGGCTGGACACTGCCCACCGAGGGTGCACGCACCCTCAACGGACTGATCCTGGAAACTGCCGAGACAATTCCCGAGAAGAACACCACAATCACCATCGCTGATCTGGACATGTGTATCAGTGAAATCGAGGAAAATGTGATCAAGTCGGTTCGTATCATGCGACATCAGGCTGAGACCGAAACCACCCGCGAGTAACCGTTTGCGAGCCATCAATTGGCACAATTGCATCTTCACACCGACTCGAGAGCCCTGTATCGAGAACCGTTGTCACTGTTTGCAAGTGCACCCGGATAACCCTATATTGTGCTGAGAAAAGTATTTGCCGATACTCAGGATTCCAGAACCCATGCAACGTGATCAAGAACCGGATGAGCGCAGGCGTTTCAGCCGAATCAATTTCGAAGCCACTGTCGATGTCATTTCGGCTGGTCAACGATGGAAGTCCGTGTTGATTGATATCTCGCTCAAGGGCGCACTGCTGCAATTGCCATCTGATTTCGAGGCCAGGGCCAATCACGAATATCAGGTAGAAATATCGCTCGATAACGGAGAACAGATCATCATGGATACACAGCTCGCGCATCAGCGTGATGACTGTATCGGCTTTGCCTGTAACCGGATTGGCATGGACAGTTTCACCCGACTGAAGCGGCTGGTTGAACTGAACCTTGGTGATCCTGACCTGCTGAACCGCGAACTGTCTGCTCTGGGATAAACCTGCTTCAGGTCGCGGAAACCAAATCTTCCGGTACTCGCGCGGACAATCATGCTGATATCCGATTCTCACCAGTTCATCTTCGTTCATGTTCGCAAGGCGGCCGGTACCACCCTGCGTACGGTGCTGCAACCCCATGCACTGCCCTATCGTCACAGTCGCTGGCGCAGACTCATCAGCCACGCCGGTCTACTGCGTGATTACCGCCGATATGCGTTTCGGCCACACGAGCCACTGAGTACAGCTCAGCGTATCATGCCTGAGCAGATCTACTCATCATTGTTCAAGTTTGCCTTCGTGCGCAACCCCTGGGAACGACTGGTCTCCGAATACCACTACATCCTCGACAACCCGGCTCACCATCGTCATCACAGGGTCAGTCGACTGGGTGATTTCGAATCGTTCATCCACTATCAGGCCGCACGCGAGGATGCCCATCAATTCCGTCAGCTGTGTCACCTGGATGGTGAACCTGGCCTGGATTTCACCGGTCGTGTGGAGTCATTCGAACATGACTGGCAACGTGTCGCTGAACGTCTGGGTCTGGACCAGGCGCTGCCGGAAAGACTGAATCAGGGGCCACGGGTCGATTATCGTGATCTGTACACAGACCGCAGCCGGGGTATGGTTGCACAACTGTGGCAACGCGATATCGAACTGTTCGAATACCAGTTTGACTGACCGTTTCTAAAGCTGCTCTATCGCCTCGGACAATCGGCGCACGGCAATGATCTTCATGTCGATATCCGGCAGTGACTGTGCATTGGCATGCGGAATGATCGCTGTCTCGAAACCGTGCTTGGCCGCTTCACGCAAACGCTCCTCGCCATTGTGCACCGGTCGCACTTCGCCCGAAAGCCCGACTTCGCCGAAAGCAATCAGGCTGCGATTGAGTATCCGCTCACTCAGTGATGACCAGATCGCCATCGCCAGCGGCAGATCCACCGCCGTCTCGGATATTCTGAGCCCGCCAACAATATTGATGAAGACATCCTGATCATGAAGTTCAAGTCCGCAGTGACGTTGCAGCACGGCCAGCAACATGGCCAGTCGATTCTGCTCCATGCCCACAACAACGCGGCGCGGGTTACCCAGGTGCGAGGATGCCACCAGTGCCTGCAATTCGATCAGCATCGGACGAGTGCCTTCACGAGTCACCACAATGGCGCTGCCGGCAGCTTCATCGCCCTGACCGGAAAGGAAGATCGCCGAAGGATTGCTGACGGCGCGCAAGCCGGTACCTGTCATGGCAAAGACACCGAGTTCATTGGCCGCACCAAACCGGTTCTTCAATGCCCTGATCACACGGTATCGACTGCCGGCACTGCCCTCGAAATACAGCACGGCATCGACCATGTGTTCGAGTACGCGCGGGCCGGCGATACCGCCTTCCTTGGTCACATGACCCACCAGAATCACCGTGGTATTCGTACTCTTGGCGTGCCGCAGCAAGGCAGCCGTGGATTCCCTCACCTGGGCAACAGATCCTGGTGCCGACTGCAATTGTTCACTGTAGAGTGTCTGGATTGAATCGATGACGACGACAGAGGGTTTCTGGTTGGCCAGCTGAGCGAGGATCTGTTCGACCGATGTTTCTGCCAGGCAGTCGATGCGACTGGCATCAAGCTCGAGCCTGCTGGCACGCATGGCAATCTGCTGCAGTGATTCCTCACCCGTCACGTAGAGACAGTCCAGTCGTTCTGACAGACTGGCCATGACCTGCAGCAGCAGCGTGGACTTTCCGATACCCGGATCGCCACCCAGCAATACAACGGAACCGTTCACCAGTCCGCCACCAAGAACCCGGTCAAGCTCGGGATCGGTGGTTGATTCACGACTGTCCTCACTCAGACCCACATCCGCCAGTCGCGTCACGCTGGCATGGGCTTCACTGCCGGCATAGCTGCTGTAGCGGTTCTGACCACCCTTGCTGCCGGACACGATCTGTTCTGTCATGGTGTTCCATTGCTGACAATCCGGGCACTGTCCCTGCCACTTGGTACTCATACCGCCACATTCGGTACAGACATACTGTTGCTTGTTCTTTGCCATGTTGTCCCTTCTGGCTCAATGTCAGCTGTAGTGCAGCGCGCTAGTGTAACAGTTCTGACTTCTGGCACGCGACGAATAGCGTTGAATCCTGTTTAATTGTGCCATCATTTCTGGTGAGGAATTGATGAGACACAACAGCCCGGAAGAAACCGTCATCGTGGGTGAATCGCCTGAATTTCTGGCGGTTCTCGAACAGGCATCGCGCCTGGCACAATTGAACAAACCGGTTCTGGTCATTGGTGAGCGCGGCACTGGCAAGGAGCTGATAGCCGCACGCCTGCATTACCTGTCGGCACGCTGGCAGGCCGCCCTGCTCAAGGTCAATTGCGCCGCCCTCAGTGACACACTGCTTGAATCCGAATTGTTTGGACATGAATCCGGCGCATTCACCGGTGCCGGTGGTCAGCACCGGGGATATTTCGAGCGAGCCAGTGATGGCAGCCTGATGCTGGATGAAATCGGTGTTGCCAGCCTTCGCGTTCAGGAACAGATTCTGAGAGTGATTGAATACGGCCAGTTCGTCCGCGTAGGCGGTCGTGAGACAGTGAATGTCGACGTCCGGGTCATCGCCAGTACCAATGAAGACCTGCCACAACTGACTGAAACAGGGCGATTCAGGGCTGATCTGCTTGATCGCCTGGCCTTTGATGTCATCACCCTGCCGCCACTGAGGCATCGTCAATCGGATATTCCCCTGCTGGCCGATCATTTTGGTCGCCAGATGGCAGCAGAACTGGGCAATTCGCTGTTCGCCGGTTTCAGCCAGAACGCACTCGATGAGATGCAGGCTCACGACTGGCCTGGCAATGTCAGGGAACTGAAGAATGTGGTCGAACGCGCAGTCTACCGACATGAAACACCGGATGAACCCATCAGTCACCTGTGCCTGAACCCATTCATATCACCCTACCGTCCGATCGGACGCAACCGTGGTGGCCGGCGCGATTCGGACATGACAGGGACAAAGGCAGATCAGGAACCCGTTGACCTCAAGGCTGCCGTCAAGTCATTCGAAATAAAGACGATTGTGACCGCGCTCAAACGCCACGGCTACAATCAGCGCAAGGCTGCTGTGGACCTGAAACTCAGCTATGACCAGTTGCGTGGCTATATCCGCAAGTACGGGCTGATCAATGCCGAATCCGGCTAGGATTCAACTACTCCCGAATTCCTGAAATCGGCCCTGACACGCTGGGTAATGCCGCAGATCAGTTCGTAATTGAGCATGCCGCAATCATTCGCCACCTTGTCTACCGGCATACCCTCTCCCCACAGGATCACTTCATCGTTGATGGCGACGGACTTAAGCGCGGTGACATCGATGCAGGTCATGTCCATGGACACACGACCGATGACCGGACAGGACTGCTGCCCCACCAGCACCTGGGCACGGTTTGTGGCTGCCACCGGATACCCATCGCCGTAACCAATCGCCACTGTGGCGATCTGCATGTCGGATGGACAGGTGAACAGACCGCCATAACCGACACGATCACCCTGTCGGCACTGCTTGATCGATATGATGCGTGAGGTCAGCGTCATCACCGGATTCAGCTTGAAATCGCTGGCGTGGCTGTCGAGCACAGGTGACACGCCGTAGAGCATCAGCCCGGGCCTGACATATTGATGATGCGTTTGCGGCCATTGCAGCACTGCAGCGGAATTGGCCATCGACATCTGGCTGGCGCCCAGTTGTCGACCGATACGAATCAGCTCATCGTTCTGATCTCGTGTAATTTCATTGTCGGGTTCATCCGCACAGGACAGGTGCCCCATCAGAATTCGCTTGTCGGTGACTCGATGCAGACTGTCCCAGGCATCAGATGCCTCTTCGGGTTCGAATCCGAGCCGGTGCATGCCGGTATCCACCTTGAGCCAGAGTCGACTGTTGCTGAAGTCCAGCGGCTGACATGACAGCCAGTCCAGCTGACTCTGATGATGAAAAACCAGATCAAGCCCCATGGCGTGTGCAGGCGATAGTTCATCTTCAGACTGAATTCCTTCCAGCACCAGCAATTGCCCTGCAAAACCGGCATCCCGCGTTCGGACAGCCTCATCAACCGTGGCCACGGCAAAACCATCAGCCTGCTTCAGAACTGATACCACCCACTCCAGTCCGTGGCCATAGGCATTGGCCTTGATCACGGCGAGGGATCTGGATCCTGCGGCCAGTCGCCGCGTCTGTTCGTAGTTGTGAATCAGTGCGGCCGGATCGAGCACCGCCAGGGTGTCCCGGCTCACTGGTAATCGCTCAGAAACTGATCGCTCGAGAAGTTTTCAAATCGCGTGTACTGACCGAGGAAGGTCAGCGGTACGGTACCCGTTGAGCCATTACGCTGCTTGCCAATGATGATCTCGGCCTTGCCCTTGTCGGCAGTATCCGGGTTGTAGACTTCATCGCGATAGATGAAGACGATCAGATCGGCATCCTGCTCGATCGCACCTGACTCTCGCAGATCCGCCATGATCGGTCGCTTGTTGGGGCGTTGCTCAAGAGAACGATTGAGCTGTGACAGTGCAATGACAGGCACCTGAAGTTCCTTGGCCAGTGCCTTGAGTGAACGCGAAATCTCGGAAATTTCGGTAGCCCGGTTCTCACTGCTCCCCGGCACCTGCATCAGCTGCAGATAGTCGACCACAATCAGATCCAGCTCGTGCTGACGCTTGATTCGCCGCGCACGGGCACGCAACTCGATAGGTGACAGCGCCGGAGTTTCATCAATGAACAGACGGGTTTCCACCAGCATGTTCATGGCCGAACGCAGGCGTGGCCAGTCATCATCCTGCAGATCACCGGTACGCAGGCGCTGCTGATTGATTCGCCCCAGGGAGCCCAGCATTCGCATGACCAGTTGCTGGGCTGCCATTTCCATACTGAACAGCACCACACTCTTCTTGCCCTTGATCGCAGCATGTTCGGCGATATTGACGGCAAAACTGGTCTTGCCCATGGATGGACGGCCAGCGACGATGATCAGATCTGAGGGCTGGAGTCCGGCGGTCTTGTCATCAAAATCCGTGTAACCGGTCTCGATGCCGGTAATATTGCCTTCCAGCGAATAGACATGCTCGATCAATTCGAATGCCTGTTTCACCGATTCGCGAATGGGCAGCATGCCCATATTGCCCCGAGCACCCTTGTCACGGATATCGAACACACTCTTTTCAGCGGTTTCCAGCAGCTCCTGACTGGCTCTCCCCTCGGGGCGATAGGCTGCAGAGGTGATTTCATTACCAACATCAATCAGGCTTCGCAGAATCGATTTTTCCCTGACGATATCCGCGTAGGCGGCGATATTGGCAGCGCCGGGGGTTTCGTTGACCAGAGCCGTGATCGTTGCCGAACCACCGATTTCGGCCGATCGGCCGTTGGATTCGAACCATTCGGCCAGTGTCAGGGCATCGGTGGGCTGCTGGTTGTTCTGAAGCTCGAAGATGGCCCTGAAGATCAGCTGGTGATCCTTACGGTAGAAATCGGCTTCGGTCAGCTTGTCTGCCACCTGATCCCAGGCGTCGTTGACCAGCATCAGACCACCGAGAACGGCCTGCTCTGCCTCGATGGAATGTGGCGGAATCTTCAGGTCGGTAATGGCGCTATTGGATTCTGGTGCGGGCATGGTCCGTTTTCAGGTTTTCAGATCTGTGGCTCCATCATAACCGGATGTGGATGACGTTCAAGGAACATCGTCCTGTTGCCACCAATCGGTCACAATTTACGGGGCCGGAAACAACAACAGCCGGCATGAACCGGCTGTTGTCATTCGGAACGGTCGTGCTGATCAGGCGGTTTCTTCGCCAATGATCACCAGCTTGATGGTGCAGTCGACAGCGGCATAGAATTTCAGCTGCACATCGAATTCACCCACTTCACGGAAGACACCGTCACTGAGTACCACTTCATTCTTCTCGATGGCATATCCGGCCTGCGTCAGTGCTTCGGAAATCTCGCGGGTTCCGACAGAACCGTACAGTTTGCCTTCACTGGAAGCATTGGCTGTGATGTTCAGCGTGTATTCGGCGACGGCATCACGACGGGCCTCGGCACTTGTCAGTGCATCTGCCGCACGGGCTTCGAGTTCGGCACGACGTGATTCGAATGATTCGAGGTTCGCCTTGGTGGCAGGCACAGCCTTGCCCTGCGGTACCAGGTAATTGCGGCCAAAACCGGGTTTGACGTTGACCACTTCACCAAGCGCACCAAGATTCTGGATATTTTCCAACAAAATCAATTGCATGTCCTTGACCTCTCAGTGACTAGTGGTTGTCGGTGTAAGGCAGCAGTGCCAGGTAGCGCGCACGCTTGATTGCGGTGGCGAGCTGACGCTGGAACCTGGCCTTGGTACCGGTAATGCGGCTGGGAACGATCTTGCCGGTTTCACCGATGTACTGTTTCAGTGTGGCCAGATCCTTGTAATCGATCTCTTCAAAGCCCTCTGCGGTAAAACGGCAATACTTTCTGCGACGGAAAAAACGTGACATGTCTGGATTCCTCTTCTTGTTCTAACGGCTCAGGACTCGGCTTCTTCAGCTTTCGCTTCAGTTGCTTCGTCAGCCGCATCGGCGGCGGGCTCAGGTGCTGGCTCTGCGGCCTTTTCGGGCGCAGCGTCTACTTTGGCGGCTGATTCACTGGAGGAATCCTTGTCACCATCCCGGCTGGGGCGCTTGCGCTCGGCCTTGATCTTGTCCTTCTCCTGACGTGCCTTGAGCAGGTGTGAGGCTTCGGTGACGGCCGTCTTGCGTCGAATCACCATCTCACGGATAACCGCATCGTTGAAGCGGAATGCATTCTGCAGTTCAGCCAGCACATCGGCGTCACATTCGATATTCATCATGACGAAATGTGCCTTGGCGAGCTTCTGGATGGGATAGGCAAGCTGGCGACGTCCCCAGTCTTCAGCGCGGTGGATAACGCCCTTGCCATCTTCGATGATCTTGCGATAACGCTCGGTCATCGCAGGTACTTGTTCACTCTGGTCCGGATGCACCAGAAAGACTACTTCATAGTGTCGCATACTAACTCCTTTCGGTATTCGCCCCCCAACATGATTTCAGTGGTGGAGCAAGGATATAGGGAACGTGTCCCATTGTGATTGACTGAACACGAGGTCCTGTCAATGATAATTCAAGTGGAGGCTGGGGTCGGAATCGAACCGGCGTAGACGGCTTTGCAGGCCGCAGCATAACCACTCTGCCACCCAGCCTCTGGGTTGCAATCGAAAATACTATCACAGGATCAGCATCAGCTGAGTGTCCTGCAAACAAAAAACCCCGGATTATCCGAGGTTAGAAAATCTGGAGCGGGAAACGAGATTCGAACTCGCGACCCCAACCTTGGCAAGGTTGTGCTCTACCAACTGAGCTATTCCCGCGTTGCAAGGGCGCATATGATACGATTTCTGGCTACACTGTCAAGCCATTGGTGTGACTTTTTGAGCATCAATCTCCTCAGAAGTTCAGTCTCACGATTCGCTGCGGTGATTATTGATTTCCTGCATTGCCGACTTGACGTACTGGACCATGGACCACATGGTCAGCACGGCTGCAATCCAAAGACAGGCATGTCCGACATAAAATGTGTCAACAACCCCCAGCCCGAAAAATGACAAATCCTGATTCAGTAACAGCATGGCGATGGCGAACATCTGGAAAGTGGTCTTGATCTTGCCGATCATCACCACGCCGACAACAGCGCGCCGGCCGATCCGGCTCATCCACTCGCGCAGGGCCGAAATGGTGATTTCCCGACCAATGATGATCGCAGCAGGCACGGCAAAATAAGGGGTTGGATGCGATTGCACCAGAATCACCAGTGCCACAGCCACCATCAGCTTGTCAGCCACCGGGTCGAGAAATTCGCCAAACTCCGACGTCAGGTTGAATCGCCTGGCAACAAAACCATCGAGCCAGTCCGTGACAGCCGCGAGAGAAAAGACGATGGCCGTGGCCCAGTTGGACCAGCCCGGCGGCAGGTAGAACAGCATCACCAGCACCGGTATCAGGATGATCCTGAACAGTGTCAGCCAGTTGGCGGCATTCATTTCCATTTGAGTACCCGATCAGTAACAGCAGGCATGTTCACAAGAAACCCTGCAAAACGCAACAGCAGTGTACGCGCTCAGTGAAGCATGTCATAGATTTTTCGGGCCAGCGAGGCCGAGATTCCGTCAATTCCGGCCAGTTCCTCGACACCGGCATCCTGTAATCCGCGGATTCCGCCAAAACGGGTCAGCAGTGCCTTGCGGCGTTTCGGCCCAATTCCCGGTATGTCCTCGAGAGCGGAACGGTTGCGTGCCTTGCCGCGCTGTCGTCTGTGACCGGTGATGGCAAATCGGTGCGACTCATCCCGAATCCACTGAATCACCTGAAATCCGTTAGCACTGGCATCGGTCTCGACCCGCTGCATCGAGGTGCCGATGAACAGTGTCTCCAGACCCGGCTTTCTGCCCTCGCCCTTGGCGACCCCCACCATGAGCATGTTTTCGATCTGGTATTCACTCACCACATCGATTGCCTGAGCCAGTTGACCCTTGCCACCATCGATAAACAGGATGTCCGGTATTTTCGATTCCGCTTCGTGGGCGTTCCTGAAACGCCGTTCCAGCACCTGTCGCATGGCCGCATAATCATCACCCGGTGTGATACCTGTGATATTGAATCGCCGGTATTCAGCCGGCACCGGACCGTTGTCATCGAACACCACACAGGAAGCCACGGTGGATTCGCCCTGGGTGTGACTGATATCAAAACATTCCATCCGCTCAGGCACGCCATCCAGGCCCAGTATCTCCACCAGTGAGTCCATGCGTTCACGGTGCTGTCGCTTGCCACTCAGACGCTGCTGCAGTGACAGTTTGGCATTCTGCCTGACGATTTTCAGCCACCTGGCCTTGTCGCCCCGGGGGCGATACAGGATGCGTACGCGTCGACCTGCCTGTTCTGTAAACACCTGTTCCATGGTTTCCCTGTCGCTGACCGGGTGACTGATAATGATTTCTGCCGGTGCAGTGGTTCGGCCATAGTAATGCATCAGGAAAGCACTCAGAACCTCATCGGGGTCAGCCTTGCCGCCCTGTCTCGGAAAAAACGAGCGGTCGCCAAGACTGCGCCCCTGCCGCAGCATCATCAGCTGAACGCTGACCGCGTTGTCACTGCATTCTGCAGCGATGATGTCCATGTCACCCTTTGCCGAGCTGATATGGTGCTGTGCAGTGATACGGCGCAGATTGACGATTCGGTCACGAGTGATGGCGGCCTGCTCGAATTCCAGTTTTTCACTGGCCTGCTCCATTTCCTCGGCCAGTGACTGAATCACGGATTCGGCCTGACCACCGAGGAACAGACGGGTCAGGTCCACATCCCTGCGATAGTCCTGCTCTGAAATCAGTTCGACGCAGGGCGCCGAACAGCGGTTGATCTGGTGCTGCAGGCACGGGCGTGTGCGATGTCTGAATATGCTGTCACTGCAGTTGCGCAGGCGAAACACTTTCTGCAACTGATTGATGGAATCCCGTACAGCGTGCGCACTGGGGTATGGGCCGAAAAATTCGCCCTCTGTATTGCATGCCCCGCGATAGAAGCCGATTCTTGGAAACTCCTGATGGCTGGTCAGATGGATGTATGGATAACTCTTGTTATCCCTGAAAACGACATTGTATCGGGGCTTGAGTGACTTGATCAGCTGACTTTCCAGCAACAGGGCCTCGGACTCGGTCCGGGTTACGGTCACTTCGATGCGCTGAATCTGGGCCACCATGGTCTGAATTCTGGGGCCAAGTGAACGGTTCGAGAAATAGCTCCTGACCCGGTTCTGCAGATTCGATGCCTTGCCAACGTACAGGACGGTATCTTCGGCATCGAACATGCGATAGACACCAGGTGAACGGGTCAGACGTCGACAGTAGGACTTGTGATCAAACTCTGCACTCATGTCCAGATCCGGTGACACCGGGACTGCACCACGATGAGCATCGATCGTGCATCAGATGTCACGACGAGCATGTACGAAAAATCAGACCACTCGACTCTGTCAGACACTCGTTTCCAGGATTTCAAACGGCTCGGAGCGATGCGTCGCCAGATCGATCTTGAGAATTTCATGCTCATTGCTGTTGGCGACCCAGAGCGTCCTGTCATGAACACAGATTCCGGTTGGATGATTGAGCTCGAAATCCACGGCCGGTGTGGTCAGACGCCAGTTGATGGTATCCAGCAGGCGCAGGCAGCTGTTGTAGGTATCGGCAATCCACAACTCCTGTTTGTCGCGATCATAGGCGAGGCCCATTGGACGCTGTAACAGACCGTCACGTGGACCACCATCCTCATTGCCAAAATAGAAGTTGCCCTGACCGATCCTGCTGGTCACAACAGAAGAATCGAGCTCGAAACTGCGGATCGCTGAACCCTCACTGTCTGCGATAAACAGTTCCTCTTCAGCGACGGCGATACTGCTGGGTGAACTGAAAGCGGCTGTCACCGAATCGCCATCGGTCACCGACTGCTGGCCTGATCCGGCCAGCCAGCTCATGGCACCGGTTTTCAGATCAACCTGCCAGACCTGATGCTGGGCCATCATGGTGAAATAGAGCATGGTTTCGCGCAGGGCAAGTCCACTGGGAAAGTTGAGTGCGATATCCCTGGCGTCAGATCGTGCCAGCACGACCGATTGACCCGCCTTGCCATTGCCGGCAATGGTGTTGACTTCGCCATTGAACAGATCGATTCGACGGATGGCATGGGAGCCGGTATCGGCAACAAACAGTGCATTGGGCCCGAGCACCAGGCTCTGTGGCTTGTTGAATCCGCAATTCGCCATGGTGCCATCCCATAGCCCCCGGATTACCCGAGCCGAATATTCTGAGCACCCTGCCGGTATGATTCAGTTCGAGTATACGGTTATGGCCCGAGTCGGCAATATAGACAGACTGTTCATTGGCCACCACACTGGAGGGGAATTTCAGGAACGATGGCGGCTCCGGAATACTGGTCGACAGCCGCGGTGAATAGCGTCTGGAGTCATCACGTGCCGCCTCATCGAGCAGTTTGCCGATTATGGCATGCAGGTCATCGAAACTGTCATGCCCGCCGATCACCGCCCGCAGGTTTCCGGTAACATCCACGAGTGCACAGCTGGGCCAGCCGGTCACCCCGTAGGACTGCCACACCGTATAATTGTGATCGACACAGACCGGGAACCGGACATAGTGTTCATTGATCTGCTTCAGCACAGTGGCAGCAGCATGTTCTCTCGAAAATCTCGGGCAAAGAATGCCGATGACATCCAGTCCATCATCGTAGTCATTTTCCAGTTCACGCAACATTGGCAGCAACAGTAGCGACTGAATATTGGAAAAACTGAAAAAGAACACCAGCCGTATCTTGCCGTGATTGTCATCGAGGTTGTGTGGGGTATTGGAATTGACCCATTCAACCTGATTGCCGAATGCGGGTGCAGCAGTCACATCAGACATGGTTCATCATCTCCCCGTTACCTGTGGTGCGACTGGTCTGCCATTGATGCTGCAGGATCAGGTGCGCGAACAGTTCCTCGATCGAGTCCTCGAGAAGATCCAGCACCTGTTCGAACCCGAAACGCCCGCCATAGTAGGGGTCGGGTACATCCGTGGTGACATCCAGACTGGAGTAATTCATGATCTTTTCAAGCTTGTCCGCGTGAGGCTGAGGACACTTTTCCATCATCGCATCCATGTTTCTCTGGTCCATAGCGAACAGATAATCAAAGCGTTCAAAGTCATCCTCGATCAGACGCCTGGCCCTGAGGTCACTGATGTCCACCGATCGTCGCATGGCCGCCTGTTGTGAGCGTTCATCCGGTGGTTCGCCAACGTGATAGGCATGGGTGCCGGCAGAATCCACTGTAACCAGCTGTTGAAGCCCATTGGCCCGGATAAAGTCCCGTGCCAGGCCCTCTGCTGTCGGCGATCGGCAGATATTACCCATGCACACGAACAGGATTTGCACTTTCTCGTTATTGTTTTCTGTTGGCAATGAGTTCATCGACTCGTTTCAAATCCTCTTCAGTATCAACCCCTGCCGGAAATGAATCCTGCAGAACCATGACCTTGATGCGGTAACCATGATACAACATTCTGAGCTGTTCCAGCTTTTCCAGTGTTTCCAGCTGTGCCGGTGGCAGGTCGGCAAATGCCCTCACCGTGGCGGCCCGATAGCCATACAGGCCAACATGTCGCAGGGCCAGTGACGGACACTCTTTCGCGGCCGGATCCGCAGTGACAGTTTCGCTGCTTTGAGCAGTGATGTGCAGACCATCGCGATCGAACGGTATGGGGGCCCTGCTGAAATACAGGGCGAAACCTTCCTGATCAATCACCACCTTGACACAATTGGGATCCCGAATCTGCACCTGCTCTGTGATTGGTATGGCCAGGGTGGACATGCTGGCACGCTGATCGTCCAGCAGACTGGCAACGGCATGAACAGCCGATACCGGCGTCAGAGGTTCATCGCCCTGCAGGTTGACCACACAATCATCATCGCGCAGCGATAACAGGTCGATACACTCGGCGATACGGTCTGTGCCCGATGGGTGCGATGGTGATGTCATCAGACAATCCATGCCGTGTAACCGGCAGTACGCCTGGATACGCTCATCATCGGTCGCCACAGTCACCGACTCGGCGCCACAATCCATTGCCCTGTCATGCACATGTGCCACCAGCGGCTTGCCATCGATCTGTTTCATGGCCTTGCCGGGGAGGCGTTGTGACGCAAATCTGGCGGGAATGATGATGTGAAACGGAACAGTCGCCATCAGCCGGCTTTCTCCTGTAAACGCTTGATCACTCTGGCCATCAGCACATCGATTGCGTCACTGGCAGCATCAGGCAATTGTGCAGTGACGGGTACTGCCCACCAGTCGTCACCGCAAAAACCCAGACACTTGACCGCATCCTTTTCTGTCATCAGAACACAGGCCTGCTTCAGGTGTGCCAGCTCGGACGCCTGATACTGGTGATGATCGCTGAACTCAAGTTTCTCGTGCCCTACCCCGTTTTTCTGCAGCATATCAAAAAACTGACTCGGGTTCCCGATCCCGGCCACTGCATGAACAGTTCTGCCGGGCAGGCTCTGAAAATCGCACAACGGCATGCGCTGGCTGCTGTCTGCCAGATTCCATGCATTGGCGACCTCATAGCACATGACATGAACCCGATCAGACAGACGGCCTGAGGTGAATGCCGGACCGGCATTTTCGGGCAGTCTGTGACTGCAGATCACAAGATCGACCTGATCCAGATCACTCGGTGGCCGCCTCAGCGGGCCGGCAGGCAACAATGAGCCATTACCGAATCCCCGATTACCGTCAATAACACAGATCTGAACATCACGAGCCAGCCTCAGGTGCTGCAGACCGTCATCACTGATGATGACATCAACTGCTGCCTCACCGACAAGCTTGCGGGCAGCGGCAGATCTGTCGGCGCCAATGCAAACCGGAATACCCAGACGGCGATGCATCATGTGTGGCTCATCGCCAGCGTCGGCTGCTGTGGTCAAGGTATCAATAATTACAGGTGATGAACTTGTGGACTGTGCGGCATACCCCCGAGTGACGATCCCAGGGCTGTAGCCGCGCTGTTGCAGATACTCTGCCAGCCAGATCACCATTGGTGTCTTGCCGGTCCCACCGACAGTGAGGTTGCCGACAATGATCACCGGCACGCCAGGATGAGCCTGATCACGATGCTGTCGACGTCTGTCCCAGTGATTCAGCAGTCGATACAGTGGAACCAGCCATCGCAGGTAAAACGGTGCAGGCTGCTGACGATACCAGACAGATTGGATCCATGATGAAAGCGCCATGCCAGCCTCCCTTCAGCCCGGCTTCGGGTTGTCTGAGCTGTCAGTCAGCCTGTTCATCGTCTGACTTCGCTGCCGGGCTGTCATTGAACTGCAGCTTGTGCAGATTGGCATAGGCACCACCGGTACTGAGCAATTCGGCATGTGTGCCCTGCTCGATCAGCCTGCCTTCGGACAGCACTACCACCTGTGAGGCACTCTCGATGGTCGAGAGCCGGTGTGCAATGACCAGTGTGGTTCTGTCCTGAACGATATCATCAAGCGCTTCCTGGATCAGACGTTCGGATTCCGAATCCAGCGCAGAGGTGGCCTCGTCCAGTATCAGTATCGGGGCATCCTTGAGAATTGCCCGTGCGATGGCAATGCGTTGTCGCTGGCCGCCGGACAACTGCACACCGTCTTCGCCAATGCGGGTCTGCATCCCGTCGGGCAGCTGCTCGATGAATTCCATGGCATGAGCACGTGTGGCTGCGGAGACAATCTCTTCCTCGCTGGCCTCACCCATGCTGCCATAGGCAATATTACGCGCGATGGTGTCCTCGAACAGCACCACATCCTGACTCACCAGAGCGATCTTGTCTCGCAGGCTGGGCAGGCTGTAATCGCGGATATCAACGCCATCGACCCTGATGCTGCCCGCTGTCGGCTCATAGAACCGCGGGATAAGTGAGACCAGCGATGTCTTGCCACTTCCGGATCGGCCGACGAATGCGGTGACTGTACCCGGCCTGATTGACAGCCGAATATTGTCGAGTACCTGCGCCTGACCCTCATCATAACTGAGACAGATATCATCAAACTCGATGGCGCCATCAATGTGATCGACTACCTGACCGGACTCAAGATCCTCGCCCGGCTGGTCCAGCAGATGGAACACACTCTGTCCGGCCGTGATGGCTCGCTGAATCATGACATTGACATTGACCAGTTTTTTCAGCGAAGGAAGGATGCCGAGCATGGCAACGATGAATGACACAAAGGCGCCCGGGTCAAGGTCAATCGACCGCGTTGCCGCCATGAAAACGATGATGGCCAGGCCAATGCCGGCAAAGAACTGGGTCATGACGGTGCTTGCAGCACGGGTCGAGATCAGCTTGATATTCTGCTGACGATTATTGCGGTTGATTCTGCTGAACGCATCGGCTTCCTGCTTCTGGCCGCCGTAGGTCTTCACCACACGGTGGCCATTGACAATCTCGCCCGTGCGATGGGTCACATCACCCATTGAACCCTGGATCTTGCGACTGATCCGGCGGAATCGCTTGCTGACAAACCAGATCACCAGTGCGATGGGTGGCGCGATCAGGAAAATGATCATTGTCAGTCGAACACTGACCATCATCATGACGCCGATAAAGAACAGGATGTAGAGTGAATCCTTGATCAGGATGGTAATGGCATTTGATGTCGACTCGGCAATCTGTTCGATATTGAAAGTGAGCCTGGAAATCAGCTGACCCTGCGATTGACGGTCAAAGAACCGTGTCGGCATCATCAGGTATTTCTCGAAACACTGCTGCCTTAGCACACAGATCACCGATCTGCCGATTCTGGCCATGACCACGACCGAAACAAAGCCGGCGATGCCCCGGCCAACGAAAACGGCAATGATCAGCAGCGGCAGCATCTTCATCACATCGGGATCGTGATTGACAAAACCCTCATCGATCAGCGGTTCCATCAGACGTGAAAAACCGGCCGTGCAGATCGCATCGACCAGCATGGCGAACACGGCAACCACAAACAGTAACTTGTGTGGGGCGGTGTAGCGCAGCAGACGCCGATAGACATGAATCTCGCGTTCACCGGATTCAGCCCTGCTCTGGCCTCGCGATGACTGCTTCAATCTGTTTGCGGAATCATTCATCAGTGTTGTGTGCACGCTGAGACGTCAGTCTGCATCATCATACTCTTGATTTGTGCCATGATGCTGTCTAGCCGTCAGAAGGCTTGTCTGGCGTGGTGGCAATCGACAGATTGACCACATTGAGTCTGGTCAGCACATCCATGGCCGTCACAACGTACTTGTGTGGCACAAGTTCGTCAGCACGGATGGTAACCGGCTGCTCGCGGTTGTCACCAATCGCCGCGAGAATGGCTTCCCGCAGTGACTCGGCCGAGTTGTTGACCACTTCATTGTTGTTGATGTAATACTGTCCGTCTTCACTGATCGCGATCACAAGCCGGTCGGTCTTCACCTGCTCGGGTTCCTGTTCTGCCTGCGGCAGATCGATTCGCAGTCTTGCCTGCTGCTCGAAAGTGGTTGTCACCATGAAGAAGATAAGCAGCAGGAACACGACATCAATCAGGGGTGTCATGTTCAGGTCGGGATCTTCCCTCTCATGTGTGGTGAATTTCATGATCAGCTTTTCTTGGCTGCTGGCTTGCGTGTGCTTCTTGCTGCTGGCTTCTTCGGCTGACCATCATCAATGGCATCGATCAGGTGCAGCACTTCACCCTCCATGTCGATGACCAGCTCAGCCACCTTGCCTCTGAAAAAACGGTAGAAGAAAAATGCAGGGATGGCGACCAGCAGACCCGCCGCTGTCGTGATCAGTGCCTGTGAAATTCCACCAGCCATCAGATTGGCTTCACCGACACCGTGCTGCATGATCTGGTTGAACACCCTGATCATGCCGAATACCGTACCCAGCAGGCCCATCAATGGTGATATTCCGGCAATGGTGCCGAGAATGTTGAGATATTTCTCCAGCTTGTGCACCACGTGTCGTCCGGCGTCCTCGACGGCTTCACGAATGATGTCACGTGAACGTGCGCGGTTTTTCAATGCCACGGCAAGCACGATACCCAGTGGTGAATTCGCTTCCAGTGCCGTGATGTGAGAATCATCAATCTTGCGGCTGCGTGCCCATTCCCTGACTTGCATGGCCAGTTTCTGCGGAACGATTTCCTTGCGCCTCAGGCTCCAGAACCGCTCGATCACAATGGCAATCATCAGACCAGCACAGACAAGGATGGGAATCATCAACCACCCGCCCTGCATGACAATTTCTTTCACTGGCTCACCCTATCAGGTCAAATCAACGTGCAATCATACTTATTTTTGTTCGGCTCGTCTGTAATTCAGTTGCACAGATTGCATCCTGTCGATTCCGTGGCGGGGCCATGCAGCTGTTCAGTGCCGACTAACAGGACGTGACGGTATCATTATCCGCTTTAAAATTGAGTTAAGATTTAACCTTAACTACCTGAATTCACAGGGTAGTTGACCGGGTCGATGCCAGATTCTGTGCTGTTCCCTGCGTACGGCGTCAAGGATTCGGGCGCCGGTTTCATCTACCCGTATATGAATCGCACCACAGTTGGCGGTATTGAGTAGCCTGCTGTTCTGGGCCAGATATCGGCCTGTTACTTCCTGATGCGGAAAGCCGAACCGGTTGTCCCGACGACTCGAAACCACGGCGATGTCAGGACGTGTCAGGGCTGTAAATTCGCGACTGGATGATGTCTTGCTGCCATGATGGGGTACCAGCAGCACGGCCAGGTCAGTGATTTTATCCGGATACGCGCGAACCAGGCCCGATTCAACCACCGATTCGATGTCACCGGGGATCAGCACGCGCTGACCATCAACGTCAATCAACAGCACACAACTGCTGTTGTTGCCGAGATAAGGCAGCCCCGGCCCGGGGTGCAGAATCTCGAATGAAATGCCATCGGCATGCCACGACAGCCCCGCCCTGCAATCGACTGAGGAACTGTCGAGATCACCCGAAACCAGCTGTCGCCGTGACTGGAACTTTTGCTGTACTGCGGAAAGCCCTCCTGCGTGATCATTGTCGAGATGACTGACAATCAGGTAATCCAGCCTTGTGCGTCGGGTGACAGAATCAAGATACGGGTTGATCACCATGCTGCCCATACTCCACAGGTCAGTCCCGTCAGTCTTCTGCCATGCCGGTGATGAGGCACCAAAGTCATAGATTCCGATACTGTTGCGGGTACGAATGACTACAGATAGCCCCTGACCGACATCAAGTACCTGCAGATCCAGCTCGGCCGGTTGTATCTGACCTTTGGGAAGCAGGGTGATCAGCGCGACAGCCAGCCCGGTAAGCCGACACATCAGTACAGCGGGTCCCAGCAGCAATACTGCAGCCACACACAACAGAACAACATTGAGTTCAGTCGCGGCAATTCTGACCGGCGCACTGGCAATCTCTGCCATCAGGGCAAGAAAATGCAGCAATACAGTTGTCAACTGACTGGCTGGTAACATCAGCATACTCGCCAGATCACCTGACACGTCGACCAGAGACACCAGCAGTGCCAGCAGCAGGCCGACAAACATCAGTGGCATCAGCAATATGCCCATCAGCGGAATCACCAGCAGATTGATCCAGGGGGCAGACCAGCTCGCTGCCTGTCCTGAATGCAGTGACAAGGGTAACAGACCCAGCAGAATGACCAGTTGTGCAATCAGAAAACGGCTACGCTTGCGAGACCAGTGCAGATTTGCATGAAACGCATACAACAGCGCTGCAACCGCCGTGAAGGAATACCAGAAACCACTCAGCAGCACCTGTCTGGGATCGTACAGCAACACGGCCGTCATCGAACAGATGACAAGAACATGAGGACGCGTAGCCCGATTGACCGACAGGGCCGCAGCAACCACGATGAGCATGAACAACGCACGCTGTGTCGGCATGGAAAATCCTGCAAGTCCGGCATACAGCAAGGCAAAACCCAGGGCAATAATCATCCCCAGACGTTGTCTGGCCACTGTTCTGGCCTGGCAACTGCAGCGGTACAGCGCGCGAGCCAGCAACCAGCCCAGACCGGCCACCAGGCCAATATGAAGACCTGATATCGCCATCAGATGCAGTGTGCCCGTCTGCCTGAAACGCTGCCACAGCGCAGGTGAAATATCGCGCTGATCACCCACCAGCAGGGCACGGATCACGGCAGCAGCATCACGGTCGCTGATCCAGTGTTGCAGCGACTCGCTCAAGAGCAACCTGATCGAACCGATCGGGTCGGTGCCTGATTCTGCGAGACGTTCGGCACTGATCAGGTCAACATGAGCTGTCGCATGAATACGTCTGGCAAACAGATACCGTTCGCGGTCATGCCCGACCGGATTGGCCATTCCCTGATTTGGCCTGGGACTGAGACTCATGCGCCAGTGCTGGCCCAGTTGTGGCAGCTCGATAGCAGACGGGGTGTCAGCGGTGTCGCCGGTGTAAGGTGAAGACGAGAGCCTGTGCCGGATCTGAACTCGCGAACCTTCAAGCCCCTGATCAGCCGTCTCAATCAACCTGATGACATAACGACAGCTGAAACGGTCACAATCCGGCATCTCGGTAATCACGGCGCGATCAATTTCCAGTGTCGAGTAGCTCAGCAATCGTTCAGCGAGCGCATGGTCCATCGCAGCGATGTGCTGCAGATGAATGATGCCAAGGAGGAGCCCGGCAGCAGTAATGGCCAGACGAAAATTCAGTTTGCAGCACCCGACTGCCAGCATGACTGCCAGCAACAGCCCGAATCGCAGCTGTTGGCTCAGCAACGGCATCTGGCTGGCGATGATCACGCCGCAACAATAGGCACCTGCAATCCATTGCATGATGGTTTCCCTGTCAGATCAGCCTCACCAGAACCTCAGGACCCGCCTGCGGTTTGGCAGCTGTTTTTCAGTCAGCCCTCTCGTTCTGAAAGTACGCCATGGCTCATCACCAGTACTCGGTCCAGCCTGGCTGCCAACTGGATATCGTGAGTGACGATGACAAATCCGGTCCCCTCCGATTCGTTCAGCTCAAGCATCAGCTGGTAGATCTGCATCGCGTTGTCTTCATCCAGATTACCGGTGGGTTCATCAGCCAGAATACAGTCGGGACGGGTCACCAGCGCCCTGGCAACGGCTGCCCGCTGACGTTCGCCACCTGACAACTGACCCGGCTTGTGCGTGAGCCGATGCCCGAGCCCCACCTTGTGAAGAATCCGTTCCGCCTTCGCCTTTGATTCTGATACAGATCTGCTCGACAGATACAGCGGCATGGCGACGTTGTCCAGCGCTGAAAATTCGGGTAACAGGTGATGAAACTGGTAGACAAAACCAAGGTGCTGGTTGCGCACGGCAGCCCGGCGACGCTCGTTCAGGCCGGAAACACGGTGTTGCATGATGGTCACCTCACCACTGTCCGCCTTGTCCAGCCCGCCCAGGATCTGAAGCAGGGTCGATTTGCCGGTTCCCGAAGCTCCCAGTATGGCGACGCGTTCACCACGCCTGACCGTGAGCTCTACCCCATTGAGGACGTCTATTTTATCACCACCCTGATGAAACGACTTGACCAGGCCCTGGCAGGCCAGCACGAACTGATCATTCATAGCGCAGGGCCTCGACCGGGTCGGTCCTTGATGCCCGCCAGGCCGGATACAGGGCCGCGACCAGCGACAGTGAAAGCGTCAGTATCGTGATCTTTAGGACATCGTCCATGTGCAACTCCGAGGGCAGTTTCGATATGTAGTAGACATCAGCCGGCATGAACTGCATGTCCAGCTTGGTTTCGATGAAAGCCACGATGGCCTCGACATTACGAGCCAGTAGCACACCTCCGGTGACCCCGAGAATGGTTCCCAGTATGCCGATCAATGTGCCGGTGACCATGAACGTTCGCATGATCACACCGGGTGAGGCGCCGATGGTCTTCAGTATCGCGATATCAGACCGTTTTTCGGTCACCACCATGACCAGCGTCGAGATGATATTGAAAGCTGCTATGGCGATCAGCAGGGACAGGATCACGAACATCATGGTCTGTTCCATTTTCACGGCTCTGAACAGATTGGCATGCCGCCTGCTCCAGTCCCGAACCAGGAAATAACCACCGAGCTGATCCCTGAGTTCCGCAGCAATGGGTGCTGCCTGAAAAAGGTCGTCCACCTTGATACGAATGCCCTCGGCACCGGACTGTATCTTGAACAGACGTGCTGCATCCTCGATATGAATCAGCGCCATGGCCCGATCCGCTTCTTCAATGCCCATCTCGAACACACCGGATACCGTGAATCGCTTGACCTGGGGCACTGCACCGGCTGGAGTCGCCTTGATCGTCGGGGCAAACACCGTCACCTTGTCACCCACATTGGTGCCCAGTACGGCGGCTAGACCTGCCCCCAGAACGATCCTGAATTCACCGGCCTGAAGATCATCCATCCTGCCGAAAATCATGTTGTCACCAACTTCGGAGACAGTTGCTTCGCTTTCGGGCAGAACACCACGAACCTGCGCACCGGTAATCTGGTAACCCTTCAGCAGGGTTTCCTGGTCGATATAGGGTGCGACACCGACAACTCGAGGGTGGGCAGACGCCGTGGCGATCACCTCATCCACATTGTCGAGACCATAATCCGGACGACTGATGGTGGCATGCGACACAAAACCGAGAATACGTTCACGTATCTCGGTCTCGAATCCGTTCATCACAGATAGCACCGTGATGAGAACTGTCATGCTCAATGCAATGCCCAGAATCGAGATCACGCCGATAAAGGAGATGAACTGATTATTTCGCTTGGCACGCAGATATCTGAAGCCGATGAAGAACGACAGAGGTTTATATGCCATGTTGTTTCCCGGGTTCCGGCTTGTTGCGACAGAACCTCACTGAGTTGACGGCCCTGCCCTGTTCAATTTCACGCATACGGTGTCTCGGCCTCCACAGCCAAACCAAACATCATCGTTATATATCCGCTGACACGGCACGTTGCAGCAAGTGTCGGTAGTCATCCTGCTGACCATACCTGCAGACCATTAACCGATAAGACCGCGCCAGCGACTTAAGTTCAAGTATCACGACCCACTTTGATCGGAACAGAATGGTAACTGCCCATGCACGATAGAGCCTGCCATTGCGATGCTTCAGACGGATTCCGCTGACACCCGACCAGACCATCGACTGCCATGGGCTCCTGTTGAGCCAGAAGGCCATGCAAACCAGTGCCCACATGATCACGGCAATGATCTGATGCCAGAAAACACCCGATTGAACAGCAACGGCAAACAGGGCGATGAACAAAAGGCCGGCCAGCGTGACCGCCACCCGAGGACTGAGCGCCAGTGTCATCAGCTCAATTCTTGTTTTGCCTTCGGATCTGTTGAACAAGTGTCTTCATCCCTGAATTATCCGGCGTGACACGGCCTGAAAGCCAGTCCCAGAGCTTGTCATCCTCTGTATCGAGCAACTGCATCAGCTGGCTGCGTTCATCATCATCCATCTGAGGCAGCCTGTTTTCGACAAAACGGGTCAGCATGACGTCAAGCTCCAGCATGCCACGCCGACATTTCCATGTGATGGATCGTGGATCGCTCATGTTGCCAGCACCCGGCCTGTCACAGCCATGTCATTGTCGATGCGAACTGGTTGCTGAACAATGGCTGATCAGGACAATTCATGTCAGAAATCGGAACAACGGCCATTCACTTCCCAATCACCATAGCGGGTTGGCTCAGGTCCTTTTGGCCCGTTGATCTCGCGGGTCTTGGCGGTCGCGCCCGTGTGTTCGGCCGGGTTCAGACCCTCATGATCTGACCCAGCCTGTTCTGACTTTGTGGCACGCTGTTTTTTATCTGATTCTGTGTCCATGGCGCTGATGCCTTCTGCTGCCCGCATGGTAAACTGTCACGATGATGCACAGTGTACGGACATGGCCACATGATTGCCATTGAAAACTACTACAGTCTGGTCACGGCAGAAGGTAAGGACTGTGTCGATTACATCAATCGCATGATGACCATCGATATTGACAGCATGAGTGTGAACACAGCCGCACTGGGCGCCCAGCTGGCTGCCAATGGGCGCGTCATTGCCCCGATTCTCTTCATCAGGCTTGAACAGCATCTGGGCATGCTGTTACATCCGACTCTGGCAGACACGGTCGTCACGGAACTGAACCGATTCAGGTTCAGATCGAAGGTCGAGTTCAACACACATGAGTACTTCAGGTTCTTCGCACTTCAGCAGCGTGATCAGCTGCATAACGATGCAGCACAGTTCGCTGTCACAGCACGGGTCACATCCGATGCAGATGGTCACACACTTGATTTTGCAGACGGACGTAAACTGCTTGTCAGCAGTGACGAAAAACTCACCTCTGTCGCCGCTGATAATGCCTGGCAGATTGAGGATATCAAGAACGGAATCTGCTGGCCTGGCGCCGCTGCCAGTGATCGTTACATACCCCAGATGCTGGGGTTTGAATCACTCGGTGCCATCGATTTCCGCAAGGGCTGTTTTCCGGGTCAGGAAGTGGTGGCGAGAATCAGGTACAAGGGTCGCGTCAAGCGTCATTTGTACCGCTGTCATGCCAGCGCCGCACTCGAATGTGGCGACACACTGAGTCAGGACAACCGTTCACTCGGTGAGATCGTGACCGCGTGTGACACTGCCGACGGCACGATCGGACTGGCCGTGCTGAAGGAATCCGTTTGTCTGGATGACGATGTGTGGCATGATTCCAGCGGTTCGGTGTTGCAGGCGCTTGAGCCAGTGACAGCCTTGCACAGAGACAATAAAAGTGTGAACTTTCAGTAAAATACAGACTCAATTGGATGTAAAGTGGTGAATACTGCGATATAAAAAGACTAAACTCAGGGCGTAGAAAAATGAAACGACTCATATCTTCTTTGATCATCGTCAGTGCTTTGTGGTGGAAGCCTGTAACTGCAGACGTACTCAATCTGGTTATTGAACCGGGATACCCACCTGAACGAAGTCGAGAAGTTTATCAACCCCTGATTGAATATCTCAACAGGACCACCAATCACCAGATCAATCTGATCACGCCGAAGAATTACAATGCCTACTGGCAATCCCTGAAAACCGATGGGGCCTCACACCTGTCTCTCGATGAGGCACACATTGCAGGTTACCGAATAGAAAAACTCGGTTACGATCCACTGGTCAAGACATTCGAGGATCAGAGTTATACCCTGATCATCGGTCAGACCGTGGTTGATGAATCACTCAAGGGTCTGCTGGGCAAGAGCATCGCGACTGTTTCTGCCCCTAGCCTCGGTTACATGATGTTGATCCAGGCTTACAAGAACCCGCTTCAGCAACCTGTGTTTGCATCAACGGCATCATCCTGGATGGACACAGTGGAGATCGTGTTTGATGGTTCAGCCGATGCCGCCATGGTTCCCACCTGGCTGGCACAACGCTATCCCAATCTGTATCCGATCTATGATTCTGAAACCTTCCCCGGCAGCGCCATTCTGGCGTCACCAGATGTTTCTACCGAAACACGTGATGATATCAAGCAGGCCCTGCTCGTACTGCACGAGGATGATGAAGCCTACACTGTGCTGGCAGAACTCAATATCTCCCAGTTCGAGGAAGCCACCAGTGACATGTACAGGCCTCACGCCAACATGCTCAGACGTATCATAGGTTACTGAATAAAAAAGGAAAGTTGCCGAACACTGGCAACACAAATCTTACCCGTCCAGATCAGGATTGTTTGCCCAGACCCTGATCAGACCAGCTGGTTGACTGCCTGATCGATCATCTGATCCTCGTCTGAGATGTATTGCTTGTTGATCTGATACATGCAGAACGAGGCACTTTTCTGAACCAGCTCACCAATTTCAACACTGCCCGTCCAGTAACGGCGATCTTCATACCAGGCAACGGCCAGTTCTTCAGTGTCCCTGGGCAGATAACTCTGAACCACAAGATACTGACAGAAATCATTGAGTTCGGCACCGAAATCACTGAGTATCAATGCACTGCAACAGGTGCCACCCTTCAGGTCATCCTCAACAGCTGCCGGCCTCAGATCCTGACCGATGATGGCAACACCAATCATCAGTTCAGTCGGGCTGATGGCATTGAGCCAGCGCACACTGGCCAGCATGTGAACCTGGTCCTTTTCGTCAAACAGGGTGGTTGCCAGTCTCAGAACCTCGCCGATGCGGATTTTCATGTCGCTGGTATCGGTTATCCTCAGACAGTAGCCACCAATGCTCTGATTGACCAGCTCTGCCTCATATACCTGCGATCGCTTTCGCTTGCCGACGATGATGTTCTGGCTACTGATGGGTTCGCGTGACTTGGAAAACTGGTCGTCTCGAATCTGTTCGAGGAAATAGCCAAAGCTGATGTTGCCGGCTTCGTGGTAATGTGCTGCAGACAGACCAATCGAGAACACGAAGCGGTGATCCCCTTCGATTCTGTGATTCTCGCGTGAAATCCGCTTGCGCCAGAACGTGAGTATTCGCTCCAGCAACAGCGCATCAAAAATAATGGTCTTGCCGTCATCCTCGACCAGCGTCACTTCATGCTCACCCGGACGACGCGTTTCTATCTTGCTTTCCATCTCGCGCTTGAGTGCAATCAGATCGAACACGTAACTGGCATTGACGGACTTGTCTTCCGATTCAACCAGTTCCGGAATTTCGGTTTGCTTGATATCGATCAGGAAATGTCCCGGCAACAGCTGTGACACGTTCGAGCGGTGCTTGACGGTGCACTTTTGCACCCAGCTGCGACTGGCACGATAGATCTGTTCAATCGAAGCCTGTGATGCACTGGTCAGGTTGCTTACTGCCAGCAGCATGATGCGGCTGTACGAATCCCTTATGGTGGATTCCCTGCCCTGTGGATCCGACAGGATATTGCGAAAACGCTTGCTGGCCAGTCCGTTGCGCTCGGCAAAGGCATAACAGGTGTGCAGGCAGCGCCAGAATTTCATGTGAATGTTCTGGTACAGCAGTGACGACTTGTGAATGACATGCAGACTGATACGCATCACGGCGTGTATCGCATGACCGGCCTTGCGCTTGTTGATCATCGAAACGGACGTGCCATTGATCGACAGCTGATCGATCAGGATCAGGTGCGCCACGTTGAATTCGTTCAACAGTGTCAGCGACTGCTGTCCGAGTTCATGCAGATTCTTGCTCAGCGGGAACACCGCGTCGCGATATTGCAGGCGAGCGTTGTTGGTTACATTCGCCGTGATGTCGACCAGTTTTTCAAGCACCGCGGTCCGCAATCGTGGTGAGATTCGGGTTCTATTGAGCTCTTCGAGGGCATCAATGACTGAAGTACTCAGCGCCGACAGATTGGCCACAGGCAGCGCATTGTACCAGTCTTCAAAACTGTGCTTGCTGGCAAAGATGCCATTGCTCGACGGTTTTGACTGGGTTGGTACCAGTGCAGATAGATCGTGTTCCTGACTTGCCACCATGTGTCGCCCTGATTCCTCTCCGGGTAGCTCACCCGCTCGTCAGCTAGAGTATAGGGGCTTGTGGCGATCAACGTCCAGTGAACAAAAGTTAACAATTCTTGACCGTTGGCAGATGATCTCCAGGCAGCAGTGCGAAATCAGTACTCTCTGTCAGATTTCGGCATCCATTCCGGCCAGAGGATCAGCCGGTGCCGATCGCTTTCTTCCGCGCCGGGCATTTTTTATCAATCGCTTGCCCCACAGACGCATGTCGTCGAATGTGACATAGATGGTGGGGAGGACACAGAGGCTGACCACCGTCGAAAAGGTCAGACCACCGACAATGGCTCTGGCCATCGGATAGTATGGCGGTCCCTCGCCACCGAGCTGAGTGTCTCCAATGCATAATGGAAGCAAACCGAGTACGGTTGTTCCCACGGTCATCAGAATCGGCCTCAGACGGTCACGACCGCCCTGCACCACGGCATCTGTCCGGCCCATGCCATCACGGCGCAATCGATTGATGTGATCGATCAGCACGATGCCATTATTCACCACCACCCCGACAAGAATCAGCATACCTATCATTGCCATCAGGGAGAACGAGGTGCCGGTCAGCAGGAAGAACCAGTAGACACCGATCATCGAGAACAGGATGCCTGTCACGATCGTGAACGGATGTATCAGTGATTCAAACAGCGCCGCCATGATGAAATAGATAAACAGCACCGCCAGCAGCAGATTTCGGATCATCTTCTGCAGCTGCTCCTGGTCCAGCTCGAAATTGCGACCAG
This sequence comes from Lysobacterales bacterium, assembly GCA_965212525.1. Lineage (GTDB taxonomy): Bacteria > Pseudomonadota > Gammaproteobacteria > Xanthomonadales > SZUA-38 > SZUA-38. Next base: position 32,893 of record CBDBVC010000032.1, read on the forward strand.
GCGACCAGCTGTAACCGGCCGGGAGTGCAAAACTCTCCATTCGTTCTTCAATTGCTGCCTTGGCCGCATCCGGCTTGAGGTCATTGAGCGCACCCTGGATGGTAATCGAAGTCTTGCGATTGCTGCGAATGATGCTCTGCGGCCCACTGCTGACACTGATGTCAACCACCGATGACAGAGGGATGCGCTGGCCATCAGGTGCATCCAGCTTGATTGACTTGAGGTTGTCGATGCTTTGAGAATCAGCATCGGAAAACTGCCAGCGTATCGGCACTTCGCCATCCGGACCACGGAAGGAATTGAGTTCGGTGCCGCGCATGGCAAAGCTGATCACTGTGGCAATCTGCGTGGCGTTCAGGCCATAGGAGGCCGCCTTGTCACGATTCACCACAACATTGATTTCACGGTCACCCGATGACTGGTCTGTGGTCAGATCGACCAGACCCTCGATCGGTGACAGATGGAAAATGACATCGTCTGCAATATCACGCAACACCTCGGACGAATCCCCGTAGATGACGATACTGGCCCCGTTGCTGGAATTGGACTGCTGCCAGCCGAAGGTCGGTTTGCCGATGGTGATCTGAGGCATGCCTTCTCTGATCATGTCCTTGATGACCGACGAATCCTTGATGGCCATGTCAGAATCTGTCAGCAGAATGGTCGTCTGGGCATTGCCCTGTTCGTCCCAGTAACTGTAGACGCTCTTGATCTCCAGCTCCTCCTGGTTGCCGTAGAGATAATTCTCGATCTTGTCGATCCCCTCCTTCTGAATTTCATCGAGGGTGTAGCTGCCCAGCAGGTTGTAATTCATGAACAACCGCCGATCATTGGTTTCCGGGTTCATTTCCGTTTCGACCACATTCATCGGAATCATCACCGAGATCACATAGAGGAATATGAAGAACCAGGCCTTGTAGCGGTGTTCAAGGGTCCAGCGGAGGAATCGTGCATACTTGTTCTTGATGCGGTAAATAAAGGACTTTTCACGCCGTTCAACCGCTTTCGGATCGACCCGCATGCGCGTTGTCAGCAGTGGTATCAGTGTCTGGGCTATCACCAGCGAGGCCAGTAATGACACACAGATGGCGATCGCCACGTGTCTCAGGAACAGCGATATGATGTCGGGTTCACCAAAAATGTTGGGCAGGAACACTGCCATCGTCGTGACCGTGCCCGCCAGTACGGCCAGACCGACTTCCCTGACACCCTTGCTGGCAGCCTTGACGGGGTTGGTCTCGCCGTGTTCACGCTGCGAGATGATGCTCTCGCTGACCACGACAGCATTGTCCACCAGCATGCCGACAGCCAGCATCAGTCCCATCATCGACAGGATATTGAGCGTCAGACCCAGCAGGTACATCACACCGAGGGTGATGGTCAGTGACAGCGGTACTGCCAGCGATATCATCAGCGTCATGGGAATGTTGCGAATGAACAGGAACAGGACAATCAGGGAAAACAGGGCCCCGAGTAATCCCGCTCCGAGTAGATCCGACAATGACGAGGTGACACCAGCCGCCTGGTTCTCAAGAATGAAAAGCTCGATGCCGCGCATTTCCTCCCGTTCACTGGCAGCATTCACCTCGCTCAGGATCGATGCGGCAACCTCGACCAGATTGGCACCACGCTCACGAAAGATCTGCAATCCAACAGCATAGTTCTGGTCAAGATGGCGCGAATAGTCACGTTCACCTGGCGCATAGGTCACCTCGGCAATTTCATCCAGCCGTGTCCCGTTTCGGTCAATCACAAGCTGACGAATCTCATCAACGCTCCTGAACTCGCCTACCGGATTCACCAGATAGCGGCGACCCTGATTCGACATCAGCCCGGCCGATACGGAAAAGTTGGACCTTGACAGCAGTGTGTTCAGTTGCTGCATGTCAATTCCGCGTGCCTCGACCTGATCGGCCAGCAGATCGATATGGATCTCCTTGGACTCGATTCCCTGCAGTTCCACTCGTGCGACACCGGGCAATCGTTCGATCGGCCTGACCAGGTTGCGCTGCAACTTGTCATAGGCATTGGAAAGATCAAGGTCTGAGGAAATTCGCAGAGACAGCATTTCCTCGTCCTGAGTGTTGAACTTGAACACCAGGAACCGTTGCAGATCCGCCGGGAACTGATCTCTTGCGGCTTCCAGTCTGGCCTTGGCCTCCACCGACTGGGTACTGACATCCATTCCCCAGTCGAAGATCAGGGCAATCATGGCCCCGTTTTCATCCGAGGTGCTCTGGATGAAATCGACGCCCTTCAGGGTGGCCAGAATCTCTTCTGCCGGCTGGGCCAGAACGCGTTCAGATTCCAGCGGAGTCGACCCCGGATACGGGATGCTGACTGCGATAAATGGTGCCTCGATTGCCGGAAACAGTTCCAGCGGCAGCAGACGTGCCGAAAACAGTCCGAGCACCAGCAACGAGAAAAAAATCATGGCCGTGGTTACCGGCCGCCGGATACTGAACTCGGCAGGTGTCATGTGTGTTCTCCAGCCAGTACGGCATCCTGTTCGGTCTTGCGAATATCCATCAGGTCATACACCACCGGTATGACAACCAGGGTCAGTGCCGTCGAGAAGATCAGACCGCCAATCACCGTGATCGCCATTGGTGCACGAATCTCGGAACCCTCACCCAGACCCAGTGCCAGTGGCAACAGGCCCAGGACAGTCGTCATCGTGGTCATCAGAATCGGGCGCAGTCGCGAGCTGCCGGCCTCCAGAATGGCCTGACGCTTTTCAGCGCCCTGCTGTCTGAGCTTGTTGATCAGATCGATCAGAACAATGGCATTATTCACCACGATTCCGACCAGCATGATCAGGCCGATGAAGACAATCACCGAGATGGGTGTCCCGGTCAGCATCAGTGCCAGTACGGCGCCTGTCCCGGCAAGCGGTACGGTGAACATGATCACCAGCGGATGTATCAGTGACTCGAACTGTGACGCCATTACAAGATAGACCAGGAAAATGGCCAGACCCAGTGCGAAGAAGAGCGAATCGAATGCCGCCTCCATTTCCTCGCTCTGGCCGACAATGCGGACCTGAACCCCATAAGGCAGCACCACACCGTCAAGCAGCCGCTCGGCTTCCTCAACGGCCTCGTTCAGGTTGCCATAGCGAAGGTTGGCGGAAATCAGCGCGGCTCTTACCTGGTCTATACGGTCAATCTCGGCAGGGCTGTCACTGACATCCACTGTGGCCACCGCACCCAGTCGTATGGTGTTGCCGTTGATATCAAGCAGCAGATTGGTGATGTCGTCAAACGAGGATCGATCGTCCTCCAGGTTTCGCACCAGCACATCGATCTTGCGGTCCTCACGCTGATACTTGGTTGCGATATCGCCCCTGATCTTGCTGACCACCTGTTGTGACAGATCCCTGACCGTAGAACCCAGCCGGGCCACCTTTTCCTGATCGAAATGGATCTTGATCTCCGGCTGCCCCTGCTCGAGGCTGGATTTCAGATCGGCAAAGCGATCGGACGATTTCAGTGCTGCCAGAATATCCAGCGATGTTGTCTTCAGCGTGTCGAGCTGATAACCGCTGACGACAATTTCAAGTGGTGTCGAAAAGCTGAACAGCGCCGGCCGGCTGACACGGTATTCCAGACCGGGAACGCGTTCGGCCGCATTCCGGGCACTGTCGATCACTGCCGCTTCCACTGCGGCATTGGAACCGGACTCCAGCACGTACAGCATGTCACCGATATTCTCGCCGGCTTCGGTCGGATTGGCATCGATCCGGTTTCCGCTGCCGGTGACAGAATAGATATATCCGATCTCGGCCTGCTCCTTCTGCCGCGTCTCGATGGCTGTGACCACCTTGTCGGTATCTTCCAGGGCAGTACCCGGTGGCATCTTCAGCTTGATACTGAATTGCCCCTGTGACAGCTGTGGAATCAGTTCAGAACCCAGCTGCTGCACACCCTGCCAGGAAAACAGCATGGCCCCAGCCGCGATCAGGATGATGATGAATCGATGCTGCAGTGCCCAGGGCAGCACCCGCTTGTAGAGTGCGGCCAGTGAGGTATACAGCAGATTGACCGCAGCCGCCGGAAGCTTGAGCAACAGCATCATGCCCTTGCGTAATAGTCGGCCGAGAAACATCAGGCCCCGCAGGATGAGACTGATCAGATCACTGAACAGCGCCACGCGCGTACTCTGTACCACCCTGCCGACACGTGTTCGGGGCGTTCTGCGCTCGAAGTCTTCATCTGGAAATGCGGACGGCGACTTCACCACCAGCGATGCCAGCATCGGAATCACCAGCAGGGCGACCAGCAGTGACAGCAGCAATGCGAAGGTCACCGTCAGTGCCTGTTCCTTGAACAGCTGGCCGGCGATACCCTGGACGAAGACCAGTGGTACGAAAACCGCCACAGTTGTCAGTGTCGATGCCGTCACCGCACCGCCAACTTCGGAAGCGCCATCAATCGCAGCACGAATCACGTGCTTGCCCTGTGAACGGTGCCGGGCAATGTTCTCCAGCACCACAATGGCATTGTCCACCAGCAGGCCGACAGCCAGCGCCAGTCCGCCCAGCGACATGATATTGAGAGACAGGCTGGCCGCATCCATGAAGAAGAACGCCGACAGTACCGACAGGGGAATCGAGGCCGCAATAATGGCAGTGGCCATGCCATCCCTGAGAAACAGATAAATGATCAGGATTGCCAGAATGCCACCCAGGATGGCGGCATCCTTGACCTGCGAGATCGCCTGCTTGATGAAGATCGACTGATCTTCGACGACCTCGATATTGTAGTTTTCCGGCAGGGTTTCCGAGAGTGAGTCGATACGCGACTTGACCCGTTCTGCAACCAGTACCGTGTTGGCATCACCTTCCTTGTAGATGGCAATTTCCACCGCTTCACCACCGTTCATGCGAATGATGGCCTGACGTTCCTTGTAGCCCTGATTGACCGTCGCCACATCACGAAGATAGATCGGCCGACCCTCCGATGTAGTCACTACCAGATCGCCAATTTCGTCGATGCTGGAGAATTGATTCACTGTTCTGACCAGGAACCGTCTCGAACCGCGCTGCAGGTCGCCGCCGGACAGGTTGATGTTTTCCTGTGACAGACGATTGGTCAGGAAGCCAACCGTCAGACCGAACTGGGCCAGTCTCTCCTGGTCAACCTGAATCTGGATTTCATCCTCCAGACCGCCCGAAATCTTGACAGCTGCGACGCCGTCGATCGACTCCAGACGCTTTTTAAGATCCTCATCACTGAATCTGCGCAGGCGCTTGAGTGTGGATACCGAATCCGTGGCCTGCGCTCGATTATCGGACATGGCCATGCGCAGAATCGGGTCGGTTGACGGATTGAAACGCAGCAGCACCGGACGTTTTGATTCAAGTGGTAACCGGATCAGCTCGAGTTTTTCCCGCACATCCAGACCCGCCATGTTCATGTCGGTTCCCCAGGCAAACTCAAGCAGGACATCCGACTGTCCGGCCCGTGAAATGGAATGTACCTTGCGTACGCCCTTGACGATGCCGACCTGTTCCTCAATCGGCTGGCTGATGAGGTTTTCGATCTCGATCGGTGCCGCACCGTCAAATTCGGTTCGTATGGTGAGCGAGGGATACGACAACTCAGGTAATAGGTTGACTTTCAGTTCGGACAGTCCGATCAGTCCGAAAATCACCGCCAGAGCCGCCAGCATGCAGACGGTCACCCGACGGCGGGTACATATTTCTATCAGCTTCACAGGCGGTTCTCCAGGTATCCGGGCACGGCGGGTCTGCAGGGGTGGTGTTGGTCACTCATGAGGAGCATCATCCCGGATTGGAATCACTGGCCACACTGTTGACCTCTTCGGTCACATCGGGCTGCACTTCTTCCGCGACAACGATGCCGGCTTCCTCCTTGTTGAGGATGTCAAGTATGGAACCGCTGCTGAGCGATACCTGACCATTGATGACAATCACCTGATCATCCTCCAGGCCTGCCATGATCTCCAGCTTGCCATCGGTTTCATAACCGGTGGTTACATCAACACGCTTGGCTTTCATGTCCTCGACCCGGTAGACATAACTGTATTCATCCTCGAGTATCACCGCATCGAACGGTACAGTGATGACATCCTGATGACGGTCATAAACGATATTGACCCGCGCGAACATGCCGGGCTTGAGTGTCAGATCAGTGTTGTCGAGCTCGACGGTGGCCCGGAAAGTACCCACGGTGGCATCGATGCTCGGGCTGATGCGCTTGACAATACCCTCGAAACGCCGACCCGGGAAGGCATCCACATTGACCAGGGCACGCTGATCGGTTCTCAGTGTCGACAGTTCACGTTCAGGTACGAACAGCACGGCATTGAGCCGGTCGAAGTCGCTGATCTTGAACACCGTTTCGTACTGATTGACCAGATTGCCGCGCTTGATCATGCGGTCAGTGATCACTCCTGAGATGGGTGATCTGACGTCAGTGTAACTGAGAGTCAGCTGGGTCAGACGATGGCTGGCCTTGTGCGCTTCGAGATCTGCCCTTGCCAGTTCATAGGCATCGGAGCTGATGAGTTTTTTCTGGTACAACTCGCTGGAGCGGGTATAGTCCTTCTGCAGTCGATCCAGAGTTGCCTCTGATCGTTCAAGCTCAAGCTGTAATTGTTCACGATCGAGTCTGGCGACGATCTGATCGGCCTCGACCAGATCGCCCTCTTCGACCAGGATATCAAGCACGATGCCACCGGTCTTGGCGACGATTTCAGTCTCGTCCTCGGCTTCAAGAGTGGCGGTACCATTGTAGGCGGCGTGTACATTGCCTCGACCCACGCGAGCCACTTCTACCGGAAACGCGGTCTCTTCCTTGTCTTCGCTTTTTTCTTCCGCGGCATTGTCTGCATTGCCCTGAGGACGGCTGCAACCCTGTCCGATTGCTGCAAACACGAGACAGGCAAGGATGAGGCGAGTGAAATTCACCATGAATGTTTCTCCGACAAAATTCGTTAGGTGTTATGGTCGACTATAACACCACCACACAGGCCCAAATACGGCCATTAGTCATAGTGGTCGGGATTATTGGTTCCTGGCCGTAATCGTGACGTGAACGTTTTCATTCAGGTACAGTTTTTTGTACTGGTGTATTCCTGTTGATGTCAATGAGCTGTTATAATGCGGCGTTTAGACCAATCCTTTGGAACCAACACGATGAAGAAGACGTTCGCTCTGGCCTGTCTCTGTGTGCTGATGTCCGTGTCCGGCACCAGCGTTCTTGCATCCGGTAATGCAGAAGAAGGCAGGCAGCTGGCCTATACCTGCACCGGCTGTCATGGCATCCCGGGTTACATCAATGCCTACCCGACCTACCATGTTCCCAAGATTGGCGGACAGAACTACGAGTACATCGTCAGCGCACTGAAGGCATACCGATCAGGTGAACGTACCCACCCGACCATGAATGCACAGGCCACCACTCTGACCGATCAGCAGATTGATGACATTGCCAGTTACTTCGTGACATTCAAGAACAACAAAGAGACAAGCGAATGAAACAGATTGCATTGATGCTACTTGCCCTCATGATCGCCAACAGCGTGTTCGCCAAGGGCGACCCGGTCGAAGGTGAGAAAAAATCCATCACCTGCCAGGCCTGCCACGGCACTGATGGCAATGGAACCGATCCGACCTATCCAAGACTGGCTGGTCAGTACGCCGATTACCTGGCTCATTCCATGAAGGCGTACCAGAATGGCGATCGCACCAATGTGGTCATGGTCGGCATGATGAGTACCCTCAGCGAAGAGGACATTGAAGACCTGGCTGCATTCTATGCCAGCAAGACAGGCCTGATCGACCTCAAGATCAAGTAAGCACCCCGCTGATCACATCTGGCATTGCACGCCTGCAATGCCAGTCAGCCGAAGCAGCCGGAGTGAGCCGCTACTGAACCCCGGCATGTCACTCTGCCATTCGACATCCACACTGCCATCGTCACGAATCGACAGCGAAAGGCTGCCCCAGTCTGACTGTTGCAGGGATGCCTGATCGAACTGATCGCCAAACTGCCCCCCGGAATAGATAAATACGGGCGCATCGGTAATCCTGTTATCGATGATTTCAGCCTGGGACACCAGCCAGGTCTGCACACCATCGACATAGACAAACCAGGTAATGAATGCGACAGGATGTTCTATGCCCTGCAACAGGGTCAGCGTAAAGCCATGGCCAGATTCTGTCGGCTGGTAATAGCTGCCACTGAGACATCCCACGGGGCCCTGGTCGACAAAGCCCAGCTGTTCCAGACTCAGGTAGCCTGAAGCGAAACGCGGATCTTCTGCATCCCAGTACAGATGTGCATTACGTTCATCGGAAAATCGCAGCACCAGTTCGCCCCACTCTTCCAGATTGACATCGTCAGAATCGAATTGTGGCGGAAAACCGGCCGAAGAGGTGATCAGCAAGGGGATGTTGGCCTGGTTTTCCCGCAGTGTGCCAAGACCGGTCATCCAAACCGGTTCGCCGTCAAGAAAATGGTACCAGTAGGCATTGATGCGGGATTCACCCACCCCTGACTGAGGAGCCAGCACCTCGATGATCAGGCCTTGACCACTCTGCACCGGCACGTACCACAGCCCTGAATACACATGCGGCTGATGAACTGCCGCAATGTGGGTATGCAGGAAGGACCAGCTGTCGGCCAGATCCTGTTCCGTGTAGGTGTGCCCGCCATTACCGGTACGGTAGACAAGATCCTGCCCTTCGGACCAGCCGGCGTTGAGGAAACGGCTGTAGTCTGCTAATGCGAATGATGCCAGGGGATCGTCGACACCGACACTTATATGAACCGGAATGGTCCTGTGTGCCTGGGCAAACACACTGTTGCCGGCGTAGGCATCCACGGCACCGGCACGAACGGCGTAGGCCCTGAATCGCTGACCACGTCTTAGCATGAAGTCATGCAGGATATGACCACCGGAGGAGAAACCCCAGGCCAGCAGACGGCCTTCATCGACAGGATAACGGCTGATCACATCGTCGATGATCTGATGCATTCGACGCTCGGCCACGGCAGGAATCCAGCCACCCTGTGAACCTGTGCCAATCTGAGCCGCCACGGCGAAGCCGTTACGATCTGCGATATCACGCCAGAAGTTTCTTGTGGCGATCGCTGACTGGTGTGCGTTGCCGGGTCCGGCAGTTCCGTGATACACCAGAAGCAGTGGTGCCAGATCCTGATCGGCCTGCAGTACAGACTGGGGAACATACAGATGATACTGATAAGCGCTGCCGTTGCTCGTGTCTGTCAGTTGCAGTGTCAGTGATTGACCTGTTTGCGCATGACCGACAGACGCAAGACCTGCCAGCATCAGCCACCGAAGCAGGCGACCCGCGATACCTGTGCTGAATTCAGGCCACCGGATCACTGGAAATACGGGTTGGTTCCTGACTGATGGTCGGTGGCATCATGAATACGTGATATTTCCGGACAACGTTGCCTGAGGGTCTTTTCCACACCATGCTTGAGGGTCTGGTCGACCATACTGCATCCCTGGCATCCACCTCCGAACTGAAGCACGATCTCGGTCTGATCGATGACATCAACCAGAGTGACCATACCGCCATGCGAGGCCAGCGATGGGTTGATCTCGCTTTCGAGCACATAGCGAACACGGACATCCAGGTCGGCATCATCGGCTGGTGCATCGCCCTTGATGTCCGGTGCCGTCACCAGCAGTGAACCACCGGCACGCTCATCGATATAATCGATAACCGCCTGCTTCAGAAAGGGTTGGCTCTTCTCGTCAATGACCAGACTGAATCCCCCAACCTGCTGGACAGGATTGTCTGATGCTTCATCTTCGAGCCGGGTGAATGTCAGTTCACATTCCGCTGCCGCTGTGCCTGGCTTGTGCACCAGGAGCTTCAGTGCCAGCCCGGGTTCGTCCTGCTGCCTGAGCAGCTGCTGCAGAAATGTCTCGGCACTCGCCGTTATCTTGATTGGGGATTCTGAATTCATCATTCCTCGGTTCATGGGTTGCGACAATCAACTGATGGCCGCATACAGTCTGGGCAATGAAACGTCCAGCCGGTGATCGATGCCCGAATGAGTGCCATCGAATTCCTCATACTCGTGCTCGATGGCATGTTCCGACATAAGCTGACTCAACCGCCTTGTTCCATAATGAATATGGTACTGATCACGGTTTCCACAATCCATGTAGATCAGGTGCATGGTCTGCAGCGCCTTCCTGTGGCTGGCCAGCATGGATACAGGATCGTGTTGCAGCCAGCGCTGCCAGCGGGCATCGTGCATCTCCAGGGTATGCAGATCAAAGGGCATGGTAATCTTGAGTGGATCATCAGGATCCGGATCGTAACTGGCAGCCATGCAACACAGCATCAGTGTGTGAAATTCATCACCACTGCGATTGGTCTTCTGCCAGAACGAACGAATGAATGCGGCCGGATCATTGTCATGGCGAGCCAGTGTTTCGGCCACCTTGGGGAAATCGGGACGGTACACCAGATCGAAGTTGGCATCTCCCGAATGACTGGCAAATGCTCCCCAGTATTCCGGAAACTTCATAGCCAGCATCATGGCGCCGTATCCTCCCGAGGATTTGCCGAACACGGCTCGCTGGGCACGACTGGTCAGGGTTCTCAGGTTTTCATTGGTGAACGGTATCAGTTCATGATGAATATAGTCCGAATACATGCCCACCGCTGAAGAGTTCACGTACTGGTTTCCACCCAGCGAGGTGAAACAGTCGGGTGATACCACGATCACTTCACCCATTTTTCCAGCGGAAATCAGTCGATCGACACGTTCGAACAGGTTTTCATCAAAGCCTTTCCAGTTGTTTGCAGAGCGACCGCTGTTGGTAAATGCTGCCAGATGCCAGATGACCGGATAACTTTCATGAGAGGACTGATAACCCGGTGGCAGATAGACCAGCAGATCACGTACCGCAGAATCACCCAGCGGATTACCTTGCAGCACATCAGATGAATGTCTCAGTGTGATGACCTTGCCGCTTATCTGTCTTGATGGATTAGCCGTGTTCATTATGTCTTCTGTTGCCCGGAATTTACTGTATCAGCGATGGATTAATTGTATGAATCATCGCCTCGGCCGACCCTGACAGTTTACCACGTCTGGCATCACTTGTTGTTTATCAATCGCTGAACCTCTAAGCCATAATTGCTGCATCGGTGACACACAAATCGGGTTACAATGATTGGCCTGTGCAACACAAGCGGTTGATTCAATCATGTCAGACCTGGTGAAGAAAAAATGCAAACCCTGTGAAGGTGGCACCGAACCACTGGAGAGGGAAACGATTTCCCCATACCTGTTGCAAATACCCGGCTGGCAGGTCGATGCATCCCACACCAGCATCCACAAACGTTTTCATTTCAGGAACTTTCATGAAACCATGGCATTCATCAATGCCATGGCATGGCTTTCACACCAGGAAGATCACCATGCCGATTTCACCACCGGCTACAACTATTGCGACGTGCAGTACACCACGCATGCGATCAGCGGGCTGTCTGAAAACGACTTCATCTGCGCAGCCAAGATCGAACGATTGCTGATCAACGGCTGATGACAGCGAAATTTGTCTGGAGCGTCCTGTGCCTGAGTGTTGCAGTTGTGCTGTTCTGGCTGATGAGCCTGTCTGAACTGCACTCGTTCCTGGATTCAGACAGAAAGAAGTCAAAGGCAATCTACAGTCAGGGCATGCAACTCAATTTCGGCCCGGAATCTCTGGTGGGCAGCAGACCAAGGCATGACAGCACTTACAGCCAGACCGACACCGGTCTGATACTTGAACGGGTGACTAAGGCAACTCAGCTGTCACTGAAACTGCCCCTGTCATACATCGACCTTGGCCATTTTGATCGCATCACGCTCGAACTGGAGTCGGACAATTCTGGTGAGATCCGGTTTTTTTATCGAAACTCCCGCAACGGACCCATCATTCGCAGTAACGGCTTGCCCGTAATTCCAGGTCGAATGCAGCTGACGAGTACTGTACACGATCTCGACTGGTCCATACAATCGGATACCAGCGCTGACGCAATCACCTGGCTGCCCTACCCTGAAATTGGCCACGGGGCTGAACCGATGTCCGAGCTGATCATCGGGCTATTCTTTACCGAGCCGAGCCGAGTAGTACTGGGCAAGCTCAAGCTGACGCCCTCACAACAGGCCGCAATCGATGCCGTGACAATCAGAGTCATCGATAGTGGATTAGACAGACCACAGCCTGTACTGAAGGCTCTGTCAGAGACCAGGCAATCAGAGCCAGCCTCCGTTTATGTTCACCAGTCACACGCCTTCAGTCTGATTCGGATCAATCCCTGGCTGCCCGGCATTATCATCGGCCTGCTGTTTGCAGCCTCACTCATCATTGACTTGCGCCTCGAGAGACCGGCATCAGCTCTCTTGTGTCTGAGCGCAACGGTGTTGACAGTTGGTCTGACCGGGAGAGCCAGTCTGGAAGAAGCAACGAACTGGGGTATTCTGATACTGCCTTTGCTAGTGATCTGCGTACCGCCGCTGATCTATCGCAAGTGGGGACGTCTGTTGCCGCGAAGCCGTCCACGTCTGCCATTACTACTGACAGCCATTGTGGTGACATCAACCGCGACCTTGCTGATATTCGCTCCCGGGCAAGATTCAGCCGGTGCCGCACTGTTTCATCGTTACCTGATGTACTTGCCCTGGGCACTGTTTCAGCAACTGATCCTCTGCGCCGGGCTATTCAGGTTGTGCAGCCGGATCTACCGTCACAGGACGCCTGATGCAGGGATTCTGCCTGTGCTCATGGCATCACTGCTGTTCGGCTGGCTGCATTATCCCAATCTCGAACTGATGATCGCAACCAGTCTTCTGGCTGTTGTCTGTACCACGCTTTTTCGCCATGGGCAGGACATACTCACACTGGCGTTGCTGCATGCCCTGCTCGGCACGGCGGCGCTGACCTGGCTGACACCGGACTGGTTCTATTCAGGTGAAATCGGCTATGCCTTCTATCGCAACTGAGTCAGTCTCAGATCAGGCGATTCATGGATTCGGTAAACGCTTCTGGCAAATTGACATGCACCATCAGTTCGTCGATATCACCGTCGGCGGGGACCTGGATATGCGAACAGTGCAGAAAAAATGTGCTCGCCGACTTGTCATCTCGCTTCCGGTTCTCGTCAAGTGAATACTTGTCATCACCCACTAGTGGATGACCGATCGCCTGCGCATGAACACGAATCTGATGCGTTCGCCCTGTCATGATCTCTACTTCAGCATATGTGGCGCGTCTGCTGGCCTCGAGCCTTCGGAATACTGACCGGGCCGGTTTGCCATGCTCAGGATCGACAACTACGCGGTGATCACTGGACGTTGCGGCAATCTTTCTCAAGGGAAAATCAACCACCACCTGATCTTCCGGCAAACGTCCTGACAGCAGCGTCAGATAGCGCTTGGTAACGGTACGTTCCCTCAGCTGTCGATGCAATGCAGTCAGCGCGTTTCGGGATCTGGCCAGAACCAGACAGCCACTGGTCTGACGATCGAGCCGGTGCCCCAGTTCGATGAACTCACCGGGGCGCGCCTGCTTCAGAGCCTCGATGACCCCGTAAGCCACACCTGAGCCACCATGCACCGCCAGGCCGGCAGGTTTGTTGATCACCAGGTAATCTTTTGTCTCAAGCTCGATGGCATCTGACAGCTGTGCGACGATTGCATCCGGAACGCGTATCTGTGACTGTGACGGCGTTGCCACGGGTGGAATGCGGACACGATCGTTGAGCTTGAGTTTGTCGAACGGCTTGCAGCGTTTGCCGTTGATCCTGACCTGACCTGTCCTCATCAGACGGTAGACCAGAGAACGCGGAATTTTTTTCAGTTCAGACATCAGAAAGTTGTCAATCCGTTGCCCGGCCGATTGCGAACCGATCTCGACATGCCTGACCCTGCGGCCTTGTGACTTTTGTTCAGTGCCCATATTGATTGATAGCCAGCCCAATGATTGATATATTAAGGGGTCGATTTGACCCGCCCTGGCGGCTGGAAACAAAACGACGGCGAACAGCAGAGGATCGCAGTTCGTCACGATCATGTGATTGCTCGAACTCTAACAAAAACGACATCACAGAAAAAGTAGAAAGAATTATCAGGCTGCCCGCCCGAAAAGAAAAAAAATATCATGGATTCCTGACCCACGAGTCGAGCCGGGTCCGGCGAGACACGACACAGGACCAGAGGGCGGTCACAAGGACAATTAGAATGAAGAGAATGTTGATTAACGCAACTCAACCGGAAGAGTTGCGTGTGGCCATCGTAAATGGCCAGAGACTGGATGATCTCGATATAGAGGTTCAGTCCAGAGAACAGAAGAAAGCCAATATCTACAAGGGTCGTATCACCCGCGTTGAACCCAGCCTCGAAGCCTGTTTCGTGGATTACGGTGCCGACAGGCATGGATTTCTCCCCATCAGGGAAGTTCACACCAGTTATTACAAGAACAAACCCAAGGATCAGGACAATGTACCCATAGCCGAAGCCCTCTCCGAAGGCCAGGAACTTCTGGTTCAGGTGGAAAAGGAAGAGCGCGGCAACAAGGGCGCGGCTCTGACCACCTTCATCAGCCTGGCAAGTCGCTATCTCGTTCTGATGCCAAACAACCAGCGCGGTGGCGGCGTTTCCCGGCAGATTACCGGAGTCGATCGCAAGGAACTCAAGACCTTCATGCGGCAGCTCAACATTCCTGAAGGCATGGGGCTGATTGCCCGTACCTCTGGTGTGGGTCGAGAGCTCGAGGAGCTGCAATGGGATTGTGATTACCTGATGATGCTCTGGGCTGCGATTCAGCATGCCAGCGAAGAGCACAAGGCACCGCATCTGATCTATCAGGAATCCAGCCTGATCATTCGTGCATTGCGCGATTACCTGCGTTCGGACATTGGTGAAATCCTGATCGATGAAAAGTCGGTATACGATGACGCTGTGCAGTTCATGCAACAGGTGATGCCTCACAATCTCGGCAAACTGAAATTCTACGATAATGACACACCGCTGTTTTCCCGTTTCCAGATCGAGAGCCAGATCGAATCTGCCTATGGTCGAGAAGTACGACTGATCTCCGGTGGCTCAATTGTACTGGACAAGACCGAGGCACTGATTTCCATCGATATCAATTCGGCTCGTGCCACCAAGGGTTCCGACATCGAAGACACCGCTCTGAACACAAACCTCGAGGCGGCAGACGAGATCGCACGTCAGTTGAGGATCCGCGATCTCGGTGGACTGGTGGTCGTCGACTTCATTGACATGCTCGACCGGGACAATCAGCGCAAGGTTGAAGACAGGCTTATCAAGGCACTGGCGAGAGACAAGGCACGAACCCAGGTGGGCAAGATTTCACGGTTTGGCCTGCTCGAGATGTCCCGCCAGCGATTACGCCCCTCGCTCGAAGAGTCAACCCAGAATGTCTGTCCCCGCTGTGACGGCCACGGTTATATTCGCAGCGTCGAATCCCTCGCCCTCTCTGTGTTACGACTGCTCGAAGAAGAAGTAATGAAAGAGTCTACCGGTGAGGTCATCGCCAAGGTGCCCAATTCGGTCGGCAACTTCCTGCTGAATGAGAAACGTCACGCCATCGCACAGATCGAAGTACGTCACAGAGTACCGATCCTGATCATCAATTCTCCACATATCGAGACGCCTCATTTCGAGATTGAACGAATCAGACGTGCAGATCTGCGCATCGATTCAGATGCCAGTTACGAGCTGGTTGAAGCACCACAGATCGAGATTCCGAGCCATCATCTCGGGCAACAGCAGGCCATTGAGAAGCCGGCTGTGTCGAATCTTGCTCCAGCTCGACCTGCGCCTGCACCCGTCAAATCCACAACAAATTCCGCAGGCTTGTTCGGCTGGATGAAATCACTGTTTTCAAGTGACAAGTCGGAAGAAAAGAGCAAGCCGGCACGAAAGTCCCGCTCAGGAGCCAAGCCGCAGGCAAGGAAACAGTCGACTGCAAAACCCAGGCAGGGTCAGGCAAAGCGCGGCCAGTCCGATGCCCAGAAATCGGCCCGTGGCAGTCATTCCAATCACCCCTCACAACGCCGCAACAAGCGCCAGCAGAAGGATGGTGACAAACAACCCACAGATGGCAGGGGCAAGGCTGCAGCTGGCAACCGGTCACAGAAGGATCAGTCCAGGTCCAGCCGTCAGAAACAACAGCCCAAACAACGCAACCAGAAAACTGCAGCCACTGAGAAAAAGGGCCAGAACACACAGGTCTCTGGCAACAAGCAGAATGCAGACGGTAACCAGAAGCCGAGACGGTCACGTTCGAGACGGCGCCCCAAATCCAGCAAGCCGAAACAGGATGCGGCCACCAACGCAGTGACCGACAAGGCGCAACAGAACGCAGCCACACAGAAGACGGAAACCGGCCAGGACACGACTGCTAACGCAAAATCCAGAATTGCCGATAATACCTCTAGCAGCAAACCGGCAGAAAGCAGGACCAGTACGCCACGAAAATCTGGTGAGAAGAAAAAATCAGACAGCAAGCCAGCTGCCGAGAAGGAATCACCCAGAAAAAATCCGGCGGGATCAGATAACAGGCAGGACAAGGCACAGGTCTCCCGAAGTGAGACAGACACGAATCAGAAACCTGCAGCAAACGACAAGGCAGCTGACAAGCCAGCCAGGGAAAAGCCCAGTGAAAAAGCGACTGTCAAGACATCTGACAGCAAGCCTTCAGCCAGACAGGTAACCGGTAAAACTGATGAAAAACAGAAAGCTGTCACGCCTGAAAAACCGGTGAAGGACAAGGCAAGCGCTACAACTGCATCCACTGACAGCGACAGGAAAATGGCTACGGCTGCAAAAGAGAAACCGGCACCTGCGCCCGGTAAGAAAAAGGCCGCTGCAACTGTCGACAAGCCAGTCAAATCCACACAGGCAAAAAAGGCAACTGACAAGTCCGAGATCAAGGTCACGGAATCATCGTCTGCTGGCGAGCAGACAAAGCCGGTGGACAAGCCAAAAGCCAAAACCAGAGAAAAGGCCGCGCAACCTGCAAAATCAAGCAAGGCCGAGCAACCTGCAAAACCAGGCAAAGCGGAGCAGCAGAAACCGACTGGTCTGTATGAGCTGAAACCTGCCAGCAAGGAACCCGCGAAGGCTGGGGAATCAGCCAATCAGGGCAAGGCCGACTGAACCGATCCAGTCGGCTCATAACTGCGCGATTATCCGCCGTCGGTAATTCCGTGGCGGATTGATAGATGCGTCAGTTCGACATCGTTACGGACATCGAGCTTTTCGTAAATCCTGTATTTGTAGGTGCTGACAGTTTTGGGACTGAGTGCCAGTTTTTCGGAAATAACGTTGACTTCAATGCCCTGAATCAGCATCAGCATCACTTCCATTTCCCGTGCCGAGAGATCATCAAATGGGGATTTTTCGGCACCAGGCAGCAGTGACAGAGCAAGTCGCTGGGCAATGTCCTTGCCGATATAGCGCTCATTCCTGTAGGTGGAACGGATACCCGCGATCAGGTCATCCGCAGCACATCCCTTGGTCAGATAGCCTGATGCACCGGCATCAAGCAGGTGTGTCGGAAACGGCGCTTCGGAATGTACCGTCAGGATAATTACCTTGATTTCCGGCAATGATTTGGTGATACGACGTGTCGCTTCAAGGCCTCCCAGCCCCGGCATGTTCACATCCATCAGAATCACATCCGGCTTGATTGCCCTGGCCTTCTGAATTGCCTCTTCACCATCGCCAGCTTCGCCCACAATCTCGATATCGGGCTGATCCTTGACGATGTGAGCAATTCCGGTACGGACTATATCATGATCATCAACAAGCAAGAGTCTGATCAATGACCTAACCTCCTCACAGTATCGCTCATCATAGTATCACCGTTTTCACGGACGCCCAACACCCTGCAAACAGGCGCTGTTGACCAACAGGCCTCGCCCCTGAATATCGATATATGGGGTGTGCCGTGATCAATGTAAATTCACCACACGTAACATCAACTCCCCGTAGCCACTCTCATTGATGCCGCAATTCTTTAATCACTGACACAATATTTAACGATTGAAAAGTGAGATGTTTTTGTAAAACAAGACGTTAAACTATAGAATTGACAGGAAATCTAGATTATTGAAGGTCATGTTTCCTGCATGAAAAGCTGTCAGCAATTCACGACAGCCGTTGTAGGTCGCATTTCTTCCAGGCCGGTTCACGATACAATCAGGCAGAGAAACGCGATACAGATTGTCCGTTTCAACACAAAACTATGGCATCAGCCGATTCAGGGGGGCTGATATGCAGACCAAGAAAAACAGCATTCGAACACCTAACACACTCACTCTCTGGTTGCTGACGCTGACATGCCTGTGTTTTTCCGGCAATTCCGCGGCGACGACAGCATTCGGTCAGTGGCAGGCACTGGGCTCGGATATCAGCTCGAGTGGATTATCCGCCACATTGCAACTTTCAGGCACTACAGATTCGATGGGCGGTGGCAACCCGGGTTACACACCGGTTCCGAATGAAATGTACCAGTATGTGATTGCCGTCAATGAAACATCCGGCAATGCATCGATGCCATTCAATCTGATGATATTCTCTGCTGACGTCTTTCTCGGATCAGGCACCGGTGCAGGCTGGGTATGTACGCCGATAACCGGTGGACTTGATTGCAATGGACCGGTTGTTGGAGCCAATGGCATGACAACGCTCTCTATTCCTGTCACGGCACCTCCGGTACCGTTGCAGATCCAGACCAACCTGGCTCTGACACCAAACACCCCCGATATCGTTGTAGGGTCACCCCTGACGATTACCACCACTAGCGGAGTCGGGCTGCAGGCCAATCTTGTCACTGGTGACACCGCCGGCCTGGCTGGTGATCCGCTCAGTTATACCTTCAGCATGACCAACATTGACCGGGCGGCCTCGACCATCGACGGTTCTCGTGCCGTCATGCCATTGCTGATCATTGATGTGCATGACGGCATGGGTACACCGCTGCCATTTACCGGTGGATCCGGCACCGACTGGTCCTGTTCTGTTGTCGGCCCGTTCGTGGAATGCCTGTACAGCGGCAGCGCGCTGGACGCTCCAGGCATGACCACCAGCAGCGTGGTGGTGAATTTCACGGCACCCGTGGTCAATTCTCAGGATACCATCACGGTTTTTGCCGATCCCGCTGCCGACAACATTGACCTGGTACCCGGCCAGGAGGCCAACCTGATCACACTGGTTGACCCTTCAGCCGATCTGGCCGTTACCAAGCTGGCGTCTGTCGGCACTGCTTTCGTGGGCGATAGCTTCGATTACGACATCACAGTCACCAATGTCGGGCCATCTGACACGGTTGATGTGATCATTCAGGATGTGTTGCCTCCGGAGGTGACTTTCGTTTCAGTCAATTCGCCAGATTTCAGCTGTTCGTCGGCTTCCCTGCCCCTGGTTGATTGCCTGTATACAGGTTCCGGCCTCTCAAGCGGCACATCCACGGCACCGATCAACATCACGGTGCAGGCAACCACGGCAGGCAATCCGTCCAATACCGCCACTGCCAGCGCCGTCATGACAGCCGATGTCAACGCCGCCAACGACGCGGATACTGCCATGGTGACCATCTCGCCGGTTGCTGGCGGTGTCGACATGAAAATCGACAAGCGCGCCTTGCAGTCATCGGTCAATGGCGGTGAGGCACTGGCCTACCTGATTGGTGTCACCAATAGCGGCAGCAGTCAGGCCACAGGCGTTCAGGTCATAGACACCCTGCCCGAAGGCAGTGTGGTGACATCAATCAACGGTTCCAGCTGGTCTTGTGACCAGAGTGATCAGATCATCACCTGTGATTACCTGCCTTCGATATTCACTGGCAATCGCTCTTCGTTCATCACCATCGAGACCCTCGCGCCCAATGTCGACGGCATCATCGTCAATACGGCTTCTGTTTCCTCAACTGAAACCGATGTGGATACAGGCAACAATACCTCGTCAGCCTCGACACTGATCTCTGCAAGTGATGGTGCAGACCTGATGCTGACCAAGACAGTCACGTCCTCTGCAGTCGCCCCCGGCCAGGCTTTTGACTACGTGCTGACTCTCACAAACAACGGCCCGCTTGATGCGACCATGGTGCAGATCAGTGATACATTCCCGACCGGATTCAGCTTCGATGGCAGCAGCAGTACGGGCTGGACCTGCAGCGGAACTGCGCCTTCGATCAATTGCACACTGACAGGCACCCTGGCCAGTGGTCAGACAACGACACTGGTGCTGCAGGCAACGGCCGGACAGACCGAAGGCAATTTCCAGAACCAGGCGACAGCCAGTGCAGCAGAACCCGATAACGACACGACAAACAACACAGCCTCGGTTGATGTGATGGTCGCCAGCAACAACGCCAATGCTGACGTCGCGCTGGACAAGTCCGTCAATCTCGCAACCGCGACCCAGGCACAGGCTCTGGTGTATACCCTGACGGCCAGCAACAACGGCCCCTCGGATGCAATCAATGTACAGGTACTGGACACCTTGCCCGATGGGCTCCTGCTGACCGGTGTGGATGCCAATGGCTGGTCGTGCACCACAACCAGCAACGCCGTCGATTGTCGCCTCATGAATGCGCTGGCCGTCAATGACACGGCAGAAATTGTACTGTTGACCAGCACACAGATCAGTGACGGAAATCTGCTGAATCAGGCCACCATCACTTCTGCCCTGCCCGACCCCTTTACAGACAACAACATGGCCAGCGCTTCTACCAGCATCGATGGCAGCGGCAACCCGGCTGACATGCGCCTGACGATAGCCGATTCGGCCGACCCGGTCAGAACCGAAAGCAGCGTGGACTACCTGATCAATGTCATCAACGACGGCCCGGGTGAAGGCCAGAATGTCAGTCTGTCGGCCACATTGAGCGCAGGTGCCGTCATTAGCTCGATTTCAGCGGTCAACTGGACTTGTCAGAACCAGAACAGCAGCCTTGACTGTCAGTTCAATGGCGATTTCCTGCCATCAACACAATCGCTTCTCACCGTTTCTGTGTTGACGCCGGCAGTCTCTGGTTCGATCACGGCCACTGCCACGGTGATGACACAGTCACAGGACAGCAATCCCGGCAACAACAGCGCCTCTGAATCGACACAGGTCACTATCACATCGGATGAATCCAGCTTCAGTGAGCGCCTTGAGGATGCACTCGGTGACAACCCCGATCCCGGCGTGACAGACAATCTGATCGCCGTCGCCAGGCTGTGTGGCAGTCCAACCGACAACGTCACCAGTCTGTGTCGCGAGATTGATGATGCACTGGATGAAGGACGCAACAGTGAAGTATCCAATGCCATCGTATCGGTTATCGGTCGACAAACGGTGACCCAGCACACATCGATGACCGAAGCATCATCGGTACAGTTCAGCAATATCAATACCCGTATGGCAGAAAATCGCAACGGTGCCACTGGTCTTTCACTCAATGGCCTGACACTGCGCTATGCCGATCAGACACTGCCTCTGGCCTTCATGCAGAACTCCGATGAACCGGTAATTGCATCGAGTGACCTGGTCAAGCCATGGGGCTTTTTTGTCAATGGTACGGTTTCAGCCGGTGAGAAGGACCCGTCCACACGGGAAGTTGGGTTCGATTTTGACACCTACGGCATCACGGCAGGCTTTGATTATCGACCTTCCGGCCGATCTGTGATCGGTGTCGCGCTGGGCTATGCCGATTTCGAATCGGATTACAATGACGGCGGCTCACTGGAGACTGATGGATTTACACTGCATACCTTTGCCAGTTTCTACCCGAATGAACGATTCTATATTGATGGCCGACTGAGTTATTCGGATTACGATTTCGAACAGTTGAGGCCGCTCAATTTCACCATCGGCAACCTGACCGTTGATGAGATTGCGCGCGGAAGCACTGGTGCCGATCAGGTTTCTGCTGCCATTTCATTCGGCTACAACATCAACCGGAACAGCTGGAACTTCACCCCATCGGCCAGTATCAGTCTCACTGACGGCACGATCGACGGCTTTACCGAAACAGGCACCGATCTGGCATTGAGTTATGACGAACAGGACGTTGAATCGCTGTTGCTGACGGCATCGTTCAGTGCATCCCGAATCATCAGCCTTGCCAACGGTGTACTGACACCACAGTTCAGTGTGGCCTATCATCATGAATCAAGGAATGATGATTTTGACATCGATTCACAGATCATCGGTTCCGCAGCCGGCACCTCCTTCTTTGTCGACTCGGATGATCCTGACGTGAACTACGGTACTGTCGGCATCGGACTGGTGTATATCATGTCCAATGGCAAGCAGGCCTATATCAACTACCAGAATACAATCGGTCTGTCCGGGTTTGATCGCTGGACAATCAATGGTGGTCTCAGATTCGAATTCTAGTGCGCTGCCACTGATCTGAGGTCAAACAGCCAGCGTGCCTGCCCGATATGCAGACAGCAGACACTCAGGCATTGACGGCCAGGCGTGAAAATCCCCTGGAATCGAGAATTCGTTCCATTTTGCAGGTGAATTCTGTCTTGCCGCCAAACGATGGATGGCGAACCGTCTCATAGGCCGATTCAGGCAGGACTGATGACAGGGCGCGCTCAGCGACCCGTCCGACACTGACCACACAGGCAGGTTGAAACAGACTGATCAGTGAATCTAGGTATTCCCTGCCCTCGATCAATTCAGCAGCACGTGGCTTGCGGTTACTGTCTGGCCGATTCAGTTCGTGAGGATGGAACGGAAATGCATTCCAGATCAGTACGTTACACTGCCTTTCCTGAATCACACTCCAGATCGCATCGGCTGAACGTTCTGACGGCGAGCTGGCCGAGCTCATGCACAAACCGGGAGCAATACGGCGCAACTGGGCCGTGGGCTGATCAGTAATCTGGCGCATCCCTGTGAACGGAATTCCCGACTGGGCACAGCCGTGATAACCGGGTGCTTCACCGATGAGCATCAGATCAGTTCCCGGTTGCCGGGCAAGATCATGCAGATAGAGAGACAGATTGGCCATCTGGCTTGTCCTGGCCTGCCGCAGATGATCACCGTTGCTGCTGCTGACCTTGCCGGTCTCAGCTGTGCTCTCAGCGTAAGGATTGAACACGCTATCTGAACTGCGGCGCTTGCTGATCTGTTCGAGAAATCCATCCAGTGTTGTCATACAGTCGTCTCCAGACGCCAGGTTATCTGCATCAACAGACAGCTGGGATGATGCCTGCCCGGTCCTGGATCATGCAAGATTCAATGTCATTTGTCACTGATCGGTTGATTCACCCGTCACTGGTGCAAACGACTCATCAACCAGCTGTTCTGGCAGGATGTGTAACCACTCGCTCAATTCAAGCTCACCTGTGAACTGATCATGGACATAGTGGCGATAACGAAGCGCACCATCGCGTGCACGCCTGACCTGGATACCGTCATCAACACCGAGTTCATTGGAAAATTCAGCCGTTGATGGTACCGAGCTCAGACCTGCAGTGACATCCTGATGCAGCAGGAACACACCCGACGCTGTCTTCATCACCACCAGCATGTCTTCGAAGCCGTCGGTAAAGATGACCAGCGATACGGTATCCGAATCAGTGGCCTCATTATCCAGCAGATTGCCATCGATAAAGCCGATCGGCGTTTCCACAGAAGCCGTGTTGGACACGATGGTACTGTCCGCATCGACTGTGGCTGTCAGCATGAATTCGACCATCGCACCGACCGGTAGTGTGACCAGTTCATCGATATCGCCTTCACCCGAGGCTGTACACAATCCGCCTCCGATTCCGCTGCAGGTCCATACCGGTGCGATCAGCTCGAATGGCACGAAATCGGTGACACGGGCATCGACAATATCCTGACTGCCGACATTACTGACCGTGATCAGATAGGTCACCATCTGTCCCGGCGCGACATCGGTGAGTCCATTGCTCTTCTCGATGCGCAGATCAGCTGCACTGACATCATTGTCCCGGTTATTCACACTGACATTGTCAGCATCCAGGCCGTTGAACGCCGGATCAGTGGAAACAGCCGGGTCGGTCAGAATCGAATAGGCCTGATCACCATCGATAATGGCATCATCCACACCGGTGACAGTGATGGTTTGAGGAACCTGCCAGTTTGCAGCAGTAAAGCCTGCCATGGACGGACTGACCGTGCCTTCGGTAGTATCGGAACTGCGCAGATCAAGACTGACATCTGCTGATGGCTGCCTGCTCAGTACCACACTGAATGTCGCTGTCTGACCGGATTCGTCAGTCACCAGTGAATCGACAGGCGTGATGATGATCGTTGCCGTTTCGTCATCGGTATTGATGATGGAGACATCAACGGCATCCATGCCATTGTAGTTCGGATCCGTACTCGTGGCAGGATGAGTCAGCACACGGTAACTCTGATTTCCATCCGGCATGCCATCATCCATGCCATTGACCTGGACGAATTGCGACACTGACCAGTCTGCCACCGTGAATGTCAATGTACTGGTCATCACCTGGCCCTCGGTTTCGTCCGAACTGGACAAATCGATCGTCACATCGGCAACTGGCGGTGCGTTCAGGTTTACTCTGAAGCCGGTCGAGCCACCGGTTTCCGATGTAATCAGGCCATTGCTGGGCAGCACGGTGAAACCTGCCGCATCGTTGTCACGGTTGATCACCGGCACATCCGGCACCACCAGTCCGTCATAATTCATGTCAGCACTCATGGCATCGGAGGTGATGATATTGAATTGCACATCGCCGTCGATGATCTGATCATCCTGGGCAAAGATATTGGCCAGCTGAATCGAATTCCAGTTGCTTGTCGTGAACGTCATGCTCGCTGGAAAGACCACGCCTTCGGTCTCATCGCTGCTGCTGAGATCGATTGTGACATCTGCGGTGGGCTGGGCATTCAGCATGACCCCGAAATTGGTGCCCACGCCATCCTCGCTGACCTCCAGATTGGTAATGCCCTGCAGGGTGAACATGGCTGAATCGTTGTCCGTATTGGTCACACTGACATCAGCAGGATCAATCACGTTGTAGGTCAGATCGCTGCTGCTCAGTGAGGTGATGATGCTGTAGCCGACATCGCCGTCGCTGACCGCATCGTCGACACCCGTGACCGTCACCGTCTGCGCCATGTTCCAGTCACCGGTCGTGAACGTCAGGCTGGTCGGGCTTGGCACGCCCTCGGCAGCGTTGCTGCTGGACAGGCTGATCACCACATCCGCCGTCGGCATGGTGTTCAGCACCACATCGAAACTGTCCGTGCCACCGGCTTCGGTGGTCACCAGGCCCGCTGTCGGCGTGACACTGACACCGGCCGTATCGTTATCGCTGTTGCTTGCTGCCACATCGGCCGGGTCGATCAGTGTGTACACCGGATCGGCTGTCGACATGGCCGTGATGATGCTGTACGCCACATCGCCATCGTCTTCGGCATCATCCTGACCGGTCACCGTCACCGTCTGGATCACGTTCCAGTTACCCGTGGTGAAGGTCAGGCTGGCCGGACTCGGCGTGCCCTCGCCCGCATCAGAGCTACTCAGGTTGATCACCATATCCAGCGTCGGCTGAGTCTCCAGCACCACCTGGAAACTGTCCGTGCCACCGGCTTCAGTGGTCACCAGACCCGAGGTGGGTGTTACGCTGACACCGGCGGTGTCGTTATCGGTATTGCTGACCGACACATCGGCCGGATCGAGTGCATCGTAAATCGCATCGCCGCTGCTGGCACTGGTCGTGATGCTGTAGGCCACATCGCCGTCATCCTCGGCATCATCGACACCCGTCACCGTTACCATCTGCGCCGTATCCCAGTTACCCGTGGTAAAACTCAGGGCCGCCGGGCTGACGCTGCCCTCGGTGCTGTCCGAACTGTCCAGACTCACCGAGACCGATGCCGTCGGCTGGGTATCGAGCACCACCGTGAACGAGGCTGTACCGCCCGCCTCTGTCGTGGTCAGCCCGGCCGTCGGCGTCACCGTGAAGCCGGCCGTGTCGTTGTCTGTGATATCGATGCTGTCCATGCCGGACACACCACTGACGGTGATCGCCGCCTGATCGGTTCCACTCAGATTCAATTGAACGGTCTCTGTACCCTCGGCCACCGGGTCATCGCTGACCACCACGGCCACCGGCGCACTGGCCGATCCGGCTCCGATGATGACGCTGCCACTGAGCGCTGTGTAATCATTACCGGCCGTGGCCGTTCCCGTCACCGTATAGGTCACTGCTACTGGAACGGTCGCCGTGATGCCACCATCCAGCGTGACGCTGAAACTGCCGTCCGTACCCGGTTCTGCCGCATTGGCGGTTCCGGTGACACTGACGGTTGTGGTATCGGTGTCGGTGTTGCTGACACTCACATCCATCGGGTCCAGGCCGTTGTAGGCCGGATCGGTGCTGCTGGCTGCCGCGGTGATCACCGTGTAGGGCTGATCACCGTCGATCTGTGCATCAGCCACGCCAGTGACCGTCACCGTCTGTGGCATGTCCCAGTCACCCGGCATGAAGGTCAGAGAGCTGCTGCCGACGGTGCCCTCACCGGTATCGCTGCTGGACAGCCCGATGCTCACATCGGCCAGTGGCTGTGAGTTAAGCACCACATCGAACATGGCGCTGCCACCGCCTTCATCGGTGATCAGACCGGCGACCGGCACCACGTTGATGCCCACCACATCGTCATCGGTGTTGCTGACACTGACATCAGCAGGATCAATCACGTTGTAGGTCAGATCGCTGCTGCTCAGTGAGGTGATGATGCTGTAGCCGATATCGCCGTCGCTGACCGCATCGTCGACACCCGTGACCGTCACCGTCTGCGCCATGTTCCAGTCACCGGTCGTGAACGTCAGGCTGGCCGGGCTTGGCATGCCCTCGGCAGCGTTGCTGCTGGACAGGCTGATCACCACATCCGCCGTCGGCATGGTGTTCAGCACCACATCGAAACTGTCCGTGCCACCGGCTTCGGTGGTCACCAGGCCCGAGGTCGGCGTGACGCTGACACCTGCCGTATCGTTATCGCTGTTGCTTGCTGCCACATCGGCCGGGTCGATCAGTGTGTACACTGGATCGGCTGTCGACATGGCCGTGATGATGCTGTACGCCACATCGCCATCGTCTTCGGCATCATCCTGACCGGTCACCGTCACCGTCTGGATCACGTTCCAGTTACCCGTGGTGAAGGTCAGGCTGGCCGGACTCGGCGTGCCCTCGCCCGCATCAGAGCTGCTCAGGTTGATCACCACATCCAGCGTCGGCTGAGTCTCCAGCACCACCTGGAAACTGTCCGTGCCACCGGCTTCAGTGGTCACCAGACCCGAGGTGGGTGTTACGCTGACACCGGCGGTGTCGTTATCGGTATTGCTGACCGACACATCGGCCGGATCGAGTGCATCGTAAATCGCATCGCCGCTGCTGGCACTGGTCGTGATGCTGTAGGCCACATCGCCGTCATCCTCGGCATCATCGATACCCGTCACCGTTACCATCTGCGCCGTATCCCAGTTACCCGTGGTAAAACTCAGGGCCGCCGGGCTGACGCTGCCCTCGGTGCTGTCCGAACTGGCCAGACTCACCGAGACCGATGCCGTCGGCTGGGTATCGAGCACCACCGTGAACGAGGCTGTACCGCCCGCCTCTGTCGTGGTCAGCCCGGCCGTTGGCGTCACCGTGAAGCCGGCCGTGTCGTTGTCTGTGATATCGATGCTGTCCATGCCGGACACACCACTGACGGTGATCGCCGCCTGATCGGTTCCACTCAGATTCAATTGAACGGTCTCTGTACCCTCGGCCACCGGGTCATCGCTGACCACCACGGCCACCGGCGCACTGGCCGATCCGGCTCCGATGATGACGCTGCCACTGAGCGCTGTGTAATCATTACCGGCCGTGGCCGTTCCCGTCACCGTATAGGTCACTGCTACTGGAACGGTCGCCGTGATGCCACCATCCAGCGTGACGCTGAAACTGCCGTCCGTACCCGGTTCTGCCGCATTGGCGGTTCCGGTGACACTGACGGTTGTGGTATCGGTGTCGGTGTTGCTGACACTCACATCCATCGGGTCCAGGCCGTTGTAGGCCGGATCGGTGCTGCTGGCTGCCGCGGTGATCACCGTGTAGGGCTGATCACCGTCGATCTGTGCATCAGCCACGCCAGTGACCGTCACCGTCTGTGGCATGTCCCAGTCACCCGGCATGAAGGTCAGAGAGCTGCTGCCGACGGTGCCCTCACCGGTATCGCTGCTGGACAGCCCGATGCTCACATCGGCCAGTGGCTGTGAGTTAAGCACCACATCGAACATGGCGCTGCCACCGCCTTCATCGGTGATCAGACCGGCGACCGGCACCACGTTGATGCCCACCACATCGTCATCGGTGTTGCTGACACTGACATCAGCAGGATCAATCACGTTGTAGGTCAGATCGCTGCTGCTCAGTGAGGTGATGATGCTGTAGCCGACATCGCCGTCGCTGACCGCATCGTCGACACCCGTGACCGTCACCGTCTGCGCCATGTTCCAGTCACCGGTCGTGAACGTCAGGCTGGTCGGGCTTGGCACGCCCTCGGCAGCGTTGCTGCTGGACAGGCTGATCACCACATCCGCCGTCGGCATGGTGTTCAGCACCACATCGAAACTGTCCGTGCCACCGGCTTCGGTGGTCACCAGGCCGCTGGTCGGATTGACACTGACGCCGGCAACCTCGTTGTCGGTATTGGTCACACTGACATCCGTAGGATCCAGACCATTGTAGTTTGGGTCGGCGCTGGCAGCCGTGGCCAGGATGATGTTGTAGGCAATATCACCATCGGCCACCACATCATCCTGTCCCGTGATGATGACTGTTTTCGCGATATTCCAGTCAACTGCGTCGAAGGACAGCATGGCGGTGTCCGGTGTGCCTTCCGTCGGTGTGTCACTACTGACATTGATTGTCACCACGGCTGTCGGTTCGGATGTCAGCACCACCATGAAGCTGGCCGTACCACCGGCTTCGGTGGTGGTCAGGCCTATTGTTGGCATGACCTGGATGCTGGCCACATCGTCATCAAGATTCTGCAGATTGACATCGGGTGGATCGAGATTGTCATAGGCAGGATCCAGACTCGACGTCGTGCCGAGCTGGATGTTGTAGACCACATTTCCGTCGACAACGTCATCATCGGCGCCAGTCACCGTGACGGTCTGAACCTGGTCCCAGTCGGCCGCCGTGAAGGTCAGCATCGCTGTATCCGGTGTGCCCTCTGCGGGTGTGTCACTGAGCAGGGGAATCATCACATCACTGAGCGGCTCGGATTCGAGCACCACCATGAACTGAGCCGTACCGCCCGCTTCGGTGGTCATCAGTCCGGCCAGTGGATTCACATCGATGCCTGTTGCGTCATCATCGATATTGGTCAGCGTCGGATCATCGACTGCGATACCGTTGTACAGCAGATCTGACGAGGTGGCAGCAGTGACAATCGAGTATCCCACATCACCATCATCAACGGCATCGTCGACGCCATTGACGATCACGGTTTGCGGAATGTTCCAGTTGAGTGTATTGAACGTCAGCCCGGATACCACCGGCACGCCTTCTGCCGGGTTGTCAGACACCAGAGAAATCATCACATCGGCCAGAGGCTGGGTCTTGAGCGAGACATCGAAGCTGTCGGTCGTGCCATCTTCGCCAGTGAGCAGTCCGAAATTCGGAATCACATCGACACCAACGGTGTCATCATCCAGATTGGTCACCGTCAGCGGTGACAACGGCAATCCGTTGTAGAACGGGTCGGCACTCGATGTCGTCGCAGTGATCATCAGGACCACATCATCGTCATCAATCGGATCATCCACACCCGTCAGCGTGACCGTCTGGGGGATATTCCAGTCACCAGGCGTGAACATCACGTTGGTCGGCGAAACTGTGGTTTCGCCCGAATTGGTACTGGAAAAACTGATAGTGACATTGCTGAGTGGTACCGATGCCAGGCTGACATCAAAGCTGTCCACCGTGCCGTCTTCCGCCGTGGTAAATGGACCGGCAGGTATCGGTATCACGCCAGCCATGTCATCATCCGTCAACTCGATGTTATCCGTGTCCTCGACCGATTCGATGGTTACCGGTGGCCGATTGGTGGACAGGATCTGGATAAACACGTTCTCATCACCCTCGGCAGTCATGTCATCGATTGGGAAGATATCGATGAATGCGGAGCTGTTGCCGGCAAAGATGGTCACCGTGCCGCCCAGACTGCTGTAATCGGTGCCTTCCGTGGCGCTGCCAAAGACGCTGTAATCCACATCGACATCAACATCCACTGTAATACCGAAGTTCAGCGAGACCTCGAATTGCCCTGGCGTGGACGGTTCGGCTGCATTCAGCAAGCCCGCAATACTGACCGTAGTGGTATCCAGGTCGAGATTGTTGACGGCCACATCGAAGGCGTCGAAATTGTTGTAGTCCGGATCCGGACTGCTGGCCGGTTCCAGGATGACCGAGTAGGCAATGTCGTTGTCGATGACATTGTCATCAACGCCGGTCACAGTCACCACCTGGGGCATGTCCCAGTCGCCAGGGGTGAACTGCAGCATGGCTGTGTCGAGGCTGCCTTCGGTGGGGTCGGTGTTGGTCAGATTGATGTCAACTGGGCCAATTGGCTGTGAATTGAGCACCACACTGAAACTATCCATATTGCCCGATTCATCGGTTTCCAGACTCAGCGGCGATACGAGGATGTCAGCAAAATCGTTGTCCTGGTTGAGGCCACTGACATCGGGTGCATCAAATCCGTTATAGACCGGATCTGCCGAACTGGCGATACCGATGACGATGTCATAGGCCACATCACCATCAATTACCGGATCATCAACACCGGTTACCGTGATGGTCTGAGGCATATTCCAGTTGCCGGCATCAAACATCACGTTGCTGAGATCGGTCACGGCCTCTCCAGGCGTGTTCGAGCCCAGGTTGATCGATACCGGGCTCAGTGGCTCTGTGGCAAGTTCGATGGTGAAGCTGTCCATGGCTCCGAACTCATTGGTGAACAAGCCACCACCCGGCACCAGAATGATGCCTGCCAGATCGTCATCCAGATTGATCAGCGGCTCATCGGGCGGATCAACCAGGCTGTATGCAGGATCGGTCGTGCTGATACCGACCAGCAATGTGTAGGGTACGTCGTCGTCATCAATATCATCGTCCTGACCGGTGACCGTGATGGGCTGAGCGATGTTCCAGTTGAGTGAATTGAACACCAGACCAGCTGAGTCCGGCACGCCTTCGCTAGGGTCGTCACTGGCAAATGTCACAGTAACCGGATTAACCGGCTGTGATGCCAGCTGCACATCAAAGCTCACGGTATCACCGGCTTCATCACTGGCTGTGTCTGGCGAGGTGAGCACCAGAATCACGCCGGCAAAGTCATCGTTGAGATTAATCACGCCTACATTGCTGACGGGAATACCGTTGTACTTGCTGTCTGTACTGTTGGCGCTGGTCAGTATGCTGTAGGGCTGGTCACCGTCATCAACCAGATCGTCGACACCCTGGACATCCACTTGCTGATCGATGTTCCAGTCCAGCGGCGTGAACACCAGGCTGGTGGGCATCACCGTGCCCTCACCGGCATCAGAGCTGGACAGATTGATGGTGACATTGTTGAGTGGCTCGGTGAACAGCGACACATTGAAAAAGTCCGGTCCGCCGCCTTCATCCGTGACCAGACCACCACTGGGTACCACACTGACACCAGCAGTGTCGTTATCATCGATATCGACATCAGCCATCATGTTCAGGCTGCTGATGCCAATAGCCGGATTATCCGTACCCGAGAGTGTGACGGTGACCTGCTCGGTATCTTCGTCGATCAGGTCATCGAATACCGTGATATCAATGAAGGTGTTCTGGGTATTGAACGGGATGGTGACCGAACCTGACAGCGCCTGATAATCATCGCCAGCCGTGGCCGAACCGGCGATCGAGTAAGAGATAACGGTATCACTGTCGCTGAGCGTGGGCGTGTCCAGCCTGACCTCGAATCGTCCGTTGGCTGCCGGCTCATTGCCATTGGCGTCATTGAAGATGCTCACCGTATTACCGTCGATGTCGATATTGGTCACACTGACATTGACCGGATCGAGGCCGTTGTACAGGCTGTCGGTGGAACTGACCGGTTGAATGTCGACAAATTCGAGCTGGTCACCGTCGATACGGCTGTCCATTTCACCCCGGACCGTCACAATCTGGGGCAGGTTCCAGTCGGTTGCCGTGAACACCAGATTGGTTGTATCGGTAGTGATTTCCATGGCATCGGAAGGAAACAGCGGAACACTCACATCATCCAGTGGTTCGGAGGTCAGCTCGACAGAAAAGGTATCCGTGGTGCCTGATTCATCCGTGATCAGTCCACTCACCGGCATGATGAGGAAACCGGCTGTATCATCATCGGTGATGTTGGCCGACACCTGCTGAACACCCGATTCAGTACCGTTGTTGACGCTGAGGATATCCACATCAATGTTCTCATCATCATCATCGATATCATCATCCAGGGCGGCAATAACGACCTGGCCGGAGGTGCTGCCACTCAAGACAATGATCGAGCTGCTGTCAGGCAGATAATCGAGACCGTTGTCCGCTGCTCCCGAGAATCCCAGATTGACGATAACGTTCTGTGGCGACGTTGCATCGAGAATTGCCGTGACGGTCACATTACCGCCGTTCTCCGGCATTGATCCGGCACTGATGTTCAGGCTGACTGCAGGGCCATCGTTGTCAATGATATTCATGACGGCATTCGACTGATCACCGAGACCGGCACCGACCGGGTTTACCAGTGCCAGATTGACCGTCTCATTGGTCTCGTCAAACAGATCATCGTTGATCGGGATGGTGCAGAACTTGTCGGTGCCATCACCATCTGCCCAGTTCAGCATCTGATTGGTCGTGGTGTAATCACTGCCGGCACTGGCTGTACCATTGCTGGTCGAGCAGGTAACAGAGACGATGCCGGCAGTCGACCCGATTCGGCGTACGGCGATACTGCTGGTGCCCGCCGCTTCCGATTCGTTGTAACTGGACGACGCAAATTGGAGCACGCTGGCGGCCAGATCGATGCTGAACATGGCGATGTAGTTATCGACAACGCCATTGTTGCCAGACTGCACGGGGCTGCCTACAAGTGGAAAATCGCCCGATGAGGTATCGCCGGCGAAAAATACACGATTGAGACCCGCAGACCAGCCCACGCCGTGGCCAAGTTCGGCAGCACTGCCCCCCAGATACGAGGCCGTCGAGCCATTGAACCTGAGATCTGATGGCAGCGTGATGATGAAGGCATCGCTGCCACCATTCAGTGTGGTGTCATAGGCCGAAGCCGAAGCTGGAAAGTTACTGGAACCGGTTTGCCCGGTGGCATAGACGCGCCCGTTGTTATCGATGGCGATTCTGTTTCCATCCTCACTTCCCTCGCCACCGACGAAGGTGAAATCAGTCACGGCCATCAAGTCCAGCTTGAACGAGGCGATGAAGGCATCGGCGAGCCCTTCATTGGTTGACTGAAAGCCACCTCCAGCTCCGGGCAGGCTGGTCGATTGTGTGGATCCGATGACGAAGGCCGTATCATCACCAGGCAGCAGGACAAGATCATTGATCTGTTCATTGAAGGTGCCACCGTGATAGCTTGACGCTCGCAGGGTATCCAGGTTTGGCGAGAACACCGAGATTACAGAATCGCGCATGCCAGCCGCGCCGGTTTGCACGACACCACCCGTAGTGGGGTAACCCCCATTGTCATTATAGCCGGCAATGACGATGTCACCGCTGACCGGACCATAGCCAATACTCAGACCGGCATCACTGTTGTCACCACCGATGTATGTGGTGAACTGCAGGTTGAGTGCACCGTCGAATCCCGCGACGAAGGCATCCACACCACCATTGTTGAACTGATCCCAGGAACTGCCGTTGGTGGGCATGTCGCCCGAGGCCGTTTCTCCGGTAATGTAGATATCGTTGCCGGGATACACCACGATACCGCGTCCCGCGTCAGTGGCTGATCCACCGATGATGATCGATTCGACAATGCCCGACAGATCCTTGTCGATATGGGTCACGAACATGCTGGTACCGGCCGGGTTGCCGTAGGCAGTCGAGAATGGGAAATTTGACGAGCCAGTCTGCCCGGTCACGTAAACCGCACCGGCATCATCCACATCCATGCCGTGAATGCGGTCATCATCATCTCCGCCCAGATATATTGCGCTGACAAAGGTTCGGATTTCATCATCCAGCGCCATGACATAGCCATCGGTGGAGCCATTGGGACCGCCGCCGGCCCCCGGCAGATCTGCCGACGCGGTAAATCCGGCGACCAGCACGCGATCCTCGTCACTGACCACCAGATCCTGCACGGTATCGCCGGCACTGCCGCCGTAATAGGTTGACTGCAGCAGGGGGTCAATGATCACGGCATGGGCGGTATCGTACTGACCCAGCCTGAATCCGTAGCGGTTACTAGCCACGATTGAATAATCCACATCGACTGGCCGTCTGGTGCCGTCGATCACCTGCCAGGCAATCGGCCGACTGAAGGCAATGATTCCGTTGACTGTTGTCACCGACAGACGATCTGAATCATCGATCGTCAATGGCCTGTGTGTGGTGATGTCGAGCGCGAGATCACTCACATCACTGCCCGGATCAAGCGTGAACAGTTTCTCGACCGAATCACCCCGGGCCACCAGCACCATGCTGATCCCATCGGCCACCTCGCCCAGGTCGATACGATCATAAGTCGGTAGCTGGCTGCGCCAACGTGATGGATCCGACCCTCTGAAATAACTGACTCGCGTCGGTGTGACACCACTGCCCTGGACGATGAGCCCATCGGGCTCGTCTGTCACAGCGCGTTCGGTCACGCGCAATTGTTTGCTGGAGTCAGGATCACTGAGGCTGTAGTAGATCGTCCCGTCGGGATAGACACCCGTGACGCCATTGAATGTCCGGGTAAAGTAGCGGATATCGGAATAATACTGCCCCGTATTCTCGACGAACGGGACATGAAAGATCGTTGGCTGTGAGTTGCTGGCGTGGAGCGGACTGAAAATCAGCAGGCCCAAGAGTATTATGGCAGACAAAAGTGGATGTGCCGTGTTGAGTCCGCGACAGGAACGAAATGCTCCTGAATGTGTACCTGCTGATTGCATCTGATACCCCAGTTTGAGATTCACCGGTTGCATGCGTCCTGTAACCGCAGCCGGCAAATACCCCGTCTTTCACCAGAAGACGTGCTTGATGTGAGTTCCTTCTCATTCAGCAGCAGCCGGGCCAGTATAGCATGCACACCTGTGACAACTCTGCCAGGCCCGGGGACCGAATTGTAAGGATTGTGTGAATTCTGCTGTAGGTGATCGCAGAATCAGGGCCCTGTTCATCCCAATAACCCCGCCAGATCCGGTACAGACATCACATCACAGTATGTAACGTCTACAGTGGCAAAATAATTTCAGTTTTTTTTGTCTGGAGTGTGTATTCCCCGTCGATTTTCAGATATTATTCGCCGCCTGAGCAAAATCGCCCAGACACCACAAGACATCAGGAGAGGTGGCAGAGCGGTTGAATGCACTGGTCTTGAAAACCAGCAAGGGTTAATAGCCCTTCGTGGGTTCGAATCCCACCCTCTCCGCCATCATACAAAAGGCCGCACTCAGCGGCCTTTTTTATGATTGTGGACAGGTTGATATGGATTCAAACCCTCGTTCGAGCCGAGCACTGCGAATAGCAGTGCGAGACCGCGAACAGGCGAAGCCTGTGAGAGTGGCCGCAGGCCACGGCAATCCCACCCTCTCCGCCATCATACAAAAGGCCGCACTCAGCGGCCTTTTTTATGATTGTGGACAGGTTGATATGGATTCAAACCCTCGTTCGAGCCGAGCACTGCGAATAGCAGTGCGAGACCGCGAACAGGCGAAGCCTGTGAGAGTGGCCGCAGGCCACGGCAATCCCACCCTCTCCGCCATCATACAAAAGGCCGCACTCAGCGGCCTTTTTTATGATTGTGGACAGGT
The DNA here is from genome assembly GCA_965212525.1 of Lysobacterales bacterium. Taxonomy (GTDB): domain Bacteria; phylum Pseudomonadota; class Gammaproteobacteria; order Xanthomonadales; family SZUA-38; genus SZUA-38. The sequence goes on from CBDBVC010000032.1 coordinate 68,962, forward strand.
TGATATGGATTCAAACCCTCGTTCGAGCCGAGCACTGCGAATAGCAGTGCGAGACCGCGAACAGGCGAAGCCTGTGAGAGTGGCCGCAGGCCACGGCAATCCCACCCTCTCCGCCATCATACAAAAGGCCGCATCAAGCGGCCTTTTTTATGATGGCGGACAGGTTGAGCTGGATTCGACCCCTCGTTCGAGCCGAGCGCAGCGAGACCGCTGCAGCCAAAGGCTGCGGCAAAAAATCGTCGGGAACGATTTTTCATGACCGAAGGGAACCCGCAGGGCAACGCACACGGATGTGCGTTGTAATCCCGAGTCACATCTGTGCACCATCCAAACAATGGCACCCATATCTAGCAATTCCCATCGAAGCCTCAACGCACAGGTTGATCAGGATTCGCACCCTTGTTCGAGCCGAGCCAAGCGAGACCACGAACAGGCGTAGCCTGTGAGCAGGCTATTCATGACATCTGACACTTGCTTTATTCGTACTCGCACATCACTGTGCCCAATACCCTTGAGTTTGTTGAAAATGTCACAAACATCAGGGTATGGGACAGCCGACCAAGGCAACGAAATCCTGTTCAAAATGATCGTATTTCGATACGATTTGCGATACTGTTTACAGGAACAATTACAAAGACGGGCTGTCTGACGTCGTAAGGCCTTAACCTGATAATCTGACGAGGTAAAATCAATGGATCACAACCCTTCTGTACAATACTCAGAAGTTTCCGCACTACAAACCAACAAGGTATTGCGCAACACCTACATGCTGTTGTCCATGACCCTGCTGTTCAGTGCATTCACAGCCTGGTTGGCAACTGCCATGAACATGCCCATCATGAGTCCGTGGATTTTCCTGATTGGCTATTTCGCATTGCTTTTCGGCACCCATGCCGCACGTAACAGCGCATTCGGCATTGTTCTGGTATTCGCGCTTACTGGGTTCATCGGCATGTTTCTCGGCCCCATCGTTAACATGGTGTCGACGCAAATGTCCAATGGAACTGAGCTGGTGATGCTGGCACTTGGCGGCACAGGCGTTATCTTCCTGACCATGTCAGGTATTGCACTGACCACCAAGAAGGACCTGTCGGGAACCATCAAGTTTCTCGGCATCGGTATTCTGGTCGCCTTCATCGCTGCGATTGCCAACATGTTCTTCCAGATTCCGGCACTCGGACTGGCCATTTCATCGGCATTCATGATTCTCGCCAGTGGCGTCATCATGTGGCAGACACAGCAGATCGTGCGTGGTGGTGAGACCAACTACATCACAGCGACCGTAACCCTGTACGTGATGATGTACAACATTTTCATGAGCCTGCTGCATCTGCTGATGGCCTTCATGGGCGAAGACTAGCTCGCTGATTCAGAAGACGGGCATGAGAACAATGCCCGCCTGATCTGACCATCCAATTGCCTGATCACCACCCGGTGGTCAGGCAATTTTCGTTTTGCCACCCATGTATTTCTGAAGCGCCTCGGGAATGACGATCGATCCGTCGGCCTGCTGATAGTTTTCCATCACGGCAATCAGACTCCTGCCCACGGCCAGACCCGAACCGTTCAGCGTATGCACCAGATCGGGCTTGCCGGTTTCCGGGTTTCGCCACCGGGCCAGCATGCGTCTGGCCTGGAAATCACCGCAGTTCGAGCATGAGGAGATCTCACGGTAGGCTTGCTGACCTGGTAGCCAGACTTCAAGGTCATAGGTCTTCTCCGAGTTGAATCCCATATCACCCGTACACAACACAACCACGCGGTACGGCAGTTCCAGCAATTGCAGTACCTTCTCGGCATGACCGGTCAGTTCTTCAAGCGCTGCAACCGATTGTTCTGGTCTGACGATCTGTACCAGTTCGACTTTCTCGAACTGATGCTGGCGAATCATGCCACGCGTATCGCGTCCGTAACTTCCCGCCTCCTTGCGGAAACAGGGTGTATGGGCCGTCACTTTCATCGGCAACTGCTCAGGTTCGACGATTGAATCGGCCACCAGGTTGGCCAGCGAGACTTCGGCGGTCGGAATCAGGTACCGCGGGGGCTCCTCATCCGTCTGGAAGGCATCGTCAGCGAACTTGGGCAACTGCCCTGAACCGTACATGGTGTCCTGATTGGCAATCAGTGGCACATTCATCTCGGTGTAACCATGCTCTTCGGTATGCAGGTCGAGCATGAACTGAGCGATGGCACGGTGCAGCCGAGCCAGATCACCCTGCAACAGCGTGAATCTGGAACCGGCCATGTTTGCGGCCACTTCACTGTCCATGCCGCCCAGGCGTGATCCCAGATCGACGTGATCAAGTGCCTCGAAATCCAGTGTTGGTGGTGTTCCCCATGAACGAACCTCGACATTGTCATTCTCGTCCTTGCCGTCGGGCACGTCTTCTGCCGGCAGATTGGGCAACACGGCCATGAAATCGTGCATGGCACTCTGGATATCAGCCAGTTCTGCTGCCTTCTGATCCAGTTGCGAGCCGATTTCACTGACGGCATCAAGCAATGGCTGAATATCCTCACCGCGAGCCTTGGCCTGACCGATGGACTTCGATTCGGTCTTGCGGCGATTCTGCAATGACTCTGTATCCAGCTGAATCTGCTTTCGCTGCTGTTCGAGTGTCTGGTATCGCTCGATATCAAGATCGAGTCCGCGCCTGGCCAGATTGCGTGCAATCATCTCCGGGTCATGACGGAATAATTTGGGATCTAGCATGGTGGTTCCGAATCGTGTAAGACAAACCGTGCATTGTCCGCAAATCGGATGGCTTTTACCACCCTGCCGAACGATTATTTGCGGTCAAGATCCGGATAACGTCGTGATCGAATATAGTCAAGTTTTTCCCTGATACGACTTTCAAGACCCCGGTCAACCGGCCTGTAGTACGAGACCGGTGTCATGCTCTCGGGAAATCCGGTCTGTGACAATGCCACGCCCTCGTCCGAATCGTGGTCGTACTGATAACCCTGGCCATAATCGAGTGTTTTCATCAGGCGCGTGGGTGCATTCTTCAGGTGATTCGGCACGGCATGTGACGGCGATGAGCTGACCTCGCTGCTGGCTGCTTTGTAGGCCGAATAGACCGCATTACTCTTGGCAGCAACAGCCAGAAACAGGACCGCCTGCGCTATGGCCAGCTCACCCTCGGGTGACCCCAGACGTTTCCAGGCATCCCAGGCATTGATGGCCATCGTCAGAGCACGCGGATCGGCATTGCCGATGTCTTCCGATGCGATTCGAGTCAATCGTCGGCACAGATACTCGGGATCACATCCGGCATCAAGCATGCGGCAGAACCAGTACAATGCCGCGTCCGGATCTGATGAGCGAACACACTTGTGCAGTGCCGAGATCTGCTCATAGAACACATCGCCCTGTTGATCGAACTGTCGGTACTGACCTGACGTCACACGCTCCAGATCATCCTTGTCCAGCTGACCATCCTCATCAGCATCGATGGCCATCTCCAGCATGTTGAGCGCACGCCGGGCATCGCCATCGGCTGCAGTCGACATCGCTTCGAGTATGGCATCGCTGACGGCAAGATCGGGTGATGTCTGCTCAAGTGCCCTTCTCAGTGCACGAACAATATCGCTGATCTCCAACGGTTTGAGAATGAACACCTTGAGGCGTGACAGCAACGCCGAATTAACCTGAAATGAGGGGTTTTCGGTGGTGGCACCGATGAAAGTGAACAGCCCGGATTCGATGTGCGGCAGGAATGCATCCTGCTGTGACTTGTTGAAGCGGTGCACCTCATCCAGAAACAGCACGGTTCGTCTGCCCTGCTGCTGGTTTGCCGTGGCCGTTTCAACGGCCTTGCGCACATCCTTGACACCACTGAGCACGGCAGACATCTGAATCAGCTCGGCATCGTAGTGCCGAGCGATAATGGTTGCCAGTGTGGTCTTGCCGGTTCCAGGTGGTCCCCAGAAAATCATCGACTGCATGATGCCGTGATCAAGCAGTGCTCTGACCGGCCTGCCGGCTGCCAGCAAATGCTGCTGCCCCACCATGTCGTCCAGGGTTTGCGGTCGTATACGGTCAGGCAGCGGTTGAACCATGGTGTTCATCGATCAGTGATTCGATCCGGTCTGGTGCTCAGAGCGAGTCCTCGTCGACAGACCACTGTGATGCGTCCAGGTCATCAATTCCCAGTACATCGACGCCGGGTGGTGGAATGAACTGAAAACGCGTCAGATCCACATCTGCCTCGAGATCGATTTCTGAAAACCGGATCAGTGTCTCCTGTCCAAAGCCGTCACGGATTGCCACGGACGTCAGCAGTGTCTGTTCAAAACCAAGGTCAACGTATTCCAGATCACCGCCGGATCTGACGGGCAGCAGGCGAATATGCGTCATCTCCGGTGTGTCGATAAGATACTGGCTGTCAAACAGCTCTGACAGTCGCTCAGGCTGCATCAGCACCGTCAGTGGCGACTGTTCGATGGTTCTGGCCTGGCTCTTGACGGTGATCTGTTCGAGTTCGATATCGTAGTGCCAGATCTGCTTGCCATCAGCCACGATCTGCTGCGGATAATCGCCGACATAGTCCCAGCGGAAATAGGCCGGTGCCAGCAGACGCACAGTACCGCTGGAGTATTCCACTGTCCTGCCTGATTCATCAATCACGTTCTGTTCGAACAGGGCACTGAAGTTCTTCAGCTGTTCTGAGCAGATCATCAGTCGGTCATGCGCACTCATGCCATTCTGTTCAGGTTCCTGTTCAGCCATCAGATCGGCCTGCGAGTCAGCCGGCAGCCACAGCATCATCAGCAATGTCAGAATCGTGCAGAATCGGGTTGTCATGGCTTGATAAGCCTCCTGTTTGTTTGAGATGAGTCTATCAGACGCGGATGAATGGTGGCTGACTGATCATTTGCGTGTATTCGGCTCGATCTGCCGACCTTTCGTTCAATCCTTGGGAGGCGGAGGTGCCAGTACCTCTCGGGTTCCATTGTGCTCAGGCGGACTGACAATGCCTGCAGCCTCCATTTCCTCCACAAGCCGAGCTGCGCGGTTATACCCGATGCGCAGCTGGCGCTGCACACTCGAAATCGAGGCGCGGCGTGAGGATGTCACGATATAGACCGCCTTGTCATACAACTCGTCGCCTTCACTGCTGGCATCGGGCAATCCATTGTCACCGACACTGACGCCATCGGCCATGACCTGTGAATCATCAAGGACATCTTCCAGGTAATTTGGTTCAGCATGCTGTTTCAGGTATTTGACCACGGCATGAACCTCGTGATCATCAACGAAGGCGCCATGGACACGTTCCGGTGTACTGCTGCCTGGTGGCAGGAACAGCATGTCGCCATGACCCAGCAGCTGTTCTGCCCCCATCTGGTCAAGAATGGTTCTGGAGTCGACCTTGGAGGATACCTGAAAGGCGATACGGGTGGGCACATTGGCCTTGATCAGCCCGGTGATGACGTCAACCGACGGCCGCTGGGTGGCCAGAATCAGGTGAATACCGGAGGCCCGCGCCTTCTGCGCCAGCCTGGCAATCAGCTCTTCCACCTTCTTTCCGACAATCATCATCATGTCGGCAAATTCATCGACGATGACGACGATCTGAGGAATGCTTTCCAGTGCCGGCACTTCAACCGGTTCTTCGGCAAGCTCCGGTTGCTGAAACAGTGGATCAGGAATCGGTTTTCCGGCCTTGGCCGCATCAGCGATCTTGCGATTGAAACCGGCAAGATTGCGTACGCCCAGTGCTGCCATCAATCGGTAACGACGCTCCATCTCCGCAACACACCAGCGCAGTGCATTGGCGGCTTCCTTCATGTCGGTCACTACCGGTGCCAGCAGGTGTGGAATGTCCTCATACACCGACAGCTCGAGCATCTTGGGGTCGATCATGATCATCCTGACCTGATCGGGTGTGGCCTTGTACAGGATGCTGAGGATCATGGCGTTGACGGCGACCGATTTGCCCGAACCAGTGGTTCCTGCGACCAGCAGATGTGGCATCTTGCCGAGGTTGGCAACCACAGGTTTGCCACTGATGTCCTTGCCAAGACCCAGGGTCATTGGCGAGCGGGCATCATCATAGGCACGCGACTGGATGATCTGGCTCAGGTAGACAATTTCGCGGTTGGTGTTCGGTATTTCCAGACCGATCACCGATTTGCCTGGAATCACATCAACCACGCGAACACTGGTGACTGACAGACCGCGTGCAAGATCCTTGGCCAGATTGGTGATCTGACTGCCCTTGACACCGGGTGCCGGCAGCAACTCGAATCTCGTGATCACCGGGCCCGGAACGACTTCAACCACCTCGGCTTCGACCTTGAAGTCAGCCAGTTTCAGCTCTACCTGACGTGCCAGTGCCTCCAGCGTTTCCTCGGAATAACCGGACTTCTGTTCGGGCGGTTCATCCAGCAGCGATAATGGGGGCAGACTGCCCGCCGGGATCGAGGTAAACAGCGGCATCTGTACTTCGCGTGCCTTGCGGATCGATCGCTCGGGTTTCTTCGCCGGTGCCTTGATCTTGCGAGGTGGCTTGCTCTTGCGACGCTCGGAATCTGCCTTGCGACTCTCGACGCGAGCCTTTCTGGCATGGCGTCCTTCGCGCCACTGGCTGAATCGTTCCCGCAACTCGCCCATGCCGCCGAACAGCGCGATCACAAATCCACCCAGCCGATCCATCAGCCCCGTCCAGGAAAGCCCTGTAAACAGGGTCAGGCCTGCCAGAAACAGCGAAAGCAGCACCAGTGTTGCCCCTGTGCTTCCCAGTGCAGAGAGCATCAGCTCGCTGATGAACTGCCCGGTGATGCCACCGCCACCCTCGGGCAATGTCATGGCAACGTCACTGAAATGGATCTGCGCCAGCGCAGTACCGGCCAGCAAACCCACTGCAAACCCAGCCAGAAGAATGACCTTTTCAGTGCGGTTCCCCGAGCTGGCCTTGCGCTCACGAATGATCAGCACGCCCGCGTAAAGAAGGATCAGTGGAAACAGATAGGCCAGTAAACCGAACAGGATCAGGATAATGTCCGCGACCCAGGCACCGACCAGTCCACCGGTATTGCGTATACCCTCATTCTGACCGGAATTGCTCCAGCCAGGGTCACTTGGGTCATAACTGAGCAGACAGATCAGCAGATAAAAGGCCAGCGGTGCAATCAGGATGAACGCAGAGATACGCAGCCGGGCCATGATGTGCTGGGCTATCGGTGCATTGTCCTGGGAAGCCTTTTTGGGTTGAGCCTTTGTCATCGGCGGTAATCGTGTTTGCTGTTATTGTAGTTTGCAATCGAGTGTAACCAATCGTCCCGGGTCATGCCAGCGGTGCTTGGTCACACGTCAATCTCTGGTGTTTTTCGAGTGCAGCAACATGGTGCATCCTGATGCCAGCCAAATGGGGCGCTCATCTCTTGAATATCCGACTCGCTTGCCCCATTGTTATGTCATCAATCAACCGCATCAGGACCTTCAATGACCACTGAAAAACACTGCCAATTACTGATACTCGGTTCCGGCCCGGCTGGCTACACGGCGGCAGTTTATGCTGCACGTGCCAATCTCAACCCCGTGATGGTTACCGGCCTGCAACAGGGTGGTCAGCTGACCACCACCACCGATGTGGATAACTGGCCTGGTGACGATCAGGGGGTTCAGGGTCCCGAACTGATGCAGCGCATGCTGCAGCATGCCGAACGCTTCAATACAGAGATCATCTTCGATCACATCCACACGGCGGATTTGTCGTCCAGGCCGTTCAGACTGACTGGAGACAATGGTGTGTACACGGCCGATGCATTGATCATCGCTACCGGCGCAACCGCAAAATACCTCGGCATTCCTTCCGAGGAAGCCTTCATGGGCCGGGGTGTTTCGGCCTGTGCCACCTGTGACGGTTTCTTCTACCGTGATGAAAAGGCACTGGTGATCGGTGGCGGCAACACGGCAGTCGAGGAAGCGCTGTATCTGTCCAATATCTGTTCACACATCACTCTGGTACACCGCCGTGACAGCCTTCGCGCCGAGGCCATCCTGATTGACAAGCTGATGGAAAAAGTTGAAAGCGGTTCGATCAGTATCGAATGGGACCATGTGGTGGATGAAGTTCTCGGTGATGACTCAGGTGTCACCGGAGCCCGCATCAAGCATGTCCAGACCGGTGAGACCAGGGAACTGGAAGCCAAGGGCTTCTTTGTCGCCATTGGCCACACGCCGAATACCGACATCTTCGAAGGTCAGCTCGAGATGGACCACAAGTTTCTGGTGCTCAAGGGCGGATTGCGTGAATTCGCAACCCAGACCAGTGTCGAGGGTGTGTTTGCCGCCGGTGATGTTGCCGACCAGGTCTACCGTCAGGCGGTGACATCGGCTGGATTTGGTTGCATGGCTGCCCTGGATGCCGAAAAATTTCTTGACCAGTAAACAGCGGGAAAATCACACGAACCGTAGACAGTCACTGCTGAAACCGGTCGACATCAGCTCATGATCCCGTGGCTGGACAGTGACCCTGAATCAGGTTTTCCGGATCAGGCGACTGCACTCGATGAACCCAACGGATTGCTCGCCGCCGGTGGCGATCTCTCGGTCGATCGACTGGTGGACGCCTATTCCAAGGGCATCTTTCCGTGGTTTTCCACTGGCGACCCGATTCTCTGGTGGTCGCCTGATCCACGACTGATTATCCGCCCGGAAACAGTACATGTTTCGCGAAGGCTCAATAGAAAACTGGCGTCGGAGCGCTTCAGAATCACGATCAATTCAGCATTTGCCGAGGTCATAGAAGCCTGCAGTCAACCCAGGAACAATCAACCGGGCACCTGGATCCTTCCCGTCATGAAGACCGCCTACATGCAATTGCATCAGGCCGGTTACGCTCACAGTCTCGAAGTCTGGCAGGAGGACAAACTGGCAGGTGGCATCTACGGTGTCGCCGTGGGACGGGCCTTTTTTGGTGAGTCGATGTTCCACCATGTCACGGATGCTTCGAAAATCGCTCTCATCAGTCTCTGTCGCTTACTGCATGAACGGGACTTTGGCCTGCTCGACTGCCAGGTGGATTCGGCCCACTTGCGCAGCATGGGAGCGTACACCATCTCACGTCAGGCGTTCTGCGCCGAGCTGAAATCACTGACAACAGCCGATCAACACAGGCTGACACCATAAGCCATCAAGGTGGCATCCTGGTGCCGGTACCGATACAATACGTTTTTAACTTCGTGGAGACAGTATGGCAAAGGAAGACGTCATAGAAATGGAAGGTGTGATTCTGGACACACTGCCCAACACCATGTTTCGGGTTGAACTCGAAAATGGTCACATCATCACTGCCCATATTTCGGGCAAGATGCGCAAGAATTACATCCGGATCCTGACCGGAGACCAGGTCAAGGTCGAGATGACACCCTACGACCTGAGCAAGGGACGCATCACCTACCGCATGAGATAGACATCGGGTTGGATTGGTGCAATGACGCATCGATCCGCTACCAGACCTTAGCGACATCTGCTGACGACACCGAAACCAACCGATCTAGCTGACTTCCGGAGAATCCTCGGAAAGCAGGAACTGCTTCCTGGCAATTTTCACCGTCAACTCGTCATCGTGTACAGACAGCACCACTTCGCCACCCTGCTCGCTCAGTTGACCGAACAGCAGTTCATCAGCCAGTGGTTTCTTGACGTGTTCCTGAATCGCCCTTTTCATCGGTCTGGCGCCCATTTTCGGATCAAAGCCGACATTGGCCAGCCACTGCCTGGCCTGATCATTGACACTAAGCGTCACGTCCTTCTCGGCCAGTTGTGTTTCCAGCTCAATCAGGAACTTGTCGACGATACAGAGGATTTCCTCTTCACCCAGTGAGGCGAAGTAGATCACGGCATCGAGCCTGTTGCGGAACTCGGGTGTGAAGGACCGGTTGATGATCTGTGCTGCATCGGTGGAGTGATCCTGTTTCCGGAATCCGATACCGCCACGCGCAGCCTGTTGGGCACCGGCATTGGTGGTCATGATCAGTATGACGTTGCGCATGTCCACCTTGCGGCCGTTGGTGTCGGTCAGTGAACCGTGATCCATCACCTGCAGCAGCAGATTGTAGACATCGTTGTGTGCCTTCTCGATCTCGTCCATCAGCAACACACAATGCGGCTGCTTGTTGATGGCCTCTGTGAGCAGACCTCCCTGGTCAAAACCGACGTAGCCTGGCGGCGCACCGATAAGGCGGGACACTGTGTGTGCCTCCATGTATTCGGACATGTCAAAGCGCACCAGTTCAATCCCGAGTTGATAGGCAAGTTGCTTGGAGACCTCAGTCTTGCCGACACCGGTGGGTCCGGCGAACAGGAAACTGCCGATCGGCTTGTCCGGTTCATTCAGACCTGATCTTGACATCTTGATGGCGGTGACCAGTGCATCGATGGCATCATCCTGGCCAAAGACCACGCGTTTGAGGTTCTGGTCAAGCCTGGCCAGGCGATCGCGATCAGAACTGGATACAGTCTTCTCCGGGATGCGGGCCATCTTGGCAACGACCGCTTCGATCTGGTGTTCATCCACGGTGATCAGATCTTCACCGCTGGCCAGCAGTCGCTGCCGGGCACCGGCTTCATCGATCACGTCAATTGCCTTGTCGGGCAGGAAACTGTCCGATATGTGTCGCACGGACAGCGTCACGGCTGCCTTCAGGGCCTCATCGGAATACCGGACCTGATGATATTCCTCGAACAATGGCTTGAGTCCCTTGAGAATCTCGATCGTGTCATTGATATCGGGTTCGTTGATATCGATCTTCTGGAATCGCCGTGTCAGTGCGCGATCCTTCTCGAAAATGCCCCGGAATTCCTGATACGTGGTCGACCCGATACATCTGAGATTACCGGATGCCAGCACCGGCTTGATCAGATTTGAGGCATCCATCACGCCACCCGATGCCGTTCCGGCACCGATAATCATGTGAATCTCGTCGATGAAGAGGATCGCCTTGTGGTGTTTCTCGATTTCCTTGATCACGGATTTCAGCCGCTTTTCGAAATCACCACGGTATTTGGTACCGGCCACCAGTGAACCCAGGTCGAGTGAGAAAATGGTCGAGTCGAGCAGAATGTCAGGCACATCTTCTTCGACGATACGCTTGGCCAGACCCTCGGCCATGGCCGTTTTTCCGACACCGGCCTCACCCACCAGCAGTGGGTTGTTCTTGCGTCGTCGACACAGGATCTGGACAATGCGCTCGACTTCCTGTTCGCGGCCGATCAGCGGGTCGATCTTGCCCTGCTCGGCCAGAAGGTTGAGGTTGGTGGCATAGCTCTCCAGAGCTGATACCTTTTCATTCTCACCCTGACCAGCGGGTTCTGCGGCCTGTGTTGCCGCATCGGCATCGTAATCATGATCGAGCTTGTTGATGCCGTGAGCGATGAAATTGACCACATCGAGCCTGGATATGTCCTGATTGTGCAGGAAATACAGGGCATGCGAGTCCTTTTCCTCGAAAATGGCCACAAGTACGTTGGCACCGGTGACTTCCTTGCGTCCGGAAGACTGAACATGCTGAATGGCACGCTGAAGCACCCGTCTGAAGCCCACCGTGGCGCGAGTCTCGCTTTCATCACCATTGGGCAGCACCGGCACGGTCTGCTCGATGATTTCGGCCAGATCCGTTCTCAGCTGTTCAACATCACAGCCACTGGCATTAAGCACGGACAACACACTGTTATTGTCAAGCAGCGACAGTAACAGGTGTTCCACCGTCATGTATTCATGACGCTGAGCCCGGGCACCCTGATAGCCCTTGTTGATGCTTTCTTCGAGTTCCTTGCTAAACACGCATTGATCCCTGATTGTCAGCTGTACTGTTAATTAAGACCCACAAATGCATCATTAAGTTGCAATTCATTACATCTCCTCCATCACACACAGCAACGGATGCTCGTGCGAACGGGAGTGTGTATTGACCTGATCCACCTTGGTCTCCGCGATATCCCGTGTGAATACGCCACAGATACCCTTGCCGCGATAATGAACCTGCAACATGATCTGGGTAGCCTTGTCCTCGGACATCTGAAAGTACTGTTGCAGGATGCCGACGACAAAATCCATCGGTGTGTACTCATCATTCAGTAACATGACCTTGTAGAGTACAGGCCGTTTGACCTCGGGCTTGCTCTCCTGAACCACCGGGCCATGTGCTTCATGATTGTCTCTGGAATGTCCCATTGTTCTGTATCGTCGTCTTGACCTGTTCCGGATTAACCAGATGGCATCTGTAACCGATTTTATCAATGATATGACAAAATCTCATCTTCCCTGGCGACAGTTTTTCAATAACTTTACCTTTCAGTCATGATGCCTGAAACAGTGAATCCCGGCATTGTGATTTACCACAGCAACCCAAATATGTTAAGAATCCAACAGATCTCAAGATGAAATCAGGAACAACATGGTTTGGAAGCCACGCGTCACCGTTGCCGTTGTCGTCAGACAGAACGACCGCTACCTGCTGGTGGAGGAAAATGTTCGCGATCAGATTGTCTATAACCAGCCTGCCGGGCATCTCGAACCGGAGGAATCACTGGTGGATGCGGCCCGCCGTGAATGTCTCGAAGAAACGGCTTACGACGTCCGTATCCAGCATCTGGTCGGCGTCTATCAGTGGCGTGAGACATCGAACAATGAACACTTTATCCGTTTCACATTCGCGGCAGATGTCATCAGCCATGATCCGACACAGATTCTCGATGACGGCATCATCGCCTGCCACTGGAAATCACTGCATGACATCAGGTCAGAGAATCTGCGCCTGAGAAGTCCCATGGTACTGAAGAACATCAACGACTTTGAAAGCGGCATCAGCTATCCGAATGCACTGATCTGCAGCATGGGTGAATTCGAATGAGTGACGACCGCATCATGGTTGCCATGTCCGGTGGTGTTGACTCCTCTGTTTCTGCAGTACTACTGAAACAGGCAGGTCATCAGATAGACGGCATGTTCATGAAGAACTGGGAAGAGGACGATCGATCCGGTGAGTGCACTGCCGAGATCGATGTCGAGGATGCCCGTCGTGTCTGTGAAGATCTGGAGATCACCCTGCATACGCGCAATTTTGCAGCCGAATACTGGGATAATGTGTTTGAAACCTTTCTCAGTGAGTACAGGGCCGGCCGAACACCGAATCCCGACATCCTCTGCAATCGTGAAATCAAGTTCAAGACATTCCTGGAACACGCCGAGGATCTTGGCGCCGGCAAGATCGCCACAGGACACTATGTCCGCAACCGCATTGTTGATGGGCAATGGCAATTGCTGCGTGGGCTGGACAATAACAAGGATCAGAGTTATTTCCTGTATACACTGGGACAGGAACAGCTGTCTGCCACACTGTTTCCGGTCGGTGAGCTGGACAAGTCGGCGGTGCGTGATCTGGCCAGAGAGCACAAGCTGGACAACCACGCCAAGAAAGACAGCACCGGAATCTGCTTTATCGGTGAGCGCGACTTCAAGGCATTCCTTAACCGTTATATACCGGCACAGCCAGGCCAGATCCATTCTGACGAGGGCAAGCACATCGGTCAGCATGACGGCCTGATGTATTACACACTGGGCCAGCGGCAGGGACTGGGTATCGGCGGCCTCAGCGACAGCGACAATGCACCCTGGTATGTGATCCACAAGGATCTTGAATCGAACATCCTGTACGCCGGCCAGGGACATGAACATCCGGTTCTGATGTCTACCGAGTTGTCGGCCAGTGAGGTCAGCTGGGTCAGTGGCAATGCTCCGGCATCCCGTTTCGCGTGTACCGCCAAGCATCGATACCGTCAGCCGGATCAGGCCTGCACTGTCAGCGTCAACGAGGATGGCACACTCATCGTGACATTCGACGTGCCTCAGCGCGCCGTGACGCCCGGTCAGTCCATCGTGTTCTACGGCGGTGAAGTTTGCCTGGGCGGCGCCATTATCGACAGCCACAACTCACCGGTCGAACGGCTATGTCGGTAAACCGGCATCAGCTGATCGCCCTGGCAGCCGTGTTTCAGTCTGCATCGCTGGCCAAGAGCCTTGCTGTCAGCGGGCAATGCGACATGGATGCACTCGAAAGCAGCATACTGAGCGTACTGAATACCTCACCACGCAGTTTTGAGGACATCTTTCCCAGCGAGCGCTCCGTTACCTGCGGGCTGGATGCCATCTGTGCACACATGAACGACTCGGATGAGAGTTCGATGGCCGACAGGGAGCCAAAGAAGCGGCGCAACATGGACATCATGCGATATGCCACTGGCCTGCTGAATCTTGAAAAGAAATACAGCCGTCAATCCGAGATGCAACAGCGACTGGGTGATGGCCTGGATGCCCTCGCCGTTCACCGCGAGACGCTGGGTATCACCGAACCGGCCATGATCAGCCGACTGGGACAGCTCTATCAGGACACCATTTCAACACTGCGCCCCTCCATCATGGTGACGGGCAATCCACTCTACCTGAGACAGGATCAGATCGTGAGCACCATCCGGACAGCACTGCTGTGCGGCATCCGGGCTGCGAGCCTGTGGCGATCGGAAGGTGGATCGTTGTGGAAACTGCTGTTTTCCTGGAAGAAAATCATTCGTCAGAGCCGCGACCTGACATCGAGATCGTAAGAAATCACCTGAATATCGGTCAACTCGTTTGAATCCCTGATCTGATCGCTGTCGTCAGCAGAACCAGGATTGAGTTGTCGCCGACATTTTAGGATAATGCACGATCTGATCACCCCAAATTCTAGCTCGGAGAACAGGATGACTAATTCCTTCGGCACGCGCAGCTCGCTGAACGTCAATGACGCCAACTACAACTATTTCAGCCTGGAGAAGATCCAGCAGCAGTATGACATCAGCAGACTGCCGTTTTCACACAAGATCCTACTGGAAAACCTGCTCCGGCACGAAGACGGCGTCAATATCACACGCGATGACATCATTGCCTTGTGCCAGTGGGACCCGAAAGCCACACCTTCGACTGAAATCGCCTTCACGCCGGCTCGCGTGGTACTGCAGGATTTCACCGGCGTTCCAGCCGTTGTGGATCTCGCGGCCATGCGTGATGCCATGCGCGCACTCGGTGGCAGTGCAGACCAGATCAACCCGCTGTCACCAGCCGAACTGGTCATCGATCATTCGGTCCAGGTCGATCAGTACGGATCCAGCGCCGCACTGCAGCGCAATGCCGAAATCGAATTCGAGCGTAATCAGGAACGATATTCATTCCTGAAATGGGGTCAGACAGCCTTCGACAATTTTAGTGTGGTTCCGCCCAGCACCGGAATTGTGCATCAGGTGAATCTGGAATATCTGGCTCGCGTCATCTTTGGCAATGACAAGGGTGGTGAACTCATGGCCTACCCAGATACCGTTGTGGGAACCGATTCCCATACCACCATGATCAACGGCATTGGCGTTCTCGGCTGGGGAGTCGGCGGCATCGAAGCGGAAGCAGCGATGCTGGGTCAGCCAATTTCCATGCTGATTCCCCAGGTGGTCGGTTTCAGACTGACCGGTGAACTCAAGGACGGCACCACGGCGACTGATCTGGTTCTGACCATCGTCCAGATGCTGCGAGAACTGGGCGTGGTCGGCAAATTTGTCGAATTTTTCGGTGATGGGCTGGATAATCTGCCACTGGCAGATCGCGCTACCATCGCAAACATGGCACCGGAGTACGGCGCAACCTGCGGTCTGTTTCCGATCGATGATGAAATGATCCGTTATCTGGAACTATCCGGCCGTACCAATGAGCAGATCAACCTGGTGCGCGAATACGCCAGGGCACAGAACATGTACCGTACCACCGGCCAGCCCGATGCCGAATATTCCGCCCTGCTCGAACTGGACATGGGAACGGTGGTGCCATCGATATCCGGCCCCAAGCGCCCGCAGGACCGCATCCTGCTGACCGAGGCCAGCAGCACATTCGAACGCGACTGCCCAGCTCTGGCTGGCCAGCGCAAGGATGCCACACCGTCTGTACCGGTTACCATGAATGGCGAATCTTTCGAACTTTCAGACGGTTCGGTCGTGATTGCTGCAATTACCTCCTGCACCAATACCTCCAACCCCTATGTCATGATCGGTGCCGGTTTACTGGCTCGTAATGCCGCTGAACGCGGACTGAAGGCCCAACCCTGGGTCAAGACGTCACTGGCACCGGGCTCACAGGTGGTCACCGATTATCTGGTCAAGGCAGATCTGCTCGACGACCTTGAGGCACTTGGCTTCTACGTCGTCGGTTATGGCTGTACCACCTGTATCGGTAATTCAGGACCGTTACCCGAGGAAATTTCAGCGGCCATTCAATCCGGCGATCTGGTCGCGACGTCTGTTCTTTCCGGCAACCGTAACTTCGAAGGCCGCATCCACGCCCATATCAAGGCCAATTACCTGGCATCGCCCCCACTGGTCGTTGCCTACGCCATCGCGGGCAACATGAACATCGATATCACCACCGAATCACTGGGCGATGACAAGGACGGCAATCCGGTTTACCTCAAGGATATCTGGCCGAGTGCACATGAAGTCCACAAGGCCGTCACTTCCAGTGTCGATGCCGAAATGTTCAAGGAGAGCTATGACAGTGTCTTCAAGGGCAACGAGGACTGGAACGCCGTCAATGCGCCCACTGGCGAGTTGTTCGAATGGCAGGACGACTCGACCTACATCCAGAACCCGCCCTACTTCGAAGGCATGTCGCGTGAACTGGATGAGATCACTGATATCCGCGGTGCCTATTGTCTGGCCCGACTCGGTGATTCGATCACCACCGACCATATTTCCCCAGCCGGAGCCATCGCCGTTGATTCACCAGCCGGGCGTTACCTGACCGAGAACGGCATCGACAAGGCACAATTCAATTCATACGGTTCCAGACGCGGCAACCATGAAGTGATGATGCGTGGAACGTTTGCCAACATCCGTCTCAGAAACCAGCTTGCTCCGGGCACCGAAGGCGGCTGGACTACTCACATACCAACCGGTGAAGTGACGTCGATCTATGATGCGGCCATGACCTATCAGCAGAATGGACATCCGCTGGTGGTGATTGCCGGCACCGAATACGGCACTGGCTCATCGCGAGACTGGGCGGCCAAGGGCACCAATCTGCTTGGCGTCAAGGCAGTGATTACACAGAGCTTCGAGCGCATTCACCGCTCCAATCTGGTTGGCATGGGCGTTCTGCCTCTGAACTTCACCGAAGGCGAATCGGCAGACAGTCTGGGGCTGACCGGCCACGAGACCTACGACATCACCGGCCTTGAAGGCGGAAATGCCAAAACCGTCACCGTGACCGCGACCGCCAGCGATGGCAAGCAAACCACGTTCGAGGCCAGGGTTCGACTCGATACACCCAAGGAAGTGGAGTACTACCAGAACGGCGGTATCCTGCATTATGTATTGCGTCAGCTGGCCAGCTGACAGCAATTTTCAGCGACCAAGAAAAAACCGCTCTGAATGAGCGGTTTTTTTATCCTCTGAATCAGCTCATTCGACCACAGTGGTGTGCTCGAGATCGGGCAGCATTTCCTTTCGCTCCTGCAGCAGCCTGGAAAAGGACTCTTCAGGCAGCGGACGGCAGAACAGGTAGCCCTGCAATTCGTCACAGCCACTCTCGGAAAGAAAGTCCAGATGGTTCTCCTGCTCAATACCCTCGGCCACAATCTTGAGGTTCATGCTCTTGGCCATGCTCACCGTCGCCCTGATGATGGCTTCGTCATCGGGATCGAGACCAATATTTCGCACGAAAGACTGATCAATCTTGATGGTGTCTGCCGGGAAACGCTTGAGGTAATCAAGAGATGCCTGACCGGTCCCGAAATCGTCAATCGCGATGCTGCAGCCCAGATCCCTCAACGCATCAAGACGCTCACGGATGCCCGGCACTGATTTCACACTGATGCTCTCGGTAATCTCCAGTTCAAGCATCTCGGGATAAAGGCCACTTTCGCTGATGGCAGATTCGACAATCTCCACCAGGTTGGGCTGACGCAGCTGCAACGGCGACAGATTGACGCCAAGGCGCAACGGAATCTGGAAATAATCGAACCAGCGCCGGTTCATCTTGCATGATTTGCGCAACAGCCATTCACCGATACTGATGATCAGTCCGGTTTCCTCGGCCAGCGGGATGAAGAATCCGGGGCTGATCAGCCCCAGTTCAGGATGCTGCCAGCGAATCAGAGCCTCCATGCCGACGATATCCTCGGTTTCCACCGACATCTTCGGCTGATAATAGACACGCAATTCGTCGTTCTTCTCGGCATGCCGGAGCTTGGACTCCAGCATCAGTTTCTTCTGTTCACTCTGTTCGGAGCGGTTGATGTAGGTCTGTGCCGTGTTGCGCCCCATGCCCTTGGCGCTGTACATGGCACTGTCGGCCCGTTTCAGCAGCTCTTCACTGGTCAGGCCGTCATCGGGATAGAAGGCTATTCCGATACTGGCAGTGACCTGAAGTTCATGTTCCTCATCCACGAACATGGGCTCGGACAGAATGGTGTTGATCTTGTTGGCAATCCTGACCACATCCTCCTTGTTGACGATGTGTCTGAGAATGATGATGAATTCATCACCGGCATAGCGACAGATGGTGTCGTTGCTGCGCGTGTGCTTTCGCAGGCGCTTGGCGATACCCACCAGCACCTTGTCACCCATGTCATGCCCGAGTGAATCGTTGATGGTCTTGAAGCGATCGACATCGACAAACAGCAGGGAAAACAACTCACCCGTTCGATGCGCGTCATCAATCGCCAGGGACAGCCGGTCATTGAACAGCAGGCGGTTGGGCAGTTTGGTCAGTGTGTCGTGCAGGCCAATATCCCTGGCAGCTCGTCTCAGTACACTGAACTCACGTTCGCGTGCCATGCACCAGGCAAACGACTTGATCAGTCTGACCGCACTCTCCCATTCATCCAGGTGTTTTCGTCGCAATGCGATGATGGCACCGAGAATCTTGCCACGTGTCGATAGCATCGGAATCCCGATGTAACTGCCGGCCGATGCCGACTGGATGAAGATGTCCGATGGATATTCCTGAGTTGCGGCCTGTTCAACCAGAATTGACTCACCCTCGAGAATCTTGCCCAGCAGTTTGTGTGACTGGGTGGTCAGCGGCTCGCCATCGATCTTTTCGGGATAATTTAGGATGACCTTGGTGCGATTCTCTGATTTGGGCGAGAACCTGACCACATAAATGGCATCCAGTTCCAGTGCCTTGCCGACCGTCGACACCATGGCATCGGACTGTGATCCGGGTTTGGTACCGTCGAGCAGACCAAACAGCTCTGAGTACCGGTGATGAGCCAGTGTCAGTGATGCATCGGCCTCATCATCACGAAACAGGTTTCTGAGCAGCCCGATGACGGCAATGGATGTGACCGGGCTCGACAGCGTGTCTGTCACACCCTCGGGAATATCATCACTCTCCAGCTCATCTTCGGGTACGGCAACAACGGCAACAATGCCGTAATCCGTGGCGCGTTCCTCGCTGCGATATTTCGCGATCAGCTCATCGGTGCGTTCGAGGTCGAGGGACAGGTCGATGATCATCAGGCTGATGGGTATCTGGTCGAGAAAGTCATAGGCCTGCTGGATATTGGTGGCACTGTAGATGGCATCCACCTGTTCCTGATCGAGTGTGTCGAACAGGATTCTTCGGTCTGATCGCTCGTTACAGACAATCAGGATCGAAAGATCACTCGGTTGGTCAGACATCATGTGACCAGCCACCTGCCATCCCTGAGCTTGAGCCTGGCACGTGCCTCTTCGTGATAGGTCACTTTCTGTAGCGCCGATTCCAGGACTCCCGGCAGTTTCAGATTCTCTGCGATCAGTATGATGCAGTGTTTCGACTGAACCGTATTGGTGGAAATCTTGCGCAATGCTTCAATGGTGGTGTAGGTCAGTTGCGATTCAAAACCAGAGAAAATGTAGATGCCGAAATGCAGGCTGTTGGATATGTGACGAAAGGCATCAATCAGCTTGTTGCAGCCTGGAACCGTGATCTCACTGTCCTTCATGCTGTGCAGGCCATTGTTTTCAGACCAGTAATAGAAGGACTTTCCGGTAGAGCGTGACAGGGCTCTGAGGTGCAGCAGCGAAGACTCCAGGTTATCAACGTCCAGAGCGATGACAGTCGAGTCCATTTCCAGCAGTGATTCGAAAAACTTGCTCATATCCCCTGTGTCCGGTTTTACCGGTCACTGTCTGCAGTGCCGGCACCGGTCTATCCGATCAATTCGATTCTAGTGGGTTTTGTCAACTCTATCAATTCATTAGGCAGCATAGTTAAAGAACAATTAACTAATTGATTATGCCTGCATCCGGACAAATCGAAATTTGTCTCTCATCACCGAGACACAGGGTGCAACTATTCATCTGTCATGGGATAATGATCTTGGCATCATCGCACGAGAATATCACTCAAGCGCCATCACCCGTGGCGATGATCCTGACGCAAGCTGACTGGAGAAAAGAATGTTCGAAGGCCTGAAACTCAATCACTGGAAATGGCAGCATCAGCCGAACGGCATACTGCATCTGTACATGGACACCAGTGACTCCTCGGTAAACAAGTTTTCTCAGGGCGTACTGAAGGAATTGAACAGGATTGTCGAGCGTATCAATATCGATCCGCCACAGGGGGTGATTCTTCTGTCGGCCAAGGAGAAGGGGTTCATTGCCGGTGCAGACATCACCGAGTTTGCGACAATTTTCACCGAAGGCAAGGCCTATGAGGCCATTCGTCTGGGCCAAAAGATATTTGACAGCATCGAGCGACTGCCCTGTGTCACCGTCTCGGCCATCGACGGATTCTGCATGGGCGGCGGTACTGAAATCTCGCTAGCCTGCGACCACCGTGTGGCCACGGATTCGGATGACACCCGAATCGGACTGCCGGAAGTGATGCTCGGCATCCATCCAGGCTGGGGTGGCACCGTTCGCCTTCCCCGCCTTGTTGGCGCACCCAAGGCCATGGACATGATTCTGACCGGACGTGGGTTACGCGCTTCGGCAGCCCGCAAGATCGGTCTGGTAGACCGTGTCTGCAGTGCCGACAAACTCATCGAAACCGCAGAACAGCTGATCGAAAAACGGGCTCGACCGCACCGTCCACCAATCTGGCTCAGAATGACAAACTGGTGGCCTGCACGCCAGATTCTGGCACCCATGATCAGCAAGCAGGTGGCCAGAAAAGCCAACCCCAAACACTACCCCGCGCCCTTTGCAGCGATTCGACTGTGGAAGAAATTTGGCGGCAATCCACGCAAGATGATGCTGGCCGAAGCGCGATCCATGGAAAAACTCGCCAACACGGAAACGGCACACAACCTGATCCGTGTGTTCCAGCTGCGGGAGACACTGCAGGGTGCTGGTCGTGGTGTTGAAACGGGCATCGAGCATGTTCATGTCATTGGTGCCGGTGTCATGGGTGGCGACATTGCCGCCTGGTGTGCCCTGCGTGGCCTCAAGGTCACCCTTCAGGATCGTGAGGAGAAATACATTACACCGGCCATTGAGCGGGCTGCAAAGCTGTTCAGCAAGCGACTGAAGAAACAGGACCGCATTGACGAGGCCACGGCTCGACTGGTCATGGACGTTGACGGTGACGGTGTTGCCGAGGCTGATCTGGTGATCGAGGCCATCTTCGAGAACCTCGAAGCCAAGCAGAAGCTGTTCAGCGACCTTGAGGGAAAAATCAAGAAGGACACCATTCTCGCCAGCAATACATCGAGCATTCCGCTGACAGACATTGCATCGTCACTGAAGCAGCCCAAACGGCTGATAGGACTGCACTTTTTCAACCCTGTAGCACAGATGCCATTGCTGGAAATCGTGCAGCACAAGAAACTGGACGAGAATGTACTCGCCCGCTCGGCCGCATTCAGCAAGGCCATATCGAAACTCGGTGTTCCGGTGGCCGGTACACCCGGCTTCCTGGTCAATCGGATCCTCATGCCCTATCTGCTCGAATCCATGATCATTTATAACGAAGGCGTTCCGGGGGCAGTCATCGATCGTGCGGCCAAACGATTCGGCATGCCGATGGGGCCAATCGAACTGGCCGATCAGGTGGGGCTGGATGTGTGTGCCTCGGTCTCGTCCGTGCTGGCAGAACATCTCGGATTCGTCATCCCCGACGGCCTCGACACCATGATCGAGTCCGGCAAGCGCGGCAAGAAGGACGGTGAGGGATTCTATACCTACCCCGAAGGCAGGCCCGTCAAGCCTGAAGTGCCTGACGATTACATCGCCCCGGATGATCTGGAAGACCGCATGATTCTTCCCTATCTCAACGAATGTGTGGCCTGTCTGCGTGAATCGGTTGTCGAAAGCCCTGAACTGCTGGATGCCGGCATGATCTTCGGTACCGGTTTTGCACCGTTCCGGGGCGGCCCCTATCACTACATCACGCAGCGTGGTGCAGCGGAGCTGAAGGCACGGATGAACGAACTGGCTGAACGCTATGGCGACCGATTCAAGCCGGACGCCGGGTGGGACGACATCTAGGGCAATTACATGGTGTGGGTGGCGAAATCGACGTTGCCCATGGCTGCCAGGTGAGTTTCAATCTTGTTGCACAGCGCTTCGGAGTCGGCACTCTCGTTGAACTGAACACCGATGCCCGGGACCCGGCTGCCGGATGAACCGCTGGGGGTAATCCAGATCACCTTGCCTGCGACAGGGATGCGGTCGTTCTCTTCCATCAGTGTAAGCAGCAGGAATACCTCATCACCCAGTGAATAGCTTTTCGAAGTGGGAATGAACAGACCACCGTTTCTGACGTTGTTCATGTAGCAACGGAACAGTTCACGCTTGTCCTTGATGGCCAGGGAAAGAATTCCCTGTCTGGGCATACCACCGCTCATAATGTCACCCTGCATTCTGTCATTGTCAGGTGCCTAAATTACCCGTTTACCATGTTCCGATCAATACCGACGGGCATTTTCCGCCAGCACATGAACAGGCTTTCGAGCAGTTGATCATCACGAACCGCTGTTTCTCTCAGACGCATGGTGCGCAACAGAGCCTGATAGAACTCATGGTATGACAGCACCAGATCGCTCTGCTGAAGCAGCAGTTTGCGTGAAACCATGCGCACACAGGCCAGCCACCAGGACAGATGCCGGTCCAGGCTTTCGGCCGGCCAGTTCTGAGCCAGCGTAACCGGGTCGGACTTCTGAGGCATGTATGGCATTGATGTCATCAACAAAGGCCGTGAACTGCGGCAGAAACCCGTCATTGATGAATTCCAGTGCGCGCAATGGCGCCTGGTGACAGGCCAGCAGGGCCTGCTCGATCCTGTCCTCGGGCTGATCAGTCTGTCGCTGCAGCCAGTCGATCACAGCAGCACGGGGCTGCGCCCTGACATGCAGTCGCTGGCAACGACTGCGTATGGTTGCCGGCAGTCGATTGGCCTGATGCGCCAGCAGGATGATAACCGATGCAGGCGGTGGTTCTTCAAGTGTTTTCAGCAGGGCATTGGCGGCATTGCGGTTGAGCCTGTCTGCTGGTGTGATCAGGCTGCAGGAGTAACGGCTGATGCTCTTGGTCATCATGATCTGATTCGACAATTGCCTGATCTGGTCGATTCGGATCTGTTCTGACGATTCGGGTCTGACTTCGAAAAAATCCGGGTGAGTACCGGCGGCCAGATACTGACAGGCATTGCAGCTGCCACAGGCGGTTCCGTCAGCATTGAGTGCCGTACACATCAGCGCGTCGATGATGCCACGGGCAAGTTGTGCCTTGCCATGACCGGCCTCGCCGGTCAGCAGGATTGCATGCGGTACCGCCTGGCGTGCAATGCGTGTCGTGATTTGCTGCAGTGACTCATGCAGCCACGAAGGTACTGCCCCCCCCTGTTCAGTCATCGTCTTTCACCGCGTCACAATAAGCACTGACCTGTGTCTCGATCTCATCGACCACGTCGGTCACTGGCTGACTGGCGTCAATCAGGCGGAAACGGACCTGATCCTGCCGGTACCGCTCAAGGTAGGCCCTGTCTGACGCGTTCATAGAAATCGATCTTTTCGGTCTCGAACCGGTCGGCCTGACGATCCTTCAGGGCTCGACTCAGTCCGGTCTCGGGCGGCACATCCAGCAACAGGGTCAGATCCGGCTGCAAGCCTTGCTGGACAAAGGCTTCCAGATCCTCAATCCTGGACCGGTCTACGCCGCGTCCACCGCCCTGGTAGGCGTAGGTAGCATCGGTGAAACGATCACAGACCACCCAGGTACCCCGATCGAGGGCTGGTCTGATGACGGTCTGCAGATGATCGTGTCTTGCCGTGAACATCAGCATCAGTTCCGTTACCGGATCGACTCCAGTTTCGCGATTGGCAAGCAACAGCGCACGGATCTCTTCGGCAAGCTCGGTCCCGCCGGGTTCACGGGTAGTGATCACGTCGATACCATGATCCTGAAGAGTGTTGACCACGGTACTCAGACAGGTCGATTTACCGGCCCCTTCGCCACCCTCGATGGTGATGAATCGACCTCTCATGGCCCACCCCGCTGATACTTCTGAACGGCGGCATTGTGTTCTTCCAGTGTGGCGGAAAACTTGTGGCTGCCATCACCACGGGAAACAAAATACAACGTGTCACCATCTGCAGGATGCAGTGCTGCCCTTATTGATGCTGGTCCTGGCATGGCAATGGGTGTGGGGGGCAAACCGTGTCGGGTATAGGTGTTGTACGGCGTATCGGTACGCAGGTCACGAAACCGGATATCACCATCAAAACCCTCACCAATCCCGTAGATCACGGTGGGATCGGTCTGCAGGCGCATCTTTCGCTGTAGTCGGCGAACAAAGACACCGGCGATCTGCTCACGTTCATGATCCACTGCCGTTTCCTTCTCGATGATGGACGCCATGATCAGAGCGTCGTAGGCCGATGTGTATGGCAATCCGTCGGCGCGATTCTGCCACTCGTGGTTCAGTACGCTGAGCAGGTCATCATGGGCCCGCTTGAGGAAATCGGTATCACGGGTTCCGCGCGGAAACTGGTAGGTTTCGGGCAGAAACAGCCCTTCGGCGTGCGGATAGTCGAGCGGACAGATCGCTGGCCAGCAGCCCTGGATCCGGCTCGTCAATGGTCTGAATCAGGATTTCGTTCTCGGACAGTGCCGTCAACAACTCACGCAATGACCAGCCTTCCACCACGGTCAGGCTATGCTGCATAGTCTTGCCGGAAACCAGCAGGTCAATCAGACTGACGGGTGTCAGGTTGACCAGTCGATATTCACCGGCTTTCATGCTGGCCACTGCCGGTGTGAGACGACCGAACAGGCGCCAGCGCCAGTCAGCTCTGGTGACGCCCAGTCTGCTCAGTTTCCTGACCAGGTCAGGATAGGATTCTCCCGGTTCGAGCATGATCACAAGCCCATCCTCGGGCAGATCCAGCGCTGTATCACGGAATCCACTGTACTGCTGCCACAGCACTGCAGCGGCAATGGCACCGATCAATACCAGTATCGACAATGCCAGAAGCAGACGCTTCATCACGATTTGCTCCTTATGCTGTCTGCTTTCAATCGCTGTTCTGCATTGTCCTGCATCTTGATTGCCGGTGCCGGATCAAAATCCCTGACCTCACGAATGGATTCAATCACCTGTATTCCCCTGACACTGTTGCAGAAAAACGCCGAGTCAGAGTGTACCAGTTCATCGAGTGTCATTTCTGACTGTTTGATGCTGAAGTGAGCCATCAGGAAACGACGATAAACACCGTCAATGCCACAGCGTGTCAGGGCTGGTGTGAACCAGTGACCGTCCCTGAACAGGAACAGGTTGTTCTGTGTTCCCTCGATCAGTCGCCCCTCGGTATCGAGCATCAGACCTTCAGTCAGACCCGCTCGCTCGACTTCGGTTCTGGCCAGCACCTGTTCCAGACGCCCCAGATGCTTCAGTCCGGCCAGTTGTTCCTGCAGGGATAATCGGGTCTTGCAGATCATCACCTCAGGGTGCGCCTGCAACCTTGGTGGTGGTGAACCGAGGTTCTGCAGGATTCGGGTATTGCCTGTCGCATCAGCTGATTCAGGAATGGCATAGCCACGTTGTGATTCGCCGCGGGTGATGATCAGTTTCAGCAGGTGATCGCCCTCCTGTGCTGTCAGGGTTTCAATATCTTCCAGGAATTGCGCCTGTGGCGAGAGTGTCAGTTGCAGACGCAGTGCCGATTCGACCAGGCGCTGCCAGTGCTGTTCCCACAAGTGAATACGGCCATCACGCATGCAGAGTGTCTCGAACAGGCCATCGGCGTAGTTCAGGCCTCTGTCCGCAATGCTGACATGGGCGCAGTCATGCCCATTGACCAGAGATCTGCCAGAGAGATTGCCCTCACCCATGCGTGCTCTCCCTGGCAGCAGTCGGGGATATAGACGCATCAGGATACTGGTGCTGCTTGCCGCTGAGCGCCAGCAGCATGCCTCTGGCCTTGGACCGGGTTTCATCAAGCTCACGCTGGGGATCAGAATCAGCGACCACGCCACAGCCGGCCATGAACGTCGCGCGATAAGCATTCATCTGGATCGTGCGAATCAGGATGTTGAGGTCAAGATCACCATTGATGTTCAGGTAGCCCATCGAACCGGTGTATGCACCTCGGCCGCCCTGCTCCAGTTCCGCAATGATTTCCATGCAGCGCACCTTGGGGCAACCGGTAATTGTACCCCCCGGAAATACGGCACGAATCACCTCACCGGGCGTGATGCCGGAGCGAAGCTCTCCCCTGATATTGGAGACAATATGATGCACGTGGGCGTAGCTTTCGATCACCATCAGTTCGTCCACGTCAATTGTACCCGGCCTGCAGACTCGTCCAAGATCATTGCGTTCAAGATCGATCAGCATAATGTGTTCGGCGCGTTCCTTGGGGTGGCGACGCAGTGATTCGGTCATGGTCTGGTCGTCACCGGAACGCGCTCTGGGATGGGTGCCGGCTATCGGACGTGTTGAAACCTCGTTCTGAAGGACTGTGACCAGACGCTCCGGCGAGGATGACAGTATGGTATTACCCTGCCATCTGGCGAGCCCTGCAAACGGTGCCGGATTGCGGCTGCGAAGATGACGATAGATCGACACCGGATCCAGTGCTGCATCCACTGTCCAGCGCCTGGCAATATTGACCTGGAACACATCGCCTTCAGTGATGTAATGCTTGATGCGATTGAGCGAATTCAGAAACTGTTCCGGATCCTCTTCTTCCGGTTGAACAGCTGATAGTGAATCAGTGCTGGTGCCAGGTGAATTGTCTGCCGATGGGCAGACCTCAGGCGCGAGACAGTCACAATCGGATTCGAGCTGCTTCAGCCAGCTGTTCTGTCTGGTAGCGTGATCATCGGCCACGACAAACCAGTTCTGGCCCTGCTGATGATCGACAATGACTGCCGCAGGGCAACGCATGGCAAAGGCTGTCGGCAGGTCGCTGTCATCTGCAGGCAGTCGAAGTGTCGGTTCAATACCAGCCGCCAGTTCGTAGCCGAGAAACAGGAACCAGCCACCGTCAAATGGCAAATCAGACAGCTGGGATGTGGTTGGGCATCGTTTACGGCAATCGTGCCATTGCCGGTCTAGTGCAGAGAGAAAATCCGGCGTCGACTCGGGAGCTGTCTGATGGTGATAACTCAGCGTTTCCTGCGGTTGAGCGAACAGGATGTCATAGCGACCCTGTTTCTGACCATGGGTAACACTTTCCAGCAGCACTGGATAGCGTTGTGGATCATTGCTGTGCAATGCCAGCAGGTCAATGGCCTGGCCATCTAGCTTGTGTTGGATCGGCAATCTGGTGAAACGGGTTTAGCTGAATTGACTGATCACGATTGTACCATTGGTGCCACCGAAGCCGAACGAATTGCTGAGCACATGCTTCAATTCGGTTTCACGAGCACCATCAGACACAAAATCAAGATCGCAACCTTCGCTGGGATTCTCGAGATTGATGGTCGGTGGCATGATCTGATCACGTACGGCCAGTGTTGAAAACACCGCTTCCACCCCACCGGCAGCACCGAGCAGGTGCCCGGTCATGGATTTGGTAGAACTGACTGCGAGCGCGGGTTTTTCACCGAAACAGGCCTTGATGGCATCGCACTCGGCACGATCACCGACCGGTGTCGAAGTGCCATGGGCGTTCAGGTACTGAATCTGGTCAGGATTGAGACCGGCATCGGCGATGGCCGTGTTCATGCACTGGGCAGCTCCGGCACCGCCCTCTGGTGGCGCGGTGATATGGAACGCATCGGCACTCATGCCAAAGCCGGTGATTTCACCGTAGATATTGGCACCACGTGCCCTCGCATGTTCCAGTTCTTCAATTACCAGCACACCGGCGCCATTGGACAGCACAAAGCCGTCGCGATCTTGATCCCACGGACGAGATGCACCCTCAGGGTCGTCGTTACGGGTGGACAATGCCTTGGCAGAACAGAATCCGCCCATGGCGGTGGGTGTGGTGGCGTATTCGGCACCGCCCACAATCATGACGTCTGCATCACCGTAGGTAATCATTCGATGCGCGACGCCAATATTGTGATTGGCTGAGGTACAGGCAGTCACCACCGAGATGTTGGGGCCCTTGAGCCCGTACATGATCGAAACATGCCCGCCGACCATGTTGATGATGGTACTGGGTACGAAAAATGGCGAGATGCGCTTGACGCCGGACTTTCTGTACACCTCGTGGGTGTTCTCGATGGTGGCGATGCCACCGATTCCGGCACCGACGGCAACGCCGATTCTGGTCGTGTCTTCGTTCTCGAAATCCAGGCCACTGTCACGGATGGCATCAACAGATGCGGCAATGCCATAGTGGATGAAGGTATCCATCCGCCTGGCATCTCTCCTGGAGATGTAATCGGTGACATCAAAATCCCTGACCTGACCGGCAATTGTCGTCGCCAGACCAGGATCGTCCAGTCCTTCCAGCGGTCGTATACCGCTGCGACCATTGAGGATATTGTCCCAGGATTCATCCACGGTATTGCCGACAGGCGATTTGATGCCCAGGCCAGTAATAACAGTGCGCCGCTTGCTCAAAACGAATTCTCCGTACGGAAGTGTTGGATCTTGTTGCTGCCCGATTCAGCTGTGCAGCCGAGTGCACAGCAACTGCAGGGGAATTTCTGGTGGATTATTTGTCGACGTTGTTGTCGATGTAGTCAACGGCTTGCTGGACGCTAGTGATTTTCTCAGCTTCCTCGTCAGGAATCTCACACTCGAATTCTTCTTCCAGGGCCATGACCAGTTCAACCGTGTCGAGAGAATCGGCACCCAGGTCATCAACGAATGATGTGGTTGGTGTCACTTCGTCTTCCGAAACACCCAGTTGTTCAACAACAATCTTCTTTACCCGATCTTCAATGCTGCTCATTTTCGAAGTTACCTCCTACGGTAATAAAAAATGCGGACGTCATTGTATTTGAACTTGCATGCACGTGCTAGTAAAAACCGTTCAAATAAAATGAAACGCCTGTATCAAAAAATATTTAACTCTTATATTTCAGTAGCTTGCAGTTTCAAGTTAAAACTCATGCCATGTACATGCCACCGTTCACATGCAGCGTTTCACCGGTAATGTAAGCGGCCGAATCACCCGCCAGGAAGACCACTGCGCCGGCGATGTCACTCACCCGACCCAGACGGTTCAGCGGCACGCTGGCCAGCAGCGATTCTCGCTGAGATTCCTCCAGAGAACGCGTCATGTCGGTATCAATGAAACCAGGCGCCACCACATTGGCTGTAATTCCGCGTGAGCCGACTTCTCGTGCCAGTGATTTGGTGAAGGCGATGATCCCCGCCTTGGCCGCAGCATAGTTGGCCTGACCCGGATTACCCATGACACCGATCACCGAAGCGATATTGATGATGCGACCGGAACGGGCCTTCATCATGCCACGCATGCAGGCCTTGCTGAGCTTGAACACTGACTTCAGGTTGGTGTTGATGACTGCATCCCAGTCCTCATCACTCATTCGCATCAGGATCTGGTCACGCGTGATACCTGCATTGTTGACCAGGATCTCGGGAGTCTCAGCGTTTTCTTTCATGGATAGCATCAGGGCATCAATGGATTCCGCATCGCTGACATCCAGTACTGCACCGCGCCCGCTGAATCCGGCGCTGGCCAGATGTTGACTGATCCGGTTTGCTCCCTCTTCACTGGTTGCCGTACCGATGACCGTGGCACCTGCCGATGCCAGTCCATCCAGAATCGCGGCTCCGATGCCACGGGAGGCCCCTGTTACCAGGGCAATTTTGTTTTCAAGACCCATTAGTGTTCTCCTGTCACGGCGGCCACTGCCTTTTCCATTGAGGCCTGATCCACCAGTGCATGAGCACCGGCACGGCGGTCATGTCGCCTGATCAGGCCGGTCAGCACCTTGCCCGGGCCGCATTCGATAAAACAGTCGACGCCATCAGCCGAGAAACGCTTCAGTGTTTCCGACCAGCGAACCGGCTGATAAAGCTGCCTGACCAGGGCGTCCCGAATCTGTTCCGGGCTCGCGCTGGCTGCAACATCGGCATTGTGAATCACATCGACAAGCGGCCGCTTGAAATCGATGGCCTCCAGCTCCTGCACCAGGCTGTCGGCTGCAGGCTTCATCAGGGCACAATGTGATGGCACACTGACACTCAGCGGTATCACCTTGCGTGCGCCAGCCTCGCCAGCCATTGCCGAGGCCCTCTCCACAGCAGCCGTGTGGCCGGCAATGACAATCTGGCCATCGGCATTGATATTGGCCGCAGACACAACCTCGTCGCCTGCGGCCTGAACACAGAGTTCATCAAGTGTTTCAGGATCAAGGCCGAGGATCGCCGCCATGCTGCCGGTGCCGGCAGGCACGGCCGATTGCATCAGCTGCCCTCGCCTGTTCACCAGGCGGATGGCATCTGCCAGAGCGATCGAGCTGGCGCAGACCAGCGCAGAATATTCGCCCAGGCTGTGCCCGGCCATGATCGTCGGTCGACTATCCGTGAGTGAATTCCAGACTACCGATGTCGCAACCGATGCAGCCAGCAAGGCCGGCTGTGTCAGTTCAGTTCGGTTCAGTTCCTCTTCAGGCCCCGAAGTCACAAGTGCCCACAGATCCCTGCCAAGTGCTTCGGATGCCTCTTCGAAAACGGCTCTGACCTGTGGATAGGCCGAGCCCAGGGCATCCATCATGCCGACGGATTGTGATCCCTGACCCGGGAATACAAATGCAATTGTCATGATGACCAGATTCCTGTGATCGCTAGTAGTTGAGCAGAACCGAGCCCCAGGTGAATCCGCCACCAAAGGCTTCCAGCAGCAGTGTTTCGCCGCGCTTGACCTTGCCAGACCGGATTGCTTCATCCAGAGCCAGCGGCACAGAGCCCGAGGAGGTATTGCCGTGCTTGTCGACGGTGATAATCACGCGTTCCTCGGGCATGTTCAGCTTCTTGGCGGTTGCCCTGATGATGCGAAGATTGGCCTGATGAGGAATCAGCCAGTCGATGTCGGATTTGTCCAGGTTGTTCTTTTCCAGCGTTTCGTCAACGATCTGTCCCAGCGTCCTGACGGCCACCTTGAACACTTCATTGCCCTTCATGCGCACATGAACACCGCCGTTGCCTTCGGCCTTGAACCCCTTGGATACCCCGACCTCGGTGCACAGCAGGTCGGCATAACCACCGCTGGCATGGATGTGGGTTGACAGTATGCCCGGTTCATCACTGACCTCGAGCACACAGGCACCGGCACCATCCCCGAACAGTACGGCTGTTCCACGGTCTTCCCAGTCGATCATTCGGGTCAGGGTTTCTGCACCGACGACCAGTGCCCGTTTTGAGTCACCGCACTTGATGAACTTGTCCGCCACACTCATGGCGTAGATGAAGCCCGAACAGGCCGCATTGACGTCCATGGCCGAGATGCCGTCCATGCCGAGACGGTGCTGCAGCAGACAGGCTGTCGAAGGAAACACCAGATCAGGCGTCGTGGTGCCCACAATCAGAAAATCGATATCTTCGGCTTTCAGACCAGCCGCATCGAGTGCATTCCGTGCTGCCTGCTCTGCCAGATCACAGGTAGTCTCACCCTCTTCAACCAGATGTCGCTGCCGAATACCCGTACGCGTCACAATCCAGTCATCGGTGGTATCCATCATGGATTCCAGATCCTGGTTGGTCAGCACCTTCTCGGGAAGATAGCTTCCCGTTCCAATTATTTTCGAATATTTCAGGGTCTTCTCTCCCATCTCACCAGCCCCTGACCGGGGTCAGTCACTCATGCTAACAGAATGATCCGAGTCTGTGCCACAGATCTCGGTCACCACAGCCGGAGTCAGAACGTCCTGTACAGGCAATGTCCGGCGTAAGGCAGGCCATGCGGCAATAAAAAAATGCCGCTGATCTGAATCAACGGCATCCTGTCCTGCTCAATCGACTGGTGGTCGATCTATTCGTCTTCGTCGAACAGCTCGATTTCCTGATCGATTACCTTGCGACCACGATAGTAACCTTCGGCACTGACGTGATGACGACGGTGAACTTCACCGGTCTCCGGCTCGATCGAAAGCGTGGGCGCCTTGAGTTTGTCATGTCCACGCCTCATGCCTCGTGTGGAGGGCGTTCTGCGACTCTTTTGAACTGCCATTGGATTGCTCCTGTTATGTCTTAATTTCTGTCTTTTGTCTGCTTCAGTTGCCCAAGCACCGCAAACGGGTTCTTGTCCTCGGCAACCGCTTCGTCTGGAATTTCCAGACCAAATCCCTGATGTACCGGCTCACCTTCCTTCACCGGAACCAGTGGCAGGGCCAGTATCAGCTCATCCTCGATCAGTGTCACCAGCTTGAAGGGTGTCTCCTGAATCAGGTATGGCTCATACTGTTCCGGCAATGCGGCATCATCATCCATGTTTTCAATCAGTCCCAGCGTACTGTCGCGCTCGATGTTCAGTTCGAACGGCTCCAGTGAACGCTGGCAAATCATGGCCAGTGTCGTCCTGATCCCGATGCTGCAGTACATGATGCCTGTTTCATCGAGACCAAATTCCATATTAAAATGCACCTCACGATCACTAGCAGCATCCAGCTGCGCCTGATCATCGGTACCATGCCCCGTCCCAGTGGACTGGCGGTCCAGGATTTCCTGTAACCGGACCATTCTGGCGATTGGCCAGCTGCCACTGAATCCACGGCGGTTTTTGGCGAGTTGCCGTAAATCGGCAAACTCCGGAATATCCCTGGACATAAGCGGTCAATTATAACTGTTGTTAAATGACACAGTAAAGTAAAAAAACAGATGTCTGAGCAATGAACACAAGCAACTTACACGGCCAAAAGCGCCTGATACTGGCCTCGGGATCAACCTACCGGGCCAGTCAACTGTCACAACTGGGCATCGAGTTCAGTCAGATTCCCGCCGATGTGGATGAATCACATCAGGTCGATGAACCTGCAGACAGGTTGGCTGAACGACTGGCGACGCTCAAGATGCGCGTCATTTCAGACACTCATCCGCATGCCATCGTGATTGGCAGTGACCAGACTGCGGTCTGTCGTGACCGGATTCTTGGCAAGCCCGGCAGTGTTGCCCGGGCTTGTGAGCAACTTGAGTGGTGCCAGGGCGATGTGATTGATTTTCATACAGCCGTGTCTGTCTGGTTGCCCGATGAGCAGACGGCAGGCAGTCACCTGGAACATATACAGGTGCGCATGCGCGAACTGAGCCCGCAGGAAATTGAACGCTATGTGGCGCGTGATGAGCCACTCAACTGTGCCGGCTCGTTCAAGATGGAATCGCTCGGCATCAGCCTGTTCGAGTCAGTCCGCAGTGATGACCCATCGGCCTTGATTGGCCTGCCGCTGATCGGGCTGTGCCGTCTGTTGCGTCGTGCCGGCATTTCATTGCCCTAGTCGGCAGCCGGAGTGGAGTTCGCAGAACCGGTCAGGCTCAGTGTGACACTGTCGAGCAGCACACTGGCGCCATCCCAGGTTTCGATCATGACCTCCAGCTGAGACTCACCCGGTGTCATTGTGGACAGGTCAATATTGCCACTGAACCCGAAGAATGGCTCATTCGGGTCGGAGACATCGGGGAACACACGCTTCACACCCAGATGTTCCTGTCCGTAGTCAAGCTCACCTGCAGGCACGCCATCGACGGTGACCGCAATTCGCCTGATCGGGCTGTGTTCACTCACCGCCCAGCCAGATAGCCGTACCGTTTGACTGACCAGATCGCCATCCAGTGGCTGATCCAGATAGCCGAACGCTGGCCGGTCACAGCGACCATTACCCGGAGGTGATACCGAGAACAGCTGAAATCGCTTGTCACCATTCAGATAAGTCAGCTCGGTGATCCAGCTCAGGTCAAACTGGTCACACAGTGCATCGAAGCGCCCTGCCCGGTCCCTGAACGCAGTTGCCAGCGGCTCGGTGACCAGAATGCCCCGCCAGTCACCGTCAGGCAGGGATGAGGCACCCAGTGACCAGAGTTCGAGTTGCACCTGACGGCCATGCTTGCTGTTGATTGGATGATCAAGCACCACCAGTTTGTCTTCGCCCTGGTGGAATGCCCACTGTGCTGCCGGCATGAAATTGTCCATGATGATCCAGGCTGTCGATTCATCTGAAAAGGTCAGTGCATCGATTTCAGTCTTCAGATCCTCGACAAATGACGACCAGCCAATCAGGTTCTCAGGCAGGTACTTCCGCGACTTCAGCCATGCCTCCTGATTCAGCTGGATGCGCGATAACTGAAACGACAATGCAAGTGTGACCAGCAGAGCCATCGCAATGGCAACAGGTACAGCAATGCGGATGGCACGGTCCATGCCGGCTGACTGTCCGTCAGTCTGACTATTCCGGACCATTCCGGCCAGCATCACACTCAATGGCAGATAGGCGGCAAGCGGCCAGTGAAAATCCGTGCGGTGCTGATCAGCCCACAGGCCAACAAGCCAGTAGGTCAGCAACGGCAACAGCCCCGCCCACATCAGCAATCGTTGCTCGGCTTTGCGATAGCCAGTGATGGCTGCAATCAGCAACAGAATATACAGCAGCGGTGTCACCACCATCATCTGGATCAGCGGCTGCACCAGACCCTGAGACTGAAAGGTCCAGGGGTGACGCTCAATCAGCTGAAATCCGGTGTTGGCGAATCCATTATCCAGATCAAACAGCAACAGCGGCAGTAATCCGGTCATTCCCAGCAGTAGTGCCGCCCAGGGAAGCGGCCGGCGCATCCAGTGTCGCAATTGCGGGTCGAGCAGAAACAGCAGGGCCGTCGCCAGCAGCAGCACACCAAAGCGCAGGTGCGTGAGCAAGCCCAGCGAAATGAAGAGACCAGCCAGTAACCAGGCGACTGCGTGTCCGCGGATGGCCTTTGTCAGTGAGATCAGCAGCGCCACCCAGAACAGGTTGATCCAGACGTCCGGCAGTGCATACAGCCCCATGGTGCCCAGCAGCGGTATCGACAGTGAGATCAGGCCCGCCAGCCAGGCCAGCCCCCCGTTCAGGTAGAGCCTGGCCAGCCAGACGACCAGCAATGGGATAGAGGCACTGGCCAGAATGGTCAGCGTCCTGATTCCGGCAATGCTGTGACCGAACAGCCATTCACTCAGTGCAATCATCCATGCCGTCATCGGCGGCAGATCGGAATAGGACCATGCCAGATGAACCGATTCCCACCAGTAAAAGGCTTCGTCACCGAACAGATCCGAGACTGACGCATACCAGAACTTGAATCCGGTCAGTAACAGCCACGGAATCAGAAAAAAGACAAAATGACGATTTTCTGATCTGAATGGCTGGACGTTCACCTAAAATCCCCGAACTTTTGTGATACTTTACAGTCCTGGGAACTGATTCCTGAACATGGACCGGAGCAGCAACTCACATGCCAGAAAGCATCACTAGTCAACCTGTCAGCCTTGCACAGGAAAACATTGACGCACTCAATGCGTTTCTCACACAGATGAACACAGTCGTTGTGGGCAAGGAGCACGTCATCAGTCTTGCCGCCTGTTGTCTGCTTGCTGAAGGTCATTTGCTGATCGAAGATATCCCGGGTGTCGGCAAGACCACTCTGGCTCAGAGTCTTGCCCGTTCTGCTGGGCTGGATTATAGCCGAATCCAGTTCACCAGCGACATGCTGCCGGCCGATATTCTGGGCCTGTCCATCTACAGTCGCAAGCGTGAATCGTTCGATTTCCATCCCGGGCCCATTTTCTCCGAACTGGTACTGGCCGACGAAGTCAATCGTGCTACCCCGAAAACACAGAGTGCGCTACTTGAAGCCATGGCGGAAAACCAGGTCAGTATCGAGGGTGAGACTCGCCAGTTGCCCAGACCGTTCTTCGTCATTGCCACACAGAATCCGGTCGATCTGGCCGGTACGTTCCCGCTGCCCGATTCCCAGCTCGATCGCTTCCTGATGCGGCTGTCAATGGGTTATCCGGCACGTGAAGCTGAACGGGACCTGCTGCAGAATCCCGATCGTTCATCCATCATGAACAATCTCTCTGCAGTCATGACCCGGGATCAGATGTCGGCACTGCA
This sequence comes from Lysobacterales bacterium, assembly GCA_965212525.1. Taxonomy (GTDB): domain Bacteria; phylum Pseudomonadota; class Gammaproteobacteria; order Xanthomonadales; family SZUA-38; genus SZUA-38. The sequence continues at coordinate 105,488 of CBDBVC010000032.1, forward strand.
GCAACAGGCACGCTCGGTCAAGACCACCGATGCACTGATCGACTACATACTGGCACTGGTCAATGCGTCCAGAAACCATTCGGCAGTGCGAACCGGCATGTCTCCACGCTCCTCACTGGCGCTACTCAGCTGCACCCGTGCCTGGGCTGTCATGCAGGGCAGAAATTATGCCATACCGGAGGACGTGCAGGCCGTATTTTCGTCGGTGGCCACTCACCGCATCAATCTGATTTCCGGATCCGAGATCAGTGCGGAACAACTCACCCACGAACTTGTCAGGGAAGTACCGATTCCCTGATGCAGCACCTTTGTGAGCTGAACGACTGGCATAACGCATGAAACTGTTTCGATTCGACTGGCAGGGCTGGAGTTATCGCATGCTGACCAAGTTCAGCAAGCACCGACCGGCTGTGAAGCTGCCGATCCATATTCCGAGTCGGCGAATCTATGTCGTACCGACAAAATTCGGGATCTTCTTCGGCATACTGCTGCTGATCATGCTGCTGGGTTCGCTCAACTACAACAACAACATGGCGCTGATGATGACATTCCTGCTCAGCGGTTTCATGTTGCTGATACCCATTTACACCGTACGGAACCTGTCGGGCCTGGAAGTGCTGCATGTCAATGCCTCGCCGGTATTCGCCGGCGAACCGGCACAGTTCGTGGTCACACTCAGAAACCGCTTCAAGACGGCCAGACCAATGCTCTGGGGTCGCCATACCGGCACCACATCCCTCGTCGGCATCTCGGCAGAATCAACGGCAGAGCTTGCGATCGAGATTGACACCAGCGCTCGCGGCTGGATGGCCTTCAAGCGCAGCCAGTTGTACACCACTTATCCTGTTGGTCTGTTTTATGCCTGGGCCTGGCTGATACCGGATGTCCGCTGCCTGGTCTATCCCAGACCCGAGAAGAACGCCCCGCAGATTCCCATCGGCTCACACGATTCCACCGGACAACCGGAACGCAAGGGGGATGAGGAATGGGCCGGTCTGCGTGAATACGCACCCGGTGACCCATCCCGTCTGCTGGCATGGAAGGTGGTGGCACGAACCGATGAACTGACCTCCAAGGTATTTTCCGACCATCAGAACCAGGAAGTCACACTCGATTATGACCAGATCGAAGGCGGTGATGTCGAAATGCGACTGTCACGGCTGTGCGCCTGGGTGCTGAAGGCATCGGGTGACAAACTGCACTATTCACTGAAACTGCCAGGTCAGGTCATTCCGATGGGACACGGTGATCAGCACCAGCACACGTGTCTGCTGGCGCTGGCCGAGTTCAAGGCAGCAGGATAACAGCATGAGCGCAGCCCAGATCATCCTGACCGAACGTCACAAGCCCGCCAGCTTCCCGCCGGATCTGGTCACCATGTACTGGCTTCTGTCCAGCCTGATGCTTGTGATCATTCCACATATCATTCGCCTGCCGTTCTGGTACATGGGCATCTTCCTGATCGCCGCCGTGATGCGAATATCCCAGCTCAAGCATCAGCGCAAGGCAATTCCTGGCTGGATCAAACTGCTGATCACCCTGCTGGCGCTGTTCGGTGTCCTGATGGAATACGGCACGCTGTTGAGCCGACAGGCCAATATAGCACTGCTGTGCATCATGCTGGCACTGAAGATCATGGAGACCAACAAGCGCAGAGACATTTATCTGCTGATCAGCATGGCCTATTTCGTGGTCATCACCCAGTTCCTGTTTGACCAGTCGTTTTACATGGTGGCCTATCAGCTGTCGGTGGTGGTCATTATCACCACCACCCTGATCGTGATCGAACAGCAGCCGGCCAGACAGCTGTCGCTGACACACGATCCTGTCAGTCAGGGCAAGGGCTCACTGCTGAAGTCATCAGGCAAGATGCTGGTTTATGGCATCCCGCTGACCTTTGCCATGTTCGTGTTGTTCCCGCGACTGAACACACCATTGTGGGGTTTGCCACAGGATGCACTCAGCGGCAAGACAGGCATCAGCGACGAAATGGAGCCGGGCAAGATTCTGGAACTGTTTATCGATGATTCACCAGCGTTCCGGGTTGAGTTTGAAGGGCCGATACCGCCCCAGTCACAGCTCTACTGGCGCGGACCGGTGCTGTGGGATTTCGACGGACGCAAGTGGACCCGACCCAGGCCCATCGGGTTTTTCGCCAGAGTCGACGAGAGCCGCGTCACCAACCCGCTGAATTACACCGTCACCATGGAGCCGACTCAGAATTACTGGCTGTTCGGACTGGACTACCCGACCAGACCGGCCGAAAACACGCTGATGGAAATCGATCACACCATGTACAAGCGTCGGCCGCTGACACGGATCCTGACCCTGGAAATGCAGAGTGATCCAGACTACAGGGCAGACCTCACGCTGTGGCGCGGTGTCAGGCGGGCAAGCCTGGAACTGCCACCCGATTTCAATCCACGTACCATCGCACTGGCTGAACAGTGGAAACAGGACCTGGTCGAGCCCGAAGCGATCATCCGTCGTGCGCTGCAGATGTTCAATCAGGAAGGATTCGAATATTCGTACAACCCGCCTCCACTGGGACGGGATTCGATGGATGACTTCCTGTTCGAGACTCGCAGTGGCTATTGCGAATTCTATTCTTCGGCATTTACTGTCCTGATGCGTGCAGCCGGCGTGCCGGCACGCGTTGTCACGGGTTATCAGGGCGGATACATCAATGATGATGCTGATTATGTGCTGGTGAGGCAGTCCGATGCCCACGCCTGGTCGGAAGTCTGGCTCGAGGGTGAAGGCTGGGTACGCGTCGATCCCACCTCTGCGGTGGCACCGGATCGAGTGGATCTGGGTGCACTGGCGACACTCAATGGACGACGTGGTTTCTTTGATTTCGAATGGATGCGGGCACTGAAGAACCAGTTCGATGCCATTCAGCGGTTCTGGAACCAGTCAGTGGTCAAGTTCGATTCAGCAAGGCAACGAGCCCTGCTGTCCCCACTGGGCATTGATGACCTGAGCCCGTCACGGTCCGTCATCATCATGGTTGTACTCTCATCACTCATCATCGCCATTGCCCTGTGGCGACTGATACGCCAGCAGGAACACGGACACATGGATCGTGTGATGCAGATCTATGCCGATTTCTGCAAGGGAATGAAGCGACGCGGTGTGAGTCCATCGGAATCGGAGGGGCCTCGTGATTTTGCGGCCCGCTGCAAGCAGAAATTGCCCGATATTGCCGATCAGATTGACCAGATCACCGACCGCTATGTCATGCTGCGTTATGCCGGCAATGACAACCGCCAGCTTGAAAACAGTTTCAGGCTGGCAGTCAGGTCATTGAAATAGTCGCGATTCAAGCCCGTTAGCGCAGACCGGTTTCCATCCTGGCAATCACCATGCGCTGGATCTCGCTGGTGCCTTCATAGATCTCGGTGATCTTGGCATCGCGGTAATAGCGCTCCAGCGGCATTTCCTTGCTGTATCCCATACCGCCATGAATCTGTACAGCTGCGTGGGTGATGAAATTGGCAGTCTCCGAGGCGAACAGCTTGGCTGCACACGATTCGGTCGAGTAGCGTTCGCCGGTGGTTTCACTTCGGGTCTTTTTCCAGGCAGCGCGCAGTGTCAGCAGCTCTGCCGCATCAAGCCTGGTTTTCATGTCGGCGATCTTGGCCTGAATCATCTGGAAGCTGCCGATGGCCCTGCCGAATGCCTTGCGTTCCTGTACATAGGCTCTGCTGGCTTCGTAGGCTGCGGTGGCTATTCCGATCGACTGGGCTGCAATGCCGATTCTGCCGGCATCCAGCACCGACATCGCGATCCCGAACCCTTCACCTTCGGCACCGAGTACATTTTCAGCCGGACAGCGGTAATCCTCAAATTCGATTTCACAGGTTGCCGAAGCACGGATCCCGAGTTTGGGCTCCTTCTTGCCACGAATGAAACCATCCTGTTCGGTATCGATCATGAAGGTGGTGATGCCTCGTGTACCCGCGTCCGGATCGGTCACGGCAAACAGCACCACAAATTTGGCCACTGGTCCCGAGGTAATCCAGGATTTCTTGCCATTGATGGTGTAGTAGCTGCCATCATCCGACTTCACGGCCCGAACTTTCATGCTGCCTGCATCGGAACCGGATTGCGGTTCTGTCAGTGCGTAGGCACCAATGGCTTCACCACTGGCGATGGGCTTGAGAAACTGCTGTTTCTGGTCTTCGGTACCGTAGCGCAGCAGTCCGTTGGCATAGAGAGAGTTGTTGACCGACATGATGGTGCCATGGGAGGCGTCGGCTTCCGAAATCTCCTTCAGTGCCAGCACGCAGGACAGGGTATCCAGCCCGGCACCGCCGTATTCCTCGGGCATCTCGATTCCCATCAGGCCCAGTTCGCCCATCTGCTTGATGGTGGCCATCGGAAATTCGCCGCTCTCGTCGAACTCGGCAGCAATGGGAACGATCTCCTTCTGCGCAAACTCACGTGAAGCGTCACGTATCATGATTTGTTCTTCGGTTAAATTGAAATCCATAGTGCGTCCTGATCAAAAAACAGAATGTAAAAATGCGTATTGTTGGGTAGCGACCGTCAGTCAGCCGTGAATGCTTCGACATGAAAACCGTTCACGTCGGTCAGCGGATATAACCAAATTTTCTGATTGCGTCCGCAATCGGGCTTGACCACACCGGAATCGCTGGGTACTCTTCTTTTATCTCTATATCTGGATAAAAGGATATAACTATTAATCTCCAGTCCACCACCAGTCTGCTGAAAGTCCTGGCCGACCCCAATCGTGTGCGATTGCTCGCATTGCTCGAACGTGAGGAATTGACCGTGGCCGAACTCGCAGACATTACCCAGCTGGCACAGCCGAGGGTATCAACTCATTTGAGCAAACTGAGACAACTGTCTTTCGTGATAGACCGAAAATCCGGAGTCCAGGTGTATTACCGGTTTAACGACGGTGGACTAGAGAAGACTCTGTTGAGTCTCTGGTCAGTCGTGAAGGATACCACTGTTGACGGTTTGTTGCAGGAAGATTTGTCACGACTGGAGTCTGTACTGCACGCCAGAGCCGAAGGAAACAGCTGGGTAGACCGCGTCGCCGGTGACATGGAACGGCATTATTCACCAGGCCGCACCTGGGAAGCCACAGCGCGCGCCATGCTGAAACTGGTCAATCTGGGTGACGTGCTGGATATCGCATCCGGTGACGGTGTTCTGGCAGAACTGATTTCACCACAGTCGAACTCGGTGACCTGTGTGGATATCAACGAGCGTGCCGTGGAGGCAGGACGCAAGCGGCTGGCCTCGTGCACTAATGTGGTGTTCGAACAGGCCGACATGCATGACCTGCCCTTTGACGACAACAGTTTTGATCAGGTACTGGTGATGCACTCACTGAGCTACACCACTCAGCCAGACATTGTATTCGCAGAAATTGCCCGCACCCTCAAACCCGGTGGGCAGCTACTGGCTGCCGTACTGCTGACCCACAACCATCAGAGCTGTGAAAGCTTCGACCATCAGAATCATGGATTTGATGTCGCAGAACTGAATTCACTGTCTGAGTCAGCCGGACTCATCGTCACCAGTTGCGACATCAGCTCCCGCGAAACGCGTGCACCGCACTATCAGGTGATCACTCTGCTGGCAGAAGCACCATGAACCGCGCCCAGAAACTGGAGAATCTCTGCCGGATCAGCAACGAACGCATTCTGGTGTTCGATGGTGCCACCGGCACTGAAATTCAGAACCTGAACCTGACCGAATCCGATTATCGCAACGATCAGCTAGCCGCCATTGATGGCAGCCTCAAGGGCAACCACGATCTGCTCAGCCTGACCCGGTCTGACAGCATCAGGGCCATTCACCACCGGTACCTGGACGCTGGTGCCGACATGATCAGCACCAATACCTTCAATGCAACCCGTGTTTCCCAGGCAGATTACGGTACCGAGCACCTGTGTTACGAGCTCAACCGCCGCAGTGCCGAAATCGCCCTCGAATGCGCCAATGAAGTGACCGCCAGGACGCCAGACAAGCCTCGCTACTGTGTCGGCATACTCGGACCGACCAACCGTACGGCCTCATTGTCACCCGATGTCAATGATCCGGGCATGCGCAACATCACTTTCGATGAGTTGTACGAGGCCTATCACGAAGCGACCCGTGGTCTGCTTGATGGTGGCGCCGAGCTGATCATGGTCGAGACAATTTTCGACACGCTCAATGCGAAGGCAGCGTTGCAGGCCGTGATGAATCTGCGCGAAGAACGCAACAGCGACACGCCCATCCTGATCTCGGGCACCATCACCGATGCCAGTGGTCGTACCCTGTCCGGTCAGACGCTGGAAGCCTTCTGGAACTCGGTGCGCCACGCAAGACCAATGTTTATCGGTCTGAACTGTGCCCTCGGCGCCGGTGACCTGCGCCCCTACGTGCAGGAACTGTCGGGTATCGCCGATACATTCGTCAGTGTGCATCCCAATGCCGGGCTGCCCAATGAGCTCGGTGGCTATGACGAAAGCCCGGAGTACATGGCCACCATACTCGACGAATTTGCCGCCAATGGCTGGCTCAACATGGTCGGTGGCTGCTGTGGCACCACACCTGAGCACATCACAGCCATCGCTGCTGTTGCGGCTCGCCATTCAACACGCCGGGTACCGACTGTTGAGCGGCGTTGCCGACTCGCCGGCCTGGAACCACTGGTCATCACCGAGCAGACCAATTTCATCAACGTGGGTGAGCGTACCAATGTCACCGGTTCGGCCCGTTTCAAGCGGCTGATACTCGAGGACGATCTTGAAGCGGCGCTTGAAGTGGCACGGCAGCAGGTCGAGAACGGCGCACAGATCATCGACATCAACATGGACGAGGCCATGCTGGATTCGGAACAGGCGATGGTCCGTTTTCTTAACCTGATTGGCTCGGAACCCGATATCTGTCGTGTTCCGGTGATGATTGATTCGTCCAAATGGAGCGTGCTGGAGGCAGGGCTGAAACACCTGCAGGGCAAGGGCATTGTCAATTCGATCAGTCTCAAGGAAGGCGAAGACATCTTTCTGCAACAGGCGAGAAAGATTCGTGACTTCGGCGCTGCCGTGATCGTCATGGCATTCGACGAGTCTGGCCAGGCAGAATCGGTTGAACAGAAGGTGGCGATCTGTACACGTGCCTACAATCTGCTCACCGAACGTCTGAATTTTCCGCCTGAAGACATCATCTTCGATCCAAACATCTTTGCCATCGCCACCGGAATCGAGGCACACGACGACTACGCCGTCGCATTTGTCGAAGCCACGCGCCAGATCAAGCAAACGCTGCCCCATGCCATGGTCAGCGGTGGCGTATCCAATGTGTCGTTCTCGTTCCGGGGCAACAACCCCGTGCGCGAAGCGATTCACTCGGTATTCCTGTATCACGCCATCCATGCCGGCATGGACATGGGCATCGTCAACGCCGGTCAGCTGGCCATCTACGAACAACTCGATCCCGAAATTCGGGAGAGCGTCGAGGACGTGGTGCTCAATCGCCGCACCGATGCAACGGAACGTCTGCTCGATATTGCAGCCAGCAGTTCGGCAGAATCCAGGGATGAGGGTGAGGACAGCATACCGGCGTGGCGCCAGCAACCGGTCAATGAGCGCCTGTCTCATGCCCTCGTCAAGGGAATCGTGGAATTCATCGAAGACGATGTCGAGGAAGCCCGGCTGCAGCATGATCATCCGCTGGAAGTCATCGAAGGCCCACTGATGGACGGCATGCAGCACGTTGGTGATCTGTTTGCCGAAGGCCAGATGTTTCTGCCCCAGGTGGTGAAAAGTGCCCGTGTCATGAAAAAGGCGGTAGCCGTGCTGACGCCGTTTATCGAAGAACGCAATGCGAGCAGCAATACACGTACGCTGCGCAAAGTGCTTCTGGCGACGGTCAAGGGTGACGTACATGACATCGGCAAGAACATCGTCGGTGTCATCCTGCGATGCAACAATATCGATGTCATCGATCTGGGTGTGATGGTGCCGGCCGAGAAGATAATCCAGACTGCCGTCAACGAGGATGTGGACATCATCGGCCTCAGTGGCCTGATCACACCTTCGCTGGAGGAAATGTGTCATGTCGCCGAAGAGATGCAGCGACAGGACATGAATCTGCCACTGCTGATCGGCGGTGCCACCACCTCTCGCGTTCACACGGCCGTCAAGATTGCGCCGAATTACACTCAGGAGACTGTCTGGGTGAAGAATGCATCACAGGCCGTCGGTGTGGCTCAGTCGCTGCTGTCCGAGCACAGACGTGAGGCCTTTGCTGCCAAGATCGATGCAGAATACGAGGATGTGAGATCCCGCTACATCGGCCGCGACAAGCGAAAGCACCTGATCCCACTGGAAGATGCTCGAAGCAATGCCGTACCCGTCGACTGGGTGAAACAGCCGCCACTCAAGCCGGAAAATACCGGTATCATCACACTCGATGATGTTGACCTCAACACACTGGTCGATTACATCGACTGGACACCGTTTTTCAGGACCTGGGAACTGGCTGGCAACTACCCCGAAATCCTCACCGACAGTGTGGTCGGAACGCAGGCAACAGACCTGTACCGCGACGCACGCCGCATGCTTGAGACACTGATTGATGAAAAATGGCTCACCGCTCGCGGGGTCTGTGGCATCTGGCCCGCGAACGCCGATGGCGATGATGTGCTTGTCTACAGTGATCCTGAGAGAACCACGGTTTCAGAGCGGCTTTACTTCCTGCGTCAGCAGAAAGACAAGAGAAGCAGCAAACCGAATTTCTGCCTGGCTGATTTCGTGGCACCGGCCTCTTCAGGACTTGAGGATTACATCGGTGGGTTTGCAGTGACCGCCGGCATTGGCTGCAAGGCCATCGCCGATGGCTTCGAAGCCGATCACGATGATTACCAGTCCATCATGATCAAGGCTCTGGCAGACAGGCTGGCGGAAGCGTTCGCCGAGTATCTGCATCAGAAGATCCGGACTGAAATCTGGGGATACAGGCGTAATGAAACACTCGATAACGAGGCCCTGATCCGTGAAGACTATCAGGGCATTCGCCCGGCACCCGGCTATCCGGCATGCCCGGATCACACCGAGAAGGAAACCCTGTTCAGGATGCTGGATGTCGAGTCGTCCATCGGGATCAGCCTGACCGAGAGCTACGCCATGTCACCTGCAGCCTCGGTCAGTGGATACTACTTTTCACACCCGGACAGCCAGTATTTCGTGCTTGGAAAGATTCAGGATGATCAGGTGGCCGATTATGCCACCCGCAAGGGTGTTGATGAAGCAGTGATCAGGCAGTGGCTGGCACCCAATATCGATGATTGAGTGCCCTTGAAACCGTTTGGTGGTCTGCTCAGCGGGTCTGGTTATCCTCAACGATCTCCAGATCGCCGAATTCGACGTTACCGACATGCGCCTTGAACGTGCTGACGTAGGTATCGAGGATTTGAAAGTACTCGGTTCCGGACAGTTCCCACTGGTAGCCGGTTGCGTCAGAAATCTGAATTCGCAGCGCGCCGACGTTACCCAGTCGTGACCCGGTGACTTCCCTTTTCTGACGGCGGATCCAGCGTTCACGACGCTTCAACGCTTCGAGATCACCAAATTCGTCCTCGATCAGCTGGCAGTCCTGAATCGCCTGTTCCTTTTCATCCGGTCGCAATGAATTGTAGACTTCATCGCGTGCAGCCATGTACTTGTTGTCGCCACTGGTGGAGGCAAGCTTGAGCCAGCAATAGGCCATGGGCCAGTTCTTTTCGACGCCCAGACCCTGGATGTACATCAGACCGATATTTTTCTGTGCTTCCTTGTTGCCGAGTTTGGCTGCTCGTCTGAACTTGTCATAGGCATCCTTGGGAAAACCGTCCTGCAGGGTATGTACCGCCCGTATCATGTCAGCTTCATCAGGTGTGATAAAATCCGGCGGTGCAGCAACAGCGGAAGTGCAAAACCAGATCAGTGCAGTGGCGATGAGTGTTCTTTTCGACATAAGTATCGATAATCCTTGATTTTTTCCCGGAATCCAGCCTGTCCTCGTCATCATCTGACCGTCATTATAATACAAAATTCGATCAAAGTCTGAAATCTTTCGTACTTTATTCAAAGACGAAAATTTCGGCATCCGGAGTGGTGGCTGGCCACAGCTTCGCATTTCACGTCAATCGACGTCAATCTGGTGTCAACATCAGTCGCTGAACTGACAAGATTACCATTGTCATGCGTCCCCCAGAAACGGATAAGACTGCCTGAACGTCATCATGGGTTGATGCGAGAGACGGGTCACAAAAATGCCACGAGCATACTGGGGTTCAATGCAATACTCGCCCATGTAGTCAATCACAGCCGACCCTCCCCGATACTGCCAGCCCCCTGCATCCTGACCAAGTCGATTGACGGCGACCACATAGGACTGGTTTTCGATGGCACGAGCCGGTAACAGCGTTTCCCAGGCCTGGTGTCTGGGCGTGGGCCAGTTGGCCACAATCAGCATCAGGTCGTAGTCACCGGAATTGAAACTGGTGACCGGAAAACGCAGGTCATAACAGATGCGTGGCATAATGCGCCATCCATTGAGACTGAAAACCACCCTGTCCTCACCGGCTGCATAGCGATGATGCTCACCCGATGGTGTGTACAGGTGGATCTTGTCGTAGGCCGCCACGATACCCGAGGCATTGACCACGATCAGACGGTTGCAATGATCCGACTCACGCCGCATCGCCAGTGACCCGGCGATGTAGCAATCATGCTGTGCGGCCATCTGCATCATCCAGTCAACACAGACCTCGCCCCAGTCGGCCGTGAATGACGCCGGATCGGCTGTGAAACCGGTGGCGAAGGTTTCAGGCAGCACCAGCAGATCCACCGATTGCTGCAGGCGATCAATCTGACGCTGATAGACAGACAGATTCTGATCGACCTTCTCCGAAGCCGCTTCCACCTGTATCAGACCAACCGTGAGATCACCGGGTTTGTCAGCCGCAGTCATGTTCTGTCTCCATCTGCATCAAATCAGTTGAAAATCTTCCTTAATCAAAGGAGTATAGCAAGCCTTGCTGATGCCCCGGGAGAAGCCTTGATGAGACTGATCGTGATGCTGTGCGCCCTGTTGATCCTGCCGGATCTGCTGATGGCTACCGAGGCCGAGATTACGGCACCTGCACACGAAGGCTGGTTGTCCATCGTACCTCCGCTGCTCGCCATCATCCTTGCCATCGCATTCAGACAGGTCGTCCCTGCCCTGTTCATCGGTATACTTGCCGGTGCCTGGTTTGTTGAAGGCATTACATTCGATGGTCTGATTGACGGCTTTCTCAATGTGTCCGCCACCTATGTCAAGGCGGCCGTGGCCGACGAATCCCACGCATCCATCATCATATTCTCGATGATGATCGGCGGCATGGTCGGCATCATCTCACGCAATGGCGGCATGCACGGCATCGTCAATGCCATCATTGGCCTTGCCAGCAGCGCACGCCGCGCCTGTGTCGCGACTGCGACCATGGGCATGATGATCTTTTTCGATGACTATGCCAACTCTCTGGTGGTCGGTAATTCGATGCGCCCGATTACCGACAAGCTGCGTGTGTCTCGCGAGAAACTGGCCTATCTGGTCGATTCAACGGCTGCACCGGTCTCCTGCATTGCACTGGTCACTACCTGGATCGGTTTTGAAATCGATCAGCTGAGCACCGAATTCACAAAGGCCGGGGTTGATCTGGAAGCCTATGATGTGTTCCTGCGATCAATCCCGTACAGTTTCTACCCGATTCTGGCGCTGGTGTTTGTCTACATGATTGCACTGACCGGCAAGGATTTCGGTCCGATGCTGAAGGCAGAACAGAAAGCGCGTCGTGACGGTATCGACGTACGTCCAGAGGCACAGAAAATCCAGCATCACGATGTGATCACGCCGATTGAAGACAAGCCTCAGCGAGCGATCAACGCTGTCCTTCCTGTTGTCGCCATGGTGGCCACGGTGATGTATGGACTGTATGAAACCGGACACGACGCAGAGCATACGGCATTCGCCGACATCATCGGCAATTCCGATTCCTACACCGCCCTGCTATGGGGCTCTCTGGTTGGCGTGATCACCGCTGCATTCCTGTCCATGTCACAGGGAATCCTGAGCATGGCCGAAACTGTGGATGCATGGTTCAACGGGCTCAAGTCCATGCTGCAGGCCATTCTCATTCTGGTGCTTGCCTGGTCACTGGCCAATGTCACCGATGCACTGGGAACGGGAATCTATCTGTCTGAAGTACTGGAAGGCCAGATCTCGCCTGCCCTGTTTCCGGCACTGACCTTCGTACTGGCAGCCATTACCGCGTTTTCCACAGGCTCCAGCTGGACCACCATGGGTATACTCTACCCGCTGGTCATCCCCGTTGTGCTGGTTCTGACTGGCACGAACGCCGACTACATCAATACCGACCAGCTGCATATCGTCTACTCCAGTGTAGCGGCGGTACTTGGCGGTGCGGTCTGGGGGGATCACTGTTCACCCATTTCTGACACCACGATTCTGTCTTCCATGGCATCGGGCTGCGATCATGTGTCACATGTCAGAACGCAGCTGCCATATGCCCTGTTTGTTGCCACTATCGCCCTGTTCGTCACCATTCTGCCGACCGGTTATGGCATCCCCTGGTGGACCATGTTGCCAATCGCCATTGTCATCCTGTTCGCCGTTCTGCACCTGACAGGGCAGTCGGCTGACGAGACATCTGCACAGTGAATGACGGTTGATTGAACGGCATGCACAGGACCTGATTTCAGGCTATACTACGCCGCCTGCCGGGCGGCACTGACTCCGGATTCGTCCTATCCGATCAGCCAGGTCCGGCAGCGATCCATCATCCCAGCGCAATACTCTGTCTGTTTGCGGTACAGACACTCGCAACTCTGGAAAACTAGATGTCAGGGCCCGAAAACGCCACCAATTCAGACAGTCATTCCGTTGAACCGGAAATGAACCAGGCACCGGTATCCGGGCTCAATCGCTGGCGCCTGCCGCCCGGTTCTGCCGATGCCATGATGATCGCCAGGGCGTTCAGGGCTGTTGGCAACACTGTACTGGTTGTCTGTGCTGATAACACGCAGCTGAACCGACTGTCGCACGAGCTGCCATTTTTCGGTGTTGATCAGATCAGGCAGTTTGTCGACTGGGAAACCCTGCCCTACGATCCGTTCTCACCACACCCCGATATCATTTCAGAACGCATCAGTTGTCTGTACGACCTGAGGCAGGGTGTTCGTGCCGTCGTCCTGGTGACTGCAGCAACGCTGCTGCAGCGACTGCCGCCGGCCAGCTATATCATGGCCAACTCGCTGCGCATCAGTCCGGGTGACAGTCTGGACATCCACCAGCATCGAAAAAATCTCGAATCGGCTGGATACCGCAATGTACCGCGTGTGACCGACCCCGGAGAATTCGCCATTCGCGGCGCCCTGTTCGATATCTTTCCGATGGGACTGGACAGGCCTGTCAGGATCGAGTTCTTTGACCTGGACATCGATACATTGCGCAGCTTCGACCCGGAAACGCAGCTTTCCGTCGACAAGCTGGATGCCATCAATCTGCTGCCGGCTCGTGAGTATCCATTCGACGATGACGGCAGCCGCAAGTTCTGCCAGAACTATCGAAACCGTTTCGATATTGATCTGCGCAATTCGACAATCTATCAGGATGCACGCAAGGGTATTGCCAGCAGCGGCCTGGAATATTACCTGCCGCTGTTTTTCGATGACACCGAATCGCTGGCAGACTACCTGCCGGACAATTGCACATTGATCATCGATGCCGAGGCACAGGACCAGGCATGCGAGTTTCATGAACTGGTGGCACAGCGCCACGAACAACGCCGGCACGATGTCGAACGACCGGTGCTGACCCCAGAGGAAATCTATCTTCCCACAGCCTTCATTGATCAGCTTAAAGCATCACATACCACCATAGAATGGCGTACGAAATCCGGCAAGGGTCATGCACTCGCCAGCCTGTTTCCGGATGCTGACACGCGCCCGGAACCGTTTGAATACCTGGCCGGTTTCTCGGGTAGTGTTCTGATCACGGTCGACTCGGTGGGGCATCGTGAACTGGTGGCCGACCAGCTGGCCAGTTCAATCGGCCGGCCAACGGCGGTCGAGAGCTGGCAGCAGTTCATTGAGACACTGCCACCGCTGGCGATCTGCGTCTGTCCGCTGCGCGACGGTTTCCGTGCAAAGGATGACCGCTGGCTGGTCATCACAGAGCACGAATTGCTGCAGACCCGGGCCAGGCAGATCGCCGATGAACGTCACAGTGCCACCGATCCGGCCGCGCTGATTCGCAACCTCAATGATCTGCACCAGGGCGCCCCCATCGTGCACGCCAACAGTGGCGTTGGCCGTTATCTGGGGCTCAACCGCATCCAGACCGGTGACACCGATGCGGAATTCCTCACCATACTCTATGCCGATGGTGACAAACTGTATGTCCCGGTCAGCGATCTGCACCTGATCAGCCGCTACACCGGTGCCTCCGAGGAAACAGCCCCGCTGCACAAGCTCGGTTCCGGGCAGTGGGAAAAGGTCAGACGCAAGGCGGCACAGAAAGCCAGTGATGTGGCGGCTGAACTGCTGGATATCTATGCCCGGCGCGAAGCCCGTTCTCGCCAGGGCTATTCGCTCGATCAGGCGGCCTACCGGAAGTTTGCCGCCGAATTCCCGTTTGATGAAACCGAGGACCAGCAAACTGCAATCGATGCCGTGATTGCTGATCTGACCAGCGACCGACCGATGGATCGGGTGGTCTGCGGCGATGTCGGATTCGGCAAGACCGAAGTGGCCGTACGCGCCAGCTTCGTTGCTGCCCAGGCAGGTCACCAGGTGGTCATCCTGGTACCCACAACACTGCTGGCACAGCAGCACTATCAGAACTTTCTTGATCGATTTGCTGACTGGCCATTCACCATCACGGTGTTGTCGCGGTTCAACACGGCTGCCGAAAACAAGGCCAGACTGGCGCAGATCGCACGTGGCGGTGTCGACATTGTAATCGGTACTCATCGCCTGTTACAGAAGGACATCGAGTTCAAGCGACTGGGGCTGATGGTCATCGACGAGGAGCAGCGTTTCGGTGTGCGACAGAAGGAGCGCCTGAAGAAACTGCGCGCCGAAGTCGATCTGCTGACGCTGACTGCAACCCCCATCCCCAGAACCCTGAACATGGCGCTGAGCGGGATTCGCGATCTGTCGATCATCGCCAGCCCGCCCTCGCATCGCATGGCCGTCAAGACATTCATCACCGAATGGGATGATGTAACCCTGAAGGACGCGGTGCAGCGGGAACTGCAGCGCGGTGGTCAGGTGTACTTTCTGCACAACGAGGTACAGACCATTGATCGCATGGCCGAAAGCCTGCGTGATCTGTTTCCCGATGCCCGTCTGGAGATTGCACATGGCCAGATGCCCGAAAAGCGACTCGAGCAGGTGATGCTGGATTTTTACCGGCAGCGCTTCAACCTGCTACTGTGCTCGACCATCATCGAAAGCGGTATCGATGTGCCCACAGCCAATACCATCATCATCAACCGGGCCGACCGCTTCGGCCTGTCACAGCTGCACCAGCTGCGTGGTCGTGTCGGTCGTTCACACCATCGCGCCTACGCTTATCTGATCACCCCCCATCACAAGGCCATGACTTCCGATGCCAGCAAGCGCATCGAGGCCATCGCCAGCATGGAGGATCTGGGCTCAGGATTTCTTCTGGCCACACATGATCTTGAAATCAGGGGTGCCGGTGATCTGCTGGGTGAGGGACAGAGCGGACAGATCCAGGAGATCGGTTTCTCGCTCTACATGGACCTGCTGGAACGGGCTGTGAATGCGCTCAAATCCGGCAAGCAGCCCGAACTTGATACGTCACTCGAACCGGATGTCGATATCGACCTGCAGCTGCCGGCACTGATACCGGATGATTACCTGCCCGATGTCCACATGCGCCTGGTCCTCTACAAGCGCATCGCCAACTGCAAGTCCGGCAGTGAACTCGACAGGATGCAGATCGAAATGATCGATCGTTTCGGACTGCTTCCTGATCCGATCAAGTACCTGTTCAAGTTGTCCGAAATCAGACTGGTTGCGGAACAAATGGGCATCACCGGACTCAAAGTGGGCGACAGCAGCGGCCGCATCGAGTTTTCGGATGAACCGGACATCGATCCGATGAATCTGATTCGTCTGGCCCAGACCCAGCCGGATGTGTTCCGCTTTCAGGGAGAAAAGGTGCTCAGATTCACCTCCGACCTTGACACCCCGGAAGAGCGCATCAGATTTGCAGATGATATAATCTCTGCCATTGCCAAACAGTGAGAGCCGTATGACAGTATTGCCAGGAGCGGTGAGAAAGAATCGATTGTGCAGCCGCGCCTTGATGGTCTGCCTGCTGATGATCTCAGCCGGCTTCAGTCATGCCGACACCTATCAGGTTGAACTCATCCTGTTCAAGCAGAACAGTGTCGAACCCAGGCAATATCGCTGGAATGGTGAACCCGATGTCATCGGCGCGCTTGATCTGGCGACCGGTGATCTGGTGGAACCGTTTGCCGACCCATTGATCAATACCACGTTCCTCTATAGCGGATCAGAATCCACGTCAGGTGTTGATTCAGATCCTGTCACACCGCTGAAAACGCCTGCATCACGCTTTCAGCAACTCGGTGATGACGAGTATCTCATGAAAGCGATCCATGAACGCCTGCGGCGCTCATCGGAATACCAACCGCTGCTGCATCTGTCCTGGCTGCAGGAGACCATGGCATTCGGTGATATCCAGCCGATTCTGATTCAGGCCGGTGAGGTGGTTTCCCGTGCCGGTGACAATGCGTCATACCTGTATTTCAGTGACAGCAAGAATGTTGCTGACATCCATGAGCTGGATGGCACCTTTGCGTTCGAACGCAGCCGATTCCTGCATTTCCGAGTCGATCTGGCGCTGCATGTCCCGCGCGATTCGATCACTGCACGACAGGACCAGCTTAACAATATTGACCTGGCACCAACCGGCAATTACCGCACCTATCGCATGCAGGAACGCCGACAGATCAAGGATGAGGAACTGCACTATTTCGATCACAATCTGTTTGGTGCCGTTGCCCGTATCATCAAGATCGAGCCTGATCAGACGGCAGCCTTGCCCTGACATTCGGATCGGCAGTACTAAAACCCTGTAATAGATTCACAGCACATCAGTTCTACTGCTGTAACTGACTTTATCAAAGATTTGATCATGCGCCTGACACCCATTCTTGCCCTCTTGCTCATGTCAACCGGCCTGCCCGCTGCACCGTCATCCGATCTCTGGGCGGTGTGGACGGCCAACGATCCTGAATCACGCCAGCAAATTGATCATTCGATCTGGCAGGGGCTGCTCAATCGCTATGTGATCAATGCTGCAGACGGCATCGCACGGGTGGATTACGCCAATGTCAGCAGTGATGACCGTGCGCAACTCAAGCATTACCTGTCAACGCTGCGCACAGTCTCAATTTCCGGCTTTTCTCGTCCACAGCAGATGGCCTACTGGATCAACCTCTACAATGCCCTGACTGTCGATGTGGTGCTGGATCACTATCCCGTGGATTCCATTCGAGATATCAAGCTGTCGGGTTTGTTCAGCTCTGGCCCCTGGAACAAGTCATTGCTGGAGATCGAGGGACGCGAGGTGTCCCTCAACGATATCGAGCATCGCATTCTCAGGCCCATCTGGTCAGACGCCCGCATACACTACGCACTGAACTGTGCCTCACTGGGCTGCCCCAACCTGCAGAACGAAGCCTTCACCGAAGACAATATCGATGCACTGCTGGAAAAGGCCGCCACCGAATTCATCAATCATCCCCGGGCTGTCCGCATTGATGATGACGAACTGATCGTCTCCAGCATCTATGACTGGTTTATCGAGGATTTTGGCGATTCGGAAGCTTCGGTCATTCAGCATCTGAAGCACTATGCTCGTGAGGATCTCAAGCTGACGCTGTCACGATTTGATGAGTTTGTTGATGATTACGACTGGTCACTGAACGCACTTGCTGACGAGTAAGTCACGCACCCAGTTCAACAGAAGTACAGGGTCAGCCCCCCCCTGAATTACCCGACCGCCCTGCAAGCCTGCCAATTCAGGCAGACTCAAGTGGTCATCGCTCAATACATGCTATTTATTTCGTGTTTTCTATTTCCTGCTATATATTTCTCGTAGTTTCTGTCATATAATTCGCGGCTCGTGAATTCGGAACGATTGACATGACCGAGTCGCAATGGACATTTTTCAGCAACTACGCACACGTGCTCGTGTGTCTGGCGGAATCGCCAGAGGCAACACTGCGCGAGGTTGCCCTGCGCGTCGGCATCACCGAGCGCAGTGCACAGCGCATTATCTCGAACCTCGTCGAGGCGGGTATTCTGCAGCGTGAGAAACACGGACGGCGCAACTCCTACGTCATCGATACCAGTGCCCACCTGAGGCACCCATTGGAAGAATACTGCACCATTGGTGAATTGCTGCAGACCATACTGTCTGCCGATCGTGTGAAACGGCTGGACAGGGATCATGCACGCTTCAACGATCAATCGTCAGGATAATCACGCTATTGAATAACACGGCTGGCTGCACACATGCGGTGATGCAGCCTGCCATATTGGACCGGAAACGAATGAGTACGGAAACAGATGACAAGATGAACAGAAATGGTGCCGAAAAGATCCGTACTTACCTCACCTTCGGTCTGCTGCTGATCGCAGCCTGGGTGTTATGGTCTGGCATGTTCAAGCCACTGCTGCTGGGTCTGGGCGCACTCTCCTGCACCCTCGCCAGCATCATCGCCATACGGATGGGCTATTTCGACACGCGCGTTTTCGCGCTGCGTGTCAATTTTCGACTGTTCAGATTCTGGATCTGGCTGTTCGGAGAAATTTTCAGATCGAGTCTGGAAGTCGCTCGTGTAGTGCTGTCTCGCAAGCCGAAGCTCTGCACACGGGTGGTCGAGATTGATGCCAGCCAGCTCTCGGCCGTGGACCAGGTATTGCTGGGTAATTCAATCACACTGACGCCAGGAACACTGACACTGGACATCACCGAATGCCGTCTCAAGGTTCATGCACTGACCGCCGAAGGGGCCAGGTCGCTTGAACAGGGCGACATGTTAAGACGCGTATCGGCCATACACGAGGACTGACCATGTACTATGCTGTGACACTTGCCACACTCATCACCATGGGACTCGCCCTGACAAGGGCCGTCATGGGCCCCAGCGTGTACGATCGCGTGCTGGCGGTGAACATGTTTGGCACCAAGACTGTACTGCTGCTCTCGGTCATTGCCTTCGTGTTCGGACGACCCGACTTTCTCGATCTGGCACTGGCCTATGCACTGATCAATTTTATTGGTGTGTTTGCCGTACTCGAGTTCTTCAGAACACGCGCCATTCGTCGTCAGGCCGATCAGGGAGCAGTCGAATAATGGACATGTTCCTCGATATTGTCAGCTGGATTCTGCTGACCCTGGGTGGTCTCAGTGTACTGATCGGTGGCATTGGTGCACTGCGCCTGCCTGACCTGTTTACACGAATGCATGCCACCAGCGTTACCGACAGCGCCGGCGCCATACTGATCATCCTGGGCATCATGCTGCAGGCCGGTCTGTCGCTGGCGAGCATCAAACTGGCGGCTATCCTGCTGTTTCTGCTGCTGACCAGCCCGACTGCGTCAAACGCGCTGGCTACTGCCGCCATACTGGCCGGAAACAAGCCAGGCATCGACACCACGACCGACAAGGATCAGCCCTCATGACGGTTATCTTCGGGATCTTCCTGCTGACGCTGCTGCTGATCACGGCTGTCGCCATCGTTCATACGCAGAATCTGTTTGTGGCCGTGATGCTGATGGGCATTGCCAGTCTGCTGATCGCAGCCAATTTCTTCCTGCTCGATGCCGCCGATGTCGCATTGACCGAAGCAGCCGTTGGCGCCGGCATATCCACCGTACTGTTCCTTGGCGCACTGGCGCTGACTTCTGCTCGTGAACGAGCCCCTACTTCGCGCAAGCTCATATCCTTTGTGGTTGTAAGCACGGCCGCGCTTGTGGTGATTTATGCCACCTTCGACAAGCCACAGTTCGGTTCACCGGATGCGCCCACGCAGACCTATGTCGCGCCCTGGTATCTGGAGAAGACACAGGAATACATCGACATACCCAATGTGGTCACGGCCGTACTGGGCAGTTTTCGGGCATACGACACACTGGGCGAGGTGTTCGTGGTGCTGACGGCGGGTATTGGCGTGCTGTTTCTGCTGTCCGCCGGGCCGGGCAGCCGCAAGCGTGTCGCCCCACCCGGTTCCAATATTGGCCTCAGCCAGCATCTGATCCCCAGAGTGGTCGGCCGCTTGCTGATTCCATTCATTCTGCTGTTTGGTCTGTATGTCCAGTTCCATGGTGAATACGGCCCAGGCGGCGGTTTCCAGGCCGGTGCCATCATTGCCGCAGCCGTTATCCTGTATGCCCTGCTCGAGGGCGAAAGCAAGGCATTGAAGGTGATTCCACAACGGGTACTGCTTGGCATGGTGGCAGGCGGCGCACTGCTTTATGGTGCTGTCGGTATTACCAGCATGCTGCTGGGTGGCAATTTCCTCGATTACTCGGTCCTGGCTGATGATCCGGTCAAGGGCCAGCAACTGGGCATTATCCTGATCGAAGCCGGGGTGGGTATCACTGTGACGGGTGTACTGCTGATTATTTTCCATGCCTTTGCGGCAAGAGGAGCCCGATCATGAACATTCTCGGGATCTATTACTACTGGGTTTTCGCCATACTGCTGATGATCGGATTCTATGCCGTCATCGCCAAGCTGAACCTGATCAAGAAACTGATAGGCCTGTCACTGTTTCAGGCTGCCGTCTTTCTGTTGTACATCACCATGGGCAAGGTGGAAGGTGCCAGCGCACCGATCTTCGGGTTTGGCGCAGAAACCTTCTCCAATCCGCTGCCGCAGGTGCTGATTCTGACTGCCATTGTGGTTGGCATTTCGACCACCGCACTGGGCCTTGGCATCGTTGTGCGCATCAAGGAAGAGTACGGTTCCATCGAGGAACTCGACATCCAGGAGATGGATCGACGGTGAATGCGCTGACCCCACACTTGCCGGCACTGCAAGTCATAGTGCCGATGCTCATGGTGCCATTTGTGGTGATGCTGCGAGGTCGCAATCTGGCCTGGGCGGCAGCCACGCTTAGCAGCCTGCTGGCACTGGCCATCGCGATCCAGCTGACCCTGATCGTGATGGACGGAACGCCCGTCAGCTACCAGATGGGATCCTGGCCAGCACCCTATGGCATCGAACTTCAGGTGGATGCGCTTAGTGCATTGCTGCTGCTGATTGTCACCGCCGCCTCGAGTATCGCGCTTCTGGCAGGACGGACCAGCCTGGCTGTGATTCTTTCCGAGGAACGACAACCGCTGTTTTTTGGCGCCTGGCTGCTGGCTCTGTCTGGTCTTGCCGGCATTGTGGTTGCTGCCGATGCCTTCAACATCTTTGTCTTCATGGAAATCTCGTCGCTGGCCAGTTATGTACTGATCGCCGGTGGTCTGGATCGCCGTGCCCTGCCCGCGACATTCAAGTACCTGATCATGGGCACCATCGGTGCCACCTTCTACCTGATCGGTATCGGGCTGATCTACATGATGACGGGCACGCTGAATCTGGCCGACATGGAAGTGCGAATCAGTGAGGTCGCCGATCAGCGCCCCATTCTGGCTGCTGCGGGCTTCATCACTGTGGGACTGGCGCTCAAGGCAGCCGTATTCCCGCTGCACGTGTGGCTGCCCAACGCCTACACCTATGCACCGCACATCGTGACGGCATTCCTGGCCGCCTGTGCCACGAAAGTGTCACTCTACGTGCTGCTGCGGTTCGATTTTTTCGTGTTCCAGCAGAATCTGTTCGGGCATGATTTCCAGTTTTCGGCCTACCTGATGCCACTGGCCGTACTCGGTATTCTGGTCGGTTCTGCCGTGGCCATGTTCGAACGCAACATCAAGCGAATGCTGGCCTTTTCATCGGTTGCCCAGATCGGTTACATCCTGCTGGGTGCCAGCCTGGTGACGGCAACGGGACTGACGGCGGCCACTCTGCACATGTTCAATCACGCACTGGCCAAGGGTGGGCTGTTTCTGGCCATTGCCGCGATCGCCATGATCGCTGCAGGCTGCCGGCTGAAGGACCTGGCCGGGCTGGCCGGACGCATGCCCTGGACCTTTGCTGCACTGATCATCTGTGGATTGAGCCTGATCGGTGTCCCTGGCACGGCCGGATTCATCAGCAAGTGGTACCTGATCAATGCGGTCCTCGAGCTGGAAACCGGTGGTGTGGCGCTGGTCGCCATCATCGTGGTCAGCTCACTGATGGCGGTGGTCTACATCTGGCGTATTGTCGAGATCGCCTATTTCGGTAAGTCTGAACAGGACGAGAGCAAAGCCGTGCCACGGATGCTGGTGATCAGCCTCTGGATCGTAGCCCTGGCCAACATCGGATTCGGCATTGTGCCCGAACTGCCGCGTGAACTCTCGGCCATGGCGGCCGACATTCTGCTGGGGCATGTCCAATGAACGCACAGAACGCCATTCTCGTTGCACTCACCGTTCCGCTGATCGGTGCGCTTGGTATCGCCATGGCGGGACGATTCAGTGCCAACCTGCGTGAATCCGTCACCCTGCTGACTGCAGGCGGACTTGCCTGGACGGTATGGTCAATTGTTCCAGAAGTGATGGCAGGGGGCCGCCCGGGCGTAACGCTGGCCGAAGTGCTGCCTGGCATCAGCATCGCCTTCGAAGTGGAGCCACTGGGCATGCTGTTTGCAGCGCTTGCCTCCAGCCTGTGGATCATCAACTCGATCTATTCGATTGGCTACATGCGCGGGAACAGGGAGAAGAACCAGACCCGATTCTACGTCATGTTCGCAGTGTCACTCGCCGCTGCAATGGGCATTGCCTTTGCCGGTAACCTGTTCACGCTGTTCCTGTGCTACGAGATCCTGACTCTGGCCACCTATCCGCTGGTTGCACACAAGGGAGACGAGAAGACCGTACGATCGGCACGGATCTATCTTGGCATTCTGCTGGCCACCTCCATTGGCCTGCTGCTGCCAGCCATCATCTGGACATATGCCGTTGCCGGAACAGGCGACTTCACAGCGGGCGGAATCCTCGCCGGCAAGCTTGAGGGGCCGGCTGTCGGCCTGTTACTGGCGCTGTTTGTTTTCGGCACGGGCAAGGCCGCTGTCATGCCCGTGCATCGATGGCTGCCTGCCGCCATGGTGGCACCCACACCCGTCAGTGCACTGCTGCATGCGGTCGCCGTGGTCAAGGCCGGCGTGTTCACGGTCACCAAGGTCATCGTCTACATCTTTGGTGTTGACAATCTGTTCGGTGCCGTGGGCAGCGAATGGCTGCTGTATGCGGCTGCGTTTACCATCATCGCCGCCAGTGTGGTCGCGCTACGTCAGCAGAACCTGAAGCGTCTGCTGGCCTATTCGACCGTGGCCCAGTTGTCGTACGTCGTGATGGCCGCAGCCATCCTCAAACCACTGGCCGAGATCGGCGCTGCGATTCATATCGTGGCACATGCCTTTGGCAAGATTACCCTGTTCTTTGCAGCCGGCGCGATCTACGTCGCGGCGAAAAAAACCGAGGTATGGCAACTGCGCGGCATTGGCCGGCGCATGCCCATCACCATGACCGCGTTCACCATCGGCGCGATCAGCATGATTGGTGTGCCGCCGACAGCAGGTTTTGTTTCGAAGTGGTACATCATTGCCGGCGCATTCGAGGCTGACAACATCGTCGCCGTGATGACCATCATTATCAGCACGGCACTGAATGCGGCCTATTTCCTGCCCATTGTCTACATGGCCTGGTTCGAGCGTGAGAAGGAACCGCCAGCTGAGAATCACGGTGAGGCGCCCTGGCCAGCCGTACTGGCGCTGGCGATCACGGCACTGCTGACACTGGCCTTTTTCTTCTTCAACGGACCGGTACTGGAACTGGAGCGCCAGGTTGTGGCGGGTATGAACTGATGAATGCGAACAATGACAATCACTGGCTGACACGGCCAGCCACCATCAAACTGCTCTGGCGCATCTTCATTGGCGTGCTGGCGCTGACCGTACTGGCCCAGCTGGTGATCGGGATCAAGGGTTATTTCGGCGTGGACAGCTGGTTCGGCTTTAGTGCCCTCTTCGGGTTCCTGTCCTGTCTGGCCATGGTGCTGGTCGCCAAGGGACTGGGTTTGTTCTTAAAACGCGGTGAAGACTATTACCAGCAGGGAGAGCTTGCCGATGATGATTGATTTCATCCCGCCTGCGATATACCTGCTGGCCGGCGCATTGCTCATTGGCCTGACCCGTGGCAGCGCCCGAACTGCTGTGCTGTTCCTGGCGCCACTGGCCACACTGTGGGCCATCTGGCAGGTGCCCGATGGCGTGGTTTTCGACCTGGCATTTCTCGACTACCGTATCGAACCGCTGGAAGGCAGCCCGGTCAGGCGACTGTTTGCCACCATCTTTGCCATCATGGTGCTGATCGGTGGTTTGTATGCGTACCGACAGGCGAAATGGTATGAACTGGCCGCCGCCTATGCCTACGCAGCTGGTGCGATCGGCGTCAGTTTTGCCGGCGACCTGATCAGCCTGTTCCTGTTCTGGGAACTGATGGCTCTGTTTTCGACCGTTGTGGTCTGGTGCGGTGGCACACCCGCAGCCAGACAGGCTGGTATCCGATACGCCGTGATGCACCTGCTCGGTGGCGTCATTCTCAAGGTCGGAATCGAAGGTGTCATCGTGCACACAGGTTCCATCGACGTGCAGCCGATGCTGGCCACCAACTTCGATACCTGGATGATCCTGATCGGTATTCTCATCAATACCGCAGCGCCACCGGTATCGGCCTGGCTGGCCGATTCCTACCCCGAATCCAGCCCGACTGGATCGGTCTTCCTGTCCGCGTTCACCACCAAGACCGCCGTGCTGGCGCTGATACTGCTGTTCCCGGGTGAGCCCGTGCTGATCGGCATCGGCCTGTTCATGGTGATGTACGGCATCATCTACGCGCTGCTGGAAAACGACATACGACGCATTCTGGCCTTTTCCATCGTCAATCAGGTGGGATTCATGGTCTGTGCCATCGGTATCGGTACCGAAATGGCCATCAATGGCGCGGCGGCACATGCCTTTGCGCACATCATCTACAAGGCGCTGCTGTTCATGAGTGCCGGTGTGGTGGTGTACCGGACCGGGATGAACCGCTGTACCGATGTGGGCGGCCTGTTCCGAACCATGCCGCTGACCGCAATCTGCGGCATCATTGGTGCACTGGCCATCTCGGGCTTTCCACTCACCTCCGGCTTCACCACCAAGACCATGATCTCCCAGGCGGCCGCCAATGACAGCCTGGTGTTTGTCTACTTCATGCTGGCCGCCGCTTCGGCCGGCGTTTTCCTTCATGCGGGCATCAAGTTCCCCTGGTTCGTGTTTTTCCAGAAGGATTCAGGCCTTCGGCCGAAGGATGCCCCGTGGAACATGGGTCTGGCCATGATCGTTTTTGCAGGTCTTTGCATACTCATTGGTGTGGCACCCGAGTTGCTGTATCGCTTCCTGCCCTATCAGGTTGATTATGAGGCCTACACCGCCTCCAAGGTGCTGTTCTACCTGCAACTGCTGCTGTTCTCGGGACTGGCATTCTTCCTGTTGCTGCCACTGATGAAGCGAACCCTGACCATCAGCCTGGACACCGACTGGTTATGGCGTGTTGTTCTCTATCGTGCTGCCCGCCTTGTCATCGCCATCATCACGGCTATCGGCACCCGCCTGTCAGCGTTATCACAATCAACAGCTTCAAGACTGCAGAAACTTGCCATGCGTCACTTCGCCACCGGAAACGGCAAGGAAAAGCCCGGTGTCTTTGCTCGCACCTGGCCGATTGGCAGTACAGCGTTATGGATTGTTATCCTGCTGACCGGGTATATCGTTGTTTATTATTTCTGATGACAACACGGGAATGAAAATGCCATCGTTCAGATTGTGCGCCAGGATGGTGCGGGATTACAAAGCACATCCCTGTGCTTTGCCCTTCGGGTTCCCTTTGGTCATGAAAAATCGTTCCTGACGATTTTTTGCCGCAGCCTTTGGCTGCTCTCACAGGCTACGCCTGTTCGCGGTCTCACGACGCTATTCGCGTCGTTCGGCTCGAACCAGGGGGTTTGAATCCAGGTCTTCCTGTCCTTTGAGTCTTCGATTGAAATCGAACAATAGAGGTGCCATCGTCTAGATGGTGCACTGAGATGATTCGGGATAGCCGCAGCCTGCGGCTGCAGCGGTCTCAATCGGCTATTCGCCGATTTCGGCTCGAACAGGGGTTTGAATCCATAACGCTCTCTCAGTCACATAAAAAAATGGGCCGCGTAAGCGACCCATTTATTTATGTGGCGGAGAGAGAGGGATTGCCGCAGCCTTTGGCTGCTCTCACAGGCTACGCCTGTTCGCGGTCTCACGACGCTATTCGCGTCGTTCGGCTCGAACCAGGGGGTTTGAATCCAGAGTCCCTCTTTCCACCAAAATTAAAAAGGGCCGCCGATGGCGACCCTTTGTAATTTGGCGGAGAGAGAGGGATTCGAACCCTCGGTACGGGGTTACCGCACACTCGCTTTCCAGGCGAGCCCATTCAACCGCTCTGGCACCTCTCCGTAAACTGATTATTTTTTGGTACGGGTTACCGCACCCTCGCTTTCCAGCTATTGCCAGCCCGATCCTGATCAGCGTCGCGAAGCGCACTGCCGGATGGCCGGTCGTTCTATTCGCCCGAGGAGAATAGCATAGCTATTTGACGAGGCGAATCGGGCGTCCGGACCTTCGTCAGGGTGCTGCAGTAGCTGATCGGGGTTGGACTGGCAATCCGGCCCATTCAACCGCTCTGGCACCTCTCCTAAAACTGATTTTTATAGTTGGTGCGGGTTACCGCACCCTCGCTTTCCAGCTATTGCCAGCCCGATCCTGATCAGCGTCGCGAAGCGCACTGCCGGATGGCCGGTCGTTCTATTCGCCCGAGGAGAATAGCACAGCGTGTGACGAGGCGAATCGGGCGTCCGGACCTTCGTCAGGGTGCTGCAGTAGCTGATCGGGGTTGGACTGGCAATCCGGCCCATTCAACCGCTCTGGCACCTCTCCTTAAACTGATTGTGTCTCTTGTGCGGGTTACCGCACACTCGCTTTCCAGCTATTGCCAGCCCGATCCTGATCAGTGTCGCGAAGCGCACTGTCGGATGGCCGGACGTTCTATTCGTCCGAGGAGAATAGCACAGCGTGTGACGAGGCGAATCGGGCGTCCGGGCATTCGTCAGGGGGCTGCAGCAGCGGAGCCGGGTTTGACTGGCAATCAGGCCCATTCAACCGCTCTGGCATCTCTCCGTATCTTGTTATATGAGGTGCGATTCAGCGCCTCACACTCGCTTTCCAGTCACTGGCGAGGCGACCCGGATCCCGGAATGATAATTCTGGGCCAGAACCTGAAAACCCGCAATCTGACTAGGTTAATAGTGACCGGATGCGAAGCCTACTGCAAGGGCCGTCCGGTTACAAGCCCCTGAAGGGTATTTCCATCAGCTCGGGTACACGGTTCAGGTCTGTGGCTGTATCGATATCATCGTGGACCTGCAGCAAATCGACCGACATTCCCAGTCTTGCGGCACGCTTCAGGGTCTGTTCAAGTACCGCAGTGCCACCCCATTCAATGCCCTGAAACAGTGCGGGTCTGGGTCGTGACAGGCCAATCAGGTAATAGCCACCGTCATTCGCCGGTCCGAGCACCAGATCAGCGCCCTGTTCGAGTGACCGTTGAGCCTGTTCAATATCGGCCGGACACAGCGCTGCGCAATCGGTTCCGATCAGGATGACATGCCGGGCCGAAGCCAGTCCCTGACGGATGGCGTGCTGCATGCGATGGCCCAGATCGTTGCCCTGCTGGTGACAAAGCCGAAATGCTGTCCTGCTCTGATGAATCAGCGGATGAGCACAGCCGCCTGCGATCCAGAGTTCCTTTCGGAGAGATAGCCGTGTCACCTGAGACAGGGTGTAGCGCAACAGCGCCCGATACACGTGCAGGGCCATATGTTTACCCAGGCTGGCCTGCAGGCGGGTCTTGACGCATCCGCGCTGCGGCAGGCGGGCAAAGACCTGAATTACCGTACCTGATCTCATTGATCAGCGCTCATGTCTGTAGCGGGCGGCAAGCGACTCGGGACTTGCACCAAGGAAATAGGCCCAGCGAAGTCGCCACATCTGCACGATGGTTCTGATTATGCCGCCATTGCGCCAGCGTCTTGCAGAAGTAATAATCTTTTCCTTTCTGTTCAATGGCTTGCAAAGTATCTTTAATCGCTTGCTAAGCTCGACATCTTCCATCAGTGCCTGCTGCGGAACGCCGCCGATCTGCTCGAGACAGGCCCGGCTGACGAACTGTGCCTGATCGCCCGTGGATATTCCCGTGATTCTTGATCTGAGATTGATCAGTGACTCGATCAGCCTGAACGCCACCGAGCGGTCGTTGATTCGAACATCAAACCGACCCCAGCGTGGGCTGTCATCATCCATGCAGCAGACTGCGGTCAAACCCTCCAGCCACGCCGGTGTGACACCACTGTCGGCATGCAGGAACAGGATCATCTCTCCCGAGCTTGCCTGCCAGCCGGCGTTCATCTGTACTGCCCTGCCCCGTTTCGCTGAAATGCATCGGCCACCATGGCGGTCTGCTATCTGAACCGTATCATCCTGACTGCCACCATCGACGATGAGCACCTCGACGCTGGTGAGTAATGAATGCGACAATAACCCACTGAGGGATTGCAACAACCTGCCGATGTTCGCCGCTTCATTGAGAGTGGGGATCACGATTGACAATTTGACTGGGTGAGTCTGATTCATTGTTCTGTCAGGCTGCCAAAGGAAACGAATGTGAAGCACACCTCCAAACTGCTGTTACTGGTTCTGGTCATCACCGTTCTGGTGCTGTTCAATACACTGGATCTGGGCCGCTACCTGACGCTCGAATACATCAACAGCATCCTCGATCAGGCCCGAGCATACTATCAGGCCAACCCGGTGAAATCGATCAGCCTGTTCATGCTGGTCTATACACTGCTCACCGCGCTTTCCATACCCAGTGCAGCCGTGCTCACCGTACTGGCCGGCGCCATCTTCGGCCTGACGACCGGCACACTGATGGTGGCCGTTTCAGCCACGCTGGGTGCCACACTGGCCTTTCTGTTCTCGCGCTTCCTGCTGCAGGAATGGATCGCCAAGCGCTATGCCAACGCCTATGAACAGATCAACAAGGGCATCGACAAGGACGGTGCCGTCTACCTGCTCAGCCTCAGGCTGACACCGATCTTTCCCTTCTTCATGATCAATCTGGTGATGGGCCTGACACGCATGAAGACCATCGTCTATGCGCTGGTGTCGCTGTTCGGCATGCTGCCCGGGACCTTTATCTTTGTCAATGCCGGGCGAGAGCTGTCACGCATCCGCGAGCTGTCCGATATCCTCACGCCGTCTCTGATCGGCTCACTCACGCTGATCGCCGTGGCACCGATTCTGTTCACCATGCTGTTCAAGTTCTTTGTCAATCGCAGAAAGCTGTCGCGCTTCAGCAAGCCGAAGTCGTTCGAAAATGATGTCATCATCATCGGCGCCGGATCTGCAGGGCTGGTCAGCGCTGCCATTGCAGCAGCCCTCAAGGCGAAGGCCACACTGATCGAACGGCACGAGATGGGCGGTGATTGCCTCAATACCGGCTGTGTGCCATCCAAGTCACTGATTCGCAGCGCCAGGCTTGCTCATGACATGCGCCATGCCAGTCGCCTGGGTATCGATAACCCATCGTTCCGGGTCAATTTCCCATCGGTGATGAACCGTGTCCACAAGGTGATCGAGACCATTGCACCGCACGACTCCCGCGAGCGCTTCGAATCGCTCGGTGTCAATACCGTCGCCGGTGATGCCCGCGTCATCTCACCCTGGGAAGTACAGGTGGGCGATACCATACACACCGGTCGAAACATCATCCTGGCCAGCGGTGGCAGGCCATTTGTTCCGCCCCTTCCCGGCATCGAGGACATGGAAGTACTGACATCAGATAATCTCTGGACCCTGTCCGAGCTTCCGGAACGACTGCTGATCATCGGTGGCGGCCCGATCGGCTGTGAAATGGCGCAGGCCTTTGTCAGGCTCGGTTCGAAGGTCACCGTCGTCGAGATGATGGATCGAATTCTGGGCGCAGAGGATCAGGCCGTTTCCGATCACATGGCCAGCACCCTGCAGGATGACGGGGTGATTCTTAAAACAGCGCATCGTGCCGAACGCTTTGAATCCGGCGATGGTGAAAAATCCCTGATTGCCACAGATTCCGACAGCAATAAGGTCAGCATCGGCTTTGATCAGGTACTGATCGCCATCGGCCGACGTGCCAATTCAGAGGATCTCGGGCTTGAAGAACTCGGTATCGAGGTCAACCGAAACGGAACGGTTCAGGTCGATGAGTACCTGCGAACATCAATTCCAACCATTTATGCCTGTGGTGATCTGATTGCCCCCTGGCAGTTCACCCATTCGGCATCACATGAAGCCTGGTATTGTGCCGTCAATGCCCTATTCTCGCCGCTGAAGAAGTTTCGTGTCGATTACAGTGTGATGCCACGCGTGACCTTTACTTCACCCGAGGTGGCCTCGGTCGGCGTGACAGAAGCCGACTGCAAGGAGAAGGGAATCGACTATCAGCTGACCGAGTATCGTCTGGACAGGCAGGACCGTGCACTGGCTGAAGGGTCAGCCACGGGCTTTGTCCGAGTGATCACCGAGGGCAGTACCGACCGCATTCTGGGTGCGACGATCGTGGCGGCTCCTGCCGGAGAAATGCTGAACGAATTCACCATTGCCATGAAACACAAGCTTGGACTGAACAAGCTGCTTGCAGTCACTCACCCCTACCCGACCTGGTCCGAGGCCAACAAGACGGTTGCCACCGAGTGGAAGAAAGTGAACGCACCCCAGGGTGCGCTGAGACTGCTGGCCCGCTATTTCAGCTGGCGACGGTCCTGATTGCAGGACAGTTCTGGATTGGGTGCTGTTCAGGGCTCGTAGCCATCCCTGAATGCCGATTCGATCACCGAGAGATGTTCTTCGGGCGCATGAAGGCCCAGTAGCGTGGGTCCCGAGGTTGTCTCAGGCAGATTGTTGAGGCATTTGTTGACCGATCGCTTGAGGCGTTCAAGATTACTGGATGCCTCTGAAGCATCGCGCTCAGCCGTCTCGCTCATCCGGCCCCTGTCGAAGTCGATCAGGGAGATATGGTCATCATCACTGATCAGCACATTGTGCGCATTCAGATCGGCGTGCCACACACCGGCATCGTGAAAACGACGGATACACCGTCCGACTGCCGTAATGGTGCCCAGCATCTGCTGATCGTTCTGACGCTCATCCGGCTCATCTGACAACTGCGCATGAATCATCTGCCACAGTGTCGTCTGATGCGGAATGGTCTCGGTGATGATACAGGCCCGGTAAAACAGCCCGTGACGTTCACACAGCGCAGCAACTGGCCTGGGTACTGGCAGGTCTCTGGCCTGCATGGCAGCGAGCAGTCTGAGCTCGCGGAATGATCGGCTGCGATCGCAGCCTGTATAGAAGTAACTGCGACGAATCAGGCGACCAATCAGGCCACCACGTCGATAGGGGCGAACCACCCAGCCCTCATCGCCTGACTCAACGAACAGTACTTCGCCACGGCCCACTGCCGTTGCAGTCACCAGGTCCCTGCTGGTCCAGTATTCGGGGTCGAACATGCCGTCGTCGAAACGATCCACCAGATCGCTGCGATACAGACTGTGACGGTTTGCTCGTGAATATGTGCTGAATTCGATCACGGCGACATTCTACCATCCCGGTGACGGCAGCTCACGGCTGCTGATGTCATTCCCGGGTTTGTTGCATTGACCGGACACGATACAATAACCGCCTGGTCTGTTACCCATCGCTGCACCCTTGCTGACGAAAACACCATCATGAAAACACCCGAAATCAGGTCCTTGTGCATCATGCGCATGTCGGCACTTGGGGATGTCACCCATTGCCTGCCGCTGATCCACACCATTCAGGCACATGCACCCGAGATCCGCATCACCTGGATCATTGGCAAGCTGGAGTACAAACTCATGCAGGGTGTGCCAGGGGTGCGTTTCATCATCTTCGACAAGTCACAGGGATGGCGCGCATACAGGCAGCTGAAGCGGGACCTGGCCGGTGAACGCTTTGATGCCCTGTTGCACATGCAGGTTGCGCTCAGAGCCAACATCGCCAGCCTGTTCGTCAGGGCGAAGATCAAGGTCGGCTATGATGCGGCACGCTCGAAGGATCTGCACGGGCTGTTTGTCAATCGACGCATCAAGGCCCAACCGGGTCAGCATGTGCTTGATTGCCTGCACAGTTTTCTCGGGCCCATAGGCCTGCCCGAAAGCGTCAGCGAAAAGCACTGGCAAATGCCACTGACCGAGTCCGACCATGAATTCGCCAAGACTCATATCGATCCGACACGCTGTACGCTGTGCATTTCACCGGTGTCATCCCACACGCGCCGAAACTGGGCTGCCGATCGTTATGCCGCCATTGCCGATCACGCCATCGGCATGCATGACATGCAAGTCATCCTCAGTGGCGGGCCAAGTTCACTCGAGATCGAGATGGGTGAAGCGATCATCTCACACATGAAACAGGCCGGTTCAGCCCGATTTCTCAATCTGATCGGCAAGGACACGCTGAAGCAGTCTGCCGCCTTTCTTGAGCGAGTCGATCTGCTGCTGGCGCCTGACACCGGCCCCATGCACATCGCCAATGCCATGGGCACCGATGTACTGGGTCTGCATGCGGCCAGTAATCCGGCGCGCAGCGGTGCCTATTCCGATCTCAGCTGGACGGCAGACCGCTACGACGACGCGGCGCGCAAGTTCAGGGGCAAACCGGCTTCCGAACTGCCCTGGGGCACCAAGCTGGAATACGATGGGGTGATGGACCTGGTGACGGTCGAGGAGGTTCGCAGATTACTCGACAGCTGGGTCGAGGCAAAAAAAAATCAGGATAACTCCTGATTTTTTAATGACTTGCGAGATAAATCTGATTCGGGCTTTATCTCATGACTCGTAAGATTCGTAGGACTTTTCTTCCACCAGATCAGAGCCCAGTTCGATATTGAGCTCCTTCTTCAGACGTGCCCGGTCATCATTGGTGTAATACACCGATCGTGCCAGCTCGATGAACTCGTCATCAAATTCCTGTCGCGACTCCTTGATGCGAATCTGATCTTCGATATCCCACAGCTTCTGATTCACGGCCTTCAGTTTTGCCCGTGTACTGGTCACCGTGCCTGATTCTTCAACCGC
Source organism: Lysobacterales bacterium (assembly GCA_965212525.1). Lineage (GTDB taxonomy): Bacteria > Pseudomonadota > Gammaproteobacteria > Xanthomonadales > SZUA-38 > SZUA-38. The sequence continues at coordinate 138,992 of CBDBVC010000032.1, forward strand.
TTCATCCCAGGTTTCTGTCAGCACCTGATACTCGTGATTGACGTTTGCCAGCTTGGCCTCGTCTGTCATGTGACACTGCTTGATCTCCAGAATGGTGATCTTGTCGAGAAGTTCACCGAATGAAACGGGAACGGATATTTGACTCATAGGGATTGTCCTTGCTCTTTTTCCAGTGCGCGGTCGCAGTGTTGTCGGGCCAGTTTGTTGGGGCCGATATGATCGCACAGTTCTGTCAGGTAATCATAGCGCGCCGCAATATTGACGACCCAGGCAGGCTCTCGCCATGCGGCACGACTGGTGAAAGCGAGTATCGATGTTTTTTCCGATTCATTCAACCAGAACCAGTGCAGTCGCAACATCGGAAACAGTGCCATGAACAGGCGGGATTCATTGGGGCCATACTGCAGTGTTCGGTGCAGTGCCGTATGAAATTCGGCATCGTCCTCTGATAGCAGCAACTTTACCTCGACGATGGCCGCCCAGTTGTCTGGCCATAACGGTCGCAGTTCAGTCGCGCGACGATAATGCGCAAGCGCGGTATTGAGCAGTGACAGCTGATCCTGCTGCGGTCCGGTTTCCGCCCGTTTCTGTGCCAGCTGGCCACTGAGGTAGTGCCAGTCACTGCTGTGCTTCCACAGCCCTGCCCTGTCGAGCCTCGACTGTACAGCACTAAAACCTGCTTCATCGGCAGGCGACGAGGATAATCTCTGATTGGCAATCGAAGCCAGTTCGATCTGGGTGGCACCAAATGCCAGCCAGACCATGGTCAACGCCAGGGCCAGACAGGCAAGTGCTGTCAAACGAATCTTCATTGGAGCAAGGACATACTCATGAATGGTTCAGTGAATCGTCAGGCGGCAATCGGGCCAATCAGGACTTCTCGTCGCGCCTGTAATACTCGTAGCTCGAGTAGTAATCGCCACCATAATTGCTGTACTTGCCATAGTAGCGACGAGTCTTGTTCTGCACCTGATTGATGACCGTTCCTATCACCTTGGCGCCGATACGATGCATCTGTTTGAGGCCGTTTCTGACCGCCTGAATCGGTGTCGAGTCACTCTTGATCACGAATACAACGGATGAGGCCTTGCGGGACAGCACCAGGGCATCGGAAACCGCCAGTACGGGTGCACAATCAAGCACGATGTGATCGAACTTTTCAGCCAGTTTTTCAAGGCCTTCCTCGAATCGGTGCGAGGACAGCATTTCCAGTGGATTCGGCGGAATGATACCGGCCGGCATCACGTAGAGATTCGACTCCCTGTCCAGTTTGTGAATGCATTCGGACAGGTTGGCTTCACCGGTGATGAATTGCGAAAGCCCCTTGATCTTGCCCTCACGCTGCAGCGCCTTGGCCACCATCGGACGTCGCATGTCGGCATCGATCAGAAGCACAGTGCGCATCTCGCTCAGTGCATTGGCCAGATTCATCGACACCGTGGTCTTGCCCTCGCCAGGCACGGATGAGGTGACCAGCAGAATCTTGTGATCATCATCGAGTGATGACAGCAATACACCGGTACGAATGGTGCGGATGACTTCGGAAAAGACCGACTTCTTGTTGCGGGCAAAATGCCGTATTGGATCGTGCTTGTCTGCTGCTTCTTCCGACTTGATCTTCTGCAAGACACCGAGCACTGGCACACCGAGCTTGTTTTCCACATCCTCGATGTTCTTGAAGGTGTTATCCAGATGATCGAGCAGGAAGGCCAGACCGATCGACAGCATCAGGCCAAGGAACATGGCCAGCATCACGGCCCGGCGCTTGTTGGGTTTGAATGGTGCCGTTGGCACCATGGCCCGGTTGATGATGCGCGCGTTGGCACGGTTGATCTTGTCGGATGCATCCGATTCCTTGATCTGGGTCAGGAAGCGATCATAAAGCTGCTGATTGGTTTCGACCTCTCGCGACAAACGCTGATATTCGAATTCACTGCGATCCACATCCCTCAATCGACCCTTGGACAATTCAAGTTCGCGTTCTGCCTGGCGTTCTGCCTGCAGCGCCGCCTGATATTCACGTTCTATGGCATTGGCGGCGATCACCAGCTGGCGCTGCAGAATCGAGCGGGCTGCATCCTGTTCCGACTGGGCTTCCAGCATCCTCGGATGCTTGGGGCCATAACGGTTACTGAGTTCTTCGACGCTGCGCTGCGAACTCATGTAGGCCTCATAGGATGAGCGAGCCTGGGGATGGTCGATCAGGGCCGCCACATCGATCAGATTATCTTCACCCTGTGAGCGAATATTGTTGATCTGCTGTCTGACCACTTCAGCCTGTGATCGTAACTTTCTTGCTTCAGACAGCTTTTCCGTACCCAGCGTCAGTTCCTGATTGATCAGGGAATCAACACCCTTGATGTCTATCAGCTGCTTTTCATCCAGGTAGTTCTGTAATGACTGTTCGGAAGTCTCGAGATTTTGTTTCAATTCCACCAACTGATCATTCAGATATTCGGTCGCATCGCGTCCCATCTCGACACGACCGGCCAGGTTATCCTCGATATAGGCTTCAGCCACGGCATTGGCGATTTTCGCGGCCTGTTCAGGGCTGGTACTGACAAAGCCGATATCGACCAGCTGACTGTTGCGGTGTGGTGTCACCGAAATGGAGCCAACGATCCAGTTCACCAGGCCGTTGTAGCGAGTTTCTGGTGTCGATGGCGGCGGTTTCGGGAACCACTCCTCAGGGAACAGGGACTTCCATGTCCAGCCCTCATCGGCCGGGGTTTCATTCACTGTTGATTCGAGGTTTCGGTCATAGCCGAGGTTTTTGACCACCAGTTCACCGATGGCCCGACGCTTGATCAGACCGTACTGAGTTTCATAATAACGCCAGTAATCGGGGGTCATTGACACCGGATCCTGCACCGGCGAGTAGGTGGTAGGGTTGTGTTCAATCTGCAACGTTGCCTGCGCGCGATACAGTGGGGTTTGCCGGAACACGAACAAGGCAGATATGACCATGATCAGGAAAGTCAGCCCTGCGATCGAGAACTTGTGACCCCAGATAACCCCCCAGATCCAGCGCACATCAATTGAACTGTGCTGCTTTTCCAGCTGAGCATTTTTCAATGCCTCATCGATGGCAACCAGATGCTGATGTTTTGATGGATCGTTCATGCCTGTCTGTTCATCCGGAACTAGAAGAAACTCTCACCGATGGTGATGATATCACCTGGGCGCACCACTGTATCGAGTTCTGCACGTGTCCGCTCGTCTTCAGATTCGCCTTCACGCTGAAGATAAATCTTTCGTGTTGATGCAAAATCGGTCAGTCCACCAGCCAGTGATACTGCCTTCTGTATCGTCATGTTGGCTTCGAAAGGATAGCCACCCGGCTGATTCACTTCACCATTAATGAAAAACTGACGATAACTGTTGATGCTGACACTGACCTGGGGGTTGATCAGATAATCGCCAAGCAATCCTGAATGAATATTCTGCTGCAGGGCTGCCAGGCTGATGCCTGCAGCTGGGGTTCTGCCAACAAATGGAAAGCTGATGGTGCCGTCCTGCTCAACCAGGTAAGTCCCTGTCAGATCCTGCTCATCGAAAACCTCAATCGAGAGCCGATCTCCGGTGCCGATGACATAGGAATTATCCTGTGCACTGGCAGACAAGACACCGGTCGAGAACAGGACAAAACCGACCACCCATAATACCGGGCGGAAGGACAGATTATTGTACAAATACTGCAAGTTCATAATTTGAGTCTATCAAGGATTGTTATTCAGACAATACGTTGCAGCAACAATTCAAATAAGTTCACATCAGTCATCGGCGACTGATGTGACTCAAAAACGGATAATTCACGGGTAGCCCACCACAAGCACCCAGTATCAGCATGATTCAGCTGAGCTTGAAGAACTGATTCAGCGACTTACCTCGACAGAAAGCAGAATTTCATTGCGGTCGTAGTCAAACGGCACGAGATTGGAGTCCCTGTCTTCGTAGGTCCAGCCAAGACCCAAGATCACGTGTTTGCGCCATTCATAATTGGCAGAAATTCCGAACGAGTCCACCTCGTCTTCTCGTGTACCCGGGTCGAAGTCCTGTTCGCGGAAGCTGTAATCCACAGCCGTAACCAGACGACCTGGCCACTGATGGCGCCATGCCACCGAATACTCACGACTGACAAAGTAGTTACTGGCATCGAATGCCGCACTCACGCTCTTGCTGGAGGCCAGCTCGATGCTTGTACGACGCATGGGTTGCCAGTTGATCGACGCTTCCCAGAATGACCCTGAGAAATCACTGAGTGTGAGATCATCGAATTCGGCTTCGGTGTGACCGACGATGATTCTGCCCGTCGTCTTGGCCGTCGCATCCCACTGGATTCCCGCACCGTAGCTGGTGTCCTCAAAGTCACGATTGGATGAGGGAAAATCTGAATCCCCTTTCTCGACATCCAGCAACAGAGACGTTTTCGGTGCCACACGCCAGTAGAAAGTGCCGCCGTAATACGTTCTTTCAACATCGGCAATTGCCGTGAAATCACGATTATTCCGGTACTCCTTGTCGCTGTAGCCTGCACGCAGATCAAGATTGCCGCGTGCGCCCTCAGCGCCATAGCTATACAGTGCGTCGAAGTTCCAGGTGCGGAATTCGTCGACATCACGATCGACCGTGCCCGGGAAGAATTCTCGCAGTCCATCACCTCGCCGGTCATGACCGTACGTGAGCCCTGCATCGAGTTTGAAGGCATTGCGGCTGGATGGCACGAATGACCAGTCGGCCTTCAGTTTGTGGTCGAGGTAGTCATCGAAGTCGGTTTCGGTGTACTCACCGAGTTCGGCTTCATACTGGAAATTGAAGGCATTGCGACGCGATCCACCCTGATATCGAATACCGGGTGAAATGCGGTAAAACGTTGAGCTGACTTCGTTGTCGTTCGATAACGCGATGTTATCGTCGTATCCGACACTCAGTCCGATTGTAGGAAATAACTGTCCAGACCCAAATTCAACCCCTGCATCCTGAGCCACAGTGGCTGATGTCGACACCCCCAGTGTCAGGCAGGAAAAGACAATGATTTTTGTTCTTGTTTTCTTGTCCACCACGCTACGTGTCCTCAAGACCCCTGTTTCCAAAGATGACAGGATACCAAGCAAGTTGGGTTTTGTTGTCAAATTTTTGTCCATATTACCTATATTTACAATCGTTTACGAATCTTTTTTTGTATCAGACATCAACTTGGTCGCAATCCAGACCATCGCAGCCACCAGAACCAGGTAGGCGGCGTTGGCCGGAATATGCAGATTGAAGTCCACAAAACTGTGTATGCCAATGGCCACGAAGGCCATGACGCCAGTAAACCCGATGGCCCTGAGTACCGGATGTCTGCGAACACGCTGTACCAGCAGGGCGTTCATGAATGTGTAAAACGCGAACAGCATCAACGGCAGAACGCCGACAAAGCCATATTCCAGCAACTGTTCCAGATAATCGTTGTGTGCATGGTCGAAGAAGGCGTTCTGATATTGCGGTCTGAATCCGGTAAACACCGTCTCGAACGACCCTGCACCACTGCCCAGCCACGGAAACAGCCTAATCGCTTCGATGGTTTCCAGATCGACATCCAGCCGGTCACTGTCGTTGTAGCGATCGGCCAGTTCGTTGTACTGGCCGGTTTGAGAGATACGATCCACCACCTGCTCGAAACCAAACCAGGTGCCGACAATAATGATATCAATCACGATCAGACTGATGATCAGCACGATCAGCGGCCGTGGTGCCTTGCTCAGCAGTACCAGTGCTACCGTCCCCGCCACCAGCAGACTGATGAAGAAACCGGCATTGCCCATGCGTGAATGGGACAACACCAGACCGACCACCATCACCACCAGACACAGACGCAGCCTCATCTTTGGCCCGAGAATCCAGCGGATTACCTCGCGCAACTGGGCTTTCCATTCACGATCAGGCCGGTCGGAGCGTATCTGTGACAGCAGATAGCCAATACCGACTGCCAGTGTGATCTCGAGAAAACCGGCAAAATGATTGCGATTGATAAAGGTGCCCGTGGCCAGACCCGTGTTGTGCGTCTTTTCGCTGACCAGCAGCCATTCTATCCCGGACAGCGTCATTGCGCTGCCGTAGAATGCCTGCACAAACCCTGCCGCGATCATCACTTTCATCAGTGTACGCAATCGTGAGGTTGAACTGACCAGCAACAGTGTGAGCACAAACAGCGACAGGTAGAAAAAACTTTGCAGTGCCGAGAAGAAGGTTGCAGAGGGATCGACCGATAATGGTGCCCAGCCTCCTGAGACAGGACGGGACGGTGATATCAGGCCAAGCAGACCCTGTGGCAACGGCACCAGTTGCAGCAAGGCATAAACGCCTGTCAGCAGCAGACACAGAATGGGAAAACGGCAGCGCTTCAAGAGGCTCTGCCTGCCGAGTCGCTCATGCCGGATCGATTCATCAAGGCTGGCTTTGACAAGACAGACACAGAGCAGCAACAGCGTGAAGGCAAATGCCAGCAGCCATAGCCAGTCACGATTCATGCCAATGGGTATCGGCATGGCGAAGACCATGGCGCAATACAGATAGAACTCCACCATCAGCTGCCGTGACTTGACGCCCCGGTTTTCAGCCAGGTTGCCCGAGGGAATGTTGACGGCCAGTGAGCTTATGTCATTTCTCCCGACAGACCGTTGATACGGCGCCAGAGATAGGCAATAAACAGGTAATAGAGTATGCAATTGGCAAGAAAGACAGCAAACGACACAACTTCAGCCACTGCCGATACGTGAAGCAATACCCCGATCAGGGCATATAGCAGAGAGGCCAAAACAAGTATCAGCAGTGTCGCTGATTTGGAAAACCCGAGAGACAGCAGGCAGTGATGCACGTGATCACGTCCTGGTCGTAACGGTGATTGCCCGCGTAACATGCGCCGAGTCAGCACGAACACGGTGTCCATCAGCGGCAGGGCCAGCAGCCACAGCGCTGTCACTGGCGCAAACAGTCGCCCCCCTCCCTGGCTTGATTCAATCAGCATCCAGGCGAGAATGAAACCGAGAAACAGGCTGCCCGCATCACCGAGAAAAATGCGTCTGAGCACGCCACCGAGCTGACCGACATTGAACAGCAGGAAGGCGAGAATTCCGGAGAGCATCAGCGCAATGAAGGGTATCGCCTCGAGCCGACCCTCGATCAGGCAAAGTGCCCCGATGGCGAGCAGCGTGACAGCACAGACGCCACCGGCCAGACCATCGATGCCATCGAGCAGGTTGATGGCATTGATCACACCGACAGCACAGAATATGGTCACCGGTATATCGAACACCCCAAGACCCAGATTGAAATTACCCAGCAGATAACCGAAGTCGGTCAACACCACGCCGCCCCAGGCAATCATGCCCAGTGCAGCAAACCCCTGGGCCACAAAGCGAGTCACTGCAGAGAGATGAAACAGGTCGTCGAGCAGACCGACCACAACCAGTGAACCAGCCAGCGACAGCATCAGATAGTGTTCGGAAAAGCTCGCCCTGAAGATCAGCGCCGTGATCAGGATGCCGGCAAACACAGCCAGTCCACCAACCAGTGGCACGTGATCCTTGTGCAGCTTGCGATTGTCCGGCACGTCCACCAGCCCGATCCTGAGCGCCAGCTGTGTCATTGCCAGTACGGCAATCACCGCGATGACGAAGGCCAGCAGAGATGCCTGCCAGAGCAACCCGACCATCAGCCGAAACCCCGCTGACTGGACAGGTTGTCGAGAAAGTACTGATAGGTCTCATTCAGGCCGTCCCTCAGCGATACCCTGGGCTCCCAGCCCAGCTTGCGTATTCGTGTAATGTCCAGCAGTTTGCGTGGCGCACCATCCGGCTTGCTGCTGTCATAACTCACCCTGCCCCTGAATCCGACGGTTTCCGCGACCAGCTCAGCCAGTTCGGCAATAGTGACATCCACGCCCGAACCGATATTAATGTGAGAGCACTGATCGGTGGTCAATCCATCGATCTGTTCGCGACTGGCCTGCATCAGTGCCAGACAGCCGCGTGCCAGATCATCAACGATGAGAAATTCACGCATCACCTTGCCAGTGCCCCAGACCAGCACCTCCTCGGCATCATCCAGCTTTGCCTGGTGAAAACGACGCATCAGCGCCGGAATAACGTGAGAGCCCTCTGGATCGTAATTGTCCCCACGGCCATAGAGATTGGTCGGCATGGCCGAACGGTAATCGGTACCGTACTGACGGTTGTAGGACTCGCACAGCTTGATGCCTGCAATCTTCGAGACGGCATAAGGTTCGTTGGTGGGTTCCAGATGACCGGTCAGCAATGATTCCTCGACCATGGGTTGTTCGGCATGCTTGGGGTAGATACACGAGGACCCAAGATACAGCAGTCGGTTGATGCCATGTCGGTAACTGCCATCGATCAGATTGGCTGCAATCATCAGGTTGTTCTGGATAAATTCTGCCGGGCGTGTGTTGTTGGCCATGATGCCACCGACAGTGGCCGCAGCCACGACGACCACGTCGATAGATTCAGTGGACAAATAGCGATCGACTGCTGCACGATCGGTAAGGTCCAGCTCATCGCGGGTTGTGGACAGCACATCTGCTCCACAGGCATCCGAGGTCAGCAGACGAATCATGGCGCTACCCACCATGCCTGCGCCGCCAGCCACAAAGACCCGTGTGCCGGGCTGTATCCAGGCGTCCTTGTTCATCCGTCCCCTTTGATCCGTTTTCCTGTAGTCGACACTATCTCACAATCCCGGTGCACGATTAAGTCTGCCGATCAAACGTAACCATTGTTCACGAATCTGTGGCAGTGTGTAGTGATTTTCATACAGTGCACGAGCATTCTGTTCACAATCGAGCCGAAACTGCTCATCATCCCTGAATCGCTTAATCGCCGTGATCAGCGAATCCGGATCATCGTGCGCAACACTCAGGCCGCAGCAATTATTGGCAAGCTCCATGCCCAGTTCTCCACTGCGGTCACCAATCATGATCATTGGCCTGCCAGCCGCATACAATCCATACGCCTTGCTGGGTACGATCAGCCCCTCCAGTTGCGGGTAGAGACTGACCAGATGCACATGGCTGGCTGACAGGCTTTCTGACAACTGTTCAAGTGGCTGATAGGGGCGAAACAGTACATGATCGAACCCCTGCTCAGCGCACCAGGATTTCAGCAACAGGTAACGAAATCCACTACCGATCATGAGAAACCTGACATGTTCATCATCCTGAAAATGTTCGATTGCAGCCCGAATCGAGGCCACCGGATGGGCACGCCCCAGATTGCCCGAGTACCCGATCACGAATCGGTCGTCCAGCGACCATTCACTGACCAATGGGTTGTCTGCACGAGGGACAGGATTGATGTCATCACTGGGTGTCCAGTTGGTGATCAGATCCAGTCGGTCCTGCGGTATGCCAGCATCCGACAGCAGTCTGTGCATGCGATGACCGATCACAACATTCGTTTCAGCCCGCTTGAGCGCCGCATTTCGAAGTGCAGAAAGCAGTTTGAAAAGAGGCCTGGCCATGCCACGCACAGACAAGGCCCTTGCCACATCCGGAAACACATCCTGCAACCAGTTGATATAGCGTATGCGACGTATACGCACGATTGGCCACAAAAAAGCCGACATCATGGGGGGATCTGTCTTGAAAACCACCAGATCGCGCTTTGATATCCCAAACAGCACATGCCACATCAATGACATGTAGAAGGTCAGGTAATCAATCATGCGTAACAACAGTCGCCTACGTCCGAATCCAGTCGACCAGAGTCGTCTGACACTCACACCCTCGATCGTCTCCCGTTCTTGATGTCGGGTTTTCTGATCACTGTATGACAATCGTGAGCAGACCACACAGACCTCCTGACCCGATTCAACCAGAGACTGGCACAATTGGGTCAGCAGTTGCGAGGTGGCAGAGTGGTCAGGTGCGTAAAATCGATTGACAAATACGAGACGGTTCACAGCACAGTGCCCTCTTGAGGCGGCCGGGCCTGTATGGCGCTATTGTCCAGTAGTGATTGATACAGTGCTGTATAGTGATCAACGATGACAGGCCATTCAAAAGTTCGTGCCATGGTTAGTGCGTTGCTGCCATAGTGCTGCCTCAGGCTTGCATCGTTCACCAGTGAGCTTACAGTCAGTCGTATCTCGTCCGGGTCGAGGTTTGTCACCACACCCGCATCGTGCTGCCTGACCGCATCGGCCAGGCCAACGCCCGTACTGACAATCACCGGGCAACCCATCGATGCCGCTTCAAGCACCGTGTTGGCAAAATTTTCGGCATCGGAGGGCAAACAGAACGCCAGGGCATCGCTGTAGTATCGCCATTTCTCATCCTGAACCTGACCAGCGAAATGAATTCGATCCTGTACGTTTAAGTGCGTGGCCAGTTTTTCAAGCTCGGGCCTCATACCTGCCTGATCCGGCCCCACAAACAGCACATCCAGATCTGGAAGGTCTGCAATGACCCTGATGAGGAGAGACGGGTTCTTGTTCGGTGTCAATCGACCGAGGTACAGCAGATAGGGCTGATCGTGCATTGCGCTACTGTCCGCAGTCTGTGTTGAGTGTCGGTCATGGTTGAGGTCAATCCCGTTGCCGATCTGTTCGATTCGCTGATACTCAAGCCCCAGCTCGTCTATGGCCCTTGATTCAGTGGATGCAGTGACATGCACGCAATCAGCAGAACGGACATCACGTCGATCGTACAAGAGGATGGACAGGCGCTTTATCCAGCGGCTCTTGCCCCGTATCAGGTCTCGGTTGAGCATCCCTCTGGGTGAGTACACCACGGGTCTGCCCAGTGCATTAGCCAGACTGATGCCAAAATGCGTCGGCCAGAGAAAACTCGCATGAACATGAACCACGTCATAATTGTTCATGGCGCACCTGAGCCAGGATTTCATGGGTCGTGAGTAATAAAGACGTCTCATCAGGCGACTGGCTTCAAAATAGAATACCCCCACCCCATCAACATCGACTCGCTGGCCCAACGGGACATCAGATACCCCGGGACCATCGACATTGGTGGTGGCCACAGCCACCTCATGACCCGCATTCACCAGTGCACGACAAAGACCATGTACAGACACGATCGGACCGCCATATCGCACAGCAGGCAGATAAGTGGGAACGATATGCAGGATTTTCATTGGTGTGATTTCTGCAGCCAGTCCCAGGCACTGCTTAGGATAGTGTCCAGATCCGAATGTTTCGGCACCCAACCCAGTTCCCGGGCCGCAAGGCCCACTTCACTCACCAGTTCGGCTACATCGCCCGGTCGTCGATGACCGATCAGGTAGGGAATCTTACTGCCAGTTATCCGTTCTGCCTGGCCTATGATGTCGAACACGGAGTTCCCGTTACTGTTGCCGAGATTGAACCGATGTGCCCCCGTGTTTGATTGCATGTAGGTCAGTGCCCTGACGTGGGCATCGGCCAGATCCGTGACATGCACATAGTCGCGAATGCAGCTGCCATCGGGTGTGTCATAGTCGTCACCGAATACCGTGATGGGCGCGTTTGGATCCAGTGCGGACTGCAATACCAGCGGAACCAGATGCGTTTCCGGATCATGATTCTCACCAATGTCACCGTCCGGATCGGCGCCGGCTGCATTGAAGTAACGCAACGAGACCGAATTCAGGCCTTCGCTTTCTGCAAGCGCTTTCAGATGATCTTCTATCGCCAGTTTGGTCTTGCCATATGGGTTTACAGGCCGGGTTGGCATGGTCTCGGTCAATGGCATGCTATCCGGGTCACCGTAAACCGTACATGATGAGGAAAACACCACCTTGTCCACGCCGTGGTGTACTGCCCTGTTCAGCAGTGTCTGACTGCCGATGACATTGTTGTCCCAGTAGAGATCGGGCTCGGCCATCGATTCACCCACATAGGCAAATGCCGCAAAATGCATGACAGCTGCGGGACTGTGTCGATTCAGGACTTGATCGAGCCTGTCTGCATCACGAATATCGCCCTGCTCCAGCGGCCCCCATTTCACGGCATGGGCAAATCCTCGGCTGAGGTTGTCATAGCTCACGGGCAGATACCCCATTTGCGACAAGGTCTTGCACACATGCGAGCCAATGTAGCCGGCACCACCGGTAACCAGTATTGTTTCAGTCATTCCCGGTTGGCGCCTCGGCAGACATCTGTCTCTTGAGCTGTTTCTTGTGGCGCAAGATGCTTTTCTGGTATCCCGCCTTCAGCCGGCAGAATCGGAAGCCCAGACGACCATCCCGGAAGCCTTGCCGAAACACATAGCTGTAGACGAAATATATAAACGAACGGAATGGCAATCGCCAGGCAATCCGCTTCAGTGTCATCTTGCGAGCCAGCGGATCGGAAGAGAACAGGTTGCCGAACTGGACTGATTCGCCCGCCTGCTCAAGCTCATAGCGTGCATCAGCCAGTGAGTAGCGTTCCTGTCGTTCAAACCAGGCATCCATACCCTTGTGATTCTCGTCAATGAGATCGCTGTGCAGTGCTACAATGTCACCCTCGATTTCCTGGGTCTCGGCATGACCGCGATTGATGTAGCGCGCCCGATCACGATGTACCAGGCGAACGACCCAAACGGGATACAGGCTGCTGTATCGCAACCATTTACCCCACATGGTGAATCGTCGCCGCAAACGTGCAGCGCCCAGCTCGGGTTGCTGATCGATCAGTTGGTGCATTTCCTCAACCAGCGCATCGGGTACGCGTTCATCTGCATCCAGCACAAGTACCCACTCGTGTCTGGGTGATGTGTTGTCAATGGCCCAGTTCCGCTGAGTGCCAAAGCCCTCGAATGGATTGACAAAAACACGCACACCCGCCTGTTCTGCTATCTCGACGGTCTGATCACTGCTGCCCGAGTCGATCACGATCACATCATCACACCAGTCAAGTGAGCCAAGGCAGTGCGGCAGGTTGATCTCTTCATCGAGTGTAAAGATCATGGTAGAGATGCGGCAGCTCACAGTCTAGTAACCTGCCCGCTCTCAAACGAGTCAATCATTCGACTCATGCCTGCTCGATTCGGGAAATCACGGTCTCTCCCATCACCAGCACATCCATGTCCGTTCTGAGAAAGCAATCGAGCGCTTCTGCAGGCCGACAGACCACTGGCTCGTTTTCATTGAAGGATGTGTTCAGCAGCATGGGCACTCCTGTTCGTGCATCAAATTGCTCAATCAGTCGGTAGTAACGCGGATTCTGATCCTCAGTGACTGTCTGCAGTCGGCCGGACCCATCCACATGAGTCACCGCGGGTATGCGTTCGCGTTTCTCCTGCCTGATTTGAAAGACTTTCATCATGAAGGGTACGTCATCGTCCTTTTCAAACCACTCAGTCACTCGCTCCCTCAGAATCACGGGTGCAAATGGCCTGAATGATTCACGACGCTTGATCTTCAGGTTGATGATGTCGCGCATATCCTCACGGGCTGGGTTGGCCAGAATTGATCGATTGCCGAGTGCTCTCGGTCCCCATTCCATCCGCCCCTGAAACCAGCCAACCACAGCACCCTGCTCGAGTGAATCAACGATCACAGAAAGCATGTCTGCTTCATCTGAAAACTGCCTGATCGTAAACTGAGTCTCGGGCAGGTCCTGCGCGCGGCTATCCAGCAGCGCCGCAACATCAGACGCAGTAGAGCTCGGCCCCCAGAACGCATGTTGCATGGGCGTCACGGGCTTGTCTGGAGCCTGTTGAATCGAAGACAGCCAGGCTGCACCCAGTGCGCCGCCCGCATCACCCGCTGCAGGCTGAACGTAGATCTTCCTGAATGGCGTGTTTTCAGTGATTCGTCCATTGGCGACCGAATTCATCGCACAGCCGCCTGACAGTGTCAGACTGTCACAGCCATATCGAGCATGTGCAGCATTGAGCACATTGAAGAATGCTTTCTCGTAAACCCGCTGTACCGAGTGCGCAATATCCTTGTGATGCTGATCCAGCGGCTCGTCTTTCTGTCGTACTTCTCCCAGCAGGTCGATCAGCTTGTCCGAGTACAATCGCTCGAACCTGGGTATGCCATCGTCCCACTGAAAATTGATCTTGTGTCTGTGGTGCCTGAAATACTGCGTATCCAGGCTGTAATGTCCATCGTCATCCAGTTTCAATAAGAAACTCAGTTGATCAACGTAGGTGGGTTTGCCATAGGGGGCCAGCCCCATGATCTTGTATTCGTCGCCATAGTGGTTGAAACCCAGATACTGCGTCAGTGCCTGATAGAAAATGCCGAGTGAATGCGGAAACAGTGTGCGCTGGTCTATGGTCAGTGAGCTGCCCGACCCCATGGCAACCACACCACTGGCAAAGTCACCAAAGCCATCGACTGACACGCAAACTGCCTCGTCATAGCCTGACCCGTAAAAGCCAGACGCCACGTGACAGAGGTGATGCTCATGATGATCCACACGCGCCTTGAACAATTGCCCTGGGAAAGCCTCGGCAAAACAGTCCTGTACCGAATTGCGCTTGCGGCGATTGAGCAGCCTGCTCAGGATCAAACGAGGCGATGGCGTGTGACGCAGCACGTAGCCCAGCTTCTGCCAGCGATGCACGCCCGGATCGGTATTCATCGCAACAATGTCAACGTCCGAGAGAGCAATGCCCGCCTCATTCAGGCAGTACTGAATCGCCTGACCCGGAAATCCTGCCCAGTGTTTTATGCGTCGAAACCGCTCTTCCTCTGCGGCTGCGATCAGTTCGCCATCTACGACCAGCGCGGCCGATGAATCAGCATGAAAGGCGTTGAGTCCAAGTATGTTCAATCAGGTTCTCCATGTGACTGTGCATGGGATGGTATGGCAATGAAATTATTCGACATCGTGTCAACAAATTCCTGTTCATTCATGGGAGTTGATGCATCAGCAGGATTCCAGGGCAACGTGTAGATTCGATACTTTCTGGACGACAGAAAATCGACGAGAGCCGAGCGACGTTCATCCTTCCAGCTTTCAAACAGAATCATGGGCTGTGCACGCTCGAGAAAGGAGTCTGCGCCCCTAAGAACAGCGAGTTCACTTCCTTCAGTATCAATCTTGAGCAGTACAAGCGATTGCGGAAAGTCCGAAAGCACATCATCCAGTCGAACCTGTTTGACGCGTTCAGTCACCAATGTCTTCTCTGATGACAGCTGTCTGATCGTGCTCTCATCCGTGCTTCCAAGCCAGGTCTCATGCTCGGGAAACGCTATCTCAAGAGGGGTGTCATTGTCTCCAACTGCAGCATGAACCACATCAAACGAAAAATCATTAAGTGACTGAATAGTATGAATTTTTGACACACATTGTGAGTTAGGCTCAAAGGCAGTGGTTTTTATTCCGTGAGATGCCAGCAAACAGGCATGCGTGCCATAGTTTGCACCCACATCGATGAATAGTTCGGGCTTGAGTGGGCTTTTGACCAGATGAGCATAGGTCTGCTTGATTTCGGATTCATGCCCCAGAATGGAAGTGGCATTGTCCCAATCCAGCCAGATCGACGCTTCTTCGATTGGCAGGTTGATGCGTTGCCCCTGGAACATTACATACCACTCGCCTGACTCGACTGTCACCGCCTGATGTCTGAAAATCTTTGCGAACCTCGCATGGTATTCAGCCATGTCATCGTGACTCATCTTGATATACTCAAGATTGAGAGACAGACGTGTCGAGTTGCGTGCAACTTTCCGTCTGTGTAACCAGTCACTGAGACCTCGCGTCAAGCGATTACTTTTCAATCGAGACAGCAGCGAAATCTCAGGAGCCCCGCTCTGATACAGACTCAGCCGTGTCTGTGTCATCACCGTCGGTCTCGGGTTTTCTGGCAATCAGAATCATGGATTTAGCCAGAGCAGGGATTCGTCCCACACGAAGACAATCAGTCACTTCAAACCCCTGCTGCTGAACCAGCTCACTCAGCGTTCTGACAGAGAAGAACTTGATATGACCACCTTCCCAGAGAGCCGTAAAGTGATTGTCGAGTTTTCCGCTAATCGCCAGAACCAGATTTTTCAAATAACCATGATAAGGCGTTGAAAGGATCAGGACGCCTCCTGGTCTGAGAACATGATCTACGGCTGACATGAACGCCTTCGGTGAATAGCAGTGCTCAATCACTTCCAGACTAAGTACGCAGTCATGCAAGCCGTAATCGTGGTTTGATGAGAGCCTTTCAACCGTATCGACGTGAAAGCTGGCACCTGAACTGGCTTTTCTGGCGAGCCCGATCCCGCTTTCGGACGGATCTATGGCGGTTACACTGAAACCGTTCTGCTGCATTCGATTGGCAACCGACCCATTACCACAGCCAATCTCGAACAGGGTTGTCACCTGATGCCTAGCCAGTATTGGATCAATATGTGCCAGCATCCACTGATTCCAGCTCGAATCGATTGTCTCCCTGGAGTACGCGTATTCAGTATGCTTTGTTGTCATGGGCTTGCGTGATGTCTATTGATCAGATGTTGATTCACTTTCATAGTAACTTTCCTGAACAGTGATTCCGCGATGTATGCCAGTATCAGTGTCAGCACCAGTGCTGCACTGAGCCATAACAGACGGGGACCCTGCATAGTCGAAAGCCAGTCCATGATCGGGTAGTGAAACAGATATATGGCGTAACTGATCAGGCCAATCTGATGGAACACTGAATTAAAGATGGATTGAATCGCTTCGAACCAGACAAGCCGTCGACGATGAATGGCGATAAGTCCTTGCCAGAGCACAAAAAACAGTAGTGCCCGTTGTATATGCACGAGTGTTGTCGACTCAACCGTTCGCAGGGCCAGAAACAGCACCAGAATGCCCGCTATGGCAATAACTGTGCTCTGGACCCTGTCAGCCCTATGCCCCAGATGCTGCCTGGCCAGTATCAATCCCAGGTGCCAGATAAGGTAGTAACTGGCAAAAAGACTGATCGGATTAGGCAGAATCTGATTACTGAGCAGTCCCAGTAACGAGATCATTGCAGCCAGAAAATCTTCCAGATACAGTCTTGCAAGACGCTTTCCCTTTATCATTGACAACAACACGACAAGCAGCGGAAACAACGCGTAGAAAAACACCTCGAATGACAATGACCATAGCGGGTAATTGCCGCCAAAGGGTGCAAACCAGTTTCCCGCGACCGTCACGGGAGACTGGAGAAAAAACAGATTGCCAAGTAGAGTACAGACATCGAATTTGCCTGAATCTGTTGTGCCCGAAATCCAGGCCAGTAATGCCGTAATCAACAATGCCGTCCAAAAAAGTGGCAGCAGTCTTACCATGCGTTTGATGGTGTAATCACGAATACCCGACCGGCTCATCAAATCCAACTTATGGCTGCTAAGCGTAATGCTGAACCCTGAGATCAGAAAGAAAAGCAAGACAGCTTCCACGTTCAGATCAGACACAAGAAACATCACGCGCGTAAGCCAGAAATCACAGTTGTGCTGAGCACAATCACCATGAAAGAAAACCATGCCATGGTGAAACACCACCACCGAAGCAGCCAGGCCTCTGAAGGCATCGACCGATTTCAGTCGTGGATGGGATTTCTGTTCAGCCGGCTGTCTCAGACCAAGCCTCGCTGTTGTCGGGTTGTCGAGTACTGCAACAGTGAATACAGACTTGGAACAAGGAAACGGAATGCAAGTGCAATGGCAATGAAGGTGGTGATGTTACCACCCAACAGCTTGACGGTTGACGTTCCGATATCGGACACAGTCCGCATGATGACCGAAATACAGCCGTAAGCAAAAATCAGATACCTGGGCTGTGTGATGAAAAATCGATACTGGTAGGCATACATCAATCCCAGCAGAATGACGGACACTAACATGCCGAAGATACCGAAATCAATATAAAAGTCAGCCATGTAACCGACGGGCACCTCTGTGTGCCAGCCCTGCTGCACGATGATGTCCAGTCCCGTGTATTTTTCAGTAATGATCACATCAGGCGTCAATGCCGCTTTCTCGGGAAACAGCAATCGAGGTTGTGTAATGTGTCTAAGTGCAGCAAAGGTAATTTCGCCACCTGTATGAGGAATGTATCGAGGCACGTAATCGACAACATGACCAAAAAATTCGACATACTGAATTCGGTCAACCAGTTGTTCGATACCTTCCGGTATCTCATGCGCCTCGATCTCACTAATCAGTTCAACCAGCTTGTTGTAGCGTTCCGCGGTTGAGACAAGCACCACCTGATGACCCGTCCCCTGACTCATGAAATCCCGATATTCAATCTTGATGATGGACCAGAACACACTTATTGCGAGCACAGAGACAAAGACCAGACTCACCATGACAATGTTAGCTCGTCTGATTTTTTCTGACGAAGTAAAAATTGCCAGCCCTAGTACAAAGAACACATGTCTGTACTCAGAGAAAAAAGAGGAGAATCCAACGAGCACTTCAAAAAGGGTTGCAGCGATCAGATAGCCAAAGCCACGCTTGCGATGAATGATGATCACGGCAAGCACGAAATAGAATACCCACTTCAATCCGATCATGGCCAAAAGCAGTTGTGCCAATCCACCAAATCGCCAAACCATGCCTCCAAGACTCAGCACCAGGAAGTTGGTCGCAAGATAACCCATCCAAACACGTGCGATATTCAATGTTGCAATTTCATCCCTGACTTGAGAAAACTTCATGCCTTCGATGCGACGTATCACCAGATGAATGGTAACTGCCATGACCATCAGAGCTGTCAGGCTCAGCCAGGTTGATTTGGTCACTCCGGGAATCTGGTACGACTGGACCATGTCCATTCCCTGCAACGCTGCCCTGAACACACCACTTGACACTTGTAGCCACTGAATAAAAAACATGGCGAAGAGGATCGGAGGCTCACCTTCTCGCCATAACAAAGTTGCACCCAATGGCAATGCCACCACGACACACATAAACAGCACGGTATCTTCTGTCTGAAAGCCAAAGAACAGGGCGATGCAACTGGTAATCAACCAGAACAGTGGAGAAAACGTGTAAAAATGCGACTGAACCATATTTAGCCTGGCTGTCATCACGCCATGCTCCTGACACGAGCCAGTTGTTTCAGGTCGATTGTCAGACGGCTTGCCACTGCATCAGGTTGACAGCGACTTAGCATGCTGCCAAATTCCGGCTGGCTCTTGTCGTGTTTCAGAGTACGGTTCTGCTCGATCGCCTCTGAGAGTGCATCAATATCAGCCACTGGAAACACAGCCCCGGTCACACCTACCTCGATCAGGTCAGGGCCACAGCCCACATGGTCACTCACGATTGCAGGTGTCCCACAGGCGAGCGATTCGTTCACAACCATGCCCCAGGTTTCGGATTCGGATGGTAACACCAGCAAATCGGCTGCACGATAATAATCGGCCATGCCGGATTGATTAACAAATCCAGGCATGTAAACGTCGACACCCAACTGATTAGAGGCGCTTTTGATTTCTCTTTGCATTGGACCTGACCCGACCAGTACGACGCGACAATTCAGGCCCTTCTTTGTCAATCTAGCAGCAGATTCAATGATGTCGCAGGGTCGTTTTATCCCGAGAAACTTGCCCACAAAGAGTAGTACGGTCGTGTTCTCAGATGCCTGCCACTGTTCTCTGAGCTTCGAGGCAGCATTGCCCTGATCAAAGGCCGACGTTTCGAACAGGGTGTTATCAATGCAATACGGCATGACAGCAAACCTGTTCTCTGAGACCCCATAGTATTTCAGATATGCTGAAGACAATTTACCTGCCGTTAGAAAACCATCGAATTTTCGGAGAAACGCCGGGTAGGTCAGCCGTTTGACCACTCGCTTTATCCAGCTTCGGGGCGTCATCAAATGTGAGTCCGTTCGTGCCAGCACAGGAACACCCTGACGTCTGCAAGCACTCGTACACTGAATGTATGTTTTTAGATGCCAGCCATTGACCAGCACAATATCGGGCTCGAGATTCTCGATCACGTCTCCAATTGCTGGAGAGTCGCAGCCATCGAAACGGATCAACGATGGTTTTTCGGCAACATTGTCCAGATACTGGCTGTCGTAACCGGCCAGCAGATCCGTGTCCCACTGAAACGATTCATTGAATCCTGCCTCTGCCTGGAGTTGCGGTGCGGGATTATGAGCAAACAGCACCATCAGATCAAGTTGCCGTGCAAGAGCACGAAAGAGCGGCGCCTGATACTGAATCGGATGACTGGTGAGAATCACGAGCTTCAAGGTGTTATGTCTCTGCACAAACGCTGTCGAACACTTCAGCGAATCGTCGACTGATACCCGTGGCAAGGTGTTCCGTCATGGCTGAACTGCAGGGGCCTTTCATGTTCCTGAACTCGATAATGACTTTTTCCAGTGCTGACTGGATTTCGTCAATCACATCAGACACAGGCGTGATGTCGTCATAGTTGACAACAAGGGCACCGCCCGTTTCTGCCAGCACCTGGTTGACTGAACTGTCGCGATGAATCACTGCCAGTATTGGCCGACCTGCCAGCACCAGCGGGTACACTTTGGAGGCCGTGTAGTGCGAGTCGTTGGAACCGATGATCAGGTTGATATCAGTCTTGCGCATGACGTTCAGGGCATCGAGATAGGGAACTCGCTCCGCGTGTTCAATGACCTGATTCGAAACAGACATACTTTCTGCGATGGGGTCAACCACGGGTGCCACATCATCCAGTACCAAATTACTGCTGCCAACAAAGATCATTCTCACAGATGCTGCCAGCGAATCGGATGATTGAGCCAGTGCAGCAAACACGGCACGCAGGGTTCCATGTGACTGTGTCCAGGCATTACCGACATAGGCGATTCGGATCGAACGACTGTAATCATCTATCCAGGGGCAGGGTCGATGCAGTTGAGCCAGTTTATCAAAATCACTGGTGGCACAGCCGATTGGGATTTCTGTCGTCGGCAATTGTTTCAGATCCGGGTATCGATTCAGGATGAGCTCGCAGGTACCTTTCGAAACAGCAGTCAGATGATCGGCGTGCTGCAGGGCACCAGGCTCGATCCACTTGGCCAATTGATACGCGGCACGCGCCTTTGAAAACAGAGGCGGCTTAGATTGCAGATCGGGAAGCATCGGATCCTGGTAATCGATCACCACGGGAATACCAAAACGCTGTTTGATGTCAGCCACCATTCTCAAGGGAAACCCGGGCAATACTGTGATAAACAACAGATCAACCTGTCCTGATTGAATGCGACTGATGACTTCTCGCTTGAGGGCCCGATAGCCACGAATTGAGACATCACCAAGTCCGAATAACCGGCTGACTCGCTTGTTCCAGGCACCGACCTTGATCACGTCCACGTCACTGGACACCAGCTGTGTGAGTTCTACGTCCAGATTCTGTTCGTGTTCCCGTTCATGCACACAGAGAACAGTCGACTGCCAGCCATATTCCATTAAGTGCATGGTCATAATTCGCGCACGATGTACACCCGCAACCGTGCTCGGTGGGAAATAGGGCGAGACGATCAGAACCTGTCGATTACGCACGCAGCCATGACTCCCGCTGTTTCTGCTGATGTAGATGGTCAGCTTGCATGTCGTGATGAATCAGAATAAGCACTGATGTGCACATGTTCAGTTCACTGGCTCCGAGGCAGGCCCGTTCAAAGTTCAACCGTTCAGCTGCCTTCAGATGGACGGGTCGCCTTCACATATACGGAAAAGGGTACCTTGGGTGTTTTGCTGTCAAACCACACAAAAGGGACGGCCAGCCAGGCGACGATCAAGGCTCCAAATTCCCCGAAAAATCGTCTCGCAGTCATTTGCCAATTCTCCTGCAATGCAACAAGGCTTGCACCGCCCACACCTTCATGCACTGAAATTGTAAATCCAATGGGCTCGAGAAGATTCTGATAATCCTCAAGCGTGTACCCATACCTGACGTGGCCGCCCTGCTCTTCAAGATCCAGTTCTTCATCGGCCCAGCGTGGGTGTTCTGAATTCGGGCAGCATAGATGCAGGACGCCACCCGGGTTGAGCGCATTGTAAAAATGCTGACAGATATGCTCATCACCGAGTATATGTTCAAGCGTCTCATAACAGATAATTTCGTCAAAGGTCTGATTCAGCTCAGGTAATTGATACAAATTAAACTGTTTGAACTCCAGCGCTTGCTCGGGCACGGATAAAAAATCGTTGTAGAACGGCTGTGCCTTTTCAATCAGTTCGGGCTGGATGGCCACGGCCGTGACATGGGCGCCGCTTTTCCAGGCCCTGTAGGCGAACCAGCCATTGCCAAAGCCCGCGTCAAGAAAGGTACGCGGCCCCTTTTTCCAGTATTTCTCCAGCTTGATGCGACGACGCGTAAAAATATCCGTCCCAGGCATCAAAAGGTATCGAATCATGTTTCTGATCCATGTGAGTGCACTATGCATGTAAAGGTGTATCTCCTTCCAGGGACTCATCCACAAGCGCGACGAGTTTTTTTGATTCCAGTTCCCAGTTCCAGCGCTCGCTGGCTGCCCGTTCAGATTCTTGTTTGCACCGTTCCAGCAAACGGGTATCTGCCAGCAATTGTTCCAGCGCCTTGGACAGGCTTTGATGACAATCGGCTGTGTAGAGCAAGCCAATGCCAGGTGTGATATCGAACACATCCCGCTGCCCGCGCGTGTCGGAGGCAACTATGCACAGTCCCGCCAGGCTGAAATGGAAAATCTTGTTGGTGATGCATAAATCACGATTGAGTATCACGGGTGATTCCACACAAAGGCCCACGTCATGTTCCATAGCCTTTGCGGTCAGTTGTGCGGGCGCAACGGGTTGGTGTAAGAACACAGCGTGGGCCACACCCATCTCGTCCGCCAGTTTCTTCAATGTCGTCTGCGTGCGGTCGTCAGCATGACCGCGAAGGTGCAATTCGAAGGCATCATCAAACGCAGCCATTGCACGAATAACCGTTTGCAGTCCCCTGTCCAGGCCAATAATTTGCGAGTACCAATACAGCGAAATGCGATTCTGATTCGACGGTCTGTCTGTCTTCAAACCCATCGTCGAGGCCTGCACGCGTTCATTCAGAGAAAACACATTCAGGACCGTACTTGCCTTGACGTTGTATTTCTCTTCCAGTGCCTGAGCGATGCCAAACGATGCGGCGGTGAGATAGGATGCCTCATGCAGATAGCGCCGTTCCATCTGCTCGAGCAGTACGTTCATGGGAAGCGAAGCCTCTTCGAACGCGTACTGTCCTGTGTGAAAATCTTCGGCATCAAAGGCGTAGCGCGCACCCGTGAGTTTAGCTGCGGCCGCCACAATGGGCAACGATTGGGGATTGTGCCCAATGTAAAGATCCGCACCGACCTCACAGGCTTGTTTCAGCTGGATCGAATAGAAACGGGAATAGGCCAGCTCTGGAACGGGTGATCGCTTTATCCATTGCGCCAGATAACCCATGCATTTACTGCGAATCGTTCGGACAAACCCGCGCACGCGATTGAATAGAGTGCCGCCACGTGCGAACACCACATGAGTTCGCCAGGCTGAATGACTGACGATTTCATCATCCAGCGGCACGGTCCAGTCCTCGTATTGAACGCAGAGAACGACAACATCGTGGCCTGCACTGGACAGGGTATCAGCCTCCTTGACCACCCTCGGGTTCTGGGAGACGGGCGCGTTGGTGACAATGCAGATTCGCGCCATCGACTAAATCACCTGCCGCAGGCGACGTAAAAAGAAACTCCAGCTGATTAGGCGCCAGACTGCACTGAAATTTCGATGGATGTCCATCGTTTTCCACGCGCTCGATCGTGACTGCAAACATGCGGGAACCTTTGCGCTGAACGTTTCGATGGCTTCATCCTCAACCAACTCACGCAAGCCAGAAAAACCCGACAGCAACCAGCGCCAGCGCAGATTGTATGAAAACCCAAGTTTGCGACGGTTCACAAAGGCATCGGGCCATGCCTCAAGTTGCGATTTGAGCAGGTGTTTGGTGTTCGAGGATCCGATCAGAATCTCCCTGGGCAAGGATCTGACGTACGCCATCAAATCCCAGTCCAGCAACGGACTTCGAATCTCCACGCCCTGCTCTGCAGAAGCCCTGTCCACTTTGGAAAACATGTGGCCAAGCAAGGTGTTGTGTGATACCTCGTTCGCCCAGCTGCTGTACCAGTTGGGAGTCGCTGGCCCAACCTGTATACCCGTGGCTTCAATTGATTCGCGATCACTGACCCAGCCTTGCGGCGAACGATAGCCCAGAAACACCTCATCACCACCGTCACCTGAAATCAGTATCTTCGAGACACTTGATGCGGCCTTGACCAGCGTATACAGCAAAAAGTGCGATGGCATGCCCAGTGGCTCATCCTGTGCGCTCATGGCCTCTTCAATACGATCAGACAGGCGACCGCCGTGCGGTTTAACCCGAACAAGTCTGATGCCTAGACGTCGCGCTGCAAACCGTGCATAGCGCTCATCCTGTGTCAATGGAATGACCGAACCCAGGGTGAGTGCACTGGGTGTGATCTGAGCATCTGCACTGGCTGATCGACACATGGATTCGGCGATGATGGTCGAATCGACACCGCCTGACAGCAACGCTATGGGCTGCGGGTTGTTTTCCATACGTCGAGACACTGCCTGATCGATCAGTGTCCGTATGTTCTGATGGATCTCAGCCGCATCTTCACCCGCGTGAATGCGCTCTGGGCTAGGGCGGCAAAACTGTGTCGACTGCAACTGACCATCGAAGTCAAGCGTCAGGCATTCACCTGGTTTGACAGGCCTGATGCCCTCAATGATGCTGCGATCGGCTCGTATGAAGGCATGCTCCCAGAAGTGATCCAGCTCGTTTTCAGCGATTCGCCAGTCGTTGTCTGTACTGGCCAGAATGGGCAGCACTGAGGAACCAAAATTGATGCCCTGGCTGTGTTCAGCCAGGTAGAGCGGCTTTTTGCCCACTGCATCACGAAGCAGTATGACTCGTTGCGCAGGCTCATCCACCAGGGCCAGGGTAAACATGCCCTTGAGTGCTTTGAGCCCCTCCACTCCCTGTGTCAGGTACAGCGCCAGGACAACTTCCGTGTCGGAATCAGTCCTGAATGCATAGTCCGTCAGCAAGGATTTGAGCGATTTGTAATTATAAATCTCGCCATTGAACACCAGATGCACAGAATTATCGTGTGAGGCCATCGGTTGCCTGGCTCTGTCATCTGTATCCACTATCGCCAGGCGAACGTGTTTCAAGCTGACTCGGCCATCAGCACTGCGCCACAAGCCTGTGCTGTCGGGGCCACGACGATCCAGCCACGGATCGGACGCCAACAGAGTCAAATCCCGACCGATGGAACCAATCAGACCACACACGTCATTCAGTGACCCTGATCAAATCGTCGATAATCGCACACTGGTGATTGGGAATGGCCAGGTGGTTGTTGAACTGATAGTTGGCATCGGCCAGCAAGCCTGGCATCAATTCCAGCTGTGTATCCTGGCGAATGTGAAACACACTGTAGTTCAATTCTTCCAGCAATTCTGCCATGTTTGCCTGTTTGTTCAATTGAGCTTTGTCGTTCGAGTACAGCGTCTCGAAAATGACAACGGGTTGACTTGTTTTCAGCACGCTGGTTGCACCACACAGCACTTCATATTCCATCAGCTCGACATCGATCTTGATGAAATCGATTGGTTCGTCTGGTCGTTTGACGGCATACGCATCCACGGTCACTGCATCCAGTGTTCTTTGAGACTTCTTACCACTGATGAAATCAGCATCGAGAGATGCTGTGTCTGTTACGCCTTCCTGATAGTAGAGCGCTCGCTTTCCCGGTTCATCTGCAACCAGACAGTGATTGATGACAACCCTGTCATAGTCATTCAGCTCGACCAGTTGTGACATGAACTGACACAACTCTTGGAACGGCTCAAAACAATGCATGGAAAATCGCGGGTCCATGGATTTCAGTCTACACAGCCACTGGCCGTTGTTGGCACCTATGTCCAGGGTTGTAATGCACGTGTTGTTTTTCCACAGCCGATCCAACAGGAATGCAATCAGAGCAAATGCTTCGGGTTCATAGGTATCCAGATCCAGAAACAGGGCGTCAGTTGAAAAGCCCACCACGCCGCCGTACTGAAACGCCTGATCACCCTGATGAGTTCGATACGTGTAGTGCCTGCCATGGGCAGATCGACAGAAGACCTGCCACAACTTGTAAGCAACTTTTGCAGGCACGAAACGAGACCGCAGCAGCCCCGGCAAAAATCGCATCACAGATCTGTCTGGCTCATGCGAAAGCGTCATGAATCTCGCTCAATGGACCATGAAAGCATCACACGCGCTGTGCAACCAGCGCAATCTCCCAATGGTCATCCAGATATTCGCAATCGGGCAATGGCGCACCATCAGGCGTGAAAAACCTGGGTTGCCAGCCGTGTCTGGGCAGGTTCAGACGGAACCACTCCATCGTGAATGCCAGTGTATGAACTTCGCCCAGCAGCGGCCCCCACTGGATACCCAGTTTCCGTGCTTCCTGCCCATTTCCATTGGGGACAAAGATCACCAGCTGGGCATTCTGATGAGCAACTCTATTCCAGAACTTGATCACCTCGCCCGGATCTGGCACGTGTTCGAATGAATGATCAGAAAAGATGACATCGACCGAATTCTCTTCAATTTCTTGCCATTCGCTGTGCAGATCAAGATCAAGCTGTTCTCGCCCAAAACGCGCGCGCATGCGATCAATTTCATAACCAGAGACTGTGTATCCAAGAGTGCGCAATTGATGAAGGGAGTACCCCCAGGAACAGCCAAAATCGAGCACACGTGACTGGGCGGGTATCGTCTTCATTAGGAATTCACAACGGCCCGTTTTGTCAAAAGGCGTGTTCTTGAAATCTGCCGCACGCATCTCAACCAGTTTGTCCAGATCTGGCAGATCCGTTGCCTGCTGACCTTCATAGTCTGTCTCGTAGAACTGCTGGGTCGACGAACCCACTTCCGTGGGCCAGCGATAGATGAGCTTGCAGTGCGCGCATTTTCTTGCCTCAATCAGCAGCCACTTTCGCTGACTGTATTCGTAGGCACGCGATCCACAATACGGACACAGCTGTCGTTGTCGGTCCCAACGCTGGCGTAGCATTCTCAGTGCAAAAGACAGTCTGGCCATATCAGGCAGCCCTCATGATGATGTGTTCCAGTATTTCCAGATGCTTGCGATTGGAATCGGAAACGGTCCATTGTGATGCGATTTTGCGTGACACCTCACCCATGTCAGCAAGCTTGGTGTGATGATCCATTGCCCATTGCATGGCCTCGGCCAGCGAATTGACATCAGCACAGTCGACCCGCAACCCATTCTGGCCGTCCACACAGAACGCCCCCAGGCCCGATGCGTCTGTGGTGATGACAGGCAGTCCGTGAGACAGGGCCTCCAGGGCTGAATGCGACAAGCCTTCGGCCAGTGTCGGCAAAACGAAAACATCGGCCTGTGCAAATTCGGCTTTCATGGCATCGGCATGCAACACACCCTTGTACTGGATGCCCTGCGATTCCCAGTCACCTGTATCGAGAGAAAGCTCATTCTGTCCTGCCACAATCAATTCAACTTGATTGCCAGCGTTCAATTGACGCCACGCCTCCAGCAGGTACAGAAACCCCTTGCGCAACGACAGTGAACCAACAAAGAGAAAGCGAACGCCCGTATTTGTTTGCCTCACCGCGGGCGCGACGAGATCAGGGCAGCCTGTCGGCACCGCAAACACACGCTCGGATGGCACGCCGCCTTCAATCAGGGTTTGCCTGACAAACTCGGAGTTGGCAATCGTGTAGTCAGCCAGCGCGTATTCTGCCCGCTTGCGTTCGAGTGAGAGCTCAGCTTCTCGCATGAGCAGTCGATAGTAGTCATTAACGTGCTCTGGAAATTGTTCGGCCTGCTCGAGTATGACCTTGTTTAAATAATCACCATGGGCATTGACCATGCGCAGCACTGCACTGCCGCCCGCTGCCCGCTGCTGGCGAAACGTTGCCAGCGAACTGTGTTCCATGCCATACAGAATGGGCACCTTGCCTGCGTGGCGCTTGGCGACGATTCGATCAAAGCCGCATTCTGCCCAGTACCAGACATGATGGCCTGCCTGTCGTGATACAAATCGATTGGTAGTGGCCCGCATCAACTCTCTCAGCCACACACGATGAATGCGATCTTCTAGACCACTGGGTATTCGGCGTTTCTGGAGCCGTCTGGAAATAGCCTTGCCCAGCAGGGGAATATGTCCAAGCCGCTTCAGTGCGACATTAGATACCCCAATCGTTGTCACCAGGCCTTTCAAGCGCTCACGCTGTAACAGACCATCGACAATACTCATTAAACTGGGTCGCAAGTCAGGTGATGAAACAAATATGTCCTGACTCATGTTGCGCTTTTCTTGTTCAATGCAGACAACAAACGCATGAGTGGTTTGGCCAGTCGAAATCCGATGACCTGACTCAAGCGATAAGACCAGCGCACATAGTGAGTCATTCGTCCTGACTCAGAAAATTTTGCTGATCGGCGTGCTGCGTCCGGAAAACGAACTGAGTCCCCGCTGACAAACAGATTTCTTGCGGTGTAGTCGTACAAACCGGCCAATGTGGTTGCGTGCAGGCTACCTGTTGACAATTCTTCGCCCTTTGTTTCCCAGAGAGACTCGATCTGGCGTGCGTTTTCATACACATCCGTGACAAACGCGCAATGATTGCGCCGCGACAGGCTGCCCTCATCGCCCTCGCGGTAAAGGGCGGTCACCTGCGCACATCGCACCAGTTTTGCACCCTGGTAACAGGCGTCGAACAAATAACGTGCATCCTGAATGACTGGCAAGTCGGTGTTCCATCCACCAATGCGATTTACAATCGATCGGCTGTAGAGCAGCGCCACTGGAGGGGCCCAGAAATCGGTCGCGCATGCAATCTCTGCATTGCTGTGAACATCTTCGAAGCTCCGCTTCACAACCTCACCCCTGTTCATTACCCCGTTTTCAGATTGGGTGAAACGCTGCCAGTCCGAATAAACCACATCGGCCGAGTGTTCAGTCATCAACGCCACGCGGTGACCAATCGCATCAGGCGTGAGTATGTCATCCGAATCCAGAAACTGAATCGCATCGCCTGTGGCACGCGACACACCCTCATTTCTGGCGTGACTCACGCCTCGATTGGGACCATGAACCACGGTCATGCATTTTGAGTATTGATCCAGAACGCTGGCACTGTCATCTGTGGAGCCATCATTGATCACGATCAACTCCACATCCTTGTGTGTTTGATCGAAGACACTCTGGAGAGTTTGAGCAATCGTATGCTCTGCGTTGTAGCAGGGAATGATGACGCTGACTTTCATGTTGGCATCTGGAGCTAGGCCTGTGCGTCACACGGCGCGGTTGAGTTGACCGCCTGATACACGTCGATCATGTCATTGCAAACATCTTCCAGGCGCCTGAGTGAAGGCCGTTTCCTTGGCAATTGCTGTTGCTGTGTTATCCGTCGATTCAAGCAGAGCGCCCAGTCTTCCGGGTCTGAGAAATGTGCCAGCGCACCCCAGTCATATCGCTGCAGAAGTTCACGCACCCCACCCAGATCAGAACCCACCACATCGACTGCGGCCTCCATGGCTTCAAGCACCACCAGCGGCCCTGTTTCCAGGGTCTGTGAGGGCACGGCAAGAATGTGAATGCATCGCAGCAGACTGGCCACCTGACCTCGCGGCACGGGTTCGTGCCACAAGATGGTGTCATACGCTGCATAGGCTGCCTGCAAACGCCTCAAATATGCCTGATCTTCGTCTGTGACGGCCATGACATACAGATGCAGTTGGCTGCGAATGGCTGGGTCGCGCTGTCGCTCTGCCAAGACAAAGCCTTCCAACAGCACAGCCAGTCCTTTCGACGGGTCTGCGCGGCCAAGAAAGCCAACTTTGATGACATCGTTCTCAATGCAGACAGGCTCAACCTCTAGCGGCTGCATGACGATGCCATGAGGCGAGAGGCAGATCTTGTCTTCAGTGACACCATTGCCTCTCAGCGCATCGGCCATCCATTGGCACAGCACAATGATTTTGTCTGCGTGTCGCACCGCGTCCGACAACACCTGGGATTTCATTTTTGCCAGTGTTCGTGCCGACAGCGCCGTTCTAACACGGCCGGGAACGAATGACCGCACACGTGGACCAGTCAGTGTTGACAACCCACTCACAAGACTTGCCCAGGGTTGCCCTAGCCCGCGAGACTGAATCCAGCACTGTGCACATTTTTTTTCCTCAACAACGCCATTACAGGCCGCCTTCCCACCGCGTATGAGCGTACCACGCAAGCACAGAATTGTCGCAGTGTGCAGGGTCAACACTGTTTTCAGCCCCGCCTGTTTTGCGCGTCGCAAGTGTTCGAAACCACAATCGGGTGTCCAGGAGTGCTGGTGATAGACCGTGCACTCTGAGTCGCTGAGTACGGTGGCAAACTGATCCAGTCGCCTCTCGCGAGACAAGCCCAGTTCACGGCCTGTCTGCTTACCCGGATAGGTCAGCACTGTGGCTCCATCGTGCTCATACCGCGCTGTCTTAACATCGACCGCAGGCGTGATGACAGTGGATTCCACAGCACTTGATTTCAGGCCAGCCAGGAGATCTCTGACATAGGACTCTGTTCCGCCGCCAGACTGAGGAAAGTACCAGGCCAGAGACTGAGCCACCTTGATGGGCAGATTCAATTGCGGGGCGGCTTCGCGTGTGTTCATGCGTTATTGCGGACTGATTAACAGGTGGATCTCGGCTCCGTTCATCAGCTTGTCATCAACGACATTGATTATCGGCCGCATCAGTGTGTTGAGCCTGAAGATGGCGCTGCGAAACGGTTGTACACTGCCAAAACCACGCTCATAGAATCGACGACGTGCTAGCGCCGATTGAACTCTGGAGGGTGAAAAATAGCCCGAATAGGTGCGTAGCTTATTGATTCGAAAGCCAGCACGTTCAGCCACGTGCGACAGTGACTTGGGCGTGTAATGGTAGAAATGGTGATCTGTGTTCAACAAGAACCAGTCCTCGCCCATCTGACGTGACCAGATGCCTGAAAAATTGGGCACAACAACCAGCGCCAACCCTTTTGGATGCAACAGGGAACGCACCGCAGAGAGGGATGCAACGGGATCTTCCATGTGCTCCAGCGAATGGATCAGTGTCACAGCGCAGAATTTTTGTGATGTTGTGAAGTCACTGAGTGTCCCACTGAAATAGCGTTTGTTATCGGCCTCGAAACCCTGATAGGCATCCAGACCGTGTGCTTTCCATCCATGCTCTGCAAAAACATCCACAAACTGTCCGCTGGCACAACCAATGTCAAGCGAGGTCAATTCCTCACGATGACGACTGAAATACCGCTTGTATAGTATCTCGAAATATCGACCACGCTTTATGACTTCATGATCACCCAGTGACATGTAATCCTGTTCATCATCAGCGGTTACCACCTGCTCAGTCTTGCCCAGGCCGCAGTGTGCGCATACGCGAAGATTGGGATAACACGGCTCAAATTGATGACAATCGGGACAATTTTGCATCAGCATTGACTCATTGGTGCGTTGTGCCTGTCTCAAGGTTGGCAGCCTGTGATTGAAAATGTGTCACGGCATGATCACAGGCACGTTCATACGCCGAGATGGTTTGCGGCCAGGTATAGCGGCTGCGTACCTTCTGGTAGCCAGATTGCCCCATTTTTACCGCCATATCCGGGTTCTCGAGAAGTTGACGTATACACGCAGACAAATCCTCGACAGAGTTGGCTGCCAGCAGACCGTCCTTGTCACGATCAATAATCGATTCAAACAGGGGCAGATTCCAGGTAATCACAGGTGTTTTCACAGACCAGGCTTCTAGTAGCACCAATCCGAGCGATTCAATGCGTGAGGGCAGTACCAGACAGCGCGCGCTGGCGAGCACCTTGTGTTTTTCTGACTCACCAATGGACTCCAGTACCCTGATATTCTGTTGATATTCTGGACTCAACTCTCTGATTTTATGGCAGATGATGCGGGTTTCATCAGAAGGCTGCCCGGCCAGAACCAGTTCAGAAACAATACCCGATTGCCAGAGCAGCACCATTGCATCAATCAGTTCGGCAATACCCTTGCTTGCCACTAGACGTCCAACGAATACCACGCGATCGTGACCTTTTGATTCAGAAATCTCTTCCGGGCAATCGATTCCTGTGGAACCCAGTGTGATCTGATCTGCATGCACGCCATAATCTGCCTGCAACACCCGCTGTTCATGAGCGGTCATGGCAACAATATGATCCACTTTGGTCAGTTTCTGCTGCATGACTTCATTTGACCACTGCTCGTCGTGTTCATGCAGCATCGGCACCATCACACACGAAAATGGAAGCGATTCTCTTGCAGTCAGCACGGCCAGGACATTGATGATCAAATGAGGCAGCACGATAACCACATCGGGTGAGAGCGCTTTTAATCTGCGGCGATAGCGACGCCCTAGACGCCAGACGTAGAAACTCAGCAATCCGGATTTCATACGCTGGCCAATCAGCCGTCGAAAAAAACGAATTCGCTCGATTTGACTGAACAGGCGATACAAGACACCCGTGTATCGGACCCTGATGACACGAAGGCCCGCCACCGTCTGCTCCCCAGCAGGCAATGTGCGATGGCCATAGCGGTAATAGCCCTGAACAGCACTGACATCCGTCGTCAAGACTGTCACCTCATGCCCGTTGGCTTCAAGCCCCTGTGCAACGCGCTTGATCAGTCGCTCAGCGCCGCCATCCACAGGGTCGAATGCATGCGGTGCAATGACAATCTTCATCTTCCACGCAGTCGTGAATCAGCCATCCGATTTAATATCGCGTATCTTGACCGCTGGTACGCCTGCAAACAGAGTGTCGGGTGGCACATCTCGTGTGAGCACAGCGCCTGCAGCCACAACCGAGTGGGCACCAATCCTCACGGGCCCTAGCACCGTGACGTTACTGGCGATCCACGCCCCTTCTTCTATTACGATGTCGCGCCCAGTTTCTGGGATGGCACGCTGTCGTTCGTCACCCGACTGAAGATAATCGTGAGTCCCTGTGAGCAAACACACATTGTGCCCCAGAAAAACATGATCAGCTATCGTAACCGAACCTGACGAAACGTTGATCAGAGCGTTGTTGATCACTGCAGTTTTTGCCATCGAGAATCGTGATTCATCGCCAAAAATCGTGTGTGTCGATAACAACCTAGTCGCCACACGGCGCATGAATTCTGAATTATTCATGGCTTTGAAAATCAATCGCCGCAACAGATTCATTCTTTTCGTTCCCTGTTGGGGAATAAGATCATGTCAATTTGCCTCTACAATGACCCGAATACCAGGATCACGTTTGCAACTAAGTTGGAACATCAAAATCAACGCGACCAATTCACTGAGTCTTCATATCCAAGATTGATGAGCAGATCACCCGTGTTGACTTTAAATTCTTCGATATGCTTATCAGTGAATACTGTTTTCCAACGGCCGATCTTACCCTTGTTGAATGTGAGTGATGATTTTCCAAATAATGCTGCACAGATTTCACGTTCCTCTCTATCATCGATTCCATTCATCCCCAGGTGTTTAACGACAGATTTGACAGCCGCAGATTGCAAGTCATCCGCTCCCCCACCCCTGGCCCAATGAGATCTTCAAATCGGACGACTAGAACACTTGGGTCAGTTAGCCAGCCAAGTTTGTTTGAAAACAGACTGTTGATTCCTGGCATAAAGCATGAATCGATTCCATTAGACTGAGTCATGCCTGTAATGATGGCAGATAATTGATCCGCTCGTTCATCAAACGAATTGAGGAAATAGTAATAAGCTAAATTAGGAGCAAGATCTGGCCTGCTGCCTTGGTGCTCACACCAACTAATGGCAACATCACGTGGATCACGGATCATTTGAATGGTCTTGAATCCATGATCAATCAAGAATTTTGACAAAGCACTCTGATAGGTCATGTGGCTCTGACAGTATTGTCCAGGCAGTATTCTCTTCAACGTCCGCCGCGTGTCACAAACCGTCACTTCCGGGTTTACAAACGATGAGAAACCATCCAATTCTGACCAACCAGAGAGATTCCCCTGGCCATTTTGCAATTGATATAAACCGTCTTGTAAGTGCAGATCAAGATTCTGAAAGCCCAGCAGTTCGATCAAACGTGACATCAAATGCGTACCCGATTTTTCAACGCTGTTGATCAGGACAGCAGGCAGGTGGTTTTGCGATGTTTCAAGAAATGGTTCATCGCCAATGGACTCGATCACCTCTGCCCATGACACCAATTTGAAGCCGATCTTGTTCAACCATTTTGAAGTCAGTTTTCGTACAAACATTATTGAGTCTTTTTAACTGTCCACTTTAATGGCGGGCAAATGACACCAGCCCACTGGCTCGAATAATCCACGCCATCAATCACGCCAGTCGTTATCACATCAAATGACCCCACTTCGATTGGCTTTAGTACGGGCTGCAGTCCAGAGATACCTGCCCACACCTTGATGATATACCGCCCTGAGTTGAGTAATTTTCCAGGTATCTCGCATTGACTGTATAACATGCCTGCGAGCAATGAATCATCAACGCGAAATTCTTGATCAGTCGATGTGAGTACGACTTCGCCTGTTGCTTTCAGTAACTGAATGACCACCCGAAAACCTGGCAAGGGTGTCTTTAATGAGTAATTTAACGTGATTTTGATTCGCTCAATATTCGATACGGTTTCTATCGCATGACCTTGTTCATTTGAGACGGTCAGGTTTTCGATAACAAATGCATCGTGTACTACATTTTCATCATCAATTTGCCAGACACCCTTTCCTGAGTGTGACTGATGCTCGTACTCCATGTACGCGTTTATCACCGAATCAATCGAGCCATCTGACACTAAACTTCCGGATTTAAGCAATATGCCTCGTTCGCAAATCTTATTCATGGCCGCCATATTGTGACTGACAAACAACACGGTTCGACCGGTATGGGCCACATCTTCCATCTTGCCCAGACACTTGCGCTGAAACGCAGCATCGCCCACCGCAAGCACTTCATCGACTAGAAGAATTTCAGGCTCGAGGTGCGCCGCAACCGAAAATGCCAGGCGCACATACATGCCACTGGAATAGCGTTTCACGGGGGTATCGAGAAACTGTTCCACCTCGGCAAAGGCAACAATTTCATCAAATTTTCGCGTGATTTCCTTACGCGACATACCCAGTATTGCGCCATTCAGGAAAATGTTTTCACGTCCGGTCAGTTCTGGGTGAAATCCTGTACCCACTTCCAGCAGACTGGCTACACGACCGCGTGTGGTGACACGTCCACGTGTTGGATGAGTAATACGACTGAGAATTTTGAGTAATGTACTCTTGCCAGCACCGTTTCTCCCAATCACGCCCACAATTTCACCGTGGTTCACTGAAAAGCTCACATCGTTCAATGCCCAGAATCTTTCCAGTGTTTCGCCAGTACCAGCCAGATGACTGAGCTTGCTGAAAGGTGCTTTCAATGCCCCAACCAGCATTTCACGAAAGTTCTGCCCCGATTTTTCAGCACCGCCAAGTACATATTCTTTACCCAGATCTTCTACACGAATCACTTCACTCATGGCTTTTGTACCTGTGCAGTGTCTCAACTGCAATCTGGTCCTGATATGACAGGAACTTGACTGCACTGAATCGCTGAAGGAGGTAAAACATCATGACCTCATGCATCGGTTTTTCGCTCACACCAAAATGTTGAATGCCAATCCACTGTGGGATCTTCCACTTCTTCACCATCGATGCTGTACAACGTGTAGCCCCGTTCTTTCAATTCAGTTTTCACGGCCATCTGTTCCTCAGGGCCGTGCATTTCAAGCATAATTGAGGGTGAATATCGTTCAATCAGCGCCCTTGCGCCTCTGAGGACACTGCCTGCTCCACCTTCAACATCAATCTTGATCAGGTCAGGTACAGGCAGACCGTCGTTAACACATTCATCCATGGTCGCAGTCACCACTTCGATTCGTTCACCGAGGTTTTCATACAACGGTTCAGCATGTTCAAGTTTCCCCTGAGTACTGTGGTCGTCATCAAACAGAAATCCCTCTGAGCCACTCGAATCACTCAAGGCAAGGTTCAGCGGTGACACATTCTGAATTCGGTTGAGCTCTAGATTTCTGACCAGGCAATCAAACATTGAAGGGACGGGCTCAAAGGCGACGATGGTCGCATCGTGCCGACTCAACAGCAATGAAAACTGGCCTCGATTGGCACCGACGTCATAGACAGTCATGCCTTGCTCAAGTCGTTGTGCCAGAAAGTGATATCCGCTGTCAAAGCGTCCCACTGCAAAACTCAGCCCCATGCTGGGTTGTACAATGTATTTAAGTCCAGCAGCCGGCCCTCGCCAGACTCTTCGAACGGAGCCATAGGGGTAAAGTAATCGAACTAACCGGGATGCGATCATGAATTTGTCAGCAATTAAATGAAATAGAGTTCACAAAATAGTTGTCACACAGATGCCTTAGTTCATCTGATCTCCAGCGCTGTTCACAGCTCACGGACAATATCAGATAATGTCGGCAAAACGTCGTTCCACTTTTTCGAAATACAAGACACCTGCAATGAAGATCACTACAGAGACGGCCAGTGAAATACTGATACCTGCCCAGTCAAAGGGTCGGTCCAGAAACGCAGACCTGAACCCTTCGATCAGGCCTGCCATGGGATTGATGAACAGTACCCACTGCCATTTTTCAGGAAACATGCTGGCCGGGTAAACCACGGGCGTGGCATACATCCAGAACTGGACCATGAATGGAATGATGTATCGAAAGTCGCGATAGGATACCGTCAGCGCAGACAGCAGTGTCCCCACGCCCAGAGCGGTAAATATGACGGCGAACACCAGCAAGGGTACCGCCAGCAGATGCAGGCTCCAGCCAATGCCATACCAGAGCATCAGCAGCAGCAGAATCACGCCCGAGACTGCAAAATCAATCAGCCCTGCACCCACTGATGACAGGGGAATGATCAAGCGTGGAAAATAGACCTTGCTCACCAGTTGAGACGACCCAATCAGGGAACTCGACGA
Organism: Lysobacterales bacterium; assembly: GCA_965212525.1. GTDB lineage: Bacteria > Pseudomonadota > Gammaproteobacteria > Xanthomonadales > SZUA-38 > SZUA-38. The sequence goes on from CBDBVC010000032.1 coordinate 176,026, forward strand.
CTGACTGATGGCGTTACCAAAGAAGGTCCAGGGCAACAGGCCTGCGTAGACAAAGATGGGGTACGGCAGGCCATCCGATGGAATCTTGGCCAACTTGCCGAAGACGATCGAGAACAGGATCATGGTCAGCAACGGCTGGATCACGGCCCATGCGATACCGAGCACCGTCTGCTTGTATCGCACCTTGATGTCGCGCTGGGTAAGTACGTAGAGCAGCTCTCGATAGGCCCAGAGTTCCTTCAGATTGACCGATCGGAAGCCCTGGCGCGCTTCGATGACATGGACATGATCGTCCAGCTTGTGTTCGGTTGTCTGGTCAGTTGTTGTCATCATGCGGCTCTGGTTTCCAGCTGTCTGAATGCATTCATGAAAATTGCCTCGCAGGCCGATCCGGTGTAGCGCGTCTCAACCTCTTGTCGTGCCTGCACCGACATATCGTCATACAAGGCCGAATCGTCAAACAGTTCACCGATTTTCCGTGCAAAGCATTCGGGATCAGAATCGATCAGGAATCCTGTCTTGCCGTCGATGACGAACTGCTCGGGCCCACCGCATCGTGTCGACACCACAGGTGCACCACAGGCCATGGCCTCCAGTGCGGAAATGCACAGCCCCTCCTGTGTCGAAGGAATCATGAACACGCGCAGGCGCTGCATGGCATCCCGCAGCTCAGGCAGGCTGAGTCTTGGCATCAGAATCACCTCATCGACGATATCCAGCTCACTGATCAGGTCAGTCACAAAGGCCTCGGGCGTCTCACCGATCAGGTAGGCGCGAACATCCGGGTGAGTGATTTTCAATTGTGCCACGGTACGAAGAAACAAGCCGATATCCTTGCGCGGATCGTTGTAACGACCTGAAAATCCTATCGATTTTGATTCTCTCGATGCTTCATTGACCGTGAAGAAATCGCTGTCGATAGGCATCGGTAGCACATCGGCGGTCACTTCCCTGCCCCGTTTCTGCCCAAGAACCCGGCGTGTATTCTCACTCAGTGGTAGCAAAATTGCTGCATTCAGCAGTCGCCTTTCCAGCTTTCGTAGCGGGTATCGGTTGAGACTGACGTCCAGGATTTTTCTGGGCAGAGAAAATAGCCGGAATCGATCTGCGCGATCACCATCCCAGTCCGTCGCAATCCAGGCCACGAAATTCTTGCCGGCTTCAAGCAGACAGGTCGCGGCCAGAATATTACCACTGATGCAGATATGTCGATTACAACTGTCGATGACTCGCTGCCAGCGATCGGACAGCCGGTAATGCTGGTATTCGAATTCTGGCCTTACACAGCCGATGGCCCAGGTCTCACAGCCATCGAGCTTTTCACGCTTTTCAACCTGCGGCTTCTTGTCAGAGAACTGATCCCTCACAGAGACCGACATGTGCGGTGATATCCGGTAGGGTTCGTAATGTGCCAGCACGGGTTCGTAGCCGTGAGCCCTCAGAACCTTGATGGCAAATCGAGTCAGGACCGGCACACCGCCCGACTCCGGATACAGTGTCACGATCAGCACCCGGTTGTTAGTGGTGGAAGTCATGAGTAACTGAATCTCGACGAATTCAATTGCGCTCCCCATGCCCTTGAACAGAAGACACTGCCTGCCTTGCGCTCCGGAAACAGCCATGATTGTACCGGCGTGGAAAAACCGGTCTTCTGTTTGTTGATCAGTGAGGCGGGTAATAGCTCACCAAATAATCGGGCCACATCTGGTTTGCTGATTGACTCACTGCGCAGTACCGCCGAGATGAGTTGCCGGTCAACCATCGGCACACGGACCTCCAGCGAGTGCGCCATGGATGCCCAGTCGGTATCACGCAGCAGCTGGTTCTTCATGTACAGAGTGGATTCAAGTGCTGATATTCGAGTGCGGGCATCGCTGTTCTGAGCATCTGCACGCTGCATGATGTCATCAAGTTCGAGTCTCGCAAGGCCCTCTTGAGCCGCTTCCCTGCCCATGATGCCGCCCAGTTCCCAGGGCATGAACAGTCCGCGCTTGCACAGGTACAGTTGTGGCACATCCCTGCCGTACTCCAGCAATCCCGCCGCCTTGGGGTGTATGCCGAGCAGATTGAACAATGGTGCCGACACCATTCTGAACAGACGACCCAGACCAGGCAAGCGCGAGGGCAAACGTGTCCAGCGGTACCACCGGGGAATATCACAGAATGTGGGGTAGCCAGCAAACAGCTCGTCCCCTCCAAGCCCGGAAACGGCGACCTTCATGCCTGCTTGTGCTGCAGCCCGCGATACCAGCCAGGAATTGATACCGTCAATTGAGGGCTGGTCCATGTCGTGGAGTATCTGATCCTGAGCGGATCTGAAATCCGATTCGGTGATGATGACTTCATGGTGACAGGTGCCAAATTTCTCCGCCACTTGTCGCGCCATCGGCAATTCATCATTTGCCGTGTTTCTGAATTCCTCGAACCCCACCGTTACCGTATTGAGCGGTTGCTCAAGCTGATCACTCATGAGACCAACCAGCAAACAGGAATCGATGCCTGAGGAGAGAAAGGCACCCACCGGCACATCGGACACCAGATGTGCCGATACGCTGTCTCGAAAGACGGCGTCGATATCAGGCGCTGTTTCATGCTCTGAAGAATCCGGGATCAGATCCTGCCACACTTCAAAACGTTGTGGTTCACTCAGACCGGACGGCGTAATGTTGAGATAGTGACCGGCTGGCAGGGCTGAAATACTCTCATACAGTGTAAACGGCTCTGGTACGCTCCCGAGTATCAGAAAACCGGCCTGTGCAGCCACATCAACAGATCTGCTGACCTGCCTGCCATGAATCAGTGTCCTGACCTGAGATGCGAAACGGACTGCCCTGCCATCGTCACTGTAATACAGCGGCTTGATGCCGAAGCTGTCCCGCGCCAGGAACAGTGACTGATCATGTTCATCCCAGATGGCGAGAGCAAACATGCCCCGAAGTTTCATGAGCATGTCCGTACCCAGGCGTGAGTACATCTCGAGAATGACCTCGGTATCAGACTGTGTCGAAAGCTGAACACCCGCAGCCTTAAGCTCATCTGCCAGAGCTCGGTAATTGTAGATTTCACCGTTGTAGCTGATCGTGTATCGACCGCTGTGACTGTGCATGGGCTGTGCCGCCTCATCAGACAGGTCAATGATTGACAGCCGACGGTGAGCAAGGCCGACTGTCTCAGATGAATTGATCCAGATGCCTGCACCGTCTGGCCCTCGCCGTTTCATGTGCTCGTTGAACAATTCCAGTTCAGTCCTCTCAACTGGACGACTGCTGTCATGGTAGGCATGAACTCCTGCAATACCGCACATATCTGGTCAGCTACCCTGCCCGTCAGATGAATTCATGGCCTTCACCTCTTCCCGCAGCTGATCAATTTCCGACTGAATCGTCTTGATCTCCTTCTGCTTGCGCTTCAGAAATGCCACGGTCACTTCGGTCTTGCTCTTCAGTCCGCGTGGAGTCAGCACATAGGCATAGGCCATCTTGTTCTGGCTGTTCCTGAAATTTCTGGCCTTGACCAGGCCCTTGCTGATCAACGCCTTGAGGCAATAGTTCACCTTGCCAAGACTCATTCGCAGAGTGCGTGACAGTTCCCGCTGCGAGATGCTGGGGTTGTTCTCCAGCGCCTTCAGCAGCCTGTAGTGGGCTTCCTGACTCAGCAGGGATTCGGGATCAGCTCGTCTTCCGGACACGCTACCGCCCTGCGATTACCGCTGGCCTCCTGTATCAAATGGCCGTGGTGCTCGCATAGTCGGGTTTGATCGGACTGCCTTCGAGGCAGTCATCGCTCAAACGGCTTGCAGGTGATGGTGTTCCACCATGATTCGATTGTTGCGACCCAGTAATTCAACCAGTATGAAGGCACGCTGGTCGCCATCGCGTGCTTCGAAAATGCCATTGAGCCCGGCAAACGGCCCGTCAAACAGGCGTACCTGCTGTCCGTGGACGAAGTTCGGGGCAATATCGGGATGATCCAGCTGCAACAGCCCGGTCTGCGGGCAACACAACTGTTTCAGTGTTCTGATCAGGATCGCCGGCACGGTCGCCAGAGTGGTGCCGAAACGGACCAGCGTGGCGACGCCACGGCTGTAACTGGCCGCTGACAGATCAGCACTGTGCTCCATCTGCTGCAGGAACACGTAACCTGGAAACATGAATTCGACTCTGGGTTTCTGCGAAGGCAGTTTTCTGCTGGGGTTGAACGCCTGTGGCGCGAAGCAGTTGAAGTGCTGTCGCTCCAGGTTAGAAATGGCAATTCTTTCCTGTCGTGGTTTGGATCTGAGCAGGTACCACTGGCCTGTCCTGCTGTTGTCTTCCATACAGTCCCCATGACGACCGGTTGTAGCCGTCTCAGATTCATCGGGCACCGGCGTTCACCCCGGCCGGGCATATGAATGTTCGGGGGTATTATGCAATGGTTGGCAAGCTGCGTTCAACCATTGAACGAACTTGTTTACAGATGTGTGACATTCGGAATCGGAGCGTGATTGGCACAGTCTAGCGGCAGCAGAGTGTGCTTGTCACCCGAAATCTGGAATTAGCTGCACAAGGTTCAGGCCGAAGGCAGCATCTTGCCCGGATTCAGGATGTTCTGCGGGTCGAACACCTGCTTGATCTGGCGCATCAGTGCGATTTCAGCCTCACTGCGACTGTCTGCCAGATGATCCTTCTTCAGCAACCCCAGACCGTGCTCGGCCGAGATGCTGCCGTCAAACTGCCTCACCAGGCCATAGACCCGTTCATTGATGGCCACCGTCGATTGCCTGAATTGCTCCACCGACCAGTCTGCGGGTTTCAGTATATTAAGGTGCAGATTGCCATCACCGATGTGGCCAAACCAGATGACTTCGAATTCCGGAAAGTCGGACGCCACGATGTCATCAAGCTGTGCCAGGAAATCGGGAACGCGTGAAACACGAACTGCAATATCGTTCTTGTGCGGGTGATGATGGCTGATGCGCTCGGAGATGTGCTCCCGAAGCTTCCACAGATCCTGCGCCTGGGATTCACTCTGGCTGATGACGCCGTCATCAAGCAGCCCTGCTTCCATGCAATCGGAAAATACCTGAAGCGCGTTGTCCTGATCACGGTCACTGATGCAGTCGAACTCGATCAGTGCATAATACGGCGTGCGTTCGTCAAACGGGGCATTCACCTGGCCACCGTCGATGACGTGCTGCATGGCCGCATCGGAAAAGAATTCATAGGCCGACAGACGCAGCGTGGTTCTTGCCCTGTCAAATATCGACATGACATGTGACATCTGCTGACAGCCGACCACCATCACCGCCTGCTGTACCGGAGGTTCGGTGAGTTTCAGTGTCACTTCGGTGATGATGCCGAGCGTCCCCTCGCTGCCGATCATCAGATGCCTCAGGTCGTATCCGGTGGCATTCTTCACCAGTGCACTGTTCAGCTCCAGAACCTCACCGGCAGCCGTCACCACCTGCAGGCCCACGACCCAGTCCCGGGTCAGTCCATAACGAACCACCTTGATGCCACCAGCATTGGTGGCCACATTGCCACCTATCTGGCTGGAACCGCTTGAGGCATAGTCGACCGGGTAGAACAGCCCCTGATCACGGGCAAACGCCTGTACATTGGCGGTGATGACACCGGCCTGGACCGTGACACATCGATCAACCGGATCGAATTCGCCGATGCGGTCCATCTTGTCCATGGCAACCACCAGTTCCTGCCGACAGGCCACCGCACCACCACTGAGTCCGGTTCGACCGCCTGATGGCACAAGGGCAATATCGTGTGCCGATGCCAGCCGGACGATTTCGACCACGTCGGCCGTGCTGCGTGGAAACACCACGGCACAGGCATCAGGTTGACTGAACGAGGAGGAATCGGCACCGTGGATGGCGCATTGATCGGGATCTGATGTGCAACCCAGGTGGGCCAGTTGTGCGACGATCTCGTCCGTTGACAGGTTCATGTTGCTCTACTGCATTGGGCTCAGTGACAGGTGATCTGATTGTCTCACAGGGCACTTGAGTGCTTATTCTAAAAAATTGGGTCAAAATCTGGTCGAGTTGCACAATCCCTGCTTGCAAAACAGGGTTTGGCTAAGCAGAATTCGCATCTTCAGGCGCGACACTATAACCAAACTGACTGATGAAAACACTCTCGTTCGACAAAAACAAGATCAATGTCCTGCTGCTGGAAGGCGTACACCCGAAAGCCGAACAGGTGTTTCGCAAGAACGGCTATGAAAACCTGACTGTGCTTGATCATTCACTGGTCGGCGAGGACCTGATCAGCACTGTGGCCGATGCCCATTTCATAGGAATCCGATCACGCACCCAGCTGACCGATCAGGTCATCGCGCAGGCGCGCAGACTGAACGCCATTGGCTGTTTCTGCATCGGTACCAACCAGGTTGATCTGCCGGCCGCCCAGCATGCCGGTGTACCGGTATTCAACGCTCCATTCTCAAACACCCGAAGCGTCGCGGAACTGGTGCTTGCCGAGATTGTACTGCTGATGCGCGGCATTCCCGAGAAAAACGCTGCTGCACATCGTGGTGAGTGGCTGAAATCGGCTCAGTCATCCTATGAAGTTCGCGGCAAGACACTGGGCATCATCGGTTATGGCCATATCGGCACACAGCTGGGCATCCTTGCCGAAGGCATGGGCATGCGAGTGATCTTCTTTGATATCGATGAAAAACTGCCACTGGGCAATGCCGAAATGAGAGCCTCGATGGGCGAGGTTCTGGACCAGTCGGATGTCATCAGCCTGCATGTGCCTCAGACGCCGCAGACCGAAAACCTGATGTCCGCAAATGAACTGTCGCGAATGCGTCAGGGCAGCATCCTGATCAACGCCTCCCGTGGCAACGTGGTCAACATCAATGACCTCTGCCAGGAGCTGGAATCGGGCCGGATAGCCGGTGCCGCGCTCGATGTATTTCCTACCGAGCCCAAGTCCAACGAGGATGAATTCATCTCGCCGCTGAGACAGTTCGACAATGTGCTGCTGACGCCACACATCGGTGGCAGTACGCTCGAGGCGCAGGCCAACATCGCCCACGAAGTGGCGAGCAAGCTGGTGCGTTACAGCGATAACGGCAGCACCACCAGTGCCGTCAATTTCCCCGAAGTGACGATGCCTGATCTGTCAGCCGCCGACGGCTCGACTCACCGCATGATGCACATTCACAACAACGTGCCCGGCATCCTGCAGAAAATCAACCGCTGCCTGTCGGATGCGAATATCAATATCGCCGCGCAATACCTGCAGACGCTTGACCAGATCGGTTACGTGGTCATCGATTTCGAGGCCTCTCCGGCGGATGAATTGCTGCAACAGCTCAAGGCCATAGATGGCACCATCCGGACACGCATACTCTACTGACACACCCGGACTCCAAACAATTGATTCGCAAGAAATTTTTAATCACCTCAGCGTAATCTGCCACTGAGTACCCATCTGCAAGTTCATCAATATTGACGCGGTATTCACAACCGTGTTCGTGTCGCTGACTTCTGCAATCAGAATTTTCCTACAAGGGCATCAGTCTGCTGCCATCGTCAGCCCTCGTTTCGACATGCACAATGGTTGGCACAAAATGAAACGGGAATACACAAGAGGTCTGGTCATGAAGAAACTGATCATAGCAATGGTAATAGGGGCATTCTGGTTCGCCAATGCATCGGCAGCCGAACTGAAAATCGTCAAGCAGGGAACGCGTGTCTGCGTCACCGAAGGATCCCTGAGCGCACTTCACGATGCGCTGCGTGACAAGAACGATCATGCGATCAATTGGCTGACCGACGGTGCCGCCTGCATGATCACGCATTCGGACATGGAAGTGGAAGTACTCGATGTCACCGACGACGGCTATGTCAAGATCAGAACCACCCGCAAGCGCAAGAACATGACCCTGTGGACCAGTGTCAGCTGAAAGGAGGCATAACGTTCGCAGGATCGTCCTGTGAACTGGTTCACCAGCGTCAGAAGATCGTGTGACTTGAGTCACAGTCTTCAACATTCAAAGGGACAATGCTGAGAGATGTGTTGTATCTAATTCACCTTAACAGAGTGGCCAGTCGTATTTGAGCTGATACGACGGCCCCGAACCGGGTTAGGGGCAACACACTTTCAGATAAGGAAATAGCAATGAAAAACAAGATGTTAAGTTTGTTATCTGTAATTATCCTCGGCCTCTCAAGTCAACTCGCACAGGCAGAAACCATCAAGAGCGGTTCTGTGGTGTGTGTTGAAGAGGATTCACTCGTGGCACTCCAGGAAGCGATCGAGAGTGATAACCAGAGCGCACTGGGCTGGTTACTCGACGGTGCCGCCTGCATGCAACTACGCGAGGATATCGAAGTCAGGGTACTGACGGTCTCCACTGGCGAGAACACCGAGATCACGACCATTCGAAAGCGAAGGAACGAAATCCTGTGGACACATGCCAGCAGTCTTGCCGATGACGGCATCGCACTTGCTGCAACACAGGAATAATCTGAAGATCTACTCTCTCGCCTGATACCGTTAAATAAGGACTTTTTTCGGTTTCAGGTGAGAGATTCACCCGCCCAATTTCACCTTAATATCAAGAAGCGGTAAAACGGACAGGGATGAGGTCGTTGCTGTTTCTCTTTAACAATCGAGGGTACAGTAGCGCACTCCCCACCACCAACGCACCAGCGCACCTGTTCCTATCTTTTGACAGGTACTACCCACTCGATTTTGGACGCGGCCCATATGGGTCGCGTTTTTTTTGACTGCCTGCTCGTGAACGGTAATGAACTCGTTTTGACCAATTGATGGACGGGCGCTCAACGAGCCGGTAAAGAAGGTATGCCGCGATGATTGAAACGACTGTTGCCAGCAAGGATGTGAACAGCATTCCCAATTCAGAATCTGTAAATCGTGATACAAGATTGACGACTCGCCCTCCAATCGGTATGTGAACAAGATAGAGCGAATACGAAATCGCGCCCAGAAATACCAGACCGCGTACTCTTGCTCCCGAGTACAACAGAATGACCAGGGCTGTAAACAGACCAACTGTGGTTATCATCCAACCCAATGTGAACGTAAGCACCCCGGCTGAGAGACTCAAGAGAATCACACCCTCCAGCGACTGCACAAGCCCTGTCCGCAACTGGAAAACAACAATTCCCATCGCAAACAAGGGAAGGTATTTGAACACCAGCACGTCTGAAGTAAGAAGCAATGAACTGCCGATCATCACAACTAGAGTCGTCACTCTGATCACGCCGTTTGTATGGCTCATCAGGCCCAGTGACAGTGATACCAGCAGATAAAACTGAAATTCAATCGCCAGCGTCCAGAAAACTGGATTCAACCAGGGCACATCAAAAAAACCGTTGAGATAGCCAACATGCAGCAATACCTGTGTTGTGTCGATCTCTACGGGATCTCCTTGATACCCTGGTGCCAGTGATGAGAGGTACCACAGCACTGGTATGACTGCCACCATCACAAGATAGGGTGGCTCAATCCTGATGACGCGTTTTTTCATGAACTGGAACCAGTCTTCTCCGACCTGATACCGAGCCTCATACATGGCATAGGGAATGACAAAACCTGAGATCACAAAGAACATTTCGACGCCGAGCCAACCATACCAGCCCGAATTGCGTATTAGTGATTCGATGGGGTATGTGTTGGTCAGATGAAACCAGCAAACACTCAGAGATGCGATGCCGCGTAGCTGATCAACACTACTGATCCTGTTCTCGATGTTACCCATCACGATGCTCATTAAGGCGTTTTAACAGCTGTGACAACATCCCGTGCAGCAAATCAACCTCACTTCTCAACGGCTCGGCGCGCATGAACACCCGCCTGATTCTCGATTTGAGACTGGCGGACTGCTTTTCATCACCAAAGCCTACCGACTCCATCAATGACAGCCAGCTGTCGATGAAACTGTCGAAGTGTTGCTGATTTGCCAGGGGCTCATGTTCTGGTTCAGCCCTGCCCTGCTGCGCGAGGGCTGCCATGCGTACGTCATAACACATCAGCTGGACTGCAGCTGCCAGATTGAGTGAGGCATAGTCGGGATTGGCATCGATCTGTACCAGGTAATGGCAATGACCCATTTCATCATTGCTGAGTCCGGACCGTTCCTGGCCAAACACCAGCGCCACTTCAGTATCTGCTGATAAAGCGACAATCTTTTCGGCCGCCTCACGTGCATTCAATTGAGGAATATTGCCTGCACGTGATCGGGCACTGGCGCCAAACACCAGTTGCCTGTCGGCAACGGCTTCGGCCAGGCTGTCATGAACGCTGGCAGTCTCAAGCAGGTCTGCCGCACCCGATGCCCTGGCGGTCGCCTCAGCCGATGGGTAATTCGATGGATCAACGAGACGCATGGATTCAATCCCCATGGTTTTCACCGCACGTGCAGCGGCACCAATATTGCCTGGGTGTGTGGTTCTGCATAGGATGACGTTCAGGTTCGGCAGCATTGCTGGCTCCAGTGTGCGGGCACTTTACGGGGTCAGGTTTGACCGGGAATTGCATCGATTAATCGTGGCTATTGTACGTGCTTACTGGCAGAATATGCCATCTTTAACAATCTGCCCGGACCACCCATGAATCAGCCTGAAGTGACTGTGGCCATTGCTGCGGCCCGTGAAGCGGGTTTTCACTTGCTCAAGTTTCTCAACCGACTCGATCAGATGTCGATCGAGGAGAAAGAGACCAACGATTACGTCAGTGAGGCTGATCGTACCGCTGATCATGTGATCGCACAGGAAATCCTCAAGAAATACCCGGATCACACCATTCGTTCCGAGGAATCGACCATCGAGGGACGTGACGATTATGTCTGGATCATCGATCCGCTCGACGGGACTCGAAATTTTATCCAGGGTGTACCACACTTCTGTGTCTCCATTGCCATGCAGCACAAGGGTGTGACCCAGCATGGTGTGATCTATGATCCGATCCGTGAGGAGATGTTCACCACCAGCCGTGGCAAGGGTGCCTTTGTCAATTCACACCGCATTCGCATCCAGGCGCGCAAGGGACTGACCAACGCACTGATGGTCAGTGAACTGCCGACACGCTGTCACGACTGGCTCGACAACTACCAGAAGATGTGGGCCGACATTGCCCGCTCACCGGCCGATATTCGTTCATCCGGGTCGTCGGCGCTTGACTTGGCCTATGTCGCCGCAGGTCGCTATGACGCCTGCTGGACAGCAGGGCTGAAGATCTGGGACATGGCGGCAGGTGCGCTAATGGTTCGTGAGGCCGGTGGTAGCTGCATCGATTTCCTGGGCGGTGAATCCTACCTCGAAAAAGGCCATATCATTGCAGGTGATTTCCGTCTGGCGGCAGAGATAGTGCGGCGTATCAAATCTCTGTTACCAGAACAAATTAACTGATTTCATTCGATCCAGACAGGATACGGATAGAGTCTATCAGTTTGGGAATACACTGTTCTGTCCTGGCTGTCCCAGTTTTGCGGAACGTTATCGCCGAATACATTAGCCAATACATCAACGAGCGCCTGATCCAGTGGTAGATCTCGACGTGGTACCGCATCATGGTTAGTTGGGTATTTGACTGCAAAAAACGTGTTATACAAGTCACTCAGGTTTTGTTTCGGGTAGTCGTGATTTGATAAACCCACACCTTCATTCAACATGATCCTCGATCCGTGATCACCATGTATGATGAATAAAGTGTTATCAAATTCAGGTACTGCCTCAATCATATTTCCAATCAACCGGAGGGTACATTGGTATTGCCGGGCATATTCCTGATACCTGAATAACCGACTAGAGTCACTATTTTTCTCAACACCATCCCAAGGCACTGTGTTTCTGAAGAAGTCAGTATTTTTTGATTCACATTGTTCATCCAGCATGTATGAAAAGTGTGGAATGAGCAAGTGAGCAAACACCATCTCACCTGAGTCAATCTCGCGCAGATGTTCAATCAAATATTCAAACACGTTCAAAGAGATCAGGGGTGACTCATAAATTTCCCAATTACCAAAATTCACGAACGGATTCTGGTGGTCTACCTGAGTCAGGTGTTGCTTGGCTGCCCGTTCCATTACATACGAAGCAGACTTCAGTGATTTTAGATACTGACGAAGGACAACCTTTAATTGACTGGGTATCGTCAATGATAAATCAGAAAGGCCACTCAACCCTGCTGATTGATAAGTTATGCAATTTACAGCGTATCCCTGATCACAAAAATCAAGAAAACCCGATTCGATTACACTTATTTCATACCCCAAATCTGACAAGAATTCAAAATAGGCGAGTTGTTCAATATCATTATGTTCGTGACGAAATTTATTGTTATTGAATTGCCGAATATATGTTTCGAGCTCAGGATTAAAATTCATCATTGATGACAACGAATGAACCGTATTAAAGCTACGACTGAACACATTACTGCTGACACGGAAATGATTTGAATCAAGCACTTGTGCAGCTAAATCGTCAATTGCGTCTGATTGCCGCAATGTAGTGCGGAGGTAATCCAACCCACTCATCTCGTCAAACACAACATGCACTACAGGAGGTAATTCAGCACTTGAATCCTGCCTCACAATGGATGCATTCTCAGCAAATGAGATTACCGATTTGTCATGAGACATCATTGATATGAGACTGATCACTGATGTTGCGGTCAGAAAATAGAACAACGGCATAATCAGGAATTTCCGCATCAGCATCAACGGGATCAGTGTTGTCAGCAACCATACCAACAAAGTTTGTCTGACAAAGGAAACCGAAATGAGCAGATCTGGGAGGGGGACCAGGATAATGGATAACAGGATCACCCTAATTATCAAGGGCATACGCTTGATCACCAGACTGATCATCATACCAACTGCCAGAAGCACAGTAATTGATATAAGTACAAACAAGTTGAACAGACTTACCTGATTTTGATCGAGAAATATCAGGAATGGACAGATCAGACTGATCGCCGGCAAGTAACCAAAAAAGCGTGTATCGTTGTGAGTCATAGCATGTCAATGATACAAAAAAAGGTCGACATTGAGTCGACCTTTTTTATCAGTATTTTTCCCGGATTGGTCAGGGCATCGCATCCAGTTGCGGGTCGCTTTTCTTCTCTTCGATCAGGTCCATCTTGTTGACGTCCAGCATCAGCAGTGTGGTGGCCGCGATGTAGATCGAGGAGTAGGTACCGATGATGACACCGACGATCAGTGCCTCGGCGAAGCTGTGGATGATGTCACCGCCCAGGAAAAACAGCGAGGCCAGTACCAGCAGGGTGGTCAATGAGGTCATCAATGTCCGTGCCAGCATCTGGTTTATCGAGGTGTTGAAGATGTCGAAGCTGTCACCCTTGCGCATGGTACGGAAGTTCTCGCGGATCCGGTCATAGACCACGATGGTATCGTTGAGCGAGTAACCGATCACCGCCAGCAGGGCCGCCAGTACCGTAAGGTCGAACTCCACCTGAGTGATGGAGAAGAAGCCAACGATAATCATGACGTCGTGAATCAGCGCCAGTACCGCACCGATGGAGAATTTCCACTGGAACCGCATGATGATGTAGATCAGGATGCAGATCAGCGCGAAGATCATCGCCACCCCACCCTTGTTGGTCAGCTCATCACCCACCTGCGGCCCAACGAACTCTTCACGTACTTTCTGGATCGGCTGGTCCGATGTGGGTGCCAGAGCCGTTGCAACCGCTTCACTGAAGGCCGCGTCGGTGCCTTCGGTGTCCGGGTCGGCGCCAATGCGAACCAGCACGTCACGATCATCGCCGAATGACTGTACCACGGCACCGGGGAAACCACCGGCTGCCATGGCATCGCGAATTTCATTCAGGTTCGGATCGGTCTCGTACTTGAGCTGGATCAGCGTACCGCCGGTGAAATCCAGGCCGTAATTTAGGCCACGTGTCGACAGTGACACGATGGATATCACGATGAGAACGGCAGAGATTACCAGCGCCAGCTTGCGCTGACCCATGAAGTTGATGTTTGTTTGATGCTTGATCAATTGCATGTCTGTTTCTCCAGCGGCCGTCAGATGGCCAGTTTCTCAACTTTGGCACGACGGCCGTAGATGAGATTGACGACGGCCCGTGTTCCCATGATGGCCGTGAACATCGAGGTCATGATGCCCAGGGTCAGGGTAACGGCAAAGCCCTTGATCGGTCCGGTACCCAGTGACAGCAGTACCACGGCAGCGATCAGTGTGGTGACGTTGGCATCGGCGATGGTCGAGAACGCCTTCTCGTAGCCGGCACGGATACTGGCCTGAGGCGTATTGCCATTGCGCAGCTCTTCCCGTATTCGCTCGAAGATGAGCACGTTGGCATCAACCGCCATGCCCACGGTAAGCACGATTCCGGCAATACCCGGCAGCGTCAGTGTGGCCCCCAGCATGGAGAGCAGTGAGACGATCATCACCAGATTGAAGAACAGGGCCAGGTTGGCAATCATGCCGAACAGCCTGTAGTAGACCACCATGAACACCAGTACCAGTCCGAAACCCACCATCACGGCCCTGAAGCCCTTCTCGATGTTTTCCTGACCCAGACTCGGTCCCACCAGGCGTTCCTCGATGATTCTGGCCGGTGCAGCCAGTGAGCCGGAACGGATGGACAGGGCCAGTTCATTGGCCTGATTCACATTATCCAGTCCGGTGGTACGGAAACGGGCGCCAAACGGCTCCTGAATGACCGGGGCCGAAATGACCACGGTATCGGTCTTGTAGGAGACCCGCTTCTCGCCGTCAATTTCGACCGAGATCTGCTTGTCTTCCTTGTAGACCACCGCCATGCGCTTTTGCACGTTGTCGATGGTGAAGCGGCTCATGCGGTCGCCGCCCACCTTGTTGAGGGTGACGTTCACGATCGGTGAACCGTATTCATCGAAGGATGAATTGGCATCGACCAGGTGCGAACCGGAAACAATGACCTGCTTGCTCAGCAGGATCGGGCTGCCATCCTGCATCTCATACAGACGGCAACCGGTTGGCACACGGCCGCTGCTTTCGGCTTCGAAGGCGTTCTCGCCTTCGCACACAGCGCGGTATTCCAGAGACGCGGTTCGGCCCAGCACACGCTTGGCCTTGGTGGTGTCCTGAATACCGGGCAACTGCACCACGATGCGGTCAGAGCCCTGTTGCTGAATCACCGGTTCGGCCACGCCCAGCTCATTCACCCGGTTGCGGAAGGCGGCAATATTCTGTTGCAGTGCCAGGGCCGAGATTTCCTGCAGCTTGACTTCACTCAGACGCAGATTCAGGTCGAATGTACTTGGTGTTTCAATATCGGCAATGGTGAGTTCAGTGAAATTGCTGCTCAGCTCATCGCGCACGATCTCGCGCTGCTCTTCGGTGGCAAACTTGACCAGCATGGTCTCGCCACGCGATTCAACGCTGGCTCCACGGATGTTGTTGTCCTTGATCAGGCTGCGAATGTCGGTGAGATAGCGGTCGCGCGACTGCTTGATGATGTCCTGCATGTCGACTTCCATCAGGAAGTGAACGCCGCCCTGCAGGTCCAGACCCTGTACCATGGGCTTGCCGCCCAGCGAGGCCAGCCAGTCGGGCTGTGCCGGTGCCAGGTTCATTGCAGCCGTGTACTGATCGTCATCCAGCGTCTCGGTAATCACCTCGAGCGCCTTGTTCTGGGTATTCGGGTCGAGCATGCGGACCAGGATCTGATCACCGGCTTCGTTGCGCGTGATCTCGCCCTTGATCTGAAGATCATTGGCGTCCATCGCTTCCGTGATCAGGTCGATGATGCCTTCATCGATTTGCTCACCCGACTGGGAAACCTGAATCGCCTTGTCATTGCCGTAGTAATTCGGCAGGGCGAACAGCGATCCGACCAGCAGGACGACCAATATCAAACCATACTTCCAAGCGGGATATTGATTCATTGTCAGTTCTTCTCTTTATGCGTACTGTGCGGACTGCCTGCTGATCAGGCGTCCTTGATGGTGCCCTTGGGCACAACCGTGGCGATGGCATGCTTCTGCAGCTTGACCGTCACGCTTTCGGAGATTTTCAGGTCGACAAAGCTGTCGCCCACTTCCGTGACCTTGCCCAGAAGGCCGCCGGTGGTTACCACCTCATCACCCTTTGAGAGCGCATCGACCATGCTCTTGTGCTGCTTCTGGCGCTTCACCTGAGGACGGATCAACATGAAATAGAACACAGCGAAGATGACTACGATAAAGATCAGGCTGGAATAGGGATTGCCTTGTGCGCCCCCTGCCTGAGCCATGGCATCAGAAATAAAGAAGTCCAATGAACTCTCCTCCAAAAGGTTTTCGTGTTTACAGGCGTTGTTGACTAGATGTGGTCAATCGCCATCAATGCAAGCTGAAATTGCAAACGGCGTATTATGCCATGTGTCACCCGGGCTGTCCCGAATTATTCGCCTGCAGAATGCCGGCAGCGGCTTCAGGCACGGCCATACCGAGCTGGTCATAAAATTCTGCGACGAATGATTCAAGAGATCCGGCCTCGATCGCATCACGCATGCGCTGCATCAGTCGCTGGTAGAAATGCAGGTTGTGAACGGTGGCAAGATGTGAGGCCAGAATCTCGTTGCAGCGATCCAGATGACGCAGATAGGCGCGTGAGTAGTTACTGCAGGTATAGCAGTCGCACAGCGGATCCACCGGGCCGGTATCCATGCGGTGCCCGGCATTGCGAATCTTGATCAGCCCGGTATGGGTGAACAGGTAGCCATTGCGTGCATTGCGGGTGGGCATGACGCAGTCGAACATGTCGACGCCACGCAACACCGCTTCAACCAGGTCTTCGGGGCGCCCCACACCCATCAGGTAGCGTGGCTGATCGGCAGGCAGCAGTGGCGTCACCAGATCAAGCATGGCCTCGCGCTCTTCGCGCGGCTCCCCCACGGCCAGGCCACCGATGGCATAGCCGTCAAAGCCGATTTCACACAGACCATCGACCGACTCTCGTCGCAGATGTTCGTAGACGCCGCCCTGCACGATGCCAAACAGCGCATTGGGGTTATCGGCAAAGGCCCGCTTGCTGCGCTCAGCCCAGCGCAGGGACAGCCGCATTGAATCGGCCGCCTGCTGCTCGGTGGCCGGGTACGGCGTGCACTCATCGAAGATCATGACGATATCGGAATTGAGTGATCGCTGTACGGCCATCGATTCCTCGGGGCCCAGGAACACCTTCGAGCCATCAACCGGTGATGAGAAGGTGACACCTTCCTCGGTCAGCTTGCGGTTCTGCGCCAGCGAAAACACCTGGAAGCCGCCCGAATCGGTCAGAATCGGACCCTGCCAGTTGATGAAATCATGCAGACCACCGTGAGCATCGATCACTTCGGTTCCCGGCCTCAGCATCAGATGAAAGGTGTTGCCCAGAATGATTTCGGCGCCGATATCGCGCACCTGTTCCGGTGTCATTGCCTTGACGGTGCCATAGGTGCCCACTGGCATGAAGGCCGGTGTCTGAACCGTGCCCCGGTCGAAGGTCAGTGTGCCTCGCCGTGCCAGGCCATCGGTTTTGTGCAGTTCGAATTTCATGGCGGGGATTGTAGTCCATAATCATGCGGGCCCGAAGCTCAGATGATCAGCATGGCATCTCCATAACTGAAAAACCGGTATTGCTCGGCTACGGCATGCCGGTAGGCGGCCAGTGTTTCATCGGTGCCTGCAAAGGCGCTGACCAGCATGATCAGTGTCGATTCGGGCAGATGAAAATTGGTGATCAGGCCATCGATGCTGTGAACCGGTATGCCAGGATAGATGAAAATAGTCGATTCGCCATTGAACGGCTCGATGTGATCGCCCTGCCAGGCCGTTTCCAGGCTGCGCAGCGTTGTGGTGCCGACCGCAATCACACGGCGGCCATCCGCGTGAGCCTGATTGATCTGCCGACATACCTGATCTGTCACCTCGATCAGCTCGGCGTGCATGACATGATCCTCCACCTTGTCCACGCGCATCGGCTGGAATGTGCCTGCGCCCACATGCAGGGTCACCGTGGCCGTCTCAATGCCACGGGCTTCCAGCGCCGACATCAACCGATTGCTGAAATGCAGACCGGCCGTGGGAGCGGCCACGGCGCCGGGTGTGCTGGCATAGACGGTCTGATAGCGTTCCTCATCCGTACTGTCGTCATCGCGCCGGATATAGGGTGGCAACGGCATGTGGCCTTCGCGGGACAGAATATCCGTCAGTGGTTCCTCGATGGCCCGGATACTGAAGAATGAGCCCTCGCGTCCGGTCACCTCGATGACTGCCGTTCCGATACTGATCCGTGCACCAGCCTTCGGTGCATGATTACTGCGAATCTGAGCCAGGGCGCTGTCGCAGCCCAGTACGCGTTCGATCAGAATCTCCACCTTGCCGCCGGTCTGCTTGAGTCCGTGCAGGCGTGCCCTGATCACCTCGGTATTGTTGAACACCAGCAGGTCGTCATCACGCAAATGATCGAGCAGATTGCCGAACTGATCATCGATAAGCGTCTTTTCTGCACGTTTCATCACCAGCAGCCGACTGTCTTCTCGTCGGGCCAGCGGGGTCTGGGCGATCAGCGACTCGGGCAGATCATAGAAAAAATCACTCTTCTTCATGGCGCGCGATGGTAGCAGGTCACAGCGCCAGACGGAACTCGCCAGATGAGGCCGACTCCAGCTCACCCAGCCCTGCGACAACGGTCGCCGTGGCCGCAAGACAGACATGATCTCGCGCCCGCGTCAGAGCGGTGTAGACCAGTTCGCGCGAAAGCGCGTGGTATTCTGCACCAGACAGCAGCAATAGAACACGGTCATACTCCGAGCCCTGCGCCTTGTGAACGGTCATTGCCCAGGCGTCAGTCAGAGAGGCGATCTGGCCGGCCGGCAGCACACGGCGCTCACCACGCTGTTCAAACACCACCACATCCGATCCGTGTTCGTCGATCATGCGGATGCCCTGATCACCATTGAACAGATTGAGACGGTAATCATTGCGCGTCACCATCACCACCCGTGGCTGTGCATTGTCGATAGTGCGACCTGATGATTCTGCCTGCTGACGCACCAGGGTGTTCATCAGACGATTCATGGCGTCGACGCCCTGTGGCCCGTGATGAACCGGGCACAGAACCCTGAAACGATTGATCTGGTTCAGCATGAGTTCCAGATCCGAAGACGCGAAGGCGGCGATAAAGTCGTCCGGAATGATGGCTTCAAGATTCCCGGCTGTGAGCCCCGGGGAAATCTGCCAGTCGAGATCAGCATCACCCCCCTGCTCCTGCATGGAATGGATTGCTGCCGCGTCACCGGCCAGGATATGCGAGGCCAGGCGTGCAATGCCCGATTGTTCAGCAAAACGGAAGTTTTCGATCAGACGATGGCAGCGCAGCTTGCCACCTGGACTGTGTTCGGCAGAATGCCACAGCTGCCTGAACACGTGACCTGGCTGAATTGACGACAACTGGTTTTCATCCCCCACGAGGATCACCTGACAGTGATCAGGCAGTGCGTCAAGCAGCAACATCATCAGCTCCAGATCCACCATGGAGGCCTCATCACAGACCAGCACATCAAGTGGCAACCGTTCATGACGATGATGCCGGAAGCGACGAGTCTGCGGCAGCCAGCCCAGCAAGGCATGTATGGTGCAGATGCGGGTTTGCTGCATCAGCGCTTGCGGGCACTGGGCAGTCAGTGATTCCGATAACCGGGCCACAGCCTTGCCGGTTGGTGCCACCAGACAACTGCGCAGAGGCACAGACGCCTCACTCGCTGCCTGCAACAGACACTGCAGCACGTGACCAATCACCGTGGTCTTGCCTGTACCCGGCCCACCCGACAGCAATGATACACGGGCCGCTGACATTCCCTCGACGGCCGCTGATTGACCGGCTGACAGCTCGACTCCCAATGCGGAAATCTCTGCCGCTACCTTGTTGTTCTTTTCGCCCCATCGGGGATCGCTGTCGCACAGGCGCCGTACCTGCTGCAGCAGAGCGTACTGAAGCCACCAGTCCCGGTGCAGGAATACCCTGCCCTGTTCCATGATCAACCAGCCGAATTCTGCATCCGGCGGCGTTCCATCCTGCGCATCATCAGTCAGCACATTGGCCACCAGCATCAGCTCGTCAATTCCATCGAGACTGACATCGATGCCAAAGGCACGACAGACCCGGCCCCACAATCGATCGGACTGAGATTGATTCGTGTCGAAGGCAATCTGACCCTGGCCACGGGCCATCATGACGCGAGTGACGATGGCGGCCAGCCTGATCTGCTGTGTTGCGGTCAGCTCCGGAGCCTGTGCCACATGAAACAGCACGGACTGTCTGATGGGACGCTCTATCAGACGCTCGGTCTGCAGGGGCACCAGCGCACGCCTGATCTCGCGCGCAATTGCAGGGTCAATCGAGAACAGCTCGTCCGGGAATGATGCCGCAACCGTGACGGATCTGTTCTGATTCATTGGTACTGCTCCAGCCAGCTGTCACTGGGCCTGTACAGGTGAATGCCGGCCTGTGGGACAGCATTGTCTGCCTCGACCTGCTGCTGTGCCATCCCCCGCAGAAACAGATAGATCACCCCCCCGAATTGTGACTGGCTGCTGTAATCCAGCAGGTGATTGGCCAGATATCGATTCAGGGCCACCGAATAGAGGTGATACTGCAGGTCGTATCGGTGTTCGGCAATGGCCGCCTGTAATCTGTCCGGACGGTAGTCAGACACGGAATTTCCCAGATAATTGGTCTTGTAATCAATCACATAGAAACGGTTTCTGAAGCAGACGACAAGATCGATATAGCCGTGGGTGAACTGAACCAGTCGACCGATGACGGCACGGCTGTCCTGTTGCGGGTAAAGATCAGACACCAGAGATGACAGCTCGTCTGCCGTCATCGCCAGATGAAACTCCATCTCGGCCACCACATCATGTTTCTGCAGCTGTGCCAGCACCATGGGTTCGGAATCCTGCCCAATTTGCTGCAAATCGATCGGCATCGCAAGGATTCGTTCGATGTGTCGGGCAAGGCTGTCGGAAAGTTCGACAGATTGACCGAATCTGGGCAATTTCTGCTCAACATACCGACTGAGTTCAGTGCCCCGCATGGCGAATGAGGGCAGAAATTCAAACAGTTCATGAACCAGGTTGCCGCTGTGGGTTCCCGGCGGCAGCAGATCAATGCCCTGCATGGGCTCAATCGGCTCCGGCTCCGATTCCCTGCTGTCCTGAATATCGCTGTCGTCATTGTCTGATTCATCCATCGCCCTGCCGTGATCACGATTCAACTCATGCAGGCGACTGGCCATGGCACTATAACTGTTGATCTGAAAACTGGACTGAACCTGTCGCTCCGGTGTCAATGATCTGAACCCGACATCAGCCTCATCCCCGGGCGACTGTGATGATTCGATCTCCACCTCCGACAGACAGCGTATGCCGAGAACATCAAGCTTCTCGAGCATGTCCTGGTAGTTAAGCTGTTGATCCACTTTGGCACATCCTGAGAACAGACGACCGATCGGTGACCAGATCAGACCTGAGGTGGGTGCCAGGGCAACATACAGACGGTGCACGGCCCGTGTCATGGCAACATACAGCAGGCGCATGTCTTCGGCCTGCATTTCATCCAGCTGTTGCTGCAGACGCTGTGGGTATTGCTCACTGCCACTGTCAACAATGAACTGACCCGAGGGGTCATGACATTCAGCAGGGCGACGCCTGCCTGCACGGTTGATCAGACGAGATGGATCGGTCCCGGGCCAGAGAAACGGGCAGAACACGACATCGAATTCCAGACCCTTGCTCTTGTGTATGGTCAGGATCTGGACCAGATCCCGATCACTGTCCAGCATCAACAGCGAGTTTTCCTGACCCAGTGGTGGCTGCTGATGTTGACGGACCAGCCAGTCGAGCTGCTGCGATGGGCTGGCCTCAAACCGGTGTGCGTATTCGATCATCAGGTCAATCAGGTGGTGAAGGTTGGTCAGGTAGCGTTCGCCATCCTGGCCAGCCAGCAAGATGGCCGCCCGATGATCATCCTGAAGAACCGTGTTGATGAGTGCTGACAGCCCGACATGCGTCCATTGCTCTCGCATGGTAGCAAAGCGTGCCAGCATGGTGTCGATCTTAGCATCATCGCGCTGCAGCTGATGGATGTCTTCAGCTGAGGCCCCCATCAGCCGGGTAGCCAGAGCGGCACAGACACGCCCAAGATCCAGAGGCCTGGACACAGACTGCAGCAGTCGAATCAGATCTCGGCAACTGTCACTCTCGAACACACTGCTGCGATCAAGCTGCGCTGAGCGAACACCCACTTCGGCCAGCGCCTGACGCATCAGGATCCCCTGGTCATGGGTTCGAACCAGTATGGCGACTCGCTTGCTGCACAGCCCTTCGCTGATCAGGGCGCTCAGTTCGGCAGCCGTGATGCGGGCCAGCCTGGTCTCGGCATCTGCACGACTCATGCGATCATCACCGGGCAAGACCATGCAATTGACTGTGCCGCGAGCCTCGTGAAGTGTGGCCGGCAGTGGCTCAGGCTGCTGTCCGCCCGGTTTGGATGCCGAGAAGCCGATGTCGTCGCTGAGAAATGGCTGCTCGTGTGCCTGGTAGATGCGATTGACGGCATCGATCATGGCAGGCGTCGAGCGCCAGTTATGGTTCAGCGTGTAGATCCGCTCACAGGCATCTCGCGCATTCAGGTAGGCAAATACGTCTGCACCCCTGAATCGGTAGATGGACTGTTTCGGGTCACCGACAAAGAAGACTGGCAAGCCCCTGTCGATGAACAGACTCCTGAAGATGGCATACTGATCGGGATCGGTGTCCTGGAATTCATCGACCAGCGCAACGCCGTAGTCGCCATTGATCTTCTCGTGCAGTACACCACTGTCATCGGCATCAAGCAATTCGCGCAGATTTCGAATCGAATCGTGGTGGGTGCGCCGCCTGGTGACCTTCAGCTGGTCTTGCCAGTCACCACGCAGCTGCTCAAGTATCAGCAGGGGCATGTCGCGTATCGTCTGATCGACCTCATCACTGATCTGCTCTGACAATGACGCGATCTGTTCGACCTGGCTGAATACCTCATGCTGGATATCGCTGCTGTCAACGCCCTTGTTGCAGGCCCGATCCAGGGCTGTCTGGTGCAGCCGTTTCGGCAGAGACTCCAGCGCCTGTACCGCCGGCAGATTCGGCTCCAGCGCTGCCATCAATTGTGCCAGATAGGCATCGATCGATGCCTCACGGTAATAGCGCTGGTTCAGTCCCTGCTTGCCCAGCAGCATGGCGCGCACTTCCTGCGAGCAGGATGCCCACCGTTCCCGCAGGGAATGCAGTGATTCGCGCAGGGCCGTCATCATGTTTCCGGACGGTTTGTCAGCCGGTCTGTGAACCGTGGCATAGGGTTTTTCCATCAACCCCAGCAGGGTACGCGTCAATTGATCCAGCATCGCCGCATCCGGATTGATCGCCGCCACCAGATCTTGATCCAGCTGATCCATCTGCCGTTGCCAGTGTGACTGAACCAGCGTGCGCAGGGGTGGCAGCGGGTCTTCCAGCAATTCGGCATCGCTGTCGTATCCGGCGGTGAATGCGATGCCTGCGAGCACCGCCTCACAGAAGCCATGTATGGTTGCGATCCGGGTCATGTCGAAGGCGACGATGGCCTGATTCAGTCTCGACAATGCCGTCTCGACCCCGCCATTACCGTGTGTATCATGAATACTGGTATACAGGTGTTCGATCAGCGGGTCAGCGTCAGCCCCCTGACTGAAATATCGATGGCATTGAAGCAACCTGTCGAGAATGCGCTGCCCCAGTTCATGGGATGCGGCCCGCGTGAATGTCACCACCAGGATGCGATCGAATGCAATGTCGGTTTCGAGCAGGTATCTCAGAAACAGGCTGGACATCGACCAGGTCTTGCCGGTGCCGGCATTGGCCTCGATCAGGTTGCTGCCATCCAGTGGCGCATTGATGATATCAAATGACTCAGCCACGCGATGACTCCATCAGGGGCAACCAGATCCCGATTGCCAGCCTTGTGAATTCGGCCTGGCCAGCATCGTCCTGCCACCAGCTGTTGCCTCGAAAAGCCTGTGCCATCCAGGGGTCCGAAGCCTCTCCCGGCTGATGAGCATTGCCGTGGTAGACCTTCACAGCCGATTGCATCGCCTTGCTGTGCCAGATCGGGTCGAGTTGATCGATACGCTGTGATTCACGCGCAGCAGACCGTCGCAGGGCCGAAACCAGCGCCTCAGAACTTGCGGGAAAGAACGGCAGCGGCCTGCTTCTGGCCTGCTGATACAGGTCGACAAAGCCGTCCAGAATGCCCATCGGCTCGGCAACGGGTTCGAAATGTGAAACACGCTGATACTGATCGACCAGAAAGGTCTCTGCTCCGATATCACGCAGCTGTGACAGCACCAGATGCATCAGCCAGCTCGCCAGTTTGTGTTTCGGTCGCATCTTTCCGGCCAGCAGTTCCACCCGCCCCCTGACATGCAGTGAATCAAGCACACCCGTGATTTCGGCATGGGACAAGCTGATCGTGAAGGATTCATCCTCGACCCCCGGACCGGCAAGATCAGCTGCTCTGCTGATGGACGCTGCGGCCCTGTGCAGCACCTGTGCCGCCTGGACATCGCCCGGTTTGCCTGGCGGCAATGACACGGCTGATCTGAGATGCTGCAGCAGTTCGTCATGAGCCGCCTGCGATTCACTCATGTCGATGACATCACGAGTCAGGATAAAGCGATTGAGCGGATCAAGACCTGCCGGGGGATCATCGGATTGTGCGACTGCCGTTCGTTGCAGGTTGATCCCCAGCCCATCGCGCAGGTAAATGGAAGCGGGGTTCTGGATGAACTGCAGCAGTGACTGAATGGAAACCGACGTCATCGGTTCGGCATCCGTGTAGTCCAGCTGTGAGGAGAATGCCATCTCTGTCACGACAGCTTGACGGTCATCGGGCAAACAGAACGAACCGTTGTAACTGATCAGCCCTGCTTCCCGGTTATAGCGCGTACTGAACGGTTGCGGTGGATGATGGGTAATCAACTGGGACGACAGGGCAGCCCCGTTGAGGCTGAACTGACTGTCAAGACATGACAGCAGCTCAGGGATCAGTGGCGTGGCTGCGCGCTCACTGTTGTCTCTCGGATGGTGACCCTCGTAACTGAGCATCAGGTATGTTCTTGCGGAAAGCAGCCACTCGAGAAACAGTTCCCTGTCCTGCAAGCGACGTGTGCGATCCCCCAGACGCGGCTGCCTGGCAATCAGATCCAGCTCAAATCGCTGATCCGGTGATGGAAACTCCCGGTCATTGAGACCCAGCGCATAGATCACCTTGGCCGGCATCAGTCGTGTGTGTGCAGCGTCAGCAAATGTGATACCGGCAGAAATGCCTTCACTCAGTGGTTTGCGCTCGCCCAGCATGTATCTGATCTGGTCAATCAGGCTGAGACAATCGAATGTGCTGTCTGCCGACGATTCAGAACTGATATCCTGCATCACATCGAAGACAGGCTGCAGTGCGGTCAGAGTCTCATCGCGCTCACCGGTCAGCTGCCTGATCGCACTGATCAGCCAGCGTTGCCACTCTGCTGCCACTCTGCGTCGCTGGCATGAACGGTGCAGGCGATACAGTGTCGCGACCAGTTCACCGAACCTGAACACCAGTGACAGGTCACCACTGCTCATGTCGGACAGGCCGGCATGACGTCTGGTCTGTGGATCACCCGCCCTCAGCGCGGCCGTCATCAGGCGCTGCATGCCGCTGCGCCAGCTGAACTTGCCGGCATCAGTTTGCTCATTGCGCTGATCCTGTTCACCCAGGCCCCCGAGCCCTGAGTGAAACAGGCCATATCGGGTCAGCCAGGATTCAATGACAGTGACATCATCGGTTGACAGGTCAAAGTGGTTCAGCACTGGGTCGACCGAGACGCGCTCGAACAGTGTCTGCCGCAGGTTGTTCCCAGCCAGCTGCTCCAGAATGTCGAGCAGATCGTGCGCCAGAGGATAGGCTGAGGTCCGGCTGACCACACGCCAGGGCAGCGCCTGGTTGCCCTTCTCGCCAAAGATCGAGCGGATATACGGCACATACGGCTCCAGATCACTGCTGACAACCAGGATCTGGTGAGGATTCAGCTCATCGTGCTGCTCCATCAGGTGACGTAACTGATCGTGACAGATTTCGATTTCGCGGCGTTTGCTGTGACAGCTGTGAATGGCGATATTGACCTGATCGGATGTCAGTTCGATGAGTCCGGATCCAGAGTCCATATCAGCCATGTGCATCATCATCTGCTGTCGCAAACGCGACAACAGATCCTTGCCGTCCGAGAAATCGAGAAAGTGATCAGTCGATGCAGAATCCAGCCCGGTGAGCAACTCGGTGATTTCCCGCAGCTGGGTTCCCATCGAGACCAGCAAGGGGTGTGCCGAATCTGACGAGGGCACTGACGAGGGCTCAGGCAATCTGCCTGATCGTGATGATCTGGCCTGAGACCAGTAATGATCTGCCGGTGTCCACTGGTACAAATTGAATTCGGTCAGGCGCGCAACATGCTCGACGGCCGACATCAGCCCTGGCGACAGGGTGTGCAGGAAAAAGAAATCGATTCGGGCCGGTAACGCATCGAGTACACGTGAACTTGCCAGCTGATCCTTATCCTGATCGGCGAGCCAGTTCAGCGCCCTCGCCCAGTGCCACTCGTGCGGTTCCGCCACATGCTGCCACAGCTCCGCCTGCATCGCATCGGACGGTGGCCTGCCGCCCTGCTGCCAGTCCAGTATCATGTCCGGCCGATACATCAGGTACTGATCGAAGAGCGCTGCCAGCTGGCGACTGAATGCCAGCTGTCGTCGATCATCGGATTGAGACATGAAGCGTGACAATCGGGGATACCGGCCCGAAGAGGCGAGTGAATCCAGCGCCGCGTAAAGCCGCAGTGACAGGGCGCCGGAATCGAGGCTGTTGTGTGGTGGAATTTCCGGGTTCAGGATGTGGATCAGACGCCAGATGGCTGAACCCGGCTGAAGAATGTTCCAGTTCGCAGCAATGCCGTCATTTCCGGCAGCCTGAAGCTGCAGCCAGCGAGATATTTCATGGTGCGGAACAATCAGCCAGTCCTGTCGCAGAACCTGTCCTGTTCTGCCCGATCTCGAGTCAATCAGCTGCCTCGCCAGGGCCTCGACGGAATTGCCGTAGTGAATGTGCAGCATCTACCCGGGAGTTTTCCTCAAACCACTGCAAAGTGGCGAAATGGACCCGGCTGCTGTGATAGAATTCCGCATATACTTTATGAGACCGGATCAGGATTCAGGATTTGAAATTATGACTATTGTAGAGCAATTGAACGAGCTTCGCTCCTATGGTGGTGAGCGCAGCTGTGTTGGCCTGTCAGATGAGGTAATCGCGTCATTCGCCGAGACCGACGAGCGATTGGGTGAAGCGGTCAGTCAGGCATTGTCGACGCACCGTGCGATGCGCGAAAACGACGATGATCTGCTGAAAATGGATGAGGCGGATCAGGTTCATCACGTTCAGCAGGGACTGATCAATTTCTATGCCGGCGACGCCATCAACCCCTATGTGGCCATTGCTGCAGCCGGGCCCTGGCTGATCACCAGCAAGGGCGCCGTGATTCACGATTCAGGCGGCTATGGCATGCTCGGTTTCGGTCATGCACCGGAGTCGATCATCAACACCATGAGCCAGCCCCATGTGATGGCCAATGTGATGACCCCGAGCTTCTCGCACAAGCGCATCATTGACGCGCTGAAACGCGAGATCGGTCATACCCGTGGCAAGGCCGTGTTCGCCGATTTCCTGTGTCTGAACAGTGGCTCTGAATCGGTCAGTGTGGCGGCACGCATGTCGGACATCAATGCCAAGCTGATGACCGACCCGGGCGGCCGTCATGAAGGCAAGCGAATTCGCCAGCTGTCGCTCAAGGGTGGCTTTCATGGCCGTACTGACCGACCGGCGCAGTATTCCGATTCATCCATCGGCAACTATACAAAACACCTGGCCAGTTTCCGCGACCGTGACGGCCTGCTGACAGTCGAGCCAAACAATGTCGAAGACCTGAAGCGCATCTTTGCCACGGTAGAACAGAACGGTGAATTCATCGAGAGTTTCTTCATGGAGCCGGTCATGGGTGAAGGCAATCCGGGCGAGGCGATCACGGTAGAGTTCTACGAGGCCGCACGCGCACTGACCCGCGCCCACGGCAGCCTGCTGCTGGTCGATTCCATCCAGGCCGGACTGCGTGCCCAGGGCTGTCTGTCGATTGTCGATTATCCCGGCTTCGGTGAGGTTGATGCACCAGACATGGAAACCTATTCCAAGGCGCTCAATGGCGGCCAGTACCCGCTTTCCGTGCTTGCCCTGAACGATGAGACCGCAACCCTGTACCGCAAGGGCATCTACGGCAACACCATGACCACAAATCCGCGTGCCATGGATATCGCCGTCACGGTACTGGAAAACATTGATGATGAGCTGCGTGCCAACATCCGCGACCGTGGTGCCGAGTTTGTCGACAAGCTCAAGGCGCTGGCCGATCGCATGGACGGACGCATCACCAAGGTCCAGGGTACCGGTCTGCTGTTCAGCTGTGAGGTCAGTTCTCACTACAAGGCCTATGGTGCCGGCAGTCTCGAGGAATACCTGCGACTGAATGGCATTGGAGTCATCCACGGCGGCGAAAACTCATTGCGATTCACGCCACCGTTCCACGTCACCAGTGCCGAGGTCGACCTAATTGTCAATGCCGTGGAAGATGCACTGATCAATGGTCCGGTCAGAAGCGAACAGGACCAGGAACTGGCTGTTGCCGGCTAGGTCTGGCGACACCAGCCGAAAACCGGAATGCACCCGGCTATGACAGCCGGGTGTGTCGTGTCTGCCAGGGCTGATCGGGGCCTTATGGCAGCAATCAACAACCCACTGGATGATCTGGCGAGGACATGATCAGAAATCCGAAGACCATACGACGCAGCCTGCTGAACAACATCCTGCTGATTGTGTTCATCGGCGGCGCAGTGATTCTGCTGACCACTCTGATCGGTGCCAATCAGGTGGCTCAGACCATGTCGCGGATTCTCATCGGGCAGTCCATATCACGGGCCGAAACCGAAGTGGGGAATTTCATCGAGCCGGTCGAGCAGGCATTCAGCCTGTCACAGTTCTGGATCCGCAATGACCTGCTCAGCATCCCCAACGGCAAGGGCGCGGAAAGCCTGCTGTTGCCGTTGCTGACGGAATTCGACCAGCTCAACTCCACCATCTTGATTGACCCCGACGGTCGCTACCTGATCGTCTCCCGCGTACAGGACGAGTTTCGTCTCAGCATCATTGATCCGGCCATCAGCGATGATACGGCCCAGATTCTGTTTCCGCTGGGCAAATCGGAAACCTGGCAGGAACTGGCCTACCCGATCACACTGTCTGAACGACCCTGGTTTGCCGGCGCCCGGACTGTGGATTACAACGAGATCTTCTGGACCGATGCCTATACCTTCTTCGGCGGTCAGACATCCGGCATGACGGCAGCCTCGAGGTTTATCGATGACAACGGTGGTGAATGGCTGATCGCGTTTGATATCGTGCTGGAGACCATCTCACGCTTCACATCGGAATATGACATGGGCTACCGCGGCATCATGATCATGACAGACAGCCAGGGCAAACTAATCGGCCTGCCCGATTTGCCCCAGTTCGCCACCGTGTCGGGGCGTGCACGGGGATACCTCAAACACCCCTACGAACTCGAGTTCAGCCTGGCGAATGATGCGGCCATGGCATTTCAGCCCGACCCGAATGGTTCGGTGTCTCTCGAACCGGTTCGCTTCAACAGCGACGGCCAGGGCTGGTGGGGCCAGGGCGTCTGGCTGCCACTGGGCAGCACCAGCGAAATGTGGATTGGCATCCTGATCCCGGAGAAGGAACTGCTGGGATCAATCGAACAACTCAGGCTGATCCTGCTGACCGCCATCATTCTGGTCACCCTGGTCGCTGTCAGTCGTGCCATCGCCATGGCACGTCGCTACAGCACGCCCATCAGCGAACTCGAGCAGCAAAGCCTGAGAATCTCACAGGGCGATTTCAGTGATTCGACAGAAATCCGGTCCGGTCTGCGGGAAATCGATAATCTGGCTCAGGCCCACGAGGTGATGAGAAACGAGTTGCGCAACTTCCTCAAACTGGAGGACGACCTGCAACTTGCGCACCAGATCCAGCAGAAAACCTTCCCGGAGCTGCTGCCCAACATGAAAGACTATGACATCGCAGCTGCCAGCCGGCCGGCCGATGCCACCGGAGGTGATACTTACGATGTCATCGGCATGAATTGCCAGCTGAATCCACCTGAAATTACCTACAGTGATCCACACAAGGTCTATCTGATGCTGTCGGATGCCACCGGTCATGGTGTAGGACCGGCCCTGACTGCATCACAGGTACACGCCATGTTCAGAATGGGTGTCCGCACAGGCCAGTCGGTGGCCGAAATCACTTATCACATGAATCACCAGTTGCATAGCGAATCGTACATGGGACGGTTCGTGACCGCCTGGCTGGCCAGAATAGATATCGAACAGTCGTGCATCTATTCCATCAGTTCAGGACAGGCACCGATTCTGATCTATCGAAAATCGACCGATTCGCTTGAACAGCTGCCGGCTCAGCTGCCCCCGCTGGGTGTCAATGACCTGCCCGATGTTCCCACTCTGGAGAAGTTCGAACTCGACCGTGGCGATATCCTGGCCGTCCTTTCGGACGGTATCTTCGAGGCACGTGATGCCAACGGTGAACATTTCGGTATGGATCGCGTCGAATCACTGATACGGGAATCACGCCAAGAAGGTGCCGGCATCATTCTCAACAGGATCAAGGATGCGATTGATGATTTTCTCGGCAAACTGGACGCAGGTGATGATCAGACTGGTATCATAGTGAAAAAATTGCGATAGTCCCACAGACAGGTAATGACAGGGCGACATGATTCTCGCGACACCCCATTGCAGACAGACCGAGCGGCGCACCGGAAACAGGCGTCACTGCATTGCTGTGTCAGGATGCAGCGCCGATGACTGAGACAGGAAAACTCTCGATCATTATTGTCGTTTTCCGCACCTGGGAAGAACTGTCTGTCTGTCTGCGATCATTCGAGGCGTCGCTGGAGGCGATTGGTGATCATGAAATCATCATCGTCAACAATGATCCTGCAGACGCGGCAGCATACGATTTTGCCAAGGCCCATACCGACCTTCACCTGATCCACAATGGCGGCAATTACGGCTATGCTCATGGCTGCAATCTGGGCGCACGCATGGCAACCGGTGATATCCTGCTGTTCCTCAACCCCGACACCGAGGACCCGGACAGCCAGCTGGTGAAACTGCTCGAAAGCAAACAGCGACACCCCGAAAACGCCATACTCAGCTGCAGGCAAATCAATTCCAGCGCTCAACCTCAGAAGGTGTTCGGACATTTTCCGAGTATTTTCAATGTGCTTGGGCCGATGCGCGCCATTTCGCGCCTGCTCCACCCCAGTGCATTCCCGGACAGCAAGCACTGTCGCTCCGCCTATCGCGAGGTGGACTGGGTATCGGGATCGGTTCTCATGATCGACCGTGCGGTGTTCAATGAACTCAACGGCTGGTGCGAGGATTACTGGATGTATTCCGAAGACGTCGATCTGTGTTATCGCGCTCGGCGCCTGGGCCACGAAGTGGCCTGTACCTCATCGGCTACCATCCGGCATCATCATGCCAGTGCCAGCCGTCAGGACCTGTCCATCGATGCGGTCACGCGCAGCGAAGTGATCATCTCAAGACACCTGTATGCACACAAGCACCTGGGAGCAGTGCAGCGTCCGGTGTATCACCTGTTACTGTTCATCAGCCGCTATCTGACACTGATGCCAGTCGCCCTGCTCGGCTTGATCTGGCGCAAAGCGCCTTATCGTGTCCGGTTACGGGCCCGCATGTGCCGACACCTGACCCGTTACTACAAGAATCTGCTGACCGGAATGTGGCGCAGCCCGCGAGCCAATATCACCGACAAATCCACACTCAAGAAAGAGCTGCACTAACCCCGGGTGCGTCTGACAGGAGCAACATCATGGCCATGTGCAGAATCAATATCATACTGATGGGAATGTCAGTGCTGCTGATCAGCGCCTGTCAGAGCACGCAGCAACAGGACCCATCGGATCTGATCGGCCAGACGGATTTGTGGGCCGTCAGCCTCATCAATGGCCAGGTCTTGCAGCAACCGACCCCGGCAACCTTTCAGATCAATGAACGAAGCGGACAGATCAGCGGCACCACCGGCTGCAATCGAATCAGTGCAGACTTTCAGCGTGATGGGGATAGCATTTCTGTCTCCACCATCTCGCAGACCAAGAAAATGTGCGCCGAACCACTGAACCAGCGCGAACGCACGCTGATCGCGATTCTGTCTACCGCATCATCAATCCGGGCTGATGACACCAACCTGATCATCAGCGGTGATGACGGTGTCATCGAACTGACCCCTTCCCGGGAGGGATCGCAATAAGATCTGACAGCGCCTTCTGTGACGCCTGTCAGCATTTCGACAACAGGGTGCAGGCCAGCGACGATAGTGGCCTTGCATCCGATCATAGCCAGGGATCACCCATGACAAGAAAAGACTGTTCGGACTCAGCACCTCATGCCAGCGCGAAAGTCGCTCAACACGGTTTGATGACCCTGTTCATCTTCGCTGCCATCAGCATGCTTGCCACGTCGCTGTCAGCCAGCGAAAGTGCCGTACTGCCGATGCAAGAGCGGGCCGTCGTGATAGACGACATAATCGCCGAACGGGTCAGGGAAGTCCTGCCCGGGCTGATGCAGACACACGATCTGGATCTGTGGCTGATCATCAGCCGTGAATACAATGAAGACCCCATCATCAAGACCTTTCTGCCGTCGACCTGGATGGCGGCCAGACGTCGTACCATCCTGATGATTCATCAACCCGATGAAGGTCCACTGGAAACCCTGGCGGTGGCACGCTATGACGTGGGCAAGACCTTCAAGCGGGTATGGGACCCCGAGACGCAACCCGATCAGTGGCAACGCCTGGCAGATCTCATCGCTGAACGAGACCCGAAAGCAATCGCAGTCAATACATCGGATGTCTATGGCCTTGCCGATGGGCTCAACGCCACTGAACTGAGAATGCTCACAGACGCCCTGCCCGATAATCTGGCCGGGCGCATCACCAGTGCCGAACCACTGGCGATAGGCTGGCTCGAAACGCGCAGCCGCACCGAACTCGAGATTTATCCTCATATCGTCAAGCTGGCACATGAAATCATCGCCGATGCCTTTTCGGATCATGTCATCACGCCTGGGGTAACCTCGACCGACGATGTACGCTGGTGGATGAGAGAACGCATCGCAGAACTGAAACTGGCCACCTGGTTTCATCCGTCTGTCAGCATTCAGCGTGGCGATGATGCAAAGTTCGATCACCTGCGCACATTCGACAAACAGCCTGATGCCGATGTCATCTTCGCCGGTGATCTGTTGCATGTGGATTTCGGCATCACCTATCTGAGGCTGAATACCGATACCCAGCAGCACGCCTACGTGCTCAGACCCTGTGAAACATCGGCGCCGGACAGTCTCAGGCAGGCACTGAAGCAGACCAATCGTCTGCAGGATATCCTGACACAGTCATTCAGAACGGGACAAACCGGGAATGAGGTGTTGCTCAAGGCTCGAGAGCTGGCTATCAGTGAGGGTATCAGACCCAGTATCTACACCCACCCGATCGGCTTTCATGGGCACGGTGCCGGTCCGGCGATCGGCATGTGGGACAACCAGAGCGGAACACTGGCCAATGGCAACTGGCCACTGAGTGCCAACACGGCATTTTCAATCGAACTGAACGCCACTCATTTCATTCCGGAATGGGACAAGGACATTCGAATCATGCTGGAAGAAGATGCCTGGTTCGACGGCGACAGGGTTCGCTACATTCATGGCAGACAAACCGGTTTTCACCTGATCAATCAGACGGACAACACACAGCTGAGTACGCATTGCGACCCGTAATCGCATGATCAGGCTCGAAAACCCTGCGATGGGTCACTGAAATCGCTGAGGGCGATCAGTTAATGGATTTTTAATGCCGTTTCAATAAAAAATCATTTATTTTTACTTATATATCAATAACATTTGTTACATTATTAAAATATTTATCATGATAATTCATTACCCTCACCCGATTCACTGAATTTTTCAGAACAAAATATTCACTCGGCACAACCTAGACTGACCTCATCATGAATTCCGTACAGGGACAGGTATGGTTCATGCGATGACAACAACAATAACCAACAGTCAATTGCGTAACCGGAGTGTTCCATGCTATCAATTTTCGTCACTGGATTTATCAGTCTCAGCTGTCAGCTGCAGGGCGACATGGTGCTGACCTACCAGCAGGATTACTGGCAGGTCGAATTCAGCTGTGATGACACCTTGCGTTTCATACAGTCGGACATGCTGATCTATGACACCATGCTCGAATCCGTCGACATGTCATCACTGGACATCAATATCTTTCAGGATGGCTTTGAATGATCAGCAGCCGGTCAATGACGCCGGCTAATCACTCGCGAAGGCATTGCCGCCATGTCGAATTCGCAATGATTGCTTCAACTTGCGGCTCAGTCCGGCATACACACGCTGATAGGAATGATCCATCATGCGCCTGAGCTCACCGGCGGGAACCGTGGCATCGAGCACCACGGTATTCCAGTGCCGCTTGTTCATGTGATAGCCCGGCCTGACCGCATCGAACATGCTGCGCAGGAATTCCGCCTGATCCGGATCACATTTCAGATTGAGCCAGTAGAATTTTCCATCATTGCCAAATGACAGGGCGGCAAACATTTTTCCAAGCAGTTTGAACACCTTGACATCAGGGCCGAACGGATAATCG
Source organism: Lysobacterales bacterium (assembly GCA_965212525.1). GTDB lineage: Bacteria > Pseudomonadota > Gammaproteobacteria > Xanthomonadales > SZUA-38 > SZUA-38. Next base: position 210,968 of record CBDBVC010000032.1, read on the forward strand.
AGTACCGCTTCCGGCCTGGACATCAGATAGGCTTCGCACTCGTTGTGATTCATCAGCGGCAGTGCATTCAGCCCGGTGGCCAGGAGAGGTTTCGGCCGGCAAGAAAGTGAAGGTGAATGTGAAAAATGGTCTGACCGGCGCGCTCGTTGCAGTTCATCACCACCCGATAGCCCTCCTCGTCCACTTCGATCTGACGGGCATAATCGGCGGCTGCCAGAAACAGTCTGCCAACCAGTTCTGCCTGCTCGGGACGAATATCATTGATGGTGGCGATACGCTGGCGTGGAACAAACAGGACATGATGGGGTGCCTGCGCGTTGATGTCCCGGAAACCGACGACGGCATCATCCTCGTATACGATATCCGCCGGTATACGGCCTTCGATAATATCGAGAAATAGTGTGTTACTCATGACAGCTCCGCAATCAGTACCTCTGACAGAAGGATGCATCTTGCGCCGTCTCGGGTAAGCCTGTCAATCCTCGATGTCGAGCCGTCCTGAAAATGCGTGCGCCAGTGTGTTGCGATCAGTGAATTCCAGCTCACCACCGACTGGAACGCCATGGGCGATTCTGCTGGCCCTGACACCATGCCTGCTGGCCAGGTGTGACAGATAATGTGCTGTCGCCTCACCCTCGACCGTCGGGTTGGTGGCAATGATCATTTCCTCGATCGGCTCATCCTCGAGCCGTTTTTCCAGAAGGTTCAGGCCCAGCTGCTCCGGCCCAATCCCATCAAGCGGTGACAATCGGCCCAGCAGCAGGAAGTACTGACCGTGATAGCCGGTTGCCGATTCGATACTGCTGCGATCAGCCGGAGTTTCAACCACACAGATCTGCTGTGCCGTGCGCTGCTCGTTACCACACAGCGAACAAAGATTGTTCTCTGTGTACATGCGACAGCGGCTGCAGTGACCGATGGCGGTCATTGCCTGCTTCAGAACCTCACCCAGCTGCATGCCACCGTCTCTATGGTGTTGCAGCAGATGATAGGCCATGCGTTGAGCAGACTTTGGCCCCACACCCGGTAACACTCGCAGGGCATCGATCAGTTCCTCAAGCAGAGGCCTGTCCATCAGAACGGGAACTTGAAACCTTCCGGCAGCTGCATGCCACCGGTCATGTCACTCATGGAAGACTGGGACAGTTCCGATACCTTGTTGATGGCATCATTGATGGCAGCGGCGATCATGTCTTCGGCCATCTCAGGATCGTCCTTCATCAATTCGTGATCGACCTCGACACGCCTGACTTCATGACGACCGGTCATGGTCACCCGGGCCAGTCCACCACCCGCTTCACCGGTGACTTCCTTGCTGGCCAGCTCTTCCTGGGCCTGCTGCATCTTTTCCTGCATTTTCTGGGCTTGCTGCATCAAGCCGGCGAGTGGTCCTTTCATGGTCAATCTCCTTAATCAGATGATTGATTAATGGGTTTGATTGAATCAGATATCAACTCTGCACCAAACGTCGATTTCAGGGCCTGCACGGTCGAATCAGACTGCATGCTGTCGACAGCCTGCTGTTTTTTCTGCATGTCCTGCTGCAATTCCCGCTCGCCCATGGTTTCGGTGCTTGTTTCACCCACAGAGAATTTCACCACGGCATGCTGCCCGAACAGTCGCCTGACCGAATCGGTCATTTTCTGTTCCGCCGCAGGCAGGTAGAGGTACTCGAACTGACGATCCAGAATGATGTGATACTGACCCTCGGCCTCTCGCTTCAGTTCACTGTGTTTGGCCATCATCTCGGCTGGCCCTTTCAGGCCAAGCCGGTGAATCAGTGCCTCCCACTCGCTTTCACTGGCTGGAGGTGCAGATGGCGACTGCTGATCTGCCCCGGCCACAGCAGCGGGCACCTCGCGCACGGCGTTGCCATTGTGCAGTGGTTCACCCGCAGCGGGTTGAGACATCTGCTGCGCTTGTGGTTCTGCCGGCGAGATTTCATCTGGCTGCATCACCGGCGCCCGAGCTGAGGACGTTTGGGCAGCTCTCGGGGATGCGGTTTGTGGTGATGGGTCGTCGGCAGCTGCAGGGCTCATCTGTTGACGGGGTGCTGTACGTGGCGCTGTTGCTGTCGCACCCTGAGGCTGAGTCACTGTACCCGTCGTTTGCGGGCTGAATGCCATCAGTCGCAGCAACGTCATTTCGAAACCGACGGCAGGCTCGGGAGACATCTGCAGATCGCGCTTTCCGTGCAGCAGGATCTGATAATACAGTTGCAGCTGTTCCGGTTCACAGCGATCGGCCATGTCCTGACTCGCCGCCGAAATCTGGTGGCGTGACAGGTGCTGGGCCATGGCAGCGTCATGTACCCGGCGTGCCAGTTCATCCAGAACATGAGCATAGTCCGGCACGTAGTCTGCCAGGTCGGCCACAACCTCCCACAGTGCATTGGCATCAGTATCAACCACGGCCTTGAGGATCTGTTCGGTATGCTGGTGCCTGACGGTACCCAGCATGCTGTCGACATCGGCCGTTCTGAGCTCACCGTCACCGTAGGCTATGGCCTGATCGAGAATGCTGAGGCCATCACGCATGCTGCCATCAGCGGCACGGGCGATGGCCATGACGGCATCATCCTCGAAGGGAATCTGTTCGGCTGAAAGCATCTTGCCCAGATACTCGTTGATCATGGGCACCGGAAGGCGTTTCAGGTTGAACTGGAGACAGCGCGAGAGAATGGTGACCGGCAGTTTCTCCGGATCAGTTGTCGCCAGCAGGAACTTGACGTGTGGTGGCGGCTCTTCCAGTGTTTTCAGCAAGGCGTTGAAACTGTGGGTCGACAGCATGTGCACTTCGTCAACCAGGTAAACCTTGTAACGACCACGTGTCGGCGCGTACTGCACATTCTCAAGCAGCTCACGTGTGTCATCGACCTTGGTACGAGAGGCGGCATCGACCTCGATCAGATCAACAAAGCGGCCGGCGTCAATTTCCGTACAGCTGCCGCATTCACCACAGGGTTCGGAGCTGACGCCCCGCTCGCAATTGAGGGCCTTGGCGAAAATCCGGGCAATGGTGGTCTTGCCGACACCTCGAGTACCGGTGAAGAGGAAGGCATGATGGACACGGTCATTGTCGAGGGCATTGCTGAGGGCCTTGACCACATGATCCTGTCCGACCAGCTGTGCAAAGTTGCCCGGTCGCCACTTGCGCGCCAGCACCTGATAACTCATGAGTGAATCACCAGCGGAAACAGCCGGTACGCGGAATCTCGTCGTTCTGGAGTCATCGTGTCATTGTGCCATTTGGAGGCAGTCTCCGCCAGCTACACCCCGGCGCCCGAGTCCACTGCTGCCGCTGCTCCCTTCCGGGCCTGACGGGGTTCACAGTGTATCGTCGCGAGGGAACCGACGGAAACCACCATTGAATGGAGGCACTCCGCTAAAACGTGCAACGGGGTTGCCCGCTGCAGGATTCGGAGAGTCCTGGACAAAAAATGGTCAGCACCGTGAGAGCGCCGACCACAGGGACAGTTTACCACGTGCGACAGTCAGAGAGTAACCCCGTCAGCCGGATTTTCAGCCCGGAATTCAGCCTCGTTCAGCCCTGCCGCCTGATTGTGCTAGAAACTGGCCCTGACGCCGATGCCATAGGTGGTGACGTCATCACCCACATCGGCCAGCACGTTGATTCCAAACAGGTCGTTGATCTTGTACAGCAGATTGAAATGTCCGACGGCGCCGTCCAGCGCCTCATCGATATTCTGGTAACCGACCTTGCCACCCAGTTCGATATGTTCAGTCGCTGCCACACGCAGGCCGACTGAGACATTGAAGCCATTCTCGTTGAAATTGCCCAGTTCGGAATCAACAACCGACACTTCCACCAGTGCATCCAGCCGCTCACCGATGGTGTGGTGATAGCCGAGCCCCAGATCGAGCTGCTGCAGGTCGAAACTGGTGCTGGTCAGATCGCTCAGATCAAAATCGGCGTTTGAATAATTGGCCAGCATGTAGATGTGATCACCCAGCGAAATCGAAGCCTGCAATCCGAAGCCGGTTTCATCGGTGAGATCATCAACATCGATATTGATGATATCGGCTTCAATGTAGGTATAACTGATGGTTCCCCCGCCTGCGGCCCATGCGCCCTGAGCCAATACCAAAAACGCGAATAACAGCCCTGCCTTGTTCATATATCTGCTCCTGTTACCACTGTAAATCGTCCGGTACCTCAAACTTCGCGTAGTACTCGTCCTCGTCATTCTCATCGGTCACGTCGGGCGCAAAGAAGGAAACGGCATCCTTGTTGAGTGCCTTGATCTTCGTGATCACATCCGCCTCGACCACGTAATGTCGTCCGGCATGATAGGCAATCCCCAGATCCCCGTCGTTCAAGGCTTTTTGCTGCTTGTCGGTGACATAGATCTTCCTGATCTTGCTGGCAAACTCGAAAAACCGTGCAATTTCAGCCTTGGGGTCGTTTTTGGAGGCTGGCAGGATCAGTTGCCGCAGCTTTTCCTTCAACTCCTTGCGTCGCCTGGCCTCCTCGCGTCGGCGGTTCAGTTCGCGATCCCGTTCCTTGCGCTCGACATTCTTCTTCTTTGCATAGGCTTCTGCCAGCGACGGCTCTGTGCTGGTCTGCTTGCCCTTCTTGAACGATTTTGATTTTTTCTTGCGTGAATCTCTGATCTGCTGCTTGGTCACCAAGCCGGATTTCAGCAACTGATCCTGTAATGAGCCTGTCATTGCAACGTCTCTTTGATCCTGTCCCGTGTCTGAAGATACCAGTAGTTCAACTGTGCCGCCATTCTACCAGCAAATCCGAAGGTATGGGTCAGTCCGAAGGGTTCGAACAGTCGATAACGTTCATCGCCTTCGGCCATGGCCCTGGCGATCAACTTGCCGCCGATGTTACTGGTGGACACCCCGTGCCCGCCGAAAGCCTGGGCGTACCAGATCTGTTCGTCCAGCTGGCCAAGCTGGGGCATCTGATGACGGCTGTATCCCATATTGCCTGACCAGACATAATCAACCCTGACATCACTCAGCTGCGGGAACACCTTAACCAGGTCAGAGCGGAGTTTTCTCTCGATCGACTGCCGATTGCTGTCAAAGGCCTCGATACGACCTCCCCAGAGCAGCCTGCCATCGGCCAGTGGCCGGTAGTAGTCAAAGGCGAAGCGGGTATCATAGACCGCCCAGGGTGTTTTCATCAGTGCCCCGATCTGATCCGGAATCGGTTCGGTCACCATGACAAAGGTGGCAATCGGCATCAGCGCATGACTGATGGGTGAGTGATCAGTGGCCTGTTGATAGCCCCCACCGCACAGCACGACACGATCGGCCCTGATGCGACCATCCGGTGTGTTCACGATGACGCGATCACCGCTGCGTTGCAGACCGGTCATCGCCGTACCGTCGTGGATGGTGCCGCCGAGCCTGCAGATTTCCGCAGCGAGCGCCGCCGCATAGCGGTAAGGGTGAAAATGAATCGCGTTGTCCTCGACCAGCCCACCTCGGTAACGCGCCGAGTCGAGCTCGGCTGACAGGGTGCCCTGATCGATTAAGCGCCATGACACACCAAAGTGTTCTTCCAGATAGGCCTGTTTCTGCTTCAGCAGGCTGTCGTCATCGAACCAGTTGGCCCACAGCACTCCTGCCGGATTGGCATCGCAATCGATATTCAGGGTATCAATCCGCTGCTTGACCAGACTCACACCATCGAGTGTCAGGTCATACAGCTCCCGTGCCTGTTCCAGACCGACTGTCTTCACCAGGGCCTGCTCATCGAGTGAATAGCCACCAAAGACGAATCCGCCGTTACGTCCCGATGCGCCATAGGCCACATGACCGCGATCAATCAGTGTGACTGGTCCGGCGCCAGCCTGCATCAGCTCAAGGGCACAACTGAGACCGGCAAAGCCTGCCCCCACGACACAGATTGTTGTCTCGCTGTCACCTTCCAGTTTCGGATAAGTCTTCGACTCATCGCGCCAGCGGTGATAATAGACCTCACCGCTCATTTGCTGATCAGGGTTTGCAAACGCTGCTTGAGACGGTCGGCAATATCATCGTGCTTCAGGGCCGTCTCGATGACGGCAGTGACGAAACCCAGTTTGCTGCCACAGTCATAACGGTCGCCCTGAAAGCGGTAACACAGGACAGTTTCGTACTTCAGCAGCTCGGCGATGGCATCGGTGAGCTGTATCTCGTTGTTTGCACCGCGCGGCGTATTCTCGAGCAGATCAAAGATTCGCGGCGTGAGTATGTAGCGACCAACCACGGCCAGGTTTGATGGTGCCTCGGATGGATCCGGTTTTTCGACGATGGCCTCGACAATCTCGGTTCGATCGCCGTGTGGCCGGGTCGAGACGATACCGTAGCGATCGGTGTGTGATGGATCCACCTCCTCAACGGCAAGAATGCTGCATCCGGTCTCCTCGTGGATTCGGGCCATCTGTGACAGCGCACCCGGGCCATCGTGAGTGATCATGTCATCGGCCAGAATGACACCAAAGGATTCATCGCCCACCGCCTGCTTGCCACACAGGACCGCATGCCCCAGCCCCAGTGCCTGAGGTTGAGTCACATACATGCGATGCACGCCATCAGGCAGGATGTTACGAACCCGTTCCAGGATATCGAGCTTGCCGTCATCTTCCAGTTTCTGTTCCAGCTCGTAAAATGAGTCGAAATGGTCGCTGATGGTGTGCTTGTCCCTGTTGGTAATGAAGATCAGTGTATCGGCGCCGGATTCAACGGCTTCATCAGTGGCATACTGCACCAGCGGTGTGTCCACCACGGGTAGCATTTCCTTGGGTGTGCACTTGGTCGCAGGCAGAAATCGCGTGCCCATTCCTGCTACCGGAAAAATCACTTTTTCTAGTTTCGGCATAGTCTTTTAATCGGCTGTTCAGAGGTTTCGGAGATTGACCACGTTACCCGGCTGTTCCCAGCGCTTCATTTCGGGTACCAGTGAACGCAGCCCGCTCTCGAGAGATTCTATATCAACGTTGTTTACGGCGTGTGTCAAGCCAGCCAGTTTCTGGCTCATGGTAGACCAGTCCATTTCGCGGTGTCTGGCCAGAAGAATCTGTGGGTGTGCGGTCTTTTTGTAGGGTTCAGACTCATGGAACAGTTCTTCGTAGAGTTTTTCACCCTCACGCAGACCAGTGTATTCGATCATGATGTCCTGCCCCGGCACCTTGCCGGCCAGCCGGATCATCTGCTCGGCCAGACTCCTGATACGCACCGGTTCACCCATTTCCAGTACATAGATATTGCCATCCTCACCACTGGCAGCGACCTGCATGATCAGCTGGCAGGCCTCGGGTATGGTCATGAAAAACCGGGTGACTTCCGGGTGGGTTACGGTAATCGGGCCACCCTGCGAAATCTGTTCATTGAACAGGGGTACCACGCTGCCGGCAGAATTGAGTACATTGCCGAAACGAACCGTGACGAAATTGGTGGTGGAGCGTGAGGCCAGGTTTTCACAGAACAATTCTGCCACCCGCTTTGTGGCACCCAGAATATTGACCGGATTGACGGCCTTGTCGGTCGAAATCAGGATGAAATCACTGACCTGATGTCTGTCGGCGGCCAGTGCCATGATCTGAGTACCGATTACATTGTTGCGAACCGCCTCGCGAATGTTCCGCTGCAGCAGGGGTACGTGCTTGTAGGCGGCGGCATGGAAGATGACGTCCGGCTTGAAATGCTCCAGTACGCGCTCGACCATCACCTGATCAGTGATGTCGCCGAGAATCGGCTCCAGAGCCAGATCATCGGTCAGACGACTGAGATCGCGTTCGATCTGATACAGGTTGTGTTCCGAATTCTCCAGGATAATCAGTGTGGCCGGGTTCAGGTGGGCGATCTGCCGACACAGCTCCGAGCCGATGGATCCACCACCACCGGTCACCATGACCGATTTTCCGGCCAGACCGGCCCTGATCGACTCCCAGTCCATCGAGGCCTGATCCCTGCCCAGCAGATCCTCGATTGCCACATCCTTGATCTGTTGTCGACTGATCTGACCCGAGACCAGATCCTGCAGGCGGGGCACGGTACGGAAAGGCACCTTGGCATTGGCACAGTACTTGACGATGCGTTGCATCTGTTCATTGCTGGCCGAGGGAATGGCGATGATCGCCATCTCGATCGATTGTGACTGGACGATCTGATCGAGTTTGTCCAGACCACCGTAGATCGGCATACCGCGCAGTTTTGCCCCCTGAAGGTCCTTGCGGTCATCGAGGAATCCGATCGGGAAGTACGGACCGGACTGTTTCAGGTCACGAGCAAGCCGGTCAGCCGTCATGCCGGCACCGATGATCAATACGCGGGTCTGGCCGACGCGGGCATGAAACGCCAGGTGATGATCCTTCCAGATCCGGTACAGCAGCCTGGGGCCACCAAGAAACAGCGTCAATGCGATGGGATACAACAGGAAGACCGAACGTGGCACCCCTTCCAGCCGGTTGAACAGGAACAGGGCGAGAGAGATCAGCATGGTTCCGGCGATACCGGATCGTATGATGTTCCACAGATCAGGCAGGCTGGCAAAACGCCAGATACCGCGATACAGCCCCATGAAATGGAATACCAGTGCCTGGATGACCAGAACGATGACAATCTCGTCTGTGAAGAACAACAGCTCCGGGGCATCGATCTTGAAGGTATAGCGCAGCCAGTGCACGGCCATCCATGCCGCCCATACCATGAACAGATCATGGCAAATGACAGCATTTCTTGGATGCAGCAGTGTTTTTATCGCGTCATTCAGCATTATTGTTATCAGTCGAATGCCAGCGACCTTGCACCAGCCACCAGCATCCGAGCAGTATCAGGAGCGTCAGGATCACAATGGGACGCTCAAGGTTCTCGTTACTCCGGATGAAGACTAATACGGGCAGGATCAAGAAAACGTTAACAAGTGCATAGATCAGCAGTACTCGTGTATGACTCATCCCCATGGCCAACATCCGTTGATAGGCATGTTCCCGGTGCGCAGTATACCACTGCTCACCACGGATCACCCTATAAACAAGCGTGGCCGTACTGTCCACGACAAACACCGATTGAACCAGAATCAACTGCCACAGCGAGACCAGTTCGGTACTGAATGCATGCACTGACAGGAACGCCAACGTGAAACCGATGGCATAACTGCCGGCATCACCCATGAAAATTCGACCAAGTGGCCAGTTCCAGGGCAGAAAACCCGCGATCGCAGCGGCTGAAGTTGCAGCGATCAGTATGCCTGACCGGTCGCCAGCCTGATGAAACAGCCAGGCAAGCAACAGCGAGCAGAACAGCCCAGTGAACGCAGCCAGACCATTGCTGCCATCCATGAAATTGACCAGATTGATGTTCCAGCAGATGGCCAGCAACAGACCCGTGGCGATCAGAATCGTGGCCACTGAGGCTGTGTCAAAACGGGTCTCCGGCACCAAGACAATGTAGTATGCGACCACTGTGGCTGCCACCAGAAACTGGATGGCGAACCGCAGCCTCGCTGCCAATGGCCTGTGATCATCAACCCAGCCGGTGATGGTGATGACAGACAGCGCAGAGACAAAGAGCAGCAGGACCGTTGTGTTGTCTGTTACCGGGACCGGCAACAGCAGGAACAGCAGCATGCTGATCGTGATGGCGATACCACCACCACGTGCAGTCGGGCGATTGTGCGAGCGACGAGCTGACGGTGTGTCGATCATGCCGACCCGCTGTGCGTACAACAGCGCCAGTCCGGTCAGCGTAAATGAAACCAGAACGGCCGCGAGCAGCCAGAGGTTATTCGCCAGCCACGCCATAGATCGGCTTGACCGTATTCCACTGCTTGCAGCTGGGGCATAACCAGTTGATGGCCTTGGTACCGAAGCCGCAGTTGCTACAGCGATAGATCGGCTTGTCACTGAGCAGCTGGGTGGTGAGATCCTTCAGAATCAGCAGGTTGTCACGGGCCGTGCCGTCGCTCTCGGCCAGATTGAGCCCGATCAGGTAGTCCAGACCCCGCACAGAGGGTCGTTTTCTCAGCTGATCACCCATGAAGTCTACCGCCTGCTGCCTGCCCTCGTTCCTGTCGATGATTTCCGCCAGTGCAATGATCGGTGATATACCGCGGTACTGACTGATGATGTTGTGCTCCAGATAATCCCGTGCCTGCAATTCCTTGCCGGCCAGTGAATAGCTCTTCAGCAGCATGTCGAGAATGTCTGGTATATGGTCAAGATCCTGCTTCTCGACCTGACTGAAGTGCTCAATGGCTTCCTCGAAGCGATTGTCTTCCAGTGCGTTCCGGCCACAGATAATACTCGCCCTGACACAGTCAGGGTCTATCTTGAGTGCCTGACTGAGTCGCTTGTAGGCCCGCTCATCATCCTGGTTTCTCAGATGGGATTCGGCAATTTCACAATGATAATGGGCAATCATGCCGCGCAGCGACTCACCGGTGACCTGCTCCAGTTTCAGCGCGTAATCGATGGCCTTGTGCCAGTCGTTTTCCTGCTGGGTGATCGAAATCAGGTGACGCAGGGCCGACGGCGTGTGAGTACCAAGTGTGACCAGTTCACCATAGAGTTTTTCGGCGCGGTCAAGCAGCCCGGCGCGCATGTAGTCCTCACCCAGTTCCAGCAGTGCAAGTGTGCGCTGATCCTCGTTCAGGTGATCGCGTTCGATCAGGTCCTGATGCAGCCTGATTGCTCGGTCGACTTCACCTCGCCTGCGGAACAGATTGCCCAGTGCCAGGTGTGTTTCAACCACACCGCTGTCAAGTCGCGCAATCTTGAGAAACACCTCGATGGCCTTGTCTGGCTGTTCGTTGAGCAGGTAGTTCAGACCGCGAAAATAGGTGGAATTGAAGCGACTGAGGCGCTTGATGTTGATACTTTGCTGGATTCGTGATCGTAGCAGCCAGCCCAGGACCGCACTACTGGGAATGATCAACAGCAGCCAGCCGATGCTAATCATACAGGGTCAGTTCTTTTTTACCCGAGTGCTGGCTCTTGCTACCTGTCTGTTGTTTCTTCAGCTGCGAAATTCTACGTTTCAGGGAAACCCACATGCTGAGATAAACAAGCAAACCGCTGATGATGACACCGGCCAGAAAGAAAAGCATCAGATTGACTGCCAGTGGCCAGGAGGTCTGCCAGAAGAAATAATCAACCGTCACAGGTGATTCATTGAGACTGCCGAAGAACAGGCCAAAAGCAAGAAATGCAAGAATCAGCAACAGGGTAACGAGACGTTTCATGACGCAATCAACAGGTATTGATACCCGGGGCAGTGGGTATGCTCATGGTTGTGATCAGGAGATCTTGTTCTTGCCGGCACCTTCATCGACGCGCTCGCGAAGTTCCTTGCCTGGCTTGAAGTGAGGCACATACTTTCCGGGCAATGCGACCGACTGGCCGTTCTTGGGGTTGCGTCCCATTCTGGGCTGCCTGAAATGAAGTGCAAAACTGCCGAATCCGCGAACCTCGATTCGCTGGCCGGTCGACAGCGAATTGCTCATCAACTCAAGCAGATTCTTGACTGAGATCTCAACATCAGAGTACGCCAGATGTTGCTGATGTTTCGCCAGTTTCTCAATGAGTTGCGATTTAGTCATAGTCGTTGTTTGATTCTGTCAATCAGAACTTTCCCGTGCCGACAGATAGAGTACCTGAAGGCATGACAAAAGTCGAAAAAAGAAAATCCCGGCCTGAATCAGGCCGGGATTCGGGGGTAGACTTACTTCTCGGCTTTTTCCTTGTCGAGCTGTTCCTTGATCAGGTCACCCAGACTTGTCGTACCGACACTGGCCTGCTGATACTCTTCCAGAGCTTCAGCCAGTTCGTCATCTTCCTTGGCGCGAATGGACAGGTTGAGGATACGGTTCTTGCGATCCAGACCAATGAACTTGGCTTCGATAGCCTGACCGGATTCCAGCACCTTGGTAGCGTCATCGATGCGATCCTTGCTGATCTCGGATACACGGATGTAACCTTCGACACCGTCTGCGATTTCGACAACCGCACCACTGGACTCAACATCACGAATGGTACCGGTGACCAGGCTGCCCTTGGGATGTTCGCTCATGAAGATCGCAAACGGATCCTGCTCGAGCTGCTTGACACCGAGGGAGATACGCTCGCGTTCAGGGTCAACTGCCAGAACAACGGCTTCCAGTTCCTGACCCTTGGAATAGTTGCGAACGATGTCCTCGTTGCTCTCCATCCAGGAAATGTCCGACAGGTGAACCAGACCATCGATTCCGCCTTCCAGACCAATGAAGATACCGAAATCGGTGATCGACTTGATACCACCCTTGACCTTGTCACCCTTGTTGTGTGTCGCGGCAAAGGCTTCCCACGGATTGGCCTGGCACTGCTTGATGCCGAGTGAGATACGACGACGTTCTTCATCGATTTCCAGTACCTTCACTTCGACCTCGTCACCGAGCTGAACCACCTTGGCAGGATTGACGTTCTTGTTGGTCCAGTCCATTTCCGACACGTGAACCAGACCTTCCACACCGTCTTCGATCTCGACGAAACAGCCATAATCGGTAACGTTGGTGATCTTGCCGAACATGCGGGCTCCGACGGGATAACGACGTGCAATATCCAGCCATGGATCTTCACCCATCTGCTTCAGACCCAGTGATACACGGTTCTTCTCGCGATCAAAGCGCAGTACACGCACTTCCACTTCGTCACCCACATTGATGACTTCAGATGGATGGCGAACACGCTTCCACGCCATGTCCGTGATGTGCAGCAGGCCATCGATGCCGCCGAGATCGACGAATGCACCGTAATCGGTCAGATTCTTGACCACACCCTTGACCGTGGCACCCTCTTCCAGGCGCTCCAGCAGCTGCTCGCGTTCAACCGAGTACTCGGATTCAACCACAGCGCGGCGCGACAGCACCAGATTGTTGCGCTTGCGATCCAGCTTGATGATCTTGAATTCCAGATCCTTGCCTTCGAGGTAGGAGGGATCGCGAACCGGGCGAACGTCAACCAGTGAGCCGGGCAGGAATGCACGCAGCGACTGGATGTCGACTGTGAAACCACCCTTGACCTTGCCATTGATCTGACCTTCGACCACTTCATCATTGTCGTGGGCCTTTTCCAGATCATCCCAGATGCGGGCACGCTTGGCCTTGTCCCTGGACAGGCGGGTTTCACCGAAACCGTCTTCGAGGGTGTCCAGAGAGACTTCAATCTGATCACCCACACCCACTTCGATTTCACCGCGGGTGTTCTGGAACTGGTCGATGGGTACGATACCCTCCGACTTAAGCCCGGCATTGACGACAACAACGTCGTCACGGACTTCCATTACTGTTCCAATAACAATCGAGCCTGGCTGCATATTTTCATAGGCCAGACTCTGTTCAAATAATTCTGCAAAATTCTCGCTCATTATAATTCCTGGACGATTCAGCTGTATGAGAAACTGCGAGATTCAGAGTTGGTCAGCTGACATCGTGAGTAGTCATCTGTGCAACACCCTCCGGTGGTTACACTCGTTGTTGTAAATCAGGCACTTGCGTGACCTGAACCCATGGTGCATCTGGCCCTCGTGGACCTCAGCCCCTGCCCGCTTTCTCACTCATCAACTGCGGGCATCTCCTGACTGTCACCCCGGATGGAATCAATCCGAATCCGGGCTTCCTGCATCACCTGCCTGAGAACATCCTCAACCGATAATTCGGTCGTATCGATGATCACGGCATCTTCTGCAGGGACCAGCGGCGCCACCTTTCGGCTGGCATCCCGCTCATCGCGGGCACTGATCTCGGTCAAAAGAGCGCGGAGACTAACACCCTTTCCGTTATCTTTCAACTGATTATAGCGTCTTTTCGCCCGTTCCTCTGCGCTGGCGGTCAAAAAGATCTTGCAGGCCGCATCGGTGAATACCACCGTGCCCATGTCGCGGCCATCGGCAACCAGTCCGGGTGACTGTCGAAAGTCCCGCTGTCGCTGCAACAGTGCATCGCGCACAGCCTGGTTGGAAGCGATCACAGACGCACCCCTGGCAACCGATTCATTGCGGATAGAGTCTGCGACCGCAGCGCCATCGAGCAGCACACTGCCGGCATCATCCACCCGGAAATCGAAGGACACATCCATGGTGTTGGCCACATCCAGCACAGCCGGGGTATTGTCCAGGTCGACGCTCCTGATCTGGCAGGCATAGGCCAGTATCCGGTACAGCGCCCCGCTGTCGAGAAAATGCCATCCCAGCATTGCTGCCACACGCTTGGCCGTGGTTCCCTTGCCGACACCACTGGGACCGTCGATGGTGATGACCGGGGGCTGAGATTGTTCTTGCTTTTGCATGCTGATCCTGTTCAAACGGCTACGCCAACGGCGCGCAGGTGATCGAGAAACTCCGGGTAGGAGGTGGCGATATTATCACAGCGCATCACGCTGACGCCGCCCTCGCTTCGCAATCCGGCGATCAGGAGACTCATCGCACAGCGATGATCGCCTCCGCTGTCCACGTCTGCATTTTTCAGCGAACCACCCTGAATTACTGCCCCGTCTTCGGTTTCGACGATGTCGATGCCCATCTGTGACAGGGCCTTGGCCATCACATGAATGCGATCGCTCTCCTTCACCCTGAGCTCTGCAGCGCCGGAGATTCGTGTTGTACCCGCAGCACAGGCTGCTGCGACAAACAGCGCCGGAAACTCGTCAATGGCATCGGGAACCATCTGTGGTGTGATATCGATACCCCGCAGGCGGGCGCTGCGTACGTGAAGGTTGCTGACCGGCTCGTTATCAGATGTTTTGACCGGTTCGATGCGGATATCAGCACCCATCTGCTGCAGGATGCGAATAAATCCGGTACGTGTCGGATTCATGCCAACGGCGGTCAGTGTCACGTCGGAGCCTTCCAGCACGGTCGCTGCCAGCATGAAGAATGCGGCGGCTGAAGGGTCTGCCGGAACGCTGAATTCGATTGGTTCAAGCGGCGCAGGCCCGTTGACGATGATCCAGTTATCTTCACGCAACAGTGGATAGCCCATGCGAAGCAGCATCGATTCGGTGTAATCGCGCGTCAGCACGGGTTCCGAGAACCGGGTCCGGCCTTCGGCATAGAGTCCGGCCAGCAGGACACATGACTTGACCTGGGCGCTGGCCACCGGGCTCTCATAGTCAATCCCCTGCAAGCGATCCACTGAACTGATATGCATTGGAAGACATCCTGATTCGGAAGCCGTGATGCGGGCACCCATTGCCGTCAGTGGCTTGATGATCCGGTTCATGGGCCTGGTGATCAGTGATTCATCACCGGTCAGTTCACTGCTGAAGGACTGACCGCAGAGAATGCCCGACATCAGCCTGACGGATGTGCCCGAGTTTCCGAAATCAAGTGGTTCACTGGCCTGCTGCAATCCCTTGAGTCCAACACCCTCGACGTGTGCCACATCATCCCTGATCGAAATATTGACACCCAGCTGCGAAAGCACAGTTGCCGTGCAACGCACGTCTTCGCCTGTCAGCAGATGTGTGATGCGACTGTTGCCTTGTGCCAGTGCCGCAAACATCAGCGCACGATGTGACAGCGATTTGTCCGATGCCGCCCTCAGCGCCCCTCTCAGGCCCGCATGCATATCAGGGTGGACAGTGATGACCTGCCCGGTTTCAGACAACGGCATGCGGATAGGATCCCAGAACCTTGAGCAGTGATGTCACTGGCCTGAGCATTTCCAGAGCAGCCGCCAGGTTGTCATCTTCGGCATGCCCTTCCACATCGAGGAAGAACACATAATCCCATTTGCCCTGTTTCGATGGCCGTGATTCGATACGGGTCATGGTGACGCCGCAATCGGCAAGCGGCTGCAGCAGGTGATACAGTGCACCTGGCCGGTCCTGTGTCGACATCAGCAGTGAGGTCTTGTCTTCACCACTGCAGTTGAGCAATTGCCTTCCCAGCACCAGGAATCGGGTGGTGTTGTCAGGTCGATCCTCGATATTGGCATGCAGCAGATGCAAGCCATAGATGTCACCCGCATCGACGCTGGCGATGGCTGCGGCATCGGGTGCATGCTTGACCCGTCTTGCAGCCTCGGCGTTGGACGATACCGGAATCCTTTCGGCATCGGGCAGATTCTGTCTGAGCCAGCCACGGCACTGAGCCAGTGACTGTCGGTGGGAATAGACCCGCTCGATATTTGACAGTGAGTCGCCTTGTGTCAGCAGGTTGTGATGGATTGCCAGCTCAATCTCACCACAAATCTTCAATGGTGAGCCAATGAACATGTCCAGCGTGTTGTTGACTGCACCTTCGGTGGAATTTTCGACGGGCACGACACCGAAATCGGCATGGTTCTTTTCCACTTCGGAAAAGACGTCCTCGATGGTATTCAGTGGCAATGATCGAATGGCATGACCGAAATGCTTGAAACAGGCCGATTGGGAAAAGGTTCCTTCGGGCCCGAGAAAGGCAATCTTCAGCGGATCCTGCTGTGCCAGACAGGAAGACATGATTTCTCGAAACAGCCGTACCATTTCCTCATCGGACAGCGGACCAGTATTGCGCTCACATATGGCACGCAACACCTGGGCTTCACGCTCGGGACGGTAAAAATCGATACTCGACCCTTCCTGCCCCTTGGCCCTGCGTACTTCCGTAGCCAGTGAGGCACGATCATTGATCAGTGACTGCAGCTCGCGATCAATCCGGTCAATCTGCTGGCGCAGATGATCCAGTGACGGTTTTTCATTTTCGGACACGGTACTTCCCTAGTGGATTCGTTCAAATTCGTTCATCAGCCCGACCAGTGCTTCAACACTGTCGAGCGGCATTGCATTATAGATACTGGCCCGGCAGCCGCCCACCAGACGGTGCCCCTTCAGTCCCGAGAAACCCTGTTCAGCAGCGTAGGCCAGGAAACGCTGTTCGGTGGCTGCTGTATCCAGATTGAAGACTGCGTTCATGTCCGAACGCCAGGCTTTCGGAACTGCATTTCGATACAGCTGACTTGAATCAATACAATCGTACAGCAGACTGGCCTTGCGCCTGTTGCGACTGGCCATCGCATCAAGCCCACCTTCATCTGCAATCCACTCGAGCACCAGTGACATCACGTACCAGGGGAAACTGGCGGGTGTATTGAGCATGGACGATGTCTTTTCGATTACAGCGTAATTCAGCATCGAAGGCAGGTTCTCAGAGCAGCGTGACAACAGATCCCGCCGGATGATCAGCACTGTGACACCTGCGATACCGGCGTTTTTCTGCGCGCCAGCGTAGATCAGCCCGTAATTACTGACATTCAGCGGGCGGGACAGAATGGATGATGACATGTCACAGACAATCGCAGTACTGAGCCCCACGGGCAACCCGGGCAAGCGTACACCCTCGATGGTCTCGTTGTCAGTGACGTGCAGGAAGGCTGCCTTATTGACCGTTTCCAGCTTTGTCCCGGACAATCGCCATTGCTGCCCCGAACACGGTTCATCAAGTGTTGTGACCCGACGAATCCTCGCCGCCTCACGCGCCGCCTTGATGCCCCATTGACCAATGCAGTGATACGCCAGAGCATCACCATCGGTACTCAGGTTCATGGGTGATAACGCGAATTGTGTACTGGCACCGCCCTGCATGAACAGCACGGCATAATCTTCGGGAATGGCGAGAATCTGCCGCAACAGACGGGTAGAGTCCGTTGCCAGCTGGTCGAATTCGGCTGAACGGTGTGAGACTTCCATGACAGAAAACCCGGTATTGTTCCAGTCGGGCAGTTCATCGATGATACGGGCCTTGACTGCTGCCGGCAGCATCGAAGGACCCGGCGAAAAATTGTATCGGCCGGTCATGGTTCTGTCTGGAGGATGTCGAAGTTTGGAGAGTAACGTTCTACAGGTTGATAAACAACCAGATCAGCATCATCAGCGACAGAATCACACAGGTCGAGATGATAATCTGATCTCGTCGATGTGTGGGGTGCATATGATCCTGCTGTTGACTGGGTTCGGTCGACTGGTTACTCAGTTCCTCGGCGATGGGTGCCTTGAACACCTGTGTGTTGGATCCGGAGCTGGCCCCCACACCGGCGTAGACGCGGCCCGGCACGAATGCCGGTGATTCCAGCATGAATCGATCGTCGCCGAAGACAATCTGGTCACCCGGGTTGAGTGCCACGTCCGTGATTTCATTGCCGTTGATCGAGGTGGCGCCGTTGAGTGAGTGAAACTCGACGTTCTCCTCGGCATTCGAGATGATGGCATGATGGCTTGAATCTGAATCAATTCCGCTGATGACCAGATCGCAGTCGTCATCATTGCCGATACTGATCTGACTGTGAATCGGTATCAGACGGCCGATATGCTCTCCTTCAATGCCCCTGAGATAGTAGCGTGGAGGCATGTCGTGCTCGTCTCTGTCCTGATCCGAGCCGGAATCGGCCGAACCCGAGTTGAGCTTGACCACACGATCGGGTTCCATCTTGAGAACGAGTGAAATATTGTTCAGCTGAATGACGTCACCGAGACGCAGGATGGCCTTTTCAACCACACGTCTGCTGTTGACGTAGACCGGAGTATCAAGTGCGTTGATGGACAGGGTGATGCCTCGATGATCAACGTAGAGACAGGCATGTGATGGTTCGATACCGCCTTCGGTGATTACGATGTCATTGGTATCTGCGCTGCCAAGCGTCGTGGTACCGTTCTGGACCTCGACTTCTGAATGCTCCCCATTTGGAAATGCGATAAGCAAACCCCGTATCTCCTTGCTACCTGACTCTCAATCACCGAGAGCTTGTTTTTTGATGTTAAATGTACCATTTGACGACAGTTTTGCCTAATTAATTCCCGATTATATTGTGAAAATATTGTGATATCAGGGCACTGAGCCGCCTTGCTCAAGATCACCTTAAGTTGTCACGGGACTGATTCAACACCGGATTCCGGACGGTTCAGGTCGATCACGACACCGCTGATCCGATTGCCGTTCTGAAGCACCGTACCGATCATGACTGACCCACTGAAATCATGAATCAGCGGAAGTTCTGAAGGCAATCCAGCACTGCCACTGTGGCTGTCATCCGCCTGCTGACTGCCTGGCTCTGAAGACAGCAGCTGGCCCAGATCCAGCGTTTCCAGGTCCAGCTGGATCCTCCCCTGGCCCGTCGCAGAGACAAGCCTCAATTGCCCCGACAGCGGTGAATCATTCAGCAAACCGTCAACCAACTGCAGACGCAGATCCCCGTTGTCATGATCAATCAGCAGCTTGCTGCTCACGGTCATGTCAGGATGGAGACCATATGTGTGTGGCAGATCACGACCATGCAGAATCATCTCCAGTTCGGACTCCAGACCAAACAGATCATCGATTTCACCGGAAATTAATGATTGTGTGCGGAGCCAGCCGGATATGGAAGAGTCGCCCCGAGTCAGCTCAAGCAAGGGCAAGTGTATCGACAGGTCATCAGCGATGGTGCCAGGCTGATGCAGGACAAGATCAACTCTGTCCTGACTGGCATCGTTCTCGACTGGCGCTGCTGTCATGAGCAGTCGGTTCAGACTGGTCCGATAAGCTTGCGGCCATTCAGATACAATTTCCGTCTCGAAGCCCAGACGTACCGATTCGGCAGAAAAATCCAGGTAACCCTCAACCTGGCTTGTCCACTGAGCCTGACCAAAACCGGTCGCAATCACGCTTAATCCGTGAATCTGCAGCCGCTGACCGGTCTGTTCATCTGCGATGCTGATCCGTGCATCATTGAGCGTCATGCGACTGATCTGTACGGCTGCATCGTTATCCTGATGCTGTTCGCCAGCGTCGTTCTGCTGCATCGATTGGAACAGTGACAGCAGGTTCCACTCACCTTCCAGATTGCGGGAAAGTTGAAGATTGAGACCATCCACAGTGAGATCACTGAGGTCCGGATCTGCCAATAACAGGGACAACAGTCCCATTTCGAACGAGACCGATGAGGCAGTCAGCAAGTGATCATCAACCCCGGCGATGGAAATATCCTCTGCGACCACGGCCACGCGTGGCAGCAGCTCATGTGACAGAAGGCCCAGCCGGACTTCACGCCCCGTCAGAACTGACAATTCGGCTTCAATGCGTGGCCTGTATTCATTCAGGTCGAGATGCCAGAGCCAGATCAGAATTGACACTATCAACAGCAGGAGAATCAATCCAAGACGCCTGATCCAGCGGATGATCGGTTTGTGAGATGACGTCTGGGTCAATGGACTATTTGGCCGCAATCTATTGGCCTTATCTTATAAAACCCATATCCTTAAAGATAGCAGCACAGAAAGAACCAGCGAGGAATCCAGTTAATGCCCTCAATTCGAATCAATCACAAGCACAATTCCGGACTCGACAGAGCCAAGCAGGTTGCGGAAGAGGTGGCGATCAAGATATCTGATGCCTATGACATCCAGTACTACTGGGAAGAGGATCACGTCATATTCGAGCGCACCGGCATTCATGGCACCATCCGGATTGACGATCAGGAGATAGAATTTGATGCCACGCTCAGCATGATGCTGGGCATGTTCAAGGGCACCATCGAGCGCGCCATAGTCGAAGAGCTGGAGATTGCCTTCACCTGATAGTCAGCAATCATAGATCAAACGACAGCTGTTCATCGATGACGGCCAGCTCCCTGTCGTACACGGCAGCCAGAAAGTCTTCGGCACCTTTCATTGATCTAAATGCCTTGAACCCCCGTTCGAGGAACCCCTGAATCTCGCCCAGTCCCAGGAATCTGGCCGGTACCCTGGCCATCTTCAGCGTGAGATAGATTGAACTGCGGTGGACCAGGCCTTCCAGAGCCGCACCGGCAGCATGGATGAGCTCGACCTGCAGTACGCGCATCTGGCGGTCATGATTCAATTGATAGGCTTGCCAGTAAGTCTT
This sequence comes from Lysobacterales bacterium, assembly GCA_965212525.1. Taxonomy (GTDB): domain Bacteria; phylum Pseudomonadota; class Gammaproteobacteria; order Xanthomonadales; family SZUA-38; genus SZUA-38. Next base: position 231,799 of record CBDBVC010000032.1, read on the forward strand.
CTGATCAAGCGTCTCTGGCGTGATATCCATCCGGATAAGTTCACTGGCCACCTGTAAATCGAGGTAATAGGCCATCAACTGGCTTTTCAGTGCCAGCCTGACGGTCCTGAGCGCATGTTCCGGCAACCATTTGTGCATGAACGGGATCATCTTTTCCAGGTCAGAATTTCGCCGGGCCAGGTTTTCGGGAGCATACAACTCCGAGATAAAGAAATCAGTCGCCTTGCGATAACGGGGATTGTCGTGAAAATCACTGTAAGTATGGAACAGACGCTTTTTCTGCCAGCGCTCCACCGATTGCATCATCGGAAACATGTGATCTGCCTTGCGCTCGCCCTCGAGCAACATGCACAGCCCGATCAGTTCTGCCAGCCTGGCATCGACATCATTTCTGAGTACCTGAACCAGTCTTGACTGGTCGAAATTTTCAAGCAATGGCCTGTTTCCCTGAACTATTGAACTCACGCTTGTGATCCATGCGGATTTCAGGATACACTTTTGCCCCCTCACCCATCGTCACTATACATGCTCACACTACAGGCCGCCCAAAACAAGTCCACGACACCGCATCGCGGTAAAATCGGATTCGCACTCGCAGGTGGTGGCCCGGCAGGTGGTATCTACGAACTGGGCGTGCTCAGGGCAATGGACGAAGCGTTTGAGGGGATTAATTTCAACGACCTTGATGTCTACGTCGGCGTCAGTTCCGGTTCGCTGATAGCCGCTGCACTGGCGAATCACATCACGGTTGGCCAGATGTGCCGGATTTTCATCGAAAACACCTCAATCCAGCATCCGATGAAACCGGGACAGTTCCTGCAACCGGCATATCGTGAGTATCTGACACGTGCCGGCAAGATTCCGACGGCACTGATCAAGGCCGCTGCCGAAATCATCAGGAATCCGCTGAAAATGACACTGTCAGAGACCGTGAGTCATTTTTTCAGCCTGGTACCATCGGGCATCTTCGATAACGAAAAGATGCATGATTTCCTCGAGGACATCCTGTCGGTGCGCGGACGTTCCAACGATTTTCGTGAACTGGACCGTAAACTGGTTATCGTTGCGGTGGATATAGACACCGGTGAGACCGTACGTTTTGGTACCAATGACCTGGAACACGTACCCATATCACGGAGCGTGCAGGCTAGTGCAGCACTCCCCGGACTTTACCCGCCAGTAGAAATTGACGGCCGCTATTACGTGGATGGTGCATTGCGCCGGACACTGAATGCCTCCGTGGCTCTGGAAGAAGGCATCGATCTGATGATCGGCATCAATCCCCTGGTTCCCTATGCAGTCGATGAACAAAGCGAGAATCGCAAGCGCAAGAGCCTGGTCGATCGTGGCTTGCCTCTGGTCCTGTCTCAAACCGTCAGGGCACTGATTCAGAGCAGAATGCAGATCGGCATTGCCAAATACGCCAGTGGATACCCGGAAACCGACCTTCTTCTGCTGGAGCCTGACCGCGGTGATGACACGATATTCTTCACCAATGTATTCAGTTTTTCTGATCGACACGACCTGGTCGAACACGCTTACCAGGCGACGCGAAATGATCTGCTGGCCAACTATGACCGCCTCTCTGCGGTGCTCAATCGTCACGGTATCAACATCGATAAAACCGTACTTGAAGAGAACAGAACACTCTCCGGCGGGTTAACCGAAAAGGGATACGAAAACGCCCTGACGCACAGACTCAACAAGACACTCGACACCATCGATAGCATCATATCGGGTGACAACCGCTGATTCCTGAGAACGGATCCGCATGCGCGGTTCACAGCATTCAACGCTCACTCGAGTTCTGAGCCCCACACAGATCAAGATCACCCAAACACCGCGCTGCTTTTAGTGTGTTTATTCTAATGATCAGCCCTATGATCGTTTCCAGCCAGAGGGGCCGTGACCGGTTTTGACCGGCACAATCATCATCACAGCAGCGAGGAATTTAATCATGGCTGAGAAAAAACTTAAAAAATTGTCAAAAAGTCGTGCCACAAGCAAGAAAACCACGACTCAAACCATCAAGGACTCTGCAAGCCAGATCTGGCTGGCAGGACTGGGCGCATTCTCCAAAGCCCAGGAAGAAGGCACCAAGATCTTTGACACTCTGGTACGTGAAGGCAAGAATCTTGAGTCAAAGACTCGCAAGGTCACCAGCGCAACCGTCAATGAAGTCAAGGGCGCGATGGGTGGTACCGTCACTGATGTCCAGGCCAAGGCCAGTGCGTCATGGGACAAACTTGAAAAAATCTTTGAGGACCGTGTTGCTCGGGCTCTGGCTGCACTGGGTGTACCCAGTTCAGAAGAGATTCAGACGCTGACAAAGCGTGTCGAGGAACTGCAGAAGGCAGTCACAGGTCTGAACGGCAAGACAACCACCAGGAAGGCACCTGCAAAGAAAGCTCCCGCGAAGAAAGCGGTTGCCAGGAAGGCGCCTGCAAAGAAGGCAGCACCGAAGAAGACAGCTGCCAGGAAAACGACCACTAAAAAAGCCGCGACCAAAGCATAGCCACGGCTTTTATCCAAGAGCAGCAACAGCAGAATTCTGCTGACCCGTTTTGGGTTGCCCTGTCATAACGCTGCTGTCGACGGGACCCCTCCCCTTCGAATCTTGACAGGGCTTCTCGGACGCCGGAAGTTAATTCTTCCGGCGTTTTTTTTTACCAGTGCACTCCTCTCATCAGTGATGCAAAGGCGATCTGCTCGCTGGACGGCTGAGAGTCCTTGGGTTTGCCCTTGGCGGCATCTGAATCCGGGAACAGTCGGAATGCCGTATTCATCAGGACTTCCGTCGACTTGGGCATGATGTAGTGCAGCAGATTGATGAAAATTCCGAGTCTTGTCGCGATACGCTGTGGTCGCCTGATAATGGCGTCCCTGACCATGCCAGCCGCCTCTTCAGGTGAAATCGTGGGCACACTGTTATAGATCTTGGTCGGCGCGATCATCGGTGTCCTCACCAGTGGCATGTTGATGGTGGTAAACGCAATTCCGAGGTCTGCATATTCGGCCGCTGCGCACCTGGAAAAGGCATCCAGCGCGGCCTTTGATGCGACATAGGCAGAGAAGCGTGGCGCATTGGTCAACACACCGATGGATGAAATATTGATGATGTGACCGCTGCGCTGCTGCTGCATTGATGGCAGCGCGCGCATGATCATGCGCAAGGCGCCAAAATAGTTCAGCTGCATGGTGCGCTCAAAATCATGAAAGCGATCAAATGAGGCAGAAATGGCACGCCTGATGGATCGACCTGCATTATTGACCAGAATATCCACGGTACCGTGATCGGCCACGATCTTGTCAATGACCTTGTCACAGGCCTCAAGATCGGTCAGGTTACAGACGTAATAGTGTGAAGTGCCACCAGCCTTCCTGATCAACTTTTGTGTTTCTATCAACCCTTCTTCCTTGCGCGCCAGAAGGATGACATTGGCACCACGACTGGCCAGCAGCATGGCAGTCGCTTCCCCGATACCGGATGAGGCACCCGTCACAACAACGACCTTGCCCTTGACCTTGCCCTTGAGTGATTTGTCGATGTGAAGATCAGGGTCCAGATGTCGCTCCCAGTAGTCCCACAGACGCCAGGCATAATCGCGCAGATCGGGCACTTCTATCCCTGAACCCTTCAGTGCTCGCTCAGCCTCCCTGCTGTCAAACTGGGTTGGATAGGACACCATGCCCAGTACTGATCTGGGAATACCCAGATCCTCGAGAATCATGTTGGTGATGCGTTTGACCGGCGGCAGCATGGCCAGGCCCTGCTTGACGGCATTGGGAATGAAGGCAAACATTCTTGCGTCGATCCGCATCGTCATCTGGGGGGCATGCGCGGCAGACGAAAACAGGTTGAGCACCTGACCGATTCGCATCGGTCTAGGATCGACAAGGTGGAAACATTCACCATCGAGACCGGACTTGTGAGCCAGGTAATCCATGGCATCGGCCACGTAGTCCACCGGTACCATATTCATGCGACCACCCTCGATACCGACCGTCGGCATCCAGGCCGGCATGGTCTTGCGCATCTTCTGGATCAGCTTGAAAAAATAGTAGGGCCCGTCAATCTTGTCCATTTCACCGGTGCCGGAGTGCCCGATCACCATGGACGGCCTGTAGATTCGTATCGGCATCTCACACTTGGCGCGAACGATGGCTTCCGAATCATGCTTGGTTCTGAAATACGGATTGTCCAGATTGCCGGCCTGATCAAACATGTCTTCACGGAAGGTACCGTTGTACATGCCGGCGACAGCAATGGAACTGCAATGGTGGAATGTGGTGGCCTTGAGCTCATTGGCCAGCCTGACGGCCTGTTCCGTACCCTTGGTATTGGTGGAAATCTGCTCTTCTGCACCGGCATTGAAGTCATAGATCGCGGCCAGGTGCATGAAATGCTTGATCTTGCCAGACAGCATGTCCCTGTTTTTCTTGCTCACGCCCAGCCAGGGCCTGTTCATGTCTCCTGTAATGGCAATCACGCGATCCGCATCGGTTCCCCAGCGTTCAAGCAGTGCGTTGTATTTCTTCTTCGAGCCGCTCCTGACCAGCACGTAAATCTTGCCACGACGCTTGAGCAGTCGTTCTATCAGATGTCGCCCAATGAAACCGGTTGCGCCTGTTACGAAATAAGACATGTCAGATCCTTACGCTGGTTGGACTGTTGTTTGTAACAAAGCCGGGCTATCACATCAAGTATTGCGTTTGGCTTCGCTGCAATTATGCGCCCCGATCGAAGGCACAGACTGTCAACTGGCCGCAATCGACAAGATCTCAGGCGCTCTCATCAGAGTACGAATCGCAGCCCGAGGGCATATATTCAGGACATAGAATGTCGTAAAATAGCCGGCTTCACCGCACCGGCATTCACAGGAGTACTGTTTTGAGCGAATTCGTCATCTGGCTGAATCAACTGGGCATGAAAGATCTCGACAAGGTGGGCGGCAAGAATGCTTCACTGGGCGAAATGATCTCCTGTCTGTCCGATCTTGGTGTTTCGGTACCAGGGGGCTTCGCCACAACATCGGATGCTTTCGACGCATTTCTGAAGCATGATGGTCTTGCCGATCGTATCTTCGAGCGACTCAAGGATCTGGATGTCGATAATATCGATGCCCTGACCACAGCTGGCAGCGAAATTCGAAAATGGGTCATGCAGACGCCACTGCCAGAACAGTTGCAATTTGCCATCACAACGGCCTACCGCGAGTTGCAGGGTGACAGTGAAGAGCCACCCGCCGTGGCGGTGCGATCATCGGCCACTGCAGAAGACCTGCCCGATGCCTCGTTTGCAGGACAGCAGGAAACATTTCTCAATGTCAGTGGCATTGATGCCGTTATCGAGAAAGTGCATGAGGTATTCGCCTCGCTCTACAACGACCGTGCCATCGCCTATCGAGTTCATCAGGGCTTCGAACATGAGGTGGTCCAGCTTTCGGTTGGTGTGCAGCAGATGGTTCGCAGTGATCTGGCCTCCAGTGGCGTGATGTTCACGCTCGATACCGAGTCGGGATTTGACCGTGTGGTGTTCATCACCAGCGCCTGGGGGCTGGGCGAAACCGTGGTTCAGGGTGCTGTCAATCCGGATGAGTTCTATGTCTACAAGCCATCACTGGAATCAGGCAAACGAGCGGTTATCCGTCAGACCATCGGCAGCAAATCGATCAAGATGATTCATGACGAGGACGGCACCGGCGTCCAGACCATTGAAACCAGCGAACAGGAGCGGACGTCATTCTCACTCAACCAGGATGAGGTCGAGCAACTGGCACACCAGGCGGTGGTCATCGAAAAACATTACGGCAGACCGATGGATATCGAATGGGCCAAGGACGGTGTCAGTGGCAAGCTGTTCATCGTTCAGGCCAGACCGGAAACCGTCAAGAGCAGAAGCCGCGGAGGCGTCATCGAACGCTTCCGATTGAGTACACGCGGCACTGTCATTGCCGAGGGCCGCAGCATCAGCCAGCGTATCGGTGCCGGAAGAACTCGCGTGATCCGTTCGGTTGACGAAATGGATCGCGTACAGCCCGGCGATGTCCTGGTAACCGGCATGACCGACCCGGACTGGGAGCCTGTCATGAAACGCGCTGCCGCGATCGTGACCGACCGTGGTGGCCGCACCTGCCACGCCGCCATCATTGCACGTGAACTGGGTATCCCTGCCGTTGTCGGCTGTGGCGATGCAACAAAACGCATCGGCGACGATATTGATGTCACAGTATCCTGTGCCGAAGGCGATACCGGCTATATCTACGAAGGCATACTGGATTTCGAGATTCAGACATCGGATATCGAGAAGATGCCCGAGATCGATCTGAAGATCATGATGAATGTCGGCAATCCTGACCGTGCCTTCGATTTTGCCCAACTGCCGAATCGGGGTATCGGACTGGCCCGCCTCGAATTCATCATCAACCGGATGATCGGCGTGCATCCACGCGCATTACTGGAATTCGACAAGCAGCCAGCTGAAACAATCACTGAAATCAAGCGACAGATGGCCGGATACAACGATCCTGTGGGTTTTTACGTCGACAAGCTGGCCGAGGGGATTGCCACACTGGCCGCGTCAGTCGATCCTGAACCGATCATCGTCCGCCTGTCCGACTTCAAGTCAAATGAATATGCCAACCTGATCGGCGGTGGCCAGTATGAACCGGATGAAGAGAATCCGATGCTCGGATTTCGGGGGGCATCTCGATACATTGATGATTCCTTCCGTCCCTGTTTCGAGCTTGAGTGCCGGGCGTTGAGACAGGTACGTGATGAGATGGGACTGAAGAATGTGTGGGCGATGATTCCGTTCGTCCGGACACTGGATGAAGCCAGTGCCTGCGTCTCACTGCTGGCCGAGAATGGTCTGGTACGAGGTGAAGATGGCCTGAAGATCATCATGATGTGTGAACTGCCGTCCAATGCACTGATGGCCACTGAATTTCTCGAGTATTTCGACGGCTTTTCGATCGGCTCGAACGACCTGACCCAGTTGACCCTGGGGCTTGATCGCGACTCGGGTCTGATTGCGCATCTGTTTGATGAGCGGGATCCGGCCATCAAGAAACTGCTGTCGATAGCGATCTCGGCCTGCCGTGCACAGAACAAGTACATCGGTATCTGCGGTCAGGGACCGTCCGATCACCCCGATCTGGCCGAGTGGCTGATGTCCGAGGGGATCGAAAGTGTGTCGCTCAATCCCGATACTATCGTGCCGACGTGGCACCGGCTGGCTGCACTGTCAGACAGCACCAAATGATGCATCGCGCCGGTATATCTGGCTGATTACTGGGAACTCTCGGGGTTTCCCTTGCCTGCCAGCTGGCCCATGTATTTTCGGTAGTAGCGCAACTCGTCGATCGAGTCGCGAATGTCCTCCAGGGCAAGGTGGGAAGACTGTTTGCTGAAACCTTCCATCAACCGGGGTGACCAGCGACGTGACAGCTCCTTGATGGTGCTGACATCCAGGTTCCTGTAGTGGAAATAATCCTCCAGAGTCGGCATCAGTCTGGCCATGAAACGGCGGTCCTGGCAAATGCTGTTGCCACACATGGGTGACATGCCCGGTGCGACGTGACGCTCGAGAAATTCGATGGTGCCCTGCTCGGCCTGCTCTACCGTGGTGTCACTGTCCAGGACACGTTGCCAGAGCCCCGAATTGCCGTGCTGCCTGCGATTCCACTTGTCCATCGACTCCAGAGTCTGCTCACTCTGGCCAATGGCAAAAACCGGTCCTGTCGCGATTTCATTCAGATTCTTGTCGGTGACGATCGTCGCGATTTCGATAATCAGGTCATTGTCTGTATCCAGACCGGTCATCTCCAGATCAATCCAGATCAGGTTCTGGGCATCACGCACATGAAATTCCTTTGTCAGCCTTGTATCGACAGTGTAACCAGTCCATCAACTCAGCTCAATTGATCGAAGCAGGATACTCAGGGGCGGCTTGCCGTCTTCACGCTGCCACAGATTCCTGAAATGGAAAATCCAGAAATTTTCACTCTGCTGCAGTGATGAGGATGGCACTTCAAGATTCAGCTCCTGCCATTCGTTGCTGCAACGGCGGTCAGTCCGGACAAGCGGGTGATCCAGTGCGAGCTGTCTGCCGTTGACTGATACCGTCACCGATTGCTCATCGACACCCTGTGGAACACAATACTGAACGATCAGTTGATGCATCGAATCTTGGTTTTCGGGAGACTGTGACGGATCCATGAGCAGATAGAATTCATGACCAGGAACCCAGGCTGCCTTCTGCGAGTCCTGTTTTGACAGACTCAGTGACAGCCCCTCGGAGAACTCGCCAATAACCGGCATGGCGATTCTGTCATAGGCAGATGGGATGTCGATGCGTCCGTGCAGACCCGTCAGTCGCCAGTTGTCCCGCTGCCGTGCATCACCTCGAACCTCATAGGACACGTATTCGACCGGCTCGCCGCTCCAGAACGAACTCGGCTGATAACGGTGATAGCTGCGCCGTCGATTCGTCCTGAGCGTCTCGTCCAGTTGCAGCAGACTGACAGCCAGGCCCAGTTCGTTTGCCTGTTCATTCGGCTGCGCCGACAACTCGGTTGATGCAGGCGAAGAATCATCACCGGGTGGAGAGACGTCGACCAGGTCCATCAGTGTTGGCCCCACATCGACCATTGCGGTGGGCAGATCACTGATGCTGTACGGTTCACTGTCATTCAGCGGCTTGATCATGAACAGCGGGTGCGCTGTTCCAAAGAAACGGTCATTGTATATGCCGTAATTGACCGGATCGCCGTCCAGTCCGGGTGCCTCGATATTGACACCGTGATCTGCACTGACCACGATGATGGTCCTGTCATAGATATCCTCTGCCCTGAGCCTGTCGAAAAACGATGCCATGCCTTCAAGTACGCAGCGCGCCTGTGACAGGTAATTCTCACGCGACCGTTCAAGCGTCGGGTCATATTCACACTGGCTGTCCCACTGCGGTGGTGTGTGTGTGCCGATGTAGTGATACCACTTGTAGACCGGCTGATCGAGATCCACCGTCATGTTCTGTTGCCATTCATGCAGGACTGGGTCCGGGTACGGTGAGGCTCCATCGAGACTCTTGCTGGAATTGACCCAGCGTCCATCAGCATAGACGAATTGCTTCAGGCTCAGCGGACCGTGCCTGAACAGTGTCAGATCCGTCAGCTTGGCAAAACTGCTCATGCCTGTGCGTGTCATGTAATAGCCTCGTGCCTTGAGGTCATTGAAAGGGCGTGGCACACAGCTGTCGGCAGCCTTGATGCAGCCTGCGATGGAAAGCGGCACAAAATCCATTCGGAAACCCCGATCGACCAGTTTTACCTGATAACTGTTGGCTTCAAGATCCTGTTTCATGGCCGGATAATTGTATCCAGCGTCCAGATCAAAGCGCCTGCCGGTGAGCATGGTCGGCACAGACGGTGCAGTTCCCTGAAACTGGCCGAGGTGGTCGGAATAGAGCGTGAAGCCTTCAAATCTGCTGGCAAGCTCCGGGTCTGCAGCCAGGACTTCCTGTGCCAGGTCAGACTGAAACCCGTCAGGCAGCAGATGGATCACATTCAGATTCCTGGAAAAACCGAACACACTGGCATCAAAGTCCAGTGATTGCACTTCGGCCTCGCTCAGTTGTGACATTTTCCCCAGATTCCCAACCGGCTGAACCAGGGCAAGAATGATCAGTAACAACGCGAGATTCTGTTGAACGCCGGGACGTGGCCTGATGAACCAGATGACCGCTGCCATGAATACAATCAGCAGCAGCGACTCCAGCCAGAACCAGATGCCGAACTTCTGCCAGTTGATCGGTGTTCCGTTGAAGACGCCATAGTCAAACAGCCCGTGAATGGCATAGGCCTGCACAGCGGTGGCCGCCGAGAGTGACAGAACAAGTGCGCAGATCCAGGAGCGGATACGAGATGGTAACAGCCGGATCACCGCCATGATTACCAGCGTTGTTACGAATGCCAGGGCCGCAAGAATCGACAGCAGCAACACCGGGTTTACTGACACGTCTTCCGGATTGAGCAGTGCCAGATTCAGTGGCGTGGTCAGTGTCAGGGGGACTGCCAGTGCGGCAGCGACCAGCCATGATGATGGCTTGTTGCCTGCACCAGGCTGTCTGTTGATCCGGTTACCCCTGTGCGCGGTATCGTTCATCTGCCCCCGAACATCCACTGTTGCTTGTCAGGAACGGATGGTAGCACGTATCATGATGTGGCATTGACCCTTAGTGCGCTTTTGACTACTCAATTAACAGAATCCGGATCCTGAATGACTCAACACCCAGATGACTTTGACGGCGTGGTGATCTGCAGCCATGGCGCAGAATGCATCGTGGAACGGCCGGATCATGTCCTGCTCGGCTGTCAGCAGAAGCGATCGGTTGGTCGGCCGGTCTGTGGCGACCACGTCTCGATCCGGGTCGAGTCAGGCGGTCGCTGGGTCAGACAGATTCATGAACGCCACAATGAATTCGCACGTGGTGATCGGCGAGGTCGCTCTCAGGTCATTGCTGCCAATGTGGATCAGGCGCTGATCTGCATCGCACCCGAACCCGCGCCCACCCGGGATCTGGTGAATCGATACCTGGTCGCCTGCCATGCTGTCTCGGCCACACCAGTGATTGTCATCAACAAACAGGACCTGATAGATGATGCTGATGATCAATGGCACGATATCACACAGTTCTATGGCGAACTTGGCATCAGAACCCTGCTGACCAGTTCCGGGAGTGGTTCCGGTATCGAACAGCTGATCAACACGCTTCAAGGCCGGATCAGTATCTTCGTTGGCCAGTCAGGCGTCGGCAAGACCAGTCTGATCAATAGAGTCATTCCTGACCTGGAGCTGCAAACCGCGGCGATTTCCGATACAACCGGCAAGGGTCGTCATACCACAACTACCACGACACTGTACCGACTGGACCAAGCCGGCTCATCAGAAGATGAGGGCATCATCGACTCACCCGGAGTATGGGAGTATGGCCTGTGGAACATGCCAGCCGGGCAGATTGCAGCGGGATTCACCGAGTTCGGTGACTTTGCCGGACAGTGCCGTTTCAACAACTGCACTCACATGCATGAACCGGGCTGCGCCATCAAGCAGGCAGTCACTGATGACAGAATCAGCACTCACCGTCATGAGTCCTATCAGCGCATTGTCAATGCCATGTCGAAGATGTATTCAGACTGAGCCCGAAGCTCGGTTACCGGCCTTTAGTTTTGGCTCCCCGGCCCTCATAATTGAATCATGAAGTTTTGCAGCCAATGCGGTTCAGGTCATGTCACACTGTTTGTTCCTGTCGATGACAACCGTGAAAGACATGTCTGTGGACAATGTGACACCATTCACTATCTCAACCCGAAGATCGTGACAGGCTGTCTGCTGTATTCCGGCGACGATATTCTGCTGGCAAAACGTGCCATAGAACCCAGGCACGGATTGTGGACCATACCGGCTGGATTCATGGAGCTGGATGAGACCTCAATGCAGGGAGCAGTCAGGGAATGTCATGAAGAAGCCCTGGCCAGACCGGTAGACCCGACCCTCTATGCGGTCTACAGCATCCCGAGGGTTGGCCAGGTGTATATGCTGTATCTTGGCGAATTGATGAATGGTGAATTTGGTATCGGATCGGAAAGCAGTGATGTGCGCCTGTTCAAATCGGATAATATTCCGTGGGATCGTTTGGCATTTCCGATGGTCGAACACACGTTGAAACAATTTCTTCAGGACAGGACAACGGGTCACTTTCCGGTGTTCGAGCGAACCCTATGAAAAGAATCACCGCCCTGTTTGTCATGATGCAATTGATCATCCAGCCCGAAATCACCTGGTCTCAGGACAGTGCAGAGGCTGAACCGGCCGCCGCAGTCAGCGCATCACCGGATGAATTGAAATCAGTCGCCGAACTGAGCTGGTCACTGCGATCTCAACTGCCTGAAATATCGGTGATCGGATGGCGCAGCAGTGACGACGACACAAAACGTTTTGCCCGCATCAATGGTGAAGTCTACATTGAAGGCGATGACCTCGAAGGTGGCTTGAAGCTGCTTCACATCAACAAGAAGGATCTGGTGTTCATGTTCAAAGGAACCCGATTCAGGTACATACCCTAATGGAATCATTCGTACAGATACTTATCGCTTTTCTCGCCGGAGCACTGCTGGCCTTTGCTGGCACATTCTTCTGGATGAAACGCAAATCCTCATCAGCGCCTGATGAGGCCGTTCGTGAACTGGAGCAGTATCGCCAGCAGGTTGCCGAGCATTTCAGGCAGACAGCCACTGCCGTCGACCAGATGACAGACAGCTACAAGGAAGTTTTCGAACACCTCAAGGCTGGTGCCAATGCCCTGCTCGATGAAGAAACCCTGCGCAGGGAACTGACCGATGAATCAGAAGAAGTGATCACGCTGAATCGGTTGGCACACCGGTCTGCGGGTGATGTCAAGCCTGATCAGGATTAGCCAGAACAGTCACGATTACTGAAGCGCAGCCCGGCCGTTCAGCGAATGCCACACTGCTTGAGCTGAACACCCCAGTTGCGGGCATTGCTGTCGACTCGTGCAGCCACGTCCAGCAGCCACTGTTTGGAGCGGTAGGTGCCGCGCTCGTAGCCACCGTGTCCCTCGTGGTAGGCCAGGTACTGGTTTTTCGGGTCCCACTTGGATATACCCAGGCGTTGCTGACTCACACCCGTGTACCAGCCGATGAAATCGATGGCATCCTTGAACTTGTCCCGATCTGCACCGCGGTTTCCGGTATCCTTTTTGTACCAGTCCCAGGTTTCGTCCTTGACCTGTGCAAAACCGAAGGCTGATGACTTTCTGGGCCCTGGAATGACCCACAGAATTTTCTTTCTGCCCGGCCTCGCATCGCTGACGTAGCGTGATTCCTGGTACATGATGGCCATCTGCACATGCATCGGTGTTCCCCAGCGGGATTCACTGTTGCGGGCATGTTTCAGCCACTTGGGCTTTTCTTCAAACACCGAACACAGGTTGTCGGAATCCGTCGGTGGCGTACTGCCACAGGCAGTGAGCAACAGGCCGATCAGCAGACTGATGATGAACCTGTTCAACTCAGCGTATCAGTAAACCAGCCAGTTGGTTTGCCACCAGTCGACAAACTCCTGAAAATCGATTTTGCCACTGCCGTCCTCATCGATGGCACTGAAACCTTCATCTGCCTCTTTCCTGCTCGATTCAGGTGCCAGGATGGCGAATAACTGCCGGAACTCATCCAGATCCAGCAAGCCACTGCCGTCCTCGTCAAAGTAATCGAACTCGCGTTTGATTTCGGCCAGTTTTTTCTCATCAAGCGATGTCATGTCTATCCCCGTTGCCAGGCCTCGGTGCCAAGGCCATTGATGTTGCATTTGTTCTGATACCAGCCAGGATGAGTGGCAACAAGCGGTGCTTCCAATCGGCTTCAACACGCTGGACTGCTGCACTGACATGGTATACGTTCACACGTTCAGTCACGCAGGCAAAGAATACACCATGACCATCAATTTCAGAAGCGATAATGAGGCTCCCGTACACCCGAAAATCTTCGACGCTCTCATGGCGGCAAATTCGGGTGACGCGCATGCCTACGGTGCCGATGTGCTGACTGCAAAACTGACTGAAAGATTCTCTGAACTGTTTGAAACTGAGGTGGTTGTGTTTCCGCTTGTCAGTGGCACAGCAGCCAATGCGATGACACTGGCACAATGTGTTCCACCCTATGGCGCGGTGTTCTGCCACAGGGAGGCTCACCTGCATGTCGACGAGTGCGGTGCCGGGGAATTCTACAGTCATGGCGCCAAACTGTTTCCACTTGATGGTTCAGATGGAAAGCTGGGGCCACCTGAAATCGAACAGGCGCTTGGCTGCCTTGGTCTCAAGGGCGATCATGACCCGTTGCCATCGCTGATTTCCGTGACCCAGGCGACTGAATGGGGAACGGTCTACACGCCAGCCGAATTGCAGGCCTTGTCAGAACTGGCACGCACTCATGAGTTGACTCTGCACATGGACGGTGCCCGGTTCGCCAATGCCCTGGTCAGTCAGGGGTGTACCGCACGGCAGCTCACTGTTGACAGCGGCATTGACGTGTTGTCGTTCGGGGCCACCAAGAACGGTGCCATGGCAGCCGAAGCGGTCGTATTCTTAAAGCCGTCACAGGCACGGCAATTTGGCAGGATTCGCATGAAGGGGGGGCATCTGCTGTCCAAGATGCGCTATGTCTCAGCTCAATTGCTGGCCTATCTGGACAATGACCTGTGGCTTGAACTTGCACGTGAGGCTAATGATGGTGCCACCAGGGTCGCAGCTGCGCTAGACAATCTCGATGATGCCCGGCTGGCTGTGCCCTGCCAGGCCAATGAGGTTTTCTGTTTTCTTGGTGACCGTCTGCATAACCATCTTCAATCTGCCGGTGTGCAGTATCACCCCTGGCCTGGTTACGACAGGCTGTACCGGTTTGTGGTGCCCTACACCATCACTGAACAGGCACTGACTGAGTTCGCCAGGCACTGTGAATCATGGCGCAGATGAAACCGGGCAGGCTGCTGTCCTGCCCGGCGTCCGTGAATCACTGTCTTACTGACTGAGTGCTTCCAGGGGCTCGACAAATGGCATGTCCAGCGCTTCACCCACTTCACGGCAGGTCAGCTTGCCCTGATGCACATTGAGACCATTGAGAAGGTGAACATCATCCAGCATGGCCTGACGCGCACCCTTGTTGGCCAGGGCGAGTGCGAATGGCAGTGTGGCGTTATTGAGTGAGAACGTGGATGTTCTGGCGACAGCACCGGGCATGTTGGCAACACAGTAATGCACCACCTCATCAACGATATAGATTGGATCATCGTGTGTGGTCGGTTTCGAAGTTTCAAAACAGCCGCCCTGATCGATGGCCACATCAACGACGACTGAACCCTTCTTCATGCTGGCGATGTGTTCACGCGTCACCAGTTTGGGTGCGGCGGCACCTGGAATCAATACGCCACCCACAACCAGATCCGAGTCCAGCACGCACTCCTCGATGGTGTCAGCCGTCGAATAGACGGTATGTATCCGGCTATCGAACATCTGGTCAATTCTTCGCAACACATCGAGATCACGATCGAGCACGCGAACATTGGCGCCAAGGCCCACTGCCATCTGTGCCGCATTCAGCCCGACCACACCGCCACCGATGATGGTGACACTGGCCGGTTGTACACCCGGCACGCCACCGAGCAGAATGCCGGCACCGCCCTTGGCCTTCTCGAGACAGGCTGCACCAGCCTGAATCGAAAGACGCCCGGCAACTTCCGACATCGGTGCCAGCAACGGCAGACGACCGATTCGATCAGTCACCGTTTCGTAGGCTATGCAGGTTGCGCCACTGGCGATCAGGTCGTCAGTCTGCGGGCGGTCCGGTGCCAGATGCAGATAGGTGAACAGCAGATGCTTCTCGTTCAGCATCGCGCGTTCTACCGCCTGGGGCTCTTTCACCTTGATGATCATCTCGGCGGTTTCGAATACCGAGGGCGCATCCGGCAGGATACGGGCTCCAACGGTTTCATAATCCGAATCTGACAATCCGATTTCCACACCGGCATCAGTCTGTACAAATACCTCATGCCCACGTGCGGTGAACTCCCGCACTGACGCAGGCGTCAGACCGACCCGGTATTCACGATTCTTGATTTCTTTGGGTATTCCAATACGCATCTTTGTTTCCTGATAAAGTCTACGCCGCTCAATGAGTGCGTTGTCACTGCACTGGTCAAGACCGTCGAGTGGCTTGGACAGTCATCTTCTCTTGTCCACAGGAAGCCATCACGCCGGATGCTGCTGAACCATTGCAGGTGGTTTTCATCTGATTTCCAACTGACCACAATACGAAGGCTGAACGCGCTCATGCCGTGCGTCCAGCGATAGCTCATGCCAGAAAGATAATCAGGTGAATTTTACCCTGATGCAGATCTCTGCGCCATGATTATCATGGCATCATCATGTACTTTGAAGTGTGTCGCTGAGGGATGTATCGGCAGCACAGCTGCTGCATTACCCAGGCCCGGTCGTCATCACCCGGGACAGGTGATGACGACGAGGCAACTGAATCAATCCTCGAACCCGTCTTCGAACAGATCGTCATTGAAGAAACCGGGGCCGCCCTGGAACAGGATGCGACCGTTGTTGGGACGTACATCACCCAACTGGCCATCAGCAAGGGTCAGTTCCCATTCATTACCTGATGTGATGGCCTGAAAGTCCTGCCATGAAAACTGGGTACCACCAGATTGTGAGGGAGCAAATATCCTGAACCCCCATGCGGGATCGGAGAAATCCGTCGCATCATGAAATATGAGGCGCACAGTAGCCTCTTCACAATCCACAATTTCAAATCGG
>CBDBVC010000033.1:0-5000 GCA_965212525.1 Lysobacterales bacterium
AAACGCAGTTCAGCGGTGGCCTGGTTCCTGGCAGACCGATGTTGTTACCGGCCCGACAGGCTTCCAGCATGTACTGATATCGCCCGTTTCTGGGCTTGTAGAACGACACTTCGTCACGACCGAATGCTGGGTATTCCTTGCGACTTCGGTCTGCCGTGAGCTCGACTATTCTGTAGCGCACGCCCGCTTCGCGCTTGAAGCCAAGCGTAAAGCGGCCATCACTTGAACTGAGCCGTGTTTGTGCGAAACCAGCATTGCCAGAACCGCCCAGCGAGCCAGGCTTGCCGTTGGTTTCATCTGGCTTACTAGAGCCACCAGAGCTGCCTACGGGGACCATGAATGCCTGACTCCAGGCGTTGGTAGAGATCAGAACGGTGAGTGATGCCAGGGCAACGATTCGGATGAGTGTCGATTTCATTTTGTATGTCATTTCCATAATGGATATCACATGCTCGCCTCTACAAAAAAGGCAGCATAATCAAGTGAGCTCTTCAATTAATCGCAGATCGTCCGCACAAACGATCAGTGAATTTATAAATAGTGTAATTATCGGGTTTATCGCTTACCAAGCGCATTACGATGACTTTTAGAACAGACAGTAACCTGACATGTCGAGACGGTACTGCTCTCAACAACTAGATGTTCATTTATGATTGGAGTCAGATAGCACAAGGCTATTTAACAGGCTGGCCTAATAGCAGGTATAGTCAGTTCATGCCGTGTTAATTTATGAGCTGATATTCACCAATTTGAAACCATCAATTAGTCAGTAAAGTTGTGTTACTGTCGGGTTTTTGAGGTGTGGTGGTCTCCTTTTTCCTTGTACAGACCGCGAGCACCACCTCTGCAAGTCTGGGAGTTGAGGTTTGGTCAACGCACCAAAACCATCAGTCAATGACGGTAACAGACAATCAATGTGTGATCAATCGACTTGGTAGCACATCAATCGAATAGACAACATTTGCCCCTGTTCCGACATTTTCCGGTAATTTATAGTACGTGAGTCCATTCTCAGATGTTGAGAACTTAACTGTTTGCAAGGCTTACGATTAACTGAGATCTGCAACTAGGTAAGCATCTAATCTAGATTCACGAATTCTTCAGTAAAAAAAGCCCCAACAGGATTAACCTATTGAGGCATTTTAGTGATCCAATGCTTCTAGTTCACGGATGTAACGGCCATGCTTTTCACTCAAGCCATGTCTAAAATTGTATCTAACTTTTTTGTACGAATTTCTTCTCGATCGATCTGGACATTGTCTGGGGCGTTGATGCCTAGTCGAACGTAGCTCCCTTTGATTTCAAGTACAACAAGTTGAATTTCATCGCCTATATGAATTACTTCACTGTTTTTACGAGTAAATATTAACATCCGACTTCCTTTTCAGATTTTTTGTAAATATATCACTACATTGGATGAATATATGTAAGCATTATCAGATGTATTCTGTACATATATTTCAGACATAAAAAAACCCCGACCATTTCTGATCGGGGTTCTGATCTTAAAGCCTGGCAGCGACCTACTCTCACATGGGATCTCCCACACTACCATCGGCGCTGGTGCGTTTCACTTCCGAGTTCGGGATGGAGTCGGGTGGTTCAACACCGCTATGACTACCAGGCATACTCGTCGAATGGATTGCTCCATTCACACTGCATCACCCTTACGGCAATACAGCTACATTCGAAATTATTTTTGATTCAAGAGCGCTACGTGTCGCGTACGACATTGCTTTTGGTGTTATATGACCAAGCCTCTCGGACAATTAGTACTGGTTAGCTTCATCCATTACTGAACTTCCACACCCAGCCTATCAACCTCGTCGTCTACAAGGGTCCTTATGGAGGATCTCGTCCTCAGGGAAATCTCATCTTGGGAGGGGCTTCCCGCTTAGATGCTTTCAGCGGTTATCCCTTCCGAACATAGCTACCCGGCAATGCCACTGGCGTGACAACCGGAACACCAGAGGTTCGTCCACTCCGGTCCTCTCGTACTAGGAGCAGCTTCCCTCAAATTTCCAACGCCCACGGCAGATAGGGACCGAACTGTCTCACGACGTTCTAAACCCAGCTCGCGTACCACTTTAAATGGCGAACAGCCATACCCTTGGGACCGGCTACAGCCCCAGGATGTGATGAGCCGACATCGAGGTGCCAAACACCGCCGTCGATATGAACTCTTGGGCGGTATCAGCCTGTTATCCCCGGAGTACCTTTTATCCGTTGAGCGATGGCCCTTCCATTCAGAACCACCGGATCACTAAGACCTACTTTCGTACCTGCTCGAGCCGTCGCTCTCGCAGTCAAGCGCGCTTTTGCCTTTATACTCTATGCACGATGTCCGACCGTGCTGAGCGCACCTTCGTACTCCTCCGTTACTCTTTGGGAGGAGACCGCCCCAGTCAAACTACCCACCACACACTGTCCCCTGACCCGATTCAGGGTCATGGGTTAGAACTCCAAATACACCAGGGTGGTATTTCAAGGTTGGCTCCACGTCATCTAGCGACAACGCTTCAATGCCTCCCACCTATCCTACACAAGAATAGTCAAAGTTCAGTGTGAAGCTGTAGTAAAGGTTCACGGGGTCTTTCCGTCTAGCCGCGGGTACACTGCATCTTCACAGCGATTTCAATTTCACTGAGTCTCGGGTGGAGACAGTGTGGCCATCGTTACGCCATTCGTGCAGGTCGGAACTTACCCGACAAGGAATTTCGCTACCTTAGGACCGTTATAGTTACGGCCGCCGTTTACCGGGGCTTCGATCAAGAGCTTCTCCGAAGATAACCCCATCAATTAACCTTCCGGCACCGGGCAGGCGTCACACCCTATACGTCCTCTTGCGAGTTTGCAGAGTGCTGTGTTTTTAATAAACAGTCGCAGCCACCATTTTATTGCAACCCCCACCAGCTCATGGAGCAAGTCCAATCACCAGCAAGGGCGTACCTTCTCCCGAAGTTACGGTACCATTTTGCCTAGTTCCTTCACCCGAGTTCTCTCAAGCGCCTTGGAATTCTCATCCTGCCTACCTGTGTTGGTTTACGGTACGGTCAGTCACTACCTGATGCTTAGACGTTTTTCCTGGAAGCAGGGCATCGATCACTTCTCCCAATAATAGGGATCGTCATCACCTCTCAGCTTTAACAGGGGACCGGATTTGCCTAATCCCCCAGCCTACAGGCTTAAACAAGGACAACCATCGCCTTGCTGATCTAGCCTTCTCCGTCACGCCATCGCAGCAGTAACTGGTGCAGGAATATTAACCTGCTTCCCATCGACTACGCATTTCTGCCTCGCCTTAGGGGCCGACTCACCCTACGCCGATTAACGTTGCGTAAGGAAACCTTGGGCTTCCGGCGTGCGGGCTTTTCACCCGCATTATCGTTACTCATGTCAGCATTCGCACTTCTGATACCTCCAGCAAACTTCTCAGTTCACCTTCGCAGGCTTACAGAACGCTCCTCTACCATGCGTGTAAACACGCATCCGCAGCTTCGGTACACTACTTAGCCCCGGTAAATCTTCCGCGCAGACCGACTCGACCAGTGAGCTATTACGCTTTCTTTAAAGGGTGGCTGCTTCTAAGCCAACCTCCTGGCTGTCTGGGCCTTTCCACATCGTTTCCCACTGAGCAGTGATTTGGGGACCTTAGCTGGCGGTCTGGGTTGTTTCCCTTTCCACGACGGACGTTAGCACCCGCCGTGTGTCTCCCGCGATTGTACTTCTCGGTATTCGGAGTTTGCCATGGGTTGGTAAGTCGGTGTGACCCCCTAGCCATAACAGTGCTCTACCCCCGAGAGTAAGACGCGAGGCGCTACCTAAATAGCTTTCGAGGAGAACCAGCTATCTCCGGACTTGGTTAGCCTTTCACTCCTAACCACAGCTCATCCGATAATTTTTCAACATTACCCGGTTCGGGCCTCCAGTTGATGTTACTCAACCTTCACCCTGGCCATGGCTAGATCGTCCGGTTTCGGGTCTACTCACAGCAACTATTCGCCCTATTAAGACTCGGTTTCCCTTCGGCTCCACTATCCGCTTAACCTTGCTACTGAAAGTAAGTCGCTGACCCATAATACAAAAGGTACGCCATCACCCAGCTACTTAGTAACTCTCTCAATCAACAACTGCTTTGAGCGACCGTGAGATTTCAACTTACGCTCACGTTCTCTTGCTGTTGTTTCTTTTTGATAAGCCTCGTAATACAGGATCTTCCATTCACGACCTCGGGTTGACTTGTTGTCACCTCGGTTGTGCTCTTTCAATCGTCGCTTCAGATCGGATGTGGATCCGATATAAATGTCACGATCATTTGATTGATTTTGAAGAATGTATACGTAATACATGCTTATCCTTTGAAAGTCGCTAAGTAGCTGGGCTCTGACTGCTTGTACGCACACGGTTTCAGGGTCTATTTCACTCCCCTCTCCGGGGTTCTTTTCGCCTTTCCCTCACGGTACTAGTTCACTATCGGTCGGTAGGTAGTATTTAGCCTTGGAAGATGGTCCTCCCATGTTCAGACAGGGTTTCACGTGCCCCGCCCTACTCACATTCATCACTATCACCCTTTCGTGTACAGGGCTATCACCTTCTATGGCCGGGTTTCCCAACCCGCTCTACTAGAATGATAATGACTTTTGGGCTATTCCGCGTTCGCTCGTCGCTACTAGCGGAATCTCGGTTGATTTCTTTTCCTCCGGGTACTTAGATATTTCAGTTCTCCGGGTTCGCTTCCTTACCCTATATATTCAGGTAAGGATGACTGTCCTAAAACAGTCGGGTTTCCCCATTCGGACATCCACGGATCAAAGCCTGTGTGCCGGCTCCCCGTGGCTTTTCGCAGACTGCCACGTCCTTCATCGCCTCCTACCGCCAAGGCATCCACCGTGTGCGCTTAGTCACTTGGTCATATAACCCAAAAACAACGTCTCAAGTTACATCACAAATCACTAACACCTTTACAGCTTGTCTCTTCATCTGTTGCGTTAACAACAGAC
>CBDBVC010000033.1:10000-63917 GCA_965212525.1 Lysobacterales bacterium
TGAAGTCGTACATCGGATAGATGCACCAGGCATCACCGGTGTTGTGATGATGCATGCGCTTGATGCGATAGATGATCGGGTCGCGCATGTTGACATTGGGCGAGGCCATGTCGATGCGGGCACGCAGCACGTGTTCACCGTCCTCGAAATCACCGGCACGCATGGCGCGGAACAGCGTCAGGTTTTCCTCCACGCTGCGCTCTCGATACGGGCTGTCTGTTCCCGGCTCGGTCAGGGTGCCGCGGTTCTCGCGTATTTCATCGGCACTCTGGCTGTCGACATAGGCCAGGCCCTTGCTGATCAGCTCCTCGGCATAGCCGTACAGCTGCTCAAAATAATTGGAGGCATGACACAGCTCATGCCAGTCGAATTCCAGCCACTCCAGATCGGCCCTGATCGCCTGGATGTATTCATCACTTTCCTTGGCCGGATTGGTGTCATCGAAGCGGAGGTTGCAGGTACCGTTGTAATCGGCAGCAATGCCAAAATTCAGGCAAATCGACTTGGCATGCCCGATATGCAGATAGCCGTTGGGTTCGGGTGGAAACCGGGTGGCCACACGATCACCGTTCTTGCCGGTTTTCAGGTCGTTATCAATGATGTTGCGAATGAAATTTCGCGGTTTTGACTCGTTGCTTGTCATCGGGTGTGTCGGTATGAAAAATCAGGCGAGGCATTCTACACCAACACGCCACGCCACACACGGTTTGTAGTGCAATCAGCCCTTGGGCCTGACCTTGCGAATGATGCGTCTGGCGGCGCTTCGTTCGGTGCTGGTGGGAAACAGTTCGAGCAGGCGTTCGGAATAATCGAATGCCTTGTTGGGTTTGTCGGCCAGCAAGTAGGCCTGCGACAGTGCCAGCATGCTGGTTGGCAGGTCTTCGTGCATCTTGTCGCGCTGCAGGAACAGGTTGACGATCAGGGCCGCATCCACGAGTCGCGACATGCCGGAGAATCGTCGCGACAGGCGCAGGAACATCTTGTCGGGCAGATTCGGCTGGCCTTGCGTGACGGCCATGTAGTCGTCAAACAGTGTGGCGACTTCATCATTGGTCTCATCATCATTGCCTGGACGATCGAGCAACTCGGCGGCCGTTGCGTGGAAGAATTCGTGCTTGGGGTCGTATTTCCAGACCGTGTAGGAGGCCCGCTTGACCTCGTCATTCAGCGGTGCCAGCTCGGACAGCTTCTCCAGCAGGCGCCGTGCGGCCGGTAGCTTGTAATCGGCGATGAGCTCATCCACCTGCTTGAGGCCGGATTCCACCAGCCCGGCGACATAACTGTGGCTTTCCGATGCGGTCTTGATAAATCCCAGTGAGCGATAGGTCTGACCACACAGTGCACCGACCAGCAATGGGATGATCACATAAAGAGCATTGACGCCGTAAAACTCGGGCGAAAACAGCACGTAGGTGCTCGATATGAGTGCCAGAATAAATGGGACAAACCAGCCGATTCGCGTGGTGGACGAGACTGTCTGCATGAATGCCAGCGGTTCCATCTGCCACTGCCTGAGTGTGATGGCAACCAGAGAGAACCAGCCGACTGATGTCATGCCGAGCCAGTGGTGAACATCGATAACCTCACCCGAGGTGGCCAGTTTCACCGCCACCGAGGTGGCTGACATGAATATCCAGGAGAACACCACCACGCTCTGCTCCAGTATCTGCTCGAGCACGAGTGAGAAAAACAGCAACAGCAACAGGCCGGCGAGAGAGACCAGCAGTATGGGCAAGGGACCGGGCGCAACCATCCAGGACCAGATCAGCCATAGTGCAAGCGCGAACGAACAGACCAGTGACACCACAGGTGCCTGGTTGCCCAGTCTCTGATTGACTTCGTTTACCGTAACCACTTGCATCTATGTTCAGAATCGGTGTTGAACACGCGATTTCCGTTACTTCTACCTTGAGCCACGTTTTAGCATCAACACATCCCTGTTTTCAATCGCGATCTTCATAATTTTGCAAGTTGTCACATTTGCAGTTTCAGACCATCGACCCTGACCCTGTGCAGCGGATGATCACTGTCGCTGTATTTACGCTCGAAGGCGGAGACTGGTTCATCGGGCAGAAAGGTTTCAGAATGGGCTTCTGTCCCGGTCAGGTGCGCGATGCTGGCTGCAAATTCAGCCGCGTAGACTGACCAGTTGGTACGCAGTTCATGCCATGGTGCCAGCGCCAGCATGCTCATAAATGCGGGGTGGGCGTGGTAGCGGCGCTGCAAGTGGCCCGGCTTTGGCCATGGGTTGGGGTAAAGCGCATAGTGCCTGTCGAACCGTATGCCATCATCGGCCAGCAGGCGGCACAGATCCATGATCTCGGCCCGCAGCAGGATCAGGTTGTCCTGCACCAGGATCAGCTGGTCTTCGGCCAGCCCTGCACGTGACAGTCGTGATGCCGACTGATCAACCGCAACGATGGTGTGATCCGGGTAACGGTGCGACAGAAGTCGCGAGGATTCTGCGGTACCGCAGCCACTGTCGAGAATCATTGCGCTCTCTGGCTGACAGACAGTCATCAACTGGCGAAAGGCTTCACGAGTGTGCGCGGCTACCGGCTTGCGGTAGGGACTATTCCGGTAGCGATCCAGTACCGTGATCAGACGCTGATGAACGTCGGACTGGCTGCTTGTGACCTGTTTCGAAATGCCCTGCATTGAGTTTTTTCCTGCCGCCTGGCGTTAGGTGTCCCTGAACAGGCCGCTGCCGTAACGGGATGATATTCAACTGGTGTTGACTGCCGAATTTCGAGACAATAGCGGATTGCAATCGGTGTTTCAGCGAACAGGGATAACATGGCAGACGCCCGTCAGTATTTCAACCACGACAAACCGTTCAGCATGCATCGCGGTGGTGAGCTCAGCGAATTCACGCTGGCCTATGAAACCTGGGGAAAGCGATCGGAGAATGACGACAACGTCATACTGATCTGCACCGGACTGTCGCCTGATGCCCATGCCGCCTCCAGCGCGGACAATCCTGCGGCGGGCTGGTGGGAGTTCATGGTTGGGCCAGGAAAGGCCATCGATACCGATCGCTGGTTTGTAATCTGCATCAATTCCCTTGGCAGCTGCAAGGGCTCGACCGGCCCAGCCAGCGAGCACCCTGATGACGGCGAAGTGTATGCCACGCGCTTCCCGGAACTGGCGCTGGAAGATGTGGCGGCCAGTCAGTTACTGTTGCTGCAGCATCTGGGAATCGATTCGATCGAATACCTGGTGGGCCCGTCGATGGGCGGGATGGTGGCGCTGGCCATCATGGCACTGGCGCCGGGTCTGGTGAAGAACACCATCAGCATCTCATCCACCCAGGCGGCCTCACCCTTTGCCATTGCGATTCGCTCGCTGCAGCGTAACCTGGTAACCGATGACCCGGACTGGCACGCTGGCCTGTACCGAGATCACGACACCCTGCCGGCCACAGGCATGCGCAATGCAAGAAAGCTGGGCATGATTTCCTACCGTTCTGCGGTCGAGTGGAAGGACCGCTTTCGCCGTTCCATGATCACAGCGCCTGATGCTGATCCCTTTGGTCCGCGTTACGAGATCGAATCGTACCTGAAGTCGCATGCGCACAAGTTTGTCAGCAGCTTCGATCCAAACTGTTACCTGTACCTGTCTCGTGCCATGGATGCCTTTGACCTGGCCGATCACGGCGACGGCGATGCCGGTGCAGCGCTGGCCGGAACCGCTCTGAAGCGGGCGCTGGTGATTGGCGTCACCACCGACATCCTGTTTCCGGTAGAGTATCAGGCCCAATTGCGAGAGCTGTTTTCCAGAAACGGCGCACTGGTCAGCTACCACCCGTTTGACAGTGTCCAGGGGCATGATGCGTTTCTGGTCGACGAGCAGCGTTTTTCCGATGTGGTGGCCCAGTTTCTGGACAGCTGAGGGTACGGCTGAACATGACGGTCCGGCGCGCCCTGATGCCCTTGCCTGATCCCAGTTTGCCTGTATACTAGCCCACCTGCTTCTCGCTGCCGGGGTGGCGGAATTGGTAGACGCGCCGGATTCAAAATCCCCTCACATCACCTCATTATATCTATATAAATCAATCACTTATGACGTATAGGACACACTACTGTGTCCCAAAGTGTGTCCTAATGGGACACAAAAAGATTCAGAAACCGGTGCTACTTAGGTAGATTATCTACGAGGGCGCATAGTCTACATATGTATTGCATCTTCAATCGTAGATATTCGACACTGGATGGGAATTACTATTTTAGAATCTTTTCCATATCGAACTGATAACCAGCTTTTCTAAGTTCTTTTGCTAGTCCCAGCTTCCATTCTTTTTCTGATTGATAAACAACACCACTAATGTCACTTGGCAGTTCAACATCACCTGAGACTACTGTTGCTACTCTATCTCTACCAATTTTTGCAAACAAGTAACCATGCTCGAAGATAACATTTTGTCTTGCTCTACCTTTTAGATTGCCAGACTCTGCTTCTTTTACAGTGTTTCCAACGTCATCTGGTGTGTAAAGTACAACTGCATAACCAACATCAGTGTGTTCTTCGATTTTTTCTATTATCGTGCTACCACCACTTGCCTGTTCAGCAAGTATGATGACATCGAATTCTAGGGTTGATAAGAATCTAGCGATTGTATGTAGGAATTCATGGTCATGCCCATGAACTATAAAAATTTGATTGTTGTGATGCATCGATGACGCTGAATCATCGCTTTCAGTCTGATTGTCGACTTCATGCACAAGATCACTGTCGACCATATGTACATTTGATTTAACATCTTCAATCATCGAATCTATGAATGCTTCGATTCGATGCCCATTTAAGCGCCAATAGTGTTGCCCTGGTGTCTCATGATCATCCGAACCAAAACTGATATGTGGTAGCACAGTATGCTCGAAATCCTTTACATACGTGGGCAAATTTTCTCTAAGAAACCGAGAGACTAATCTTATCCATGACTTCTCCCTGACAGAACCGTAAGTATGACCACGTTCTTCGTACGCACTGACTACATCTGAATGAAGTCGTTGTTTCATTTCTTCCAAGATATTAACTATCGATTTACGTTCCATCATCCATCCATCATTGAATTGATAAAAACGACTGTAACTTGCAGATTCTAAGTGAACAAGTATGAACAGCAAAACAGTGAAAAATAACAATCCGAATCGTTCTTATTGCAGTTACTAAACAAGAAATGTATGATTCGCCTCTCTCAAATCCGGGTACACGAGTGTGTCCCAAAGTGTGTCCCAAACGGACACAAAATGGGTTCAGTAGCACCGGATTCTGAAAACGAAACTAGAAAGACCTCGAATGATCATCGCTAAGTCATTGATTGTTCGTTGCCATCCAGGCCGGGGTGGCGGAATTGGTAGACGCGCCGGATTCAAAATCCGGTACTGGTAACAGTGTGAGGGTTCAAGTCCCTCCCCCGGCACCAACATTCTCCTGATCACTACTTGCACAATATGGTGCGATCCCTATAATGAATACTACGAATTTAGTCGTAGTGTTTCCGGAGAATATCAATGCAAAAGCTCACCACAGCCCTTGTACTCTGTGTTCTGCTGGCCGCCTGTGCCGGTACACAGACAGCTCATGTACAGGAACGTCCCATGAATGACGGTGAACGAACCCAGGTATCACCCAAGGTTCTGGCCATGGTCGATGATAGCGGTGGCAAACTGGATATACGTGAGCACAAGAATGTCAAATGCAAGCGCATCAAGATCGTCGGTACTCACATCCACAAGCGCATCTGTTACACCACACAGGAAGAAGCGCTTCTGGCCAAACAGACTTACGATCAGTACTACCGTACATTCGGTCACAACAAGTGTCTGACACCTGCAGTCTGCTCAGGTAACTGATTTTCATATCCAGCACACACAGCCAGTCGGCTGTGTGTGCCCACTTCACCCTTCCTGACGCTTCAATCCAACCATCGCTCCACCCAGGCGCTGACCAGAAACACCACACACTGATCAGGCTGATTCAGACGTTTACATGACACACGGTTTGTATTATCTTGTTCGTACGATATTTATCGTATACATGGATACATGAATGTGTCACCCCTCAATCCTGTATCCAGGTATGACCAGCTGACGTGATTCGCGGTGCCGGATCCCTGGTCGAACGAAGCCCAGAATAGGAGAACAATATGAAAACATGGTCAATAATCCTGATTGCCCTCACAGTGACCGCCTGTGCAGGAACAAACACCTACCAGACTGATTACCGTCCGATGAACAAGAGTGAGAAAACGCTGGTCTCGGATGACGTCAGGGAAGTCGTCGAGGCATCGGATGGTCAGATTGATATCCGCAACCACCCCAATATCAAGTGCAAGCGCATCAAGCTGGTTGGTTCACATATTCACCAGCGACTGTGTTACACCAATGAAGAAGAAAAGAAACTGGCCGAAGAGAACGCGGCGCGTTACTACGCGAGATTCGGTTTGCAGAAGTGTCTGGATTCAGGCAGTGCTGCCTGTCAGAACGGACTGGATGAACCGGCCGGTCTGCAGTAATCAACCGGCGATGTTTCTGTAGCGAAGCACGGAAACGTCGCGCACCACCCTGATACCCACCGTTGCTCCCCTGCTCTCTGCAGACAGGGGGGCGCGGTAATCCGATCTGGCCTTGTCCAGTGAACCGCCCCAGTAACTGCCGCGGATAACCCGCTCACTGCAGCCCCTGTTGACCCAGGCCGTACCGTCACCCGGGGCACGCACATAGGAATCGTGCCAGCAGTCCTCGACCCATTCCTCGACATTACCAGCCACGTCATGCAGGCCAAACGGGTTAGCCGCGTATTGTCCAACCGGTGCCACGCCCCAGTAGTTGTCATCGTAATTGGAGAAGGCCTGATTCCAGGAACGTCGCCTGGGTGATCGATCCCTGTCACCGGTGAGATTCTCGACGAGAAAATCAGGACTGTCATTGCCCCACCAGTAGGTGGTCTGGCTGCCGGCTCGCAGGAAGTATTCGAATTCAGCCTCAGAGGGCAGTCTGTAGCGTTCGCCCGTGACACGTGAGAGCCAGTCGGCATAGACCTGGGCATCATTGAACGAGACGTGTATGACCGGATCATCCGGCTCGGGTTTCTGACCGTCGTATCCGTCGGTCCAGTTGACTCGCTTCTTGCGGCTGATTCGACCGCTTCGATAGTCATAGCGCAGCGAATAGCCGAGTCGCTCGGCATCGGTCTGGTAGCCGGTCGCCTTGATGAAAGCTCTGAACTGGGACACGGTAATCTCGAATTGGGACACGGCCAGCCCATAGGGAATTGTTACCTGATGTGCGGGATAGGCCGAAGAACGCCGGTTGGACGAATTGCCCATGGTGAACTCACCTGCGGGAATCACCACCATGGTCGGCAGATCGGACACCGAATCGCTCTTGTCAACAAACTGCTGACCGACATCAAAGCCACCGTAAAGCCGGTGGTGGGCAATCCTGTCGGTGAGATTGTCGATGACCGACTGATCCGGGTCGAGTGCAACCAGATTGATGATACCAATCTCGGCAGCACTGTAATCGTAGACATCTATGGTGCCGATGATGTTCTCGACACGTTCGTCGATCTGTCGCTGCTGAAATCGTTCGATCTGATTGCTGGCATCGAGAACCAGACCCGAGTTTTCGCGTAATCGTGCTGCCTCGGACAACAGCCGGTAAGCGGCAGTGAAATCGAGCGCCTGGCTGGTGGCATTGGCCTGATTGATCAGGGTTTGCTCGAGCGAGATGACGCTTGATTCGAGACCGGGATGATCCGGATTGAGCGCTCTGGCCCTGAGCAGACTGTTGACCGCATTGGGTTCATTCGGAGGCACCAGCTGCCCTGATGCGATGGCCTGCTCGGCCGCATTGAAGAACTGACGGGCACGCTTCTTGCGCTCCAGCTGATCGCCGACATTGCGAATCTCTTCGGTGTCCTCCAGCAGCCGTAAGCGCGGATAGATCAGGGCTGCATCATCCAGTTCGTGATCATCAATCTTTTGCTGAATCAGGCGCGTGAGAGCGACGGCCACGGTATGAATACCATCCTGTGCGGCCTCGTTCTCCGGGTCCTGCGCCAGAATATTCTTGTAATACTGGATGGCGTTGTCCGATTCGGGCTGGTACAGCCGCCCTTCTTCCAGTGCCTGGTCAGCCAGCGCCAGTTGCTCATCAAGATCGATCTGGCCATCGGCTGTGATCAGATCGGCCTTTTCGCGCCAGGAAAGGTCGAGATCCTGCTGGATGGCACTGTCAGCGGAATCGGATGGATCGGTGGTTTGAGTCGATTCGTTTGCGTCCTGTCCGGTAGATGAATCAGCGTCGGCCGTGGCCACATCGGCATCATCATTGCCAGTCTGCGAGAGGATGAAGAAGATCAGGGCGAAGACGGCCACGAAGATGAGCAGAACCATGGCTCTTGAGCGCCGATTGATTTTGGTAATCGTCTCTTCCTGCATGATGTCTAGCTCAACACAGCCATCTGAAAAAACCGGGCAGTTCCGTCACGGACACGGTGACCAAACATAGCATATTCCGTCTCCTCGTGCCTGCACTCCTGACAGCGTCAGGGACAGATTAGAAGACAATGCAGGAGTGAATTGATTCCGCAGAAAAAGTGCGAACTCAGTAACCGCCTTCCAGACCCTTTCTGGCCACGGCAACCGCATTGTGCGGATGCAGGCTCTCGAAATGAGACACCTTGACATAGAAGTCCTTGACCCGCTGATGGGTATTCAGCGCGTTCTGGATTCGCCTTGCCGCATCTTCACAGAACATCAGGTTCTGGCCGTTGAGGCGGGCAAATTCCATTTCGTCTTCACGCTTGACGGCCGACTGCACTGGGGTGGCGAGTACCGATTCGATTTCGTCGATCAGGTCGACAAAGGGAAACTCGGCCAGCGACGGCTCGAGCATGACTTTCATATCGGCTTCGCTGCGCTGGGCATGTGGTGTGGCGATAATGCCTTCCGATGACCCCAGCCAGGCGTGAACCGCCTCGATACTGAGATCCGATTCATTGAAATCCCTGATGAACTGTTCCTGGATCAGCTGTCTGGCCAGTGCTGCAGAACAGGGGCATGTACTCGAGTACATCAGGCTGAGCCCGATTTCGAGCTTGAACCCTTCGCGTGTCAGGCGGCCGGTCAGAGAAACGGGGTAGCGCTTCCAGCCGCTGTTGTCGCTGACCAGCGCCGGCCTGCGAATCATGTAATCGAACTCCAGACACAGCATGGCCTCATCACTCAGGCCTTCGTGTGAATCGAGAAAGTCCTTCAGCACGCGGTGAACCATGCAGGGGCTCAGCTGCTCAGCCGACAGGTGTCGGTCCAGATGCAGATACAGGCGCGACATGTGAATACCGCGCTTGTCACGGTCGGTCAGATTGACGAATGCCGTTGCCCTGGCAGGTACACGGCTCACCGTTCCGTCATCTGACGTCAGCATGACCGGAATCTCGATTTCATCCATGCCGACCCAATCGAGTTTTCCTGCGATTCGGGCTTTGACATCATTGGCGATGTCGGGCATTTGCTTGATGGACTGATTGTGTATCGTCATGCGTTTTCCTGATGTTCTGGAACGGTTTGTCTGCTGTCTGGCTCATGCTGAGGCCAGCAGGCTTCAGACAACAGATCCTAATATGGGCTGATGTACCCCTATTTTCAATCAAAACCGTTCATTTTAGGTGAATAGCTCGACCGCCATCACAACTGAAATCTGGATTTCCTGATCTGTCTGGCCAGGCGCCAACTCAGCTGAAGGCGACGGACAGCACCCGGCATCAGGGCTTGCCGGTAAAGCCTCTCCGGCCTGGATTTGCTGTACAGCCTGAACTGTTCGTCAAGCAATCCGGCATAGAGACCTGAATAACAGGCTGCAGTTGAGGCTGGCTCGAAACCTGAGCGCAAGTCGTTCCAGGCATTGATGACGCTTTCAGGCGCGGCATCCAGCTCATACGGGTTGATGACATGCCTGGCAACAAGATCCAGAGGCAAGGGGGTTCGCTGGTGCTGAGACATCCGAGGCAGGTCGTGTATCAGCCAGGAGAGAAAGATACGGTACCAGTGCTGTGTTGCCTGATCGGTGAATTCCGGATGCGGGATGGGGTCGATCACCGATTCAAGCCTTGCAAAACAGCAGGCCACGGCCAGCAACAGATCAGAGAACTGTTCGGAAGTCTCGCAGGCAGGTTCAAACGCGAGACGACAGACGGTCATGATCACCGGCTCCAGTTCAGGCACATCGAGCGTGTCCAGAGGTGTGCAGAGTGGGTGCCTTGGGGAGCCGTCTCTGAGTGACGCCCATTCGCGCTGCCAGTAGTCCAGCCTGGCCGTCATCACCTGCGGCTCACCCTGAGTAGCCAGCAGATGCCGGAACTCGTGCAGCAGCAGGATAAGGACATCATGAGATGGACGCACACGGTTATCGATGAAGACGCGTGCAAGCTGGTACATCGGATCGATCAGAGGCAGCTTTTCCCGAATGAAATGTTCGGTGTTTTGCCTTAGCACCCCTGCCCGGGGCTTGTCGCTTGTCATCTGTGAGTCATGTCCAATGGGCTATTCCCTGACCTGCTTGTCGATCGGTTCGGTGGTGACGATCTCGCGACGCTCGTCGACACCCAGTTCGGTCAGTCGTCTTGTCGCCGGCAACACCTGACGGTCGAGTGAGCCTGCTGTCTTGTTGAAATTGGCCACGGTGCTGTCGAGTGATTTGCCAAGTCGCTGGAAGTGTTCGCTGAACACGCCAACGCGCTTGTGAAACTCTTCGGCCAGTTTACGGATTTCCTGGGCATTGTTGATCAGGTCGACCTGTCGCCAGCTGAATGCCACCGCGCGCAACAGGGCGATGAGGCTGGTTGGCGAGGCCAGGATCACCTTGCTGCGCAGCGCATCCTCAAGCAGTGTCATGTCACGGTCCAGGGCTGCTGCCAGAAACTGCTCGCCGGGAATGAACAGCACCACGAAATCCGGACTGCTGGGAAACTGTTGCCAGTAGGCCTTGGACGAGAGTTCCTTGACGCGTGCTCGCACATTGCTGACGTGACGTTTCATGTGAGCGTCGCGATCGGCTTCGGTGTCTGCTTCCTGTGCCGAGAGATAGGCATCGAGCGGTGTCTTCACATCAACGACGATATCGCGGTTGTCGGGCAGGTTGATCACCATGTCCGGCCGGAAAATGCCATCCTCTGACTTGAGATGAACCTGCTCGGTAAAATCGCAGTGCTCACTCATGCCCGCCAGCTCCACCAGACGCTTGAGTGTCAGCTCGCCCCACTGGCCGCGGACTTCGGGACGGCGCAATGCCTTCACCAGGTTGCTGGTTTCCTGCCTCAGCGCCTGATGATCGGCACTGATCAGGTCGAGGTGTTTTTCCAGTGCGCCAAAGGACTGCTTGC
Source organism: Lysobacterales bacterium (assembly GCA_965212525.1). GTDB lineage: Bacteria > Pseudomonadota > Gammaproteobacteria > Xanthomonadales > SZUA-38 > SZUA-38. Next base: position 21,389 of record CBDBVC010000033.1, read on the forward strand.
GTTCCTTTTCGATTTCCCGGATCTGTGATTCGGTTTTTTCCAGTGCTTTCTCGATCGGTTTGATCAGGTCGGTAATGGCCTTCTGGCGATCACCGCTGTCCTTGTCGGATTTCACGCGATGGGTACGGAATCGTTCGTCTGCCAGTTGCAGGAAGGCCTCGGAATTTTTTTTCAGCACATCACCGGACAACAGTGCAAAACTGGCTTCCAGTTGTTCCCGGGCACCGGAAAATGCCTGTTCCCGCTCCTCGGCAATGCGCTGTTCGGCTTCGAGCCTGGCGGTCATCACGACCAGCTGCTGCTCAAGTTCACCGCGACTGCGCAGCAGGCGAATCCAGGCGATCAGCAGACAGATCAGGCCACCGAGCAGAAAGCCTGCGGCAAACACCAGCAGCATTTGTGATGAGTGATCCAGTTCTGTCCAGAACGTTGTCATTTCGTTTCGTCTCTGGCCTCGCAGCCTGCCAGCAGATGCGCCAGCTGAGGTGAGGTTTCCACCATGGCATCGGCATCCCAGTGATCGGGGTGGTCATCGTTCAGTATATACCCCCATCCGGCGGCGACCGTCTGACAGCCGGCTGCCCGGCCTGCGTCAATGTCGCGCTGATCATCGCCGATGAACACCGTCTGATCGGGATCACACTGCGCCTGTCGGCAGGCTTCGATCACCGGTTCAGGATCTGGCTTGCGCTGTGGCAGGCTGTCGCCGTAGACACAGGCATGCATCATGTCGCTGAGCCCCATGGCCTCAAGCAGCGGTTCGGCGAAACGCTGGGCCTTGTTGGTGACCACGCCGATGCGTATGCCCTTGTCGGCCAGTAGTGGCAACAGTTTCTCCAGGCCGGCAAACAGACGCGTCTTGCCGTGCAGGTTGTCCTGATAAATGGCGAGAAACTCATCGATATACTGCTGACGGGTCGCCTCATCGGCCGGCGGCATGCCCGCTTCGATCATGCCGCGTGCACCACGGGAGATATGCTTGCCCAGTGACGGATCACTGAGCACCTTCAGATTGTGCCTCATGCGCAGCAGATTCAGCGAATTGAGCATGTCCGGCGCAGTGTCCAGCAGCGTGCCGTCAAGATCGAACAGAACCAGTCGAATACGGGATTGATCGAGCATCAGATCTTCCTGTAGCAGCAGATGTAATTGATGGACACGTCGCGCTTGAGTGCAGCCTGACGGGAAAACGGATTGTAGGCCAGGCCCTTAAGATCAACCAGCTCCAGCCCTGCATTGCGGCAGGCTCGATCAAGCTCGGAGGGCCTGATGAACTTGCGATACTCGTGAGTACCCCGGGCAAGCAGGTTGAGTACGTACTCTGCGGCCACCACACCCAGGGCAAATGCCCGCGCGGTGCGGTTTATGGTCGAAAGAAAACACAGGCCACCGGGTTTCAGCAGTGTGGACAATGCCTCGATGACCGATTCGGGACTGGGCACATGTTCGAGCATTTCAAGACAGGTAATGACATCGAACGATGCAGGTGACTCAGTCGCCAGTTCCTCGGCACTGATCAGCCGGTAGTCTATTTCGAGTTCGGATTCATATCTGTGCAGATTGGCCACCGTGAGCGCCTTCTCTGCCAGGTCGATGGCTGTGACTTCAGCTCCGGCTGCAGCCATGGCTTCGCTCAGTATGCCGCCGCCGCAGCCCACATCGAGCAGTGCAGCCCCGGCAAGATCGGCATGCGAGCTGATGAATTCTGCCCGCACCGGATTGAGATCGTGCAATGGTCTGAATTCACCATCCGGATCCCACCAGGTGGTGGCCAGCTGATCGAATTTTGCCAGTTCGGCCCGATCGGCATTGAGTTGCTCAGTCGCCATTGATGATCCCCGTGATGCGTTCCTGCCATTGTGCGGCCTTGTCCATCATCTCTGCCATGTCCAGCGTGGTCAGTTCACGATTTTCCATCAGCGCCCTGCCCGCAACCCAGGTATGGCTGACCTGGAATCGCGATGTGGCATACACCAGATGAGAGATCAGATCATAGACCGGCCGGGTCTCGATGTAATCCATGTCGATGGCAATCAGGTCAGCCTGCTTGCCCACCTCCACAGAGCCGATTTCATGCTCCAGGCCGAGTGCGCGAGCGCCGTTGATGGTGGCCATCTCGATGGTGTAGGCGGCCGATACGGCCGTGGCATCATTGGCAACGGTCTTGCCGATCAGTGCTGCCGTCTTCATCTCGCCAAACATGTCCAGATCGTTATTGCTGGCCGCACCGTCGGTGCCCAGTGCCACATTGACGCCTGCCCTGCGCAGTTTTTCAACCGGACAATAACCACTGGCCAGTTTCAGATTGGATACCGGGCAATGCATGACCTGTACCCCACGCGACTGAATCAGCTCGATTTCCTCGTCGGTGAGCTGTGTCATGTGGACTGCCATCAATCGATCATTGAGGATGCCCAGCCGGTCGAGACGCTCGATTGGCCTGACACCATACTCATCGATTGACGGCTGCAATTCGTTGGCTGTCTCGTGCAGGTGGATATCCACCGCCAGATCATGTGTCTCGGCCGCTTCCCTGATGCGAGCGAAACTGTCATCACTGACGGTGTATGGCGCATGCGGTGACAGCGAAGCACCCACCAGTGGGTTATCGGCAATCGATTGAGCAAACTCGATGCCTCGCTGCATGTATTCATCGATGCTACTGGCCCAGGGTGTCGGAAATTCGATCACCGGGGTGCCGACCACGGCTCGCATGCCAGTCTTGCTGTAGGCCTCGGCCGCGATATTCGGGAAGAAATACATGTCGTTGCAGCTGGTGGTGCCGCCACGAATCATTTCGGCAATGGCCAGTTCCGTGCCATCACGGATTGATTCGGGGCTGACCGTGCGTGCCTCAACCGGCCAGATCTTCTCTTCCAGCCAGGGCATCAGCGGCATGTCGTCACCAATACCGCGCAACAGTGCCATGGCCGAATGGGCGTGCGCATTGATCAGGCCAGGCATCAATGCATGCGAATCAAGTTGATGATGTGTATCGGCTGTGTACCTTCCGGCGAGTTCTGCCTGATCGATCACATCAATGATCCTGCCACTGTCGATGATCACAGCCTGTTTGTGCAAAACGGTGTGACGCGGCCGTACCGGGACCACCCAGCGGGCACTGATTATCGTATCGACTTGCCTTGTCATGCGTATTCCTGAATGAAATTGATCACCTTGCTGATATCGTCATTGCCAGACAGACACATGAGTAGTCTGTCCATGCCCAGGGCGATGCCTGAACACTGCTTGATGCCACTGCGAGTTGCTTCAATGAGGTATCTGTCGACTGGATTGACCACCTGATTGTTTTTCTGCCGCTTGCGGATCTCGGCACTGAAACGCCGTTCAAGCTCTTCGGCATCACACAGCTCGTCATAGCCATTGGCCAGTTCCACGCTGCCGTAGAACACCTCGAATCGATAAGCCAGTTCGGGGTTGTCATCGGTCAGGCGCGCCAGTGCCGCCTGATCAGCGGGATAGTGACTGATGACATGCAGTTTTCGTTCAGCCAGTGAGGGCTGGACAATGAAGGCCATCAGGTAATCGATCATGGTATCGCGAGTCAGCCCTGACGGGTCCATGCCGGCCTGACGGCAACGCTCACCCAGATCGGCCGACTCCGATGTCAGCGGACAGAGGCCAGTGCGATCGCTGAACAGTGAGACGTACTGATGCCGTTCAACCACAGGTTCATGGCCGGCATAGCGCCAGAAAAGACTGATCAGCAGCTCGGTGGTTTCTGCTATCAGATCGTCCATCAGATAGCCGGGACGATACCATTCCAGCATGGTGAATTCCGGTTCATGCCAGGGCCCGCACTCGCCGCTGCGAAACACGCGTCCGAGCTCGAATATGGGCCCCGAACCCTCGGCCAGCATACGCTTCATCGCAAATTCTGCCGATGTGCGCAGAAAACGCGGCACCGTGCCTGAACTGTCAGTACCTTCGACGCGCAGGCTTTCGATGTTGGGATCTGTGTTGGCCGCAGTGGAGAGCATCGGTGTCTCCACCTCCATCACGCGCCGGTCATGGAAAAAATCGCGTACGTGACGATACACGCCAGCTCTCAAGCGACGCATGTCTGAGTAAGTCCCGGGTTGCCAGCGCGATTCGGTCACCGCAGGCTGGGCCGCCAGACTAGTCCTTGACCCGTGAGACATATTCCCCGGTTCGGGTGTCGATACGAATCACTTCACCTTCGGGCACGAACAGCGGCACCTTGACCACGGCGCCGGTCTCCAGTGTCGCCGGCTTGTTGCCACCACCACTGGTATCGCCCTTGACGCCCGGATCGGTTTGGGTAATTTTCAGTTCGACAAACTTGGGCGGATCGACTAGCAACGGTGAACCGTTATATAGGGTGATCATGCAGACATCCTCTTCCTTCAGCCACTGGGCAGAATCCTTGACCGCACTGGCATCGGCGGCATGCTGCTCATAGGTGTTCTGATCCATGAAGTGCCAGAACTCGCCGTCGTTGTAGAGGTACTGCATTTCCATTTCGAAAACGTCGGCGGCCTCGAGTGATTCACCGGACTTGAAGGTCTTTTCCGTGACCCGGCCGTTCTTGAGGTTTCTGACCCTGACCCGGTTGAATGCCTGACCCTTGCCGGGCTTGACGAATTCGTTCTCGACGATCAGATAGGGGTCGCCATCGAGCATGATCCGCAAACCCGAGCGGAATTCGTTCGTACTGTACGATGCCATAGTGTGATCCTTGTTGTATTTTCCAGTGTGCTGGACTATTCCAGTCGCGTGGGAGGACTTACAATAGACACATTTTATCGCGAATCACCTCAGCGCGCAGTACCGTATGGACAATTCTGCTGAAAATAATCACAAGATCGAGACTTCCCGTGAAGACGCCAGTTCATGGCGCAGACAGATGCGGGAATCGATTACCTCGATTGAGGCGCTGGGGTGGCTCGATCATGAGCCACAGGCGTCAGCATCCGACGCCGCTGACAGCGAGGATCATGCCGGCTTCAGCATGAAGATCCCGCGCGCCTTCGCTGAACGAATCAAAACCGGTGACATCAACGACCCGCTGCTGAAACAGGTGCTGCCCACTGCCGAGGAGTTCGACCAGGCAGAAGGCTTCAGCGAGGATGCGGTCGGCGACATGGCCTCGATGAAAGTGCCGGGTCTGCTGCACAAGTACCGTGGTCGCGTATTGCTGACCACGACGGCGGCCTGCGCCATTCATTGCCGCTACTGTTTCAGGCGTCATTTTCCCTACAACATGGCAACGGCCAGTCGCAACAACTGGCAAGAAGCTGTCGACTATATTACTGCCCACGAAGATGTGCACGAGGTGATCCTCAGCGGCGGTGATCCGCTGAGCCTGTCGACTTCAAAACTTCAGTCACTGACCGATCAATTGGGCCGGATCCAGCACCTGAAAACCATCCGTATCCACACACGTACCCCCGTGGTTCTGCCCGATCGTGTCACAACGCACTTTATTCGCTGGCTCAAGTCGATTAAACTGCTGAAAATCATGGTGTTACACGTTAATCATGCCAATGAGATTAATACCAGGGTTCGATCAAAACTCGACGCCATCAGACAGACCGGCACCACGCTGCTGAATCAAGCCGTGTTGCTCAGGGGCGTGAACGATTCGGCCACGGCCCAAATCGATTTATCTGTCAGATTATTTGAATCGGGTGTGTTACCCTATTACCTGCATCTGCTGGACAGGGTAACGGGTGCGGCGCATTTTGAAGTGGATGAGATAATCGCGTTGAAGATCATCTCGACAATAAGAGATTGTCTACCTGGATATCTGGTACCCAGACTGGTACTGGAACAGGCAGGACAACCGTCAAAAACTGTCATTCGCTGAAAACTCGGCGGTGACCTATGCAGAGAGGCAATACCATTGAGCCAAGATGATGTTTTACGCGTTCTGGTCATCACGAATGAGATGGAAGATGCTGAACAGATTCTGAGCCAGTTGCGCAACGAAGGCATGGCTGTCAGGCCCTGCAGCGCACAGGATGAAGAAGAACTAGAAGCACAGCTGACGAAAAAGCCGCTCGACATGGCCCTGGTCAACACCTCGCACAAGGTTCTGAGCCTGCAGCAGGTGTGTGATGAAATCCAGAAACACGGCAAGGACATACCCGTGCTGGCAATGCTCGACGAATACAGCGTCGAGGCGGTTGTACAGGCACAGAACACCGGCGCGCTGGATGCCGTCTGTGCCGAGACCCACAATCACATGATCAATGTGGTGAGGCGAGAGAAACAGAATCATTTGCTGAGACGACGTTTCCGGTTTGCCGAAGCCAACCTCACCGATACTGAAAAACGCTGCAACGCCCTGCTCGACTCTTCGCGTGATGCGATCGCCTACGTGCACGAGGGCATGCATGTGTATGCCAATCAGGTGTACCTGCAGATGTTCCACCTGGATGATTTTGACGAGCTTGAAGGCATGCCGCTGCTGGACATGTTCACCGGTTCGCATGTGCAGACCCTGAAGGAGATTCTGCAGAAGATCACCAAGGGCGAGGCACCGCCCGATGAAATGGATATCGAGCTGTCATCACCCGACGGTAACAAGAAGGACGTGACCATCGAATTCTCTGCCGCCAGTATTGACGGCGAAGCCTGTACCCAGATCATCCTGCGCGAGAAGGTTATCGATGCAGAGCTGGCCAAGGAACTGAAGGATCTGAAGACTCAGGATCTGGTCACCGGCCTGTTCAACCGCCAGCACATGCTTCAGACCATTCGCGAATCGATTGCCAGCGTGGTGCAGTCTGGCGGCACTCAGGCGCTGATCTTTGTCGACATCGACAACTTTGACAAGACCATTGCCCAGGTTGGCATCTCCGGTGTGGACCTGGTTCTGGCCGATCTGGCACACGTGATCCGCGACCAGCTGGAAGAACACGATTCAGCCGGCCGAATAGGTGATCGCAACTTTGCCGTGCTGTGTGAACGGCGCAATCTGGAATCGGCCGAACAGCTGGCCGAGAAGATCCGGCATGCCATCGAGGAAAACATTTCCGAGGTGGATCAGCAATCCATCACGCTGACCTGCAGCTTTGGCGTCACCAGCATCGTCGAAAACATTTCCAGCGCACATGATCTGCTGACCATGGCGACATCGGCCGCGCATACAGCGTCGCATGAGGGTGGCAATCGCATACATGTTCACGATCCGCTGGAAATCAAGGAAGGCGAAACCGGCGATCAGCTGCAGGTGATCAGCATGGTCAAGAAGGCCATCGAGGAAGATCGCCTGATCCTCTACTATCAGCCCATTGTCAGCCTGCATGGAGAGGAAGGCGAGTACTACGAGGTACTCATGCGCCTTCAGGACGAGGAAGGCAACATCGTCCCGCCCGGTAGCTTCATGCCGGTACTGATGGAACACGATCTGGTCAAGCTGCTGGATCGCTGGGTGATCATGCACGGCATCAAGTCACTGGTGAAACAGCGTGAAGCCAGTGGCAACCCGGTGACCTTCTTCATCAAGGTCACGGCGCGCACACTGGACGATCAAACCGTGCTGAGCTGGATTGCCAAGATCATGCAGCAGCACCGACTCAGCGGTGAGTCACTGGTTTTCGAAATGCCCGAAAGCAAGCTGATGACCAACCTCAAGACCGCCAAGCATTTCGTCAAGGGCCTGAAGGAACTGCACTGCAAGTTTGCCATCGAGCAGTTCGGGTCAGGCCTGAACTCCTTCCAGATTCTCAAGCATCTGCCGGCCGACTACCTCAAGGTGGACCGGACCTTCATGCAGAATCTGCCGAAGAACGAGGAACATCAGGAAAAGATCAAGGAAATTGCGCAACAAGCGACCAACATCGGCAAGCAGACCGTGGCAGAATTCGTCGAAGACGCTGCCAGCATGTCGATCCTGTGGCAGTGTGGCGTGAGTTTCGTGCAGGGCAACTTCCTGCAGGAACCTGAAAAAGTGATGAGTTACGAGTTTTCCTGATTGCAGTCATCACGATCTCGAATCACAGATGCTGGGCAGCCATTCATCCTGTATTCAGATGAGAATCACTAGTCTTCATGCACAGGCAAGTGAGGTATTGCTTGTATGCTATGCTTGAAAAATTTTTTTGCTTGAATGGGTAGAACAATATGAATACTGACGCACAGGCGCTCGACTTACCGCAGGATGAACTATGGGGACACCCGAAGGGTCTCTATGTCTGCTTCGCCACAGAACTCTGGGAACGGTTCTCGTTCTATGGAATGAAATACCTGCTGTTGCTGTACCTGACCAAGTATCATCTGTTCACCGATCAGGCCGGACTTGATGTGCTAGGCGCCTATGCCGGACTCGTCTATGCATTGCCCGTGATTGGTGGTCTGATCGCAGACCGTTACCTCGGCATGCGCAAATCGGTGCTGTTCGGCGGCATACTGCTGTCGCTGGGCCATATCCTGATGGCGGTTGAAGGTCATCAGGCAATATTCTATGCGGCAGGCACTGTGCTCACCGATGCACTGACGCTGGCAGACGGCACCGTTCTGGCTGCAGGCACCACACTGGCCAGTGACATTACCATTCAGGACACCGCTGCATTGAAGGTGTTCTACCTGGCACTGGCACTGATTGTGATGGGTGTCGGTTACCTGAAGCCGAACATCTCCACCATCGTCGGCAAGCTGTACTCGAAGGACGATCCGCGACGTGATTCCGGTTTCACCATTTTCTACATGGGCATCAACATCGGATCATTCATCGCCACACTGTTCTGCGGCTGGCTGGGTGAGACCTACGGCTGGAAATACGGTTTCGGTGCCGCTGGTATCGGCATGATCATCGGCCTGTTCACCTTCATGTACGGCCAGAAGTATCTCAAGGGCCATGCCGAGCCGAATGATCCCGAACGACTGAAAGAGAAGCTCGGCGGTCTCATCAACAAGGAATGGGCCATCTATCTGCTGAGTCTCCCGGTACTGGGTCTGCTCTGGCTATTGCTGCAGGATGAACCTGTGGTCCACCTGACGCAAAACGTACTGCTGGTCATCGCCATCATGGGCATCCTGCTCTACGCCCTGTTTTACAAGCATGGTGAACTGAAGAAATCGGTTCCAGTGATTCTCGGACTGCTAACAGTTGGCCTGGGTATTACCGCTGCGGTAATGGAATCGGGCGTACTTGGCTCTGAGTTCACCGTCGTCGAATGGATCACCTATGCGGCGATTGCATCAATCATCGTGTTCATTATCTACGGTTACGCGGTGAACAAGTCTGATGAGTTCTCACAAACCGTGGTGCTGATGATCCTGATCGTCTCCACAATTGTGTTCTGGTCGCTGTTCGAGCAGTCGGCCGGGTCCATGACATTCTATGCAGACCGGGTTGTCGACAGAGAGGTATTCGGGACAGAGGTCAAGGCGTCACAGTTCGGATCTCTCAATGCAGGATTCATCATGTTGCTGGCGATACCGTTCGCCGCCATGTGGGTATGGCTATCAAAGCGCAATCTGGAACCGTCGACACCCGTCAAGTTTGCTCTGGGTATCATTCAGGTGGGCCTGGGCTTTGGCGCGCTGGTGCTCGCTGCCCAGAACCCTGATGACGCTGGCAAGGTAGCCGCTGGTTGGCTGGTGCTGGCCTATCTGCTGCACACCACGGGTGAACTGTCATTGTCACCTGTCGGCCTCTCCGCAGTGACCAAGCTGTCGATTCCGCGCGTTGTGGGCGTCAGCATGGGCACCTGGTTCCTGGCAACCGCGCTTTCGGAAACCCTGGCAACCCGTCTGGCCAAGCTGGCTGCGATCGACACCACTGCTGGTGAGACCGCTGACCCGGCCGTGGCACTGGAAACCTACACCAAGCTGTTTGAGTTCCTTATGTATGTGGGTATTGGTACAGGCATCTTCATGCTGCTGATTTCGCCCTTCCTCAAGCGAGGCATGCGCGGGATTCACTGACCTGTCAGACCATCGGGGTTGTGTGACACTCACACAACCCCGATATCCTCCTTATGCCCATCTACGAATACAAGGCCGTCAATCACGAGCAGTCCTGCCATCATTGCTGCTACGGCTTCGATGTGCTGCAGAAAATTGCCGATGATGCCCTGACGACCTGTCCCGAGTGTGGCGAGCAGGTTCAACGCGTGATTTCAGCACCCAACCTTCAGAACAGCGGCATGGGCAAGGATGTGCTCAATCCCAACCATTTTTCCAAACACGGATTCACCCAGTACAAGAAAGCCGGTGGTGGTGTCTACGAGAAAACGGCCGGCGACGGGCCACGCTACATATCAGGCAAGGACAAGAAGGAAATCTGAAGGCAAGACTTGCCTGGCTCAGTCGTTGATCAACTGTTCGCGCAAGGCTTTCAGTTCAGCCTGTTTTTCTGCATCCAGTTTGGGGTAACTCATGTTGAGGCCGTGCAGCGTCCGGTTGACGATATCGGCCACGGTGCAGCGCATGTAGCGCTTGTTGTCGGCGGGAATCACATACCAGGGTGCATGTGGCCTGGAGGTAGCATTGACGGCGTCTTCATAGGCCTTCATGTACTCGTCCCAGTAGCCGCGTTCGATCACATCGCGCTCTGAAAACTTCCACATCTTCTCCGGCGTATCGATACGGCTCAGGAAGCGATTGCGCTGTTCCTCATAGGAATGCTTGAGCCAGAACTTGATCACCAGCGTGCCCGATCGGGCAAGGTGCGCTTCGTGTTCGTTGATGGACTGATAACGATGCTGCCACAGTTCATCGAGCGAATCGTGTGGTGGCAGGTTCTGACCGCCAAGAAACTCGGGGTGCACCCGAACCACCAGTACTTCTTCGTAATAGGATCGATTGAACACTGCCATGCTGCCGCGTTCGGGCAGCTTCAGTGACGAGCGCCAGAGGAAATCATGTTGCAGTTCCACCTTGGTCGGCGCCTTGAAAGACGAGACATGCAAACCCACCGGATCCACTCGCCGGAACACCTGGCGTATGGTGCTGTCCTTACCAGCGGCGTCGAGTGCCTGAAACACCAGCAGTACCGCATATTTGTCCTGCGCGTACAGCATGCGTTCCAGGTGATCCAGCTCACGTGTCTGACCGATCAGGCGGTTCTTCAGTGCCTTGTCGTCTTCGACATCATCGGGTGGCGTGGTCGGGCAATCGGCGTGTGACAGGCTACCGTCATACGGCACCAGGTAGGGACTTTCGGCGGCGTTACACAGCGGCCTGGTCATTGATGCTGTCCTGCTGCGGATGGTAAAGCCGGTCGTCAAGCAGCACCGGTTCCAGTGCTCGGGCGATGACATTGCCGTAATGTTCAACACCCTCGTCGTTTGCGATCAGATCCTGACGAATCTCGATGCCGAGGCAAGCCAGGTTGGCAGCTTCACCGTGAACATCGATGGTGTAATCTTCAGGGTGGGCGCCGGAGTAAGGCAGGTTATCACCAACCACCAGATGCCTGTTCTTGCGCAACTCATCCATCAGCGGCAAGGCCAGCCGGCTTGACTTGTCCCAGAGTATTCCGACCTCGACATCCCTCACCTCAGTCTTGTAGACCGGTGTGAAACTGTGAATGGAGATCAGCACCGGCGACACCTGACGCACGGTAAACCGATTGATCTGATGTTCGACTGCGGCATGGAATGGTCTGAAGATTTCATCGATTCGCCGGTTGCGCTCATCGACCGTCATGTTGAGGTTACCGGGAATAATCAGCGTTTCGGAGCGTTCCCGAAAGCAGTTCTTGTCATTGATTGACCGGTTCAGGTCTGCGACCAGGCGCGAATAGTTTGCAATGATAAGCCTGGAATCAAAATATTCGGACAGGTGGCGTGCCACCGAGACGGCATTGACATCCCAGCCGATATGACGATCGAGTGAAGACTTGCTCAGACCCAGATTGTTGAGTGAAGCGGGCACCCGGTTGGAGGCATGTTCACACACCAGCAGCATTCGGTTGCTGCCAGTGGCGTTGATTACCTCATGGGGTGCCGGCTCTCCCGGCGACAGCAGCGTGCGTCGCCCGGTGGCGGCTGAATTCCTGTTGTTGTACTCAGCGTCTTCGTGCATGAATGAGTGGGTTTCCTGAAATCGGTCGACTACCGACTGTAACCGGACTGTCACATACCGTTCGATGATACCGTCTGTCGTCCGTAAATTGAATAGCTCAACGGAGATTGCCAGTAAAAATTTGTTACAGTAAAATCACAATCCCGGTAAGCAAATGCCGGATCTTGTTCGGGGTGTAGCTCAGCCTGGTAGAGCGCCGTCTTCGGGAGGCGGAAGTCGTGAGTTCAAATCTCGCCATCCCGACCAAATTCCGACAGAAGTTACCCCCGAGCTCTCCCCTATCTCATACCCGACTGTCGCTGTTCCACCGTGATTCGTCCACGACCATCAACCTTGCTTTGGTAAAGCAGTCTGTCGGCATGACACAGCGCTTCATCGAGTGCATCCGGCTTGGTCGAGACCAGGCCGATACTGGCATGCATCCCTGCACAACGGGGGTCTGAATCCTGCAGTGCACCAATTGCTCTCTGCATACGGGCTGCGATCAGATGCGCTTCGTCAATTTCCGACTGCAACACGACGACGAACTCATCGCCACCGACCCGGGCTACGATGTCTCCCGTGCGACACTGTATTTCGATGGCTCTGGCCACATCCTTGAGAATCTCGTCGCCGACCTGGTGCCCATGTTCATCATTGATGCGTTTGAAATGATCCAGATCAATGTAGGCCAGAACCAGTGGTGAGCTCGCTTCAAACCCGAAAATCTTGATGTGCAGTCCACGCCTGTTGAGCAGACCGGTTAGCGCGTCGCGCATGGCCTGATCCTCCAGCTCACGTTCGCGCTCCTTCACCGCCGTGATTTCTTCGGTCAATGCAAACACGCCGCAGACCTTGCCACGATGATCATAGTCGGGAATGTACTCCACCGAAAATTCTCGACCCGGAAGTGATTCCGGTTTTGTCTCGAATGCCTGATGTTCACCTTCGAGTGCACGTTTGATCCGTTGCTCTATTGTCTTGTAAATACCTTCGCCAACCGTATTGATGATGGGCTGACTCAGAATTTCCTGTCTTCTCCTGTCGAAGAAACGACAATAGGCCTTGTTCACGAATCTGTATCTGTAGTCGGGACCAATGTAGGAAATAAATACCGGCAAGGCATCGGTGAGCTGTTGCAGCTGCTTGAACTTATGCGAGGAAATTCGTGAGACCAGCAGACCACAGGCTACGATGCCAATGACAATACCGCCGCCCAGAAGCAACCAGCTGACGCTATCAAGATTCATGATCTGCGACCCACAAGGCTTGATATCGCACCAGAACACTCGAGCGGCTTTCCTCGCTGGTACAGTTCCAGTTTGACTGATCAATCAACATCGATACACAATCCTGTCAACACAATCCAATCATTAATAATAAACCGGCACGCCAAACACCGAGATAACTCAGTCTCGCGTCAACAGTCCCCTTCAATATGAAACAATGCACAGTTCATTGAATACAGTAAAGAAAATATCGTTTCGTATTGCAATTGTTAACAATGTTTCTGACGCAAGATTGCTGCCAATAATTGGCATCGATGAGCCGCAGAATCACTGTGATTACTATTTAGAATCTGATGGCAAGCCGGGCTTGCCATTCATCAGGGTTTCACTGTGACATTTCTTGACAATTACCCTCTGCAAATCGAGCCGTGAATTTGACAGAATATTCACAGCAATAGAGGAACCGAGGAGAACGATGATGGGCGCCAGGGTAAAACGCTTTCTCAATACCGAAACCCGTGATGAAGTCTACGCATTGCCGTGTGATCAGGAACATCAGGTTGAAGCACAGCAGTTCATGGAACAGTGCGTCGAATCCTATGAGAAGGGGTATCTGGCACTGAGCTGGTTCTCATTCCTGTACAGCGGTTTGTCATCTCACGTCCTGTGCCGTACCAAACACGGTGATCAGGTGAGCTACGAAAACCTGAAAATCGAGGCCTTTCTCGATCATCACAAACAGCTGAACTGAGTCAGCTGCCTCAATGGATCCATATGCCGGCTGACACTGTCAGACCGGGTCAGATATTTTCAAACGCCTTCAGCATGGCTGCCCTGCCCTGACTGTCCGGCAACTCTCCCTGCAATGCCCCCATGTTTTCCTGCATGTGTGACACCTGTGATGTGGCCGGTATGGCACAGGTGACATCCGGATGTGAAATCACCCACTTGAGAAAGTACTGTGCCCAGTTGCGACAACCATACTCGGCAGCAATTGGCGGCAATGCCTTGCCTCGGACATGCCGGAACAGGCCTCCGGTCTGGAACGGTCGGTTGATGATCACATCACAACCCATCTCGCGTGCTGCCGGCAACAGCCTGTTTTCGGCCTTGCGGTCCAGCAGGTTGTAACTGAATTGCACGCTGTCGAAACCGCCTGCCTGCAACGCCAGCACCATGCCGTTTTCGCGACGGCCGTGCGAGGTGGTGAGTCCGATTGAACGGATCCGGCCCTCGGCTTTCCATGCCGTGAGCGTTTCCAGATGGGTGTGCCAGTCGGTCATGTTGTGGATCTGCATCAGGTCGAATTGCAGATCGCCCCACAATTGTTCGGCATAGTCCATTTGATCGATACCGCGCTGACGGCCTGATATCCAGACCTTGGTGGCCGCATAGAGTTTTGCTGCCAGATCCGGATGGGATTGCTGCAGCGCATCGTGGCAATACCCGAGTACTGACTGCGCCGCGCCATACATGGGCGAGGAATCGACCACGCGACCGCCGAGTTTCAGAAATGTTCGGAGTACTTCGAGACAGTTGCGCTTGCCCGCATCATTATAGACATCGAAGGTTATCCATGTGCCCATGCCGACCGCTGGCATCTTGCTCAGTGAGTGCGGTGTGTTGCTGGCAAAGGAGCGCCTGTCCGAGGCAGGCAGGTCAGCCACTGACAGGGCCGACAATGCGCCGGCAATCAGTGCCTGGTTGAATTCTCGTCGTTGCATGCGCGCGGTCTCCTGGCCTGTTGCCTCATGGAATCATTCATGCATGATTTTTTCCAGCATTCCTGGATAAGGTGAGGGCTATTCGCGATGGAAATCAGAGATCGCATGACTCAATCCTGATAATGTCTGAAGATGGCCTTGCCATCTGATCGGGCCGAATTGATCTCATCCAGCGAGAGTTTGCTTTCGAGCTCATCCCTGAACCAGTCCGGATGATTGCCCGGATGAGCCAGTCCCTGCTGTTCATATGCCAATGACGCAGCGTGTATCCAGGCATAGGCGATGCGGTCGTCCTGTTCAACCAGAATGTCTTCCATGTAGACCAGCCCCATCTTGAGCATCGCTTCGGGATGGCCTGATGTGATGGCATTATTCAGCGCCAGCAAGGCAATGTCCCTGTAGTCGATCAGGTATTCGGGGTGGCGAACTGAAAAACTGTTGTGGCTGAGGATGCTTTTTCCCCAGATGGGAAAGTCCATCGAGGCATGCAGGTGCCCGGCGCGAACCATCTGACTGAAATACTCATAGGCCAGACGCTGAGAGGTCCTGACATCCTCTGGACAATCTTCAAACCGGCTGACCAGCAGTTCATGAGATTTCTCGACATTATCCAGAGCCTGATCATCTGGCTTGATCATGTCTGTGATTTCTTTCAGCGCCGCATCCAGTTCACGTTCTTCGCGAGGAAAGACATAGCAATCTGAGTAATATCGCAACAGCAGATAGGCCGCATCCAGATCACCCTCAGCTGCAGCTGTTTTCAACTCAGGCAAATCGCTTGCACGCAGTGCCATGATCTCATCCGTGAACAGGTTCCGGTAGGCTTCAGTACCGAGTGAGCGAAGATCAATGCCACGACCATCCACCATATACAGCGGTATCGCGTCATCGGGCTCTGGCAACACGATATCGGCAGACAAGCGGTGATCGCTGTCTGCTCTCGTATCGCTCTGCATGTTGCTCCCGGTGGCGGGTTCCAGATAATCCGGGTAGATGACCGATGGCGTGAAGTCCGAATCCGTTGCCTGCTCGGCGCTGGCAGAGGGTGCTGTGGCGGTATCAAACGGCTGATAACTGCTGAACCACCAGACGGCGGCAGCAATGACTAGAACAGCCAGCAGTTGTGTCAGGGCATGACGGGTCATGTTCTCCCCGGTGAATGAATCCTGTGTTAACTTATCAGCTGGTGCCCGATTCGACAAACAACTGCCCATGTCATCACAGCTTTCCCTGATCAAATGGTTCTACTGGCTGACGCCGCTGTTCTTTCTGCTGGATTTTGCCTTTGGCTGGGACATGCGGGTGGCGGGACTGGAACAAACCGATCACAAGATCCTGTACTACCTGTTCATCGCCGCGATTGCCCTGATTCAGTGGTGGAAACCGTCGCTGGAAGCCGTCACCGCACTGGTGGATTGTGCCATCAATTATGCCATCCTCATCATTGCGACTTACACCAAATACCTGGGAATACTGGTGGGTGCCGCTGATGGTGAGGTAGCGTCACCGATCACGGTTCAGGAAGTGCTCAATTTCGTACTGGTGGGCAGCATGATGATCATCAGTTTCCGCAAAGCGGCACTGCGTTTACACGAGCGCCATCGATAAGCCCGCCTGGTTTATTTCGCCCTGCCTGCCAGTACCTCGGTGACGTCAGCCAGTGTCAGGTCCTGATCACGTAAAAGAATCATGAGATGGAAGATCAGGTCTGCGGCTTCCTGCTTCAGCTCGTCGCGATCACCCTTGACGCCGGCCAGCGAGGCCTCGACACCTTCTTCGCCCACTTTCTGGGCAATGCGGGATGTGCCCTTGCTGAAGAGCTTCGCGACGTAACTGTCGCCTGCATCGCTCTGGCGGCGCTGATTGATGACCGACTCGAGCCGACTGAGAAACGCCAGCCCGGGCAGAACAGGAGCGTCACCATCAAAACAGGTATCGGTATTTCGGTGACAGGTGGGCCCGTCCGGTGTTGCCATCACCAGCAGTGTATCGGCATCGCAATCGAGGTGAATGGCATCAAGCGAGAGCGTGTTCCCGGAGGTTTCTCCCTTGGTCCAGAGTGTCTGACGCGAACGGCTGTAAAAGGTGACAGCTCCGGAATCGAGTGTTTTATTCAGTGCCTCCTGGTTCATGTAACCCAGCATCAGCACCCGGCCATCAAAACTGTCCTGGACGATGGCCGGCACCAGACCGTTGCATTTGTCCCAGTTGATTTGCTTACTGTCTAACACGAATGTTTTCCTCTGCAAGGTGTCGCTTCAGGTCATCGATCAGCAGATAACCCGAATGAAAGATGCTGGCTGCCAGAGCGGCATCGACATCGGCTTGTTTGAATACGGTTGAAAAATCGGTTTTCTCGCCAGCGCCACCGGAGGCCACCAGTGGCAGCGAGGTGACCTGACGTGCGGCGGCCAGTTGCCTGACATCGTATCCGGTACGAACGCCGTCAGAATCGATGCAGTTGAGTACAATCTCACCGGCCCCCAGTGATTCCATCCGAGGCAGCCAGTCAAGCATGCGATACTCAGTGCGGGTTATTGTCTTCTCACTTCCGGTGTAGCTGCACACCCACCAGTCGTCATCCATCCAGACCGAATCCACACCGACCACCACACACTGCTGCCCGAATGCAGCGCTCAGTGATGCCACGAGATCAGGATTCTCGATGGCCGGTGTATT
Source organism: Lysobacterales bacterium (assembly GCA_965212525.1). GTDB lineage: Bacteria > Pseudomonadota > Gammaproteobacteria > Xanthomonadales > SZUA-38 > SZUA-38. Next base: position 39,021 of record CBDBVC010000033.1, read on the forward strand.
GACCGAGATCTTGTCGGCACCGGCATTGAGAATGGCACGTGCCGATTCCACGTCACGAATGCCACCGGCAACACAGAACGGGATGTCGATGAGCTCTGCGATTGAGCTGACCCAGCCGGTATCAACCTGACGACGTTCCGGACTGGCGGAAATATCGTACAGCACCAGCTCGTCAGCACCCTGATCCCGGTAAAACATGGCCAGTTCGAGAATCTCGCCAACAATACGATGATTGCGGAATTTCACGCCCTTCACCACCTTGCCATCACGCACATCAAGACAGGGAATGATGCGTCGAGTCAGCATGCTGCTCGCCTCGTCCAAGCTCATGCCGGTACCCTGCCCTGACCAAATCCGGAAACGGCATCGGCAAGGGTGAAGCGACCTTCGAGCAGTGACTTGCCCAGAATAACGGCGTCGATGCCGGCCTGATCCAGCGCTGTCAGATCATCGAGACTGGAAACACCGCCGGAGGCCTGCAGTACCAACTGGGGAAACTGCTGACGAATCGACTGGTAGAGCGTCACATTGGGGCCCGACAACATGCCATCACGCCCGATATCGGTGCACAGGCAATGCCTGAGCCCGGCATTGACGAAGCGTTCCAGTACCGATTCCAGTGGCGTTTCTCCGGCCTTCTGCCAGCCGTGTGTCGCCGGGTAGAAACGACCATCGTCGGATTCATGCACATCCAGTGCCGCAACGATTCGTTCCGGTCCGAACTCTGACAACATGGTTTCAAACAGCTCGGGCTGACGAATGCACAGGCTGCCAATCACCACACGTGAAACACCAAGTTCGAAACGCTGCGAGACATCGTCCATTGTTCGAATGCCACCGCCGGTCTGGACCGGCATGGACAGGGATTGCACCAGTTCGCCAATCACGGCCATGTTGGTGGATGCCTGGCTGCTCTCACCGGCCCTGGCACCATCCAGATCAACGATGTGCAGCACGTCACCCTTGTCGTTCTGGTAGGCACAAGCCAGTTCCTGTGGCTTAAGTCCATAGGTAGTCTGCTGGTCAAAGTCACCCTGACGAAGACGGACGACCTGTCCGCCCCTGAGGTCTATTGCGGGAATGATGATCATTGTATGTCCTGTTCAGGCCTCCATGGCCATGAAGTTGGTCAGCAGCTGCTGTCCGGTGCGTGCCGAGCGCTCCGGGTGAAACTGCGCACCGTGAAAGTTGTTGTGACTGACCATGGCCGAGAAGTCCAGGCCGTGTCTGGCGGTCGCCACGGTATGGGCTGATACGGGTGCAGCGTAGCTGTGCACGAAATAACTGTATTCGCCTTCATTGATGTCGCGCATCAGGGGTGATGACGTGTTGAGATTACTGAGGGCGTTCCAGCCCATGTGCGGCACACGGATACCCGGCGCACTCTTGAGCCGTTCAACACGACCGGGTATGACTCCGAGACAATCGACATCACTGTCATCGCCGGACTCGGTCGAGCTGTCGAACAGCAGCTGCATGCCGACACAGATACCCAGCACCGGTTGTGTCAGGTCACGAATGACCTCGACCAGGCCGTGCTGGCGCAATCGTGTCATGGCCTGGTCGGCAGCGCCCACACCCGGCAGCAGCACGCGACGGGCCGTTCTTATCTGTTCCGAATCGGACGTCAGCCCGGTATCAACGCCGATGCGCCTGAGGGCGTAAAGCACCGAGCCGATGTTGGCCCCGCCGGAATCAATTACCGCAAGTTCGCTGTTTGATCGGCTCATGCCAGCATGCCCTTGGATGATTTGACCTCGTTGTCGACCTTCTGCAATGCCGGTTTCAACGCGCGACCTGTGCCCTTGAACAGGGATTCGGCCACGTGATGGGAATTCTCACCGTACACCTCGAAATGAATCGCGGCCGCCAGTGATTGTGACAGTGACTGGAAGAAATGACGCACCATTTCCATCGAGACACTCTCGACGATACCGTCCCTGAGCTCACCCTTGAGAACGAACGAAGGCCGGCCTGACAGATCTATGGCAACACGTGCCAGGGTTTCGTCCATCGGTGTCGTCGAACCGTAGCGCCCGATGCCACGCTTGTCGCCCAGTGCGTTTTTCATGCATTCACCCAGTGCCAGCGCCACATCCTCCACCGTGTGATGCTCATCGATATGCAGATCGCCCTTCGCCGACAGCCCCAGCCTGAAGCCGCCATGCAGTGCAAGCTGCTCGAGCATGTGATCGAAGAAACCGAGCCCGGTCAGGATATCGTTATTGCCTTGCTGATCCAGGTTGACGGAAACATCAATCTGCGTCTCTTTGGTATGCCTGGACAGCTGTGCGCTCCGATCGCGATCGAGAATCGAACACACAATGGCATCCCAGTTGTTGTCGGCTGTCAGCAGGTGACCGTCGAGTTTCATGTTGCGGGCCAGTTCCAGATCGGTCTCACGATCACCGATGACACAGGAAGCCTGACGGTCCAGATTCGGATCGGCCAGGTAATCAAGCAGCATGCCGATGCCCGGTTTTCTGGTGGCGGCATTCTCTTCCGGAAGTGTGGGGTCGATCAGTTCCTCTGAAAATTCCAGCCCCTGGCTGTTCAGAATCTGCAGCATCAGCCGGTGGCAGGGCCAGAACGTCTCCTCGGGAAAGGAATCGGTGCCCAGGCCGTCCTGATTGCTGACCAGAACAAATTCGTATCCTGCCTGTTTCAGTGCCAGCATGGCTGGGATGACCCCGTCTACCAGCCTGAACTTTTCCAGTGCATCGATCTGGAAATCCTCGGGCTCCTCGATGATGGTGCCATCACGATCGATGAAGATGATCTTTCGCTTACCGCTCATGGGATGAAATCCTCCAGCAGTGAAATCAGCTGACTGTTTTCAGCTTCACTGCCAATCGAAATGCGCAAACAGCCCTCCAGCCCGGGCTTGTCGCTGAAATTGCGAACGATGATGCCGCCTTTCAGCAGCCAGTCGTAGAGTGCATCCACCGCGGTCACTCGCAGCAGAATGAAATTGGCGACCGAGTGCCACTGGTGCTGAACATATCGGCAGTGAGACAGGGTCTGCTGAAGTCGTGCCCGCTGCTGACGAATCTGTTCCACCTGCCTGCTCATGCTGGCCCTGGAGTTCTCGGACAGTGCGAGCTCGGCTGCTTCGATGCTGGGTGAAGGCAAGGGGTACGGCGGCATGATCTGACGCAGCAGATGAATCACCTCCGGGTGGGCTATGGCACAGCCACATCGCGCTCCTGCCAGGGCAAAGGCCTTGGACAGGGTTCGCAGCACCACCAGGTGTTCGTACCGGTTCAACAAACCTGTACTGCTGTCGATACCGGCGAATTCGATGTAGGCCTCATCAATCACCACCATGGCCTTGTCGGCGCAGGCCTGCAGCAGCGCCTCTATCTGAGCCAGTTCGATCAGTCGGCCGGTCGGATTATTGGGCTGTGTGATGAATACCATCCGAGCATTCTGCTCGCTGACAGCTGAAAAAATAGCTTCAATATCAAGCACTTCCCACTCACTGTTCTCATCGGAGATCAAGGCGCAGTCGATCACATGTGCCCCCTGGATTCTGGCCGATGCGGCATACATGCCAAAACACGGAGAACACTGCACAATGGCATCGACACCGGCGCGGCAGAATGCGCGTATCAGCAGGTCAATGGCTTCATCGCTGCCACGGGTCACCAGCAACTGCGCTACATCAACCTCGTACAGTCCTGCCATTCTTGCCTTCAGTTCAGCCGGCTGCGGATCGGGGTAGCGATTCAGGTCGGCGCCGTTTGCGCGCTCAGGTTGGGGCCGGTTGGGGTTTTCGTTGGCATTGAGCAGCACCAGATTGTCCGACTCACTCATGCGCGCCGAGACATAGCCTGTGAGTTTCAGCAAATCCGGTCGGGCCTGTTTCAGAATCGAAATCATGTCAGACATCACAGCATGGCTTCCAGACGTTCACGCCTGATCCTGACGGCCATCTCATGGGCTGTCAGCGCTTCGGTACGGGCCATGATCTCGGCGGTTTTGCCGATATTGAGCAATCCAAAGGGCGCGGCCTCCTGAATGCTGATGCGCTTCATGAAGTCGGTCACCGACAGACCGCTGTAACTGCGCGCATAACCGCTGGTGGGCAGCACATGATTGGTGCCGGAGCAGTAATCACCGAGTGATTCCGGTGTCCACGCACCCAGGAATATCGATCCGGCGTTGATCACGGATGATACCTGATCACGCGCATCAGCCAGGTTCAATATCAGGTGCTCAGGGGCGTATCGATTGGCGATGTCCACAGCCTGAGCAATACTGTCGGTCTGTATCAGCCTGAGCAATGTGATCGACTGGATCAGGATTTCAGCTCGTGGCAGCTTCTCCAGCCACTTGTCCAGCTCGGTTCCGACAGCCTTGAGCAGTTTAGGTTCGTTCGAGGCCAGTATCGACTGCGAATCGGTTCCATGTTCTGCCTGTGACAACAGGTCCAGTGCGACAAATTCAGGATCGGCCTCGGCATCGGCAATCACCATCACCTCGGACGGACCGGCGGGCAGATCAATGGCAGCACCAGCCGGATCCTGTGACACCAGTTGTTTGGCGGCCGTGACCCAGGCATTGCCGGGCCCGAAAATCTTGTCGCAACGTGGAATGGATTCGGTGCCGTAGGCCATGGCGGCAATGGCCTGTACGCCACCCAGCGGCCAGACCGAATCAATCCCGCAATAATTGGCCGCAGCCAGAATCGCCGGATGAATCTCACCTTCGGTATTGGGTGGTGTGCACAGCACGATCTGACGGCAACCGGCCACACGTGCCGGTATGGCCTGCATCAGCACGCTGGATAACAGTGGTGAAGATCCGCCGGGAATGTAGATCCCCACCGTTTCAAGAGGCCTGTACTGCATTTCACAATCCATGCCCGGCGCCGTCTGCAGACTGAAATCATCTGGACGCGCCGCCATCTGGAATGCCTTGATGCGGCCACCGGCATCGTCGATGGCCATCAGCAGATCGTGGGAGATGCCCTGTTCGGCATCCAGAGTCGGCACGGCTTCCATGGTTTTCATCTGGCAGCCGTCAAACTGTTCGGTATAGCGCAACAGGGCGGCATCGCCCTCATTGCGGACGGAGGCAATAATTGCCGATGTCGCCGCCATGCGTTCAGCGCTGTGCAGATCGGCGCTTCGTGCCAGGCAGTCGGCCTGCTGATCTGCATTCATGTCAGGCCACTTGTGGATGGGATACGTCATGATCAGACCAGCATTTTTTCGACAGGCAATACCAGAATGTCACTGGCTCCGGCATCCTTGAGCGACTCCAGGTGTTCCCAGAAGACCGATTCGGTACAGACCGCGTGCACGGCAACCTTTTCCGCCCTGCCCTGCAATGGCAGCACAGTTGGGGTGTCGACGCCTGGTAGCAGATCGGTGATGGTATCAACGTGATCTCGCGGTGCATGCAGCATGACGTACTTGCTCTCGCGTACCTGCAATACACCATCCAGTCGCTGCAGGAATCTGTCCAGCAGGGCCTGCTTGTCCGGATCCACGGCCTTTCCCGACAGATACAGACCGGCCTTCGACTCGAGTATCACGGCCCATTCATCCAGCTTGTTGGCCTCCAGCGTGGAGCCGGTGGACACCAGGTCGACAATGTAATCGGCTATGCCCAGCGATGGGGCAATTTCCACCGAGCCCGACAGTTCGGTGATCTTGACATCGACACCCTTCTCTTCGAACCAGGCCCGTGTGGTGTTCGGGTAGGAGGTGGCGATGCGTGACCCATTGAGCTGGGACAGATCCGTGAAGGTCTCTTCCTTGGGGCCTGCCAGAGACAGGCGGCACTGACCGAAGCCGAGCCCGCGAAGCTTTGACAGGGGCCGGTTGCCGTTGTTGCCGTCGAAACTGGGCTGCAGTTCATACTCGCGTTCAATGTTCTCGCCAACGATGCCCAGTTCACAGACACCGCTTTTGAGCAGCTTTGGGATGTCATCATCACGCACCAGCAGCAGATCGATTGGCAGGTTACGGCCAAAGCAGAACAGCTTGTTTTTGCTGCGGGTGAATTCCAGCCCGCATTTATTCAGTAAATCCAGTGACTTGTCAGATAATCTACCGGATTTTTGTATGGCAATTTTCAATCGCATGTGAGGGGTATTCCTTGTTTCATGATGCCGTTGATTCATCACGTTGCTTGATCAGATTCTGTTGTTTCAGACACTTCAGCGCGATGGCATATCCGCCCTCGCCCATCTCGTGACAACGCGCCACACGACCCACCGTGGTCACACTGACGCCGGTATTGGCATGGATTTCCCGATAGGTCATGCCCTCATCCAGCGCCATCACCACACGCCAGCGGTCCACGATGGCTTCCAGCTCGGCCGGTGTGCACAGATCGGTCAGCAGAGCCTGGATCTGTATCGGGTCGGTCAGACCCGCCATGGCCGCCAGCAGCATGTCCTGATCGTGCTTGCGTTCGGCATGCTGTTCGGCCAGCTTGGGATCAATCTGTTTCATAGTGTATTAACGCGTTATTACATGATTACAATTATCATGCAGTTTAATCTGGTAGTCAACAGATTGTGAGCTAGATTGTTACGCCGTTAGAGAATTGGCTGGTGCATAAGCATAAGGTCGGTCGTTACAGCACTGGAACAGAGCTGTCTGACAGTAACAAGCCAGAAACAGGTGTTTGGTGTACCAGAAAAGTGATCTGGTCTATGGCTGGGTTGATCAAGCCATGCATGTCACCCAATCGACATGTTAATCTCGTCTGTGTTCAATCAGCATGGGAGCATCCATGAAACTGATCGCCCGACCCGCCGGCATATTCACTCCGGATTACGAGATATTCAGAGGTGAAGAGCTATTGACCCGAATCGAGGTCTCACGTTTCAGGCGGCGGGGCAGTTTCACACTGAACTCGGTCGATTACAGCATCCGGCGCGAGTCGTTCATGGGCGATTACGTGCTGATGGACGGTGATCACGAACGCTGCCGTGCCGAGCCGGCCGGTTTCCTCTCGCGTCATCACATCATTCACCTCAAGCTCAAATCACTGGTGTTGAAACGACAGAGCCTGTTGAGCCGTGGGTTCTACCTGATTGACGATGAAAAGATGATCGGATGGGTCGAGGCTGAGGGCTTTCTGGGAGCCAGCTGGCTTGTCGACTTCCCGCAGAAAATCGACCTGCCGATTCAGCTGTTCATGATCTGGATTGTCTGTCTGTTGAGGCGTCGACAGAAACAGCGCTGAGGCACAGACTTCAATTCATCTCGGCAGGCATTGATTCGATCGGGTCCTGCACGCAGGTTTCTGCCGTTGGCGGCTCCCAGCCTGAAGGATCGAGTACGTAACCTGGCAGATCCCTGACACGCAGGCTGCCCCAGACGGCAATTGAAAAGAACAGCAGTGGTGCCATGAACATCACTACGGCCCTGTTGGTCGCCCTTCGCCCGCGCTGAATTCGTGTCGGTCCGTAAACGTGCATGCCCGGTGGTGGATACTGGCCACTGCGGATGACGCGAAACGCCACCGGCCAGACAAACAGCATCACGAGCAGTCCACTGAGCACGGCGATACCGACGAAGACAAACCACCACAGTACATTGATACCGGGATAACCGAAAATTTCGCTGCACGGGGCCCGTGTGACCCAGGACTGAAGAAACGGATTGAAGATGAACTGGACCGATACCGCAACCACCCCGCCGAGCAGTAACAGCAGCAGCACCCGACGACGCTTCTGGACACTGCTGTATTCTGGTGCGAACTCGGGTTCGGTTGGTTTCATTCAAGAATGCTTGGGTGTGATCAGGATCTTGCCATCCCGCTCTCCTGCGGCAGCCGCTGCCACCGCGGCCTTGATATCCGAGACATCGTAGGTGGCGTGAACCGGTGCATGCAGCTCACCGCGGGCAATTCGCGCTGCCAGATCACCATAGAGGGCCTGCTGCGCCTCGGGCGTGGCATTGCGAAACCAGAAAGCTAGCCAGAACCCCTTCAGGGTAATGTCGCGGAACACGAATGAACGCGGTGACAGCTGACAGGGTTGCCCGCTCATCATGCCGTAATTTACCACAGTACCGCCGGGCGACACCGAATCGGCAATATGATCGGTAGCCTTGCCGCCAACGGCATCTATGCCGAGTTTGACCGGCTCACCATTGGTCAGTGCCAGTACCCGATTGCCAAGATCGTAGTCGTCCACCAGCACATTGCTGCCACCGGATCGTTCGACGTCATCGGTGGCAGACTCCCGTCTGACCACGTTGATGACATTGATACCACGAGCCTTCGCCAGCTGATTGAGGTAGGCACCGACGCCAGAGTTGGCGGCGTTCTGTATCACCCAGTCACCTTCCGACAACTCGACAAATTCCGACAGCATCAGGGATGCCGTCGGCGGATTGACCGTCATCATTGACATCTGCACCGGATCGGCTTGATTAGGCAATGGCACCAGCGTTGCCGCCTTCGCCAGCTGATGTGTCACCCAGGTACCGCTGCCCACCGGCAACAGCACCATCTGGCCAACTGCCGGCGATTCAACACCGGCACCCTGCTGTACCACACGGCCGACGCCCTCGTTTCCGCCGATGGCAGGCAGGTCGGGCAGCATGCCGTATAGCCCGGTCAGTGTCAGTACATCGGAGGGATTGATCGGCGATGCCAGAACCTCGATCAGCACCTCGCCCTCGCCCGGATCGGGCAGCGTGAATTCGATGGCATCGATAAATTCAGTGGGGTTGGGTCCGCGTTGCTGGTACTCGGCTTTGAGCATCTTGATGCATCCTTTGTGATTCAGATAAGATTGGGCACACGATATCACATTTGATGTGCTGTCGATGCCAGGCGGACGATCTGCTGCCTGGACAGCCTGAATCTGTTACCGGAGGTCATTGTCATCGAACTGATCAAACACCAGACTGATCAGCAACGCTTCATCATCCAGCTCGAGAATGATGAGGATGCCGTGCTGGAATACCGCTACATCGATGATGACCACATCGATTTTTCCAGAACATTCGTACCGGTCAGCATGCGCGGCAAGGGTATCGCTCGCGAACTGGTGCTGCATGGCCTCAGCTGGGCACGAAACAACCACCTTGATATTCACGCCAGTTGCTGGTACGTCAGGCGGGTCATGTCCGCCGGGAAATCGTGAGTGACGACTATCAGGCAAGAAAAAAGGCTGCGATTGCAGCCTTTTTTGTGATGTGTCGGTTTATTGGAGCTTGAGGACCGGATCGCCCAGTAATGAGATACCCAGCAGGATATCCCTGTGATCGCGCCCCAGTTGTTCCGCGTAGAGCTGTTTGGATACCACCATGGCCTCACCAGATGACAATCCCGGCAACAGCATCTGCTGATGGAGGATTTCAGCAAAAAAGCCTTCCTGCTGTGCATCAGTCAGGGTCGACGCACCAATCACCAGTGCGGCACCAGCATCTCCGGCCAGCATGAAACTGTGTCCCAGTGAGTCTTCTGTCGGCTCCACGAAGTAGGTATTCCAGCAGCCCCACTGGACCACACCAAAGGGTGAGCCAGCATTGGTCAGCTGATCAAGATCGGTGCTGTGAAGCAGTCCGTCGTAAGTCCACCGCTTGCTCGATGAATGCCCGCTGTAAACGGCCAGACGAACCCCGTCATTGAGTGCATTGAGCAGGACAGCCCTGGCATCACTGACAGGCATCTGATCCAGATATGCTGTCTCAACCAACCAGCCATCATCATTCAGAAGTGTCGAAATGGAATCACTGCTTGAAACAAAATCATAGGCATTGAGTGACTCGGTATTGTCGGCAGCCAGAATGGCCGTGCGGTTGCTGGACTGATTCTGATAGGTCAGCGATTTGGCGAGAATCGTATCCAGTTCTGCGATGGTTCTGACGGGTAGCCTGCCGATAGCGACATCCTGCATGTTGTCATCATTCAGTACTCCATAGAGGCTGTCCACTGCAGAGAAACGGATCAGTTCATCAGTCTGACGATACAGTGTCGGTACGAAGCTGATCGCACCCAGTCCGAGATTATCGTGATAATCGTAGGTATCGCCACCTACCAGCATCACCGATTGCAGTGATGACTTGCCGGCAACATCCCGGATGAACTGACGAATGGCATCTGCATCCCGGTTTCCACCGGAATAGATCCGGTAAATGTCGTCGACATTCACGATGCGGAAATCGGTCCGTGTCTGTGAGGCATAATCTGACAGAGCCTGAGTATCGAAGTCAGGATGAGTAATTATGAGATGACTGGTTCGCACATCATCCAGTTGATGAGCTGATGTCAGGGCCAGATCTGGCGTCAGGACCGAGGTATCCGTGGCAATCAGGTATCGGCTGGCTCCGGCTACTGATGAGAATCGAATACCGAGTACACCTGAATCCTTGACGGCTCGCGTATTACGCAGTTTTACCGGTCCATCCTGAGTGACTGCATACACGGTGTAGGCACTGTTGCTGAAACCACTGACCCTGTAATTCTGTCGCAGAGGAACGGCGAGCTGATTACCCGAGGGGGCACCAAATTCAATGCGATCCTGACTGGCAACCAGCAGAGCCGGATAGGACAGCTCGATGGATTCCAGATTGATCAGATCAATTCCGTTGACATTGTCTGCCGGCAATTGAATATTGATCGCGTTGGACGACAGCAGACCGGCTGTATCAATGGAGAAGCTTGATTCTCGCTCGACGATGCCATCAAAGACATCGGCTCCCAGGACCTCACCATTGAGTGAGAAACTGATACGGTGCTCGGCGTCATCATCAGCAAAGTCGGTACCGCCCCAGTAACTGAACGAGACCTGACCGGACTGGCTGGATGCCGAATCCAGGTTGGGCAGATCAAGCTCGAATGTCGCCGATGCCGGCGCATTGATGGCAAACAGTTGCGTGTCAAACCAGGGCTCACCAGTGATCGGTGAAGCAAAACTGTAGGCCTGATCACGGGCCAGGCGTTCGGTTCTCAGCACCGTTTCGGTATCAGCGTTGCCCCGAGGTGAACTGCTGATCGTGCTGATGAGCTGTGCGCCTGCACCACGGCCTAGTTCGAGCAGATAAACCGATTCATCGCTGTAAAGCGTCTTTTGTGCTTCGGCAACAAATTCGAGGTAACTGCCAGCTGCAAATGTCTTGCCGCGGCCTGTCAGTGTCAATGACACCGGAACATCGCTGCCACGATAACTCAGGGAAAGATCCTGTTCAGACAGCCCGCTGGCATCGAAGCCATTTGCCAGCAGATCAGCATGTGTGACGCGGTAGATGCCAGTCTCGGTGGTGGTCAGCATCAGTGTTGCCGAATTGCCTGAAGGCACTGGAGCGGGTCCGGAATCAGGCTTCCTGCCTTCGCGAGCATTCGAAGCCAGTGTTGCATTCTTGCGCAGACCTGCAACATCGGCCGCCAGTTGGCTCTGGCGCTGTGTGGTTCGGCTACGGTGCGCATCGCCGATGCCCTGCCAGTCGGTAGCTACAGACTTCATCTCTGTCTCGTTGCGGCCACTGATCTGGCCCAGTGTGAACACACCGTTGGTGGAACGGCGGCCCATGCGGTCGACATCCTCGATGACGAACCGATCAGCCACACCTACCAGATCGCTGTTGGTGGCGAAACGGTAATTCTGTGAGCGGAAACTGTCGATACCCTTTGAGGCAATCAGCCTGTCGTTCAGCTTGTATCGGGTCTGCCCCATGATGGCATAGATATTGAATCCCAGGTTTCCGGTTTCGGTTGCCGTGGACCAGTCAAATTCGAACTGGCCGTAACCGTTTGACCGCGCTTCAAAGTGCGCTAGATTGACGGGCGTGGTCACAATCTCGGTTGCACACTGCCCTGTTTCCGAAGCGCTGTAGTTGAAGACTTCATCCGAGGCACCCAGGTCGTTGTAATAGGCTGCACAGACCGTGTTTGTAATATCGGTCTCGGTTAACGGTAAGCTGCCGCTGGTGATGAAATCGTAGACCACCGTGACAGTACCGCCTGAAGCGGCAATGTTATCGGGGAAAATGTTCAGCGCCTGGTTTGTTGTGGGTGACCCGGTCGAGTCGATCGTGAAGGCGTCGTCAACTGTCGTACTGCCGGATGACATGATCATGATCGAGCCAACATCGACCGACCCCTGATTCTCGGGATAATCGTCCGAATAAAAGAAACCCTCGGTCCCCAATGAAGTGGCTCCAACCAGGATTCCAAGTCCGGTGTTGGTGATGGTGATGGTACAGGTCGTTGTATCACCGGGCTGCAATTCGGTCGGTGTACAGCTCTTGGTGACATTGACGTTTGGTACCTGAACAATCAGTGGCCCGCCGTCAAACTCGCCGCAGTTGCACTTGGAACCGGTACCGGGCAGTATTTCCTCGGCAAAGGGTGAATTTGGCCACGCCAGATCAAATTCCTGAAAGGCCTCGAAATTGCAGACATCATTCGAGCCGTTGGCCCAGGAGGTGCAGGCAGAGATATCAGTGATGCCATCAGGTGTACCATTGCCGAGCGTATCCACCACATCGCGACAGGGCAGGATCAGATCTAGTGTTGTCTGTGCTTCCAGGTTTCCGGCATCGCCCGGCACATCCACACACAGATCCGCGCCGCCGTCCTCGTCACCGGTAAAGAAGCCACCGGGTGCCATCAGGCCAGCCTGTACACCATCACGGATGCAGAAATCACCGGTAATCGCGTTCTGTGTGTTGAAATCCGTTGCACCGGTGGGACCTCGGTAGAACCAGGCACCAACGTCATAACGGGTGGGCGTGGTTTTGGCGAACACCACGTCCATGTCCACCTGCATGTAATCGGTGGGTGACGCACAGGCATCGTCTACATTGGTGATGGTAATGGAGGTAATGGCAAAGTCATTTGCCGTGCAAGAATTGGAACCTGCAAGCTGCAGGCAGTATCCCACCTGACCAATGTCATTGAAGGCATCGGTGCTCAGATTGCTGGGCAATGGCAGCGGATTGGGTGTCGCGAACTGCGCGCTGGCTGTCGATATCATCGTTGCTGCAGCGACTGCGAGCATCAGGCATCTGAGTGTCAGCGGCTTCTGAAATGTCGTCATTGTTTGACCCATCATGAGAATTCTGCTCCTGCATAAAACTTTTGAGTATCCCTGATTGACATTCTATACCAATCTCAACCCCAAATATTGAGTATTCCGGCACAGAATGAGGGCAGGTCATTACGTTTTCATCCCGGGCATTTGCACAAATGCAAGGTAATTTCTACACATTCCCCTGTATCATACTGTTAAAAAAAGAAAAATTTTATCACATCATGAACAGTTTATAAGCAATTTCGACAACAGTGGGCTTTGTTAATCTTTGTGACGAAATGGCTGAAGCTAGCCTATCAACGCCCTGAACAGACCATTCTCACCGACATGCCAGTTCGATACACAAATCAGACAGCTGTAATAAACTCGTCACGACAGACGTTTTCAGGGTGTGACCACCCGAATGAGACGACACATTGAAAGCAGCGCAACGCAAATCCATTCTTGCCGACAAGCTCGAAGCTCATGGCCGGGAAATCTATCAGTGCGCATTGCGTCTGGTGGGTCATCACGATCTGGCTGAGGACATCGTGCAGGAAGCCTATCTGAAGCTGTTCCGGTCGACCCGAATTGACCTTGCCTCGATCAGCAACTGGCCTGCATACCTGCGATCGGTGGCCACCAGCCTGTCCTATGATCTGATTCGCAAACGTTCACGCCAGGCGGCTACATCAAAAGACTCATTATCAGTCGACGACATGCCGCAAAGTGACAGTGTCAGTGATCATCGCACGCCTGAACGACGTCATGTCAACCGTCAGCAACTGATCGAGCTTCAGCAGGCTCTGGGTCAACTGACCCGACAGGACTATCAGATCTTCGTGCTTCGCTTCATCGAACAGCTGAGTTACCGAGACATTGCCGAAAATCTGGGCATCAAGTCCAGTCTGGTCGGTGTCAGTCTCCACCGGTCACAGAAAAAACTCATCCAGCAACTCAAGATTACAGACACAGGAGACTGTTATGTCACACCCTGAAGACAAAACGGCAGACACCATCAAGCTCGATCCAGGGCTCAAACCGCATGTGGATAACATGAACGCAGAGCAGACCGGGCATCCGGACTGGCAGGGATTCTCATCACGCGTACTCGACAGCATGGATCCCGATTCCATCGCTGCGTCTGCGAACGAGCCTGAGCGACATTCTCCCGGCAAATTCCGCTGGTGGCCACAGCGCGTGTTCGGCTATGCGGCCAGCGGGCTGTGTGCTCTGATCGTCGGTGTGGTGGTACTGACCGGTACCAGCCAGACCACGTTCGCCGGCGTACTGAATCGAATCCAGCAGGTCGACACACTGATCATGACCTCGTACATCGACACAGGCCCGGGCGTGGTGACGGAAGTGGTGGCCTATTATCGTGCCCCCGATCAGATCAGAACCGAGACCAATACGCTCATGAACGGTGACACCCTGTCGAGTGTAGTGACATTCGTTGATCGTGAACGCAATGAATCCATCGTACTGATCCGGGAACAGAAACAGGCCATGCGAATTCACCTGCCGGAAGTCGCGGAACAGGCCGATGCAACGCGAAACCCGCTGTTCTGGCTCGATGATCTTCGTCAGCTGCCCGACGATGCAGAATACACCGAGCTTGGCACAGCCCTGATCGATGGACGCCAGACCCATGGCTACAGCATCGAACGAAAGGGTCTGAACATCAGCATCTGGGCAGATGCCGAAACCGACGTACCCCTGCGGTTCGAGGTGCGGACTTCGGATGAGGCAATATTCCCGCTACCTGACTTCGAAGTCATCGGCGATGTTCAGTTCAACCCGGAGATTGATCCGGCCTTGTTCGACAGCCGCATACCGGCGGGATACGACATTACCGAGATTGACGCGACCTCCGCAGTCGAATAAGTCACAGCATCAATTGCAGGAACATCGGGGCGCAGTCAGTCATGGCTGTGCCCCTTTTCATGTTCGGTTACCGATTCCAGAGTCGATGAAACTGGCGGATTGTTCAGGAAATCTCGCTCTGGAGGCAGGACATGTGTTCGATATCGGCGGCAATTGCATTTACACAGGTATCGATCGAGTCCGTTTACACAAAAATCAGAATCATACAAGTTGCTGAATCAAAAGAACTTTTAAAGAGGTCATGTTTGGTCATCATGACATCATGACCCGTCATGCGGATTTACAGACACTGAAGCCAGATTCAGCACTGCAACGAGGAGACCGGATCATGTTCAGGAAATTAATGGAAAAACTGTCAGGCAAGAAAGCTTACGAAGAGAAGAATCCGTCAGGCGAACACCAGTTCGACTTCAACCAGAAAAATGCCACCAGCATTCTGTCACCGGCACAACTGCAACGCATCAAACAGCGCTAGACCGATTGACCGACACAATCAGCCCGGGTGATACCCCACCCACAGCCTGGTTGATTGTGTCATTTTCACTGCCGAAATATCCCCCTCCCAGACCTGATAACTCAAGTCGACTCCTGGTCAGCTGATAAACGACAGGCACAGCAATCAACTCACGCTGTCACCTGACAACAGATTTCTCCTGTCCACCTATTGTGGATAGCCAGCAACACCCAAACCGCTGACTGGTTCAGATTACGCACTCATTTCCTTGTCTCCGATTCCAGTTTCTGACCACAAGTGCACAGGTCACACTCGGTCATGATCGGATCATGCAGCGTCACGGCCTGCTTGCCACACTCGCTGGCAACCCAATCAACAGGGAGGAAACCCTCATGACTCAGGAAGACTTCAAGCAGGCTGATGATGGCCAAACGCGCTATACCCGGCCCACCACGCGATATCCGATTCTCGACACGGATGAACACGGCATCGAGCAACCACAGACAGAACAGGCACCCGACCAGGCGACGCACCAGTCATCGGGCCAGTCACGGCGTACACTCGCTGTCATTGCCCTGGCCGTGCTGGCCGTTGTGCTGCTGGCACTGCCGTTTGTAGCCCGCTCTGCCGACATCACGGTGACCACACTGGATGATCCGATGGCCGGCATCGACATGGAATGTGACCTGCGCGAGGCCTTGCTGTCCGCTGCCCTCAATTTCGGGCTCGATACCTGCGCTGCAGGAGATGCCGGCGGTACGGATCGCATCCTGTTCGACCCGGCACTGTTTCCGGGCCCGCTCAATATCGGCATCCTGAATCTGTCGGATGAGCTGTCGATACCGGGCAGTTCGATCGAAATCATCGGACCGGTCAACGCTTCACTACTGGTCAATGCGCCTGCCAACAGCCCGCTGATTCGTGTTCAGCAACAGCCGGGGGATTCATTCTCACTGAGCAACATGGTGCTCAATGGCGGTAACAACGCCAATGCCGGAGGCGCCATGGTGATCGAGAGTGGCACCGCGCAGTTGCAGATCGACAATGTGAATTTCATCGGCAATCAGTCCGACGATACCGGTGGTGCCATTGCCATGATCTCAGAAGACCCGATCGATCTGACGATCAACGATGCCGTGTTCTCGCAGAACAATGCCCCCAATGGTAGCAGTGCCATCTACTTCGCACCCTCCGATGACAGCAGCCTGACACTGAGCAACAGTCAGGTCAGCCTGAACATGGGCGGTGTGGCCGTGTTTGCAGATTCTGCCACCAACCTGATGCCCTTTGATGTCGATATCAGCATTACCAATTCCGTTTTCGAGGACAACACGGCCGGTGCACTGACCATTTCGAGCGGCAGCAACACGGCCAGCCGCTGGACCACGCTGATTGACAACAACCGGTTCAGTCGTAACCATAACGGTGGCATTGCAGCCTTTGGCAGTATCGCCAATCAGCACAATCGCATCACGATCAGCCGAAATTCCATCACCGATAACGAAGCCACCACCGGGACTGGCGGCATGGTGATCAGTCACATGACGGCCTCACTGGTCAACAACACCATTGCCAACAACCTCACCGACGCCCGCGTCGGCGGTGTCAGCTTCAACTTTTCAGGCTCAAGCGTGCCGCAATCATTGCTGATGAACGGGAATACCCTGTTCATGAATGACGGTGGCAGAGATTCCAGTTCCTCTTCCGAAGAGGACCTGTTCCTGAGACCCAACAATGTTTCCGGTTCGTCATTCAATATCTCCGGCAATCTGATCATCAGCAAGGATCCCGACGTCGGTGAAGCCACCTGCCGCATCAATGCACCCACCAATCTGGTGAGCTATTTTCTCAACGCCGCCAATAACGCCAACTGCCAGTTCAACTCATCCAACCTGCTGGACACTGGCCTGGCAGCGAGCCGAATCCTGGTCACCCACCCCGTCCACGCGGATGCCGTCATGACCTCACAAACCGCCAGTTCGGTGGACTACTGGACGACGGGCAACTGTCTCGACCAGAACGGCGCCAATCTGCTGATCGACATGATTGGTCCACGCCGTCAGGGCAACACGCCCTTCAATGGCAACCCGTTCACAAGCTCTGGCTGTGATGCCGGTGCCATCGAACTGTCGACCGGTCGTGCACTGGATATTGGTCGCACGGGTACAGGCAGTGGCCAGGTCATGAGTACACCGGGCGGTATCGATTGTGGCGGCGACTGCATGGCGGTATTTGCCGATGGTACGGATGTTGATCTGGTTGCCAGCGCAGACATGCTCAGTGAATTCAGCGGCTGGACGGGCGACTGCAGCCCTTTTGGCACCGCGCCGTGCATGCTGACCATGGATGCCAATCGTGTCGCTGGCGCTGAGTTCACGCTGATTCCGGTCAGCAACAACCTTCAAGTCACTGTGCAGGGTAGCGGCAGTGGCAGCATCACCAGCATGCCCAGCGGAATCATGTGTCCTGGCATGTGCAGTGCCGATTTCAATGAAAACGACACCGTCACACTGACACCAGCGGCCGACCCGGGCGCCGTTTTCATTGGCTTCAGTGGCGATTGCACCGGCATGACCTGTGTGCTGCCAATGTCGGAAAACCGCAGCGTGACCGCCACATTTTCACTGACCAATACGCTGGATGTTCAATTACCCGGCGATGGTGACGGACTGGTGACGAGCAACCCGGCTGGCATCATGTGCCCGCCAGACTGCAGTGCTGAGTTCGAGGAATCACAGCAGGTGACCGTCACGGCCATGGCATCAGCGAACTCGATCTTCGAGGGATTCAGCGGTGATTGCACAGGTAACAGCTGTGCCGTGACCATGTCAGCCGATCGATCCGTGAATGCCAATTTCAGCCTGATCGATGAATTGTTTGATGACGGTTTTGAAACGCCCTGAGTTCATACTCTCAAGGCATTGAATCCGTGGCCGGAATCCTGTCAGTCGACGGGGTTCCGGTCATGATACTGGTTCAGGCTATCCGGGCTATTCAATGGAGACGGTTTTCTGTATGTCCACACCGCTATCGAGCACTTCCGGAAAAACCTCATTCAACCGGTTTTTCAGCCTTTTCGACAATGCAGCATCACCGGTGGCGCTGGCGAGTGTCGATTGCAATCGCAGCGTACCGTAATAATCCGGATTCCACTTCTGCATGATCGAGAGCATCACTTCGGCCGTGATGAAATCCCCCTGAGCGATGGCGAAATGCCCATAGCTCTGCGCGATATCAGCTTCATTGTCCGTTGAACCAATGGTATTGGCCGAGGCTAGCGCCTTTTCATACCACTGCCTGGCCTGATCCATGTTTGCCTGGGCCTGGGCCAGCTGTGCCCGTCGCAAATCGAGTATCGCCATGGCGTCTGTCGGGAATGTGTCAGCGGCATCGGCCAGTGAATCGAGCTGTGTCTGTGCGTCACCAAGACGATCGGCTTTCACCAGCGCATGCAACAGGTTCAACCGTGCAAAACTGGCTTCCTTGTATTCACCCAGCTCGTTCTGGATATCGATCGCCCTGCGGGCATGTTCGATGGCGGCAGTAGCGTTGCCCTGTCGAATCGCCAGCTTGCAGCTGACATCCTCTGACCAGGCTATCCCGAGCTTGTCGTCATTTTCGCGAGCGACCTCCAGCGCCTGAGCAAGCAGCTTTTCCGCCTCGGAATATCGCCCCTGATGCATGCGAATTTCGGCCAGTTCCTCAAGGTTGTCAAAGTAGTAGGTGCTGTGATCGTTGTCGCGAGAATACGCCAGACTCTGATTGATCAGCTTGGCTGCCTCATCGAACCGGCCCAGACGACGCTGCAGTCGGCCTACCCCGTAGACCGAAGCATGGTACAGCGAGCGAAACTGGTACTGTGACCGGATCTGCATGGCGCGAGTGTGAAAATCCAGTGCTTCCATCAGCTTGCCGGCATCCTCGGCCAGGTAGCCCAGATTGGTCAGGGACAGGCTCTGATGATAATCATCTCCGGTCTGCTCGAACTTGCTCAGCGCCAGTGTTGCCAGTTTCCAGGCGTTCTGCGATTCACCTGATGAGGCCTCGGCGATTGAAAAACTGTTCAGTGCCCGCGCATAGGCCAGTCTGTCACCCTGCTTTTCAAGCATGCCAACGGCCCTGCGAAGAATCTCGCGACTCTTCTCGACCTCACCGGCATACCAGGTTTCGATACCGATTCGCTCCAGCACGATGGCCATCATGGCAGGTGCCACAGTGCCCGAATAACGGTCCATCAGTGACTGATACTCGGCCAGCAGATCCGCCAGAGAAATACTGTTACGCCGCGCATGCAGCAGATAGAAATTCAGGATGGCACTGTCAGGGTTGACCGTCAGTGCCGCTTCCAGCAGTTGTTGTGCATTGTCTTCCTCACCCAGATACAGCGAATGCATCGCCCTCGAATACAGCTCCATCACCAGCGGGTTGGCAAACGAGGAGTCCAGATGGATCGACGACGCCAGAACCCCCTGCCGTGCAGCAATGGCGTGTCTGGCCAGCTCACTGATCAGCATGGCGATTTCAGGATGCTGAATGGTCGAGGAGACCAGGTCATCACCCTGCATCCTGAAGTCGGCCAGGTATTGATCGTCCTGCTTGCGAATCGATGTCAGCAGCAGAAAGTCCACACCGAGAAATTTTTTCAGTTCCTCAGGATTTGCCGATTCCGCGTTCAGGTCTTCGGGCATCATGTAACCGTCAAACTCACCGCGCAGATGTTCCAGCAGTGTCTGGGGTACGCCGGTGCCGATCCAGTCAAGCGATTCGTCTGCCGTCAGATTGCTGACCTGTGCGATGGCCATGGTTGGCAGTTGCAGCTGTGCTGTTGCCTGTGAGAGATCCTCTGCCTGTTCAGATGGCACTGATCTGCTGACGCTGAGGCTGTAGAGGCCTACAGTCACTCCCAGCAGAATGATCGCCAGCGAACTCCACAACAGAATCGGGCGACGCTGCGATTGTGCATCGGCCTGCTGAACAGTCACTTCGGCCAGAAATTCCACGCCGCGGCCACGAATGGTTTTCAGCAGGGTCTGCTGCTTGGCATCGTCACCGATTGCGGTGCGAACCTTCATCACCACGCGTGCAATGGCAGAATCGGTCAGAAAGCTGTTGCCCCATACTTCTCGCAGCAGTTCATCCTTGTCTATGAGCCGGCCGCAGTTACGCACCAGATACAGCAACAGCAGATAGGACTGGTGCTGCAGTTCAACCACCTCTCCGTCCCTGAACAATTGCTGTGTTCGTGTATCCAGATCACAATCTGCAAACCGGTACACACTCATCTCATTGTCACTACTGGTTGCCACCCAACCCCCACACTCGACTGATCTACATAACGCCACGGCGACGACGCAGTCAACGTCCGGGCCGCAACACCATCTTCCCTCTAGCTTAGCAGATGGCCAAGGTGCAATGTATGAGTGACTTGTAGGGAAATGCAGACTCTCGCTCTGCAACCAACTTGTCAGCGACTGATGACTGTCATCGACATCGGCAGGGATAGGGGTTTGTTCGTATTGGATCAGCTGAGCAACTGGGCTAAAAAAGGGTTGAGTCAGAAACAGTAGGCAAGTCAGACGCCAGATGGCGTTGTGCGGGGAGGAAAACCATGACCGAATCACCTGCGACGGGACAGCAACGAGTCGATAACAAGGCCGCTTCGGCGACTGAACAGCCAACGGGCCCTCGTCTGGTTGACGACAGCCAGTATCACTCAGCCCTGTACAATCTTCATCACAACCCGGACAGTATCCGGGACCTGTTCAAGGAAGGCATCTATCCCTACAAGACCAGGCTCAAGCGTGGCCCCTACGAGAAGAAGAAACGCGAACTGCAGGCTGAACTGCTGAAGGCTCAGAACTGGATCAAGGAGACCGGTCAGCGTTTCATGCTGTTGTTCGAGGGTCGCGATGCCGCCGGCAAGGGTGGCACCATCAAGCGATTCATGGAACACATGAACCCCAGAAGCGCCCGTGTCGTGGCACTGGAAAAAACCCACCGATACTGAACGTGGACAATGGTACTTCCAGCGCTATGTTCAGCATTTTCCGTCTCACGGCGAACTGGTCCTGTTCGACCGTTCCTGGTACAACCGTGCCGGTGTCGAGCGCGTCATGGGGTTCTGTACACCGACCGAATACCTTGAATTCATGCGCGAAACACCAAACCTGGAACGCATGCTGGTCAATTCTGGCATCAGGCTCTTCAAGTACTGGTTCTCGGTCACCCAGGAAGAGCAGCACAGACGGTTCCAGTCACGACAGGAAGATCCGCTCAAGCACTGGAAACTCAGCCCGATCGATCGTGAGTCAATGGACAAGTGGGATGCCTACACGGCCGCCAAGAAAGCCATGTTCTTCTACACCGACACAGCCGATGCACCCTGGACAATCATCAAGTCGAATGACAAGAAGCGGGCACGCCTCAACTGCATGCTTCACTTTCTGCATTCACTGGATTATCCCGAAAAGAATACTCATATCGTGCGACCACCGGACAACCTGATCGTCGGGCAATCCTCTCATGTGATCGATTCCGATGATGACTTCACATTCTAGTGGCCTGTGACCCAGTTGTTGATTGCCGGTTCTGATCTGAATCAAAAAGCACCGATAATGTCGTGGATCAGTGTTTTTTCTGGCATGAATTCAGTGTGGATCTCGCATGGGTAAACTGAGACTTGACGTCCAGACTACTCATGACAAGGAATCATCATGTTCAGACAATTCACCGTGCTGTCGCTCTGCTGTCTGCTGTTTTCATCTGTCCAGGCTCAACTGGACGTACCCTACGAAACCTTCGTTCAGGCAGGTGACAACCAGGAACTGATCGACGCCATCAATGCCGCCAACAACGGCACTGGCGCAAGACGCATCGTCATCGTTCCAGGATCCAGTGGTGAACTGGGATACCTCTTCACCATGCCGATTGCAGGTACCTCTGATGCACTGCCGATGATCACCAGCAGGATTGAATTCATTGTCAGGGGCGCCAATGATCAGCGCGTCACCTTCAGGCGTGATACCAACGCCCCGCCGTTTCGATTCCTCACCGTGGGTCAGGGCGGTTCGCTGCTGATGCGAATCGTCAATGTCGAGGATTTCAGCATCAACGGCAACGGCGGTGCCGTGCTGGTGCAGGGCAATGGGCTGTTTTCTGCCAACCGTGTCGGATTCAACCGCAATTTTGCCAGCGGTAACGGTGGTGCCGTAGCCTCAACGGACAATGGGCGCATCTACGTCTCGCGACTGGATCTGATGAACAATCGGGCCAATGTGGTCGGCGGCGTGTTCTCGGTCGAGGGCGATTCCACGGCCAGCATAGGCAGCTCCGTATTCAGGGACAACACCGCAGGCGTGTTCGGCTGTGCGGTAAACCTGAATTCACAGGGCACGTTCTTTCAGCAGACGCTGGGGCTGTTCGGCAACACCTTTCAGGCCGGTTGTGACAATGTTCTGATTGAAAACCCCAGGGGCATTATCGACGTCAGGGGCAACACCTTCTTCGGGCTCGGTGAGGGCATCGATTCAGCCGATACGGTGCGCCTGTTCAGCAGCATATTTGACCTCGGACCTCCAGGGCGGCGGTCCATGCAGAAAGCCACCTGCAATGATTTCGGCAATGGTGCCTTCCAGTCGGACGGCTTCAACATTGATACGGCAGACGACTGCTTCCTGGATCATCCCACCGATCAGATCAACACCGACCCGATGCTGACTGTCAGCGGCCCCAATGCCACGCCTTCATTACTGGCCAGCAGCCCGGCCATCGATGCCGGTGCCAGCGAAATCACCAATGCGGTGCAGGAGAAAAATGGCCTGCCCTGCCCCTATGTTGACGCCAGAGGTCTCGGACGCCCACAGGATGCCAACCTCGACGGGGTGTACGAGTGTGACATCGGCTCTTATGAAGTCCAGGGTGGTCCGGATATCGGTGCTGCCCAGTCAGCCGCTATTTCGATACCTCACGCAATGGCGAAGGTGTGTTTGTTGAAATGCTCGGTAACGGGCTGGCGTTTGTTGCCGAGTTCACCTACCGTGCCGATGGCAGTGGCCCCGCCTGGTTTGTCGGTATCGGTGATGTGGTCGGAAATTCGATCGTGGTACCCAACCTGCTGCAGCCGGTGGGCGGTGTCTTTGGTGCTGCCTATGATCCGGATCTGGTAGATCGTCAGTTCATCGGTGCCATGTCGCTGGTATTCTCCAACTGTGCTTCCGGCGCCGGTGCCCCAGGCAGGCAACTGTATCAGTCTGAAACCGGCGCGGAATTCGGCGATTTGCTGGTCGACGCCTTTCGTCTGTCGACTGTTGTCGACTGTCAGGGCAACTCATCGCCTCAGGCCGGTCGCTCCGGCTCATTCTTCGATCCGGCACGGGACGGTGAAGGCATTTTCGTTCAGTGGCTGACCAACGGTCAGGTGATCGTCATCTGGTACACCTTTGATCCGCAGGGCAACCAGTTCTGGACCATCAGTGGCGATGTCAGCATCGATGGCAATACCGTGACGGCAAATATGCTCTACCCGGCTGCATCGACACGCTTTGGTGCCCAGTTCAACGCTGACGATATCGATCTGCAGCCGTTCGGCACGGTCACGCTGCAATACATGCCCGGCTGCAACAGCATGACATTCAGCTACAACTCGACCGTGGCCGGTTTTGGTGCCGGCAGCTACAACTATTCAAGACTCACGAGCCTGACAGGAACCACCTGTGATCTGTAGAGACACGGTAATCGCTCCTCGTTGATTGCCTGTGGCAGTCAAGCGGCGGTGGGGAATGTCCGCGTCATCTTCAGTGGCCCGGATATTTTTTCAGGATCGACGCCGGGCTGTTCAGATTCGACTGCGCCGCAGTGTTGTCATATCTGCTGATAGTCTGATACCGCACTGCTCCAGCATGCGCTGCAATTCAAGCCTGTCTTCACGATTGAGAAAGTGACCCAGTGCCTGTTGTTGATCACCGCAGCTGATCAGCAACGCCGGCCTCAAGTGCCCGCCATTCGAGACATCCAGTTCAAAGCGTGTTCGATCGCGTGACCAGGTAACCGTGGTCAGCGGCCTGCCCAGCCCTGTCTCGATGATGATCTCATCGCCTGTCAATGTAAGCACATGCCGCTGTTGCTGTGAACGGCAGACATGATAGATGCAGCAGGCAAACAGCAGGTTTTCCAGACCGGCAAAGGGCAGCACCAGCCACGCCCCCTGAAACAGGCAATACAGGGCGATGAGGCCGGACATGACCATCACGATAATGATCATCCGCTTGCTCTGCTGCCAGTTGAGCGAGGCATTGGGTGACATGACCAGGGTGGTTCTGTCCTGATGCTCGGAGAGTCGAATCATGCTGTCAACCCTAGCACATGTGCACTGCAATGACGTGAACGTGACTTGATCGCCATTGCAGGGCCACAGATCGAAACTCAGAGAATTCGTTCTTCGGTGAGGTGCAGCACGTGGCCTTCACTGTCATTGAAGGCAGCGATCCACAGTTCGCTAGCCTCACTGCGGTGCACACGGTGGGGCATGTTGATGAATGCGACTCCGCGAGACTGTAAATGCGCGGTGACC
>CBDBVC010000034.1:0-8085 GCA_965212525.1 Lysobacterales bacterium
GAGGGGGCAGTGACCTCGTTTCCCAACACCGGAAACCGGGCACCACACGATTCAATTTTAACCTCGCAAACACTCAGCAAGGAGTTCACAAAATGACCATGTACTTCGAAAAAGACGCCAGTCCGGAAGCCCTCAGGGGCAAGACAGTCGCAGTCATCGGCTACGGCAGCCAGGGCCGGGCTCATGCAAACAACCTGCACGATTCAGGCATTGACGTCGTGGTCGGCCTGCGACCGGGCGGACCATCCTGGCAGACAGCAAAAAGCGATGGATTAAGAGTCACCGACCCTTCTAACGCAGCTGCACAGGCCGACCTGATTGCGCTGCTGCTTCCGGATATGGCCCAGCCGAAGGTTTTCGAGGAATCAATTCGGGACAACGCCAGGCCGGGATGCGCCATCCTGTTCGCACATGGTTTCAATGTTCACTTCGGGCAGATCGAAGCACCTGAAAACATGGATGTGATCCTGGTCGCACCCAAAGGGCCGGGTGACCTGGTTCGCCGCCAGTATCAGGAAAGCAAAGGCGTGCCATGCCTGATGGCAGTTCATCACGATGCCACCGGACAAGCCCACGAACTGACTCTGGCCTACGCGCATGGCATCGGCGGAACCCGCGGTGGCGTCATTACCACGACCTTTGCCGAAGAAACCGAGACCGATCTGTTTGGAGAGCAGGCTGTGCTATGTGGCGGTGTCACGGAACTCGTCGTAAGAGGTTTTGAAACCCTGGTCGAAGCCGGTTACCAGGAAGAAGTTGCCTATTTCGAATGCATGCATGAGCTGAAGCTGATCGTCGACCTGCTGTACGAGGGCGGGCTGGCCAAGATGAATCGCTTCGTGAGTGAAACCGCGCAATACGGAGACTTCACGCGTGGCCCCAGGATTGTCAACGAAAACACCAGGGCACAAATGAAATCCGTGCTTGATGAAATCAGGAGTGGTCAATTCGCCAGGGAATGGGCAGACGAGTATTCCAAAGGTTTGTCGCAATTCCGGGAAATGGAAAACGCTGACCTCGAACATCCCATCGAACGTGTCGGTGCCAGATTGCGTGCGCAGATGAGCTGGATCAATGAAGCTCAGGATCAGGCCGAGACCCCAACAGCAGCTACAGAAGCAGCCGCGAACCCGCGGCGACGAACCGCGGCCTAGCGCAACGAGGAGCCAGCCGGAACCAAGGACATGGACATGACTGCCAACAATACTGTTCCCCCATCAGGCCCGGCTGAACTCCAGACACTCAATGGGGCCCAGGTCCTGGTGCGGACACTGGAAGCGGCCGGTGTAAAGCATGTGTTCGGGTACCCGGGCGGGGCCATCATGCCGGTATATGACGCCCTGGTTGATTGTTCACTCAAGCATGTGCTTTGCCGCCATGAACAGGGTTGCGCACTGGCGGCCAATGGTTATGCACGCTCAAGCGGCGAAGTGGGTGTATGCATGGCAACTTCCGGGCCCGGTGCCACAAACCTCCTGACCGGGCTCGCCGACGCTTACATGGATTCTGTACCGCTGCTTGCAATAACCGGCCAGGTTCCAACTTCAGTAATGGGCACCGATGCGTTCCAGGAAGTCGACATCTTTGGCATGTCGATGCCCGTTGTGAAGCATAGCTTCATCATCAGGAATCCTGCAGACATCCAGCGCACGCTACTTGAAGCTTTGGAAATTGCCTCCTCTGGCAGGCCCGGGCCGGTGCTGGTCGATTTACCCAAGGACATTGCGATTGCAAGCTGTGAATTTGGACATCCCGTCATCAGCAATCATGCGGCCCCGCCCGAGCAATACGGATTAACCGACCTGCGTCGTGCCGCCGATCTGCTGCGCAAGTCCAGCAAGCCACTGGCTTATGTCGGCGGCGGATCAGTCATCAGCCGTTGCCATCAGGATGTGCGCACTTTTGTCGAGCGACACAAGATCCCTGTCGTCAGCACCCTTAAGGCGCTGGGCGTGGTACCCAGTGACAGTGAAAACCTGCTCGGTATGGTGGGAATGCACGGCAGCAAGGCAGCCAATCTCGCTGTGCAGGAAGCAGACCTGCTGATCTGCATCGGTGCGCGTTTCGATGATCGAGTGACAGGAAAACTCGACGAATTCGCTCCCAGGGCAAGGGTGATTCACATCGACATCGATCCGGCCGAGATTTCCAAGCTTCGCCATGCCGATGTTTCATTACCCGGAGAAATTGCGCCCGCGCTGCGCTTCCTGGCCAATTTGCCATCATTAGAAACTGGAGATTGGGTGACGCATTGCAGCGATTTACGAAAGTCGAGCCGCCAGAACTACAACTATCCTGGCGAGGATATTTTCGCCCCGGCCCTGCTCAATGCAATGTCAACGCAACTGCGAAGTGATGATGATCAGCCACCAATCATTAGTTGTGATGTTGGCCAGCACCAGATGTGGGTGGCACAGCATTGCCACCTCGAAATTCCGGAAAAACACCTGTCGAGTTCCGGCCTGGGCACCATGGGCTTCGGCCTGCCCGCGGCCATTGGCGCCCAGATGGCAAATCCTGACGAAGAAGTTGTGGTGGTCAGCGGAGACGGCTCCATCATGATGAACATCCAGGAGCTCTGCACGCTCAAGCGCTACAACCTGCCTGTGCGAATCATCCTGCTCGATAACTCCTGCCTCGGCCTGGTTCGCCAATGGCAGGAATTGTTTTTCGAAGAACGTTTCAGCGAAGTGGATCTATCGGATAACCCTGACTTTGCGGAAGTTGCGCGCAGTTTCGGGATAACCGCGATGACCATTGAAAAAGCATCCGAGGTCGAAGCAGGCCTTGAATTTCTGAAGTCAGCCAGCGGGCCGTGCCTGCTGCACGTGAAGATCGACCCCAGGGCCAATGTCTGGCCGCTGGTACCACCCGGCAAGAGCAATGAAGACATGCTCCACGAATCCTTAAAGGAGGCCACATCATGAACATCAAGCTAAAAATCACCCTCAAGGAATGTGAAGGTGCATTGCTTCGACTGCTCGGAACCATTGAACGCCGGGGTCATCGTTTGATCAGCCTTAACAGCTGGCAGGCGGAAAGCCAGGGATCATCACGCAGCCTCGCGCTCGATCTGGCGTGCGACGATCGCAGCCCGGATGTCCTGTTAAGACAAATTCGCCGGCTCTACGACGTATTGAGCGCGGAGTGGTACCAGAGTCCGCAACTGGAAGCCAACGGCGCACGGCTTACCTACGAGGCAACGCTGCCAGCAGTTTACGGCATGGTGGTTCAGCGCGAGCAAAGCGAATCAGGAGAAAGCACCGGCGGTGCTGTCAGGGAGGGTGTCGCTCATGGCTGATCACAATTCCGATCACCACGTTCAAATTTTTGACACGACCTTGCGCGATGGCGAGCAGTCACCCGGCTGTTCAATGAATCTCAAGGAAAAACTGCAGGTGGCCCGTGCACTCTCCGAATTGGGTGTCGACGTGATCGAAGCAGGCTTTCCGGCAGCATCTGAAGGCGATTTTGAAGCTGTCAGGACCATTGGGGACCTGGGACTCAGGCCGACCATATGCGGGCTTTCACGCACACGTCGTGGTGATATCGATGCTGTGTCACGTGCCCTGGACGGGGCGCCCAACAAGCGCCTCCACATATTCATTGCAACCAGCCCGATACACCGGGAGCACAAGCTCCGAATGAGCAAGGCCCAGATCATCGATGAGGCTTGCTCGGCCATCGAATATGGCCTGAAAGATTTTGACGATATCGAGATCACTGCCGAGGACGCGGGCCGGACAGAACTCGACTACCTGGTCGAGTATTTCCAGGCGACCATCAATGCTGGCGCAAAAGTACTGAACGCGCCCGACACGGTGGGCTATGTCACGCCTTCAGAAACCCGCTCGCTCTATGCACACCTGGACCAGAATCTTGAGAAGCCGTCCAGCGTCATCCTGAGTTGTCATTGCCATAACGATCTTGGCATGGCAGTGGCAAACAGCCTGGCGGCGGTTGAGGGTGGCGCACGCCAGATCGAGTGCACCATCAACGGCATTGGTGAGCGCGCTGGAAATTGTTCTCTGGAAGAAGTCGTCATGGCGATGCGGACGCGGTATGACCGCTTCGGTTTCGATACCGGGGTCGATACAACCCGCCTGTACGCCACCAGCCGTACCGTTTCGATGGTGACCGGATCGATGGTACAGGCCAACAAGGCCATCGTCGGTCGAAACGCCTTTGCCCACGAGGCCGGAATCCATCAGGACGGCGTTCTGAAAAACACGGCCACATACGAAATCATGCGTCCAGATTCGGTCGGAATTCCCGAAAACAAGCTCGTACTGGGCAAACACAGCGGGCGCCACGCATTCCGAAAACGCCTTGAAGACCTTGGATTTCCACTGGAAGGCGAAGCGCTTGAGTCTGCATTCACCCGCTTCAAGCGACTCGCCGACCTCAAAAAGAGTGTCTTTGATGAAGACATTGAAGCGCTGGTATTGGGGCAGCAACACGACGGCCCTTGGCAACTCGATTCGGTTTCAATTCATACCGATATCACCACCGAATCACAACTCGCACAGGCAAGCCTGAAGCTACGCTATGCAGATCATGCGCCCCGCATTTTCAGTGGCCAGGGAGATGGTCCGGTCAATGCCATCGTGAACGCCATGCAACATGCGCTCGGACAACCGCTGAAGATCGACGACTTTCACGTCAACAGCGTGTCTGCCGGCAGTGATGCACAGGGTCGGGCGACCGTGAGGGCACGGATTGGCAAGGAGACGTATAAGGCGAATGGCGTTTCTACGGACATTGTCGATGCATCGGCCAAGGCGTTGTTGAACATTGTGAACAGGCACTGTCAGCGTTCCGTGCAAATGCAGGCGCAGGCTCCCCTGGTGGCGAACGCGTAGGAGCAGAATATGGGACTCACACTTTTCGAAAAAATCTGGAACCAGCATCTGGTGCGCGAACAAAGCGAGGATGTGCCTGGCTTGTTGTATATCAATCTCCACCTGCTTCACGAGGTGACTTCACCGCAGGCATTCCTTGAACTTGAATGCCGGAATCTGGATGTACGTTGTCCTGATCGTTGCCTGGCCACGATCGATCACTCCACACCCACGCATCCTCCGGACACCAACGGACAAAGACCTTATGTGTCCGATGAAGCGCAACGACAGGTTAATACCCTGATAGACAACTGTGCAAAGTATGGAATTGAACTTCATCACTGGGACAGCCCGCACCGCGGGATCATCCATGTCATGGCACCCGAGCTGGGTGCAATCCAGCCCGGAATGACGGTGGTATGTGGCGACAGCCATACCAGCACCCACGGTGCTTTCGGTGCGTTGGCATTCGGAATTGGCACCACCGAGGTGAGCCATGTACTGGCCAGCCAGTGCCTGTTGCAGAACAGGCCTGAAACCATGGCGATCAACATCAACGGCCCGCTGGGTAAAGGCGTCACCGCAAAAGACGTTGCACTGCACGTTATCGGTGAAATCGGCGTCGATGGTGGCACGGGGACAGTCATCGAGTATCGCGGTTCGACGGTTCGCAGCATGGATATGGACGGGCGGATGACCCTTTGCAACATGTCCATTGAATGCGGTGCAAGGGCCGGACTGATCGCGCCTGATGAGACAACTTTTGATTTCCTGAAGGGTCGTCCGATGGCGCCCGCCGATCATGACTGGCCAGAAGCAAAGAACAGATGGCAGTCATTGGTTTCTGATCCGGACGCCAGTTTCGATCGCGAAGTATGGATCGACGCCAACCAGATACATCCAACTGTGACTTACGGAACTCACCCGGGGATGGTGACCCGTTCCGGCGGATCCGTGCCCGTGGAGGGTAAAGACGAATTTTTCGGCGGTGCCCTGGAGTACATGGGTTTTGATGCCGGACAATCCCTGGATTCCACTCCGGTCGACATCGTCTTTCTGGGAAGTTGCACCAATTCAAGGTTGAGCGACCTGAGGGCAGCAGCCAGTGTATTACGCAACCGGAAAGTGGCCAGGGGCACACGCATGCTGGTTGTGCCAGGCTCACTGGAAACCCGTCGGCATGCAGAGTCAGAGGGACTCGATGAAATCTTCCGGGCAGCCGGCGCGGAATGGCGCGAACCCGGTTGCTCCATGTGTATCGCAATGAACGGAGACCAGGCGCAGGATGGCGAACTGGTGGTCAGTACCAGCAACCGGAACTTCAAAGGCCGCCAGGGTGCCGGCAGCAGGACAGTACTCGCCAGCCCCCTGACGGCTGCAGCATGCGCAGTCGCTGGCCACATCGTTGATCCGATCGACTATCTGCAGGACAGGGAGTACTGAAATGACAACTGATACTCACATTCATGGCAATACTTTCAGCCTGCCGGTCGACAACATCGACACCGACCAGATCATCCCTGCCCGGTTCCTGACCACGACCAGTCGTGACGGACTCGGCGCATCATGTTTTCACGACTGGCGCCACAACGAGCATGGTCATGAACTTCCTGATCATCCGCTCTGGGAATACCACCCGCAACGCCATTCCATTCTTGTGGCCGGGGGTAACTTCGGTTGCGGCTCATCACGCGAACATGCGCCCTGGGCGCTGCTGGATTTTGGAATTCAGGCAGTGATCAGTACGCGCTTTGCTGACATTTTTCATGCCAACGCGCTCAAGAACGGCCTGTTGCCAGTCACTGCGCCAGCTGATGCTGTCGATTTTCTGCATCAGAAGCAGGAACATCCGGTGCAAATCAATATCGCTAACGCAAGCGTCCGAATAGAGGATTTTGGGGATTTCAGCTTCCCGATTGATCCGTTCTCCATTTTCTGCCTCACTCGCGGCATGGATGAGCTCGATTTCATTCTTTCCAACGAAAAGGAAATCAAACGCCATGAACAGACTGCTTAGTCCGGTGCCACAAGCGGCCCGTAAATCCGCCCGAATCGTGGTGCTTCCCGGAGACGGCGTGGGCCCCGAGGTCATGGCTTCTGCAAGAGAGGTGCTGGATCTGCTGGGACACTGTTTCGACATCAGCCTTGAATTCGAGGAGAAGCTGGTTGGCGGAGCGGCCATTGATGCCACCGGCGTTCCGCTGCCTGAGGATACTTTGTCAGCTTGCCAATCAGCTCACGCGGTCCTGCTTGGGGCGGTCGGAGGTCCGAAATGGGACAGCCAGCCGGCAGGCCTCAGACCCGAGTCAGGGTTGCTTCAACTTCGTGGAGAACTCGGCTTGTTTAGCAATCTCCGACCAGTGATCACGCACCCTGCCCTGCACGCCTATTCGCCAATCAAGTCTTCACGATTATCGGAAGTCGACCTGGTTCTCGTTCGGGAACTCACGGGAGGCATCTATTTCGGCACAAAGAAACGCGCGAGCGATCGTGCTGAAGATCATTGTGTCTATACCCGCCAGGAGATCGAACGCGTCACACACAAAGCCTGTGAGCTGGCGATGCAGCGTCGCGGAAAACTGACCCTGGTGGATAAGGCCAATGTGCTGGAAACCTCCCGGCTGTGGCGCGAAGTGGTTAGCGATATTGTGAGCAGCTCCTATGGCCGCATCGAGTTTGAGACCATGTACGTGGACGCCGCAGCCATGCATCTGCTGTCGCGTCCGGCGGAGTTCGACGTCATCCTGACTGAAAATCTCTTTGGTGACATCCTCTCTGACGAAGCATCAATGCTGTGCGGTTCGCTTGGAATGCTGCCTTCTGCATCACTAAGAGAGAATGCATTCGGTCTTTATGAGCCGGTTCACGGATCAGCTCCGGACATCGCTGGCCAGGGTATTGCCAATCCCTGTGGCATGCTGCTTTCAGTGGCAATGATGCTGAATCATTCCCTCGGTGAAACGGACGCCGCCAATGCCCTTGAATCGGCAGTGCGCAGAAGCTGGCAAAGCGGTGCACTGACCCGCGACCTGCGCCCCGGCGGCATGATGACTGAGGAAGTGACACGGCAGGTTTGCAGTTTGCTCAATGAAGGTCGCAACCCGCGCATGCGGGCCATGCGGGCCTGTTGGTGATATCTCCGTGAACAGGCCAGCATTGGTGGAATCCCGGGTGACAAATAACGCACACCAGGTGAGCAATCGTCACCAGGCCCTGTTCGACCAATTCATTCCGCGCATCATGC
>CBDBVC010000035.1:0-8116 GCA_965212525.1 Lysobacterales bacterium
CACTCAAGGAGCCGACGTTGCTGCCGGCGCGGTTACCAGCGGTGTTGCTGAATGGTGCTACCGGTATTGCCGTGGGTATGGCCACTGATATTCCGCCACACAACCTGCGCGAAGTCTCGAGCGCCACGATTCACCTGCTGGATAATCCCAAGGCTACGGTTGATGAGCTTTGCAAGCACATACACGGCCCGGATTTTCCTACCGGTGGCGAGATTATCACACCCAGGGAAGATCTTGTCCGCGCCTATCAGACCGGTAACGGCAGTGTGCGAATACGGGCGCGTTATGAACAGGATAACGGTGACATTGTCGTTACAGAACTGCCTTATCAGGTTTCCGGTAACAAGGTTCTGGAGCAGATTGCCGGGCAGATGGCCGCCAAGAAACTACCCATGGTGGCAGATTTGCGCGATGAGTCGGATCACGAAAACCCCACCCGTCTGGTCATCGTGCCGCGCTCGAACCGTATCGACGTGGAGATGTTGATGTTGCACCTGTTTGCGACCACCGATCTGGAACGCAGCTACCGCGTCAATATGAACATGATCGGCCTGGATGGCCGGCCGGCTGTCAAGGACCTGCGTACCCTGCTCAAGGAGTGGTTGCAGTACCGTATTGCTACCGTCACCCGGCGCTTGCAGTATCGCCTCGACAAGGTGCTGGACCGCCTGCATATTCTCGACGGTTTGATGATCGCCTATCTGAATATTGACGAGGTGATTGCCATTATCCGCAGTGAGGACGAGCCCAAACCCGTACTGATGAAGCGCTTCAAGATCAGTGACCGGCAGGCCGATGCGATTCTAGATTTAAAACTGCGCCATCTCGCCCGGCTTGAGGAAATGAAGATTCGCGGCGAGCAGGATGAACTCGGTGAGGAGCGCGACAGCCTGCAAAAAACCCTGTCTTCAAAACAACGTTTGCGGACCCTGGTCAAAAAGGAAATCAAGGCCGATACGGAGACCTATGGTGACGAACGGCGCTCCCGGCTGGTTGAACGTTCTGCCGCACAGGCAATGGATGAAACGTCGCTGGTGCCCAGTGAGCCGGTCACTATCGTGTTGTCGGAAAAAGGCTGGGTGCGTGCCGCCAAGGGTCACGAGATCGATGCGGAAAGCCTCAGCTACAAGGCCGGTGACGGATTCAGAGCGGCAGCCATGGGACGCAGCAACCAGCAGGTGGTGTTCCTGGACTCCACCGGGCGCGCCTACACGCTGGCGGCGCACAGCCTGCCATCAGCACGCGGGCAGGGCGAACCGCTGACCGGGCGGTTCAACCCACCCGACGGTGCCCGTTTC
Organism: Lysobacterales bacterium; assembly: GCA_965212525.1. Taxonomy (GTDB): domain Bacteria; phylum Pseudomonadota; class Gammaproteobacteria; order Xanthomonadales; family SZUA-38; genus SZUA-38. The sequence continues at coordinate 1,299 of CBDBVC010000035.1, forward strand.
GTTGGTGTATTGACGGGTGACCCGGATAGTTTGTACCTGCTGGCCACTGATGCGGGTTATGGTTTCGTGGTACGTCTGGGTGACATGGTTGCGCGCACCAAGGGCGGAAAATCGGTGTTGTCGGTACCGAAGAATGCACAGGTTCTGCCACCTTCACCTGTGTCTGATCCAGAGTCCGACCAGCTGGCAGCGGTTAACCTGCAGGGTCAGATGCTGGTCATTCCGGTGGCGGAGGTTCCGCGTCTCAATCGCGGTAAAGGTATCAAGATACAGGGTGTCAGTACCAAAAAGCTGGCAAGCCGTGAAGAATACATGGTGGGTGTGACATGTGTTGCGCAACATGCCAGCCTGGTGCTGCACGCCGGCAAACGGCACCTGAAACTCAAGGCTTCCGATCTCGAGCTTTATCAGGGAGATCGTGGCCGCAAGGGTAAAAAGCTGCCTCGCGGTCTGCAGCGAGTTGACAGGATGTACTCTGAATAGGGCTTGAAAGTAGTAACCCGGATCACCATATAAAGCCTGTCTATCGAATTCAGGAGCGAGTTAACACATGAAACGTGTGTTTTTGTTTTTGGCCACCAATATCGCCATTCTGGTGGTGTTGAGTGTTGCGCTGAGGATTCTTGGCGTCGACCGTATTCTCGACCAGCAGGGTTCCAACCTGGATCTGCAGGCCTTGCTGATATTTTCAGCAGTCATTGGCATGGGGGGTGCCTTTATCTCCCTGGCCATGTCCAAATGGACGGCCAAGCGCATGACCGGTGCACAAGTGATCGAACAACCGGGTAATGAGGCCGAGGCCTGGCTGGTCAATGTTGTGTCGAACCAGGCCCGGGCCGCAGGCATCCGTATGCCGGAAGTGGCCGTGTATGACTCGCCCGATATGAATGCGTTTGCTACCGGGATGAAACGCAATGCTGCACTGGTTGCGGTCAGCACAGGCCTGCTGCGCAGTATGAAAACGGGACGAAGTGGAGGCGGTACTGGGTCACGAGATCAGCCATGTTGCCAATGGGGACATGGTGACACTGGCCTTGATACAAGGTGTTGTGAATACGTTTGTTGTGTTCCTGTCCCGTGTCATTGGTCACGTGGTGGACAGGGTTGTGTTCAAGGTGGAACGTGGCCACGGTCCGGCATTCTGGATCACCACCATCATTGCCCAGGTTGTACTCGGGATTCTGGCCAGTGCCATCGTAATGTGGTTCTCGCGGCAGCGTGAATTCCGCGCCGATGCCGGTGGTGCCAGCCTGGCAGGGAGGCAGAAAATGATCGCCGCATTGCAACGTCTTCAGATGGCGTCAGGCGAGTCGGCGTTGCCGGATCAACTGGCTGCCTTTGGTATATCGGAGGGTGCAGCGCAGGGCCTGAAACGCATGTTTCTTTCCCATCCTCCCCTGGAAGAACGCATTCAGGCGTTACGGGACGCCGCCTAGATCCGTAACCGTAACCGGGATTTTATCGAACCGGGCGGGAAAGTGGCGGGTTGGGCTGTCATCGTCAACCCCGTCCCGCCAAGCGGATTATTGCGACGCTCACTCCGCCGACATATACGATTTCGCTTCTTCTCCCGGGTCCGGTAAACCGGCGATCCGCCATGCCTCCAGGCAGGTATGGAACAGTTCATGGCCACAACCATGGTTCATGTGAAGATCATGGCAGATCTTTGACGCCGGTGGTGGAACGTGAAATTTTTCATAGTAATCACGCAATGATTGGATAAAGGCCCAATGCTGGTCAGTCAGTTCATCGATACCATCACATTGCGCGAGTTCGCGGGCCAGGTCCGGAGACCAGGCCCGCGGGTCTTTAAGTAAGCCGGATTCATCGAATTCGGGGTTTCGCAGCAGTTGTCCCATGGTGGCACCCTCCCGCCTGTTTAGAGACGTGTTCCAAGTATAGCCAGTGCACCACAGCGTGGGCGCGGGTAGAATAGCGCCTCCCGAATTTGGCCAGGAATAAAAAGATGTCTCTGATCCGCCCTTTTGCCGGCTTGCGCCCGGTACCCGAACGTGCCGACGACGTGGTCGCGCCCCCTTACGATGTTTTGAACAGTGAGGAAGCCCGGCAGCGTGCGGCTGGTCGTCCATGGAGTTTTCTGCATATTTCCAAGGCGGAAATAGACCTGCCGGAAGGCACTGATCCCTACGATCCGGCAGTTTATGCCAGGGCTGCAGCGAACCTTAAAAACATGCTTGACGAGGGGGTATTGAAACGGGATGACACCCCTTGTTACTACGTGTACCGGTTGACGATGGGTAACCATGTCCAGACAGGGCTGGTGGCGGTCGCATCGGCGGCGGAGTACGACGTAAATCGTATCCGCAAGCACGAGTTCACCCGGCCGGCCAAGGAGGATGACCGGGTGCGCCAGATCGAAGCCCTCAACGCCCAGACCGGCCCGGTATTGCTGGCTTACAAGTCGAAGGCTGATATCGATCAGCTGATTGAATCCGTGACATCTAATCCACCCGAATATGATCTGAAGGCTGATGACGGAGTCGGCCATACGTTCTGGGTAGTGACCGACCAGTCTGTTATTAACGGGTTAACGTCGGGATTCGACAAAATGGAAGCGATCTATATTGCTGACGGCCATCACCGGTCCGCAGCGGGTTCGCGTGTTGCAGCGACTTTGAACCGTGGACCCGATGCGATGAGCAGTTATTTTCTTGCAGTGATCTTTCCGCATAATCAGATGAAGATTCTTGATTACAACAGGGTGATCAGGGATTTGAACGGTTTGTCTGTCAGTGCACTGTTGGAAAAGATCAATGCTGCTTTTGATGTAAAGGAAGAAAGGACTGCTGTTTCACCGTCGAAGGCGGGCGAATTCGGCATGTTCGCGGATGGGCGCTGGTACCGGCTCGTTATAAAAGCCGACCTCGTGCCGCAGGACCCTGTCGCCAGGCTGGATGTGAGCCTACTCGCCGATAACCTGCTGGAGCCCGTTCTGGGTATCTCTGATCCGCGTACCGATCCACGCATAGATTTTGTCGGTGGTATTCGCGGGTTGGTTGAGCTTGAGAAGCGTGTAAACAGCGGTGAGATGGCGATCGCCTTTTCCATGTTTCCAACCAGCATGGAGGATTTGATGGCTGTCGCTGATGCCAATGAAGTCATGCCTCCCAAATCCACCTGGTTCGAGCCAAAGCTTGCTGATGGTCTGATATCACACGTACTGGATTGAAGCGATGCGGGCAGATTCTGTATCTGCCTGTATTCAGCCCATCAGAAATCAGGGCTGCAACCTACGCAATTTCACCCGAGAAATCGTAGTCCAGAGAAGCAGTCGGTTCCTGCAGGAAGTTGCCCTGGATAAAGTGGATTCCACTTTGCCAGAGCACCGCCAGGCTATGGGCATCCTGAACGTATTCAGCGATACACCGTTTGTTCATCGAGTTGGCAGTATCCAGAATAGACTTGACCATGGCCTGGTTGTCATTATCGCTGGCCAGATTGTGGATAAAGGATCCGTCGATTTTCAGAAAATCGACTGGCAGGTGTTTTAACAGCTGGAACGAGTTGGGCCCGGCACCGAAATGTTCCAGTGCGGCGTGGCAGTGCAGTTCCTGCAATGTTTTTACAAATGCCTTTGCGTATTTCAGATGCTGTGCGGCGTGCTTTTCAGCGATTTCGAAGGTCAGGGTATCACCTGGCAGGCGGCTTTCTTTAAGACAGGCCTGAATGTACTGAACCAGGTCGGTATCCTGTATTGTCGATCCGGTGACTTTGATAAAGAACTCGGTTTCAGCACCCTGGGATCGGTGTTCGGCCAGGGCCTGGATCGAGTTCCGTATAACCCAGCGGTCGATTTCCGAGACCTGTCCGGTCTGCTCGGCTATTGGAAGGAACTGCGTGGGCAGTATGTGCTCCCCTTCGTCGTTCAGCATGCGCAGCAGGACTTCATACTTTTCTCCTACATCGCCTTGCAGGCTGACAATGGGTTGATAGAGTAACTGGAACTGATCCTGTTCCAGCGCTTCCTTGATAAGCGCATGCATCTGCTGGTCGCGCTCCTGGCCGATTTTCTCATCGACAACCGGATTGTGCAGATGGATCTTGTTTCCACCTGATGAACGCGCAACTTCGCAGGCCAGGTCAGCACGCGAAATGACTTCGTGCGCCGAGGGCGTGCTTTCAGCCACGATGCTCATACCAATACTGCAGGTGGTGGTTACCGATTGGTCCTCAACATCGGCAATGTGGTCTTCCACAACCTGCCGAATTTGTTCGCCGAGCGCCTGAACCGATTCCGCATCACCATTCTTGCGCAGGACGGTAAATGAGTGATCGCCGAAACGCGCAACAATATCCTGTTCGGTGGTGTGGTCGCGCAGGAGGTCAGCGATATCACTGATGACCATGTCAGCGATACCGATACCCACATTGTCCTTGATATTTTTGAAGTTATCCATCAGCACGTAAAGGACTGCTGCGCTGCTGGAGCCGCTGATAGCATCGGTTACCGCCAGTTTCCAGTTCTTCCATGAAATACTGGCGGTTGAACAGGCCGGTCAGTACATCCTGCTTGCTGAGATACTTGAGCTTTTGTTCCAGTTCCTTGCTGGATGCAGCCTGGTTGCGGATGATGATCTGTGTGCACGGTTCACCATCGATGCTGGCAGATGTGAATTCCATCACAGCATCAAAAATCTTGCCATCCGGCAGCATGCCATGGGTTTCGAGTTTGCCTTCCTTGTCGCCCTCCTTGCTGTAGTTGCGCAGGAAGGTCTTGAATTCGGCATGCTCATCGGGTGCAACCATGTCCAGAATGGGCGTGCCTTCGATCTCGTCCAGATCGTCAAAACCAAACATTTCCAGGTAGGAGGTGTTGGCGTAAATATGCATGCCTTCGTGTACGTAGGCAATGGCGTCACGTGAACTCTCCATGAGCGTGCGCGCACGTTTTTCACTCTCATGAAATCTCAATTCGTAATTCTGTGCGCTCTGGCTGGTTTTGATCTGGGACAATTCACGCTTGACGACCAGTTGCAGATGCTCCGGCTGGTCATACGAGCACAGATCCGTTGCACCCTGACGCATGGCCTCGATAATGTCCGCTTCGTCAGCGGATTCACCAATGGCAATCAGCGGGACATGCAGTTCTCGCTGGTCCAGCAAAGAGACAACGTCCACAACCGTTATAGGCTCCAGAATCATGGCGCAGAGAATAAGGTCTGGAACCTGTTGATCCAGGGCCTGGGTGAGATCCTCCATATCTTCGGCGAATGCGAGCCGCGATGCCTGTCCGGCATTGCGGAGAATATTGGCCAGGGCCTCGGCGTCGTTGCGGGATTCCTCGATGACGAGCAGGCGCAACGTTTGGTCCTTTTCCATGTGCTTTGTTTCTCCTGATTGATTCCATGGGCCGATACGTGTCGGCAGCGCGCTTACTTAGTGTCGGCACGCCTGGTCGGATTCTTTACCCGGCATTGCAAATGAAACATGATGGTGCAGGATTCTGTAACTGCTTTAACATACAGGGTTTTCCTGCTAGCATTGGGTGGCAATGGGCGCCGCTGGCGTGTTTTGTACTATAGCTGGGGATGTGGAATGCAACCGATTAGGGTACGGGCCGAGGTCGCGGATGATTTCCGTGCCATCGATGTCGTTAATCTGAGCGCCTTCGAGGGTGAGGCGGAGGCGCATCTGGTTGACAAATTGCGCAACTCGGACGGATTTGTCCGTGATCTATCACTGGTCGCTGAGTTGAATGGTCGAGTCGTGGGGCATGTGGTGTTATCCAAGGTTCAGCTGAAATCCGGCAAGGGAAGCACCGAGATACTGGCGCTGGGTCCCATGTCCGTGGTCCCATCCCAGTCGCACCGGGGTATCGGTTCGGAGTTGATAGAGGCCGCAATCGCGCGTGCCAAGCCACTTTGTTACAAGGCAATCGTGGTGGCCGGTTATCCCGATTATTACCAGCGTTTCGGTTTCAAGCCCGCCAAGGATTGGGGCATTACTTGTAATCTTGCGATTCCCCAGGACGCGCTGACAGCAATGGAGTTGACCGATGGGGCCTTGTCCGGTGGTGGTGAAGTTACCTACCCGGATATCTTCAAGGCACTGTTCTAGCTATTCGTTTTCCTGATCGGTGCGGGCAAGCTTAGGCCGCAACTGGGCCCGTGACTCAAGCTGCCGCAAGTCGCACAGGCAACCGAAAGCCTGTAGTGTTGCAAGCTTGCTTTTAAGTATCGCTGTAAATTGTTCTACAGCAGTTCCCAAACGTCGTCGAAATCCCTGGGTTTGAGTTTTTTAGGACTTTTTCCGCGTTTCGGCTGTTCGATTTCACCTAGCGATTCAAATTGGAACTGGGCAAAACTACCGGTATTTTCCAGCAGTTTGGTCAGCTTTACGCGAACGTCCTTGCCATGACAGTTGGCGATTGCTGTATCACCCACCTTGAACGGCGGTGAAGGTAGCAGCAAGGTTGCCTGCTGCTGTATCGAGGCGATTTCCGGTAACAGAAGGCCCCGGGTATAGTCTTCATCCTTGGCACGGGTTTTAATGTCAGGACGGGCTGCGATTCCGACGGCACCGGGTGACAGCATCTGCACGCCCAGTTCCAGCCCACGCTTATCGGCAAACTTCAGCCAGCGAATGACACCCAGTCGCCAATGAAAGGTATCGGGATCACTCTCTTCACGAATACCAAGTAATTCACCCACCTGCGCACGTGTGGTTTCCGGGTTGTCCCATAACATGCAGTAACCACCGGCGCTCACGTTCACCATCTTCCAGCTTTGTGTGCAGTGGCTGGTATCTATCTGCATATTGGCTGCTGCGCGGGCGACAGTCATCTCGGTGTCCGAGGG
>CBDBVC010000036.1:0-157090 GCA_965212525.1 Lysobacterales bacterium
ATGTGATCGACAATACACCGGTCGTCGAGCTGGCCATGAATGACAGCACTGCAGACAGCAACAGCCTGCCAACCGATCAGACCTCAAGTTCAGCGATCGTCTACACCGACAGCGTCGACTCGCAGTCTGGTGTGTCAAAGTCAGCGACAATCGACAACACCACATCGCAATCCACCGAACCGGTGCAGCTGGCCCGCGTTGACCGTGAACCAGTGCATGATGATCCGCCGCCGAGACGTGAACCGCGCGAACCGAAGGTTGTCGTGATGGCCATTGGGGATCGTGCCATCGCCTCTCCCATCGAGCAGCTGATCGAAGACGAACTGACGGCATCAGGCATTCGCATGCTCGATGAATCATTCATCTCCGGCATCGGACGCGTGGCCCATGACGGTGGGGTTGACATGTCGGGTCTGGCCGATCTTCTGATGCAGCATGACGGCGATGTTCTGGTGCTGGCAGAGGTCGACTATCTGGGTGAAACGCCACTGCAGTATTACGGACAGACCAGTATCCTGTATTCGGTCAACGTCAAGGTTCGGAACATCCTGCTGCCGGAGAAACGTCCGCTGGGTCGGGGCTGGACTCGCAAGGTCGATTTCACGGCCATCAACGCCAATGAAAAGGCTAGAGAAGCCGTTGATCCCATCCTTGGACAGCTGGTGGTCAGCCTTTCGGATTACCGCGACTGATCATTGTTCAGCGCAATTGATTGAAAAATCAGCACTCAGATGCTGATTTTTTTTGCCTTTCAGCTTCGTGCCGTTCATGCCTTGTTAAGTTTGATGCCCCTAAACTTCATCTCGCAATCTATCTATGAGGAAGTGAATCATGAAAACTGTATTCGTGTTGATGGCAACCCTGATGCTGAACGGTTGCATCATCGTCACCGACCGCGAGGATTTTGATGACAACAACACAGACTGGCGTCAGGTTGAAGCGGAAAACCGGGATATCATCTCGACACTGAGCCTTGGCAGTAATGTGGACCAGATTCGTGAATTGCTCGGCAGCCCGCAGTACTCCGAATCGTTTGATGGCAAGGATGGTCAGTACCTGGTGCTGCGTTACAGGACACAACACCGCCACTCTGACGGTGAGACATCCTTTGATGAAACCACACCCCTGGTGTTCCGGGATGGCCGTCTGATTGGCTGGGGCGAAACGGCATTGTCGACTGTGTTGTAAGTTATTTCTGTGATCACGGTCTTTTAGACATAGCCGCTGCGGGATCACTGCTTCCCCCTGCTTATACCCCTTGATCCTCAGCGGCTAGCTACATGAACCCCCCGGGCCATCTCGATGGCCGGGGGGTTCTTTTCATCCAGCTGTCACAAATCCGTGCTAAGCTGTCTTCCCGGTTGAGGGTCAAATGCTCTGCACCAGCTTCATGACCCACCAAACAGCCCGATGAGGGATTGATTTAAGAATCAACTGGGGAAACTTGACTATGCTGCACCATCGACAGAGGTCGTTGTTCGGCCTTGTTCTACCTGTCTTTCTGCTCTTCCTGTCCACACCACTGCTCGCCCAACCCGATCCGGGTTACTATCAGACCGCCGACCCGACCAATTCGAACACCTTGCGACTGAGTCTGCACCTGATCATCGATGATCACAGCCGCATTCCGTATACCTCGTCCTCAACGGACACCTGGGATGTGCTGGAACTGGCCGAATGAAAACCAGGACAACCTGAATCAGGTCATCACCGTCTATGAGAACGACGCCAACAGCAAACAGGGCGGTGGCAACGCGTTCTACAACCGGGAACACAGCTGGCCCAAGTCGTATGGATTTCCCGACGACAATTCAGCCAACTACCCCTACACCGACATGCACCATCTGTTCATTGCTGACAGTGGCTACAATTCCTCTCGCAGCAACAAGCCATTCCGACACTTGCGGTGCCAGCTGCAGTGAAAAACAGACGCTGAGCAATAATGGCCGCGGTGGTGTTGGCGGTGGTTATCCGGGCGATTCGAACTGGACCACCGGTTCATTCACACAGGGCGCCTGGGATGTCTGGTCCGGCCGCCGCGGGGACATTGCCCGTGCCATGTTCTACATGGATCTGCGATACGAAGGTGGGCTGCATGGTGTCACAGGTGTGAGTGAACCGGATCTGCGCCTGACCGATGACCGCAACCTGATCGAAGCCTCCAATACCGGTGCCAATGAATCCATTGCCTACATGGGACTGCTCAGTGTGCTGTTGCAGTGGCACCAGCAGGATCCGGTCGACCTGATCGAATTTCAGCACAATGAAGCGGTCGCCAGCTATCAGGGCAATCGAAATCCCTTTGTCGATCATCCCGAATGGGTCGCCTGCATCTACCAGGACAACTGTAGCGGCGGTGGTTCCGATACCACGCCACCGGCAGCACCGACAGGCCTGGTGGCGATGGCACAGGGAGTGGTCATTTCGCTTGACTGGTTTGACAACGGGGAGGCCGATCTGGCCGGTTATGACGTCTACCGATCGGAGCTTGGCGGAGGGGTCTACGCCCGGATCAACGCATTGACACTGACGGCATCGAACTTCACCGATACCACCGCCAGCAGTGGCAGCACCAACTATTACGTGGTCACGGCCATCGATACCAGCGGCAATGAATCGAATTTCAGCATCGAAGCATCAGCTCAGCTGAGTGCGGGCGGTGGTAGCCAGGTCTGGATCAACGAGTTTCATTACGATGATTCGGGTTCAGATCAGCGCGAATTCGTCGAGATCGCAGGGCCTGCCGGGACGGCTGTAACAGGTTGGTCGATACAGGCCTACAACGGCAATGGTGGTGGTGTCTACAAGACAATCACACTGAGTGGCACCATTCCCGATCAGTCAGGTTGCATGGGCACCCTGGGCTATTCCTTCTCGGGCTTGCAGAATGGTTCACCTGACGGCATCGCACTGGTGGATAACAACGGTGAGGTTCAGGATTTCATCAGCTATGAAGGCAGCCTGACGGCCAGCAACGGGCCGGCAGCCGGCATGCAGTCAAATGATATTGGCGTAGCCGAAAATGGATCGGGGTCAAATCGCTACTCGTTGCAGGCCGGCGGCAACGGTTCTTCAGCATCCGACTTCAACTGGCAGAACCCGCTGCGTGCCACCCGCGGCAACCCGAATCGAAACCAGACACTGGACGGCTGTTCTCTGGATACCACGCCGCCCGATGCACCCATGGGTCTGGTCATCTCGACCGGTGATGGTCAGCTGCAGCTCGACTGGGCGGACAACAGTGATGCCGACCTTGACGGTTACCGGGTCTATCGATCCAACCAGCCGACAGGTGCGTTCCAGCTGATCAGTGCGGGAACAATCTTGGCCAGTCAGTACCTGGATACGGGTTTACCCAATGGCAGCACACAATACTACCGGGTGACCGCACTGGATCAGACCGGCAATGAATCAGATCCATCGTCTGTTGTGAGTGGTACCCCCGTTGCACCCGTGTCTGAAACGGCGTGGATCAACGAACTGCACTACGACAACAACGGTTCAGATGTCGGTGAGTTTGTCGAGCTAGCGGGCACAGCCGGACTCGATCTGACCGGGTGGTCACTGGTGGGCTATAACGGCAATGGCGGTGGTGCCTACAAGACGGTGGCTCTGTCAGGTCAGATTCCCGACCTGTCGAACGGATTCGGTGTCCTGGCATTCGATTTTTCAGGTCTGCAGAACGGGGCACCCGATGGCGTTGCCCTGCTTGATGCCGAGGGAGAGCTGGTTGAATTCGTCAGCTATGAAGGCGTGTTCACGGCCAGTGGCGGTGCCGCCGATGGTGTCACGGCTGATGCCATGGGAGTGAGCGAAACCTCGTCAACGCCGATTGGTCATTCACTGATGCGAACTGGAAACGGTTCTGCTGCGACCGATTTCAGCTGGAGTGGGCCTGCTGCGGACAGTTACGGTGCGGTCAACAGCGGACAGACGTTCCAGTAATACAAACCACTATGCATCAAAAAACCCGGCTTGCCGGGTTTTTTTTATGCAGTCGGAATCAGCTGCGACTGAGATCGGGAATGCCGGAGACCAGCCACCAGCGTTCATCATCGGGATCATACTGCCAGCGCTGGCGATCCCGTACCGATCGCAATTGCTTGGTGTGTCGGTTCTCGACCAGGATCTCCACCAGCTGGATGTACTCGAATTCACTGGTGCCCGGTTCCTGACTCAGGACCTGATAGCCATTGATCTTGACCTGTTCAAAGCGCTTGAGAATGAACACCATGTCGCGTTTCGGCAGGATGGTTATCAGGAGACACAAAGGCCATTGCCGCTCGCGCACCATTCCATCGTAGTGCGGCTTCATAGGAGGACAGGATGTCGGGCAGCTTGTTCAGGTTTCTGTTGCCGCCACAGCCGGCCAGCAGGGCCAGTAGCAGCATTGCCATCAACAGTCGAAATAGCGTCTTGTTGACGCAGGCATTCTGTTTGAAGTTCATGGTCAGTGTCTCCGCAGCTTGACTGATGGATCCCGGACAGCGGGGGTCAGGATCTCATGATTGCGACAAAACTGCCAGTCATGGTCGCCGCCGCATGGCTGTCGCCGGCGACCCAGCTTTTCATCACCAGCCTGGCCCGCCCACGCCGTTTGAGCTGATTGAGGAACACACTCCAGTCATCTTCGTTGAGCCAGTCACAATAGGCGTGAAAATCGGTGGTCACAGGACGCTCGTAGATGATTTCCGATCGGTGAATCATCAGGTCGGCATCGAGACCGGCGTGCAGCAGACGGGTAGTCAGCAGGCTCCAGCCAGCCATGGTGAGGGCGGCAGCAATACTGCCACCGAAGGCCGTGCCCTTGTCGTTCACATTCGGTGTCAGCGGAACGGATAGTCTAACGTGTGCCAGGCTCAGGTGCCTGAGTTCCAGATCCATGGCTTGGCACAGGGGAATCTGTTCAGACAGCAGCTGGCTCACCTGTTGCCGGATGCCGGCAGAAATCTTGCTCATCAAATCAGTATCCCGTGGTGCTGTCGACCGGGTCAAGCAGGCCCTGACCGGATAGCAGTGAGTGGTAATTCTCGATGATACGGTGTGCAGCCGATTCAGGGCTGGTCTTGCTGGCGACATGCGGTGTGATGCGAATTGCCGCGTGTCGCCACAGCGGGTGCTCAGGCGGCAGTGGTTCTTCATCGAACACATCCAGCGTGGCGGCTGACAGCTGACCGGTGTCGAGCGCGTCAATCAGTTCATCCGCAACGAGGTGGCCACCACGCCCGACATTGATCAGATGACCGCCGGTTTTGCAGTGACGGAAACAGTTCTGCCCCCAGAACACCGCGGGTCTGGCTGGTCAGCGGCAGCAGGCAGATCAGTACATCGGCAGCAGCGGCAACGGTTTTCAGCCCGTCCGGGCCACTGAAGATACCGTTACTGACATCGCCTTCGGTTCGGCGCCAGTAGTTCACCCGGTAGCCCAGTTGCTGGAACAGCCGGCCAGTGAATCGCGATAACTGTCCATGGCCGAGGATGCCAATGGTTGTCGCCACGGCAGATTCATCCGATTGCCATTGCTGTTCGGCCTGATTCAGGCGATAGCGATCGAGTCTGGTTTCCGCTGATAGCACGACGGCGAGCAGGTATCGGGCCATCTGTATTTTCAGGTGTTCATCCACCAGGCGCCCTCGCAGCAAAGTCTGAGGCAGCGTGTCGTCTGACATGATGAACTCCACACCGGCACCGTATGACATTACGGCCTCGAGGCCGGGATAGTCTGCTGCACTGTTTGGCGGCGGATGCCACAGTACGGCCAGTCTGACCGCTTCCCGTTCCAGCTGGCACATTTCCTGGCCATGCTCGTGGACCGGGATCGATGCCAGGCGACGCACATGAGCAGCCACCTCACTGCAGTCCCGATCGGGCATGATGAAGACTATCGACATGATTTAGCCTGCTTCTGTGACAGGGTCTGTTGTGGCATGCAGCTGTTTCCGGGTCTCGATCCACTCATGTTCGTCTTTTGATTTGTCGGAAAAGACGATAGAGTCAGAATTTAACAGATTTGGCACGGATGTTGCATCAGTTGCTCATAGCCAATCATGACAGGAACTGAACCGCCATGACGCTCAGAAACCGGTTTTTACTATTTACTGCAGCACTGCTGCTGGCCATGCTGTTGATCGCCTGGTGGGGCATGGATCGACTGACGGCTTCGTTGCAGTCGGAACTGGACAAGGTTGCTGTGCGTATCGGCCAATCCGTCACATCACTGATTACGACGAAGGATATGCTCGCGGATCATTCCGGGGTGGATGATAACGGTCTGGAGGCCACGGTGACTCATACCCTGTCGAATGACAGTGGTGATGTCACCATAGAATACAGTCAGCGCGGTCAGCAGATCCACGATATCAGTATCTCCCAGTCTGGAGCGAATGCCCTCGTGGAGCGATCACCCGCAAGCGGGTCCGGGAATTCCGGTGAGGAAACAGTACGGGTTGAAGAGCGCCGTTCGCTGCACGACTTTGCCGTGGCTGCGGTGCGCAGTGCCGAGCGGGCTCAGCTGGTGTTTCTCGGTGATGAAGCACGGCATACCATCCCGATCCCCGACGATGGGCTAGGCGATTCACTGACGCGTTTCAACCAGCGCATGCTGCTCGGACTGGGAGGCCTGTTTCTGACCGGCCTGGTAATCGCCTGGCTGCTGTCATACCGCATCACCCGGCCGCTGGCCAAACTGAAACAGGCCGCATCACGCGTTGGACAGGGTGAGAGGGGTGTCCGTATTGATGACACTGGTGTGGAAGAAGTTCGCGACACCATCAAGGCGTTCAACCGGATGTCTGCCGAAGTGGAACAGTATGAGCAGGCCCAGCTGAAGAGTCAGGATCATCGGCACCTGCGCGAAGTAGGCGAGATCGGTCGTGGTCTGGCGCATTCCCTGCGCAATCCACTCAATGCCATCGGGCTTGCCATTGACCACCTGACCCATCGTGATGATCTGGACAAGGCTGATCGTCAACTGGCTGAACAGGCACGGCAACAGATCGACCGGATCAATCTGTCAATCCAGACCTTCCTGACACTGGCAAACCGTGATTCCATGCAATCGGCACCGGTTGATCTGGGCATGGTAATCGAGGACATTGCGCTGGAGATTGCACAGTCTGCCGAACGCGGTGGTCGGCCGCAGGTCATCATCGATAGTGACACCGGCAAGGATGTCTCTGTCGACGGTATCGAAACCGAAATCAGAGCCGTCCTGCAGGCACTGATCGTCAATGCCGTCGAAGCCACTGACGGCGATGGGCGCGTCAGAGTCAGCCTGCATCAGGTTGATGGTGAAACCACGGTGTCGATCCATGATGAGGGCGTCGGTATTCACCCGGACGTTCGCGATCGCCTGTTTCAGCCACATGTCACCACCAAATCGGACGGGTCTGGCATGGGCCTGTATCTGAGCCAGCGCATCGTCGAATCCCGCTACGACGGCCAGTTGACACTGGCACCTGCTGAAGGCGGAGGTACGGTCGCAACCGTGACTCTGAGGGAGCGTGTGGCATGAGTGAGGTGACATCAAGTGGCGTGATGCGGGTTCTGGTGGTCGAAGACGAACCGACACAGCGGGATCTGTTGTGTGGCATTCTCGAACGTGAGGGCTTTGCCACCCATGCCCTGGACAACGAGGCAGAAGCGCTCGAGTGGGCACTTGCAAATGAACCGGATCTGGTGGTCTCCGACTGGAAACTGGCTCAGGGCGATGGCCTCAAACTGTTGACCGGCATCAGGAAGGTCTGCCCCTGGATCAGCTTCATCATGATTACGGCATATGGCAGTGTCAGCCATGCTGTTGAAGCCATCCATGCCGGTGCAGACGATTACCTGACCAAGCCGTTTGAACGTCAGGCACTGCTGCTGTCTGTGAGTCGAACGCTGAAGGCGCGTCTGATCAGCGAGGAAAACCGTCGTCTCAATGAAGCACTGGAAGAACGCGATCAGCTGGTGGATCTGGTCGGCATGGCACCGAGCATGCAGCGCCTGTACCGGCAGATAGAGAAGATCGCCGGGACGGAAGCCACCACATTGCTGACAGGCGAAAGCGGGACCGGCAAGGAGCTGGTGTCACGTGCCATACACAACCTTTCTGCTCGCGAGGACAGGCCGTTCATCGCTGTCAATTGTGCCGCCATTCCCGAAGGCCTGATGGAGTCGGAATTCATGGGCGCCGAAAAGGGCGCCTATACCGGTGCCAGCCAGCGCCGCATCGGCAAGTTTGAAGCCGCCCATGGCGGCACACTGTTTCTGGATGAGATCGGCGAGCTGCCGCTGTCGATACAACCCAAGTTGCTGCGTGTATTACAGGAGCAGAAGCTGACTCGTATTGGCGGTAACCAGGAGATTGATGTCGATGTGCGCATCATCGCCGCGACCAATCGCAATCTTGAAACGGAGGTGGCCGAGGGTCGCTTCAGGGAGGATCTGTACTACCGGCTCAATGTCATTCCGATTGCCCTGCCTGCCCTGCGCGAGCGCCGCGAGGATATCCCGCTGCTGATCGATCATTTTCGCAAACGAACGGCCAGGCGCCACCGCATCGCCGCGGAGCCACTATCTTCAAGTCTGCTCAGGACCATGGTCGACTACAGCTGGCCGGGTAATGTAAGAGAACTGGGCAATGTGATAGAGCGTCTCTATCTTCTGGCTGATGACGGTGTGGCCATGGCCGAGGATCTGCCCGACGGGTTTCGCGAGCAGCAACCGCTGGATACCGCCCGTTTCACCATTCCACCGCAGGGCATCGAGTGGGAGGCGTTCGAGAAGACCATATTGCAGCAGGCACTCGAGATGAGTCAGGGCAATCGCACCCAGGCGGCAAAACTGCTCGGACTGAAATACAAGGCCTTTCTGTATCGGCTCGACAAGCATGGCCTGGATGGCAGCCAGTGAATACATACCCGGTGCAAGTCAGAATCCGCATTTCGGGAATGTCGCGTTGCAATTTCCCCATATGGGGATATTTCAAGGCTGGCAGCTGTGCAATGTGAACGGTTTTGTGCCTCATGTTCAGCCAGATCCGCTAATTTCCTGGCCTCAGTAAAAGTTGGCACGGAGTTTGCATTGAATGGCGTAACACAATGTCGTGTTAGCAAGGAGACATCAATGAACTTTAAAAATACCTTCAACTCGGTGATCGGTCTGGCCGGCCTGATCTCACTCGGACTGTCCGCCTCGATTGCGCTGGCTGGCAATGCCATGCAGGCACATGAGGAGATCAGGATTGCCTACAAGACCGATTCCGGTCTGGCCGACACGGTGGTGATCGAGAATCTGGCCGTGGGTGACTCGGAAGTGTTTGTCACCGAATCGGGTGAGGAAGTATTCGTCACACGCAATGAGGACTCACTCGATATCGAAGTGGCCGGCGAGACAGTCAGCGTACAGATGCTGCATCTGGACGGCCTGCACGATGATGCCCATTTCGGTGATCTCGATGTCAACGAGTGGGTTGACGAAGACGGTAACCGTCGTGTCGAGATCCACAAGAGCATGGACGTTACCGTGCATTGCGATGATGGTGAAGACTGTGCTGATGCACACAAGATGGTGTTCATCAGTGACGACGGCGATGTCGATGTGCGTCATGCCGACGGCAAGGTCATCGTGACTTCATTCGGTGGTGACGTACTGGATGACGGCGAGCTCGAGGAAGTGTTGGCCGAGCTGCACATCAATCACGAGCTGGATCACGCCGACGGTGAAAAAATGATCGTCATCAAGAAGGAGATTCGTGTCGAATCCGATTCCGAGGATGATCAGGAATAATCACCTGTCCTGCAATACGAAAAAAGCCGGGCATGCCCGGCTTTTTTATTGTCTGCGAGAATCAGACCAGAAACTGCAGCTCGGCCAGCCCGCGATACAGCTCACTGCTCTCAAGCAGCTGATCATGCGAGCCTTCGGCCTCCATCCGGCCTTCGTTGAACAGCACGATGCGGTCGGCCTTGCGTACCGTGGCCAGTCGGTGGGCGATGACCAGTGTTGTTCGATCAAGCATCAGTTCGTCCAGTGCCTGCTGCACCAGTTTCTCGCTTTTTGCATCCAGCGCTGAGGTGGCTTCGTCTAGCAGCAGGATGGGTGGATCGGTCAGCAGTGCACGGGCAATCGACAGACGCTGTGCCTGACCACCCGACAACCGCACGCCCCGTTCACCCAGAAAGGTCTCATAACCGTCCGGCAATCGGTCGATGAACTCGTCGGCATGTGCCGCCCTCGCTGCAGCCATCACCTGGGCTTCATCGGCATCGGGTCTGCCGTAGCGGATGTTTTCCAGTGCATTGGTGGAAAATATGGTGACATCCTGTGACACCAGAGCGATCTGACTGCGCAGTTGCTGCAGATCCAGTTCTGTCAGCTTCCTGCCATCGATGAGTATGTCGCCCTGCTGCGGATCATAAAACCGCATCAGCAACTGGAACAGAGTCGTCTTGCCTGCGCCGGATGGCCCGACCAGTGCCACGGTTTCGCCGGGTTTTACCTCAAGGCTGATCTCCGACAGAACCGGCTCATCCAGGCGGGACGGGTAGGCGAAGGTCATGTTGCTGATCTGAATCGAACCGCTGATCGCCGAGTCGAGTGGCTGCGGATCGGCTGGGGATTCAATGTCACTGTCCATGTGCAGCAGTTCGGTGATGCGCTCGAGTGCACCGGCAGCACGCTGCAGCTCTCCCCAGACAGTGGTCAGGGCACCGGTGGTGGACGAGGCAATGATGGCGTATAGCACGAACTGGCTCAGCGTACCGGCCGTCATGCTGCCATCGATGACCGACTGAGCACCCAGCCACAACACGAAGATGATGCCGCCCAGTACCATGATCACGACCGCGATACTCATCATGGTTTCCGCACCGATGCGCTTGATTGCCGCCCGAAACGCCGTGACCACCGAATCCGAGAAGCGAACCACCTCACGCTCACCCTGGGCATACGATTGCACCGTATGGATGGCATTGATGGTTTCGGTGGCCATGGCCGAACTGTCGGCAATGCGGTCCTGGCTGATCTTCGACAGGGTCCGTACCTTGCGGCCGACCAGGATGATGGGAATGATGATGACGGGTATCATCAGCAGGATCATGCCGGCCAGCTTGGGGCTGGACACCACCATCATGGTCATTGACCCCACCAGCATGAACAGGCTGCGCAGCGTGATCGAAAAGGTACTGCCGACCACCGTTTCCACCAGCGTGGTGTCGGTGTTGATTCGTGACAGGATCTCACCGGTGCGGGTGGATTCGAAAAATGACGGTGACATGCCAACCACACGCCGGAATACCGCCTGTCGAATGTCAGTGACCACGCGCTGACCTATCCAGGAAACCCAGTAGTAACGCAATGAGGTAAACACGGCCATCAGCACAGACACACCGAACATCAGCCAGAAATACTGTGCGATCTTGTCCTGCTGATCTTCCGAAAAGCCGAGGTCAACCACATGTTTCAGCGCCACCGGCAGGTACAGCGTGGTGACGGCGCCGAGCACCAGCAACAACAGTGCGAGCAGGATGAATTTCTTGTAGCGGGTGACGTAGGGGATCAGCGTTCTGAGCTGTGTCATGTCACCCGAAGTCGGGCGGTCGAGAATATCGTCGGTCATGTTTGTTCTGCTTGTTAGTCAGCGCACCACGATGGATGCCGGTGTCATCACTATCGAAGACACCTGAATTAGAGTTATAGTCTGTGCGGGAACAATTTAAAGGATAGATCGATGAAAAGCATCCGTCATGTGTGGGTTGTCATTGTTGTTCTGCTGCCGTCAGTGCTGATGGCCTCGGAACTGCCACGGACTGAGTCTGCCGAGGGTGCGCGCGTGTACATCATCTCGCCGTCAGATGGCGATACCGTGGTCAATCCGATCACGGTCCGGTTTGGCCTGAGCGGCATGGGTGTGGCACCCGCCGGCATCGACCTGCCGGGAACCGGTCATCATCATCTGCTTATCGATCAGGAATCACTGCCGCCGATGGATCTGCCCATGGCAAACTCGGTGATGCACTTCGGTGCCGGTCAGACCGAAGTCGAGATCAGCCTTGAACCAGGGAAGCACACGCTTCAACTCCTGCTCGGAGACAAGCTGCACATCCCGCATGATCCGCCCGTGGTATCCAACAGAATTACCATCACCGTGGCTGAACAATAGCGGCTGACGAAGCAGTTCTCGCTGGCTGACTCAGCGCCTCATGCGCCCGGGATGACGTACAGCATGATGGCCAGGAAATGACAGATGCTGCCACCGAGCACAAACAGATGCCAGATGGCATGATGGAAGCGCAGTGATTTCCACAGGTAGAAGGCCACGCCAAAGGTGTAACTGAGGCCGCCGGCCAGCAGTAACCACAGTCCGCCAGGTGGCACACTGGCAATCATCGGCTTGATGGCAATCATGATCATCCAGCCCATGATCAGGTACAGTCCCAGAGACAGATTACGAAATTGCCGCCTGGCAAACAGTTCGTGGTAAAAGCCGATCAGTGCCAGGCCCCAGACCACACCGAAGATCGACCATCCCCAGCCACCGCGCAGGCTGACCAGGGTGAAGGGTGTGTAGGTGCCGGCGATCAGCAGGAATATTCCGGCATGATCGAATTTCTGCAGCAACACTTTCAGTTTGCCGATCGGCGCCGCATGGTACACCGTCGAGGCCAGATACAGGATGATCAGGCTGGCGCCATAGATGGCGCTGCTGGTGACATGCCAGGCATCGCCATGACTGCTTGCCTGAACCAGCAGGATGACCAGGCCGATGATGCCCAGGATCACGCCAAGACCATGCGTCAGTGCATGAGCCAGTTCTTCACGTGGCGAATAATGGAAGGTATAAGTCATGGCAGATAGTCCTGTGGCTGGAGTCAATGTGTGGGTCTGGTTCTATCCTGGGGGTGAAAAAATCAAATGTATAGCTTGACAAAGTCGAAAATATGTAAACACTAATAAAAACAGCATCCTATAAAAACAATAACAAAGGTGATGTGATGATTGACAACCCGCGTTCCAGCCTGCCTGTCAAATCCCGTGTTTCTCTTGGTTCAATGCTCAAGACGGCCCTGTTGATGTGTCTGAGTCCCGCGCTTGCCCTGAGCCAGACCGAAATAGTCATTACGCCGGGCACGGGAGGCTGGATGCCTGCCAATGTCAGAGCCGATACCACCATCAGCATCACCACCACACAGGACCGACCCGGTACAGTCAGCAGCCAGGGTGACAGCGCCATCGAGTTTGTTACCCAGTTCATGACAGCGGGCCAGGACAAGGCCGATTACCAGCTGATCTGGCAGACATCGATGGGCAGCATTGACTTTCCCTTCAGGACATTGCCGAACCTGACTGCCCTGTCCTATGAATACTTCAGGGACAGTGGCTCTGCCGTCGGACCGGTACTGCACCCGGTGCTGAGGCTGGTCTGGCTGCATGACAGCAACACGCCGGCTGACCCACTCGATGACACCTTCGGATCATTCATTTTCGAGGCGGTCTATCAGCCAGGGTTTCCGGGCTCGGTGACCACCGACAACTGGGTCAGCAATGATCTGCTGAACGCTGAATTCTGGGTCTTCTGTTCCGATTGTGACCCGGGTGCCGGTGTGGCCTCGGGCGTGGTACAGAATTTCGACCTGACGCTGGCCGACTGGCTAACAGGTCCTCAGATGGGTGCAGGCGGGGATCCGGTGCCACCAGACTTCAGTGTCGGGACAACCTATGTTGTTGGCATCAATACGGGTGTCGGCTCCGGCTGGAATGCCGATCTTCAGATGTACAGTGACAATGTACGCATCGCCTTCGGCGCCGGTGATGATCTGCTCTACAACTTCGAGGACAATCCACTGGTGTCACTGGCACCGGTGACTGTACCGATATTGAATCCGGCTGGACTTGCCGTTCTTGTTCTTCTCATTGCGCTGCTGGCGAGTCTGGCTTTGAGACGGCGGCATGACTGACTGGCAGGTGTACATCTGCCGCTGCGCCGATAACAGCCTCTATACCGGCATCACCACCGATCTGGCCCGCCGCATTCACGAGCACAATCATACCCGTGGTGGTGCCCGATACACGCGCAGCAGGCGACCGGTCACCCTGGTCTATGCCGAAGCCTCTGCAGACAGGCGCACGGCCTCCAGTCGTGAATATGGCATCCGCAAGCTCAGTCGATCAGAAAAACTCAACCTCATTGAATCCTGGCCAGGGTCAGACTGATTCACTCATATCGGCACGACATGCTCGTACCAATTTCTGTTAGACTCGGTTCGGGGTTCCCGAACGACAGCCAGCCATGACAAAAACTCAACACGGATACACACACTGCCTGATGCTGATTGCCTGCGTACTGCTGGCCGCCTGCGGCAGCCAGCCAACCGTGACGCAACAACCGTCCGGACCCTTCGAGGGCCTGGGTTCGATCAATTCCATCGCCGTGTTTCCCCTGGCCGGGACGAGTTTGCCCAATCTCTATGTCATGTCGCTAAGTAATCAGGTCAACCGTGCCATCACGGTGGTGAGGCCGGATTACATCATCCTGTCGGCTGGTGAAATCTCGGGCATCATGGCCGATACGGCGTTCGCCGATGAATACAATCGTTTCGCATCCTCACTCGATAATGGCCGGGTCGATCGCAACAGTCTCGACAACATCGGCAAGGGTCTGGGTGTGGATCTGGTATTCCATTCACGCCTCAGTTCGATCGCTGCCATCGAAACGGAACAGGGCATCCAGGCGAGAGTCAGTGTCGATGCAGTCATCCTCAACGCATCGACAGCGGAGACCATCTGGCAATTGACCGCATACGGTCAGGAGCCATTGACGGGGTCACTGGATGACAATCCCAGGCTTGATGTTGCCATCGAGGCTGCCATGGACGAGATCATCGCTGCCCTGGGCAGTTTCTAGCCTCCGTCGCCAGAACCTCTCAACTGCGCAAGAATCGGGTCGAAGCATCGTTCCAGCGAGCCTAGACTGATCTCAATTCAGTCACAGCTGAGGTTCTCATGTCGCACTTTCAGGTCATACCCTTCTCCGAGTTGATGTCACCCGAACAACTGCAAGCAGTGATGGCTTCGGTGGATTCAGACCCGGCTGAAGCAACGGCCATCCATCAGGTGATTGCTGACAGCAAGCCGGGCTATCCCTGTCGGCTCTCGCTCGAGGATGCTGAACCAGGCGAAACCCTGATACTGTTTCATCACTGCTTTCATCCGGCCGCGTCACCCTACAGGGCATCGGGTCCGCTGTACGTGCGTCTGGATCGCGACGAAGCTCGGTTGCCACTGGATGAGTTGCCTGCTTTTCTGCTGCACCGCTTTCTGTCGGTCCGGGTGTACCGGGATGATGGTATGATGCTGGATGCCGATGTCGTTGCCGGTACTGAGCTGAGCCGAACGCTCGAGGATCGGATCCTGCCGATGATCGAACACGGGGCAGGCTATGTGCATGTGCACAATGCATCCACCGGCTGTTTTCTGATCGCCATCCGGCTGATTGATGACAACCCGGGATCGGCGTCATGATCGTTGTCGACCGGCAGGAACCCCACACCGAAACGGCTGATGTGGTGACCATGGAGACTATGCAGCAACACCGACATTACCGGATCATCGCCCGTGCCATTGACTGGCTCGGAGAACACCAGCAATCGCAACCAACGCTGGATGCGCTGGCCAGGGCCATTGGCATGAGTGAGTTCCACCTGCAGCGCGTGTTCAGTGACTGGGCCGGTATATCGCCCAAGCAATTCATCCAGTTTCTGACACTGAAGCGTGCCAGCCGCACATTGCAGCATGATTCGGTTCTGGCGACAGCGCTGGACAGCGGTCTCAGTGGCAGTGGTCGTCTGCATGACCTGACGGTCAATCTTCTCGGCGCGACACCGGGTGAGATCAAATCGGGTGGGGAGGGACTGGTCATCGAGTATGGCACGGTGATGAGTCCGTTTGGCTGGTGCTTTATTGCAACCACCTCGCGGGGTATCTGCAAGCTGGGTTTCATCGAAATGCCTGAAGATGAGACGAGTCAGCTCGAGGAACTGGCGACTGACTGGCCGATGGCGACCAAGAGTGTGAATCAGCAGTGCATCACTGACCTGGCAGGCCGGTTGTTCAATGTCGTACCAGACAGGGATTCATCGAAACGATCCGACAGTCATGGCTCGGCGCTGAAACTCTACGTCAAGGGAAGCCCCTTCCAGATCAGGGTGTGGCAGGCACTGCTGGAGATTCCGTCCGGGCATCTGGTCAGTTATGCCCAGGTGGCCAGGTCGATCGAGCAACCAGCAGCGACACGGGCAGTGGCCTCTGCCATCGCCAGAAATCATATCGGCTGGCTGATTCCCTGTCACAGGGTCATTCGACAGACGGGTGAGTTTGGTCAGTACCGATGGAATCCGGTTCGCAAGCAGGCCATGATTTCCTATGAATCCCTGAGCAGCCCGATCCAGGCCTCCTGATCTCGCACTGGCGCTATCTGGCGGTCATACCAGTCTCATTTCACGGTAATCGCACCGATTCATGCCGAATCGGTCCAGACGGAACGGCCGGGTATCGATCTGCTCAGGCTGCCTGTTGATCTTCGTCACGATCAGGTCTGCAGTGACAGCACTCAGTGTCAGTCCTAGGTGCTGGTGGCCAAAGGCCAGCAGTATCCTCTCACTCATGGGATGACGATCGATCACCGGCAGATGGTCTGGCAGGGAAGGCCTGAAACCCAGCCAGCTGGTTGCGCCCCGGGTGTCAGTGCCAGGAAACAGGGCTCTCAGATGCTGTTCGAGCATCGGTGTCCAGCGCCGATGCGGGCCATGTTCAAGCCCGGCAAACTCCACGCCGCCGGTGATGCGCGTACCTTCGATCAGGGGCGTGACGATCACATTGCGTTCAGCCGATGCCACCGGCATTGGCAGTGACTCGATACGGTGATCCAGATTCAGGTGGTAGCCGCGTTCAGTTTCCAGCGGGACATCATACCCCGTGGATGCAATCAGCTGGCGTCCGTAAGCACCGGTGGCGATCACGGCACTGTGAGCGCGAATACTTTCTCCTGCCGTCCTGATGCTGAGGTGATCATGACTCTCCTCGAAGCCAGTCACGGTTCTGTTAATGAAGCGGGCGCCGTGCTGTCTCAGTCTGTTGTACAGGTGGTTGCACAGCAGGTAGGGGTCCGAGACATGCCCGGTCTTGTTGAACAGCAGGGCACCGCGTGTTGTCGAGCAAAGCCCGGGCACCCGATCACGGGTTTCACATGCAGTCAGTGAATCCATCGAAATCTCTTGCTCGGTGAGCGATCTGTGCATGCGGTGAAGCTGTCTCATGCCGGGATCCGATTCTGCCATCAGCAGGCTGCCAGTTGATTTCAGGTGATGCTGGCCATCGGTCGAGTGGAGCAGCTGATTCAGCGCTGGAAGGGCTTCCAGCAGCAGGCTTTTCAGTGCACTCGTACCGGAACGAAATTGGCGAGGCCCCGAATGGGATACGAATCGAGACAGCCAGGGTACCAGTCGCCACAGATAACGAGGCTCGATACGCAACGGGGCCGATCTGGATATCATCATCGGCAGTGCACGCCTCAGTGTCGACAGCGAGGCAAGCGGGTAGATCTGTTCGGTGGCGATGTGGCCGGCATTTCCCCAGGAGGCACCGTGCCCCGGTTCCTGCCGGTCAATCAGGGTGACCTGCCAGCCATCCTGTTGCAGACGAGTGGCACAACTGAGGCCGATGATGCCGGCACCGATCACTGCCACGGTTCGATCATAGTGTTTCATGATTCAGACTGGATGTTGCTCAGGGGTTGAATTGTATACAATATACAATATAAAATCCATGCCCATCAATCAGGCCATCAACCATGGCATGCTCTTACAGCTTTCGCTCAGTTGAATCTGGCGGGTACGGAATGGAGAAGAATCATGAACAAACGGGGTTCAGACTGGCGCGGTGTCTTTCCGGCGGTCACGACACAATTCAATCGTGATGGCAGCATCAATCATGAGGCAACACAGCAGGTCGTCGATGGCCTGATTCGCGATGGTGTGCATGGGCTGGTGGTGCTGGGAACCGTCGGAGAAAACAATTCTCTGAGACAAACGGAAAAACAGGCACTGATCCGTGCTGTGGTTGAGGTGGTGGACAATCGAGTCTTCACCATCGCCGGCGTGTCAGAATTCGATACGCCAAGAGCGGTCGAGTTTTCACGTCAGGCCGAACAGCAGGGAGTCGACGCGCTGATGGCGCTGCCGGCCATGGTCTACATGCCAACGGAGGCGGAACTGGACTGTCATTTCAGGCAGATCGCTACCACTGTCGAGCTGCCGGTGATGCTGTACAACAACCCGGCATCGTACCGGCTCAACATGAGTATCGACAGCATTGCCCGCCTGATGGATGTCGACAATATCGTGGCGATGAAGGAATCAGCCGAGGACAGTCGTCGATTTGTCGACATTCACAATGTCATCGGTGACCGACTCATACTGCTGGCCGGGCTCGATGATCTGGCTCTGGAGGGACTTATGCTGGGCGCCCGTGGCTGGGTCTCGGGTCTGACCAATGCCTTTCCTGTCGAATCGGTGGCCTTGTACGAATGTCTGCGCCAGGGCGATACGGCGTCGGCTCTGGCGATCTACCGCTGGTTCATGCCATTGCTGCATCTGGATGCCCGGCCGGATCTGGTGCAATGCATCAAGCTGGCAGAGCAGGTCATGGGTCGGGGTTCGGAACGGGTGCGTTCACCCCGTCAGACCCTGACCGGTGAGGTGCGTGATCATGTCATCGAACTGGTGGAACAGGCCCGGGACACACGACCTGACACACGGTCGCTGCTGAGCCTGGCATCCTGATCATGCAGCCACAGCTGACCACATTCTTCTGTATCGACGGTCATACCTGTGGCAACCCGGTGCGCCTGGTTGCCGGTGGTGCACCGGATCTGTCGGGCAGGAACATGAGTGAGAAGCGGCAGGATTTCCTTGATCACCATGACTGGATCAGAACCGCCCTGATGTTCGAGCCACGTGGTCACGACATGATGTCCGGCGCCTTTCTATACCCACCAATGAGTGCGGATGCGAATCTGTCGATTCTGTTTATCGAGACCAGTGGCTGCCTGCCGATGTGTGGACACGGCACCATCGGTGCGCTGACGCTCGGAATTCAGCATGGCCTGATCGAACTGCCGCCCGAGAACACACTCCTCATCGATACACCGGCAGGTTTGGTCACTGCCCGGGTGGATCACGACGGGCAGCGGGTCAGCGCTGTTCGGCTGGACAATGTGGCCAGCTACCTTGCCGAGCAGGATATCGTCATCGACTGCCCTGGGCTTGGTGAACTGGTGCTGGATATCGCCTACGGTGGTAATTTCTATGCCATCATCGATCCGCAGAAGAACTTTGCAGGCCTGCAGCAGATGAGTGCGGCCGAAGTGCTGCACTACAGCCCGCTGGTGCGCCGGCAACTCGAGCAGTCGGTATGTCCGGTGCATCCACTCGATGACAGTATTCGCGGAGTGTCCCATGTGATGTGGACAGGGGCCACACTGGATCAGAGCAATCAGGCCAGAAATGCCGTGTTCTATGGCGACAAGGCAATCGACCGGTCACCCTGCGGCACAGGAACCAGTGCACGTATGGCGCAGTGGCATGCACGTGGTCGGCTCGGGGCGGGCGAAGCATTTCGTCACGAGAGCATCATCGGCTCGGTGTTCCACGCTCGAATCGAAGCCACCACCACACTGGCCAGTCATGATGCCATACTGCCCAGCTTTTCAGGCTGGGCACGCATGACGGGGCTGAATACCCTGTTTGTCGATCAGCAGGATCCTTACTGGAACGGTTTCCAGGTGACATGAGAACGCAGAATCATGAATAACTATCTGAATTTTATCGCCGGACAATGGCAAGCGGGCGCAAGTCCTGAAGACAATATCAACCCGTCCGATCTCTCAGATGTGATCGGGCATCGATTTGATGCCTCAGTGGACGATGTGACTGCCGCGATCGGATCGGCAACTCAGGCGCAGCCTGAGTGGGCATCATCGACGCCGCAGCAACGCAGCGACGTACTGGACAGGGTCGGCTCGGAACTGCTGGCGCGTCGCCAGGAACTGGGTGAATTGCTGTCGCGGGAAGAAGGCAAGACCATGGCAGAGGGTATCGGTGAGGTGACCCGGGCTGGTCAGATTTTCAAGTTCTTTGCCGGCGAATCACTCAGGCCCGAAGGGCTATGCCTGCCGTCAGTGCGGCCGGGTGTTCGAGTTGACGTGACCCGGCATCCGGTGGGTGTGGTGGGCATCATTACCCCCTGGAATTTTCCAATGGCGATCCCGGCCTGGAAAATTGCCCCGGCGCTCTGTTTCGGTAATGCCGTGGTGTTCAAACCCTCCGAAGAGGTGCCAGCATGTGCGCATGCGCTGGCTGAAATCCTGTCACGTTCGGGCTTGCCCGAGGGCGTTTTCAATCTGGTCAACGGCAATGGTGCCGATGTGGGTCAGGTGATTATTGACAGTCCGGCTGTGGCAGCTGTGAGCTTTACCGGATCGGTGGACACCGGTGCTCGTGTGCTGGCAGCAACACAGGCGCGTCAGGCCCGGGTCCAGCTGGAAATGGGTGGCAAGAATCCGCTTATTGTGCTGGATGATGCAAGGCTGGATGTTGCGATCGAATGTGCTGTCCAGGGCGCCTATTTTTCCACCGGTCAGCGCTGTACGGCATCGTCACGACTGATCGTCACCAAACAGGTTGCCGACGACTTTGTGGCCGGCTTGCTGCATCGGCTCGATGGACTCACTACCGGGCACGCACTGGATGAGGGTACCGATATCGGTCCAATGGTTAATCAGGCCCAGCTGGACAAGTCGTTGGCCTATCTGGACATCGGTCGCAGTGAAGGTGCCAGTCTGCTTGCCGGTGGTGAGCCTGTTCAGTGTCGAACCGAAGGTTACTATCTGTCACCGGCACTGTTTGATGACACCACAGCTGACATGCGGATCTGCCGCGAGGAAATATTCGGTCCGGTTGCTGCCATCCAGCGGGTAAAGGATTATGACCAGGCACTGGCTGTGGCCAATGACACCGAGTTCGGTCTGTCGGCCGGCATCTGCACACAATCGGCGGTACATGCTGCCGACTTCCAGGCCAATGCCCAGGCCGGCATGACCATGGTGAATCTGCCAACGGCCGGAGTGGATTATCACGTACCCTTCGGTGGCTGCAAATCCTCCAGTTACGGACCACGAGAGCAGGGCAGTCATGCCCGTGAGTTCTACACCACGGTACGAACAGGCTACAGCAGTTTCTGAATGCAGTCCGCGTGATACAATTTCAGCACATCAACGCCGGATGAGGCACATGTCACAGCTGAGTGAAACCAAGGCATTGTCGCTGACTGAACTGCTGCGCGAGAAGATCATTGCCGGCTCACTGGAGGCTGGCATGCCCTTGCGCCAGGAATCGATCGCTCGCGAGTATTCCATCAGTCGAATACCGGTGCGCGAAGCGCTGCTGAATCTTGAATCAGAAGGGCTGGTCGAGAACAGTCCGCACAGGGGCTTCAGGGTTCAGGCAATGAATCGTGCCGATGTCGAAGACATCTTCAATCTCAGGTTGTTGATCGAGCCAGGGCTGGTGGCCGATGTTTCTTCTGCTTCAAAGCCGGGTCACTATGATGAATCGGCCCGATTGCTGGCCGGGATGGAGCATGAACTCTCAAGTCGCGGCCCGGGGGTGGAATACGCACGACTGCACCAGAGCTTTCACCGATCACTCTACAACTCGAACGAGCGTCATCGAACCGTTGAGGTGCTTGATCGCCTCTATATCCTTTCCGAACGCTATATTCGCTTTCACCTCAGTGCGCATTCCGGGCGCTCGGGCAATGAGCATCGTGAACTGCTCGATGCCTGTCAGGCCAGCGACCGACGCCGTATCACGAGTACACTGAAATCACACATCAGTAACACCCTGTCGGATCTGCTGACTGAAATCGAATCCTGAAGATTCGAGCTGTCCGGTAAGTTCAGGTCGAGTTGACAGAAATGACTGTTTCAATTAATGTCACCAAATGGTGACATATCGAGAACATGCCCGGGACAATATCTGGCGCGCCATTGCCGACCACCGCCGCAGACGCATCGTGGATGCCCTGTCACGTCAACCCATGTCGACCGGCGATATTGTGGGACTGTTCAGCGACATCGGCCGAACAGCGGTGCTCAAACACCTCACGATACTGAAGCAGGCAGACCTGATCAGGGTCAGACCTGAAGGCCGGATACGCTGGAATCACCTCAATGCCGCGCCCCTGGAGGCGGCCTGCAGTGACTGGATACAGCGACATGTCAGTAGCGTCAGGCAATCGGTTGAACAATTGAAACGCATTTGCGAATCGGGCCAGGAATGAACAACAGGAGCAGATAATGAACGCCGAAACAGGCAAGTCCACAATATTGCAATACAGTTTTCAGATACCGATCAGCGCACCGCTTGAACGGGTCTGGCAGTCACTGTCTGAGGATATCAATGCCTGGTGGATGACCGATTATCGCGTTTTCGGAGAATCGTCCAGGGTCACGCTGTCGGCGGATACTGGCGGTGTTCTGCTTGAAACGGGTGATGATGGCTCGTCGCTGGAGTGGTACCGGGTTCAGATGTGCGTACCGGGCAAGTCACTGCATCTGGTCGGCTATCTGGCTCCGGACTGGGGCGGGCCCACCTTGTCGATGCTGTCACTGACACTTCAACCAGTCGAGTCAGGCTGTGTCCTGACAGTGGCCGATGCGCTGTCGGGAAATACCAGTGAAAAGGCAGCACAAAGTGCAGAGGCGGGCTGGAAGCAGCTGTTTGATCAGGGCTTCAGAGCGCACGTCGAATCGCACTAGCCATTGATCATGGTTCTCAGTTTCTCGCACTTGTCCGCCAGTTCGCGCAACAGTGTCTGACGCTGATGACGAATGAAGTCACTGTGTGAATAGGCGGGCAGGTCGCGCAGGATCGTATTGATCTCCAGTTTCAGTTGCCGTATGGCGCGGTGTTGCTGCAGATCGATCATGGCTGCTTCCACATGATCATCGGACGGCTCGGCAGTGACGGTATTCATCGCCTGGGATGTATCGAGATAGTGGATCATGTCGGGCTCCTCATCAAACTGTTTCGCACAGTTCCATGTTAGCCAGTGGGGTGACAGGATGTTGTAAGCCTGCGCTGACATGCCTTGTGCGAAAGCTGTATCGCAAGGCCGTGGCAGAACGGTCATCACCCTGTCACCCAGAGTCCGTCTGTCAGGTGTCGGGAGTGGCTGACTTTGCCTCCTGATCGGCAATCAGATTGAGCCACTGTCGCGAGGAGGCGACAGAATCCGGGCTGTTCATTGCCTGGGCGAATGCGGCCCGTGCCAGGTTGTTCTGACCCAGTTCGATATGACTGATGCCGATCATTTCATGCATGCGACCCATCTCACGTTCGTCCAGTCCACCCTTGTCGAGCGCTGAACGCGCGTGCGTGATGGTGCGCTGCCAGTCCTCACCATCAATCATCAGGTAAACCACCTGGGCGTCGATCTCGCCATCGATGGTCAGTTCGGCAGCCGCAATCAGGCTGTCCACCGCCTTGCTGCGTTCCTGTGCCAGAGACCAGATCTGACCCAGTTGCTGCAGATTCTTGCTGGTGGCCGTGATGACACCATCATTGATGCCCTGCTCGAAAACACGACCGGCCCAGTAGGGTAATTCCTGGCTGCCATAGAGATTGACCAGTTGCATCAGTTCGGACTCGGTGCGCAGCATGCCCTGACGGTGGGCGAGAGCGGTCACCGCAAGTGCCGTGCTGTCATCCTTGAGCAGGATCAGCAGCGAACTGTACTGTATCCAGAGCTGGCGGTCCTCGCTCCACAGGGGAATCATCTGCTCCAGCATCACGCGGCTCTGTTGCAGCTGGTTCAATTCGAAGTGCAGGAACAGCTTCAGCTGGTACCAGTCCTTCTTGGGAGTATCGAGCATACCAATGGCTTGACTGATGCTGGGCAGTGCCTGGCTGTAATTCTCCTGACTGGCAAGTACGGTGGCCTTCAGTGCATGG
Organism: Lysobacterales bacterium; assembly: GCA_965212525.1. Classification (GTDB taxonomy): domain Bacteria; phylum Pseudomonadota; class Gammaproteobacteria; order Xanthomonadales; family SZUA-38; genus SZUA-38. The sequence continues at coordinate 24,054 of CBDBVC010000036.1, forward strand.
GCTTCGGGCCTGACTTCGCCCGACTCGGCCAGCCAGCGATCAATCCAGAACAGCGTGCGGTCATGGTCTTCCCGGATCTGATACAGCTGCGCCAGTGAAAACATCAGATCGAAATGCCGCTTGTTCTGCAGCATGTTGATCTCCAGCACACGTTCACTTTCGGTAATGGCCGCATCGAAGTCCTCAGAACTCAGATGAACCTGGATCAGGCCCAGCAGCGCTTCCGAGCGCTCGTAGTCGTCACTGAAGCGCTCGGTCAGTTTGCTGAAGGCCGATTCGGCAGCCGGCAGATCTTCATCCGACAGCAGCTGATAGGCCTTCTCGATCTGACGGTAGTTGGCATCGTTGCGCCAGACCCCACCCGGTTCGGACCGGCTGGATGCGTTGCTCTCCTGTGCCTGTACGGAGATGGTGGCCATCAGCAGGCCAGTCAGGGCGATCAGCAAAGTCATGATGGTGATCCTGAATGGTGAACGAAGTGCATTGTGTTTCATGGAATGTCCTCAGCCGTTTTATGCCTGTACGCAAATAACGACCAGACGTGACCATCGGGGTTGTGCGGATGGTGACGGGACAGGGTTGCCAGACTGCTGATTCGCAGCCTCTCGCGCGTTGCGCTCGTGGTCTCGCCCTTCGGGCTCGGCTCGAACCCGGGGGGGGTTCTCATCTTGCCCTCGGGCAAGACAGACACAAAAAAACCCACGGGCTACGCTCATTCTTTGTCCCCGGTTATGGGAGGATTGACGGCCGCGTCGCGGCCTCTCGCGCTGTGCGCTCGAGGTCTCGCCCGTTGGGCTCGGCTCGAACCCGGGGGTTCTCATCTTGCCCTCGGGCAAGCCAGACACAAAAAAACCCACAACGTGGGCTTTTTTGTGTCTGGCGCGCCCGAGAGGATTTGAACCCCTGGCCTCTGCCTCCGGAGGGCGGCTATCAAATAAATGTTGATGCGATAGATTCAGTAGTATGGCTACATTACAAGCCATAAATATCGTTCTCTTTCTGTATCTGTCGATCTGAGGTACACTTACATACACTTACGTTTCACTTACGCGAGTGTATGTAATGCCCAAGCGATCAGATACCAAGATCACAGAACAAACCATACGTGTGAAGCCAGGTGCAAAACCGTTCGAGATCAGAGACAAGGAGTTGCGCGGCTTCATACTGCGAGTTCAGCCTACAGGAACAAAAACGTTTTACTGTGAATGGGCTAGAGGTAAACGAAGCAGAATCGGTGATGCTGCTTTAATGACGGTGAAGAGGGCTCGTACTATCGCAGAGGAGCGCATTTCTAACGCGAAGCGGGGTGAAGTCCCTTTGCCTCAGATTCGTCATCGCATATCAACGCTCAGAGAGTTCATTTCTGATAAGTACAAGGATTGGGCAATCGCACACCAGAAGTCAGGGGAATCGAATGTTCAGCGTATCATCGGTGCGTTCCCCGATATGTTGGACTGTCAGATTGATCAGCTTACTAACTGGCAATTTGAACAGTGGAAATTGGCAAGAAAGAAGGCGGGAATAAAGCCTGGAACTATCAACCGTGATCTAACTATGGTGCGAGCAGCTTTGAACTGTGCGGTTGATTGGGGTGTAGTTGAAACCACTCCCATGGCTGGTGTGAAACGAGTCAAAGTTGATGATGATAAGCGAGTCCGTTACTTGTCTTGTTCTGAGCGCTCAAAGCTGATGCTGGCGCTGGATGCACGAGAGAAACGTTTACAAAAATTACCAAAATCAAAGCGTTCCAAATGGGTTCACCAGTTTGAGGATGGCCCCTTCGCGGACTATCTAAAGCCAATGACATTGCTTTCTATGCAAACTGGGTTACGCCTGACTGAATTGACAACACTTAGATGGTCATCTGTATCTTTTGAAAACAATCCACATTTGACAGTCAAGTCAGCACATTCAAAATCAGGCAAATCGCGTTATGTACCCCTAAACGCTGATGCATTGATCGTTCTGAAAAATTGGAAGACATTAAATGAAGGGGCTGATAGTTATGTATTCGGTCTGAAAAGTGGTGGCAGACTAAAGTCGGTCAAACGTGCTTGGAATGAGGTTCTTGAACATGCAGGGATTCATAACTTTAGATGGCACGATCTCAGGCACCACTTTGCAAGTATGTTGGTAATGGCTGGTGTAGACCTAAACACAGTACGTGAATTGTTAGGTCATCGATCTCTGGAGATGACATTGAGATATGCACATCTTGCGCCGGAGGATCTCAGCAGAGCAGTTAGAGTTTTAGAGGAATGAAAACAAAGCAATCTCAGGATTTGACTAAGTTTTTAGAGAGGATTCAAGGAGTCTTAGTTTTTCAATCAATGAAAATTTGGCCAAAAGAAGAGAACATTCAAGACCGGTGTGAGTACATTGCAACTATGCTTGTATCTATCTTGCCAGAGACTATGACGCAAAGTGCGAAAAAGATACTAAAAAAACAAGTCTATCCATTTGTTGATAGTGTTGAGGCTGAGAAGTGGCATAAAAGAACAACAGAGACTATAGATGAGTCATCAGGTTCAGTGCTGAATTTCTTCAACACTCTAGGTGGGGTTGAAGCGGTGGCAAACGGGATTGGTAACTCTGGATACGAAAATGAATTGTCAGTCGTCTCAACTGAATGGAACACCGTCGGAACAATGATGATGTATCTAGACTCAGTGGTTCATTGCCATACTGACCGACTGAAAGTTGACGGTGTGAATCCTAGAGCTTCAATGAAAAAAGCAAAAAGACTTGTATCAATGCTTGGAAGAAAGGGTCGGCCTGTCCTTCGAAACGAAAATGAAGCTCAAAAGGCATTCATGAAACACCGACGCAATGCACATATCTGTGCTGCATTCACAGTCCTTCTGAGGGCTTATCAACAAAGCTTGGGTTGCGAGACTCCTTCTATGGGTAATCTTGCGATGCGTATAACACTCAATAGTTTGCCGGAACTCCTATCGGTGTCTGCCTATTTTCAAGATAACCTAAGAAGAATTAGGATACCAAATTCGAGGCGTGAGTTCCTCTTCAATGAAAATGATCTGAATGACGTTGATAAAGAGTGGTTGAAGGACAATCGCTATAAGCCACAACCCATTCCAAGTGACTTTCTAGCATTCACTGAATAGTACTGATTTGACTGTCAAAAATATGCCTACCTAACCTGATAATAATTTTTTATCAGGTATCGTCGTTCCTGAGAGTGTCATATGCTTACTGCTAAATATCCGTTGCAGATCGATAGCTTTAGACTTGTAGAGATCAGGAGATAGGTATGACGAATCAAATACTTGCAGTGTCAATTCCATTGGCTTGTGACTTCACAGGTGTCAAGAAGGATTTGATATACGCTGCGATAAACAATGGTGAATTGAAGAGCCTAAAAATTGGGAATCGAAGATTAATCAGGGTTGAATCGCTCGATGATTGGTTGCGTTTGAAAGAAAAACAAACTAGCCATGGCTCCAGTTTTTTAGATCAGGATTAATGTGATGAGATTTATCAAACAAGTATATTTCACTTGTATAGCAAAAATCATTCGAGAAATGAATGATCTGCTTTGTGAAACAATCCTGTCACAAATTACCAGAAGACATATCTATGAATGTGCCTACATAAAGTACTCACATCAATGTGTAGTACGCGAGTGGGTAAGTGCGGTATGAGGACATACATAGCAACGATTGAGAAGAAAGCGGTCAGTAGCAGCCTAATTGGTTGTCTTGAATGGGCAAGAGAATTGGTGTCTGAGAGCTCATCTAACCTCATTTTGATACACAGATGTCGTGGAGGTCAAAAGCAATGTTTTATCATTGCAGAGGTTACAATAGATGGCATAGATTGGATACTGACAAAACAATTCATCTCCATTAATCGGTTGAGGGCCAGGCATGGCAAAGAACAACCGTTATCGTAAGAAGGTTCAATGGTTTCCAGTCCACCTCGACTGGAGTAATTCGCCTGCATATTACGATCTTAAGGCTGCAGAACGTTCACTATTGTTTGAATTGTGTAAGCGAAAAAGCAAAAACAACAATGGCAAAATCAAACTCTCTGTCCGCGAGGCTGTCGAACTTGTTGGGGCAACTGGGAATACAATTTCAAAAGCGTTTCATTCACTAAAGAACCATGGCTTCATCAAAATGAGTAAAAGCTCAAATTTAATCGAAAGAACGGCACGAGAATGGACGCTTACAATGTTTGAAGTAGGCATCAGACGGCCAACTGACGACTGGGTATTGTGGAAAAAATTGGAGCAAGATGATGTGAAAGTAAAATAAATAATTTCGGGTAGTAAAATAAGGTACAGACGTGTACATCTAAATAACACAGAGCGATATTTTGCAACGTTCTATAAAATTTTTACCTCGTTCTACTCATCTAGATCAATAACTTACGATGAAATGCATTGCTTTGTCTGTATCTCAAATTAACACACTATATATATTTACCATGTATCTATGGTTTTACTAATGATTTCGGATTATTATTTGGTTGGTTTAGATAGAGAGTAGAGATGGCTCGAAGTTATGATTCACGATCAGTAGAGGTACTTGAGGAGCGATTAAGGCTCGGTGTTGGATTCATGAGTCGTAATGACATGCTGGTTGATGGCTACAGAGGGCTAATACATTGGGTAGATGGTGAGAAAGATTCGTCGTCGGTGTCGATTAGTTGTTTTCATGACAGAGTCACAATTTCTTATCGAATTACCAGTGGTTCAAATAATACTAATGTTCTGACTACAGCCGTCAATTTAACATACACGAATTGTAATTACGGAGGCAAGAGGGCTTGGTTCCGTTGCCCTAACTGTGATAGACGTTGTTTGTTTCTCTACCTTGATCAGTTGTGGTTTACATGTCGCTTGTGTACTGGGCTGCCCTACAATAGCCAGGAATTGACAGAATATGATCGTTTAGGAAATCGTGCGGATCACTATAGAAAATTACTAAAATGGCCAGGTGGTTTCTTGCAAGGGCAATATTTCAAGCCAAAAGGTATGCACAAAAAGACGTTTTCAAGGCTTGTAAAGGCACATAATCATTATGCTCGAGAATCATTGAGATTAGCGCCGTTTTGCATTGAAAGTGAGTACTATGGTGAGTTTGATGACACTCTGGTGCTAGAAAGCTATGTGTAAATATTCAATAAGTGTGATGAATGTGTTGAGTTTAGTGATAGATCCAGTTTAAGTTGATATTATTGGTTCTTCATGAGTGTTGACGTTTAAAAGAGCGACTCCCTCTGGCTAGCTTCTTGTATTGGATTTCATTATTCTCATCTTCTGAGCGTTCTCTCGCGTTCTCAATGCAATTTCATTCATCTGTATGAGCTTGGCGTCGAAGCTTAAGCATCGAACAATTGAACATGTGTTGAATGTCTGTTACCGTTACCGACTGATGGTTTTGGTGCGTTGACCAAACCTCAACTCCCGGACTCGCAGAGGTGGTGCTCGCAGTCTGTACAAAGTACGAGGAGACCCCAACACCACTCAATACAGACAGTCACAAATTGACCAGCTTACCGAAGGTTTTCATTGGGTTGACTTTAATTCAGCTGCACTACTCACCTGCATGGCCGCAACCATGCGTGTGGGCGATTGGGTTGATTCAAGTCAATTCCAGTCAAGCATCGTACGATTCTGGTCAATGGGACAATTCGTCCCTTGGTTTTTATGGATATATCATGAACAACTGTGTGCACTGTTAGCCAGATATCGCATCAAGCCACGTCTGGTAAACGTTTGCTTGTGATGAAACATATCAAGTCAAATTCAGATGATCGTTTGTGCGGACGGTTTGCGATTAATTGATGAACACGACTATTCTCGACGCCCGCCCGGGTTGGTGCTGGCGTGAGAACAACAAAAATCAAATGGAAAACAGCATGAAATCGACACTCATCCGTCTCGTATCTCTGATCTCACTGGCCGTTGTGGTTAGCGGCAATGCCTGGGGGCAGGGCTTCATGGTCCCCGTCGGCAGCTCCGGCGGTTCCAGCAAGCCGCCTGCCAACGATGGCAAACCCGGCTCATTGGGTGGCTCGGGCAGCGCAGGTTTCGCACAGATGCGAATCAACTCGACCGATGGCCGCTTCACCTTGCGCTTCAAGCGCGACGAGGGCGTACGCTACAAGATCGTCGAGGTGACCTCTGATCGAACGCGCAAGGAATACCAGGCATTCGGTCGTGACGAAGTGTCGTTTTTCAAACCCAGAAACGGGCGCTACCAGTACATGCTGGAAGCCTGTCGGGCAGGCAACAATATCGGGTTGCCTGGTTCACCTGCACCGTTATCATGTGCCACTGAAGGCAGTGCAGCCACGGTCTCTATCGGGCTGTCATCCAACCTGGGACGCGGCACCTGCAACCCCGGTGACAGCTGTGGCGGTGTCGACCAGCTGCAACCGGGACAGTGGTGGAACCCGGCCAAGGAAGGGCACGGCTGGGATGTTTACTGGGTAAATGATCTCAATGGCAACAATAATTCCTCTAATCCTTACGAATTGTATGTTCTGTGGTACACCTATAGAGAAGAGCAGAATGTCGAGAAAGGGGCACCTAAGTGGCACCCTGCCTGGTTAATCGGAAAATTACAGGAACAGGGTGGCAATTACACGGGTGATCTGCATTACTGTCAGAAGATCAACAACGTTGTCGATTGTGAAACCAGCAATTCTGATGCCGGTGACCTGACGGTCACTTTCGCCGCCAGTAACACAAGCGCCACCTTTGCCTGGAACCTGGACAACGTCAAATTCCCCGGCTTCCCCTCTTCTGGCACCGATTCGGTTGAATTCTTTGGTGAATCCCTGCCCAGCACTGAACCGGGTCCCTATTCCCACTTCAACGGCATCTGGAACAACCGTATCAACGGCACCGCACTAAACCCTGATTTCAACTTCTCGGAGTTCATGCGGGAGGACTATTGGTCAACCGTCTTCTCATTCTATGACAATGCTGGTGAGCCGGTGTGGGTGAAGGGTGAACTATCGGGGCCTTCGATATCTCCCGGGCTTAAATTTGGTGTTACGCAATATGTAACCGAAGGCTATTCTCCTGCCTGGAACAAGCCCGGTACGTACACACTGAGTAATTACCAGGTCAGCAGTGGTGGCTTCTTCCGTCAGTTCTTTGATGTCGATGATGGTGATATTTATAGTGCGCTGTTTCTACCCTCATCAAGACCAGGAACACTTAACCTTGGAAGTTATTCAACCTTTTTGCCACTGGAGAAACAGACAGGCGCATCAGCGATATGGTTTGATGTGAATGGTGACCCCACCGTAACGCACTGCTCAACTTATGTGCATGGCAGCTGCGCTCTCAATCTGGGCTGGTCACTGGATAACGATGCCACGGCCAGTGTGTATGACAATGGCGTGATCACCACACTGGTCACCTTAACAACAGAAACCACGCAAGATCACGTGTATTCCCCACCCGTTGACGATAAAAGTCATCATTTCACACTGCATGCGGGAACTGGTTCAAGTAACAATCTATTGGCCCAGTCGGCTACGATCAGGATCAGCAATGATGTGATCTCACCCACGTTGACCTCGTTTACAGTTGTGGAAGGCACCAATGCTGGAGGGCAAGGTACTGCGGCACCTGGACAGTTTGGAATCGATTGGGCATGGTCTGGTGAAGGTACGACCTGGTTCGATGTAGAGTACAAATATGGGCCGAATGGTCAGTGGACTGCGGTTAGTACGATCAATGTTTTTCAAGCGGACAGCAGTTACTATTTAGTAGATATCCCCGTACTAAATGCAGATCTTCACTACTATCGGATAAAGGCATGCAATGCCACAGAATGTACAGTCTGGTCAGAAACGGGTGGCATGCTGCTGTCAACTACTTCCTTGACTGTTCGCGAAGTCGCCGAAACCCAGGTAGGTGATACACAGTTTGCTGCCTGCCTGTTGGATCCCAATCTGGACCCAGACAATACGCCTGCCAGCGCAGTGACCTCGCTTGGTTGCATCGATTACCCAGGTATCACCGACCTGACCGGTCTTAACTACTTCAGAAACCTGCAATCACTTTGGTTGTACAAGATGAACCTGACGAATGTCCAGGAATTGGGTTGCCAGGATGGCAGCCCGATTGTGACCTGTTTCCGCTTTTTGGATATGCTGACCATCGATGAGTCGACGATTCCAAATCTCGCGGGTATCGGCAATCTGGAAAATCTGACTCACCTCACGTTTACTTCATCGACTATCGGTTCATTGCAGGATATCCAGTCTCCGCTTTTGGATGACCTGATAGAAATCAGATTACAAAATACGAATGTAAGCAACTACGGAGATTTTTCTCCATTGCCAGTGCTCAGAAACCTCATCATGGATTATTCGAATATCTGGAATTTGGACAGCATTTCGAGCAATTCACTCGAGTACCTCAATCTTGGATTTACTAATTTGACCGATATCTCGGGATTGTCGAACGGAAGCAGTTCAAATGTACCCGCACTGGACTCACTGCTCATGTCGCCCGTTGGTAACTTGGATTTGGACCCATTGTTGTACCAGACATCACTGACGACGTTAGGTCTGTTCGACAATCTGAATCGTCATTACGATTACCTTGACCCACTGAATTCACTCACATTCATCAACGTTGGCAATAAAGCAAAAGACCTCACTTTTGTTGAAAACAAGACAGATTTGGGTTTTCTCAGTGTGTCAGGTGATTTTGAAGGTCAGAACGCCTTTGAGAATTTATCGGCATTAATCAATCCAGGTACAGGTTTCTCCAATATCGGCACCTTATGGCTCAGTGGAACGGCGGAAAATGTAGACATCAGCCCACTGGTTCAGGTCATCAATGCTCATGTGAATGCACCTGCCTTGTCATTTTCTTTCAATGTGGAAGGTGTGCTTTGTTCTCAACAGGATGATCTTGTCAATGCGTTCGCGGCAAAGAGTGTGACGTATACATACGATCCCACCAAATGCAACGGAAGCGGTAATGGAATCCAATCCGTCACTAATGCACGTTTTGAATGGGTCGATGAGGAAGAGGGGCAGTTCAGGCTTATCTGGAGTTACCCCGAATCGGATTTCAACACAGAAACAGGAAGGCCGTTTGATTTCCGTGTGTTTCATGGCGTGCCAGATAATAATCCGGGTGGATTGTTGGGTCATGCACCCGTGCCTGAGGATGCGCCGTGGCAAGAGAACTGGCATACAACCACAGTACTGGATAAAGATGAGATCTTTGGAGACATCTTTGAAGTCAAGGCCTGTAATTACGTCACTGGGCCGTTGACCTGTTCACCTGCCTTTGTGGTTCAGTTGGTGGATAGCGGTGTGGAGTACATGCCGATTCCCAACTGGAACTTTAAAACGAATGGCGGTTCGGATTGCCCGTACACTGACACAGCAACCCACAGCTGGCCAATTGACAACAACGAACAGCCTGTGGAATTCCATGATCTGGATGAGACTGACTGTGAATTAGTAACTAACCTGAACGACCCGACACGGGAATCTCGTACTCTAGTCTGGGATGACCTGCAATCGTTTCACGAAGATGTAGATTACTACCAGATTGAAGAAAAACGATACAGCTATCGCGACACGAGCCCACTCGCCGGGCCGACAACGTATTACTATTCAGACAAGCCATCATTGGAGTTTGAGCGAAGCAAGGAACAGATGTACCGGTTCAGAATTCGATCATGTAACCGGAACAGGGATAGTCAAACAGGCGATGTTTGCAGTGAATTCAGCAAGGCAATCGTTTACAACTTGTTCAATCCTGGCTTTTCGATGCTGGATAAACCCATCAATGAAGGATGGTTCGTCGATGGTAACGGTCACAAGCAGTTGACGTGGTCGGTTGAGGCTTCTGATTATCAAGACCATAAGAAAAGCCCGGATTATTTTGTGATCACAGGCCCCGGTAATTACCTAGACACGATCATTACTCACAATTGGCGCAGCAGTTGGCAAACCAATGAGCCAGCCCTGACAGAAGGCACCTATGATATTTTCTTTTGTCAAAACACAGGTGGTGTCACGGGTGGTCCAGGAGCGCCACAACTCCGTGGCACGTATGACTATTGTGGCGAATCTGTTTCTGTGGATACAACCAGTTCATCCCGTCAATTGTCTGCACCTGTCAGGGTGGCCAATGGAGCAGGTGGGCCTGGTGATCTGAAACCTGGTGAATGGTGGGACGAAGACCGATCAGGCACAGGGTGGAGTTTTTATTGGGCCAGTGATCTGCGTTATTCATCCGTTCATGAGCAATACGGTGATACTTACGATTTGATAGCAGTTTGGTTTGCTTACAAGAAATTTGACGGCGATGAATCCTGGCGACCCGTCTGGTACTACTCTCAGCTTAAATTTGAAGAAGAATCAGGAACCGGGGACGAATTATACCAGGGCAATTTACTTTACCCGCAAGCTAACGGTGATCATATTGAAGTAGGGTCGTTATTGATCAATTTTTCATCGCAACCTGATTCCGACAACCAGACAGTCGATATCAGTGTTAAGGTGAATGAAGACGGCGGCATGTTTGTCGATGAAGTTTATAATCTAGAATATTTTGCAAATTCATCAAACTTCAGTGGACTCTGTACAGAGGACAACGAGTTCGATCACTTCAGTGGCATGTGGTGGAAAGAGACCGCTGACCTATTCCCCGATCTTGAAACGCCAACTTCGACGCCATTCGTTATGACGGACTGGATTGTTGGTGATTTCGAGGCACTGAACATTGCGATGTACGATGCCAATGGTGAACCTGCCTGGGTCAGGGGGCAAAGTGCACTGAATGGGTGTGGCACAAAACCCGGGCTGCAGCAGACCCTGACTTTGTCAAGTGTACTTGAAGGGTTTGATCCAAACGAGAACACAACAGCCGATTTCTTTGATGGCGGCATCATTAGCCAAGACAACTATAAGGAAGTCGGCACGATTACCCGAACCTATCAAGCGGGTAGTTACACCTCGGGTACGATAACGGGTTCAATTGATATTTCTGATGCCTACTGCGATGGCATTCCCGGTTGTACGGCACAAACCGCAGAACGTAGTGGCACGCTGAGTTTTAATGTCAACAACAATGGGAATCTCAACAAAACCGCCAGTTTCCATGATATTCGCTTCTTTGTAGATGGTCATATTGAATCGACCGATCAGTATGATGAATGTTCCACAAATACAGCGCCTGAAAATGATTTTCGCTGCGAGCTGAAGTTCACCTGGTTTACCGATGGCGATTACACCAACAAACAGGTGGTTTATGAGTACATGGGCTCAGCAGGTAGCATGAGTTTCATTGACCTGTGTTCCAATTCATCAGCAGGCTATGTCGCCAGTAACGACTATACTGCCTACGTTGAAGATGGTTTCCAGTGCGACCTGATGGACAATGCCGCCGGCGACTATCAGTTTTTCCTTCAGAAGCAGAATATGGGCACGACACCGGCATTCTCCACCATTTCCGTATCGCCTATTCTCACCGTCAACACCAATGTGATGGCGAGCAACTCCACAGAACCCGCGCCATCACCCGCATCAATGCCGAGTCTGGACGATGGTGATCCGAACGTCGGTTCGCTGGCGGGGCAGTTCAGTGTCAGTGCAAGTGGTGCTGCGACGTACTCTGTTCCGATCTATGCCACGGCAGGCACAGGGGGCTTAACCCCAACTGTCACGCTGAATTATAACTCAGCCGCAGGCAATGGCCCGATGGGAGTGGGTTGGACGATTGGCGGGCCGTCAATGATTAGTCGCTGTCCACAAACCATCATTCACGATGGCCAGACCAGCGCCGTGATCATGGATGACACTGTCGACCGATTGTGCATGGATGGCCAGCGATTGATTCAGGTCGCCGGAACGGGCGGCTATTTTGGTACCAGTGCTCAATATCGAACGGAGGTTGATCGTTACATTAATGTGCGATGGGAAACCTCGTTTGGTCATGCCTATCTAGTGGCTGAGCTGCCTGACGGTTCGATTTCAAGCTACGGTCGTGATGCGGCGGCTGGTTCCGTCATTCGTGCCGATGCCGGGGATGAGATCTTTGCCTGGGCTCAGGATGCATTTATCGATACCAAGGGCAACTTCATCCGATATGAGTACGAGGATTTTGCCGGATCTGACCCTGACGCGATTGAATTCCATCTGAAACGGGTCAAATACACAGGCCATGACCGGAATCGTGATTTTGATGCCGATGACGCCAATGAATTTGGAACTTATGCAGAAATCCTGTTCAACTATCAATCGGAAGACAGGGAAGATCATTACACCCGTTACCTGGGCGGCATTGCCTTCACGCAAACACGGTTGTTGGACTCTGTCCAATCCTGGGATGGGGCGAACATCCTGCGGCATTACAATATTAGTTACGATACCAATGGTGATGGTGTGGGCCGATCCATCGTCACCCAGCTCCAGGAATGCGCAGACTCAACAGGGCCCTGCTACGACGCCACCACATTCGAATGGAACAAGACCCAGGTCGTTATTGATCCGGCACAGGCAAGCACGGTGGTTGACACTCAGCTTCCACAGTTCACCACCGACGGGCTCAGAAGTATGCGCGTGGTCGATTTTGACGGTAGCGGTCGTCAGGATCTGGTGTACGCTGATACGTTGTCGGGCAGTGGTGCGTCACTCGAGACCATATTTGGCGCCGTATTGTCTGAGGTCACTGATGATGTGTTCACAGGGTTTGGTTCCGCCTTTGAAATTCCGCCGGTCATCGATCGGTCACTGGAATTTGGTACACGCTGGGCCGTCATTGATTACGATGCCAATGGTTTCCAGGACATCATCTATGCCCGGGATCAAAAATGGCACGCCATTCGGTGGAATCACGAGGGGACCGACAACACCGTTGAGATCATCAATGATATCGGTACGTTGCCGACCGATCCGGCCAATCAACCCCCACAGGCACCCGAGTTTTATTCCGCTTCGGATCTTCAGGTTCTGGATGCCAATGCCGATGGCTATCCGGATCTGGTCTACATCGCAACAGAAGGGGCAGGGGGTTTTGGTCGATACATCAGCTACCACAACGGCGTTCCTGATGCGCAGGGTAATTATTTTGGGACACCCGTTGAGATTACTTTGCCCGCTGTGGGTGACCCCATAGGCTACGAAGCCATCGATTCTCCACTGTTTGAGGTCGGCATAGACAGCCTGCGCTCGATTGAGATGAATGGCGACGGTGCGGCAGATCTGTTAACCAAGAGAACACTCTATTTCTGTCCGGTTGATAGCCCCAGCTGTAACAATGCCCCGTATGTGTGTGGGCAAAACGGTGTGATCTGTCACAGCGCGTGGTACACCCACGAAGCGGACCCACAGGGCGGTTTCAACACAGCGGTCATGATTGCCGAGGGTTCAGAATGCGATCGAACGGCGCTCTGTACATCGACAACACTCCCAATCGCCAAGGATGACAAACTGACCCTGGTCGATATCAATGCGGATGGGCTTTCTGATTTGCTTTATGAGGATGCCACCACTGCGCCGCTTGAATGGAAATATCACCTCAATGTGGGCCTGGGCGTCTTCGGCATGGAAGAAGACCTGGGGGCAATCAATGAAGGTGAGAACATCCGCTTTGCCGATATCGATGGCAACGGTTTCCTGGATCTGATGTACCCAAGCCCAGGGACCGTTGATGACAATCGAACCTGGCAGATTCGTTATTGGAAAAATGACGGTTACGGGACGGCTGACCCTAGTCACTTCAAGTCAGGCGATATCAACGACGAGGGAGACACCAGTATCTTCATGGATGCCAATGGTGATGGCATGACTGACCACCTGTTCATCAACCGTGATCCAACCGCGACGCCGGCTGGCATTACGACAACGATGACGTTGGGTTTCAATGCATTGGCAGCACCGGCAATTGTGTTTGAACCGGAAAACGTGGTCACCAAAATCACTGACGGTCTGGGTGCAGAAATTATCATGGGATATAAATCCATGGCACAGCGTAGCGTGTATACCCGTTCAACATCCGCAAGCGAGACCGATTATTGCGATGACGGACTGAGCGCGAATCAACAGAGCCGCTGCGAACAAACTGCAATCTACGACTTTATTGCACCTGCCTATCTTGTGAGTGAGGTGACGACCAGTGCACCTGGCATGAACAGTGACGCGGATGTGATCAACAACAGCGTTTCTCTGCTGCCCTATGGTGATGTCAGCACGCTGCAGTATTACTACACCGGTGCCAAGGTACAGACGGGTGGGCGCGGCAGTCTCGGGTTTGAATTCATATCAACCTTCAACCCGCAAAACAACCTGCAATCTACCCGGCGGTTCAGCCAGGTGTTTCCAACCATTGGGCGCACCATCGAAACCCGACAGGAGCGCTTGCTAGATGGCGCCGTTGTCTTTCCGCCACCACTGGCCGATCTGCCGGCACAGGGTGATGTCATTGATCCGTGTCTGGATGGAACGGGTGACAGCTGCGCGCCGCCACCACCGATCTGTCCACCGGATGTCACGTGTGGTAATCAGCGATCGGTAACAGGCAACCCGCCCAATCGAATTATCCTCTCAGTCAGTGAGAACAGCTGGACTTATCAGGGGGCAGTGGGCGGCGCGAGCACAACCGTTGTGCCGTATCTGCAAGCATCTGAACAGCACAGTTACAATCCGGATAACCCAAGCACTGAAAAGTTATCATCGGTTGAATCAACAGTGGGTCCAGTGGATATTTACAGCAACCCGGTTTTCGTCACCACCGTGTACAAACGCCCCGACCCGAACAACACAAGTCAGGACGAAACCCTGTTGACCCAGTTTGTCGATAACCACTTTGACAACAACCCGAATTCAGGGCGATGGCAGATTGGCCTGTTAACCCAAAGCATGGTGACGTCGAACCGTGCATCAAACTGTACTGGTGTTTGCAACATCACAAGGCAGGTGAATTTTGAGTACGACCTTGAGGGCGTGCTTGAAACAGAAATCCTGGAAGAGGGCGCCGGTGGCGTGCTTGAACTGGTGACAGATTACACCATCGATTCGTTCGGCAACCGTACCGGTGTCACGGTCAGGAATGGTGCCGATACAGAATCCTTTAGGCAGGCCTCAATCGTGTTCGACAGCACGCACCACCGTTTCGTGGATGAACAAATGAACGCGTACGGCCAGGTGGTTTCCGAAGTGACGACGCGTGACAAATACGGTAATCCAACACAGGTCATCGATCTGCTAGGCAATACCTCCACACTGACCTACGACCCGATGGGTCGACCGCAGTCACAATCCCACCCGAGCGGGGTGTGGAGTCACGTCGCCTACATTGATCAGAATGGCGCCACGCCCAGCAGCGATTGCCCGGCGGGCACCTCGGCCTATGTGGTGAACCAGTCGGGCGGCTCATCTGAACAAATCAGCTGTCTGGATGTCTTGGGCCGTGTGACGCGAAGCGTGAGCATCGGATTTGATGGCACGCCCATCTATCAGGACGTCACCTACGATGCTCTGGGACGTACCGTTGCCAGCAGTCAGCCCTATTTCCAGACCGATGTTCCTGTCTGGAGTTTCGCCGTTTATGACGCCTATTCAAGAACGGCGCACAGCCTCAATGCCGATGATGCGCTCACTAGTCATCAGTACGACGGCTTGGTAACAAGCACCCTAAGTCCAAGAGTGTTTGAAGGACAATCGCTGAAACGAACCGAAACCCGTAACATCCTGGGTGAACTGATCCAGGTGACCGACAACGACAAGAGTAATCCAGCACACCTATATCAGTCCGATACTTACTACCAGTACAACGCGGTGGGTGAACTCACTGAGGTGACCGATGCACTGGGTAATGTCCAGACGATGGGCTACAACCTCAGAGGCCATAAAACTTATATGGATGATCCAGATATGGGCGAGTGGGTTTATGGCTACGATGCCCTGGGTCAGCTCAAAGATCAGGAGTCGTTGAGTGAGAATCAACAGATCACATTTGGGTATGATCTGTTAGGTCGCATCACTGACCGGACTGATCAGAACGGTGCAATAACGGAAAGTGAATCATCCTGGACCTATAACAATTGTCTGTTGAACGAAACTACGTGCTTGTCTGTCAATAACTTCACAGTTGAGTCAACCGGACAGCTGGCATTGGAAACCATGTCGGATAAGGTGGATCTGAATATTCACTTGTTTGAACGTCTGTACGCATACGATCTGTATGGCAGAGCCAGTCAGGTCGATACCCACATCAGGCGTTCCACGATTGCGCCTCAGGAAACCTATACGCAACGGTTTACCTATGATGAGCACAGCCGACCATTCCAGAGTTTCGATGCCGCAGGTGATCCGGGGCAGTACTATGGCTTGCGTTACCACTACAACAGCCACGGCTACCTGTCTGAAATCAGGGACTCAGCTCAGACATCAAGCCACCCGACAGGCAGAACCTACGCGACCATCGGCAATCTGACTTCGCGAGGCCAACTCGACAACATGACAATGGGTAATCTCGTTACCACCAGCCAAAGTTATGATGTGTTGGGGCGAGTCGACAGAATCATGACATCTTCAGCCCTGGGCGTGAATGGTATTCAGGATCTGAGCTACGGCTATGACATCATCGGCAACCTGTCCTTCCGAGAAGATCACAATGCCAACAAGTACGAGAATTTCTACTACGATGCTCTAAATCGTCTGAATCGGGTCGATTTGAGCCAGAATGGTAACTCTGCGAGCACCTTTGAGACCTTGGGATATAACAAGGGTGGCAATCTGGAATGCCGTAAATCCAGCGCCGCAACGAGTGACTGCCTGACAGGGGTAACGAACAACTACACCTACGGGCAAAATGGTGCCGGAGCGCATGCCGCCTCCAGCTACACGCCCACAGGCCAGTCGGAGATCAGCTATGGCTATGACAGCAAGGGCAACATGATCTCGAAAACGGGTAATGGAAACAGTCTGAGCATCAACTACAGTGAGTTTAACAAACCCGAAGTGATCACGGAACTGACCAACACAACCGAATTTTTCTACGACAGCAACCGCAGCCGATACTATCGACGGGATTGGCTCAATGGTAACGTCAGCAAAGAAACGCTGTATGTGGGCAATGTGGAGATCATTACAGAAAACGGCCAGACCGAATACCGACGAAACATCGCAGGCGTGGCCATCGTCACGCTGAGAGCCAATGGTGATGAAATCGTAAGATTCACCCATCGGGATCATCTGGGCAGTGTAGAGAAGGTGACGGATGAAAACGGTTATGTCGTGGATTCATACAGCTTCGATGCTTTCGGTCTGCGCCGCAACCCGAATGACTGGGCGGATACCGATTACACGCCATCAGCAGGGCAATTGGACCTGACCCAATACGGCTTCACAGATCACGAGCATATCGACTCATTCGGAATTATTCATATGAATGGTCGGATTTACGATCCCGAGCTGGGGCGGATGATGCAGGCGGATCCGTTTGTGCAGGCGCCGCTGTACTCACAGAGCTTCAATCGGTTCAGTTATGTGTTCAACAATCCGCTAACGTATAGTGATCCGAGTGGATACATGTGTGAAGGAGCAAACATTCCTGGTGAATCAAATTGCTCATCTGCAACACCAGGGCGGTTTGGGCCTAATAATGATCCCTTCATCAGGAATGGATCGGACATTGTAATTAATGAAGAAATTAGAGGAAGAGTTGGGTTGAGTTATGGTGTGGATGGATCAGATCTTTTGAATGGAAATCAACCCATTGATCTAAGTCATTTATCTCAGAGTAATTATAGTCGAATCCTATTCAATGTTGGTACAGATCAGTTTACAAGGTCTTCACCGCAAATCTTCGATGATAATAGTAGTCAAATATCAACGATTGAATCGATTAATTCAATTCTAACGAATTACCTTAAGATTGAATCACAAGTTTCATCAAACCTTAGATGGCATAGAGGTGGAGGTACCACATTTAGAACTCATCTAGGACAGGTTGCTACAGCACCAGCTGCAGATGGCGGAGTATTTGGCCGTTCTGGGGATGTTAAAATCCCAGAATGGGTTTGGGAGATCACAAAAGGTGCGGGTAAACGATTATTGGGGATATTAGCGTTTTCACTTGCACCAAGTGAATTAGGTGCAGACTCATCAATTCATACATTTTTCCATGGGACTGATTTTGAATCAGGAGTTGAGTTGTTGAATGGTGCCCCATTGTCTGTAGATCTTGCTACTGATCTGAAATTTAAAAGAGATGGAGCAACAGAAGTCGGTTTCTACTTAACAGACGATTATTATGTGGCTGTTTTCTTTGCCAATAGAAGGAACGATCCAGCTGTTTTATTAGTTACAATGTCTGGGTCGGCGTATCTCGAGCTTCAAGCTGCAGGGGCAGTGCTACAGCCAATTCCACGTGGAGTTAATAAGGGGAGTTTCCCAGGTAAGGAGTTTGTAATTCCTGCTAGCGCGTTCCCGCTATTCGATTCATTGCGTGCAAGTGGTAAAATTACCATTCAACCAGCACCTATACCGGAAGATTAAAGTGAAGGCATTAAAAAAAGACGTCCATAAATTTGTACGTGACCAAATTGGCTTTTTTTCCAACATGGACATGTTCAACCTGTCTGAACAAATGTCAGGTTTATGCCACCAGGCTCTAGTTTTTGGGGCATCGAAAATATTGCTAAACAAAAACGATGATTACTGGTTATTCAGTAGTGACGAAAATTGGCTGCTTCAAGACCTTGTCGAAATAGACGAGGTTTTTAATTCTATTGGAGGTCATCCAAAATTAGGTCCAAATTCTCACTACGTTGAAGTTGTATTGGCATCATTCATTAACGAAATAATCATTTATCAAAAATATGAGTCCTCACTTGTTTTATATAACAATGGGATGTTAAAGCCAGCAACAGATGATCAGCTCCATTATGTAACATCTGAGCATAAAGAAATTATTTTAGATTCAGAACTAGCATACATAGTTCCAAACATTGAAAATTGATCTTAGCGATAGTAAATGCAGACACCCATTCAATTCGATACGTAAGCCATCTCACTAGAAGCATATAGCTCAAAATCTGCATTAATATGGACATCCGGAAAATTTGGCAGGCATGCTATCTCACCATAGGCATGAAGCTGAGTTGATGATTGCCTATGGAAAACTGTTGTTCTGACCGAAATCTGTGTATTTCAGTTATTTTCAGCAGCTTTGGCCGTATTTCAGGCAAGCGACTCCCCCCTATTCCGTGCTGATAAAGAGTAAAAATGGGGCTTCTTTGCTTTGCAGTGTTATATCAGTCGATAGTCATCAGAACCACCGCTATACGGTGGACTGACTACGAACATTGGGGGCAGGCCATTAACTAAAAGCAATGACAATTACATGGATCGTGATTTTCAGGCAGCAATTGAAGCTGCCTTGGGAATAATAAACCTGGACACCCGTGAAACTCCCTATCCACGCCCATGCATCCTGGTAATGTCATTGGTTTCACGAGTGAGAACAAGTTTTCTGTGGAAATGTTAGAAATCGACTGATTTCTAGTGTTTCAGCTACAAATTGATGAATTCAAGACGAGCGGAATTCTCTGGGTGGTCCAGATTGAGATGTTGATTTGGTGGTGAAGGGTGTCTTACGCCGTTTCAGTCGCCCGACGCCACAACCAACGTTTTCCGAGTGCCTGACAGTAAGCCTGGATGGCTTCAATCGAGCCCTTGGCCTTTTCAAAGAAGTCCGGATTCGGCGTCATCTCCTTCATCCAATCCTTCGGCGTCTTGCCCAGTCTGTCCAGAATGGGTGGGTAGTCCTCTGGGATGGCACCGCGCTTGTCCAGTCTCACGACTCTACCGGTCCAGTCCAGCAGGTTGAGGTAGTCGGTCTGTTCGATGGGCAGTTGAGAATCCAGATCATCCAGTGGTCGTTTCTGCTGTGCAAAGGGCATCAGATTGTTGTCAGGTTCAGTCAATCGTTTGTAGATGCTGGTGAACTCTGATTTCTCGGGTGTCTTCGCCATCTTTGCCCTGACGGGGTTCAGATCCACATAGGCCATACACTGGATGACGGCGGTTTCATCGAGCAGCGCCTGACACTTGAAGCGGCCCTCCCAGAAGCGGCCCTTGCATTTGTCTTCTTCATTGGCCTGTCGGGCGATCTTCTCATTGAGATAGCCCATGAACTTGCTGATATTGAACAGGTTATCTCGCCAGGACTCGATCTGGACCTCCACCTGAAGCCGTTCTGATTCTGACAGCTCACCACCGTCAAGGTAACTTGAGACTAGTTCATTCAAGGAGTAGAGCTGCCCCCAGCGTTCGGCAATCTCATGTACAGTCAATGCTAGGGCCTGATCGGCATTCACATGCAGGATGACGTGATAGTGGTTACTCATCACGGCGTAGCCTGCCACATCGATGCAGAAGGCCTCAGAGAGCCTGAGAATGAGTGATTCAACCCACTCTCGTCGGTGCTCATAGTCTCGTTTCGTCATGCGGTCAAAGCCACAAAGATAACTCTGTCGAACACAACGCGACACGCAATGGTAGTAGGTGGTGGATTCCAGGCACACCTGGGTAGCACGGGGTAGGGTCATGACAAACTCCTTTTGTCGTTGATCGACCTTGATCGACCTTGATTGTCAATCTACGGGGGCTGTGTCAGATGTCAATTTTGTCAAGCACCCAGCTCAGGATGGTGTCAAAAAATTCATCAGATGGTCGCAAGGAGCCATCCTGATGTCTGACCGCCACGCCATGGTTGCCGCCTGGAAATACTTTGGTGGTGAGGTTTGAGTTCCCGCTTAGTCCAAATGCAGCTTGGAACGCTACGATACTCGCTTCGACTGGAACAATCCGGTCTGCTCCACCAAATACAGCCAGCATGGGCACTGTGACTTGTTGCAGTACCGGAACGGGATCGTATGCATTGTGCTCTGCGAAATACTGCAGACGTGGATGTTTGAGTAGCTTTTCCCGATTTCCCATCGGAGCGCCATTGAAGTGGTCTTTGAACCAGGGTTCTTCTTTAACTTTATCCCAGGCTGCTTGAGCCAGATGTTCATCTTCGCCGGTCGCCAGATACGTCCAGACCAGACGAATCACCTGATTGAATTGCTGTACCTGCTCAACGCTTGCACCCGTGGCTTCAAAGCGATTCGTCTTGTCGTAGATGTTTTGCTCAAGCGGCGATACACCCGGGCCAGAGATTGAAACCACATATTGGATATGATCGGTTTGACTGGCAGCCAACGGTCCTACCCAGCCACCCTGACTCCAGCCCAGTACGCCGATCTGGTTGTCATCGATTTCGCTTCTTTTCATCAGTAAATCAACCCAGGCCAACAGATCGGCCGCGGGTACATTCAGATCGGGTGCTTCAACGTAGCTGCCTTCCGAGTCGCCCACACCCCGTTTATCGAATACCAGAGCAGCCACACCACGAGATCTGAATCGCTCAGCCCAGGTACGATAGCCCCGATTCGTTCTTTTGCCGGGTTCGGAACCGTGAGTAAAAATGATGGCGGGATAGGGGGCTTGTCCCGCAGGTAGAAACAGTTCACCGACCAGTTCCAGATTGTCTTCTGTGGTCACTCGCAATGTCAGGTTTCGTGCCTCTGGGCCTGGGTGGCTTTGTCGAGGTGTGGCATCGTCATTTTTCAGGGCCACTGCAGTAGGCGCAATTACCTGAACCGAGATCACCAACAGCCCCATCAGTACAATGAACTTCTTGATTTGTTTAACGTTCACCACAAACCTCCTCTTGTTTCTCCAACCACATCAGCTCTCGCGTTATCTTGCAAGTGAATGATTATTTGATGGCAACAAGCTCAAAAGCGTTTAGTTCAGATTCTAAACAAACATGAAGTCACATCTGGTCACGCATATCGATATGGCAGCACGCAGGTTCAGGTCAATCCTGGCCACGAGCGCCGCTTGACGATGGTTTTGCTGCAGGCCTGTTTAGCTTCTCATGAGTTTGTTCAGAGCGTTGGGCATACACGAAGAAATCTGGTTTCGACGTCATGCCTAGCAGCCCTTCATCGGAAGTGATTGCAAGACAGTCCAGTTTGAGTGAATGGTCCAGGTGTTGCGCCAGACTTATCAGGCCGTACCACACGACCGGTTAAGTCGAGCAGACCAGGTAGTCTATCTGGTGATGGTGCAGTGGGTGGCTTCCAACCAGACCCTGGAGGCATGGAGTCATCGTCATGACAAACTCCTTTTGTCGTTGATCGTCCTTGATTGTGAATCATAGGGGGCTGTGTCAGGATGTCAAATTCAGGGTATCCTGCATCACCGTCACGCTCGTACCTGATACAGTTTTCAACATACCGTACACGTTTGTGTACGCACTCGTGTTTTCTCATATGTACGTGTTCTCAATAAATCCGAAATGGTTAGGTGTGGAAACAAGCGACTAGTGTTTAGCATTTCCAATAACAAGTTTTGTTGTGGTAGGGATTCTCGTTATGAACTCTGAAGCTTATTTAATTCTTCCCTGCACGATATGCTTCAATATCGTTCTTTATGACATCTGAGGGAGGATTTAACCAGCCAAAGCAGTTAAATAGCCACTCAATCCAGCCTAGGGTGATCTTAACAGGCGTGGCTAATAGATCTTCGATATGGATTTCCTGCTTTCGGTAAATTCTGTTTTCAGATGCCGCGCAATAATCTTGGCAAAATCGATTCCGATCAGTCGTAAGAACGAAGTATTGGATGTTCTCTAGCGATAAGTCTAAAACAACCCTTTCCTCATAAACACCTGCTGCTGCTAACCTGGCGAGCAGCTCGATTATTTCTGTGATTGTATAGACCACGTTCAACGTAGAGAGAAAACCAGGTACGTTGTCTAAATCGACTTCTCTTAAGTGCCTTAAGTGATACTTAGTGTTGTAAAGAAGATCTTTATGCCAAGATTTCTGAGTTTCTGAAACACTGAACAGATGGATAAATTGAGTACTTTGGTAAAAACGCCAATACTCGGTATGACGAGAATCGTAATCACACCAGCTGCCAACCCAGTTTGAGCCTACACCAGTTTCACCATGTTGGTGGCTGATATGCGGGTAATACCAACCACGCATTCGTACCTGGTTCCGTTCAATGATGGACATGCATTCTGCCAATGATGAGATGCGGTCAGAATCATGGACAACGGGACGAAAGTTCACCCTCCAATGTGGCATACCCTTGATCTGTACTGGAAGATCAATGGAACTAGTCATAATCCTTCTAACTCGTGATCAAGAATTTCATCAACATTCTGTCTTTGTTCGCTAGCTAATCCAATACGGCTCGAAATTTCGATAATTTCTCGTGCTCGTTTTTCTGCTGCCAACTCAATGAGATCACGTATTTCATTGGCATCTTGGACTTTCTTGGTCTGAGGTTTACCTGGTGGCCTAATAAGAACATCTCCTTTAGAAAACGCACGTATATCATCGGGAGAGTTGCGACAGCAAATACAGGGTAGGTGTGAGAATTCAGATACTTGTATGGCTAAGTATTGTGTAGAATCTCGGTAACAAACCACTACGACATCGAGTTCAAGTGGAACAGATGCGTACTTCGCAATGAAATCAGAAATATCATCATAATCGTAAGTAGATAGATGCTCTTGATTAACTCCTGTGAGATCCCAATTGTCTCCTCGTTCAGAGACGCCGACAATAATGACACCACCATCTCTGAGGTTGGACATTGCCATAGAAGTACGCGTTATATGCCACTTTAATGCGTCCCAAGGGGCCGATTCTTTGAAATCAATGCTTTGATGTTCCTGGCAACGATCTAAATAACCATGCACACGTTCATGGAGTCTTTGGTGACCCGGCATATCCGAATAAGGAAGTGCACTCATAATGTTTTCAAATCAAAATGGAGATTTATAAGATGTCCTTAGACTAGGATGGGAGCTGTACCGAAATATGTCAATCTCAAATGTCCACACGATAATTTGACCTTCTCTCGACAGTTCTTAAGACAGCAACCCTGAAAAGCATGTTGCGAAAGTGGATCAATCGTGTCACGCTTGGTAGAACGGTCTGCAGTTCACCGAGACTCTCCGGCTTTCAACAATGAAAGTTCGCTAAACCTGCATCATTTAACACGAATTCAAACGTTTGCTTTTTTGTAAATGGCACGAATTCAGAAGCGGAGATACTGATAGCGGAAAACAGCATTGTGCCCTGAACAAAGGAGGCAAACATGTCTCGTGACGTAATACCGTACAACCACCCAGATATATCATCACTATCAAAGTCACTCAGAAAATCATTTGCTCACTATGGATCTAAGATCAAGCAATCCGAAATGCTGAATGTCTTGTCAAAAGCCATCGGTGCTCAAAATTATCAAGCATTTCGTTCTTACCAGCCGTTACTCCAAGGTGATTCAAGATTCATCGATCTATCGATAGCACAGAGTTCAACACAAGAGCATTTTGTGCGAGATGCTGAAGGCAATTGGTTGGATCGAAGTAAAGATGTTGTAAATAGGGTCATGTTCAGCATGATCGTCACTCTTGATATCGGCCCTATCAAAGCTCGAGTACTCGTTTTCGCATCTGCTGATGGCAGTTTTGATGCTGATTACAAACCAGACTATGAGTTGATTCAAAGCAGGGTACTCTCCAAATTTGGCGAGCAAATAGCAGATCAAACGATTGATTTGCACAATCAGATCGACCTTTCCATCGATCTTGAAAACAGAGGATCTACCAAATCACTTGTTGGTAGTTCTCATTTGATCAAGGTGTCAATTCCTCAATTCGCCAAAATTCATTCCCATTGCATCGAGATCAATGCAAGCATAGATGCCAGTGCTGATTGCCTGAAATATTTGTCATCATTGGCGAAGGAACCCGAATCGGTTCGGTCTCAAGAGAAACAAACTATTGAAGCTCTAGAATTCATTGCTGAGATTGTCGATTGCTCTGGGGAGTTACACTTGTATGCATGGTACAGAGAAAAGTTTTCCTTGATCAAACGGTTTTTTCGAAATTGTGTTGAAAACAAATCCATCGATGAAATTGAACACCAACTGGTCAAGACAAGCTTATATGTATTTTCAGCTCCCAGAGTTTGGCGCCGGCGACCAGAGAAGCAATGGAGCCAAATCACAAACTAATTGACAAAATTTTTCGTAGGAAATGAATAACGGTCGCCTACAGCTGCAATCTGATTCTTGATTAGGATTGAATGATTCAATACGGTCAACCAAAGACTGATAGGATCTCGCACAGCTCATCTCGTTCTCTGAGGCGTAGTGTTCACGAGGAAATTGCAACCATTTCGGAGTGATAAGCGCCCCCTTGTCAGCAACTTCTATCAGCTTCAGTTCTCGGCCAGAGACACTACATGATCCTTCTCTATGCTTCCTGTTGTACCTCGACACGGGGCATTCAGATCGGACCGGTAGTGACCCTCCTTCATCAGTGATTTGATAGCATGAAATCGGCGTTGACCGGCAACGATGTGTTCATTTTCAACCAGAGTGATTGGATTGATCAGTCCAATCGACCGAATGCTGGCCACAAGTGAATCAAACTATGGATCGTCTTTGGGTTTGTAGCCCTTCCGCATGTTTGCAGGTGAAAGCTTCAGGCCCTTTACCGACTGCTCGAAGAACGCGGGTTGGTGGAATGATTCTGTGATAGTTTTTTTCTGACATGGGTTTTCCTCCTGTGGAATGGGTTTGCATAAATGCAAACCCTGCTTCCGGCTGAAGATCAGGTAGCAAGAATCAGGGCAGGGGGTCCGCCCAGGCTGCACAAGCGCAGCGCGGAAGCTAGGGGGATGTCTTGATTCTTGCGAGGGCGAAGCCCTACTATGGGTTCAGAAAGTTAGGGGAATGAATAATGTGAAAGCATTAAAGTATGTCGGTGTTGTGCTCTTGATAGGGGCTGCATTCGTGCTCGGTCGCAATTTTGATTCATTATTCACCAAAACTGTGGATGTAGATCAGATCGTAATTGATCAGGAATGGCATGACTGGGAAGTTCATCGCGATAGATCAGACAGGCCAGTAACGATTCAGCTGTTCATCAGGAACCAGTCCAAAACCCTGATCGATAGTACAGTGCGGTTCAAGGTTGAGCTTGATTCATCAGCATTGGAAGCCAAGTTCATTGATGCGTTAATTAGCATTACCGATGAATTTCGCTTTCTAGAAAATCATGGTGGAAATCCTAGAAGTAAAGCAATTGCATCATACGTAAAACGAGGTAAAACATTGGCCGATGGCGATGATCATGAACCCATATTGAACCCGGATCTGGAAAATTACACGACAGTCATCAGCTCATATGTACATCTTCGGCCCGGAGAGTCCACAAAACTGGAGTTTGAGGCCGTGATACCGCCAGCGCACAGAGGACACGCACTATCAATTAGTCTAATTGATAGCTGAAGATTGGATAGATGAGAGACATCATACGAAATATCCTGCTCAGCATAACCGTGGGTGTGATCTCGGGCATTGCTGCCTTCTTGTTTATCGCATTCATACTTCACACATTGCCTATGAGATCTGGATCGATCGATGCGAAGTTTGGGGATTCCTTGATTGCTGTATTAGGCACGCTGATTGTCACTGGACTTGTGACTATCAAAACGTTCTTTCACCTTAGAAATAGACCAGATAGTCAGGCCTGACACATGTCTCTAAGTCACCATCACTTTCAACAATCCATGACAGTTTCATGAAGATCAATAACAAATATTTGCCAGCAGGGTTTCTTATCCTTGTGCTTCGATTCACCTCGGTGACTGCTCAAGAGATTGGTTATCCGGTTCAATCGAATCTGCATAACCAGGATGAGAATTCAGAATACGGTCGATCGAGTTCGATCCTTGTCGACTGCGAAGCTTCCAAATATGGCGATAAGCAGTCGGTGACAGGGATACGATGTAGTTTCGCCCAGGTATTCATCAAGCATGTTCTGGATCCAGCTGAACTGAATGCAACGATTGAACGGAAGAGGCAGTGGCATCACGATGAATTTAAAGACATGTCAGAAGAGGACTACGATATGTTGAAGGAAATGGTTTGTTATGACGACATGGTGGCCCGTGCGAGTGAAGAAGAAGTAATTGAATCCTATCAGAGAACAATGGGCCCGAATAGTGAACCGCTCATAGGTCTATCCAAAGAGATCTGTGGAACGGATTCAATCGAAGAAATCAAGCGTATCACATTGGAGATGATGGTATTGACCAATCAATGGTCAACCAAGAAGTGCAAGGTATGGAAGAACAACTGGACAGAAGAGTTTACGTTGCAAGAATCGGCTGATGGTAAATATTGGTATGCTAATCCTGAACCATCGGGCACCTGTCAAATCGTTAATTTGTCTGCACTGAAGCGATCTGAGGATGGTGTGTTCTGGAACTATGAATCAAAAAGACTCGTATTGAGTCCTGATGCTGAATCACCACTGTCTTGTAGATCTCTACAGAAAAATCCCATGAGATATGGACCCGTGGCTAAATCTGTGTTCATGGATTGTCGAGAACTTGTGCATTGATTGTGGAGACTAGTCAAAAGACTAGGATCCGTATACTATCAAGTAGATTGATAATGAGAACATCAACAATGTCTAGATACAGTTTGAACCTATTTGCGATACTATTTTTTGGCTGCACATCTTTTAGTTCAATCATTGCGGGAAATTTACTTACAACAGAAAATTGTACCGCTGCTCTCGTATCAGACAACTACGATGTGTATTATGCCGAAGAGAAGTTGTATTTATTTGAGTTATACGATGAAGCAAGCCTCTATCGACGTACCACTACTGACTCAAAAGCAAACTATCTAGGATCATATGGGGAAGCGGGTCATGATTACAGTCGACATAAACGATCCAGGGAGCATATGGTCGCTGTACGAAATAGATTCAGATCAAATACTAATGTTCAGCAGATTGCATGGAATAGGTTAGAGGACAATGCAACTGAAGCGTATATTAATTGCATCAATGCAAAGGCGGCGGCAAATGGGCACGAGGGCCTCTTAATGGAGGCTGTTGATGTTACAGATACTAATTTTGTCATGTATATAAGGAGTATGAGAAAAGGAATAAAATCCGCTACATACAAATTTCAAATTGATAATGGATCTGTAACCATTGACAACAATGATGTTACCAATTTCGAAATTTCTTTAACAGGATATGATGAGTACACAATCACTGTAGCTCGTGGATTGGACGTGAGTAAGCCAACAATTATTACATCTGACTTTGGGGAACATTTATCAGTTCAACCTCCAAATCAACCTGTAAATTTAAAATTTGAAGAACATTCATTTGCAATTGAGTTTCAGCGTGATGCCGGATTAACTGAACGTTTTGAGAACGAGACCGAATGCGTTGATGTCAATACAACCGCGAAACTTATGCATCTTGACTATATAAATATCAATTCCATAAAACCGGAATCTTCAGGAATCAGAACAGGCCCAAGAAACTCGGCCGGCAAATTGTATCAGATATCTGGTGGTGGAAGATCACACATTTTGGAGAAGACTGTCACTAATTTAGGGTTCTGTATATCAATCAGCGCTCATACTAATCATTTGCAGACATTAACAGTATCCGGTCGCGGTGTGAAATTAGTAAGTACAAAAAATAGTAAGTAGAGCACGGGTGGCGTTACACCCGTGCTCTTTAGGGAAGGGGGGTGGTGCCCCACGACCCCAGTGTCAACGTCTGTACTGGGGGAGTACCCACCAGCAGTTTGATGTCTGCTGGCTGTCCATCGCTAACTGCATGGTCCTCACAACACCAGGTGGTTCGCATGCCATTCCATTGTATCCTGTCCCCGTGAGAATTGTGACACCTTGCAAGTAACAAGTCTGAAATTTCCTACAATTTCCTGATCCACTCAATGGTAAGATGCCGCCTATCACTCACACTGAAAAGGAATTCAGATGCTCATCCTGACACGCAGAAACAGCGAACGAATCCATCAAAATCGGGGACAATATTGAGTTGGCAGTACTTGAGATCAAGGGCAACCATGTTCGTCTTGGTGTGAAGGCGCCGAAAGACATATCCGTGGATCGATCAGAGATTCGCGCGCGCAAGAAATCCTGACACAAAAAAAACCGCGCTCGTCTGGACTAGGTGCGTTCTACTACTTTCCAATGGTGGTAGAAAAAATCGTTTGCATGAGCGCGGTTGATATTTATGATACACCATACGTAGGTAGTTGATCATTAATCTAGATTTCAGATCGAGTTTTTTTATCTTCCTTATTATGTTTGCCATTGTTATCTGGGCAGTCAATTTCCGATATTGAATTTTTTTTGACTTTATTGAGCCAACCAGGAGCTAAATTAAGTGTTGTCGACACTTCATCTAAGGGTAGTTCATGAAACGATTTCCAGTAGCTTTCCTGCCGTACGTACTCGTCAGCGTCAATTGTTCTAGGCCTAATTTGTTCCAGGCAGTCATCTGGGCGTTTAGCAAATAGAGCCAAATGTCCCGAGTCAGCGATTCGTTTATTGAATCGTTTCAAATTTTCTGCGGAGATTTGAGAATAACGCTTAGGAGGTCGCCTGGTACCAATCTTTGCATAGAGAATATGAGTTGGACTTATAGGTAAAAACACCTCAGGGTCTTTAGGATTGCTTATTGCCGGTTCATCTGACAAATAGAAGTTTTGACCTGGAGGCGCTCTCAGAATGGTCCACCTATGAGTAAGCATCATATTTTTGAAATTTCCTACCTCATTTCGAACAAATCCTAGCCATCCTGCAGGACCAATGTCAGCAGTAATACTGGATTCACCAGTAACTGAATTTGTGTATGCCCTTATTGGATGATCAGGATCATAGACAGGAGAAACAGTAGGTATCTGGTCTGTATTAGACTGCTTTTCTATTACATTTCTTATGAATGGCACGAAGTCATTGCGCATAATCTTCGTGATTTTTTCGAAACCTTTAGGTGTACGCATCAGTTGTAGTGCGAAGAATGCCACAAGTTTTTGCCAAGATTCCCGAGTCAAGCGGCCACCAGTAATAGCAGCGTCAATCACAGGAGCAGCATCCGTTTCGATTTTACCGTTGATATCCTCTTCAAAACCGTCCTGACCATAAAATTTAGGGCGTGATGCAGCAACGGATACTGCGACTTTTCTCCATACAGGAACAGTTTTATGGCTTACTAAAGTCCTATATCTCCAGACTTCACCGTTTTCGTCGGCCCACCTTTTTAGAAGTAGCCTAGGAACATAGTGCTGATTGTATGCCTTACCCATGATTTTTGAGAGTCAATTTAGGGGGTTACTATGAATACGCCAATTGAATTTAACATAACATGACTTATACGCACTAACATTGTAAGTGCTATTTAGTAATGTCCGGTTTGTCACAGTTAGAAATGTCATTATAGCGCACTCTCCAGGGCCACATCACCGGATGTGGATATGACTTAAAAAGTCGTCTGGAGGATGCACCATATGCTTTACACAATGAATGAGAACGAACTAAATCGCATTGAGATTTTGACGAAGATCAATGAGAAGCGATTGAATAAACGACAAGCCGCTGATCTATTAAAATTGTCTGTGCGGCAAATTCAGCGTTTGCAAAACGCATTCAACCAGTACGGACCTGAAGGCGTGATCTCAAAAAAGCGTGGGAAGCCATCGAACAGGCGTTATCCAGAAACCTTCCGAAACCATGTCATTAATCTCATTCGAGATCACTACAGTGATTTTGGGCCGACTTTGACGGCAGAAAAGCTGGCAGAACGACATGGCATTAGTATTGCCATCGAAACTGTGAGACAGTGGATGAAAGACTCCAATTTGTGGCAAACGCGGGCTGAACAGCGCAGACGAGTCTACCAGCCGCGAAATCGACGTAATTGTGTGGGTGAATTGATTCAGATAGACGGCTCGCAGCATTGGTGGCTTGAGGAAAGGGGACCTAAGTGCACCCTACTCGTTTACATTGATGATGCGAGCAGCAGAATCCAGCACCTGAAATTTGTGCCTTCTGAAAGCACGTTTGACTATTTCAGTGCCACACGTGAGTACATCGAGCTGCATGGCAAGCCCATAGCGTTCTACAGTGACAAGCATTCCACATTCAGGGTTAATAGCAAGGAAGCCAAATCTGGCAACGGCATGACGCAGTTCGGCCGTGCCTTGCATGAACTCAACATAGACATCATCTGTGCGAATTCACCACAAGCAAAAGGGCGTGTGGAACGTGCCAACAAGACACTTCAGGATCGGCTGGTCAAGGAGTTGAGACTTGAACGCATCTCAGAGATTGAGACTGCCAATGCCTATCTGCCCTACTTCATCACTGCCTTCAACGATCGTTTTGCGAAGCCACCGAAATCAGATCAAAACGTCCATCGTCCGCTGGCTGATTATGATGACATGGATCGCGCGTTTTCATGGCAGGAAACTCGAACAGTTACACGTTCGTTGTCTGTTCAGTACGATCGTGTCGTCTTTTTACTGGAACCGACTGAGGTTGCCAGAAGCCTGGCAAGAAAGAAAGTGACGATCAATGACTATCCCGACGGACGATTGGAGATCCGTCACGATGGTGTGACACTCCCCTACTCCATCTTCGATAAGGTTCGAAAGGTCAATCAGGCATCGATTGTCCATAACAAGCGATTGAGTTCAGTACTTGAGCTTGTAAAGAACGAACAGGCCATCCGATCTGTCAACCGAAGTCGCAAGGGGCCAAAGCGACGAGGACAATCAAATTCCATTTTCAGTTGAAATTCATTTGAGTGTCAGGCCGAGAATTGAGCACGTCCACAAACGTTACAGAGTGATCTCAACACATTCGTCGAAGATGATTATTGTCTCGAAAACCACAATTTAGAGAATCAATAGAGGCCTATTCATTTTTACAGCGATCGACGGTAACGCACGCAAACCATGACGATGAGTGTGCTTGCTTTACTTGTCTTGCACGTGAACATTGGTTGCGGTTACGATCAATGCACAACCCATGTGAAAAAATCTCTCCCTTGGACAGAACTAAGCTATAATAGATGACGATGCGTGCTTTTATTGACAAATTAGTGATTGTGTCGCTTCTTTTCGTGAGTCTAGAAGGGGCGACAGAAGTTATTGAAGATGTTGTGCCAGCCGGCTACAACACAGGTCATCCGCATGAATTAGGTCATACGGTAGATATTGATAACACCGAAATAGATACAGAATTCGACTGCGAGCAGTGCAAACACTGCTGCCACGTTCATTCATCTAGCTTATCACCACAAGTCTCAACCATCACAATGACGTTTGTCCGTATAGATCTCCGTATTGGTCGATCAGCGCACGTTAGAAACTTTGCCCAAGCACCCCCAACACCTCCTCCCACCATCTAAATCATACTCCTACAAAGTACTGTAAACACCATGTCACGCGTGGTGTGCTCAGCTGTGATCACTACAGGAAAATGATTTATGAAAACCGAACGATTCTTACTTGCGTTATTGCTATGCACTCTGTTTTTTACGCCTTGGGCGGTCTGGGCGAACGAAATTGACACAATTCGTTTATCACCAGCAGATGCGCAGCTGACCCAATTTGTTTTTGCCGCCGTGGATGAACATCCGCTTGTTCAAGCCGCAAAAGATGCGCTTGTGGCCAGCAGCGCCAAGAGTGATGCCGCTTCACGGCCCCTGTACAACCCTGAACTCAATATCGATTTTGAAAATTCCGATTCGGACACACGGGCCCTGGGTATCAGTCAGACAATTGATTGGGCGGGTAAGCGAAAAGCACGAAACGCCGTTGCAGAATTCGATCGTCTGGTCGTCGAGGCGGAATATCAGTCCGTCCGATGGGACGTCACCGTTAAATTGTTGAACGGTCTTGCACAATATCAAACTGGGGTGGAGCGCGATGTTTTGGCAACCTCGCGTCGCCAGTTGATGGACGACTTTGTGGCATTGGCAGAACGTCGCTTTGACGCCGGCGATTTGAACCAAGTGGAACTGGATCTGGCACGACTCTCTACCATGGATGCACGAATCCAAAAAGCGACCGCAGCAGCGGGACTGGCCGAAGCACGTGAGACCGTTCGAAGTCTCGTTCCACGAACGCCAGCGACGCACTGGCCATCTCTCCCTGTTTCGTTGCCTACCTTACCGACGAGCGCCGATCCACAAGTGTTGGTGCTCGCACTGCCGAAAGTACTCGCCGCACTTCGTCAGGTGGCGGCAGCGGACGCCATAGTCGAGTTGCGACGTCGTGAACGTCGCCCTGATCCGACATTGAGTTTGACCGGCGGCGAAGAAGACGGAAAGACCTTGATTGGCGTGAATGTGACCATTCCGCTCTATATGCGCAATCGTTTCAGCTATGAAGTCACCGCCGCGATGGCCGAGCGCAGTCAGGCGCAACAAATCGCCGATGATGTACTGCAACGTGCAAATGCACGGCTTATCAGTGCCACCGAGCGATATGACTTGTCCCGTGGAGCCTGGGGCGATTGGGAGCTCACTGGAGTGGCAAGCCTGCAGCGACAAACCCAACAACTTCGAAGACTTTGGCAAGCCGGTGAACTCAGCACTACCGACTACCTGGTGCAATTGACAGCCACGCTCGACGTGCAGGAAAGCGCACTCGATCTGCGCGAGTCCTTGTGGCATGCCTGGTTCGAGTGGTTGATGGCTTCCGGCCAGATAGATTCCTGGTTAGGCAAAGGAGGTGTCGAATGAATCGCAACAACACCAAAACCAAAATGGAGAATCGAGTTATGAATATCTTGAAAATTTGGGCATTGTGTCTGTGCCTGGCACTGATCGTGCCCGCATACGCCCAGGAAGATGGCCATGACGATCATGAGGAAGAAGGCGGTGTGATAGAAATGACAATCGACGAACGTACATCCGCGGGTATTGTCGTTGGTGACGTAACACTTCGAACGCCCAATGAAACAGTTCGTGTGCCCGGCGAAGTTGTGATCAATGCCTACCGATCCGCCCGTGTGACACCGCGGATCACCGCACAAGTCGCTGAGCGTCACGTGAAACTAGGGGATGAAGTTGAGATTGGCGATCGATTGTTGACACTTTCAAGCGTTGCGATGGCCGAAGCACAAGGTATGTTGATCGTTGCCGACCGTGAATGGCAGCGTGTCAAATCTCTCGGAAGAGAAACGGTCTCTGAACGTCGTTACACCGAAGCTCAAGTGGCACAGCAGCAGGCATTGGCCAAAGTCCTCGCCTACGGCATGACCCAATCGCAAGCAAACGCCCTGTTACAGTCTGGTGATGCCAGCAAAGCAACCGGTGAATTCGATCTGTTGGCGCCGCAGGCTGGCACGGTTTTGCGAGACAATTTCATTCTTGGAGAGTTAATCGAGCCGGGTCGAGTGCTCGTCGATATCAGTGATGAGTCGGTGATGTGGGTCGAGGCCAAAACAGTGCTCAATGTATTACATGATTTGGAGAGTGGCGATAATGCTCGCGTCAGTCTTGATGGTATCAGCTGGCTTGAAGGCACTGTCATCCAACGCCATCATCGCCTGGACGAGACCACCCGCACCAGAGGCATACGCATTGAGGTCAACAACGCAAATGATCGTTTGCACCCGGGACAGTTTGTAGAAGTTGAAATCGTGACCGGAACTCACGCACCAGTGCTCGCAGTACCCAGTGCAGCTCTCACCCTCATTAAAGGCTCAGCTACTGTGTTCAAATTCGAGAATGATCATGAATTTCATGCCCAACAAATCGACACAGGCCCCACAATCGGAGATTGGACAGTTGTAATGGCCGGCCTCACCGATGGTGATCAAGTGGCAATCGACGGTGTATTTCATCTCAAATCGTTACTGCTCAAATCTTCGCTCGGCGAAGGCCATGCGCACTAGGAGATTCACATGTTAGAGAAACTCGTTGAAGCTTCGTTGGGCTACAAGATTTTGGTGCTAATCATCTTTGGGGTCGTGGCATTGCTCGGTTGGCGTGCGGTTGTTACTGTTCCGATCGATGCTTTTCCGGACGTGACGCCGGCACAGGTGAATATATACACCGAGTCACCCGGGCTCGCTGCGGAGGACGTCGAGCAACTGCTTACGTTTCCGATTGAATCCGGCATGGCAGGTTTACCCAAAGTGCAGGAAATTCGATCGGTCAGCCTGTTTGGTTTGTCCTATGTCGCGGTCTATTTCGATGACGACATGGACATTTACTTTGCTCGTCGTCTGGTCATGGAGCGTTTGCAGGAAGTCGGTGATCGAATTCCGGAAGGTTACGGCACACCGGAAATGGGGCCGAACACCTCTGGTCTCGGCCAGGTATTCTGGTACACGCTCGAGCGCGCCGATGAACAGCTCAATGCCGCGGTCACAGACATGGACCTCAGAACTCTTCACGACTGGAGTGTGCGCTTAATTTTGCGTACCGCTGCAGGCGTTGACGACGTGATCTCCTGGGGTGGACAGGAACGCCAGTATCAGGTGGTGATAGACCCACTCAGCCTCATCAAGTACGACCTGACGTTTACCGATGTGATGGAAGTAATTGAGGCGAACAACCGTCAAGTGGGTGGACAATATGTCAACCTGGGCGCTGAACAATACCTGGTTCGAGGCTTGGGCCTCGTTGAGAACGAGCACGATATCGGCGACATGGTCGTCAAAGTGGAAGATGGCATACCCGTGCACCTGCGTGACATCGCCGACATCGTACAGGATGGTGCTCTGCGCTTTGGCGCGGTTACTAGAGATGGCAAAGAGGTCGTACTCGGCATGGCCTTGTCCCGCATCGGGGAAAATGCTGCTGATGTGGTCGATGCAGTCAAAGACAAAGTCGAAATCGTCGATCATTCTTTACCAGAGGGCGTCACCCTTCGTCCGGTGTATGAACGTACCGACCTGGTAGATAAGGCGGTTGGCACAGCAGTCACTGCACTGGTTGAAGGCTCTATATTGGTAGCGATTGTGCTCTTCCTGTTTTTGGGTGAACTGCGGTCAGCCATCGTCGTCATAGCAGCACTGCCTCTCGCAATGCTGATCGCGTTCATCTTTATGGGTGAAGCTGGGCTCTCTGCCAATCTGATGTCACTCGCTGGTCTTGCTGTCGGCATCGGCATGATGGTCGATGGTGCGGTGGTGATGGTTGAGAACGCGTTTCGCATCATGGCGGAACGCAACGAGTCTGGAGAACCAATCAACCGGTCTGCTGCCGTTCTAGCAGCTGCGCGTGAGGTTGCCAACCCGATTGCCTTCGCCATCCTGATCATCATAGTGGTATTTTTGCCGCTTTTCGCGTTAGAGGGATTAGAAGGCAAACTTTTCAAACCCATGGCTTTCAACATCAGTTTTGCGATGGCTGGATCGCTCGTCTTAACACTGACACTCATCCCTGTACTCGCGGCGATTATCCTCAAACCCAAAGAAGAACGTGATACTTGGCTTGTTCGGGTCATCAAACGCCGATACCTGCCGTTGCTTTCATGGTCTCTCGAACACAAAACAGTTGTGGTCGCGAGTGCAGCCGGTCTGCTTGTCTCTAGCCTGGCGCTGTTTCCGTTTCTTGGAAAAGAATTCATGCCGCAACTGCAGGAAGGCTCGATCATGTGGCGAGTGACCTCAATCCCGTCAGCTTCCCTCGATCAGTCCATTGAAATCTCCAAAGACATCGAGAACGCTCTGTCCAAGTTTCCGGAGGTCAACACCACGGTGGCTATGATCGGCCGTGCCGAGAAAGGTGAGACAGCTGATGTGAACTACATGGAAATCTACACCGAGCTTAAACCAGAGGACGAGTGGTCCGGAGATCGTGATATAGCAGAACTGGCCGAAGCCATGCGCGAAGAACTCGAACTCGTCGTCCCAACGGCCGTGGTGGCATTCACTCAGCCGATCCAGATGCGTGTTGAGGAGCTCATCTCTGGAGTGCGTGCGACGCTTGCGGCAAAAATCTACGGAGAGGAGTTGTCGGAACTCGATCGACTGAGCGAGGATGTAAAAGACGTTATTGCTACGGTGGACGGCGTCGCCGATCTCTCGCTAGAAGCCAACGTTGGAAAACCGCAAATCCGTATCCAGGTCAAACGCGATCAGCTCGCCCGCTATGGCTTGAATGCCGATGATGTCTTGTCAGTCGTTCGCACTGGTATCGGTAACGAACCTGTTTCGACCCTGATCGATGGTGTGCGACGTTTTGACATTACAGCTCGACTCGATGATTCATCGAAAACCTCAGTGCAGTCTATTCAACGTATTCCACTGAAGACCAGCGGTGGTGTCATTGTTCCACTCTCGGCGGTTGCCGATGTGAGTGTGGCAGAGGGTTACTCGTTCGTTCGCCGCGAACAATTACAGCGCTATGCGGTCATTCAAATGGACGTACGCGGTCGTGACGTAGACGGCTTCGTTCGTGATGCCAATGCTGCCATTGAAAATCAGATCGATCTGCCGCCGGGTTATTGGATCGAGTGGGGTGGTGCATTTGAAAACCAACAGCGCGCACTCGCTCGTCTGGCCGTCATTGTGCCGCTAACAATCTTCTTCATATTCGTGTTGCTCTATACCGCGTTCAACTCCGTTAAGTACGCCACACTGATTATTGCCAATGTACCGTTTGCCACAATTGGCGGTCTCATAGCGCTCTTTATCACAGGGCAGTACGTTTCGGTTCCCTCAGCAATCGGCTTCATCGCCGTCTTTGGTGTCGCAATGTTGAATGGCATCGTGTTGGTGAGTTTTATCAATGAATTACGGGACAAGGGGCTGTCTGTGCAAGAAGCGGTACGCAAAGGGACTGAATTGCGATTACGCCCGGTGTTGATGACCGCGAGTGTGGCAATTCTCGGCCTTGTGCCAATGCTGATATCTTCCGGGGTCGGTGCAGAAACTCAACGTCCATTGGCTTCTGTTGTGGTGGGCGGACTCATCACATCTACTTTGTTGACATTAGTATTACTGCCTGTGATTTATGAATGGATTGAATCGCGATCAGATAAAAAATGACACTTACACAGTAATTTTGATTTGGTGGATTGTTATGAAATTGTTAGTTGAACCTTGAGATTCGTGAGTTTTGAAGGCTGCAATATTCGCTCAATCAGATTGTATCCGAGGATACTTTTATTGAGAAAGATGGCATTTATTAATCTACGACACC
Organism: Lysobacterales bacterium; assembly: GCA_965212525.1. Classification (GTDB taxonomy): domain Bacteria; phylum Pseudomonadota; class Gammaproteobacteria; order Xanthomonadales; family SZUA-38; genus SZUA-38. The sequence continues at coordinate 62,158 of CBDBVC010000036.1, forward strand.
TTGTCTGTTAGTAGGGCACATCAAGTGCACTACTCGCGATTATAATGTCGTTTTTAGCTCTCGCAGTCGACTGAATAGTTTGCAGAGTGGCAGGATTCGTATTGGAAGTTTTGGTGTTCCTTGTCAGTTCGAGCTATAGAATTTCGTATGAACAGCCATTCGTAACAGCTTTACACATCATCATTCGATAATCTCTCTAATACGGTGAATTATCTGCAGGCATCACCGTAGTAAACCCTTGGCGCTGCCCAATCCACTCATAGGATCGACTCTGGAACAGGTCACGCAACAGATCCGGGCATTGATGGTAGACGAACACCACTGATTGGGATTCTACGATGGATCCGCTTTGAAAAAAGATGGGCAATTCAGCCAGCAAATAATTCACCGCCTGCAACAAGGACTGTTCATCCACAGTCCACCCTGCAGGTTGATTACTGGACAGCACCCAGTTGGAGCAATCCAGGCATTTTTGTCGAAACTCTAGGTCTGTTTCGTACTGCGTCGTGACCTCATCAAGAACCTTCTGATAATGAGTATTACCATCCAGCTTTTCTGAATTGAGGATCACTGCATGGGACTGTTCATCGGTTAATCCGACCTTTGACAAGGCTCGGATGATTTTGTTTTGAAGATACTTGTTTTGACGACGCGCTTTCTTTTTCGCTTTGTTTTCCTGATACCCAAAGGCTTGCAAGGTGTGATGTGTCGGTCCATCCGGCACATAAATACTAACCCGTTTGAACTCCGAAAATGCCCATTTGGCTAACCAGGTGATCCGTTCCTCACTGAAATAACTGTTGAAAGGACTTATCCCTAGAATGACGTGTTCACGTTGATCAAACACGTTCGCGCACTGTTTTGAAATACATTCGATATTCATAACTAACCCTGTTTTTGATACTGAATGACTCATGAAGCTGGTGACAGGATGTGTACCGTTGTTCATGAGTATCGGGCCATCGATTCAACTGAAGCGATGGAGTGATCAAGGGTTATGTTTTGGGAGGGGGTATCGGCGGTTGGAATGTGCGCTGCACGGCATCAATTCGCAAATCGATGTCCGGCTGGAATAAATGAAGAGCCAAACCAAAATTGAATGGCGACAAAATGAGAGGTAGACACTGAAAACAAGCCGTCGTCACATCCTGACAGTTCGATTCCAGCTCAGGCACTTCAGTCGTATGACACGGTGAACCGCTCTGGGCAAGTTCTACCGGAGTCTCAGTCATCTCAGAAGAAGCCATAATCACCCAGGCCATACCCTGATTAAGGACGACGCACAACAACACGAGCGATTTAATGTTCGTATGTTTTTGTCCTGGTTTTCGTGTGAGATACGGTTTCATAGAGACAGAGTCATACCATAATCTATGGTGTATGGACACAGACCTCATCGAAATGTTCAGTTCAGACTAGACATTTCTAACTGGCAGAAACAAGGACACTTCTATCTGTGATTGACAAACATATTGTTATTACTGTGTTTTTTTACCATATATGTGCAATCAATCAACATCTAACGCCTCGCTAAGGAGCCGAGCAACTCGACTTAATCGCCATGTGACATGTCATCCCCTAATTTTTTGCTTTATCTCGCTTACATTCGACCGAGCCATCGCTGTAGCCGGCGTCGTAGCCGCGTTTGTAATTCGCATCGCCCCAATCACCTTCTACCAAGGTAGACCTAATTTGACAGGTTGTGTTGTAACCTGCCGCATAACTATCGGAATAACCTGAATCGTACCTTGAATCGCCACTTTCACACGCAAACAATGTCAGAGAAAAAATTGCGACGGCCAAAAACTGTGGTTTGGGTATCTTTATCATTCCCTCATTACCATCGATGAGACCTAACGCTGCCTTCAGCGAAGCAGGCGTGTTAGTGACTGCATTCGCTGAAAGTCCTTGTTAGATTCTTTACATGTTGCTGATACGATCATCGCAATATTCGCAGATGTAATCAATATGAGGGGGATGGTCTTCATTCCACACCCTCCCTTCAGATTGACGGATGCGCTCCCCGCACACGCAGCAATCAATTTCTGGGTCAGTTTCGCCGCACAACTTGCATACATAGCCTGCTACGGAATTTATTGCTGTTCCTATGTTCCAACAGATCTCGCAATCATATATCTCACCATTTTCAGAGTACTCTTCGGCTTCTTTTTGTGCATTTGCCAAAGCCGCTTTATTTTCGTCAGCTAATTCTTGGAAAATACTAAAAGTGTCAGCGTCGATATGATCGAAAATATCAATGTCTGCATGTGTGACGTTGAAATCAATGACGGCCTGTGTCAAGCGGCCAATGGCCCTTCTGGTTTCTGCAACATCCATAGTGAATTTAAAGTGCTCAATGTCGTTTCGCAGTTTCTTTAACCACTCCATGTCCGTAAAGAAGGAAGGCTCGACTTCCTTTCCCTCATTTTTTAGGAACTGGACAGCTTCCCAAAGTCCAATCGTTTTTTCTTTTTTTAAATTCTTGCTAAATGGGTTTTTGTAAATTAACAGCGGATGGGACTCAGTTACGTAGTACTTGAATAGCAGCTCAATAAAATGTGCGTAATGAAGTATCGCAAATTTGTACGCTCGCAAATCACCCGCCAACCCTTCTTGATACTTGCGAAGTGCCTCGTTAAGGCTATCTAAAGCATTCTCTTGTAAATCCAACTCGTGCTCGACGGTCATGATCGTGTACTCACAGTGTATTATTCTGAACCAATAGTGTCGTCCGTATTCAAGACATCAAAACAGAAAAAGTCGATATCTTTACTCAATGCTCCAAGTAAATCGTAGTTCACATCATCATCGAACACTTGCTCAAAAACTCTCGCCTTTACTTCGTGTTTACCTTCTATACCTTCAGCGATCAACTGTTCTTTATCATGCTTGAACATCTCATTGAGTCGCATCACCAAGGCAAAATCAGTGTAGACATTGAAGTTCACTTCTCCTGTCAATTTGAGTTTGATCTCTTTGATATCATCGATCTTCAAAGACCTATTTACAAACCCGTCATACAGTTTGTAGTCATAAGCCTTCATTGCACATAGAACTGCTACCGCGCTTAATGTGTATTGGCCATGTACTCGTGTAATTTTGTGCTCACGTTTACTCCTTTTCCAGTAATACAGTATCAAATAGCGCAGTGCTGTTTCAGTCTGCCTTTTAGACAGTTGAAATAAACTGCAAGCTTCCTTGATGTAACCCCCGTGTTGTCTACACATGTAGTCAACCGTTGACTCTGATTCGTGTGGAAACATTTCCTTGATTAGAAAGCTGGTGTATGAATCGATATCATCAGCTGCTGAATCATATAGACATCTACGATGTGGTATCTTTGCTATCACATGGATAAACTTCTGTAGGTACTCCAGTGCGTTTTCTATCCCATAAGTATGTTTCACCGCGCTGACCAACGCATCTGATTGCATGACAAGTACGAATCTAAGCGTTGGAACAGAAAAGAAATGCTTGATCACTTCGATAACATTCAAGGCGTATGATGGCTTACAGCGATCCAGCTCATCGATGATGATGACGAGTGGCACAGGTGGACCATCTTTACCCTCTTCATCGTATGTATAGCTCGCTGTAATTTCCCCTAGTTTCTCCTTGAAGCCTTCAACAACATCCTTATCTTCTTTAAATGATGTCAGTCTGGACATAATGTGATCAGACATCACTTCTGAGTAGCCTTTTGTAAAGGCATTGTGAACCTCTTTGGTATCTTCTGTTCTAAGGCCACTCAATGCACCCATTGTGGATAGATGAATGATAGATTTCAGCGCAATTGGGGCTAATTTCAGACCCAGATCTGTCATCCGTTCTTTGAATTTTTTGCCTTCTGTCTCTTTCTTATACGGCTCTTCCTTAAGAACACTGTAGATCGCTGAGGCAACAGCAGCGAAGGCATCTTCCTGGTAATCCATCTCGAATGCGTCAAAGTACACATTCTTGATTTGCCGCTCTTCAAGGTCGAGGAGAGCTCGCCATTGTTTAACAAATGTACTCTTCCCCTCCCCCCAATCTCCTTCGAGAGCAATCACCAGTTCATGCTCACAGTCCTTGACTAAATCTAACAGTGACTCCGCAAACTCCTTGCGGCCAAGCAAGTCCTTACCAAAAGGTTTCTTTTTGTCTACTTCATACTTTTCAGGGATCAGCCTCACAGCAAGATACCTCGTTCAGAAATTCAATGCCTGAAATGCAGACAACTTGCTGTGAAGTAGGTATCTAAATGCTGTTCAACCCAACGCAAGTATCGAGCACCCCTAGTAATAATGTGAAGTTCATCACACTATTCTCCCACCCGTTAAGGAAATTAGATGGATATCAGGGCATTGATAGATGTGATCTATTGAGTCAAGAATTTCTCTGAGGAGGTAATTACCCTCCTTTTTCATTCTGGTGAGCTGTAAGATGTGTATCTTTCAGAAACTTTTGCCTGATTCGCTAATATGAAACTTACACTCGAAGAAATCAGAAACAAGTTTGGCTACAACGAGAGAAGAGAAGCACAACTGGAAGATCTTGAATCGCTTCTTGCGGACATTTGCAACGAATTTTCAGGAAAGCGGGTATTGCTATATGGGAGTTTCATTACGGGTGAAGAAAATCCCAGTGATATCGACGTTATGGTGTCACTTGAAGCCATGCCTCCTGATGCGGCCTGTGGAAAATACATGTTCCCCAGAGATTTAGAAAGAGGGGTGATAGATATTTTCGCAACCCGATTTGCTAAGAGTTTATGTGAGAGGCTAGGTGTTCAAACTGCTGAAGAGATGGTTGCTGACTTCAATAATCGTAACTCTCATATTGAAAATGGTATTGAGTGTAAGGATTGGATTGAGATCTCGATGTAATCAATCGGTCGTGTAGCTGTTTTGTCTGATTCGTCATTAATGGGGAGCAATTCCCACACAATTTCACAATCAGACGCACATGCAAGGTACTGTGCTTCGCTGACCGTGAATTTGTGGATAATTACTCGTGTGCTGCTTTTAACACTGGCACAGGCAGCAACTTGACGCCCTGGCCTGTCATCAGGCAGTAATCGCAGTAGTACACCCTGCCCCGCTTTGAGCGGCCTATGGTGAGAATCCTGGATAGTGACACTGTGATTTCAGCCCAGTTGCAGCCGGTGTACTTGATGTGCAGATCGCAGTCGAAATTGTTGCAGAACATGGTCTTCCTTGTCATTGCTCACACCCATCCATTGTGTTGTGCCCTTCTAAATTAGTGAGAATTCATTCGTCACCGATTCGGTGAAACAGATAGACAATCGCCCAGATGATGGCAGTTGAAATAATAACTGGCACCACGATTGCTCCCATCTCGTCAGGCTCAAAAACATAGAATGAAGCCACGTTAATAACACCGTGATCACCGACTGGCGTCCAGAATAGCGTTACAGGGATGACACGAACCAGAATCTTGAGCCAGTCTGCCTTGATATCCTTAGATGCGTAGGCCGGCGTTGATAGCAATATTAGCGCTGTCCCTAACCATGTTGACGCTCTATCACTCATCATTGGCTTGTTCCTCGTTCTCATCCACAATCACTGCCTCAGAAAATGACACTGCTCAACGGGACTTTCAAATCCCGAAATGTACAAGGGTTTGAGTGTCACAGGTACGTCGCTGTTGTATCGAATCTGGCCGCATGACCATTCTTCTTGCTGATTCTCACAGTTTTGTCTGAAATTTGCGGCCAGGCGGGTCACTTCCTGACCGTTTTTTTCAATTTCCAGAACATCGAACCAACCATCCAATTGGTTACAACCACGCCCTTCGCCTGAGAAGCTGAGGCCTGGTTCGTCAATGTCATTGAATGGCCACCGTGTGGCGTCAACGTATCGGCCAACGGAGAGCACATTGCCATCTAGTGCGCCCATGACCACTCGCCATCCCGTGACCAGTGACGGGTCATCCACCTCTATTCGCGCTGTACTTTCATCATCCAACAGAGTAATAGCTATCGAGCCTGTTGCATCTGAGATCAGGTTTTCATCACCCTGGGTGATGTAGTCCATCTCACCGCCGTAGTAGTAAAACGTGAAACTAGTGCCCTCTTCGCTCGACAATCCGATCAAGGGACACATTAGTGTGAGCAATAACAGTTGTTTTTTCATGTTCAATCCTTTGAAAAATGAAATGCAACAAGTAATTCATTCCTAGTACTTGTCATTCATTGAGCTTCAATCATCCGGTCTACTCTTCAACACCTTTCTGAGGACGATTGCGACAATTACCGCAACTACAGCGCCGCCGATGTACAAGAACTCTAGCAATGGTGTTGGGTCTGAGGCTAGTGCTGGCTCTAGTAATAGAGCGAGCACAAAAATTAAGATTAAAAACTGTTTCATGCCTTCAATCCTTCCTCTTACTATCATCCTTATCCTTGTCTGTTCGCCAGCCCGATCGCCAAATCGAAAATGCGACCAATACAAGAAATGCGATGAACACAAACCCAAAAAAGTGGATTATTGGAGTAGGATCGGATGCATAGACTGCATTGGTCACCAGTGCCAACAACGACCCAATATGTGCAATTTTTTTCAATCGTCTGCCCCCTGTGCGCGTAGTACAGCAACAGCATACACACTCTGTTGGAACATTGTGAGCATTGTCATTTTATGATGTGATCTCAATACCATCAGTATCATGTCACGACCGTCAGGCCTGCAACCGATGTGTCTTCCGGCTCTGTTCGTCAGTCAGTATCACTGGCGCGCCACCATCGTAAATACCCTGATAGAAGTGAATGCCCATGTCACGGATGAATGACAGATCCTGTGGCCGCTCAACACCCTCTGCAATCACGATGCCTGGAAACGTCTGTACAAATGTGGCCAGGCATTCACGATGTACAGTCTTTAGCGATTCCTACTCCACCAGGACCTCCCGATCGAGCTTGATCACATCAATCAAATCTTTCTGCGGAGAGGCCTGGAAGCAGGTTGGTTTTCCGACATCTTCGATGGCCTGCATGATGCCCTTTTCGCGCAGATAGTGGGCATTGATCAGACCTGGCCCGTCAAAGGCAACGGGGTTATGCTCGGTAAGCTCCAATGTGACTTCGGCGTAATCCAGATGAGATTCATCTATGGCCTGGCACAGATCAACCACAAACTGCTTAGAATTGAGCGAATACACCGAGCCATTCACACTCAGCATCCCCCTGAAGTGAGTTGGAAGCGTAGCAAATAGCTTCTGAAGCAGGTCAGTTTCAAACTGAACCAGGGAATCGCGCCTGAAGTGGGCATGCAGCAAATCTTCGACATTACTACCGTATTCAGGACGGTACAGCGCTTCATGCCAATGCCGGTAGCCCGGTGTTTTTCTGAACTCTCGGATCGGTTGAAACATGAATGGTGAATCGTTCATTGAATTCGCCTCCTTGCGAATTTGTCCTTGTGCTATGACACAATTAGCCTCTAGATCTGGCTTGAACCGCACTGTGGCGGAGTAGGGCAAAAGACGCAGTCGGCATCATCAAATACCAGGGCTACTTTGGTTGTCACTACGTGCATGAGCTTAGTTAAGGAAATTCTCAACACACCCACATCCGACGATTCATCCCCTCTCATGGTAAGCAGTAGGAATGCCGAACTGGATAAATTGGTGTCACCGATCACGAATGTGGTTTCAATCCCGAAAGTGCCGTTGGTTGTAGTGAATTCAACGTGAGTCCATGCCTGCATGTTGTTCCCGTTATTATCCTAAACCTGAATACGGACGATTGAGGTCGTGTGAGGGCTCAGTGAAGCCGGTTCAGGACTCATGGACATCATTGCATTGAAGCTGGTCTTTTCCAGCGCGACACATTCTCAGCCACTGCAGTAACCCATGTTGATCACTTCTTAAAAATGACACTCTAGAGCAGAGCTGAAGACAATTTTTACAATTGATAATGAGCTTAGACGAAAAAAGTATGCTTTACACTTACCTAGCACTTAAATGATATTCTTGGAATGAGTTGGATTGATGTAACTTGTTGAAAAATATGGCGCGCCCGAGAGGATTCGAACCCCTGGCCTCTGCCTCCGGAGGGCAGCGCTCTATCCATCTGAGCTACGGGCGCTTATTTACTTCTTAGTTATATCTGGTTTAGTGCAATTTCTTAATTCTGAGTCTGGCTGGATAGAGCGCTTTGCGCTGCTTGTCCATGCTTTGGCCAGCTGAGCTACGGGCGCAGTGCCACGAATTAATCGTCTAGTTTCATTCTAGCTTGTTACTGACCCTGATTCTCGGTTCGATAGAGCGCGTTGCGCTGCTTATCCATGTTTTGGCCAGCTGAGCTACGGGCGCAGTGCCACGACTCAGTTTCTATCGTTTTCCTTCCTGTCTACTCATGCTGAGATTCAGTTCGATAGAGTCTAGCGGGCTGCGAGGGCATCTTCTGGCTAGCTGAGTATTCAGAATGCATTGTACCAGACCGATGAGCTTCTATCCGGGCTACAGTTTGGCTACTTCGTCAGGTATTGGCCGCATCGAGAACAGGGCGCGCATTCTACATGGCATGACCTTGCACCGTCTACGGTGATGTATCCGGTTAATCGATGCGAGCACTTTTCACATTCAATTGAACCGGTCCGGGTGATAGGGGCTTGGGTCGATATGGGGTTTTCTGCCGGTGGCGAGTTCAGCGACCAGTCTGCCGGTGGCGGCGCTCATGCTCATGCCGAGCATGTTGTGGCCGGTGGCCAGGATCATGTTGTTCCATTCCTTCGGTTTGCCGATGATGGGCAGGTCGTCCGGGGTCATGGGCCGGAAGCCGAACCAGGTCTGAGGCACACCGACGCCGATATGGTCGCGAAGATACAGATAGGCGCCATTGATCAGATTGTCGATTCTTTTCTTGTTCATGCTGTCGTCGAAGCCGGCAATTTCCATGGTGCCGCCCAGTCTGAAGGAATCGTTCCAGGTGGTGACGGCCATGTTGGCTTCATGCAGGATCAGACCATGACTGGGGCGGGTTTCGGGCATGCGCGAGGTGATGGAATAGCCCTTGCCGGGCTGGATCGGACAATTGAGTTTGAGGTCGTTCATCATCTTGCCTGACCAGACGCCAGCGGTGACCAGGTACTGGTCTGCCGTGAAATCACCCAGTCGGGTATACACCGATTCGATGGTGCCGTCGCTGGCATGGATCGCCTCGATTTCACAGTCTTCCTGGATCTGGACCTGCTTGTTGCGACAAGCGGCCGCCAGCTCGGTGGTGTAGCGATAGGGGTCAAGCCAGGCGTCTCGCGGAAACAGCAGGCCTGCCTGCACATCCTCATTCAGTGATGGCTCGCGCGCCAGCAGGGAATCCCGTTCCAACATGGTGCAGGGGACTTCGACCTGTTGCAGGTGCTGGCTCAGTTGCAGCAGTTCCTCATGACCGGCATCCGTTCGGCAGACACTGATCAGGCCGGCATCCTTCCAGTTGCAGTCCAGGCTCTCGAGCTTGACCAGTTTTTCGGTCAGTGATCGCGAGCTGGCCAGCAGCCTCGCCTTGGCTTTCCTGATGTCATCAGTCCGGTTAGGACGACAGTTTCTGGAAAACTCCCACAGCCAGCGCCAGCGTTCCATGTCCAAACCCGGGTTGACTCGAAACCCGGCAGAACTGTCAAACAGCTGCTTCAGTGCGGATTTGATTCGACCCGGCTTGCAGGTCGGTTCGGCGTGCGATGGGGTGATAAGGCCACAATTGCCAAACGAGGCCCCCTGGCCGATCTTGTCTTTTTCGATGACCTGGACGTGTTTGCCCGTTCGCGCCAGAAAATAGGCGCAGGACAGGCCGATCACACCGCCACCAATGATAACCACCTCGGAGTGTCTTCGGGTCACTGCTTCTTCCTTTTTGCTGCATTACTGGAACTCAGCGGCCGATAGCCTGAGGTTCACCGTAATCACCATTGTGAGGTTGGCGGTCCGGTGATAGTCAGTAAGGCAGGGTGGATAGCTCATTCCAACCCTGTCGCGTATCGACCAGCACTCCAGTATGACGCAAAAAAACCTATCAGAATTTGATCAAGCTCTCAACAATTGACTCGATTCGAGACCACAGACGCTCATATCGGTACATTTCCGTAAAGTATTGCCGCCGATTGTCTGATTTCGAGCACAGCTGACCTGCATTTGCGATCTGTGCAGCTTTGCATCAAACGGCTTTCCACAGGAACATTCGGACGATATAATGCGCGATTGATCCGTTACTGTTTGGGGCTTGGTAATGAGCGAGCACGATCGTCTATTTTTCAAAAACTTCTCTATCGTGATCGGCATTCTGGTGTTGACCACCATCGTGCTGATTCTTTATGCCAGCCATATCAACAGCAAGGTAATCAGACCCGTGGATACCGACAAGGTCACCATGACCGAAGATCGTATACGCCAGGTGGGCGAGGTCTACACCTCGGACAGCCCACGTCCGACCGTTGCCGAAACCGTGGAAGCTGCCTTTGGCGGTTCACTTGACGGTGCCGAGATCTACAACAATGTCTGCACCGCCTGCCATACTGCGGGTATAGCCGGTTCACCCAAGCTGGTGGCTGCCGACTGGGAGAGTCGTATTGCAACGGGCATGGACTCTATGGTCAACAACGCCATCACCGGTTACACGGGTGATGCCGGTTACATGCCACCACGCGGCGGCAAGATGGACCTGACCGACGAACAGGTTCGTGTCACCGTTCAGTGGATGATCGATAATCTCGAATAAGTCCAAGCCCATTCCTGAATCTTCAGAAATCAGGCGATTGTTCAGGTGCCTGATCGTGCCCTGCGTGTTGTTGCTGACGGCCTGTCAGCAACACATCGATGTGGGCGAATGCGGCAGCCCCACGACGGCTGTGCACCTGATTCAGGGCAACGATCATGTCTCACCGCTGTTGGGCCAGTTGGTTCAGCTGGAAGTGAACACCACCTTGAAACTCGACGGCGATGATGATTCGCCTTCGGGTGTGTTTGCACAACAACCCGATGGTTCTCATGACAACGATCAGGCAAGCTCTGAAGGCATCTTTCTGCTGGATGAGTCATTGCCGGTCAATCGTCGAATCAGAGTAGCCGGTGTGGTTACTGAATCAGGCGACGAGCGTCAGAGCCTGACCGCCATTGAAGTGCACCGTTCAATGGACTGCGGCGCTGCGACAACCACGGCGCTTGAGCTGTCATTGCCGTTCAGAAACCGGCATATCGAATCACTCGAGGGCATGCTCATAGCATTGACGCATCCGGTGACGATCAGCGGTGTATCAGGGCTAAGGCGTGACGGTGAATTAATAGTCGCTGCAGGTGGTCGATTGTTTCAACCCACCGAGCGGGTCAGGCCAGGTCATGAAGCCGAGAAACTGCGGCGTGACAATCTCAGGCGCTCATTGATCATCGATGATACTTCGCTGGAATCCTATCCGCAGTCGATACCCCTCTACACTGCCAAGTATCCAACCGCTGAACTGCCCCGCGTTGGCGACACGCTCACGTCCGTGACGGGCGTACTGAATCAGAGACGCGGCTATCGGCTTCATCTGACGCAGCCTGTCTCCATGCAGCAACGGTCACCCAGCTTCGCATTGCCCGGTCGTACGGGCAATCTCAGGGTTGCCGGCTTCAATCTGCTGAACCTGTTCAATGGCAACGGGCGCGGTGGCGGATATCCAACCGAACGCGGTGCGCGCACTGCACGTGAGCAGGAACGGCAACTGAGCAAGACCGTGGCAGCGATGGTGCTGATGGATGCCGACATTTTTGCCCTGTCCGAGCTCGAGAACGATGCACACCAGCAGGACAGTGCCGTATCCGAGCTGGTCGAGGCACTCAATGCAACCAGTGGTGACCACTACCGTGCAGTTTCCAATCCAGACCCGGATAGTTCTCTGGGTGACGACAGCATTGCGGTGGGCATCATCTACCGCAGTTCGGTACTCGAGGCTGTGGCTGATTCAGAAACACTCTCGACGGCACCGTTCGATGATTACAACCGGCCACCACTGTTGCAGCGTTTTGTGCACAGTCCGACCGGCCAGAAGCTCGCGGTAGTATCGCTGCACCTGAAGTCAAAGAGCTGTCGCGATGCTGAGGGTATCAATGCCGACCAGCGTGACGGTCAGGGTTGTTGGAATGCGAAGCGTCTGGAAGCCTCACACAGGCTGACGATGTGGGCCGATGAACTGGACGATGTTGATGCCGAATCGACTTTATTCATCGGCGATCTTAACGCCTACACTCTGGAGCAACCGGTGCAACAATTTGTCACCTCCGGTTACCAGAATCTTGTTCAACTGCTCGGTGGCGATGAACGTGGCGTGTCGTATGTCTACCGGGGTCAGGCAGGATCACTCGATCATGCAATGGCGGGAAGCAGCCTGATAAATCACGCGGAGCAGGCATTCATCTGGCCGATTAATGCCGGTGTATCTGATTTTCTGGATTATCGTCAGCTGGATTTCAGGGATGACTGGTCGGCACCGGAGCACTGGCGATCGTCCGATCACAACCCGGTTCTGATTGATTTTGATCTGCCCCCGTTCGAATAGTAGGCGCTGATAAGCCTCAGTTGTCGAGCGGTTCAGCCACCACCACCTTGTTTCTGCCGGTATTCTTGGCTTCGATCAATGCCGTGTCCGCTGCCTTGATCAGGTCACTGGGCTTTTTCAATGACGGATGCCATTCGGCAACGCCCAGAGAGATGGTCACCACGATGTCTTCAGACTCACTCTTGAGCGTTCTGTTGGCGACCGATTCACGCATCTGTTCAGCCAGTGAGCGGGCCTGACGGGCATCCATCGCGGGCAGGATGGTGGCAAATTCTTCACCACCCAGACGAGCCAGGCTCTGTGGTGGTCTGAGGCAGAGCTGCAGGGTTTCAGTGACGGCGATCAGCGCATGATCACCCACCATGTGCGTGTGTTCATCATTGATCTTCTTGAAATGATCGATATCGCACATGATCAGGCTCAGCGGTTGCTGGAACTTGACGCAGGCATCGATTTCGGATTTCAGGTTCTGCAGGAACAGTCGCCGGTTGTGTGTGCCGGTCAGTGGGTCCTTGGTGGCGTGATTGAACAGGGTTGAGTGGTATTCCTGCTCGATCTGGTCAGTGATGACAAATTTCAGCACAATGTCGCCGATGCTGATTCGGTCATTGTCGAACAGCTGACAGTACTGCACCTCTTCATTGTTGACCAGTGTGTTGTTGGTCGAATCCAGATCACTGACCCAGAAGCCGTCATCGGTACGCCAGACCTGACAATGTCGGCGCGAGATATTGTCTCCGCCAAACTGGATGCTGCATTCGGCCGATCGGCCAATCACGGTGGGCTTGTTGCCGATCGGAAACATTTTTCCGAGTGGTTCGCCTCGAATGATCACAAGGGCACCCTTGTCATTCGAATGCGTACGATCGATGACAACTTTTCTGAATTTGCGAGTGGTGCTGTGTTCGTTATTCAACTATGGCCAACCTGCCTCTTCCGATCCTGCCTTCCAGCATACGCGATCCCCGATGACAGTGTACGATCTGGCGCTTGCATAGGCAATCCGGGGGGCGGTCCAGGGTCATCCTGAACAGACTGGCACGGGCGGGCTGTTCACCGTTCCGCCAGGCCACATGTAGCCGTTTTGACATGCTATGATGAGCAACCCTGAATACGGATCCGGAGCCTGATGTTCCTGTCCGTTACTGGCGAAATCACTTAACGGGAGAATCCGCACTCGTGAGCAATCAACCCGCTGCACTGGATGCAGAGCTGTTGCGCTGGATCTGTGATCCGGCAATTCTGGATTTTGACTCAACCGCCAATGTGCCGCCAGTGACTGAAATCATTGGCCAGCCACTGGCCAGAGAGGCACTGGAGTTCGGGCTGGACTGTCCGGCTCACGGTCAGAACATCTATGTCCGAGGGATCAGCGGAACGGGTCGCCTGACCATGGTCCGCCAGATGCTGAAGCAGCACAAGCCAAGCAACAGGCGCATGGTGGATCATTGTTACGTGCACAATTTCCAGCAACCAGACCGCCCCAGATTGCTGACAGTGCCCTTTGGTACAGGCAAGCAGTTGAACCGCCGTTCGCGCGAGCTGGCCGAATACGTCACCAACGATCTGTCAGATGCCATGAACCGACCGTTGATGCAGGCCACCCGCAAGGCCATACAGCAGCAGGCACAGGACAGGATAAAGACGCTGACCGAACCGTTCGAGCAGAAGCTGGCGGCTGATGACCTGGCGCTGGTGCAGATGCAGACCCCGCAGGGTGCACAATCGATGATTCTCCCCAGCCTGGATGGCCAGCCGGTCCCTCTGGAGCAACTGGGGCAACTGGTAGCTTCGGGCAGGATCAGCGAAGAACAGCATCAGTTGCTGATCGAACGCATGGAACATTATGCCGGCGAGCTGCCGGAGATCAGTCGCCAGATGGGTCTGATCGTTCGCGAGAGCACCGAGCAGATTCACAGTTATAACGAGAAGCAGCTTAAAAAACTGCTCAACGATTACATCAACCCGATCCGGGCCCAGTTTACCGATCATGCCGAACTGAATCAGCACCTGGATCAGCTGATCGATGATGTGGTGGATCATGTACTGACCCGTGGTGACAAGGAATACGATCCCTTCAGTCGCTATCAGGTCAATGTGCTGGTCAAGAACCGCAATGAGCAGGCGCCGCTGGTGATCGAGCGCAATCCGACGCTGGCCAACCTGCTGGGCACCATCGAAACACAGTGGTACGCCGGTGGTCAGCCAGGGTCCGATTTCCGTGGTGTTCGCGCCGGCTCGCTGCTGCAGGCCGATGGCGGTTTCCTGGTGGTCGATGCACACGACATCCTGGCCGAGCCCGGTGCCTGGAAAATCCTGATGCGAACACTGCGTAGCGGGCAGCTGGAAATCGTGCCATCCGAATTCAATTCGGCCTATGCGCCGGTGAGCCTCAAGCCCGAACCCATCGAGGTGGATATTCGGGTCATCCTGCTGGGCTCTCATCAGCTGTTTTATTCACTCGACGCCTACGACAATGACTTCACTCAGCAATTCAAGGTACTGGCCGATTTCGACAGCAGCATGATGCGCAGCACGGAATCCGTGCGTCAGTACGGTTCGGTCATCGCGCATCTGGTGAATACCGAACGGCTGCGACATTTCACCAATTGCGGTGTGGCTGCCATAGCCGAACACGGCGCCCGCATTGCCGACAGACGGGAACAACTAACCACACGGTTCGGCCGCATTGCCGACCTGGTGCGAGAGGCCAGCTGGCTGGCCGGCAAGCAGGGTGCGGATCTGGTCAATGGTGATGCCGTGCGTCAAACGGTGGCAAGAACCAAAACACGAGCCAGTCTGCCTTCGACGCGCTTTCAGTCGCTGATGCAGGAAGGCACGGTGCATATCGAGAGCAGTGGCGAGACGGTTGGCCAGATCAATGGTCTGGCAGTAATCTCGGCCGGGCCGCTCAAATACGGGTTTCCGTCTCGCATCACGGCAACGATCAGTCCGGGACATGGTGGCCTGATCAGTATCGAGGATCGTGCCTCGATGTCCGGATCGATTCACACCAAGGGGTTCCATATTCTGGGTGGCCTGTTGCGACACCTGATCCAGGCCAATCATCCGCTCGCCTTTACTGCCTCCATTGCCTTCGAACAGAGTTACGGTGGTATCGATGGTGACTCGGCTTCCGGGGCTGAAATCTGCTGCCTGCTGTCAGCACTCACTGGAGTACCCATCCGGCAGGATCTGGCCATGACCGGGGCAGTCGATCAGCACGGTCGAATCGAGGCCATCGGCGGCGTCAATGAAAAGATCGAGGGGTTTTATGATATCTGTGATCATTTCGGCCTGACCGGTACCCAGGGCGTGATCATCCCGGCCTCCAATGCTGGTGACCTGATGCTGAGGCAGGATCTTGTCGAGGCTGCCCGTGCCGGTCGCTTTCATGTCTACGCGGTGCATGATGTGAAGCAGGCGCTGGCCTTGCTGACCGGTATGCAGGCAGGTGACTCGGTCGATGGCCGTTACCCCGAGGACAGCTTGCTGGGGGTTGCCCAGCAACAGGTAAGGGCATACTGGGAAGAGACCATTCGCGGACCGCAAGTAGTTCAGAGTGAGGCTCAGGAAGAATCGGCTGAGCAGCCGGTGGTCAAGGTCGATTCGGACAAGAACACGGGGGATGATGACAGTGAATAACAGGACAATCAGGATCACGGCAATACTGATCACGCTGGCGCTGGTAGTGCCAGCCTCGGCAAGTGCCAGGCCGAAGGCCGCCAAGCCGGCGGATTACGCAGAGAAGGCGCAATCCTGGAACCAGCATCAGCGCATGGAGCAGTCGTCGCTGTACCGAAACCTCGATTGGCGCAGCATTGGTCCGGTGATTCAGGGTGGCCGGCTGGTTGATATCGCGGTGCATCCGGACAACCCCTATACCTTCTATGTCGCCTACGCCTCAGGCGGACTGTGGAAAACCAGCGATAACGGCGTCAATTTCACCCCGCTGTTTGATCAGCAGGCCAGCATGATCATGGGTGATATCGCGATCGACCCGAATCAGCCAGATACGCTCTGGGTAGGCACCGGTGAAAACAACTCCTCACGCTCATCCTATGGTGGCATGGGTGTTTACCGCTCGACCGATGGTGGTGTCAGCTGGAGCCACATGGGTCTGGGTGAGACCGACAGGATCGGCGCCATCGTGGTTGATCCAGACAATTCCGATCGCGTTCTGGTGGCCGCGCTGGGACGGCTGTACACCGATGGCGGTGATCGCGGCATCTATCTGACCGAAGACGGCGGCAGCAGCTGGCAGCAGGTGCTGGCCGGTGATGGCTGGACCGGGTTCATCGACCTTGTGTTCAAACCGGGTGATTTCAGCACCTTGTATGCCGCTTCCTGGGAGCGCAGTCGAACGCCCTGGAATTTTGTCGAGGGCGGTGAAGGCTCGGCAATCTGGCGTAGCACCGATGGCGGCAGGAACTGGACCAGACTCAACGGCGGTTTCCCATCGGGAGGCCATGTCGGTCGCATCGGGCTGGCCGTCAGCCCGGATTCTCCCGACACGCTCTACGCCAGCGTGGACAACCAGAAGCCGCTGCCACAATCTGAGTGGGATATGGGTGACCGACCGGTCAATGCCAAGCGTCTGAGGAACATGAGCAAGGAGCAGTTCCTGATGCAGGACACGGACGAGGTTGAAGCCTTCATCCGCTCAAGCGACCTGCCGGTTGATGTCAACGCACAATCACTGATGGACATGATTCGCAGCGGTGAGATGACGCTCAGGGATCTGCTTGACGAGTTGAACGATGCCAATGCCAATCTGTTCAACAACGATATTGAAAGCCTGCAGGTGTGGCGTTCGGATGATGGCGGAGACAGCTGGCGCAAGACCCACGACAAACCATTGCAGCAGGTAGTGTTCAGTTATGGCTATTACTTTGGCGAGATCCGCGTTTCGCCATCCGATATCAATCGCGTCTATGCACTTGGTGTGCCCATTATCACCTCCGATGACGGTGGCAGGAGCTGGCAGAGTATCCACGGACGCGGTGTGCACGTCGATTATCAGTCCATGTGGGTGAATCCCGAATTCAGCGATCATCTTGTGGTGGGCAATGACGGTGGGCTGGACGCCAGTTTCGATGGCGGAAAGAGCTGGGTGAAAATCGATTCGCAACCGCTGGGACAGTTCTACACGGTCAATGTCGACATGGCGACGCCTTATAATGTGTTCGGTGGTCTGCAGGACAATGGCACCATCCGCTGTCCATCCACCAATGACTGGACGCGAGGCGAGGGTTGTCGCCGGATCAATGGTGGCGATGGCATGTACGTGGCGGTAGACCCACGCGACAACAAGACAGTCTATACCGGTTATCAGTTTGGAAATTACGTTCGCATTGATCCGGATAACAGCCGTAATGAGGTGCGTCCTCGGGATGCCATCGGTGAATCGGCTCTGCGCTACAACTGGAACAGTCCGGTCATTCTGTCACCGCACAATGCCGATATCGTGTATTTCGGTGCCAACAGACTGTACCGATCCATGGACAAGGGGGCTAACTGGACAGCGCTGAGCGAGGATCTGACACGTGCGGACGAGCGTGGCGATGTCCCGTTTGCCACACTGACCTCGGTCGATGAATCACCGCTGGCCTTTGGCCTGATATGGGTCGGAACCGACGACGGGCAGGTCTGGGTGACCGAAGATTCGGGCAGCAACTGGCGGAATGTGGCCAGGCGACTACCGCAGGAGCGCTGGGTCAGCCGTGTCGAGGCCTCTCCACACAAGCGCGACACGGCCTATGTCACGCTCAACGGTTACCGTAATGACGACATCACCAGTTATGTTTACCGGACACGCAATCTCGGCCGTGACTGGCAATCCATTTCCGACGGCCTGCCTGCTGAAGCGGTTAATGTGATTGTTGCAGATCCCGTGGTCGACGGTCTGCTCTATGTTGGTACAGATCGTGGTGTGTATGTTTCCAGCGACGATGGCGATACATGGCAGTCACTGCAGGCAGGATTACCCAATGTGCCCGTGCATGACCTGGTGGTACACCCACGTGACCGTGAACTGGTGGCTGGAACACACGGTCGCTCGTTCTGGGTGCTTGATGTGCTTCCGGTGCAGGAACTGGCTCTGACAGACAGTGATCAGCCGCAACTGTTTCCAGTCGAAGACGTGCAGGCATCGAGGGGCTGGCGCTCGCGTCCTTCACGCTGGTACGGACACCTGCAGACACCACCCGAGGTGGAGATCAGCTATCACGCACATGAAGACGGTACCATGGAAATCAGCATCATCGATGCTGAGGACAATACCGTTGCCAGTTTCAATCATGCAGTTACCCGCGGTCCTGGTGCAACATCCTGGGGTCTGCTGGTCGATGCCGAAACCGTGATTGCAGCGGAAAAGGCCGCCTACGATGCTCTCGACCCGGAGCAACAGTCGCTGGCGCAGCTGGGCTACAGTGAATCCAGACGGCTCGGGCACCCCCTGCTGGCAAGGCCCGGCGACTACACCGTACGGATCAAATTGGGCGATGCGAGCGCCGAGCGAGGATTCGAGGTCAAGGCGCCTGCCGCCTATACACCAAGAACGAAGCCGAAGTTTACATTGCGCGGGCGCAAGTAGTCGTCTTTAGCTGTTTTCCTGGCCAGGTATGCAGAATACGTTAAGCTTGTTGCCATCCAGATCACGGAAGTAGCCGGCATAGAAATTGTCACCACGGGGGCCCGGTTCGCCTTCATCCGTTGCTCCCAGTGACATGGCCTTGTTGTACATGGTATCCACCTGATCGGTGGATTTGACGGCCAGTGCAATCATGGTGCCGTTGCCTGATGTGGCAGGATTGCCATCATACGGTTTGGTGATGCTCAGAGCCGGTCGGTCCGGCGCGACTGACCAGGCAATGAAGGTGTCAAATTCCATGAATCTCCTGGCACCCAGTTCAGCCAGCAGGTTGTCGTAGAATGCAGCGGCCTTGTCGAACTGGTTGGTGCCCAGTGTGACGTATCCAATCATGTGTGATCTCCTTCGGTTGCATTATTGAGCGCAATTCAGCTCGTGAATGGCAAATTTCTGACACGATAGATGTGAATTATGGCACACCCATTATGCGATTCCCTGTTAACATACTCCACTCAAGGGTGCACGGAACAAGTGATAAATGCCGGCTACGGCTGTACAATTATAGACTTGCCTGAAGTTCACTGACCGTGGGGCTTGGCTGACCCGTCCACAGATCTGCATAATTTTGCGTCCATACAGGTACCCAGATGAAAAAGTTGTTTGGTCCGATATCAATGACATTGTTGCTGGTCATGCTGGCGACATGTTCCACAGTACCGGACAGACGTATCGCGCCGATATCGTCGGTCGCTGCCTACGCACCCGCTGAAACGGCCTATTTCCTGGCCAACAAGCGGACACCGGATCCTGATGTGGCAGCATCCTCGTGGCGAATGATTCAGCCGACGCTGGATTTCGTGCAGACACTGATCACGGTGTCACTCAGCAATCAGGACGCGCCACCGGCTCTGGTGCCTGTCATGATCGAGCTCGATGGCAAGCTGAACAGGACAGGATTCAGTGAACTGGGTCTGGACGGCAATGGCGATATCGCCATCTATGGTCATGGCGTTTTCCCGGTCATTCGTGCTCATGTGGCAGATGCCGAGTTGCTGGAACAAACCCTGTCGCGCATTCTGGCCAATGCCGGCGATGCCTATCGCCTCGCCAGCTTCGATGACATGCCCTATCATGAACTCACAGCCGGCAAGGTCAGGATTCTGCTGATAACGCGCAGTAATCAGATGATAATGTCAATCTTTCATCAGGACTATCAGCCAGTCATCCTGCCTCATCTGTTTGCTGAAGGCCCGATGCAGCTGAATATCCTCAACAGCGGCCAGATCGATCAGGTGAACAGCGCGCTGGGCACCCTCGAGCAGTCACCCACCATCCATTTCGATACTGGCAGGTTCATGTCGGCGATGGTTGGTCCAGGTGCTGTCGATGATCCTGTGTTTGCCGAGTTTGCCGGCATGCTGGGCGAAGTCTGCATTGCTGAAATCATGGACATGACCACAGTCGTGCCTTCGACATCTGCTGGCTATACCATCGTCAATGAGTCAGTCATTTCATCGGTTGGCGTGCTGGCCATACGTCCTGACCTCAATCAGGGCCTGAGACAGGCTGTCAGGTCGGTTCCGGGTATCGGGGCACGCCGGAATGGCCTGATCAATTTCGGCATGGGTTTCGACATTCCGCGCAGCAGGGAATTTCTGGCGCAACAGGCTGGCAGTATCCTCGCTGATCCGTATCAGTGCGAATTCCTCAGTGGGCTCAATTCGGCAGCAGCAAAACTGGATGAGTCCATGAAGTCACCACTGCCCCCATTCATAGCCAATTTCTTCGGCTTTCGCCTGAACCTGGTCGACGCCAATCTGGCAACGGAGTTACCGACCGAGCTGAAGGCAGTGCTGATGCTTTCAATTGACAGCGCACCCACCCTGCTGATGATGGTGTCAGCCCTGATGCCCGAGCTAGCCGATCTCGGTTTGCAGCCGGACGGTGTGGCTGTCAGCATGCCGGAGGGCATGATTCCGATTCCGGTAGAGAACCCCAGCGTTGCGATGTCCGAGTCGGCGATCGTGATGACCGTCGGCAGTGAGATGGTGACCGAAATCGACAGCTATCTGACAGCCATACACCCTGAAAAACCGATATTGATGAGCATTGGTTACAGTGGTGAGGGCATGGATTACTTCAATTCGATGAATCAGTCAGCACTGAAGGATTATTTCAGTGAAGCAGGCGAAGCCCTGCCCAGCATGTATGGCTGGCTGGACTATCTGAATGGTGATCTGTATTTCAGCGATGACGGCCTGATGATGACATCATATGCCCGAATCCTGCAGCAGGGTGAAGACTAGACAGGGAACGATAAACGGTGCTGACTATCGGCACAATAACAGGGTGAGCTGGTGTGGTATAACACCAGCATGGCAATGATTTGAAATTGCATATTTTTAATTTGGGAGCAAGGTAATGAAACGAAAACTTCAATTTCTGGCCGCAGCAGCGATGTGTCTGATGCTCATCGCTTGCAGCGATGATGATAGTGCGACAACATCAACGACATCATCATCTGCACCGGCAGCTGCAAAATCCAGCCAGCAGTCTGACCTGCTGGACTATATTCCGGCAGATACACCGTATGTCTTTGCCAATCTTCAGACTATGCCGGATGACATGATCGATGTGATGTGGAAGATGGCTGATCCATCAATGTCCATGTACCAGTCAATGATCACCAATGCACTGTCCGAGGGCAATCTGCCACCGGCTGTGGAGGCACTGCTGTCAGAACTGGATGGCAACATGAGCCGTGAGGGCATGGCCAATATGGGCTTTGCTGAAGACGGCAATTTTGCTTTCTACGGTGTGGGTGTTTTCCCCGTTATGCGCATGGGTGTCGCTGATGAAGGCAAGCTGACCGCAATGATCGATCGCGTGATGGCGAAAGCTGGCGCAGAGATGCAGAAAGCCAGCCTCGGTGGCGTCTCCTATTACATGGGTGGCGATAACGAAGGTTCGTTCGTGCTCAGCGTGAACGACGGTCAGCTGGTTGCCGGTATCTTCCCGACTCAGGCAAAGGATGCGCTGCTGCCAAGCGTGCTGGGTACCTCCAAGCCCTCTGAAAACATTGCCGACAGTGGCCGAATCGAGGCGGCCAACAAGCGTCTGGGACTGCTGCCCTATGGCACATTGCTGATTGACACAGTGAAGCTCACGCGTGAAGTACTCGAAAACAACAGCCCGGGTAGTGAAGTGTTTGCCGAGGTAAGAGCCGGACTTGATGCTGTCTGTGTCGGCGAGTTCATCGATATGGCCGGCGTTGTACCCGGAATCGTCTACGGCTTTGACAGCATGACCGACTCGTCAGTCAGCCAGCGTGGTGTCATTGGTATCCGCAAGGACATTGCCAGCGGCTTCAAGGATGTGATCCGCGCCGTCCCCGGCATAGGCTCGGGTGGTGATGCCATGTTCAGTTTCGGTATGGGTTTTGACATTCTGAAGATGAAGAGCTTCCTGGTCTCACGCATTGAAGCCATTCAGAACGACCCGTATCAGTGCGCTCACTTGCAGGAATTGAACAATTCGACCTCTGAAATGCTGGCTCAGATCAATCAGCCGCTGCCTCCGTTTGTCGGTAATTTCTACGGCATGCGCATGGATCTGCTCAATGGCAATTTTGATGGCCCGATGCCGACCGGTGTTGAAGCCAGGGTCATGTTCGGAATCGACAACCCACAGTCGCTCATCATGATGGGAGCTGCCATGATGCCTGAGCTGGCTGAACTGCAGATCCCCAGCAACGGTGACCCTGTTCCACTGCCAGCTGGCATGATTCCACTGCCAATGGATGCACCGCACGTCTCGATGATGAGTCACGGTATCGCATTCTCTGTCGGCAATGGCGTACAGGACGGACTCAAGGACTATCTTGATGCTGACCTGCCGTCACCAGCCCCCTTCATGGCGATGAGCTACAGCGGCGACCTGATGGACATGTACCTGCAGAAGATGAATGAATTTGCCCAGGCCTATGGCCAGAGCACGATGATGCCCAGTTCAATGGAATGGATGGATCGTGCAGAAGCAACCTTCGTCATCTCCGATCGTGGCATCGAGATGTCAGGCACTACATACCTGAAATAAGTGCCACATCGCCAATAAGGCATTTCTTCAAGGCTCCGGTTTTTCCGGAGCCTTGTTGTTCCACATCACAGTTTGTGTCATTGCCCATTTGCTGGAATCGTGAAACAAACGGTACAATCAACCGAACGGTTAACCACAGGATAGCCAAACATGTTCCGCCGACGACGCAGAAGACGCAGACGACTGGGTGATCGCATCATCTGGATTTTCCAGGTGGTGATCATACTCGGGCTGGTGTCGGTTGGCGGTCTCAAGCTCTTCCAGCATTACAAGATCAAGCAGGTGCTGGAGATGTCTGCCAGCAACCTCTCTGATTTTGGCAATCTCTCCTGGCAGGATCTGAGCGTCGCATTCGATGGAACTGTCGAAATAACCGACCTTGAATTCGAATCTGATGGCGGTGAATCATTTGAAGCTGATCTGGTTCGCCTGCACACACCGGGAATTTTCTATATCATCGGTATTGACTCGGAAGCGGTCCTGCCGATTGGCATGCAGGGGGAAATACAGGGATTTACCTCGGATATCGACAGCGTCGTGAGCCCGACCTCGGTCAACTGGGCAGTAACCGGAAACCCTTTCGAAGCACATGCCTGTGGTGATATCAAGCGATTTGACTCACCCCAGCTCATAGCCATGGGGCTGTCTGGCAACAAACGCATCGATGTCGATTTCAGTTACGAGATCGAACCGCCCAACAAGGTTACTGTCAACTGGAACCAGTATCTGGGTGAAGTCGGGAACTATCGACTGGAAATCGGACTGTCGACTGACAACATGCGATCACTGATGAACCTGACATCGATGTCTGACATGAAGCTTACCGGGATGACCTTTCTGGTTGATGTGGCCGACTTCAACAGGGTTCGAAATGACTTCTGTGCCCGCGAACGAGGCATCAACCGATCGCAGTTCATTGCAGAGCATTTGCAGTCGATTCGGGACGAAACCCGATCGATGGGCCTGGAATTCAACCAGGAGTTTTATGATCAGTACTGGGATTTCACACACGGGAGAGGCAGCTGGACTATCCTCAGCAATCAGGAGGACAAGCGCGAAGTGCTGGTACGCAACATCCGGTTTTCCTCATTCCCCGATATGATGGATGACCTTATCCTGTACGGTGCTATCACATCGACGGATCACGAAATACTGGAAGTCACCACGCTGGCCAATTACAAGGCTCCGGGGCAGAGTACCGTTGTGACCGTGACTGACCCAGTCAGTGGTGAGGTGACCACCAATACCGTGGTTGCCGTCGACTCCGACCCGGTTCAGTCTCAGCCGGTTGCATCGGCCGACAGCATTACCTTGCCCTTTTTTGATATCAAGCCCGAAGAGCTGATGCGCTACAAGGATTACCAGGTGCGTCTGTCTACCCTCAACAACCGGATCTATTCCGGTTATGTCGATGACATCAAGGGGCGCCAGGTCATACTGGACACCTATGTCACCGGCCAGGGGCAGGCGATGATACCGATCTCGATCGATCAGATCGCCAGGGTCGTGGTTCTGCGCCACAACTGACACCGGTTTCACTCATCAGCATGATGAGGGTTCAGGCACGAGCGATGACCCAGACGGTAACAGAAGCGGCACCCGCCAGTTTCAGGATGCGACTGCATTCATTGACTGTACTGCCGGTAGTCATCACATCATCAATCAGCAGGACATCCAGTCCAAGTATATCGCCCTTATCCACCCTGAAAGCATTCTTCAGATTCCTGTGGCGTGCATCGCGACTCAGCCCGGATTGTGCCTCTGTAGCCTGATGCCGCACCAGCAGATTACGGCTTGTTTTCAGCGGCTTCTCTGGCTGAGGTGACATGCGGCAAAGCTGCTGGGCAATTTCGCTGGCCTGATTGAAGCCACGATCGCATTGGCGGTCTTTGTGCAGGGGTACCGGTACGCACAGATCTGTGGCGGGAAACTGTCGAACTTTCAACATCAGTTCTGCGATGGTTCGAGACAGATACAACTGCTGGCCAAACTTGAAGCGATGAATCAGCTGATCCAGCGGTTCGATATACCTGAAGTCTGCAATCACCCTGTCAAAATGGGGAGGCACTGTCAGGCAGGGGCCGCACTGGCTGGCAGATTGCGGTATCTCGATACCGCATGAGAGGCATTGATGCCGTGTACGGGACATGTCGGCCAGGCAGGCATCGCATATCCCCTGAACTTCACCATCATGATCGAGGCAGAACAGACAGGGCTGTGGCATCAGCATATCCAGCCATCGCCTGATGTGACTTACTGACATGATCAGAAATCCGTTTCCTGACGAGAATGGTGTATTATCGGTTTTTCTGAAAATCGCGCTGTCAGATGCCTGCTGCTCTGACGGTCGGATAATTGATACAGAACCAACGTCAGCCCGACGGTTTGTCACACGGAGCCCGCACAACAGATGCAAGACGCCACAACACAACGCCATGACTGGAATCTTTCCGAAGTGGAGACACTGTTCAACAAACCGTTCAATGACCTGTTGTTCATGGCACATCAGATACACAGACAGAGTTTTGATCCCAATGAGGTGCAGATCAGTACACTGTTATCGATCAAGACAGGCGCCTGTCCGGAAGACTGCAAGTACTGTCCACAGAGTGCTCGTTTCAAGACCGGTCTTGAAATCGAACGGTTGATGAGTACCGAGGAAGTTGTGGCCAAGGCCCGAATCGCCAAGGCCAATGGTGCCAGCAGGTTCTGCATGGGGGCAGCCTGGCGCAGTCCCCGAGACAAGGATCTCGACAAGGTCCTCGACATGGTCACTGAAATCAAGTCCATGGGCATGGAAACCTGCATGACACTGGGCATGCTGAGTGAAGATCAGGCTACCAGGCTTGCCGATGCGGGACTTGACTATTACAACCACAATATTGATACCTCGCCGGAATTCTACGAGAAAGTCATTACCACCCGGTGTTTTGAAGACCGACTGGAAACACTCGAGAACGTACGCAAGGCCAACATGAAAGTCTGTTGTGGCGGCATTGTTGGCATGGGCGAAAGCGTGCGTGACCGTGCCGGCATGCTGATGGCCCTGGCCAATCTGCCAGAGCATCCGCAAAGCGTGCCGATCAACCAGCTTGTTCAGGTCAAGGGAACCCCCCTGTACGGTGAAGATGAGATTGATCCACTGGATTTCATCAGGACCATTGCTGTGGCCCGAATCATGATGCCTGCTTCGATGGTTCGACTGTCCGCAGGACGCACAGACATGACTGATGAAATGCAGGCACTGTGCTTTTTTGCCGGTGCCAATTCCATTTTCTATGGCGACAAGCTGCTCACCACGGAGAACCCGGAAGAACATGCTGACAAGAAGCTGTTCGAGCGACTGGGCCTCAAATCCATGGATCAGCCCCGGGTTGCCTGAGCATTCTGAAACCGGCCCAGTGCCGGTCAATTCGGCAGAAACTGCACCGGACAGTCGAACATCAACATGACCCTGCCCACAGGCTGGCGACAGCGTATTCATCAACATCTTGATCGGATTGATCGATTGTCACAAACGCGTATGCGTCTGATGGCGCACGGCCCTGTGATGCCGAGTCGGGATATCAATGGCCGGGTCATGTTGAGCTTTGCCAGCAATGACTATCTGGGTCTGGCAGCAGATGAACGGTTGCGTGGGGCAATGACCAACGCACTCGAGCGTTACGGACTGGGTGCCGGTTCAGCGCAACATCTGGGGGGATACACCACGGCACACGCTGCACTGGAGGAGCGCCTTGCCGACTGGCTTGGACAGCCCAGGGCCATGCTGTTTTCCAGTGGCTACATGGCCAATCTGGGCCTGATCTGTGGCCTGCTTTCTCGCCATGATCGGCTCTACATGGACCGGCTCAACCATGCTTCGCTGATCGATGCGGCCCGACTGTCAGGTGCCAGCCTGAAACGATATCGCCATCTTGATCTGTTGCATCTGCAGCAGCTGATGTCGGGTGCGGAGACTGTTGAGGATGAGCATTCGGGTCTGGCTATGATTTCGAGTGAGTCGGTATTTTCCATGGATGGTGATGTTGCAGCCGTAGCCGCACTTATGGCTACAGCCAGTGAGCATCAGGCCTTGCTGGCGATTGATGAAGCGCATGCACTGGGTGTCCTCGGCAAGACCGGGGCAGGGCATGTCGAGGAGCTGGAGCTGGCGACAGATAACAAACCTGTGGTGACGGGGACTTTTGGCAAATCACTCGGTACCTTTGGTGCCTTCGTTGCGGGCGATGAAGATCTGATTGAACAGATGCTGCAGTCTTCGCGCACGGCCATGTTCACCACCGCATTGCCGCCAGCGCTGGTGGCAACGACCCAGTTTTCGCTGGAATTGCTTATCAATGAGAGCGGACGCCGTGAGCGTCTGAATCAGAACATCAGCCAGTTTCGTACTCAGGCAATCGCACGCAATATCCCTGTGCTCGAATCCCGAACGGCCATTCAGCCGGTGATGGTGGGTGAGAATGACGAAGCAGTGAAACTGTCTGCCTGGTTGTCCGATCAGGGTTTGTATGTACCAGCAATCCGGCCACCTACGGTGCCGGCTGGCCAGGCCAGGCTCAGGGTCAGTCTCAGCAGTGCTCATGATGACAGTGACATCAATGCCCTGGTTACGGCGCTGGATGAATACTATTCATCCAGAACGAACACATCGATCTGACATGAACGGATTCAGTATCCAGAGCGCCGGACAGGGGCCCAGCCTGCTCATGTTCCACGGCTGGGGCATGCATTCGGGCTTGTGGCACGATCATCTAGACTGGCTGCAGCAGCAGTTCACCGTGCATTGTGTCGATCTGCCAGGTCACGGCATCAACCGTGATGTGCTGATGTCACCAGACATGACAACCCTGTGTGAATCGCTGCTGCCATTATTGCCGGATGGCAACCTGCTCGGCTGGTCACTCGGTGGTCTGCTGGCTCAGAAACTGATCCTGCTTGCACCTGAACGATTTTCTTCACTGACCCTGGTGGCCTCGAGCCCGTGTTTCCTCAAGAGGGAGAACTGGGCCGTGGGCATGGATGCAGCGGTTTTCGAAAATTTTGCCGAGTCGCTGAACCGCGATACGGCACAGACACTCGATCGGTTCATCGCGCTTGAAGTACATGGCTCCGACACCATGAAAGTGGATCTGAAGCGCTTGCGAGTCATGGTCAGGGATGCCGAGCTGCCTACACGCAACGCATTGCAGGCGGGTATTCGACTGCTTCAGGATACCGACATGAGGCAGGATCTTGACAGGATCAGCTTACCGGTCATGCTGATTGGTGGCAGTCGGGACCGCCTTGTCAGTCCGGCATCACTTGAAGCCACGCAGACGCTGATCCGTGACAGCCGCCTGTGCCTCATCCCCAAAGCCGGTCACGCACCGTTTATCGGTCATCCCAATCAGTTTAAAATTGCCCTGCAGGAATTCCTTGAGACAATACAGGCATGATGCTAGAGAATTTCCAGATCCAGAAATCATTCAACCGGGCTGCCACCAGCTATCAGTCCGCAGCCCTGTTGCAGCGTGAAGTGGAATCGCGACTGCTCGAGCGTCTCGATTACATGCGAATCGTTCCCGATGTGGTGCTTGATGCCGGTGCCGGACTCTGCGGTGCGTCCGAGGTGATGGCATCCCGCTACCCGCAGGCGACGGTGCTGTCGCTGGATCAGGCGCATGGCATGCTGAGTAATGCAACCCGTGGTCGACACAGGCCAGTCTGTGGTCGCATGCAGCAGTTGCCGCTGCAGGACAGTAGTGTGGATCTGCTGTTTTCGAACCTTGCCCTGCAATGGTGTACGGATCTGGACAGGGTGTTCGATGAATTCCGCAGGGTACTGAAGCCCGAGGGCATCATGCTGTTTTCGACCTTTGGACCCGACACGCTGTACGAATTGCGTCGATCCTGGTCTCAGGTTGACTCGGCACCTCATGTCAATTCGTTTCCTGATCTGCATGATGTCGGTGACCAGCTCGTCGGTGCCGGATTCATGGATCCGGTCATGGACATGGAGCGCATCACGGTCACCTATGATCGCGTCATCGATCTGATGCGCGACCTCAAGGCCATCGGTGCGCATAATGTGGACCATCAGCGCCACCGTGGATTCACCGGAAAGCAGCGCATGCAGAACATGATCGATGCCTATGAGGCGTACCGGGTTGAAGACCTGTTGCCGGCGACCTATGAAGTGGTCTACGGACATGCCGTGAGCCCGGATTCCGGTCAGCCGCGACGTGAGGGTGACATGCAGGTCACTGCTGTACCACTGGACCGGATACCTCGCCGATGAACGGCATCTGTATCACCGGTACGGACACGGAAGTGGGCAAGACGGTAGTTGCCTCGGCATTGATCCGGGGGCTTTCGCGATATGCTGCTGTCGCCGGATTCAAACCTGTGGCGTCGGGTGCTCAGCGAATTGACGGTCAGCTCAGAAACGAGGATGCACTGATGTTGCAGCAGGCCATGTCGCAGCGTATCGAGTACGAGCGAATCAATCCACTCTGCTTCGAACCGGCCATTGCGCCACATATTGCTGCCGAACAGGCTGGTCAGAAAATTGATCTTCAGTTGCTGCAACAGGCATATCGGACCCTGGCAGGGGCATTCGATATGGTGGTGCTGGAAGGTGCCGGTGGCTGGGAAGTGCCCATGAATGACGAGCAGCAGTTTCCGGATCTGGTACGGCAGCTCTCACTGCCGGTGATACTGGTGGTCGGCATGAAGCTGGGATGCATCAATCACAGCGTGCTGAGCCAGCGAGCCATACGTCAGGACGGTCTGGAAATTCTGGGCTGGGTCGCCAATCGAATTGATCCGGACATGCAGTGCCATGACGAAAACCTGATGACACTCAAGCGTCTGATGGACAGTCCCTGCCTGGGTGAGATTCCACGCCTCGAAGTGGAATCGCTGAATCAGGCAGAAAACTGGCTGGACATCGAGACCCTGGCGGTTCGTACAGGGCTGTCACCAACCCGGCAGTGACATCGATATGATGCCTCAGGCAGCCGCTTCGTCTGGGTTGTGACCACTCAGCTCAATCGTTTTCAGGCTGCTGACCCTGTTGTGCTCATCGACGAACACCAGGGCCGGCTGGTGTGAACCGGCTTCCTCGCGTGACAGGCTGGCATAACTGGCAAGAATAACCTTGTCACCCACCTGGGCATGACGTGCCGCCGCGCCGTTAAGACAGATTTCACCAGTCCTGCCTTCGATCACATAGGTGGTGATCCGGGCACCGTTGTTGCAGTTGTAGATGTCGATCTGCTGGAACAACAGCAGACCGGCGGCTTCGATCAGATTCGGGCAGATCGAGACCGAGCCTTCATAATTCAGGTTGGCGTCCGTGACGGTAGCGCGGTGAATCTTGCAGTACAGCATGTCAATGTTCATCAGGAGTTTCCGTTGTCATTCAGTTGTGATGCCAGATACAGCCCTCTCAGGGCCAGATCCGGAATGATGTGATCAAAGATGTCCGAATCACGGAACAGTGTCGTGAATCCGCCGGTACCGATGATCAGGGGTCTGGATTTTCCAAAGTTGCTGCGCGTCAGCTGATCTATCACTTCCAGCATGGCGCCGCGGTGACCAAAATACAGGCCCGACTGGATACTGTCCGTTGTGGTTTTGCCAAGGCACTTTTCTGGTTTGAGGATTTCCACCGATCCGAGTTTAGAGGTTCCCGTCTCCAGTGCCTGCATGGACATCCGCAGTCCGGGCATGATGACACCGCCCTGATACTGCCCGCTGGCTGAGACCGCACAGAACGTGGTGGCCGTACCCAGGTCGATGATAATGCGGTGTTGATCCGGAAACAGATGGCTTGCCGCGATGGCATTGGCGATGCGGTCAGCACCGACTTCCAGTGGATTCTTGTACAGAATCTGCAATCCGGTGCGTACACCAGCCTGCAGGATAAAGGGTGATATGGAGAAATACTTCTGGAAACAGGCATTGATCGGATAGATCACTTCTGGCACCACAGAACAGATCGAGGCCTGAGTAATTGATTCATGATCCATGCCGTTTTCACGCAATACCGAGCGCAGGAAGATGCCGATTTCGTCTGAAGAGGCACCGGTCTTCGAGGCTTTTCTGAACTGCAGTTTCAGATCGCCATCGCTGAACACGCCGCCATGAATGTGGCTGTTGCCGATATCAAGACAGATCATCATGCGGTTTTCTCCGTTGTGTCGTGACTGTTCGAATCCAGGCCCTGTTTCCAGGCACTGACAAAGGCATCATAAATTCTGCCGAGAGGATCACCCTCAAGCGCGTCAATATGCTTGTCCAGCGTGTTGCCATCACCACGAACCAGTGGGCCTGTCAGTGCCGATGAGGGATCGGCGAGGTAGTTGTGCAGGTTCTGTTTCAGGTAGTTGAACAGGACATCCGGTGGCAGGCCCAGGGATCTGTTCAGTCGATTGCTGCACATTGACCACATCAACTGTGAGAAATTGCCACTCATCACACAAAGGCTGTGATACAGCGGTCGCTGATCCGGTGCAATGGTGTGAGCGGGGTTGGGCAATTCCGGGAAGTAGTGCTTCAGATCGTGGCCCGTGTCGAGAACAAAGGGTATGGATTGGTAACGTTCGTCTGGATAAACGTGCCCTGAAAAGGTCATCAGCGGGTGCAGGCATATCGCCCGGTCATCGACTGTCACGCCGGAACAGTGAAACAGCTGACCCCCGAATGAGGGTATCAGGTTCTGTATTCTGTCAATCAGTTCGGCAATCGCATCATCAGATACGAGCAGTATCACCCGATGGCACCTGGAAAGCACCTTGCGCAATCTTATGGCTGCATCAGTATCATCAAACGAGTTGAATTGGCTATCGCCATCACGGCTCCAGCTGACAAGGTCAATCTCGAGTGATGAGAAATAAGCGGATAGATGGCGGGCCAGTCGGCCGCTGCCGAGCAAAGCCACGGCGTTGTCTTTCGGTACCTGTCGCATGGATCAAGTCCTGGGTCTGTGTATTCAACAATTCGCGGTCACTGTCCACTGTGTGGATCAGTGCCATCAATACAATATGCTTGCACAGGCACCTGAATTCAAGTGCATCGGAACCGACAGGCGGACGCAATGACAACAGGGAGTGACATGATGAGGCCATCAGTAACTGATCAGAATGGTACAGGCATCGATGTGATCATATCGAAGGCAGAAGCCGGAGCGCAGAGATTGCGAATGCCGGTCAAGATTTCGTTCACACTGTTCATGCTGGTACTGGTACCCGTGTACTGGTCATCCTACGGGCCAGCAAACTTCCTGTTCTTCTGTGATGTGGCCCTTTTTCTGACACTGTACGCCCTGTGGACCGAGAACCGGTTTGTCACCTCACTGGCGGCCGTCGGAATCGTCTTGCCGCAATGCCTGTGGCTGGTTGATTATGTGGCTCGAATGGCTGGCGTGGAGCTGCTCGGCATGACTGAATACATGTTCAGGGAAAGCATCCCGCTGCTGACGCGCAGCCTGTCCCTGTTTCATGGCTGGTTGCCGATTCTGTTGCTGTGGATGCTCTACAGGATAGGCTACGATTCGCGTGCCCTGATTGTCTACTGCCTGATCGCCTGGTGTCTCATTCTGGTGTCGTACAATTTTCTGCCTGCGCCACCCAGGCTGGTGGATCAGCCCAACGCACCAGTCAACATCAATTACGTCTTTGGCATCAGCCGGGATCAGCCCCAGACATGGATGCACCCGCATTTGTGGGTGGCGACACTGATGGCAGGCTTGCCGCTGCTGGTTTACTGGCCCAGTCACCTGCTGTTCTCGCGCTGGTTCAAGGCCGGGGAAGGTATGTACCGTGGGTCTGCTACAGGGATGCGGTCCAGTGAGTGAATTCTGCAGCAGGCAGTGGTTTGGATACCACAAACCCCTGTATGGCGCTGCAGCCCATCTGCATCAGCATACTGGCGGTCTCATCATCCTCGACGCCTTCAGCAACCACGTCTAGCGATAATCGTCTGGCTGTCTGTATCATGGAGTCCACAATGATGCGATCGGTCTCCGAGGTCGACATTCTCGATACAAACGACCGGTCAAGCTTGATCACGTCAACCTGCACCTGTTGCAGATTGGTATAGGTGGAATAGCCTGTGCCGAAATCATCAATGGCGATTCGTGCACCGGTCTTGCGCAACTTGCGAACCGTTCTGATCGAATCCGGATGAGTGGACCACGGTTCCGATTCAGTGATTTCAAGCAGTAATTGAGAGGGTTTTAGGGACCATAATGAAATCGATTGCATCAGGACAGAGGCAAATTCAGGGTCCCCCAGGTTCATCGCCGAGATGTTGAAACTGTAGGTGCGTTCATGATCTTCTTCCAGCCAGTTGTGCAGCTCACTCGCGCCGCGCTTGAAAATCCAGTCTGTCAGCTCGAGGATGAAACCGGATTTTTCGATCACGGGTATGAACTCGGCCGGTGGAATATTGCCTTCCCCCTCTATATGCCAGCGTACCAGTGCCTCGACACCGGTGCACTTGCCGTTTGCCAGGTCAAATCGAGGTTGATAGTTCAGATGCAGTTCGTTATTGGAGAGGGCCTCTTCCACACGCTGTGCCAGACGCCACCGACGACGCGTATGATGCAGCGCATGTTTGTCGTAAACAGCATAGTTCTGATTCTCGGCAATCGCTTTCTTGTATGCAAACAGCGCATGATTGATCAGCTCAGTCAGATTGCTTGCATCAGTTCTACTCGAGGCAGGTGTGATGGAAACACCGATTCGAACATCCAGATGCAATCGCTTCTGATCAATCAGAACATCACGCCCGATTTTGCGGCGAATGCCGTAACAGGCCAGCACCAGACGATCAAGTGACTGTTCGCTGGTCCAGATGATGCAGAACTTGTCGACGCCAAGTCTGAACACCCGACCCTTCGTATCGACCAGTGTTGTCAGCGTCTGTCCGATCTGCATCAGCAGATCACGGATCTGTGCTGTTGTCAGCGCATCGGGTAATTCGTGACTGTGTGAAAGGCCCAGGATGAATACCGAACAGGGTGTGATCTGTTCGACAGAAAAATGAT
This sequence comes from Lysobacterales bacterium, assembly GCA_965212525.1. Classification (GTDB taxonomy): domain Bacteria; phylum Pseudomonadota; class Gammaproteobacteria; order Xanthomonadales; family SZUA-38; genus SZUA-38. Next base: position 96,407 of record CBDBVC010000036.1, read on the forward strand.
CCACAAGCTCATAGGTGTCTCTGAAATGATGAGGTTGCGTATCGATCATGGGTTTCAAATGAAGTAGTCGCTTGGATTGAGGCCGTAAGTTCCGGGCTTCAGGTCCTTGCGGATGGACACCATTTCACCGCTTTCACTCAGATTGTTGTGCATGAGGTCGACAAGCGGGTGATGTTCAAGGTGGTTCTTGTCCGGGTCGGTCAGCAACATGACTTTAGGTCGCAACCGCCTGAATCGTGATTCGCCGACAACAATCGCCACTTCCCCGGTGCTCAGTTCAACCAGACTGCCGGCCGGATACAGACCGATGGCATGAATGAATTCCTCCACCAGCTGACTCTGGAAGCCTCTGTCCCGCTGTGCATACAGTTCCTTGACAGCATCACTCACGGTCACTGAGGGCTGGTGAGGTCGTTCGGAAATCATGGCATCAAAGGTATCGGCAATCGCAACGATGCGTGCATACAGATCTATCTGGTGCTTGTACAGCCTGACCGGGTAACCGGTTCCGCTATGGCGCTCATGGTGCTGTGACACCATGGTCTTGATGGTCGGGTGCACGCCATCAAGTCCCTCAAGGATTTCGAGTGAATAATCGACATGACGACGGGCTTCGAGTTTTTCCTCATCTGTCAGCTCATCTTCCGATTCGAGAATGTGCTTGGGTACCTTGGCCTTGCCCAGGTCACAGTAGACTGCTCCGTTGCCAAGTATCTTCAGATCTTCCGGCGGTAATCCGATTTGACGCCCCAGGGCGATCGACCAGATCGACATATTGATGCAGTGCCGGAAGGTATAATCGTCATGTTTGCCGAGTCGAGACAGCCAGATCAATGCATCCGGATTGCGTTCGATGCTGTTTGATACTTCATGAACTGAATTGCGTATGACGTCCTGATCGACGAAAGAACTGTGCTCCACCTGTCTGAAGGTTTCCTCCATGACCGAGACGAAATCCTCGAATACGGCCTTGGCGGGGGCGAGCTCCTGTTCAACGGCGACGGTGTCTTCGTAGACTGTTGCCGTGAATGGATTCAGTTCGTCAGCCGGTCCATCATCCATGTGTGCTTCGGGGTTCCAGCGACTGAACTGACGCGGCATCAACGGTGGGCTGTTGGGGGAGTCGCCGAATTCCTCGAGTTTTCTTGCGATTTGCTGTCGCTGAATCTTGCGCAGCAGAGAGGCGACATTCTTGTGGCTCTTGTCAATGTCGATATACACATGCTTGCATCGACTTGCCACCTGGTCGATCTGCTCGACACCATTGATCTGGAAACCCTGAAAATGAAAACCGGATCCAAGCCATGGCCTGTCGAGACGCGCAACATACATCCCGATCTTCAGCTCACTGACTGAAATCTCCAGCTCAAACTCTTCCAATTACCTCTGCTCCGAGTGTAGAAACCACCACTGCGCGTACATTAATAGTGCAGTTGTCGACCGGTGTCAACTCGGCCGCTTGATCAGGCTGGCACGGCTGCAGGATATGACGACGACCGTCAGCACACGTGTGCGCAGGCGAGGTATTCTGTGCTCTGCATTTCAGTAAGGCGACTGACGGTTCGATCAAATTCAAATGCCAGCCTCGAACCGGTATAGAGTGCCGGGATCTCGACATCGGCCGCGATGATGAGGTTGATGCGCCGGTCATAGAATTCATCGATCATGTTGACGAATCGGCGGGCTGTGTCGTTATCATCATCGGTCATGCCGGTGACATCCGACAACAGCACGGTGTTGAATCGCCGCGCCACTTCAATGTAATCCTGTGTCGAGCGGCTTCCCCGGCAGAGCACATCAAAATCGAACCAGGCGATACCGTCAGAGATTGCCTTGACTTCGATCTCCCGCAGATTGATGTGAATGGTCTGGTCGTGCTCGATTGATCCAGGGGCAAGACTGCTCATGGCATCATCGAGTATCCGGTGAGCCTCGTCGTCCGAAGGGGTGTGGTAGATCTCGGCATCATTGAGGATTCGAAGCCGGAAATCCTGGCCATCGCCCAGATGCACCACGCTGGTATGCTGCTTCAGCAGTTCGATTGCAGGCAGAAACTTGGCACGCTGCAACCCGTTCCGGTAGAGCTCATCGGGTACCACGTTTGATGTGGCCACCAGACACACGCCTTCGGAAAACAGGGCATCCAGCAGCCCGGCCAGGATCATGGCATCACCAATATCGGATACGAAGAATTCGTCAAAACACAGCACGCGTGCTTCACTGGCCAGCTGTCTGCCGATATCCACCAGCGGGTCGCTCTTGCCCTTGTAGGCCTTCAGACGCTCATGCACATCTTCCATGAAACGGTGAAAGTGTACCCGGCGCTTGCTGATCCCCGTGAGTGCATCATGGAAACTATCCATCATCCAGGTCTTGCCGCGGCCGACACTGCCCCAGATGTAGAGTCCCTTCACCGCAGGTGCAGAGGAGGGCAGCAGCCGACCAAGCCATGATTTTCCTGAAGGCGCGTTCATCAACTCGCGATAGACCTGATCCAGAGACCGGACCACGGCAGCCTGCGCCGTATCCTCGAAGAAATCGTCCCGTGACAGTCTGTCCTGGTACCAGTCCCAGGGGCTCATCGGTGTCATGGTGTGCCTGCGGGCAACTGTCGTCGTACCCCGTTCTTGATGACACCACGCAAATCCATCAGGTGCCGGTGGTAATCATTGTTGGCATCGGGGATGCGGATCAGCTGTGGCGGAGTCTGATTGCTGTCGACCCACTTGTAGACAGCTTCGGGGTTGACCTTGTCATCATCCATGCCCTGAATGACCAGCCAGGGGCACTGCGGTTCGGGCAATGATTCGAAGTCGTAGCGTTCGACTGGCGGTGAAATGCTGATCAGGTGTTTGATGTCGAGTTTCTGACAGGCGCGAATGGTGACATAACAGCCGAAGCCATAGCCGCCCAGCCACAGATCGTGGTCTGGCTGTACGGTTTTGACCCAGGCTGCAACGGCGAGAAGATCCTGGGATTCACCGTGGCCGGCATCGTATTCTCCCTCGGAGGCACCAACGCCGCGGAAATCGAACTTGATGGTGTTGATGCCCAGCTCACGCATGGAGCGATCCATCATCATGACCACCTTGTTATGCATATGTGCGGCATTCTGGATCACGCCATGGCAGATGATGGCCGTGGCCTTGCCGATGGCCGGATGGGTGCTTTCCTGTTCTGCAGTATGGGTCACCGCCTCAAGATCGCCCGCAGGGCCACGCAGGATGATATTGGAGTTTCCCTCGGGAAAGGTCTCAGGTGTCCTCAGCGTGTCAGTCATGGGCTGATTTCACTAGATTAGCCAGCCACCGTCAACCGGCAGTGCCACACCCGTGACATAGGAAGCCTCATCCGAAGCCAGGAACAGGAATGCCGGTGCGATTTCGCTCGGGTCGGCAACACGGTTCATTGGAATCATCGGCAGAATCATCTTGAGCAGTGCTTCGTTCTGGGTCAGCGCGGAGGCGAACTTGGTTTCTGTCAGGCCCGGCAGTACGGCATTGACCCGGATGCCCTGGGGAGCACATTCGCGTGCAAATGCCTGAGTCATGGAGATGATGGCTGCCTTGGTGATCGAATACACGCCCTGATTGAATCCGGGACGGATACCATTGACCGATGAGGTATTGATAATGACACCCCCTTTGCGCTCGCGCATCAGCTGGCCGGCCAGCTGACTCATTCTGAAATAGCCTTCGATATTGACTTCGACGGTCTTGTCGAACATCGATGTTGGTGTGTCCAGAATGTGTCCGAAATACGGATTGGTCGCGGCATTGTTGACCAGAATGTCGAGCCCGCCGAACTCGGACCCGATCCGCTCGAACAGGGCTTCAATGGCATCCGAGTCACCAATGTGGCAGGCAATGGCGTCGGCATTGCCACCGTCTGACCGAATCGATTCTGCCAGCGTGTCCAGGTCTTCCTGTTTTCGGCTGGAGATAATTACATGGGCGCCCTGGCGCGCATAGAGTCTGGCGACGGCTTCACCGATGCCACGACTGGCTCCGGTAATCAGTGCGGTCTTGCCGCTGAGGTCGAATGCGTTCATCGTGCTCCTTTGATGTTGTGCGAATGTCTTGTTCGAGTGGTCACACAGCTGATTCTGCATGCCGGATCAATACGTTTGCAAGCATGCTGAACTGACTGAATTTCGGGTTGGTCGTCTGTCCCAGTGAATAGCGGTAATAGATCTGCTGCACGATCACGGCCAGCCTGAACAGGCCGAACACGTAATAGAACCTGAAATCGGGTACTGTCAGACCGCTGACCTGCTGATAGTACCGGATCACCTCTTCGCGCGTCATCATGCCCGGCAGATGCGTCGGCATCTGTCGTATTCTCTGCAGCGGTTCCGGATCCGAGGCCTCGATCCAGTAGGCCAGGGAACAACCCAGATCCATCAGGGGGTCGCCGAGGGTTGCCATTTCCCAGTCGAGTACACCAATAATGCGAGTCGGCTGATTCGGGTCCAGCACCACATTGTCGAATTTGTAGTCGTTGTGTATCAGGCAGGACGTCGTGCTGTCGGCAGGTTGCTGCTCGTCCAGCCAGCGCATCAGGTTTTCGGCCGAGGGGACATCATCGGTGCGTGCACGACGGTATCGATCCGACCATCCGCTGACCTGGCGTTTCACGTAGCCCTCGGGTTTACCCAGGGATTCAAGTCCTGCCTTGCGGTAATCGACGGCATGCAATGTTGCGTGGCAGTCAATCAGGTGGTGGCACAGTTCAGTGTGTTGTTCAGCAGACATTCGAACCGGCATCTCGCGCCTGGGTATCAGGCCCTCGAGTCGATTCATCAGATAGAAGTCCGAGCCAATCACCGAGTGATCATCGCAGAAGGCAAGTGTTCCCGGGCAATAGGGGAAATGCGGCTCAAGGGCTGACAGCACGCGATACTCGCGCGACATGTCGTGCGCCGAGGCTGCCTTGGTGCCGCGTGGTGGCTTGCGCAGAATGATTTCCCGATTGCCGACGCGGATCAGGTAGGTGAGATTTGACGCACCACCGGGGAACTGCTGAATGCCGATGTCATCTCCGGCACTGATGCCATCGACATGACTTGCCAGATAAGCCAGCAGCCTGCCTGCATCAAGTGCGTCTTCGGGCCGGACATCGACAGCATGATCCAGTGCAACATCGTTGGTGCGGGATTCTGATAGCGTCTCCTTATCCATTGGCCATTCCGGTGACTGTGCTGTTCTCATTGCTGTCAGCCTGTTCGGATGCCTTCATCATGGCGCGGGCCAGTGACAGTTTGTGTACTTCATCCGGACCATCGTAGATGCGGGCAGCCCGTTCTTCCCTGAAAAAGAATGCAACAATGGTGTCATCGGTCATGCCCAGTGCACCATGCATCTGCAGGCAACGATCGATGATACGTTGCAGCACCTGTGCGGTATAGAATTTGATCATCGAAACATCGGCCTTGACCTCGCTGAAGTCCTCGCGGTCGATGCGCCATGCCGTCTGCAGTACCAGCGCTCTGGCCGCGCGCAGTTCAGCCAGTGACTCTGCCAGCCAGCTCTGGATGATCTGCTGATCGGACAGCATCTGACTGCGCCTGATGCGCCGACCGCGGGTATAGCGACAGGCCTCATCGAGTGCTCGCTGCCCGATTCCGAGCCAGCGCATGCAGTGCTGAATCCGGCCTGGACCAAGCCTGGCCTGTGCCAGCCTGAAACCCTGTCCTTCAGGACCAAGCAGTGAATCGGCAGGCACGCGACAGTCGCTGAACTCGACTTCAGAGTGACTGAAATAGCCGCTGCCGGCATGACCCATCACCGGTATATTTCGAATGATGGAATAGCCTGGCGTGTTGGCCGGTACCATGATCATGCTGGCCCGCTGGTGGGGCGCGGCATCTGAATCCGTGACGGCCATGACGATCACCAGGTCGGCACCGTCAGCAGCGGTGGTAAACCATTTTCTGCCATTGATCACCCAGTAGTCGCCCTCCAGCCTGGCTTGCGTGTCCAGCAACGTGGGATTGGATCCCGCTGTATGCGGCTCGGTCATGGCAAAACAGCTGCGTATCTGACCGGCGGCCAGCGGTTTCAGCCAGGTATCCTGTTGCTGCTGATTGCCGAACAGGTGCATGAGCTCGGCATTACCGGCATCAGGTGCCTGACAGCCGAACACATAATGTCCAAGCGGGCTCTGCCCGAGGACCTCAGACACAAGACCAAGATCAACCAGAGAGGTGAAATGCCCGCCTACCGATGCAGGCAGATTCGGTGCCCACCAGCCGGCATCCTGTACCTGATGACGCAGCTCATCGAGTCTTGCCATCAAGGGTTCGTACTGATGAGACAGTAACAACGGTTCGAGTGGTACAAGCTGCTCATGCACGAATGATGCCAGGGCATCCAGATGTTCCTGCATTGAATGCGGTATTGTGAAATCCATGGTGAGTGGTTACTCCGAGGCAGATCTGCGGACTATTATGCCAGAACTTGTACAGCACCACCGTCCCATGCCGATGAGATTGAATCACTTGCTGAGCCATGAGAGCATGATGCCTGCGAGGGTGGGCTGGTGGCCGATGATGCGACAGGCCGTTTGCCCGTTGTTGAGGTATCCATTGGAGTGCAGATGAACCGATTTCCAGAAAAACGTGTGGTGATCACCGGCGGTGTCAGCGGTCTCGGTCTGGCCCTGGCCAGACACTATGCCGCCAGAAACTGGCATATTGTGCTTGCCGATATTCAGGATGAGATGTCAGGCCCGGTGATTGACGAGCTGAGTACTTCTGCGGCCAGCGTTCATTACCGTCATTGCAATGTCGCCAGTGCCAGTGATTTTGCTGACCTGGCTGCTTTTGTCACCGATCAGTTCGATGGTGTCGATCTTGTGATCAACAATGCCGGTGTCGCCAGTTCAGGCAGCCTGCTGGAAGCCGATGACGAAGAATGGGATCGTCTGCTCACCATCGACCTGAAAAGCGTTGCCTGGGGCTGCAAGATGTTTCTGCCCAGCATGATCAGTCAGCGTAGCGGTCACTTTGTCAACATTGCCTCATTTGCCGGTATCGCACTGAGCCCGGGCATGATGACGTACAATGTGGCCAAGGCCGGCGTGATTGCACTCAGTGAAACGCTGCGTGGTGAGGTGATGGATCACGGCATTGGTGTCACCGTGGTCTGCCCGGCATTCTTCAAGACCAACCTGGTTTCAAGCATGCAGACCACGCCGGATCAGCTCAAGTCCCGCATTGATCGCTGGATGGAAAACTCGGGTATCACGGCAGAGGACGTTGCAGACCAGATCGACAGGGCAGTGGCGAAGAACAGGTTCCTGCTGCTGACGCACCGGGATACCCGGCGCATGAACTGGATGAAGCGGCTGTTTCCCGAATGGTTCTTCAACATGAAGATGAAACGAATGCGCATGATGCTCAAATGAGGGGATGACTATGCAGGACAAGACCTGGATGTTGTACGGTGCCAACGGCTATACAGGAAAGCTGATTGCCGAAGCCGCCGTGAAGGCAGGAATGAAACCGGTGCTGGCCGGCAGAAACAAGGCAGCGCTCGATGCCATGGGTGAGGCGCTTGACCTGGAAGTCAGGGTGTTTGATCTGAAGGATCTGCATCTGCACATGAACCTGCTTGATCATATCGATATCGTACTCAACTGTGCGGGGCCCTATTCATCCACTGCCGAGGACATGATTCACGGCTGTCTCGATGCTTCGGTGCATTATCTTGATATCACAGGCGAGATCGACGTTTTCGAATTCGGTCAGGAACTGCATGACCGGGCCAGGGATTGTGGTGTCGTGATTTGTCCAGGCGTCGGCTTCGATGTTATTCCCACCGATAGTCTGGCTGCCAGTCTGAAACAGAAAATGCCCGATGCGACATCGCTGGTTCTTGGCTTCGACTCACGTTCAGGGTTCAGCCCCGGAACCGCCAAGACTTCCGTCGAGGGACTGGCCAAGGGCGGCAGAATTCGACGCAACGGTCGCATCGAGACTGTCCCGCTGGCCTATGAAACCCGCAAGATCGATTTTGGGGATGGTGAAAAACTGGCCATGACCATACCCTGGGGTGATGTGTCGACGGCCTACTTCTCGACCAGGATTCCTGACATCAAGGTCTTCATTCCGGCGTCACCTTCACTGGTAAGCAAGCTGGGCAAGCTGAACTGGATCCGGCCGCTGCTCGGTCTGGGGCTGGTGCAGCGCTTAATGAAGCGTCGCATCGAGAAGTCCATCCAGGGCCCGGCGGAAGAAGAGCGTCAGGTCACACCAACCTGGGTCTGGGGTGAGGTCAGCAATGAAGCCGGTCAGACCATTACCGGTCGGGTGCAGACGGAAAACGGCTACTCGGTCACGGTCAGCGGCGCGCTGATGGTGATTCGTCACCTGATGCAGAATGACGTGTCTCCGGGTTATCACACGCCAACCACACTGATGGGTGCCGGTGTGGTGGAATCCCTGCCGGGCTCATCGGAAATCGAGTATTCCGGTTGAACTATCTGGCCCATCTGCTGCTGGCCGGAAACGGGGAAGAGTGGCGGTTGGGTGCCTATCTCGGTGATCATGTCAGGGGCAGGGGCTGGCAATCGTATCCACGCCAGACCGGTCTGGCGATCCTGCATCACCGATTCATCGATTCACAGACCGATCGCCACCCGGCTTTCGTGCATGCCAGATCACTGCTGCAGCCTCGCTTCCGGCGCTTTGCGGGCATCATACTCGATGTGTTCTTCGATCACTTCATCGCGCGCGACTGGGATCGTTACGGCGTGGGAGATCATCAGGAATTTGCCGATCAGTGCTATCGGCTTCTTTATCGGTATCACGACCAGCTGCCTGCGTCACTGAATCGTTTCGCCGCCTATCAGCAACGTCACAATCTGCTGGTGCAATACCGCGAGCCCGAAGTGATCAGCGAAACACTGAAAGGTATCGCCGAACGATTCACGCGACCGGTGATCCTGGCCGATGCCGGCGATGAACTGTCACGATGCGGTCAACAACTGCGACCCGCGTTCGATGAGCTTTACACTGATCTGATCAGACTGGCGGCTGATGAAAAGGATCGATTGCTCAAATCAACAGGAGATGCATGCCCATGAGTTCAACACTGCCAGACAGTGATCAGGTACTGACGTTCTGGTTTGAAACACTGAAACCGGCACAGTGGTGGAAAAAGGATGCCGCCCTTGACCGCGAGATCGCCGAGCGATTCGGTGAGCTGCTGCATCAGTCGAGGCAGTCGATCCTCGACAGCTGGCGCAACACTGCCCGTGGCCGACTGGCAGAGATCATCGTTCTGGATCAGTTCTCGCGACAGGTCTATCGCGACAGTGCCGAGGCCTTCAGCGCCGATCCTCTCGCGCTCTCGCTGGCACAGCAGGCAGTCCGACAGGGCGCAGACAGCGAATTGACGGTGAGTGAGCGGGTGTTTCTCTACATGCCCTACATGCACAGCGAATCACGCCAGGTGCATGAGACGGCCGTTGAGCTGTTCACCCGCCTGGGTGAGGCGAATAATCTTGACTATGAGCTCAGGCACAAGGCCATCATCGACCGCTTTGGCAGGTACCCTCATCGCAATGCCGTTCTCGGCAGACAGTCCACGGAAGAAGAAATTGCGTTTCTGAGTCAGCCCGGCTCGTCGTTCTGACGCCTGAGCTGTCGCCGTGCCTCGAAACGCTGCTGTGCCCAGGCAACGATGGCGGCAACCAGCAGGGCAGGCAGCAGATTTTCAACATTGATGCGGCCAATATTGAGCAGGTTGATTGCGATACCGATGATCATGGCCCCGCCGACGGCGGTCACCATGTGGATGACATGAGGGGAAAACAGCGATGATGCGTAGGCGGCAACCACGGTCAGTCCACCCTGGAATATCAGCATGGGTATGATCGAGAACAGTACCCCGATACCGTAGGTGGCGGTGAAGGCAATGGACGAGACGCCATCGAGCAGTGATTTTGCATACAACAGGTCGCGCTTGCCTTCGATGCCTTCCTCGATGGCACCGACAATGGTCATCGATCCGACGCAGAACAGAATGAATGCCGTGATCAGGCCTTCGGTGAATCGGGACGAGTCAATGGAGAGGGTTTCCTGGATCGCAGTGCTGAAACCAGCCAGATAGCCATCGATGCCCACGCCCTGTCCGATGATGCCACCGATCAGCAGGCTGAAGATGAAACCCAGCAGGTACTTGCCATCCAGTTCCAGGCACATGCGCATGCCGATGACCAGCGTGGCAAGGCCGATGGCCTGGAAGACGATCGCTTCGATCGACTGCGGCAGAATGTTCTGCAGCAACAGGCCACACAGGCTGCCGATGGTCACCGTCGTCATGTTGACAAAGGTGCCGATGGGCCAGAATCGGGTTGGTTTCATGAATTGGCACTTGCTAAAGTCTGGACATGGTCTATTATCAGCCAGACTGTGAAGAAATTCACACAATATTGACAAAATTTCGGGGAGCGAGTTTTAAATGAAATACTTGATTACATTTGCGCTTCTGTGTTCGACCAGCCTGTTCGCCCAGGACACACAGGAAGCCTCATCACTCACCAGAACCGGTGAGCCGCTGTCAGTCAACGGCCCGGTCATCACCATCTACGATGACACCATTGATGGCGATCTGGGTGATCGCGCAGCACCGACAACGATTATGCTCGGCAGTCCGATGGACCGTGTGACGGGAAATGTGGGCGGCGGTGGCGTCGATTTCGATGACTGCATGTTCTTCAATGTGCCTGTAGGCAACAACGTCAACAGCATTGTGCTGGAAAACTACATCGCCTCCGGTGGTAATACAACGTCCGGCTTCCAGCTCTATACCGGATTGCCACCTGATCCTGGCGCATTTGGCGATATCGTTGATGTGGCTGTGGGTCCTGCCAACATAGGGCAGGATATTCTGACCAACAATGGTGCGAGCCCGCTAATCAGTGGCGACTACACCCTGTGTTTCCTCGAAGGTACGCCCAACCAGGTATTCTCGGTGATCTTTGGATCTGACATCGTCGGCGGCACCGCCACAGTCACTCCAAGCCTGGCCGACGGTTCGACCCTGAATATCCAGGTTCCGAACGTGGGCGGCAGTGGCAATGGCAGTGTGACCTTTACCGAGTCGGATAACATGGGCGTGAACGGTGATGTGATTTGTTCCATCTCAGGACCCGATGCCGGTCTGTTTACCATTTCTTCACCCAACTTCGGCCCTGGTCCGGTCATCATTCCTGCCGGTGGATCACTGCAGGTGACCGTGAGCGGCAACGAGCCGGGTGGCTCTGCTGTATCGGCAAGCCTGGATTGTGACATTCGAGACGGTGCTGCAATGGGTACGACGACGAGTGTCAGCTATCCACTGGCCTTCCTGTTGCCACAAACTGTTCCGGTGAACAGTGCAACCTGGCTGGTACTGCTGGCCGTGATTGCCCTGGCGATTGGCCTGTGGCAGGTTCGCAGGAATCAGGCGTCAGTCTGAGATCAGGTCGACATGACTTAATGAAAATGCCGGCTGATCGCCGGCATTTTTCATGGTGTCAGTTGCGCTGACTGTTCGCGCAGGACCTGCGGCTTATTCGAATCCGTCAGAGAACAGCTCAGTACTGGCCTGCGCCACAGCCGCCACCGAATCGATGCGGCCGTATCCGAATACATTGTTTGGTGACTGGCCGGCAAAGCCGCAATTCTGGGTGCTGGTCAGTTGCAGTGCCGTATCCCGGGTGATCTGTTCCAGCTGATCGACATCACCGATCAGCGAGGGCTGAGCCGACATGATCAGGGCCATGTGACCGGCGACGTGAGGCCCGGCCATGCTGGTGCCTGAAAAGCTGGCGTAGCCGTTGTTTCGAATGGATGACCGAATCGATGTGCCGGGTGCCGAGATATCCGGCTTCATGCGTTGCGAGCCATCAACAGTAACCGGGCCGCGACTGCTTGAAAAACTGATGGTGTCATCGATGCGGGTATTGCCGACGGTGAAGGAAGCATCATAGATGGCTGCGGGTGTATTGACACTGGAACAGGACGAACCGGAATTGCCTGCAGACACAACCACGACGATTCCGGCTGCACGCACGTTTTCAACCACGCCCTGCAGTACTGCCGGATCGGTGCAGCCCTCGGACGCAGGGCATCCCCAGGAATTATTGATCACATGCGGCGCCTGAGCAGGGTCCGGGTTTTCGCCGTTCAGGTCAGTTGGCGCGATGAACCACTGGAAGCACTCGGCATAGGTCGCTGGCGTGCCGTTGCCCTGATCCATGTTGCGGCAGCCGATCCAGCGGGCACCGGGTGCCATGCCGATCTGGTTGCTGCCACCATCATCGCCCACCATGGTGCCCATGGTATGCGTGCCGTGGTTGTGGTCATCACAGGGTGTGACAGAGTCGGCTCCACACACGCCACCGCCACTGTGTATGGCATCGTGCCAGTTGTAATTGTGATCGGCGACCATGCCGTTGAATCCGCGGTAGCTGTTGATCAGGGCCGGATGATCCCACTGGTACCCGGTGTCCTGGCCACCAATGACAATATTCTGACCGGTGATGCCCTGTGACCACAGCTGGTCGGCTCCAACCAGCGAGATGCTGGCTTCGACGGCGCGGGAGACAGCCAGCTCGAAGGGTTCTGGCTGTGGCAGATCGGCCCTGACAGTGGGATTGGCATGAATGAAAGCCACATCGGCATGTTGTGACAGGGTTTCGATCTGAGCGGCATTGAGTTCGGCACTGATCATGTTCACGATCCAGAACGAACGGTAGCTGATGTTCTCCTGCTTGAGGTATGCAATCAGCCTGTTCTGACCTGCTGTAGCTGTCTGTTGCAGGGCCTCAACCAGCCGTGTCCCGTCGTTGGAGAGCATTCCCGCTGTTACCAAGTGAGCGATGATCCAGCTGCTGGTTCAGTCTGATCAGCACAGGTACCGTGGTGCTGGCAGCTGACTGGTTCATCACCCATGGCGACACCTTGTCACTGTCGACGGCGGCCTGCAGGCCGGTTGTGCAGATCATTGCCGCAATGGACACGATCATCGATGCATATCGGTAAAGTTGTTTTTGTGTATTCAATGTACTGGCCCCTCATTACCAGAGCAGGATGCTACACCCAATTCAACGAATCGTGCGTATTTTTTGTTATCATGACACGCTGCGTTGATGACAGGAGATTCTCGCCCATGAGCGAAGCAGTGGTTGAGCACGATCACTATACATTATCAACATCAGAGTGCGTTGAGATCTATCGCACCCTTTTACTGTCCCGGGCAATCGATCACATCGAAGAGTCGGAACTGGTTCCCGGCGCGTGAGGTCTACAACCAGTTCTCGGCGCGTGGTCATGATTTCGCACAGATTGTGCTCGGGCACGAAATGACCCACAAGCACGACGCTGCATCGGGTTATTACCCGCTCCAGACCATTCCTTCTGTCCATCGGCCTGTCGGTCGATGACGCCCTGTCTGCACCGATGGCAAAGTCGGGTAGCTACAGCGACGGTCGTGACATCGGCGTTGTCTGCAACCTGCCGGGTAACGGACGTGTCGGTCCGGCCTGCACGCTGTTGCCGATGTCCGGTGGCGTGGGGCGCCCAGTACACACCCGTCGCCGGCTGGGCACAGTCGATCCGCTTATCACCAGGATGAACTGAAGCAGAATGACTGGAAGCATGCCGTGGCCGTCTCGATGGGGAGGGCGACGCTTCGATGTCCACCAATGGCTTCTGGGCCGCACTGAATATCGCAACCGCTGCAAACCTGCCCTATCTGTTCTATATCGAGGACAATGGCTATGGCATTTCTGTGCCGGCTTCGGTGCAGACAGCAGGGGGTGACCATGTGGCCAATCGGGCCAGCTTCCGTTCCCTGCATATCATCGATGGCGATGGTACCGATCCTGTCACCACGCCTGATCTGATTCATCAGGCCGTACAGCATGTCAGACAGGAGCGCGGTCCCTGTCTGTTGCGACTGAAGGTGCCACGCCTGTGTGGTCACACCTTTCAGGACACACAGACCTACAAACCGGAATCACTGATCGAGGCCGAACAGCAGAATGATCCGGCACCCAAGCTGGAACAATATCTGCTGGATCAGGGCTGGCTGACTGAAGCAGAGATGGAGAGCATGAGAGAGGAGGCTGCTTCACAGGTTTCAGCTGCCGTTGAGCGGGTGCGACAGAAGCCGGATCCCGATCGCAGTCAGGTCAGGAAATACGTCTACGCCGAGCAGGGCGAGCCACAGGTCATGGGTGGACTTGCCGCCGATCAGATCATGATGTCTGACAGCTCCGAGACGCCAGCGCCTGAAGGCTCGCGCATCAACATGCTGGCTGCAATCAGGCAGACTCTGGACCCACGAACTCGAATGCAATCCGAAGCTGATGGTTTTCGGTGAAGACGTGGGTCCGAAGGGTGGCGTTCATGCGGCCACACTCGGACTGTATGACAAGTACGGTGACAACCGTGTGTTCGATACCTCACTTTCGGAAGAGGGGATCATCGGACGTGCCACAGGTCTGGCCGTCTCAGGACTGATGCCGGTGCCCGAGATTCAGTTTCGCAAGTACGCTGAACCGGCAGCCGAGCAGCTGACCGATGTTGGCACCATGCGATGGCGAACCGCCAACCGGTTTGCGGCCCCCATGGTGGTTCGTGTACCGGGTGGGTTTGCCCGCCGTGGTGATCCGTGGCATTCGATGTGTGACGAGGTCGAGTGGGCACACAAGGTTGGCTGGCAGGTGGCGGTGCCATCCAATGCCGAGGACGCTGTCGGCCTGTTGCGATACGCCATGCGAGACAACAATCCCAGTATCTTTTTCGAACACCGGGCGCTGTATGACATGGCCTGGTCCAGACGACCCTACCCGGGTGATGACTTCATTGTCCCGTTTGGTCAGGCAAGACAACTGGCCGATGGTGATCACCTGACAGTAGTCTGCTGGGGCGCCATGGTGCCGCGTGTGATCGAGGCCGCCGAATCACTTGAACAGGCAGTCGATATTCTTGATCTCAGAACCATTGCACCCTGGGACAAGGCCAGTGTGCTGGCATCAGTCAGGAAAACCAACAGGTGTCTGGTCATTCATGAAGACAACCAGACTGCCGGTTTCGGTGCCGAGATCGTGGCCGTACTTGCAGAGGAACTGTTCTGGTATCTTGACGCCCCGGTGCAGCGACTGACCATGAAGGACATCCCGAGTCCTCACAATGCAGATCTGCCTCGATGAATCACTGCCCAGTGTAGCGACCATTGCGCGAACCATGCAGGAACTGATGGAGACCTGAATGAGCCAGATCAAGGACATCACTCTGACTGAAGATCAGCTGGAAGGCACTGCAGCATCATTTTCCAAATGGCTGGTCAGTGTCGGTGATCGTGTCGAGGCCGGTGCACCGGTTGCCGAGATCGAGACCGACAAGGTAGCGCTTGAAATCGTGGCCCCGGAATCGGGCCAGGTAACCGAGTTACTGGTTGAGGAGGGCGACAGCATGTCGGCCGGCACCACCATCGCCCGGCTGGATGCAGATGCCAGCGCACCTGTTACAGAAGATCATGTGGCAGGCGTCGATATGGATTCTGTACTGGAAGATGCGATTTCACTGGATTCTGACGATTATGCTGAGCATGAACCAGAGTACAGGTGACAACAGTTCCTTGCTGAGTCCATCGGTGCGACGACTGATGCGGGAGAACAATCTGAGCGACCTCTCTGCCGTCACGGGTACTGGCAAGGGCGGGCGAATCAGCTCTGCTGATCTGAAACACTGGCTCGAATCACCAACTGCTGATAATGCAACGCCCGAACCGGAATCGACGGCTGTCGAGCAGGCAAGCGATGCCGCTGATGAGATGCCCTCAACCATGCACCCGCACAACAACATGCGCAGGCGCATAGGCCTCGCATATGGTTGAATCCCTGCTGCACACCGCACCGCATGTCACCAGCGTATTTCGAGATGGAAATGTCAGCCATCATCAGGCACCGCAAGCAGCACAAGCAGCAATATGCCGATGAAGGCGTCAAGCTGACTTTCACCAGTTATTTCGTCAAGGCCGCTGCGGCTGCACTAGTGGCAGTGCCGGAAGTCAATGCGCGCTTCCATGATGATGCGCTCGAGCTGTTCCACGATCTGAACATTGGCGTTGGTACCGCACTCGGTAACCGTGGCCTGATCGTACCTGTGATCCAGCAGGTTCAGAACAAGTCACTGATGGAGATCTCGCGGGAATTGCATGATCAGACCACGCGTGCACGTGCCGGTGAGCTCGGTTTCCGCCGATGTTCGAAATGGCACATTCACCATCTCGAATCACGGTGTCTCGGGCAGCCTGTTCGCAGCCCCGATCATCATCAACCAGCCGCAAGTGGCAATACTCGGTATCGGCAAGATGGAGAATCGGCTCAAGGTGGTTGAACGTGACGGTGTGCGCAAGGTCAGGATCCAACCCATGTGTTATGTGACGTTGACAATCGATCACCGGGCACTGGATGCCCACCAGACCAACCACTGGCTGAGTGTGTGTTCGTCGAGACCATCGAGCAATGGCAGGAGGAGTCTGAATCGGCATGAGACCACTGACCGGGCTGGACGCCTCCTTTCTCTATCTTGAGTCAAACAGAACACCGATGCACATCGGCGGCATCTATATTCTGGACAGGGCACGATCGGATCCTTCATTCGGTTACGACCGTTTTGTCAGCCATATCGAGAGCCGTCTGCGCAGATCGATGATCTTTCGCGAGCGACTGGCCGAAGTGCCGATGAACCTGTCGCACCCCTACTGGATCAACGATCCTGAATTCGAACTTGAGTTTCACCTGCCCCGAACCGCATTGCCGTCACCGGGTGGGCGCACCCAGCTGATGCAACTGGCGGCCAGGCAGTTTGCGCTGCCGCTGAATCGAGAAAGGCCACTCTGGCAGATGATGTTCGTTGAGGGTCTGAATGATTTTCCCGGTGTTTCGGAAGGGTCCTTCGCCATCATCGCCCGTGTGCATCATGCGGTTGTGGGATGGCATGTCCGGTGCCGAACTCATGAGCGCCATACTCGATCCGGTCATGCATCCGGAACCGGACGAGAGTCGCGGATGAATGGACCCCCGATCATCTGCCCAGCGCGGCAGAAATGATTGCCAGGGCCTACTGGAACCTGGGGTCGAAGGCACTTCATCTGGGCAAGTTTACGCCGTGAAGTGGTGACTGGACTTGGCCGGGTGTACGGCATTCGAAAGGTGGAGAAGATCAATCCACCGACCCTGCCGATGAGCGCACCACGCACCATACTGAATCGGGCGTTGCGTTCACGCCGCTCATTTGATGGACTCAGTGTCAGTCTCGACCGCATCAAACAGCTCAGGCAAAGCCTCAGGACGACGGCTGGCCTGGGTCTGGACAAGCTCACCATCAACGATGTAGTGCTGGCGATCTGTTCGGGGGGACTCAGGCAATATCTGGAATCGCGAAATCTGCTGCCGGAAACCTCACTGGTGGCCATGACACCCATCTCGGTCAGGGCACAAGCACATCCGCTCCAGCATGGGTAACCAGGTATCGGCCATGCTGGTCAACCTTGAGACCGCCAATGCAGATGTTGGCGAGGCGATTGTCACACATTCATCAGAATACACGATCATCCAAGGTCTATTCATCAGCCCTGTCGGCAGGCAAGATTGCCGAATTCATACCCTCTGAGACGGCCGCTCTGGCGGCGCGCCTGTACACGCGTACGCGGCTGGGTGAACGACACAGGCCGTTTTTCAACCTCGTGATCACCAATGTGCCGGGACCCCAGATCCCGCTCTACATGGGTGGTGGTTACGTCAGCGAACATCTGGGAACTGCGCCTCTGATCGACGGCATGGGGCCTGATGCTGGTCATCTTCAGTTATGCCGGAACGCTATCGATAGGCATCACATCCTCTCCTGAAATCATTCCGGATCCCGATCGTCTTGCCGAGTGTTTCGAACAGTCGCTTGAACAGCTTGAAACACATGCTGATGCGGTCTCCTCAATGGCCATGTCAGCCGGGGATGAGGCTCATGAGGGTGATGATTGCAAAAGGGACGGGCAGACAGAAATCAGGGACCGGTATGGAATCACTGTCTCAGGCACTGGCTGACCTGGAACACTATATCGGCGAGGCATCCTGATCATGCGGCCCTCCCGGTTCATGCTGTTGCTCGAGGGACGTGCCGTTTTTGACGGTCTGTCGATGATGCCTTTATTTGCGTTGCACGAACGCTTTCCCTCCGGTGACGGCCATCCGGTGCTGGTGTTGCCCGGTTTCATGGCCAGTTCACGGTCGACCGTGCCCTTGCGCCGGTTTCTGCAGAAAGTCGGCTACCGTGCGCATCGCTGGAAACTGGGTCAGAACCTGGGCTACAGCGCATCACTGCACGACGCCATGCGAGACCGGGTGATCGAGCTCAACGAGCGGTACCAGAGAAAGGTCAGCCTTGTTGGCTGGAGCCTTGGCGGAATCTACGCTCGCGAGCTGGCGCGCGAGATGCCCGAACGGGTCAGGCTGGTCATCACCATGGGCAGCCCGTTCAACGGAACACCGGCCAATTCCACCATCAATCTGCTGTTCGATTTCTTCAGCGACACGCGATATGAACACATGCCACCCGATCTGCTGGCTCGTCTGGCAACGGCCCCGGATGTGCCGACAACGGCCATATACACCAAGGGCGATGGGGTGGTGGCCTGGCAGTCGACGGTTGAGTCGACCAATCGAGATGATGTCGAGAATGTCCATGTCGGCGGTGCCCATGTCGGGCTTGGTTACAATCCACGTTCGGTCTGGGTGATCTGCAACCGTCTGGCACAGGGTGTCAACAACTGGCAGCCGTTCAATCCCGGGCGACTGGAAAAGCTGTTTTTCCAGAGCTACTACCCGAACTGGCTGGTCGGCAGGGGCTGATCTCGATTCACTGCGGTGCCCACATGCTGCAGCAGCTGTCAGGTTCAGTAGTGAGGTGGTACCTCATCTTCTTCAGAAGGTGAATCGCCAGCCTGCTGCACCCGTTTGAGCTGGTCTGAGAGATTGATACAGGTGGACTTGAGTCGATCGATCTCAAGGTGCTGACGGGGTCACCAGATCGTTGAGCTGGTTCAGCAGATCCTCCTGATGAGCAAGTTTGAATTCAATTGATTCGAGTCGATCTTCTGACATACTGGTTCCCTGTTATGATCCGGAATAATCTGATGATGGAGCCCCGAACGATGCCCGACGAGTCTCTGGTCAGTCGTCTGAAACCTGAGGCCATCGCAGCCAGCAGGCGCGCTTATGCACCCTACAGCAATCTGCATATCGGTGCCGCCGTGCTGACCGATGATGGCAGCGTACACACCGGCTGCAATATCGAAAATGCGTCATTCAGCCTGTGTATCTGCGCCGAGCGTGTTGCCCTGTCTTCAGCCATCAGTCAGCTGGGTGCCAAAGCAAGGATCGAGGCCTGCCTCATCTACAGCTCGGGAGAACAACTCCTGTCACCCTGCGGAGCCTGCAGGCAGTTCATGGCGGAATTCCTTGATGATGAGGCCAGTATTGTCTCCACTTGCGACAGCGAATCGGTTGAACACTGGACCATTCATGACTTGTTACCCGGGCAATTTACCTTTCCTGCAGACCACAATGGGCCGTTTTAATCATGCTAGTATGATCGACCTGTGATCATCATGGCAACAGCTGATGCTGCCGAACCAGAGGGAATCAACTTGATCAAATATCTTGCTGCAGCCAATCCACTGCTGAAGGGGTTGGCACTCGTCGCTTGTCTTGGCTTTGTGCTTGCCAGTCAGGCTGTCCTGGCTCAGGAAACAGCCACGCCCAATGATGTACGGGATGAACGCTCGGGTGCCTATGCCCTCATCAATGCCACGATTCATGTCGATGCCCGCACCACCGTTGAAGACCGGGTTCTGCTGATCAGGGAGGGTCTTGTCGAGTCAATGGCCGATTCGGTTCCGGCAGGCTATGTCAGCATCGATCTTGAGGGTCATCATATCTTCCCGTCACTGATTGAGCTGGATTCGGGCTATGGATTGCCCGATCCTGACAAACCGGCACCGTTCAGTTTTTCCGCTGCCGAGGTGCTGGAGCCGTAACTGTCGGGTGCCTACAACGCCAATCAGGCAATTCGTTCGGAGTACCGTTCGGCCGAGTCATTCACGGTTGATGATGAGAAGGCCGGAGCCTATCGGAAGAACGGTTTTGGTGCCGTTCTGACACACCGCGCAGATGGTGTTGCCCGCGGTACGGGCGCTCTTGTTCTGACCGCCAGCGATTCAGACAATGATGCCGTGTTGAAACCGGATGCATCAACCCATTTTTCATTCAACAAGGGGTCGTCGCCGCAGAGTTACCCGGTATCCCTGATGGGTGCGATTGCACTATTGCGACAGACCCAGCTGGACTGGCAATGGTATGACGCCGGAGGCAACAGGGAGATGACCGATCTGTCACTGCAGTCCTGGGGTGCCACACGCAATCTGCCGGCCATTTTCCACGTCACCAGCTGGCTGACGGCACATCGTGCGGACCTGGTGGGTGACGAGATGGGCCGCCAGGTCATTCTGCGAGGTGCCGGTGATGAATATCAGCGCAGTGAAGTGATGCAGGCCACCGGGGCCCGATTCATACTGCCGATCAGTTTTCCCGAAGCGCCTGATCTGTCGGATCCGTGGAACACGGAACTGGTGAGTCTCGAGGAGATGAAGCACTGGGAACTGGCACCGGGCAATCCTGCGGCGATGGATGCGGCACAGATTGAATTTGCCCTGACCTCCAGAGGCGCAGAAAAGACATTCTGGGACAATATGAGAAAGGCGGTCAAGCACGGACTGGATCGGGAGACGGCACTGGCAGCCCTGACCAGTGTGCCGGCAGACATGCTTGGCGTGTCGGACACGATCGGCTCACTGAAGCCCGGCAGGCTGGCCAGTTTTCTGGTTGCCGATGGTGACCTGTTTGAAGAGGGCAGCCAGATCGTGCAGCACTGGATCGCTGGTGATGCCTATCATCTGAAACAGATACCGAAGGATTTCAGTGGCGAATACACCTTGCGACTCGGCGAAGATACTTACCCGTTGAGCATTGCCGGCAAACCGGGCAAGCCAAAGGTGAGTCTTTCCGTGCAAGCGGAGGGTGCTGAATCCGGTGACGAGGAAAATGGCGATGATGGCAGCATTGATGTCACCGCAGCACTGGATTATCCGGCTGTGACACTCAGCTTCAGTCTCATGGATGGTGAAGCGGCCGTTCGTCTCTATGGCTGGATGGCCGAGTCACGCTGGAATGGTCAGGGGACGCTGGCTGATGGTACTCCTGTGGCCTGGGTAATCACACCGGCCAGCGCGTCATCGGAGGCAGCAGTCGCCGAAAATGACGCTGAATTGTCAGACGGCGGCTCAGATGCCGAGTCTGAGGATGAGAGTGATCCGACGGATCAGAACGGCGCCATCACCTATCCGTTCGCGGCCTATGGGCGAAGTTCACCGGTCGAGGCGACTGACATGGTGATTCGAAACGCCACCGTCTGGACGCTGGAAGGTGAGGGTGTACTTGAACAGGCTGACCTGCTGGTTACCGATGGCCGGATTGCGGCGATCGGTGAATCGATCGATGCAGGCGATGCCGTGGAAATCGACGGTACCGGATTGCATCTGACACCGGGCATCGTTGATGAGCATGCGCATATCGCATTGCTCGGCGTGAACGATGTGGCCACCAATTCGGGCATGGTACGGATGCAGGATGTGGTCAATTCGGAGGACGTCAACATCTACCGAAACCTGGCGGGCGGGGTCACGGCGGCGCAACTGCTGCACGGTTCGGCCAATCCCATCGGAGGCCAATCGGCGCTGATCAAGATGCGCTGGGGCTCGACACCCGATGAGATGCTGATTCGCGATGCCGATGGTTTCATCAAGTTTGCACTGGGTGAAAACGTCAAGCGTTCGCGCAATCAGGCTTCAATCCGTTACCCACAGAGCCGTATGGGTGTGGAACAGGTATACCGCGACGCCTTCTCCTCAGCCAGGGATTATGGCAGGGCTCAACAGGAGTGGGCAGAGAAATCGTCCAGGCAGCGCCGTGGCCAGACACCACCGCGCAGGGATCTGGCGTTGGATGCGATGCTCGAGATTCTCAACGGTGAGCGCCATATTACCTGTCATTCCTATGTCCAATCCGAGATCAACATGCTGATGCATGTGGCCGAGGACTATGATTTCAGGGTGAATACATTCACCCATATTCTCGAAGGCTACAAGGTGGCCGACAAGATGGCACAGCACGGTGCAGGTGGATCAACCTTTGCCGACTGGTGGGCCTACAAGTGGGAGGTTCGTTATGCGATTCCCTACAATGCCGCGCTGATGGCCGAGGCGGGTGTCACGGTAGCGATCAATTCAGACAGTCGCGAAATGTCACGCCGTCTCAATCAGGAGGCGGCCAAGTCCGGTGGCATGAGTGAGGTTGAAGCGCTCAAGCTGGTGACACTCAACCCGGCCAAACTGCTGCATCTGGACGACCGCATGGGTTCGCTTGCCGTGGGCAAGGATGCGGATCTGGTGCTCTGGAGTCACCATCCGCTTTCGATCGATGCCCGTGCACTGAAGACCGTGGTGGATGGGCGCGTGCTGTTTGATGCCGAGGAGGATGAGCGCATGCGCGAACAGATTCGTGCCGAACGGGCACGTCTGGTGGCCCGAATCCAGTCCGAGTCATCGGGCAATGGCAAGGGAGGCGGAAACGGATTCAAGCGAAGCCGGGTCTTCCAGTGTGACAGCATGACCGGCTACGAACACCTGATGAACCTGCACGGGGAGACACACTGATGAAAACAGCAATCAAGTTATCCTTGACTGTCTGCCTTCTGATCGGTGCAATCGCAAACGCACTGACACCGGCACCGGTATCGGATCCTGCACAGCTGATCCTGAGCAATGCCACCATTCACATTGGCAATGGACAGGTGCTGGAGAACCAGGCCATCGCCATGCGTGATGGTGACATTACAGCCGTGGGTAGTCTGGCTGATATGGATGCTCTGGCTGAGCGCGGAAATTATCGCGTGATCGACCTGGGTGGTCAGCATGTCTATCCCGGATTCGTGTTGCCACTGTCCAATCTGGGCCTGAACGAAGTCGGTTCCCTGGGAGATACGGTTGACCAGGCTGAAACCGGCAGCCTCAACCCGAATGTTCGCAGCCTGATCGCCTACAATACCGATTCCGAGCTGATTCCCGTCACGCGGTTCAACGGCGTGCTTACTGCCCAGGTGACACCCCAGGGCGGGCTGCTGTCCGGGCAATCGTCCATCGTTCAGCTCGATGCCTGGAACTGGGAAGATGCCGTAATCAGGGAAGATGACGGGATACACCTGAACTGGCCATCGCGCAAGCGCAATCAGTTTGATTTCAGTACCTTCAGCGTGCGTCTGGTCGACAACAAGAATTACGACAAGCAGGTCGAATCGCTCAATGAGCTGTTCACCTCGGCCCGCGGCTATGCAGCCGAAACAGCGCATGAGAAGCGCAACCTGAAACTGGAGTCCATTGCCGGTCTGCTGGATGGAAGCAAGACGCTCTACATCAGCACTACTCTGGCCAGGGACGTGATCGATTCGGTTGAATTCGCAGGCCGCCATCAGATCGACAGAATCGTGATCGTGTCGGATTCCGAACTGCTCAAGGTCAGTGGTTTCCTCGCAGAGAACGAGATTCCCGTAATCATATCCGGACTGCATGTGACCCCAAACCAGGATCACGAAGACATCGATCTGCCATTCCGGGTGCCTGCTGAGCTGGCTGCAGCCGGTGTCAAGGTCGGTCTGACTTATCCGGGCGTGATGAATGCCCGCAATCTGCCATTCATCGCAGGGACCGCATCCGCCTACGGACTGGATCGAGAGCAGGCACTGAAGATGATTACACTCACCAATGCAGAAATACTGGGTATTGATGACAGGCTCGGTTCACTCGAGGTGGGTAAAGTCGCTACCCTGTTCGTGTCGGCTGGTGATGCGCTCGACATGCGAGGCAATCGCCTGCTTCATGCCTTTATCAATGGCCGGCAAATTCAGCTCGATGGCATGCAGCAGGAACTTTATCAGCGATTTCACACAAGATACGCTAATATGAAAGAGTGATTGGGAGCGAGCTGTAAACAGGGGTTAATCGTGGCCAGGCGGATGAAACGTAACCAGATATTTACCCGAAACATTGACGGGCGATGTCTTGCCATACAGAACTGGCGCAATCGTGAGCGTTCCGACGATGCCCTGGTGGCCGTACCGCTCAGCGATGAACAGATCGAGGCCTACCGGCGCTGGAAAAAGAAGGGCTGGTCGGATGAACAGATCTTCTCCAACATGTTCCCCGACCCTGAACTGGATCGCGTTGCCCTGCCCATGGTCGAGCTGACCAAGACCCAGCTGGTGAATCTCACATCGCAGATACTCGGACGCGAGATGTCATCGCTCGAGAGGCTCTCACGCGATGATCTGGTCCAGTTGTTGCAGGCGATCTGTGAGGATCGTCCGGTGACGCGCGGCTATCTGGTCTGATCGGATACTGAACGATCTGATTGTGGTCATACACACGCACCACGGCCGTGTTTGTGACTGATGCTGTCAGTATGGCTGTGATAAAATTGCAGCCATCATGGATGTCAGCAAACTTCTGGAAAACCTCAATCCCGCCCAACGAGAAGCCGTCGCTGCCAGGGCTGGCAACTATCTGGTACTGGCCGGTGCCGGAAGCGGCAAGACCCGGGTACTGATACACCGAATTGCCTGGTTGATCGAGGTGATGGGTGTATCGCCGCACGCCATACTTGCCGTGACGTTTACCAACAAGGCCGCCGGAGAAATGCGGCAGCGTGCCAACACGCTGCTGGGTTATTCGGCCAGAAATCTCTGGGTGGGTACCTTTCACAGCATTGCTCATCGACTGTTGCGGCTTCACTCTGCACAGGCAGGGCTGCCTGATAATTTCCAGATACTCGATTCCGATGACCAGTATCGTCTGATTCGTCGCATCATGCGCGAGCTGAAACTGGATGAGTCCCACTGGCCGCCTCGCAAGGCACAATGGGTCATCAACCACCACAAGGATGAGGGCAGACGACCGGATCAGATTGAACCCGGCTATGATCAGGCAGAACGGCAATGGCTGGAAATCTATCGACACTACGACCAGTACTGCCGTGATGCGGGTCTGGTCGACTTTGCCGAGCTGTTGCTGAGGGCGCACGAGTTGCTGCTGACCGATGCAGAACTGCTGGCGCACTATCAGCATCGTTTCAGTCATCTGCTGGTGGATGAGTTTCAGGACACCAATACCATTCAGTACGCCTGGGTTCGTCTGCTGACCGGCGAAAATGGCTGCGCCTTTGTGGTCGGCGATGACGATCAGTCGATCTATGGCTGGCGTGGCGCGCGGGTCGAGAATGTCAGCCTGTTCCAGCACGATTATGTCGATGTCGAAGTCATCAGGCTGGAACAGAATTACCGCTCGACCGGCACCATACTGTCGGCGGCCAATGCCGTGATCGCACACAATGACGGCCGTCTTGGCAAGAATCTGTGGACAGAGGATGGTGAAGGCGATCTGATCAGGGTATTCGCGGCACACAATGAATATGATGAAGCCGATTATGTGATCAGTTCGATTGCTGCGCAGCTGGACGAGGGCAGTTCGGCCAGTGACATTGCCGTGCTGTACCGCTCCAATGCCCAGTCGCGTCTGCTCGAAGAGCAGTTGCTCAGACAACGCATCCCCTATCGGGTCTATGGCGGGCTTCGTTTCTTCGAGCGAGCCGAGATCAAGGATGCACTGGCCTACCTGAGGCTGCTGGCCAGTCCGGATGACAACGCAGCCTTCGAGCGCATCATCAATGTGCCGGCGCGTGGGATTGGTGAAAAGACACTGGTTGCCGTACGGCAGTTTGCAGCCGAACAGCAGTTGTCACTGTGGGCATCGTTGCGCAGGATGATCGAAAAGGGTGAGGCATCCGGTCGTGCCGCAAGTGCGCTCAACAGCTTCAGCACACTGATCGACGGGCTGATCGAAGCCTGTGCCGACTGCAAGCTTGATGTTCAGCTCGAACGCATCCTGCAGCACACTGAACTGATCCGTCATTATGACAGGGAGCCGCCGGAAAGACGCGAGGGGCGAGAGGAAAACCTGTCTGAACTGATCAACGCGGCTCGTGTATTCACCCTGCCGCAGGAAGACGAGGAGGCCGGCATGTCTGAGCTGGTCTCGTTTCTGTCACATGCAGCACTCGAGGCTGGTGAACAGCAGGCCGACGAATGGGAAGACTGTATCCAGCTGATGACACTGCACAGCGCCAAGGGTCTGGAGTTTGACTCCGTCTACATCACGGGTATGGAGCAGGGGCTTTTTCCGCACCAGATGGCAGTGGAGGAGCCGGGTCGATACGAGGAAGAACGACGACTGTGTTATGTTGGTATTACCCGTGCAAGGCGCCTTCTGCACCTGACACATGCCGAGGCACGGCGCTGGCATGGCAAGAACTCGCTTCGGCGACCCTCACGCTTTCTCAAGGAGATCCCTCCCGAGCTGGTCCACCAGGTGCGACCGGTTGCCTCAGTCGGCAGCATGCAGTCATCGGCTGTCACCTCGGCTCAGCAGGACAGCATGGATGGTCTCAGGCTGGGGCAGATGGTGGAACACCCCTCATTCGGAACCGGCGTGATTCTCGATTGTGAGGGGTCAGGAGACCATACCCGCATACAGATCAATTTCGATACGGTCGGCAGTAAATGGCTGGTACTCAGTTATGCCAATCTGACCGCACTCTGATCATCAAAGGTTGCTCAGCGACTCAAGATTGACAGTACCATTTCAGTTATTCAGTGATACCATAGTCGCTAGTCTTTTCTGGGTACGGAAACGAGTCCATGAGTGAAACCGAATTGCTGAAACCTGTCGCCATTCTGGGTGGTCGACGCATCCCGTTTGTCCGCAACAACACGCATTATGCCGAAATCGGCAATCGTGAAATGGCGATCAAGTCACTGGCCAGTCTGGTGGAAGATTTCGGGTTGCATGACACACAACTGGGCGAAGTTGCCTTCGGTGCCGTCATCAAGCATTCACGTGACTGGAATCTGGCCCGGGAAGCGCTGCTGTCCAGTGGCCTGGCACCACAGACACCCGGCATTACCATTCAGCGTGCCTGCGGCACCAGCCTGGATGCGGCCATCCTCATCGCCAACAAGATCGCTACCGGTCAGATTGACGCAGGCATCGGTGGTGGCTCGGATACCACCTCGGACGTTCCGGTGGTGTTCAAGGACAAATTTGCAAAACGCCTGATGAAACTGGCACGCAGCAAAACCCTGGGGCAGCGCCTGAAGGTGATGGCCGGATTCAGGCCCTCGGACCTGGTGCCCGCATTTCCGGGTGTGGCAGAGCCACGAACCGGAAAATCCATGGGTGATCATTGCGAGCTGATGGCACGTGAGTGGCAGATCGACCGGGAAAGTCAGGATCAGCTTGCCTTTGACAGTCACCAGAAAGCGGCCAGGGCCTATGAAGAGGGATTCTTCGATGATCTGGTGGTGAAATTCCGGGGTATCCACAAGGACACCATATTGCGACCGGAGACCACGCTTGAAAAACTGGCATCACTGAAACCGGCATTTGACAAGCGCAGCGGTCTGGGAACGCTGACTGCAGGCAATTCCACACCACTGACCGATGGTGCCTCCTGTGCGCTGCTCTCGAACGATGCCTGGGCGAAGAAGAACAAGCATGACGTGCTGGCTTACCTCACTCATGCCAGAGTTGCTGCGGTGGATTTTGAAGCCGGAGACGGTCTGCTGATGGCGCCCACGCAGGCCGTGGCCGATCTGCTGAAGGCAACCGGTCTTACCTTGCAGGACTTTGACTTCTATGAGATCCATGAGGCGTTTGCCGCACAGGTGCTGTGTACCCTCAAGGCATGGGAATCGAGCCCGTTCTGCAAGAAGAAGCTGGGGATGAAAAAGGCCATGGGCAAGATCGATCGTGACAAGCTCAATGTGGTGGGTTCATCGCTGGCTACCGGTCATCCGTTTGCAGCCACCGGTACACGCATTCTGCCTGTACTTGCCAAACTGCTGCAGCAGAAGGGATCGGGTCGCGGCCTGATTTCAATCTGTACTGCGGGTGGTATGGGTGTCGCTGCCATTGTGGAACGGCCCTGACCGTTCGACGCGTGCGATGGCCGATTCGTCGAATTCGGTCATTCTGACATAGGATTCGTAATAGTCCCTCACCCTGCGCACGTAATTGATGATCTGATGACCATCAAATCGTCGTCCGGGTTTGCGTGACAGCGCAAGCGTTGCCTTTTCAACCTGTCCGAACCAGCGATCCGGGTCGAGCCCCATTCTGACGGCTTCCCGGCGGGCACGCTTGATGTTGCCGATGCCGCCATTGTAAGCCGCCAGAGACAGCCAGATGCGTTCTCTTATGTTGAGATCGGACTCAAGCTGATTGCGTATCCAGTCCAGATACTTGACGCCTGCGTGGATGCCTGATTTGGGGTCCAGCGGATTGGTAATCCCGACCTGTCTGGCGGACACATCCATCACCTGCATCAGACCCTTGGCACCACTGCTCGAAATCGCTGACGGATCAAAACGACTCTCCTGGGAAATCACGGCCAGGATCAGTCGCCAGTCAAAATTGTAGTATCGGGCATATTTCCGAACCCAGTCATCATAGGGTGAAAAACTGCCATGCTGGACATAGGCGCGATAGGCTTCGGAAAACGAACTGTTCTCGTCGTCGTGCTGCAGGTATTTCTTGCGCAGATAACGTATGTCCGTGTCATCGTAGCGCTTGCCCCAGAATGTGTTGATTTGCTTCAGCAGACTCGGGTTGTCGCCCCGGACAGTCCAGACACGCGGTTGTTTCTGTTCCAGTGTGGTCAGGATCTTCAGGCCCTGACGCCAGTTCTTTTCCAGTCGGTATTGGTAATCATCGATAATGGCAAAATCGGCTGTTCCGGTTTCGATGGCATTGAACAGTTGCTCGGCCAGGCCGGTCGAGGGCATTGTAAGGATCTCGATGTCAATGCCGGCATTCTGCCAGATTCGAAGTTGCTCGATGTAACGGCTGCCCTGTTCAACGGCCACGGTCTTCTGATGCAGATTGTAATGTGGTTCACTGCGATAGTGCTGTTTCTTGCCGACCAGATGAGCCACGGTTTCCACATAGGGCATGGAGGCGGCCAGCCGTGCATCCAGGTTTTCCGAAATCAGGAAGGCACCACCCAGATCGGCCTCGCGTCTGAGCAGACGCTGCTGCAGGTCTTCCTTGGAACGTGCCAGCACTATCTGCAGTTGCAGATTGTGGCTGTCTGCAAAGGCCTCGGCCAGTTCGAACTCAAGACCAAACTGGTCGCCATTCCAGATGAAACTGGTTTCAGGCTGGTAAAGTGTCACCATCCGGATGGTGCCACGTTGTCTGATGTGTTCGAAGTCAACCGGATCACTGTACATCAGGTCCTCTGACAGTGCATTACGGTGCAGAAACTCCTCAATCTGGTCCTTGAGGACGAGGTCATCACTGCGCATCACCCAGGCCAGTGCCACCGAGTCGTCAAGGCTTTCAATCGTCCTGACGCCAAATACGTTGGCGGCATCGATGTCACTGCGGTAGACGATGCCCATGCCATTCTCGTCACTGGCAATCTTCTGCAGCAGCTCATGGCTGGTCAGACGCGATGACAGGATCTTGATGGGAAAATCGCCACCGGTTTCACGGCGGGTCATCAGATAATGCCATCCGTCAGAGCCGGGCTGAACCGACCAGCTGGCATCTTTCGGTGAAATCTTGCTGTGAGTGGTTCGTGCAACCTTGACCAGACTGTCATGTCGCACGGGCGAGGTGAACAGCAATGAATCGGGTAGGGGGCGCTGAACCGACAATGGGTCGGCCAGCAGATCAATCTTGCCGTCGCTGAGCGCCTTCAGAGCACTGTGAGTATCAGGGTACTGGATGATTCGGGTATCCACACCCAGATGCTTTCCGAGTTGCCTTGCAAGTCGTTCATCATCGATACGTACTGAAGGTGCGGCTTCACGGAATGCGACGATGATTTCACCACGATCCCTGATCTGCTGCATGGTGGCAAAACCGTGGGCAGTCTGGACCGAGATCACGAGGACGCACAGCCACATCGACAGCAGCCTGCCGGTCAGGTTCCGATTGTGTTCTTCTGTTGCCATTGAGTACCCTGGTTCGTCAGGCAAAAGTACTGAAACGGCCGCACAATGTACCACAAAGAGACTTTTCAGGCAGTGTCTGTCAGCTATCAATTTCTGTGCGTGACAATGTTTTACAATACCCATCGAGTTGACTATGCTAAATAGCACAACATTGATGGGTTGCGCTTGGGGCTGCAATCCATGGCACCAATATTCGAGGGAGACGATCGATGAATTTCAACCGCTTTTTCCAGTTGTCAGCACTGGTTCTGTTGCTGATGTCCTCCAATACCCAGGCTTACGACCTGACAGAAATCTATCCGCACAACCGATCCATGCAGTCGGCCAACCGCTATGTTCACAAGGGTGACATGCAGGGTGCACACAAGATGTATCTCGAGGCAGCAAGCTGGGGTCACAAGGAAGCCCAGAAGCTGATCGGACTGCAGTATCTTGATGGCCAGGGTGTGAGTCAGGATTACGTTCAGGCAT
The DNA here is from genome assembly GCA_965212525.1 of Lysobacterales bacterium. GTDB lineage: Bacteria > Pseudomonadota > Gammaproteobacteria > Xanthomonadales > SZUA-38 > SZUA-38. The sequence goes on from CBDBVC010000036.1 coordinate 127,116, forward strand.
ACGCCTGGCTGAAACTGGCAGCCTCGTTCGGTGACAACAGAACCAAGCTGGCATTCAAGGACATGCAGTCAACACTGGATGAAGACACACTGGCCAAGGGCGAGGATGCCTTCGATGGCCTGCAGAAGAAGTACGGTGACGAAGCCGTTCTGAAGCGACGCAAGAAATGGGCGCGCAAGGAACTGAAGGAAAACAAGGCATCTGGAGCCAGACGCCCCTCACGCAATACCCAGGTTTCGGTGGCAACCAGTCCGGGCCGGATGACCACAGTCACCATGGGGGAACTGATGGACATACTCGATGCCTATGTCGATGATTTCGAAAAGGGCATGGAAGGCGCCTGACTCTCAATTGCGCAACGAAAAAACCGCTCAACTGAGCGGTTTTTTCATGTCAGAAATCCGAGTTCAGATCAATTGCACTGATGCCCCTTCAGGGTGGTCAGTCGATTCACGTCCAGCGTGCCCTGTGTGTATTCGGGCAGCAACGGATTCCAGCTCATGGTGGCCGTGTCCGGCCCGGTGAAGTCCACGGTGACCGTGCCCCAGTTCTGTCGAACCAGGCTGTTCTCGTCGTAATTGGGCGGGAATTGCGGGCCATTGAAGATTTCCACAGGCACAACAGCCGTGTCGCCCTCTAGCGGACCAAGGCCGAACAGCCACACCTGCTGACCATTGAGGTAGACGTACCAGGCCAGAATCACCTGATCGCTGCCACCGATGTTGACCACTTCCATCACATAGCCGTGCCCGTTCTGGGCACTGCTGAACCAGGTGCCGGAACGACAGCTGTTGGCAGAATCACTGATGCCGATCAGCTGTGTAATGTCCATGCTGCTGTTACCGAAGCCGGGCACATCGCTGTTCCAGCTGACCGTGGCGTTTTCATCATCGGCGAAGGTGAAGGTCATCTGTCCCCATGGCGTGAGGTTCAGGTCAGCCGAATCATAAGCGGGCGGGAAATTGGGGCCATCGGTGATGAAGGCATCAACGGTGGCCTGGTTGCCCTGGAAGCTGCCGGCACCGGTCATCCATACCTGCTCACCGTTCAGGTAGACATACCAGTAGGCGTTCAGACGGTCACTGGTTGTGCCCGGGATCGGATCCAGCACTTCCAGCAGCCAGCCGTGTCCGGACTGACTGGCGTTATACCAGGAACCGCTGATTCCGGCGGATGCTCCGGTGTTGACCACACATTCAGCCGGTGTGCTGGCATCGGTCACGACGATGTTGTCGAGGAAGAAGCCGTCGCCATTGGTGTTCGGATCAGAAGTGAAGGCCCAGCGGATCTGAATGGTGTCCCCCGCAAAGGCTGACAGGTCGGATGTGAATGACTGGAAACTGTTGATGGTGCCATTGAAGGCACCCTGCGTCGCAGGGAATCCACACTCATTAACAGGTTCACCGCCATTCTGCTGAGTCATGCTCAGGTCTGACGGGTAGCCACCTGCCGGTGGCAGGTCATTCCAGCTCTGGCCGCCATCATTGCTGATCTGCACCACAACGCCGTCCCAGTTGGGTTCCATGTCATAGCGCGCATCATAGCTCAGCCCGGGTGTGCCCGAAGTCTGCAGTTCGATCGGCGGCGTGGTCAGGAAGGCACAGGTCTGGTCCACATAGGGCAGTCCGTCTTCGGCAATACTGAAACTGCTGGGCCCGGAAGCAGAAACCACCTGAGTCACGCGCCAGGGTTCTTCAAGGCTTGAGAACACGATGTCATCGGCATTTTCCACAAAGTTACCACTGGCCGGAATACCCGATTGCGTGGTGATCGAGAATCGGCTGATCTGATCCGATTCGTTGCCGCCATTGGGGCCGGGTCCGAATCCAGAGGTGTCTTCAGCCCTGACGGCATAGTAGTAGGTCACGAAGGATTCGACGGCCGTGTCAGTGTAGCTGGTCGATGTCAGCCCCTGTGCCACCAGGTTACCTGCACTGGGCAGAAACTCCGGATCGGTTGATCGATAGATGTTGTAAGACAGTGATGTCCCGGCACAGCTGGTCTGGCCAGCCTGCCAGTTCAGGGTCACCCCGCAATCGGCAGTATCCAGGTTTTCGAGGGTCACGCTGGCTGCATCGAACTGGGGTGGCAGAGAACAGGCCGCCTGTGAGACGACCGATTTGCAGCCGCTGATCGGGCCTTCGCCACAGGCATCGACGGCACGGGCGCGGTAGGCATATTCGTTGCCGCCCTGGGTCAGGCGATCGATCAGGCTGCCGTTGCTGGTAGTGCCAACCAGTCGTTGTAAACTGGCATCGGCACTGCAGTTGCCATCAGTCCGGTAAATCTGATAACTGTCGGCATTGGCCACGGCAGACAGGTTTATGGTGGGTCCTGCTTCGCCGTTGACCAGCTCCAGCTCGGGAGCAGCGCTTACTGCAGAGTCGCACTGGGTTGCAGAAACAGCCAGTGCATACCCCTGTCGAGTAGTACTTGAAGGCCCGTTACCTGGGACCGAAGTGGCAGCGACTTCGACTGTATAGGTACCGCTGACTGGTGCAGCGAGGATGACTTGTTCTACCGGGTTGAGAATGTCTCGACTACCCCCGGTGACTGAATTGCCCGCACTGAACACATTGCCCAGGTAAGTGCCGTCCGGTGTTGTGACGATCAGGTCCAGATCGTTCACCAATGCCGTTCCATTGACCGAATTGGCGGGTGGGTCATACCAGACCAGTGTCGCTCTGAATTCTTCGCCTGCATTGACCTCAATCTGATAGTTGTTGCTCTCGCCGGTCTTGAGCCCAAGATCGTTTGCCACATCGAACACACGCAGATGCCTGTCGTCTCCAGCAAAATATAGATTGTTGTCGAGCCAGATCCGGCCCCAGCCACGCCGGAGATCCGGCAGAATACCGGTCGTGAGCGTACCGTTGAGCAGTGTGGCCTTCATCAATGCACCCGATGGCGTCAGGCGATTGTCTTCCACACGCACGCCATCCGGATAAAACCCGTCCATGAAATACTGACGCATCATGGCAGCGCCACCGGACACGGTGGGTGTGGCCATGGAAGTACCCGACTTCAGGCTGACGCTGGGCTGGGCGATTCCGGGCGGTGGGTTGGAGTTTTCGGCATTGCCTGCAGCCGAACGGATACTGGTACCCGGTGCGCTGATATCCGGCTTGATGCGGCCATCGGCTGCCGGCCCGGTGGAGGTAAAGACTGCCGCGGCCGTTGAGTTTCCATGCCCGAGTGCTGCCACAGCCAGTGAATTCTTGGCCTGCGCTGGATGAATGATCAGGTCAACCGGGTTGCCGCCGCTGTTTCCGGCAGCAACCACCACCAGCAGTTGTTCCACATCATAGGTGATACGGTCGACTTCACGGTCACTGAAGGAGTAACCGTCCTGTTGAGCCGAAGGGGCAGACCCGCCATAGGAGTTGGAGGATATGGCGGCACCGGCCTTGAAGGCCTGGCTGAACATTTCATACCCGGTTTGTCCGTCAAGGCAACCAGTCTGGGTGCTGCCAATATCCTGAAACAGCAGCTGGGCATGCGGTGCCATGCCGTCGCCGTCATCGTGGTTGGGTTCGGTTGATGTGGCAACCGGTGGCTTGTCACCTGCCACGGAACCGGTGACGTGGGTGCCGTGAAAGCTACCGGGTGAGCCATCACAGACCGTGTTGTCATCATACTCGGATGCACCAGGCTGGATGTAGTAGGCCACAACCTTGTTATCAGGAAACAGGTTGCCGACCTGACCCAGTGGTGGCTGTTCTGCATCCGTGACAAGCAGAGGCGCGTCACCGTTCGCATCGGTCCAGCGGGTGAAGAAGGCCTCATTTCGATCCAGGCCAGAGTCAACAACAGACACAATCTGACCCGTGCCGAGCAGATCCTGGTCCCACAGTGTTGCACCCATGATCGAATCCGTGCCCGACTGGATCGGGCCAACCGAGTCACTGTTCATTGTCTTGTTCTTCAGTGCCTTGTCGATCCACATGATGTGATCTGATTCTGCGAGCGCATAAACCTTGTCCATGTCTGTGCTGCGCACGGAGGCAACACATTGCTCCGAGCGTTCAGTGACGCTGTTATAGATGACTCTCAGGTCAGGGATTGCCTTGATCAGGGTCTTGCAAGCCAGACCGGGCTGTCTGTTGCTGAAACCTTCAACTCGAATCCGGGTGCGTGGATGATTGCCCAGATGTTCAGGCCAGAGCGCCGGAGAAATCCTGAAGCGGGGTTCATAATCGCCGATGTATCTGAACTGTCCAGATGCATTGAGAGCTTCACGACTGGTCTGATCCCATTCCACCAGGTAGGCGTTGTCAGGAATGTAGGCGAGTACGGTCGCACCCAGAGTATCAATAAGCTGAGGATCCAGTTCACGGTTCTGCCTGAACTGCACGATTCCGTGTCGCGCAGGTGCGGAGGCGGACTTGAGCAGCTGACGGTTGTCCAGAGGAGTGCTGATGGTTTCGATCAGCGGATCAAAGCGGCCGAATCGCAGATTGAGTTCGGTACTCTCTTGAGTCGGGGCAGTCTCTGAGATTTCGTCCCGGGTGGGATGATCGCTGGCAGACAGCGTCAGTGTAAGTGTCAGTGCAATAATCAGGATCAGTGCTTGTTTCATACAGAGTGTCCGTGTTGGTCAGCCGCGCATTGTCGCGCTGAATTTGTCAATAAATAGTGAAGTCGGATCCGCAGATCATTCGATCCGGTCAAGTATGCCTTCCAGTTCCTCGGCTCCACTGTACTGGATGATCAACTGGCCCTTTCCGTTGCTTGCATGCTTGATCAGCACCCTGGCGCCGAGTTTTTCGGTCAACTCGTTCTCCAGCCTGGTGATATCGGGATCCTTCTTGGTCTGCCTGGCAGCAGAATTCGTTTTCTTTCCACCATCCCAGCCCTGCACCAGTTTCTCCGTCTCGCGTACGGAGAGGCTGCGAGTGACCACCACCCGGGCGGCGTGTGACTGCTCATTACCGGACAGGCCCAGCAATGCTCGGGCGTGTCCCATCTCGATCTGACCGGCATTCACCAGCTTCTTGACGTCTTCTTCAAGATCCTGCAGTCGCAGCATGTTGGAGACCGAGGCGCGTGATCGGCCGACGGCATCAGCGGCTTCCTGGTGAGTGAGTTCAAACTCGCTGATCAGACGCTGCAGGGCGGTCGACTCTTCCAGCGGATTGAGATTCTCGCGCTGAATGTTTTCGATCAGCGCGATGGCAATAGTGGTGTTGTCGTCGACTTCACGAACAATGACCGGTACGGCATCGAGCCCTGCCAGCTGGGCAGCGCGCCAGCGCCGTTCACCGGCGATGATTTCGTGCTGTCTGCCACCGATCGGTCTGACCACGATCGGCTGCACGATTCCCTGTGCCCGTATCGAATCGGCCAGTTCCTCGAGCTTATCCGAATCCATCTCGGTGCGGGGTTGATACTTGCCGGGTTGCAGCAACTCGATGGGCATGTCCATCAGGCCGTCATTACTGGTCGGAGTCTGGGTGTCGCGTCCGGTGGACAGCAGTGCATCCAGTCCCTTGCCCAGACTTCGTCTCTTTGCATTCATGCAGAATTCCTCTGGCGTTGTGCCATGCGTTCGCGCCTGACCAGTTCGCCGGCCAGTCCCAGATAGGCCAGCGCGCCACGTGAGCCCTGATCATAATGGATCACCGAGGTGCCGTGACTGGGCGCTTCAGCTACACGTACATTTCTAGGGATAATGGTGCGATAGACCTGCTCGGGAAAATGTTCCAGCAGTTGTTCGGAGACTTCGGTGGCCAGGTTGTTGCGACCGTCATACATGGTTCTGAGGATACCCTCGATTTCGAGATCGGGATTCACCATCTGCTTGATCTGACCGATGGTATCGAGCAGTGAAGCCAGCCCCTCAAGCGCATAGTATTCACACTGGATGGGTATGAGTACACCGTCGGATGCAGTGAGTGCATTCACCGTCAGCATGTTCAGTGAGGGTGGGCAATCCAGAAGAATGTACTGATAACGGTCTGTGACCGGCTCCAGCGCCTGCCTCAGTCTGCGTTCGCGTCCAATCAGCTCCATCAGCCGAACCTCGGCGGCCGTCAGTGCCGTGTTGGCGGCAATCAGGTCGAACTTCATGCTGTCGATACGGATCAGTGCTTCTTCAATGGCATTGTCGGCCAGGATCACTTCAGCCGACGTGATCTCGCAGCTGCGTGAGTCGATACCGCAGCCCATGGTGGCATTGCCCTGGGGGTCCAGATCCACCAGCAAAACCTTTCGTCCCGATTCAGCCAGTGCGCTGGCCAGATTGACACAGGTTGTGGTCTTGCCGACACCGCCCTTCTGGTTTGTGATCGCGATTACCCTTCCCATGTAGCGGCCTTCCTGTAAATCAGTAAATGTCGTGCTTCATCGAGCATGGGTACCTGCAAAACTGTCTGGTCCGCCAAAATGAACCCGACATGATCAGTCACTTTCTGTTCCGAATCAAGTTTTCCGGTCATGGCCAGAACAGACCCGTTTTCATTCAGCAGTGCAGAGATGGATTCAAGCAGCACGGCAGGCTGACTGAATGCGCGCGCAGTGATCACATCAAAGCGGATATCCGGCTGCCAGGTCTCGATTCTGGCATCGACCACAGTGGTATTTTCCAGCCCGAGCGTGCGACAGGCATGACGCATGAAGCGGGTTTTCTTGCCGTTGGAATCAAGCAGGGTCACCTCAAGCTCTGGCTGCATGATTGCAGAGGGTATGCCGGGCAAGCCGGCTCCGGAACCGACATCCAGCAGCCGTTCACCCGAAATGAACGGCACAATTGCAAGACTGTCCAGCACATGCCGGATGACCATCTGATCACGTTCACGAATGGCTGTCAGGTTGTAGGTCTTGTTCCATAGCTGCAGTTCATCGAGGTAGCGAGTCAACAAATCAAGTTGACTGCTGTCGATGCTTGCTCCAAGATCTTTCACGCCTTGCAGCAGCAGTGTATCGGCTTTGCTGGTCGTCATGCTCTGAGGTAAATGATGGTCGAAAACGCAATTATACCGTTTTTGACTTCACGGCCTGAAACCTTATTACCGGACAGGAAAATCAGCAATGTTACGATGGCTCAAGTGGTTGTTCATACTCTGGTTGCTGGCTGTGTTCATCCTGCCACTGGTCAGCGGCTTTGTGATCCAGAGTCAGTTGCCGCCCGGCATCATTCAGATCGATCAGCGCATGGATGGTGTTCGGTTCGGTGAGCCGGTGGTCAATCGTGGCTGGTTCAGTTCAGTGATCAGCATGGATATCAATCCGGATTCAGGTGATGACAGCCTTGAGATGACAGCCGAACTCGATCACGGGCCGTTGTCCTATTTAAGGGCCAGCTGGCTGACCGGCCAGATCAGCTTTGCAGAGAAGGGCAGGCAACCCGGCTCTGATCCTGTGGCAGTTGTGGATCTTGATATCGGTGTCACCCTGACAGTCGGTGCCGAATTTGATTTTGAAGGCGATTCCATTGCCGGTGGCATTGTTGCGCAGTCCGGTCGCATGGCCAGGGACTGGCGGGTGCAACTTGATGATCTGGATCTGAGTCAGCCCGGTGCCTTCAGGCTGGAAAATCTAAGTGGTGAGTTGTCACTGCAGGCAGAACAGTCCCCCCGGTTCGCCATCGACATTCTCTCCGACAGCCTGATCATGGAGGGCTCCGGATACGATCTGACCCGCCCAGCTCTCAGGCTTGGTTTTGACCGGGCGCAGGAGCTTGGCGAGTTGAGCCTTGACTGGCAGGCCGACAGCATGGGTAGCGGCGAATCCAGCGTACGCGATGTCAGATACCGCTCGGTGACCTCGAGGATGCATATTCCATCATTGCTGGAAATGCTGAGCGCATCGCGTCGTGCACTGGAAGCGGGTTATGCCGGAGATGCATTGATACAACAGCTGGTAACCAACCTTTTCTTCGTTCTGCCGGGTCTGGTCGATGCCTTGCCTCAACATGATCTTCAGCAGTTGTCATACTCAAGCCCACTGGGACCGGTTGATGTGTCCGGCCAGGTCATGCTGACAGCGACACCGAAAGGCGCGTATCTTTCTGATCTGTCAGTGCTACTCGAAGTGCTCGATGCCAGTCTGAATGCTGAACTGCCGCAGCGCCAGATGCGCCAGATGCTGGTCGACTGGGTGAATCAGCAGAATCCGGGCTTGTCACTTCAGGAGGAAGCGACTGCGGTGGATCTGATCATCGATCGCTACGCGCTGGCAGCGACCGATGATCGTTCTGATGTCGAGCTTCTGTACCGTGACAGCACGTTGCTGATCAATGGTGTCGAGAATCAGTGATACCCCAGAGTCGGGTCACCCAGCAGTGCCCAGTTGATCAGTACGGTTCGATAGCGATTTCCGAATTCGGCTGCCAGTGACTGCTTGGCCCTGACGATGGCCATACCGAGCGTCTCACCGTCATTCAGCATATGGTCGATGATCCTGCCAGACAGGGTTTCATTGTCAAAGTAATCACTCAGTGTGACGGCCCCATGGATGGCGACGGCACCACCGTCCGGATTGTTGATCAGATAATGTGACAGCGTATCGACGTGAGGGTCGACCCAGTAGGTGGTGTAACAGGTCAGTGGCATTACCAGTGTCGGCAGATCCCTGTTGGTGAATCTCGAGGCTGTCTCTGCATCAAGCAGGCCATCGAAGGTCCATTGTGTTGGCGCGCCGTGACCAGCAAAAATGGTGGTGGTAGCACCTGCATTGATGGCATCCACCAGTGTATTCTGTGCGACTCGCAAGCCCTCGGCTGTCACATCCTCGCCCAGCAACTCATCGAGATAGACTCTCTCAGCCACAGTCCAGTCGGTCGATTCATGACTGGTGAACAGCGCTGCAATCCGGTCAGCCTGTTCGGTAAATGATGGCTGGTCGGGCTGGGTTCGTCCGGTCACCATGAGAGCAGTCTTTCGAGAGGACAGTCCGGATTGCTCGAACTCGATGGTCTTGCTGATTGTGTTGAGCAGCTCTGCCTGGCTACGAACGGGCCAGCGCCCGATGGCAAGATCCTGCACCTCGTCTCCGTCCAGATCGGCGATCAGGGCATCACTCGGTGTGAAACTGATCAGTTCATTGGTCAGCGCGTATGCCGTTGGTATGAAGCTCAATGAACCCATGCCTGTGAAATCGCGATAATCGTAACTGTCACCGCCCACCAGCAGAACATACTGCAGCTCTGTCCTGGCTGCCGTCTCAATCAGGAATTGCCTGATCGCTGACGGCAATGCCATGCCCTGACTGTAGCCTGAATAGATATCGAAGACATTGATGATCTGGTTGCTGAAGCCCTGGGATGAACGCAAGGCAGCATAATCAGTCAATGCGTCACCCATAAAGGCCGGATGCGCAATGATCAGCATTCTGGTATTGCTGTCCAGTGCTTTCAGCCTGTCATCGAGATGGGGTGAGAGCACGGGTGTTCTCAGGCTTTCCTGGCTACTGACAATATAACGTGTGGTGCTGTTGCTGGCAGCCAGGGGCCGGCCCAGTGATGCCGAATAGTCCGGGCCGTTTTTTTCCACGCTGACATCAAGTCGGTTCATCTCGAGGCCATCAATCGCGTAGGCCACCAGTCGGCCGTTCTCGAAACCGTTGATCTCGAAGCGGTCCGCAGTCGAATTGAATTCCAGTTGGTCCCCCTGTGCCACGAACTGACGTGGATAGTACAGCGTGACTTCATCGACATAGATCAGGTCAAACAGGGTGCCGGTATCTCCGGGGGCTGTCAGATGTATGGTGTTGATCCCATTGTGGATGTCTGAACCCGAGAACGGTGTGCTGACCTGCCAGTTGTTGAGGCCGTCACTGCGCGAATCCAGCAGGTTGACGCCGGAATTGTTCATCCGTGCCAGAATATGGTGATCGTTCTCTGAATCGAAGCTGGTCACGCCGACAAGCTCGAGTGAGAGTTCGAACATCTCACCCGGGACCAGGTGATCAACGCGAACATCGTAACTGGCCTGGGCCGGTGAACCAAAGGACAGCAGCTGGCTGTCATACCAGGGGTCTTCACCCGGGATGCCAAAGCTGTAGTGACGATCTTCACCCGCACTGACACTGTGTTGATAGAAGCGCGCTGTCTCGCCATCGGTCACAGACTCGGCCATTGGTGCATCGGCAATCAGAGTGCTGTCAGTAGAAACAACATACTGATAGGCGTCCAGATAGAGGGCATCAGAATCGGTGGGGGCATGGCCTAGAAAATCGATCCAGTCTCCCGCGCTGAAGCCTGTGGACTCATCGGCAATGTTCACATGCCGTGATACGGCCTTGCCTCGAAAACTGACAGCGATCTGATCAGCCTGTTTTCCGCTGAGATCGAGGCCGGCAGCCAGCATGGCAGCGTGAGTCAGGCGATAGATGCCATCATCTGAAACGCTGGCCAGCAGTGCCGCGGATGATTCCGTTGATTTCAGTCGCGATTCCTTTCGGAGAAGACCTGAGATGGACCACTCGGTAGATGCCAGCTTGTCGCTGACTTCATGCTGTATGCTTTGCCAGGGTGTGCGGCGAGCCCCGATCTCACTGCCGATTGATTCGCCAATGGGGAAGGGGCCGAAACTCTGCTCCTCACCCGATATGTCTATACTGTGCAGGATCACATGGTCTGCATGCTGGTTGCCGTGATCCAGATCGATTGAAAGACTGTAGTTCTGCGGTTCAGCCGTCCAGCTCTGTGCGCTGGGTATGAACTGGTTTGCCAGCACGGCAGCCTTGGTGTCCTTGCTCGAGAACAGTTCGATTTCATAACCGGCATGCAAGGTTTCGCTGGCACTCTGCCAGTTGACATCCACAGTGTTGCCGGTCTTGCTGCTTGACAGGGCGGCCAGCGTGACGGGCAGGTTGTGGGTCGAAGGCCTGCAGAAGCCGAATGTCGAGAACAGGATCTGGCGATCGCCGTTGAAGTTCGAACTGTCAGAGTACTCGATCTCGATGCTGTCTATTTCAGAGGGGAAATAGATATTGACTGTGCTTCTCGGGCTGTCATCGGAGGAGTCGTCAAAATCATGCCCGTTCATCTGGTTGCCGACAAAACCGATGGTGGAACCATCCGATTCCATCTCGAACACCGGGTCAACCGTGGTGCCATTGTATGATCCTGTGATGATGACCTGATCGATGAAATCAGGCGTACCGCCACCGGCCTGCGGGAACGAATCCAGGTCGTACAGCGAGAATCTGGCATCGGCGATTGGATAGGGCGTCCCTGTGCCATTTTCGGTAAAGGTCAGGTCGAGTGTGACCACGTTGTCCGAATTGTTGTTCGGGTCTGGATCATGCAGAAGTCCGATCTTGGGGTCGGCAGGCTGTAAACCGCCGGCGTTGGTGAAGCCGGTGTTTTCCTGCGGGTTGCCGGTCACAAAATCGGCCGTGTTGCCAGACCAGGTAAAGGTGAAATCGACGTCATTGAATCCGGCACCCGGATCAGCAACGGTGAAAGTCTGTGTCGAGGTGCCGGCAGTATAGGATTCGACACTCCAGTCGAGCTCGTCCTGAACACAGCTGCCTGTAGTACCAGGCGGATCAGGTGCTTCGAAATTGAAATCCGACAGCGCATAGGTGGTGACGTTGTCAGCTTCGCCGGTGACACGCAATTCGGTCACCGGTCCTGCGATTTCGACATCCAGGGAGCCGGCGGTGGAGTTGCCGCCCGAATTGGTGCCATCTCCGGTGAACACATTGCTCGCCTGTGTGAACGTGGGCGAACCGGAAATGATGGTGAATGTAATCGTGTTGGTGATATCGGTGGTGCCATTGAATGCTTCAACTGTGACGATGTCATCGTTGTCGATATCGTAGATGGTGATTTCAAAGTCTGTCACCGCATCGCTCATGACCAGAGTCGACACCTCGGGCGTACCGGTCAATGCTGCGGTCTGTACACTGCTGCCGTCACCGAAACCGCCGCTGGTATCATAGAAGGCGACTTCACGCGGTGTGATGTTGGAGATCAATGTGGTGTCGTAGGTCACATTGATGGTGCCGACCCCATAGTCGATGTCGGTGAATGTGTAATTGGATGGGTATTGCATCACCGCGACGTCCCAGTCGAGTGACACGGCAGCCGCATGAACCTGAGATGCGAGCAACGCAAGGCATGCTGTCGTGAATAGTCGAATTTTCATGGTTTCGCACCTTTTCGGACCAGCTCTCTTGCAGCATAAGCAGAGTACAGCCCGACTTTATTATGCGTGAAGGATGTGAAATTGCCATCAAATGCCAGATTCCCTGACAGAAAGTTTACAATTACAGGGTCTTCTGATGAGCTGCACGACTGATTGAGCGACAGAACTATGCAGGATTGCTACACTAGGCAGCGTGCCCGCCAAAATCGTTACTGCTGACTGGAAACCATATTGAGCCAACAACAACAGAACGGCCCTTTACTGACCCACAAAGACGAACTGATCAGCTACTTCGAAGCGGGTTGCAAATCCCCGGATCAGTGGCGAATCGGCACCGAGCATGAAAAGTTCGGATTCTATACCGATACTCTCGAAGCAGTCCCGTACGAAGGTGAACGTGGTATCCGTGCGTTGCTGCAGGGTCTGATGGCATATGACTGGCAACCGGTTCATGAGAGAGGCAATATCATTGCGCTGAAACGTGATGACGGTTCCTCGGTCACACTGGAGCCGGGTGGCCAGCTCGAATTGTCGGGGGCGCCGCTTGATAACATTCATCAGACCTGCCGGGAAGTGTACAGGCATCTGGATGAGGTCAGGGAAGTGGCCAGTCAGCTGGGTATACAGTTCACCGGCATGGGGTTTCAGCCAAAACTGACCCGCGAGCAGATGCACTGGATGCCGAAGGCGCGCTACGGCATCATGCGGCGATACATGCCGACCGTGGGAGAGCATGGACTGGACATGATGTTGCGTACCTGTACGGTCCAGGTCAATCTCGATTATTCAGACGAGATGGACATGGTGAAGAAATTTCGTACCTCGCTGGCGTTGCAACCTCTGGCAACGGCACTGTTCGCCAACTCGCCATTCACCGAGGGCAGGGCCAATGGTGCACTGAGTTTTCGCTCGGCCGTATGGATGGATACCGACCCGGATCGCTCAGGCATGCTGCCGTTCGTGTTTGATAGCGGCATGGGTTTCGAACGCTGGGTCGATTACCTGCTCGATGTGCCGATGTATTTTGTCATCAGAAATGGTGAGTACATCGATGCGGCCGGTGAATCGTTTCGTGATTTCATGCAGGGCAGACTGTCGTGTCTGCCAGGCGAACGTCCGGGCATGTCCGATTTCGAGGATCACATGACGACCGTATTCCCGGAGGTCAGGCTGAAGCGGTTCCTGGAAATGCGTGGTGCCGATGGCGGTCCGTGGCGACGTCTGTGCGCACTGCCGGCATTCTGGGTGGGTCTGCTGTACGATCAAACCTCGCTTGATGCCGCCTGGGACCTGGTCAGCGACTGGAATGATCAGGAGCGGCAGCAGTTGCGTGATGATGTTCCCACACAGGGGTTGTCTGCAACCATCAGGGGGCAGTCCCTCAACGAGCTGGTTCTGACTGTGCTCGAGCTGTCATCGAACGGTCTGAAGCGCCGTGCCCGGCCCAGTGAACAGGGTCAGGACGAGTCCCGATTCCTTGAGCCACTGTTTGAAATTGCCCGAAGTGGTGTCACACCGGCAGAGCGTAAACTGGCATTGTTTCACGGCGCCTGGAACGAATCGGTGGACCCCCTGTTCGAAGAGTGTGTCTACTAGCAGGCAGGGAAATGATGAGCGCAGGGGTTTCCAGTTGATGTGGCCTGCTGTTGTTTGCGAAACATGGTCCAAGTTTTGCTTGAATCTTGCGGCAACTGGCGCTAGAATTCGGCTCCTTTTTCATGACCTATTGGTCAGTATGACAGGACAATCAAAATGAAAGCCGATATCCATCCAGCGTATCATGACGTCGTTTTCCAGGACATTTCCTGTGATTTCGCCTTCCTGACACGTTCAACGCTGACCAGCTCGGAAACCATTAAATGGGAAGATGGCAATGAGTACCCGCTGATCAAGGTGGAAGTCTCCAGCAAATCACACCCATTCTATACCGGTCAACACAAGATTGTTGACAGCGGTGGACGGGTTGATCGTTTCAAGAAACGGTATCAGCGCGGCAAATCCTGATCAGACAGGTTTGCAACAGATTCGAATGCCCGCAATTGCGGGCATTTTTTTGCCTGAACTCAAATCTGCTGTAAACGTACAAAGGTATCCTCTGTACAGCGTTGAAATTTGGATCATCAGTTTCCTGAACAATCACCGCTTATGTTAAACTGTTGTTTGAATTTGCTCTCGGGTGCGCCGCCTGCAAGCAATTCGTATGGATGACGGTCTCATGACCGCTAGACCACACCTTGCAAGATCCGCTTGTTTCATCAAGTGAACCATTCTAAAACGAATCCTGGAGATATCGATGTCATCGAAGACACTCAATCTGACTGACCCTCAAACCGGCACGACAGCAGAATTGCCCGTACTGGAAGGCACCATGGGGCCGCCCACTGTGGATATCCGTCAGGTACCGAAGCAGCTTGGGCATTTCACCTACGACCCCGGTTTTGCTGCAACGGCAGCTTGCAAGAGTGCAATCACCTACATCGATGGCCAGAACGGCGTGCTGATGTACAGAGGATACCCGATCGAGCAGTTGGCAGAACATTCCTCGTTCATTGAAGTGGCCTATCTGCTGATCAATGGCAACCTGCCGGACAAGAACGCACTGGATACTTTCCGACACGATATCACCTATCACACCATGATCCATGAATCGATGAAGAAATTCATCGAAGGCTTCCGATATGATGCACATCCCATGGCCATGATGGTCAGTGGTGTCGGTTCGCTGGCAGCGTTCTATCATGATTCTCTTGACATGAACGACGAGGAACATCGCCATCTCGCTGCATTTCGAATGATCGCAAAAATGCCGACGATTGCAGCTGCCTGTTATCGCCGTTCCATCGGCTGGCCATACTCATACCCCAAGAATTCTCTGAACTACACCGAGCGTCTGTTACACATGATGTTCTCGGTGCCGGCAGAACCCTATGAAGTCAGCACAGTAGCCGCCAAGGCACTGGATCTGCTGTTCATCCTGCATGCCGACCATGAACAGAACGCCAGTACTTCGACAGTCAGGCTGGTCGGCAGTACCGGGGCAAATCCCTATGCATCCGTTGCAGCAGGCATCAGTGCCCTGTGGGGGCCAGCTCACGGTGGTGCCAATGAAGCTGTCCTGCGCATGCTCAATGAAATCGGTACTGTCGAGAATGTCGGTAAATTCATCGATCGGGCCAAGGACAAGGACGATCCGTTCAGGTTGATGGGGTTCGGCCATCGTGTGTACAAGAACTACGATCCGCGGGCACAGATTATTCGCAAGGCCTGTCACGAGGTACTCGATGACCTTGGCGTTGATGATCCATTGCTGGAGCTGGCCATGAAGCTGGAAGAGATTGCCCTGGAAGACGAGTATTTCGTCAAGCGCAAGCTGTATCCGAATGTGGATTTCTACTCGGGCATCATCTACAAGGCATTGCAGATTCCAACCAGCATGTTCACGGTGATGTTTGCCATTGCCCGGACTGCCGGCTGGGTAGCGCAGTGGCTGGAGCAGCATGTCACCGAGGATGCGCGCATCGGCAGGCCCCGACAGATCTACACAGGTCTGGAGCAAAGGGATTACGTGCCGGTCGAGAAGCGCTGAGCATCTGTATGCTGTGACGCAGCCTCGGGTCAGATTGCTCCAGGCTGCTCTGTCATGCTGATTGCAGTGAAATCAGTTCCTGCAGTTCGTCAAAGCCTGCGCGATTGATCGGATTCCCGCTGACATGATTCAGAGGCAACTGATGTCGAGTCGACGATGGCAGTATGGTCAGGTCGAGCGCATCGTCACCAGCCATGAACTGTATCACCGGAAACCGGCTTTGCTGCTGGTTCCTGAATCGAATCATTCGTTCTGACTGATCAAATGGCACGCCCTGTGTCTGCAGGAAAAAGATCACTTCCTCGATGGTGTCGCTGAACAGGTGGAGATTGATGGTGCTGTGCGGATCTACATTGCCGTTAAGCACGCCACCAACCAGCTTCGGATTGAATTGCCTGAAGAATTCCATCGCCTGTGCTGCGGATTCACGCATGGTTTGCAGTTGTCGGTGGCTGTCATCAGCCCGGTAGAGTCGGGTGTTTTCTTCCTGGGCCAGTTCTATTTCCCGGTTGGTGGGCAGTTCGGTTGCCTGTGTCACGCCCAGACGTCGGGCGGCTTTGGTTTTTGCGTGGTAATAGTCACGGATGGCTTCAGTCGACATGATCTGGGCCGCCTCATGGGCTATCAGCTTGCGGAGATGGCCTGTTTTTGTGGTTTTGCGCTGTCTGCTCATGCTGC
This sequence comes from Lysobacterales bacterium, assembly GCA_965212525.1. Taxonomy (GTDB): domain Bacteria; phylum Pseudomonadota; class Gammaproteobacteria; order Xanthomonadales; family SZUA-38; genus SZUA-38. The sequence continues at coordinate 143,475 of CBDBVC010000036.1, forward strand.
CTCTCTGTTCTGATTTGTCATGAATGATCAATACAAGTCATACGGATTGTTGCGCAGTGTGTCCTCCTGTCTGGCGACTTCTGTTTCGGGAATGGCGTCCCGGCTGAATATCTCTTCAATACAGCCCCGACTGTCCGGTCCGCAAATGAGTCCCGTATCCGGATTGATGCGTGCAAAAACAATATTGTCGGGTACACGTCGTTCGATTTCCGTAACCCCGTCAAGGCCGGTCCTCATGTATTCTATCCACATCGGCAGTGCGGCAACACCGCCTACTTCACCACGGCCAAGCTTCAGTGGTTGATCAAATCCGACCCAGGTTGTTGTCACGTTCTCGTGATTGTAGCCTGAGAACCAGGCATCTCGCTGGTCGTTGGTGGTACCTGTCTTGCCTGCCAGGTCATTACGGCCCAGTGCCAGTGCCTTGGTACCGGTTCCTCGCCTGACTGCATCCCTCAGCATCGAATCGATCAGGTAGGCAGTTTCAGCAGTGATGATTCGTTGTGCCTGGCTTGGCATGGATTCGAGTTTTCTTGTCTGGCCATTAATCTCGCCGGTTTCCTGCTTTGACTGGGTGAGGCATTCGAGACAGGCGACTCTGGGTAACGATCGGTAGACCACGTTGCCACGGTCGTCCTCGATGCGGTCGATCAGATAGGGGTCGATGAGAAAACCACCATTGGCAAAGACGGCATAGGCTCGGGCAACACTGATGGGCTCAACGGTCGCGGTACCCAGCGCCATAGACAGATCGTTCGGGACGTTTTCATCACCAAAGCCGAAATTCAGGACGAAATCGCGCGAAAACCTGAGTCCCGCCTGTTCCAGTACCCGGATCGAGATCAGGTTGCGTGAATAAACGATGCCATCTCTCAGCCGGGTGGGTCCGAAGAACTTGCGCGAGTAATTTTCAGGTTTCCATGTCCGTTCCAGCGTGTTGTCATCAAACACCACGGCCGAATCATTGATCACGGTCGCTGGCGTCAGGCCCCGGTTCAGGGCAGCGGCATAGATGAATGGCTTGAAGTTGGAGCCAGGCTGGCGTTTGGCCTGCATGGTGCGGTTGAACTTGCTGCGATCAAAATCAAAACCGCCGACCATGGCATAGATGGCGCCGTCATTCGGACGCATCGATATCAATGCACCTTCAACCATCGGTACCTGTGACAACTGCCACTGGCCTTCACTGCTCAGCTCGACACGAATGATGTCCCCGGCAGCGAGTACATCACCGATCTCTTTTGGTGAATCACCCACCCGATCATGGTTGATGTAGGGCTTTGCCCAGGAGAGGTCTTCAAAGTTGATCAGGATTTCCTGGCCATCCTGCATGCTGGCAATGGCAAACCCGTCATCAAGCTGTGTCACCAGGGCTGGCTGGATGCCGGCGATCGGCTTGTACTGTTGCAGCAATTCGGAGGACGTCATGCCCTCCAGGGCAGATTCCAGATCGATCTGATCCAGTGGTCCGCGATAGCCGTGGCGCCTGTCATAGGCTTTCAGTGCATTGATCACGGCCATATTGGCTGCCTGCTGTGATCGGCTGTCGATGGTGGTATAGACCTTGAAGCCACCCGTGTACGCATTCTCCTTGCCCAGTATCTCCAGTGCTTCAAGCCTGGCCTGTTCAGCCGCATAGGGTGCATTCACTTCCAGAGTCGGTTCGTGCCTGAAGGCGCGGTCCTCCTCGGCAACGGCTGAATCGTGCGTCTGCTGGTTGATGTAGCCTTCCTTGAGCATCTGTCCGAGCACATAATTGCGTCGCTGCAGGGCTCTTGCCGGGCTGATGATGGGTGTTATTCGCGATGGTGCCTTGGGCAGGCTGGCCAGCATGGCGGCTTCGGCATGGGTCAGTTCGTCCAGCTCCTTGCCGTAATAATTGCGAGCTGCGGTGGCCACGCCGTAGGCGCGGTTGCCCAGATACGTCTTGTTCAGGAACAGTTCGAGAATTTCGTCCTTGGTCAGTTCATTCTCGATCTTGATCGCCAGAAACCATTCCTTGACCTTGCGTGAGTAGGATCGCTCCATCGACACGAAACCGAAATCCCTCGCCAGCTGCTGGGTGATGGTGCTGCCACCCGGTCCCTTGTCACCACCAGTCTTGATGATGTGCCAGATCGCCCGGCTGATGCCCTGATAGTCGATGCCGGGGTGATCATAGAACCGGGCATCCTCGCCAGCGATGAAGGCCTGCTTGACGCGGTCGGGAATGTCTTCAAGCGGCACAGGGGATCGTTGCTTCTCACCGTAGGTCTGCATCAGGCGACCATCAGTGGAGAACACGCGCATGGGAACCTGCAGCTGGACATCCTTGAGTACACTCACATCAGGCAGGTCAGACTTGATGACGAAATAGGTGACTGTCAGGCCGACAGCGAGAGTGAATGTTCCAAGAATTGCAAGCTTCAGGAGAAGTCTGATCGTTCGTGAAAAAAGGGTCATCCCATGTTTTTTCTGATGAGTATCCACCGGCAGTATACGGTTACGCTACTTTCTAGACCAGCTCCTCGTCGTGAAGTTTCGGGATTTCCATAAAAATGTCATGCTTCGGGGCTTCGATTGTTGCATGTAATTTTGATTAAAATCAGTCAAATATCGTTCTGTTTTATGACACAGATCTGATTTTTGACACGTCAAAGGTGTTAGAAATGTGCCTCGGCACCCGCATAATCTTGGCCAGTCTGTCAGTAACTTAAAAAATCTTGGTTGATAATTGGTTAAGAATTGTATTTAATGTACATTGTAGTTATCTGCTGTAAAGGTGTGATATAAGGGTAAAAAAGGGAAATTAGAGTGGCATTGTTCAGCAACAAATTACCCACAATGGTGGGTCTCGATATCAGCTCAACCGCCGTCAAGCTGCTTCAGCTTAGCGGGGGCAGTGGGCGTTACCGTATAGAACACTATGCAGTGGAGCCGTTACCAGTCAACGCTGTTAACGAGAAAAACATTGCTGAAGTGGAAGCGGTGGGTGACGCAATTGACCGTGCAGTGAAGCGTTCAGGTACGAATGCGAAACACTGTTCCCTGGCCGTTGCCGGCTCTGCGGTGATCACCAAGATCATCAACATGCCGGCAGACATGAGTGAGGCCGATCTGGAGAGTCAGATTCAGATCGAGGCCAACCAGTACATTCCGTACCCACTGGATGAAGTCAGTCTCGACTTCGAGGTGATGGGCTCTGTACCCGGCAATGATGAACTCATGCAGGTGTTGCTGGCGGCATCTCGTACCGAGAATGTGGACGTGAGGGTGGCGGCAGCAGAGCTGGGCGGTCTGACACCGAAAATTGTGGATGTCGAGGCATTCGCCATGGAGAACGCGTTTGTTCTGGTGGCGCAGCAGCTCGGCATCGATCCGAATTCCCGCATTGCGATTGTGGATATTGGCGCGACCATGACCACGCTGATCGTGCTCAATGAAGGTCGCACCATCTACACGCGAGAACAGGTCTTCGGTGGCAAACAGCTGACTGATGAAGTGATGCGACGTTATGGTCTTTCCTATGAGGAGGCCGGTCTGGCGAAACGTCAGGGTGGCCTTCCCGAAAGTTATGAGCAGGAAGTGCTGGAACCGTTCAAGGACGCCATGGTTCAGCAGGTCAGTCGATCACTGCAGTTCTTCTTTTCTTCCAGTGAGTACGATTCAGTGGAGCACATTGTTCTGGCCGGCGGGTGTTCTTCCATCGCCGGTGTGGACAGCATGGTGGAACAGCATCTGGCCATACCGACATCGGTTGCCAATCCCGTTGCCAACATGTCAATCGCATCCCGTGTCAGGGCACAGGCTCTGAGCGCGGATGCACCATCGCTGATGATTGCCTGCGGTCTGGCTCTGAGAGGGTTTGAGTAAAATGGCTAGAATCAACCTACTGCCGTGGCGCGAAGAGCTGCGAGAACGCAAAAAGAGAGAGTTTTTCGTGATTCTGGCTGCTGCGGGCCTGTTCGGTCTACTGATCTTCCTGGGTGGTGTTTATCAGGTCAAGCTGATGCATCAGAATCAGGAGCAGCGAAATGATATGCTCAGTGATGAAATCAAGACCCTCGATGAACAGATCGCCGAGATCGATACCATCGAAATTCTGAAACAACAGCTGATCACCAAGAAACAGACAATTGAGGATCTGCAAACCAATCGAACGGAAATCGTCAAACTGTTCGATCAGATCGTACGAACCATCCCGGACGGCGTCAGACTGACCGAAGTCAAGCAGACCGGTCGCACACTGACACTGTCGGGAGTTGCTGATTCGAACTCCAAGGTCTCGGCCTACATGAATGCGCTGAATTCTTCGGCTATTCTGGCCGGTACCGATCTGTCACTGACCGAACGTCAAGGAGACGGGCGCCAGGTTGAATACGACTTCGTTCTTCAGGTCAAGATCGATCGAGGCGAACAGGCCCAGGAGCAGGCAGCTGAGGGGGCACAGGCATGAGCTTTGTTGAAGACCTGAGAAGTCTGGATTTTGAGGATCCTGGTGGCTGGCCAACGGTATTCAAGGCCATTGCCGCATTTCTTGTCGCAGCGCTGATCGTTGCTGGCGGCTATTATTTCAAGATCAAGGACGACCTTCTGACTTACGAGAACATCGTCAGGAAGGAAAAGACCCTGCGTGATGATTTTGCACGCAAGCAACGCAAGGCAGCCCAGCTCGATGCCTACTGTGAACAGTTTGGCCAAATCAATGAGAAGCTGGAAGAGTTGCTCAAGCAGTTGCCGACCAAGACCCAGATTCCACAGTTGCTTCAGACAGTCTCCAAGACTGCCATCGAGACGGGTATCGACGTCGACCGGTTCGAGCCACAAGCCGAGATTATCAAGGACGTGTTCGCGGAACGGCCAATTGCCCTTCAAATGGACGGCTCGTTCCATCAGTTTGGCCGATTCGTCAGTGAAATAGCAGATGAGCGTCGTGTGATCATCCTTACCATGCACGATCTGAAGCTGCAGCCCAACGACGCGGGTGGGCTGAATCTGGAGGGAACAGCCAAGACCTATCGTTCAATTGACGAGGATGATGAGGTCAACAATCCGGCTGTGGCCGCAAACGCCAATCAGAGCCCGCAGGTGTGCCAACCATGATCAAGACTGACACTATCAACTTCAGGGGTCCGGTCAGGGTATTGCTGATGCTGCTGGCATCTGCCGTACTGTTCTCGTGTGTGAAATCGGACGCCGATCTGAGAAAGTTCATCCAGGATACCAAGAACCGTGATCCTGTACCGATCGAGCCACTGCCCAAGGACAAGGAACTGGAGAAGGTGGTATACATCGTGGAATCGCTTCGCGATCCATTTTCAGGTGGTGGGATCAACGATGTTCCGGACAGGCCGGATGATCCGAATGTTGTGGTTGAAGGCCCAAGACCTGATCCGGACAGGCGCAAGGAAATTCTCGAAGGCTTCGAGCTCGACAGCCTGGAAATGGTGGGGACTTTCCTGATCAATGATATCAACTACGGACTGATCGAGGATCCTGATGGTGTGATACACAGGGTTACAATCGACAATTACATGGGTCGCAATCATGGCAGGATTGTCCTGGTTCAGGAGAACATGATCAGGCTCAGTGAATTAATTCCAGATGGCCCAAACAAATGGGAACTCACGGTTTCCGAAATCGCACTTGATGACGGCTGACCTGCAGGTTTTGGGGAAACAAAATGAACAATAACTATGATACCAACCCCGGTGAGAGCACTATGAAGACGAAAAAACAAAACAGAAATCGTCTGCGACTGATCGCGATAAGTGCACTGATATGGTGTGTTTTCAGTGGCGCAGCAATCGCAGCAGTTCTCGAGGATATCTCGTATCGAACCGGTTCGGGTGGTTCAGTTGACGTGATTCTGCAAATATCCGGTGAGATGCCGGAGCCCAGCATGTTTGCGACCGATAACCCGCCGCGAATTGCGATAGATCTGCCAAACACAACCAAATCCATGGAGGGCAGGGGCATTGAAATATCATCAGGCGCAACTCGCAGTGTCAATGCAGTGGAAGCAGGGTCCAGAACGCGAGTCGTGATCGATCTGTTCAGAAATGCCAGTTACACCACCAGTGTGGTGGATGATCGCCTGATCATCAATGTTCAGGGTGCGACTTCCACACTCTCGTCAACAACAGAGGCAAGCTATGTTTCCCCCACTGTCGATTCCTCACGTACTTCGGTCACTGTGGAGAATGTTGATTTTCGCCGTGGCAAATCAGGCGAGGGCAAGATCATCGTACTGTTCAATTCCGATGGCGCCAACATCGACCTGAGCAAGAAGGGTGGTCAGCTGCAGGCGACATTCTATAACGTGGACATCCCGGCAGCGCTTGAGCAACGGCTGGATGTGCTCGATTTTGCGACACCGGTCGAAATCATCGATACACGCTCCCAGGGCAACAAGGTTGTCATGGACATCAGCGTCGATGGCGAATATGAGCACCTGGCCTATCAGGCAGGCAATGAATACGTGATCGAGGTGGAAAAGTTCGTTGAAGAAGAGCTGACGCCTGAAGAACTGATTCTTCAGCCACAGGAATACACTGGCAGCCGGGTGACGTTCAATTTCCAGAGCATCAATGTTCGCGCCATTCTGAATCTGCTCGCCGATGTCTCGGGGCTCAATATCGTGGTCTCGGACACCGTTCAGGGCGACCTGACACTGCACCTGATCAACGTGCCATGGGATCAGGCGCTGGATATTGTTCTCCAGGCCAAGAATCTGGACAAGCGACTGAATGACAACGTCATGTGGGTCGCGCCGGCAGCTGAAATTGCAGCACGCGAAAAGCAGTTACTGCAGGCACTGAAGGAGAAGCGTGAGCTCGAACCACTGCGTTCCACCTACATTCAGGTCAATTATGCACAGGCCACTGACCTCGCAGCAATCATCACCAGTGCGGCAGACTCAAACCCTGGAGATGACGGTGCCGGTCTGCTCTCACCACGTGGCTCTGTCACGGTTGATGAGCGCACCAATGTCCTGCTGCTGACAGATACGGTTGACCGGCTGGATGAAATCAGGGCACTGGTTACTCTGCTTGACAGGCCTGTCAGGCAGGTTCAGATTGAATCCAGAATTGTGATTGCCAACGACAACTTCAGTGACGAACTAGGCGTACGTTTCGGTGTCACTGGTGGTTATGAAGATCAGCGTGGAAACATCATCGGTCTGGCCGGTTCTTCCGAAGCAGTTGATCGAATGAACAACCTGGCGCTGGTGAATCGGCAGATCAACCAGAACAACTCGGGCTTCCCGTTCATTGGCCCTGATGTGCCACCGGCCGGAATTTCAGTGCCACCACTGGGAGAACGCCTGAGCGTCAATTTCCCATCGACTCAGACAGCTGCACGCTGGGCAGTGGGTATCCTGACATCTGATTACCTGCTCGATCTGGAATTGTCTGCACTGGAAACAGAAGGGCGGGGCGAAGTAATTTCAAGCCCGAGAATCATCACGGCGAATCAGAAGGAATCGTTCATCAGGCAGGGTGTGGAAATACCCTACCTGCAGGCAACATCCTCGGGTGCTGCGAACATCGCGTTCAAGGATGCCGTGCTTGAGCTCAAGGTGCAGCCATTGATTACGCCCGATGAGCGCGTGTTCCTGCAACTTGAAGTGAAGAAGGACACAGTGGGCGAAATCGTGCCCCTGCTGGGAGGTTCAATTCCAAGTATCGATACCCGTGAGCTGGGTACCGAGGTCTTGGTCGATTCGGGACAGACAGTGGTTCTGGGCGGTATCTATGAACAGACGGTCAGACTCGATAAAAACAAGGTGCCTGTGCTGGGTGACATCCCTGGTATCGGCAACCTATTCAGGCAACGAACGAAACAAAACAACAAAGGCGAACTGTTGATATTTGTAACACCGACCATTCTTAACGAAAATGTTCGGCTGAACTGATATAACACGATTCGACAAAACAGGATTTGACGACAGGCTGGTATGACGATGATAACAATGAAAAGAACAAAGATTGCGATTGTACTACTGATTTCCTCACTGATTGTTGCCGCATGTGGGGGCGGCGGCGGAGGTGGTGCCACCGAGCCTGTGGCTCCCCTGAGAGTAACGTTGACCATCCAGGATAACACCCTGTCGGTCAACGATGGCGATGTGTTCTATGAGCCCGGCACCGAATTCGCTACCCTGCTGACCATCACCGTCAGAACGAATAACGGTCAGGTGGTTGCTGATGGCACCGTGGTGTCACTGAGCGTAAACAATACATCCATCGCACTACTGTCTACATTGACCGAGCTGGCAACCCAGTCCGGTGCACTTTCGGTCACCACGACAGCCGGCACGGCACAGGCGGTACTGCATTCCAACGACACGGTCGGCAGCGTGACGGTCAACGCCAGTGTGTTCGATGCACAGGCCAACCGCAGCGTGAACACCACGGGCATCGTTCAGGTGGCACAGGGCAATCCACCACTGCAGCGATTGACACTGACGACAAACCGGCTGGCAATTCCTGCGCGTCCACCCGGCGTTCCTGTCTTCCCAGGCTCCCGTTATATTGCTGAAGTCAACATGCAGTTCAGGGAAGCTGATGGCGATCTGATTTCACCGACCAATGCCGAATTTGGCGTATCCATCACACCGGTCGATATTGCCGCGTTCTCGACAGCGGATGATCCCCAGACGACCGACATCGACGAATTCTTCTCACTGCTGGTGAACGGTCCGATTGATGCGGCAGGCGGTGAGGCCAAGGCATTTGTTCATTCATTCGATTCACCCGGTGAAGTGATCCTCTCGGTCAATGCACAGGATCCGAATGACGGTCAGAATTTCTCCGAGCAAATCACAATCACTGTGACCGAGCCCGCCAGCGATGGCTTGCCAGGTTCAGTTCTGGCCGCACCATTCCCTGGTCCGATCTATATACAGGGTTCGGGTGGAATCACGGCTCGACCGATTCAGGTGATCGTTCAGGACGGTGGATTCGAAGATGTCGCTAATCCGGGACCGGGCATCAACAATGTTCAGTTCGATATCATTACTGCCGAGCCAAACTCGGGTGAACTGTTGAGAGGTGTCAATGCCTCTGGTGCCAATGTTCAGGGCACCACGATTGCTCTTGCGACCACTCAGGGTGAAACCACGGCGACACTGGTTGGCGGTAACCAGCCCAATGAAGTGACTGTGAGAATCACGGCAGATGCAGCCGACAACAATGTCGATAACGGCATTCAGGCGCCAGTCGTCAGTCAGACCACGGTCGACATCAGCGACGGTGTACCCTTTGCTGTTCGCCTGACCACAATTCCAACCAATTCACTGTTCATCAATCCGGTCGACCCATCGGTCACCGTTGTTGATGACGCTGGATTCCCGGTTGAACCCAATGCAACCTACTCGATCAATGTGAGTGCACTGGTCACCGACCGTGCCGGTAATCCACCGGCCAACCCGGTCACCCTGCGCTACGGTCTGGTTGATGCACCATTGTCACTGTTCCCGACAGGCGGCCCCGGCGTATTCTTCCTCAGTGGTGGTGATGGTAACCCGACTGAAGGTGGTACACGATTCAACGCACCGACAGGCGCATTCCTGACCGCTGGTGGTGGTGCCGGTCCTGGCGATACACTGATACTCTTCGGTGAAGATGTGATTGGTAACAAGGATCTTGAGGGTGCGCGTGAGGTGACCACAATAATCGATCAGAACGATCTGAACGTTGATCGCGCATTCAATCTGAATGACACAACAGGCAATGTCGTGAATTCAGGGCCGGTCATTCCTTATCTGATCGGACGTGCTGAAAACGCCAATATCGAAACCAATATGGTGACTGATGAAAATGGCGTGGCCACAACGCGTCTTAACTACCCGGTCTCGCAAATCGGTCGTGCCAGTGCCGTCTATGTCGAAGGATCATTCGATGAGGGCAATACGGGCAATCCACAGACATTCGCCGATGCCGTACTGATGCGATATCCGGCGGCACTGTCAACTACGCTGACTGTATCGCCACAGACCATACAGGCCAACCGTCCCGTAAACGTTCTGGTCTGCCTGGAGGATGCACTCCGCGTGCCGATCCAGGGACAGTTCATCAACTTTGCCTTCAATCTGTCGACCGGCACGGGTCGTGTCGATGGTGTGGCCGGCAGTGGCCTGACCGCCAATGCGACCGGCGGTGACGGTTGTGTGGTTGCCGTGGTCGAAACCTCCGGTATTCCCGCAGGTTCAGGCAGCATGGAAGATGTGCTGACATTCAGTGCCATCGACTCATCAGCTAATGTCATGATCGTTGCACCAAACAATGCCATTCTCCAGCTGATTCCAAGCGCGATACTGGGCGACGGCACAACAACAGTCACCATTCGATACCTTGATGAAGGCGGCAGCCCGGTCGAAGGAATCGGAATTACCGGTAGCTGCACGATTGACTCTGGCCCGGGCACCATTATCATCACCGATCCTCCGGGAACCACCGATGTGAATGGTGAGACCACGGCGAGAGTGACCACGGTTGTGAATGGATTTGTATGTCCACCATCCATGCCGAACCCGGAAGCCTCCACAGGTACGTGCGAGTTCACAACGGCAACCGGCGACCCAACTGCCACCCTGATGGTGACGGGTATCCTGGTGGATGGTTCACTGTTCAGTCCACCGTGTACACCGTAAGCCGGTAAGCTACACAGAAAAAAGCCGCCCATCGGGCGGCTTTTTTCATGCCCAGTACATGATCAAACTCATGGCCTATGGCACACATTCTCGGATTTCGAGTAAACTAGTGCGTTTTGTAATGAGTGGCGCGCAAGCTGCGCCTGATGCGCATGGATACAAACTTGAACGTACAACAGGACAGTATTATGACGGCTGATTCGCCGAGACAAGCGATTCTGGAATTGCGGGAGCAGGTTTCCCGATGCATCATCGGCCAACCGGCTCTGGTTGACCGCCTGCTGATCGCATTGCTGGCAAACGGACATCTGCTGGTTGAGGGCGCACCGGGTCTGGCCAAGACAACGGCCATCAAGGAACTTGCGCAACGCATCGAAGGAGATTACCACCGGGTTCAGTTCACACCGGATCTGCTACCGGCAGACCTAACAGGAACGGAGGTATTCAGGCCGCAGAACGCCAACTTCGAATTTCAGCACGGTCCCATTTTTCACAACCTGATTCTGGCTGATGAAGTGAACAGGGCACCTGCCAAGGTTCAGTCAGCATTGCTTGAAGCCATGGGCGAACGGCAGGTGACGGTTGGCAGCCATACCTACGACCTGCCTAAACTGTTTCTGGTCATGGCCACACAGAACCCAATCGAACAGGAAGGTACCTACCCCCTGCCGGAAGCGCAGCTGGATCGATTTCTGTTGCACGTCAGTATCGGCTACCCTGACAGGCAGTCCGAACTCGACATCATGAAACTGGGGCGTAAACAGGCTCTGCAACTGCTGTCTGAGAAGACTGAGCAGGAAACGACAATCTCGCAGGAGGATATCTTCGCTGCGCAGAAAGAAGTGATCGATCTGTATCTGTCAGAAGATCTGGAACAGTACATTGTTGAACTGGTTCTGGCGACGCGTGATCCGGGCAAATATGGCGAAGACCTTGCCAGCTGGGTGAACTACGGTGCCAGTCCCAGGGCAACCATTGCACTTGATCGCTGTGCCCGTGCACATGCCTGGCTGAATGGCCGGGATTTCGTCAGTCCGGAAGATATCCAGACCATGGCAACCGACGTCATGCGGCACCGCATTCTGCTGTCATTTGAAGCCGAGGCCGACGGAATCACGACACAGCACATGATCGAAACCCTGATCGAGCGCATTCCGCTGCCATAAGCCATATGTTCAATCAGCCCATCGATCTTGAACAGTTCGGATTCACGCTGGACGACCTGAGTCGTTTTCAGGGTTATGCCAGAACGCTGATCCTCAACAGCAAGCGCCCGGTCTCATCGGTGATTGCCGGTGTGCACACCTCAAGATTCAGGGGGCGAGGTGTTGATTATCTTGAGTCTCGAGCCTATCAGATCGGTGATGATATCCGTAATCTTGACTGGCGTGTGACGGCAAGAACGGGTGAGCCGTATACCAAGGTCTTTCAGGAAGAACGTGAGCGACCCGTCATCTGTGTGGTCGACATGACACCGTCCATGTATTTTGCAACCCATGGCACACTGAAGGTGATACTGGCAGCCCGTATGGCCAGTCTGATCGGCTGGGCAGCCATACAGCGCGGTGATCGCATCGGTGGGTTGATCTACAGCGCCAGCTCACATCAGGAGATCAGACCGGCAGGTGGCCGGCGTGGTATATCGCGTTTCATCAAGACATTGCATGAATCAACCCTGGCCAACAATCCTCAGACCTGCTCGCTGGAAACATCCATGCGTCAGTCAATGCACCGTCTCAGGCGTGTTTCGAGACCGGGCAGCCTGATTATCCTGTTTTCCGATTTCCTGAAACTGGATGATGAAATGACCCGGCACCTGACACAGCTGAGACAGCATTGTGACGTTGTCGCATTCAATATTGCAGATCACATCGAACTGGAATTGCCGCCTGCAGATCAGTACCGTGTCAGTGATGGCTCGCGCTCAGGCACGATCAATCTGCTGGACAGAAAGCATCGTGAGCGTTTTCAGCAGTACTTCAATGACAAGCATCAGGCTGCCGAATCACTGTGCAAGCGAATAGGGATTCATTATTCACAGGTAATGACGGATCAGGATCCACTTGATGCACTGTTTGCCGTGTTTGCCAGACGCACCGGGTCAGCCGCATGAGTTCTGCCGTCGCACCCGAGGTTCCGCAAATTCCAATTCGGGATATTCACCTCTCGCCGGCACCGGACTGGTGGCCTCCGGCACCTGGCTGGTGGATCCTGGCAGCACTGGTGCTGACGATACTGATTGTTCTGACTATTGTTCAGGTCATTCGCTACAGGCGATACAGGCGTTACCTCAAGGTGAGAGAAGAACTCGAATCGGTAGAGCGGCAATGGCGTGAGGACAGCGACCCGGGCAAGCTGATACGTGCCATTTCACGCCTGTTGCGCAGAACCGTGCTGTTAGCAGGTGGGGATCGATCACTGGCAGTGATGAGCGGCAAGAACTGGGCAGCTTATCTTTCATCAATTTCACCAGGTGATCAGAGGGTATCAGATGCGGCCATGGTTGTTGCCACTCAGGGTGTATAGCAACTGTCCTGCTACCGACAAGCCGGAGGCAATCATCGAACTGGCAGATGTGTGGATGCGTCATGCCTACACAGGCAAGCCAGTGATCAAAGCAGAGGCACCCAGTCTGGCCGGGGTAGCATCATGATCAAGTTTCCGTGGCTATGGGCACTGATTCCGGCGCTGCTGATTCCACTGCTGTACCGCTTGCTGCCCGCCGCTTCAAGAGCCACGGGTATGGCGCTTCGAGTTCCGTTCTTCAACGATTTCATTTCAGATAACCCGCAAACTGTCCGGGGCAGTCACTGGACGCGGTTTCTGGTCGTACTCGCGTACCTGCTGTTTGTGGCAGCGCTGATACGACCCCAGTACATCGGTGAACCGATCAGTATTCCCGAATCGCAGCGTGACATGATGCTGGCAGTCGACATTTCCGGCAGTATGGATTTCAGGGACCTGAAACTGGCAGGCCAGC